>CAKSJG010000001.1 GCA_934463165.1 uncultured Clostridia bacterium
AAGGAGAACCTGCGTCGTTAAACAGACATACAATTATAAAACAATATAAGATGTTTGACGGGAATACTGCATTTAATCCCGGCGAAAAATACAGGGTATGTGTAGGGGTGGTTGATAAAAACAGCCATTTGATTTACCGCTGGCAAGAGTACGTAACAATTCAATAAGAGGAGGTTTTTTGAGATGAAAAAAATAATTTCTGTTTTACTGTGTTTGCTCATGTTGTGTTCCGCAACCGTATTTGCGGCAGAAACCGAAACAGTCGGCGGAAAAATTACACTGTCTCAGTTTTTGGGCGTTAGCCGCGAGGAAGCTAAAAGCGTAGCGATAACGGTAACGATGTATGATACCGACTCCGAAACGGCTTATGTTGATAAGAATGCTTTTTATGATATAAGTGATAATTTTATTCTTACATCATCCATTGACCCCGAACCAATGACGTGGGAGGGAATATACATAACCGTTGAAAAAACAGACGGATGCCTTTCGTATGCATTTATGGATAAGTGGGGATTTGCCGACAGATACGGTGCTTTAATGAGCAGAATTCCATATGGACTCTACAATGCGGATGATCTGTTGAAAGTAAATGAACTTACTGCACTCGGAAAGCCGCCGATTACCGTAAACAGTAATCTTGATATAACCGTAAACGGTCGAAAAGCAGATTTTTCGCTGAAACCGTTTATTGATAAAAACAGCAGAACGCTTGTTCCCGCAAAAGAGTTTTGTGCTTTTATCAATAAAAGCTTTTTACAGTCGGATAATCCAGCGGTCTTTACAATTAACCCTCATTCCGATACAACATCCGAATCCGGCGGTGATTTAAGTGACTCGGTTATTTTCAGAATCGGCGAAAAAAGTTATGAAATAAACGGAAAAATTCATGAGACCGATGCATCAGCACAGCTTGTGGGCGGAAACATATATGTTCCGCTTCGCACCGTTGCAGAATTGTTGGGGTATAATGTTTTGTATTCAGAATAAATTTTTCCTCATAAACAAATATTCCGTCAAAACAAAAACGTTTTGACGGAATATTTTTAAATTCCTCACTTATTTTACAATAAGTGATTCTCCGGTCATTTCTTCGGGGATATCAATATTCATTATGTCAAGCATAGTGGGGGCAAGATCGGCAAGCCTTCCGGATTTAAGCTTTACGTCGCCCACGCCCGATATAACAAGAGGAACAACGTTTGTTGTGTGAGCCGTAAATACCGATTTATCCTTAGGATCAATCATTTGCTCTGCATTTCCGTGATCTGCCGTAATAAGGATTACGCCGCCCATTTCTTTTACCTTGTCATATATTTTTCCTATGCATTCGTCGACAGCTTCAACTGCCTTAACAGCAGCTTCCATAACACCGGTATGACCAACCATATCGCAGTTTGCATAGTTCAGAATAATAACATCATACTTGTTTGTATCCAGAGCTGCAAGAAGCTTATCCGTCACTTCGTATGCGCTCATTTCCGGCTGAAGATCGTATGTCGCAACCTTTGGGGAGGCAACAAGGATTCTGTCCTCGCCGTCATATACTTTTTCAACTCCGCCGTTAAAGAAAAATGTTACATGAGCATATTTTTCTGTTTCGGCAATTCTAAGCTGTTTAAGACCGAGTTTGCTTAAGTATTCACCCATGGTGTTTTTAAGCTGTTCGGGCTTAAATGCAACGTGTACATTCGGCATTGAAGCGTCATACTGAGTCATGCATACAAAATATGTTTTAAAGAACTTTCTTTCAAATCCGCTGAAATCGGGATCGACGATCGTTCTTGTGATTTCTCTTGCACGGTCGGGGCGGAAATTGAAAAATACAACGCTGTCATTTTCTTTTATTACTCCGTTCGGCTTGCCGTCCGTTGTAATAACCGTAGGCACAACAAACTCGTCCGTCACATCGTCGTTATATGATTTTTCAATTGCTTCAACGGCACTTTCGCAGTAATTTCCATTTCCGTTTACCATTGCGTCATAAGCTTTAGACACTCTTTCCCAACGGTTGTCTCTGTCCATTGCATAGTATCTTCCGGAAACAGTGGCAATTTGTCCTATGCCGGTTTCTCTTATTTTGGATACAAGGCTTTTTGCAAAGTCAACACCGCTTGTGGGGGAGACATCTCTTCCGTCTAAGAAGCAGTGTATATAAACATTTTTAACGCCTTTTCTTTTTGCAAGCTCAATAAGACCGAAAAGGTGGTTAATGTGACTGTGAACACCGCCGTCGGACAAAAGACCCATTATATGAAAATCAGATCCGTTTTTAATACAATTGTCGCATGCCTCGTTAAATTCCGGAATGTCAAAAAAGTCTCCGTCTTCAATTGACTTTGTAATTCTTGTTAGTTCCTGATACACAATTCTTCCCGCGCCGATGTTTGTATGACCAACTTCGGAGTTGCCCATCTGACCGTCGGGAAGACCGACATCAAGACCGCTCGCATGTATAACGGTTGTCGGATTAGATGACGTTATCTCATCCATTCTCGGAGTTTTAGCGGCATAAATGGCATTTCCTTCTTTTATTTCACTCTTGCCGTAACCGTCAAGTATGGCAAGCAGTACCGGTTTTTTTCTCATAATTAATCTTATTCCTTTCAAAATACAATCAGCTGTTTACGATAACGGAAAAGTCGTTTGCTTTAAGGCTGGCGCCGCCGACAAGTCCGCCGTCGATATCTTCTTTTGCAAAAAGCTCTTTGCTGTTTCCTGCATTTACGCTTCCGCCGTACTGAATGATAATTTCATCTGCAGCATCCTTGCCGTATACCTCTGCAACCACGTCTCTGATAGCTTTGCAAACTTCCTGAGCCTGGTCGCTTGTAGCGGTTTTTCCGGTTCCTATAGCCCAAATCGGCTCATATGCAATTATGCATTTTTTAACCTGATCTGCAGTTAAGCCGCCGAGAGCAATTTTTGTCTGCATTCTTACAAGCTCGACCGTAATTCCCTGTTCTCTTTGTTCAAGAGATTCGCCGACGCAAATAATAGGGGTGAGGTTATGCTCAAAAGCTTTAAGTACCTTTTTGTTAACGGTTTCATTGGTCTCTGCAAAATACTGTCTGCGTTCCGAGTGACCGAGAATAACATATTTAACGCCCATTTCCGAAAGCATGTCGGGAGCAATTTCACCCGTGAAAGCGCCCTTTTCTTCAAAATACATGTTTTCTGCACCGACTTCGATATTTGAACCCTTGCAAGCTTCTATTGCATTTGAAAGCGATGTAAACGGCACACATACTATGCATTTATTTTTGCTGTCGGCAACAAGCGGCTTTAATTCATTTATAAGCTCTGTTGTCTGCTTCGGGGTTTTGTTCATTTTCCAGTTTCCTGCTACTACTGTTGTTCTCATTATATTCAAATCCTTTCAAAATGTTTTCATACAAATTATAGGGTGCTGCACATGCGGCAACACCCTCTAAAGTCAATTATTTGTCGTTTAATGCAACAATTCCGGGAAGAGCCTTTCCTTCAAGAAATTCAAGTGATGCTCCGCCGCCGGTTGAAATATGTGTCATTTTATCTGCAAAACCGAGCTGTTCAACAGCAGCTGCTGAGTCTCCTCCGCCTATAATTGTAATAGCGTCTGTTTCGGCAAGTGCTGCTGCAACGGCAATAGTACCCTTTGCAAGAGTCGGGTTTTCAAAAACGCCCATAGGTCCGTTCCATACAACCGTCTTTGCATTCTTTGCTGCATCTGCAAAAAGCTCTCTTGTCTTTTCGCCTATGTCAAGACCTTCGCAATCTGCAGGAATCTTATCGGAATCAACCGTTCTGACATCGATTTCGGCAGTTATCGGATCGGGGAAGTCCTTAGATACTACGGTATCGATAGGAAGAAGAAGTTTAACTCCTTTTTCTTCGGCTTTCTTCATCATGTCAAGACAATAAGATATTTTCTCGTCGTTAACAAGAGATTTTCCTACTTCATATCCCTTTGCCTTAAGGAATGTATAAGCCATTCCGCCGCCTATGATAAGTGTATCAACTTTTTCTATAAGGTTAGATATAACGCCGAGCTTGTCTGCCACCTTAGCTCCGCCGAGAATAGCAACAAACGGTCTTTCGGGATTTAAAAGAGCCTTGCCCATTATGTCAATTTCTTTCTGGATAAGGTATCCGCATACGGCAGGAAGATATTTTGCAACACCCTCTGTTGATGCGTGTGCTCTGTGAGCTGTTCCGAATGCGTCGTTTACATATATTTCAGCAAGCGATGCAAGCTGTTTTGCAAATTCGGGGTCATTCTTTTCTTCTTCTTTGTGAAATCTTACGTTTTCAAGAAGAGCTACTTCGCCGTCTTTAAGAGAAGCGGTAATAGCTTTGGCGCTTTCACCTATAACGTCATCAGCCATTTTAACTTCCTGACCGAGAAGCTCCGAAAGCCTTTTTGCAACAGGCTTAAGGCTGAACTTCGGGTTGAATTCACCTTTGGGTCTTCCGAGATGTGAGCAGAGTATAACCTTTGCCTTGTGATCAATAAGATACTTAATAGTCGGAAGTGCTCCTATAAGTCTGTTTTCGTCGGTAATATTTTTGTTTTCGTCAAGAGGAACATTAAAGTCGCATCTTACGAGAACTTTCTTACCTTCTACATTGATGTCTTCAATAGATTTTTTATTCATTGCAGTCACCTCATATAAATAATTTTTAATAAAGCCAAAATTTACTACTATATATTTTATAATATTTTTCTTTTGTTTGCAAGTATTTTTTACATAATAATCAAACTATCGTCATTTTGATATATTTTTAACAATCATTATTTGATTTTTATGTAATTATTTTTTTAAATATGAAATTCCGAGAACTCCGGGTCCGGCATGAATACCTACACACGGACCAACATCAACGATGAGAAAGTTTTTATATTCACTTTTTTCTTTCATTGCAGCAATAAAATCCTCGGCTCTTTTGATATCGTTTCCGTGCATTACGCATATTGTCTGGTCATAATCGTCACTTGCGTTGTTTATGACCATGTTTACCATTTTAGAGAGTACTTTTTTGCTTCCTCTTACTTTTTCACGGTTTACGACAAGCCCGTCTTCAATTGCAAGAATAGGGGATATATCAAGCACATTGGCAATTATTTTTGTTGTCGGGCTTATTCTTCCTCCTTTTTGCAGGTAGTCAAGAGTTTTTGGGTTTAAAATAATTTCCGTTGAATAAATTTTATCGCGGAGCATGTTTAATATTTCATCCGAACTTTTTCCGGCTGATGCCATTTTTGCAGCTTCAATAACCCAATATCCGTAACCGTATGTAAATGTATTGTTTTCAAATATATGAATTCTTGAGTCCGGTTTTTCTTCTGCAACAGTATTTTTTGCTAAATTGGCCGACTGAAATGTTCCGCTTGCATTTGCCGAAAGCGGAATGTATATGATTTCGTAATCATCGGCATAAGTATTGAATAAATCGATGTGTTCCTGAACGGTGATCTGCGCTGTTTTCGGGTGCACTGTTGTATTATCCAGTTTTTCATAAAATTCTTTTGTATCAAGATCATACCTGTCAAGATAATCTTCATCGCCGAAAATTATATGTATCGGTACGAGCTTAATTCCGTATTTTTCAGCAGTTTCAAGCGTTATGTCCGAACATGTGTCGGTAATTATTTTTATTGGCTTCATATAATCAATCCTTTCAAAATTTACCATGAATATATTGTTAACTGACCCTCAGTCAGCAGTTCAAAAAAGTTGTTTTGTCTGAGCGCTTCATATACTATTATTGCCACCGAATTTGACAGATTAAGGCTTCGTGAATCATTTATCATAGGTATTCTGATGCATTTTTCGGGATTTTTCTTTAAAAGCGCTTCGTCGAGCCCTTTTGTTTCTTTCCCGAATAATATATAATCATTATCTTTAAATTTTACATCGCTGTATTTGTTTTGAGACTTCGTTGATGCATAATAGAATGTTCCGCTGTTTTGACAAAAAAAATCATCTATGTTTTCATAATATGTAATGTCAAGTAAATCCCAGTAATCAAGGCCGGCACGTTTCAGCTTCTTATCGTCAATTTTAAACCCCAAGGGTTTTACAAGATGCAGCTTTGATCCCGTTGCCGCACAAGTCCTTGCAATGTTGCCCGTGTTTTGCGGAATTTCGGGTTCTACAAGCACAATATTAAAACTCATTAAAATAGCACTTCCTTATCAAAGAGTATCCATAAATTTCTGTATACGTTCCATAGCAATATTAATCTGCTGTATACTGTATGCGTATGACACCCTGATAAAGCCTTCACCGCATTTTCCGAAAGCAGTGCCCGGAACAACAGCAACATGCTGAGCATCAAGAAGCTTCTGACAAAATTCTTCAGATTTAAGTCCTGTTGATTTAATAGACGGAAAAATGTAAAACGCTCCCTGCGGATTAAAACACGGCAACCCCATTTTGTTAAAACCGTCTACTATGATTCTTCGTCTGTCGTTATATTCATTAACCATAAGCCTGATTGAATTTTCGCCGTTTTTCAGTGCTTCAATTGCAGCATACTGGCTCGTTGTCGGTGCGCACATTATGGCATACTGGTGAACTTTTGTTATTGCTTTTGTAATTTTTTTGTTTGCCATAATATAGCCGAGCCTCCAGCCTGTCATTGCAAACGCTTTTGAAAAACCGTTTATTACTATTGTTCTGTCTTTCATGCCGGGCAGAGATGCTATAGACTCATGTTTTCCGTCATAAGTAAGCTCTGCATATATTTCATCCGACAAAACCATGATGTCATGCTCAATTGCAACTTCGGCAATGCCCTTTAATTCATCAAGAGTCATGATTGCACCCGTCGGATTATTAGGGTATGACAAAACAATCATTTTGGTTTTTGATGTTATTTTTTCAAGGACTTCTTCTTTGGTGACTTTAAATTCATTTTCCGCTTTTGTTTCAAGCGGAACGGGAACTCCGCCCGCAAGCGCTGCACACGGTTTATAGCATACAAAAGACGGCTCGGGAATTATCACTTCATCTCCGGGCTGCAAGACGGTTCTCATTGCAAGGTCAACGCCCTCGCTTCCGCCGACTGTAATTAAAACTTCATCGGGATTGTAATTTAAATTAAATTTTTTTACGTATTCGCAGACACCGTCTCTGAGCTCTGCAAGTCCGGAGTTTGATGTATAATACGTTCTTGCTTTTTCCAAAGAATATATACCTGCTTCTCTTATATGCCAGGGTGTTGCAAAGTCCGGCTCGCCGACACCGAGAGATATCGCGTCACCCATCTGATTTACCACGTCAAAAAATTTTCTTATTCCCGACGGCTGCATATCGGTAACGGTTTTATTTATAAATTTATCCGGATTAAATGTATTCATAATGTTATCACCTGTCTTGTGTCTTTTTCTTCGTCTTCAAAGACAATGCCCTCGTATTTGTATTTTTTCAGCACAAAGTGTGTTCCCGTGCTTACAACACATTCCATCGGCGCAAGCCTGTTGGCAACAAAAAGGGCAACCTCTTTCATGGTTTTTCCTTCTATTATGACCGTAAGATCAAATGCTCCCGCCATAAGGTAAAGTGATTTTACTTCGGGGAATTTATATATTCTCTCGGCAATTTTATCAAAGCCTTCACCGCGCTGAGGTGTAACTTTGAGTTCTATAAGCGCGGTTACGCATTCTTTGCCTGTTTTTTCCCAATTAATTACACTTTTATTTCCGAGAATAATTTTTTCTTTTTTAAGTTCATCTATTTCCGCGGCGACAGCCTCGGGCGTCATATCCGCCATAATTGCAATTTGTTCGAGCGGCAGATTACAGTCGCTTTCAAGTATTTCAAGAATTTTTTCGTGCATTGAAAAATTACCTCCTTTTTACATTTACACTATATTATAACTCAATTTTAATATAATTACAATATCTTTTTTTAAATATGGACAATTATTAAAAAATAAAAACAGGGCCGAAAAAAACTTTATACAGTTTTTTACAGCCCTTGAGCTACATAACAGATTATTTTTATGTATTTGAAAAATTATTCTTCAATTTCCGCTTTGTTGTATGCATCTAAAATGATTTTTTCGATTATAGCTCTTGTTTCAAAATTGATCGGGTGTGCAACGTCTTTAAATGTGCCGTCCTTCAGACGTTTATTTGGCATAGCCACAAAAACTTTGTCCCCGTTTTCGATGACTTTAATGTCATGAACGGTAAAACAATCATCGATTGTTATCGAGGCAATCGCTTTCATCTTACTGTCTGTAGCGATTTTTTTGACTTTAATACCTGTGATCTCCATTACGAAACCTCTTTTCTATACATGTTTTACTATATTATAAATAAAATGGATTAATTTGTCAATAAATTTAAGTTTTGAACAATCAAATTCAGAAGAAATATACAATGGTTATGTTTTTATTTTGTGTAATTCGCCTATAAATAAAATTGATTTTGTTATGTTGTGTGTGTAATTATTGTATCTGCCGACAATTAACATTAACACATCCGTCAGTATTCGTAATTGCTTTTTATTCTTTTTTTCAAAAATGCAAATGTTCTTTTTTCTCCGTCCTTTTCAAGCATTCTTAAAAGCAGCTCCAGTTCGTCCGATGTTTCGGGGTGAATCGGGCGTGTTGCCTTTGACCTCATAAAATAGTCAATGGGGTGTTTTTCGGTAAAATTTTTACCCTGATAAATTTTACTTGCCGCAACACGGTCGCAAAACATTTCCGCCACATATCTGTACGGCATTTTTACGGGCATAATAATTCGTTTTTCGTGGTTGTAATCGCGCCAGTATTCAAAGTGGTGTTTATTTCTGCCCTGGTGGTGCATCCATGCTTTGGAATAACCGATATCTCTTCTTTCGCTTTCGTTCGGGCTTTTTGTTCCCGTAAAGTATTTTGCCCCCGGTATAAATTCGGACGGTGAATACTTTGATAAATCATGGCGCAGACCTTGCAGAAATATGCCCGCCTTCATGCAATGATATATTACCATATGTCTGTGCTTTGTTATTACTCTGAAATGTTTTATAGGGTGCATAGTGTATCTCCGTTTATTTTTCAATTGATAACATTTTGTGCTGTATTATGCTGATATTATATTACAATGCTGTTCTTTTGTCAAACCGGCAGAAAAAATATTATGTAATTTACGACAATAAATGTGTTGACTTTTGTATAAATATCGTATAAAATATAAAATATATACAGATTGTGAGAATAAATAAAATAGGGGTGTGTTTATGAAAAACAAAATAATATCTTTTTTTCTTGTGCTTATTTTGCTTATAAGCGTATTTAGTATTGGTAAGATCCGTGCTTTTGCCGAGCCGAAACCGGTTACATATGATTTTGAAGACGGAAACACTTACCCTTTTTCAAATTCCTCGATAATACCGAACAGCACCGGTATATCTGCACTTGGCTCTTTTTATTGTGATGCCCGTTCGGGCATAACCGTACCGACAGAGTGCGACAGCGGCATAATAATTGCAGATATTTCAGTTGTCCATCCGGTTCAGCCGGGGTTGTCAATTACGGCTGTCAATGCCGATGACGGCACAGCCGTGAAAATTATGACTCTTACCCGAATGAGCACAGTATCACCCAAAAACGGTGATTGGTGCAAGCAAAGGCTTGATCCTGATAAGTGGTATGATTTGAAAATTATTTTAAATCTAAGCAAAAAAACCTTAAATATCCGTTTCAGAGAGAGCGGCGAATCCGAGTATGAAAATCTGTATATGCCGCATTATAATTCCAATGGTAATGTAGAATATGTTGAAACATACTTATATGACGGTGCAGTGAAGAGCGGAAGTATTTACAACCAAAATAACGGCTATATGTTTGACAAAATAAGTGCCGTTAATTTCATATGCAACTCATCTGTATCAAATCTTGTTGATAATATAAAGGTAACTTCATATACTCCGCTTTATCAGGCTGTAAATTCGGCTCCGGATAAAAACAGCCTTGCCGATATTTTTGCAAAATACAAAGATGCCGATATGATATCGGATTCACTGTACGGTGAATTGATAAATGATAATATTCTCGAAGATATTCTTGCAAAAAATTTCAAATCCGATGCTCATATATTTGAATACCTGGCGCTGAACTTTTTGGATGATTCCAGCATTAATACGGATGTCGCCTATAATAAAGGATATCTGACATTCAGTCTGTCGGTATACGGCGCGACATTTGACTATTCAAGTATTTATGCGGTTTTATATCACGGAAATTCTGTTGAGGATATTATAAAATATAAAATCGATTCAAGCGAAAGTTCAAAAACGTTAAACTGGTATTTTGAATCCGGAGAAAACGACAATTACTATGTAAAAATTATGACAATTTCCGATTATTCACTTCGGCCCCTGATAAAATCCAAAACCTATTATGATAATTCTTCCGTTACACTCATAGATTTTTCCGACAAAAAAAACTGTGATGACAAAAAAATTGAATATTCATCAATAGGAGATGTTTCATGTGCTCATATGAAGGGAGGCGACGGTGTAAAAGATTTTAC
Organism: uncultured Clostridia bacterium; assembly: GCA_934463165.1. Lineage (GTDB taxonomy): Bacteria > Bacillota > Clostridia > UMGS1810 > UMGS1810 > RGIG1828. The sequence continues at coordinate 10,511 of CAKSJG010000001.1, forward strand.
TGTATCAACTCCGAACGGAGTTGATTGGAGGCTGTACAGTGAACTTAATATTGAGATGTACAGCGTCAAGGCAACCGGAGACAGAATTTATTGGGTGGCAATGTCAGATAACAGTGAAACGGACGGCGCTGATTATTACAGTGCCAATCACATGGTAGATTTTGAAGGGGAGTGGAAAACTTTAAAATTCAAGTATAACCCCGGCTATCCGTCAAAATCCGATGATTTTAATCAATCACGCTTACCGCTCGGGTTCGGAAATATTTCGGGGCTTAATATGTGGGCTCGTTACGGAAATGCGGTTGTAAGCGATGATACGGAAATATACATAAAACGAATCTATCTTACGAAAGGACAGAATTCAATGAATATTGATAATCCCCCGATAGCTGAAAATATACCCGAGGCCGATATGTCAAAAATTAAATACAATATTGCACAGCTTGTTAAAGAAAACAATCCGGATAATGCTCATCCGCGTCTGATAACAACCAAAAAGAAGCTTGAGCAGAATTTAAGCTTATATAACAGAAACAAATCGGACTATCTTTCAAATTCGGCTCTGAGTATATTATCTTCTGCCGATGCCGCTCTGAAAAAGGGAGATTCCGTATACGGTACACCCGACGGAAAAAGATTGGTTTCAACGGAAAGAGAAATGATAAGAACACTTTCCATGGCATATTTGCTGACAGGTGACGTTAAATATAAAAACAGGTGTTTCCATGCAATTGAAGTTATGGCATCATGGAAGGATTGGAACCCGAGCCATTATCTCTGTACAGCTGAAGCTGCTTTTTCATTTGCACTTGCTTATGACCTTTTGTACGATGACTGGAATGAATACGAAAAGTCTGTTATAAGAAATGCAATAGCGACTCATGCAATAGAGCCGTCGCTCAATCTTTGGAGGAACAATAAAGGTATTTCAACAAGTACCAACAACTGGCAGCTTGTATGCGGCGGAGGAATAGGCGCAGCGGCTCTTGCAATTTGCGACGAGCCCGGTTATGCTGACGTATGCAGTGAACTTGTTTCTGAAATAATAGCTACACTGCCGAGAGGTCTTAATGAATATTTCCCCGAGGGAGCTTTCCCCGAGGGCCCGGGATATTGGTCATATGCCACAAGATATTTCAGTTATATTGACGCTGCTCTTACTTACGGCTGCGGCACGGATTTTGGTATTAAGGATATGGACGGGCTTTCAAACACGGGCTATTTCCCGATATATTCAAACGGACCGACAGGTTGCTTTAACTACAGTGACGGCGGTGCGTCGGCGGTGGTTGACCCATGTATGTTCTGGCTCGGAAATATATATTCCGTCCCTCAATTCGGAAAATATGCTGCTTCAAAATCAAACGGCGGGGGTCTGTTCGGATTTTTGCTTTATGATTATGAATCCGCAAATTCCGACTGCAATTTATCGGACTTTGAGCTTGATTATAAATTTGACGGTGACGAGCCCGTGGTATACATGCGCTCTTCGTGGGAAAACGATGCGATGTGGATCGGTGCAAAGGGCGGAGATAATTTGTCGAGTCACGGTCATCTGGATATAGGTCAGTATGTTCTTGATTCTCAAGGCGTCAGATGGATTTGTGACATAGGAGGATATTACTATGAAGCAAAAGATGAAAACGGCAAAGAAGAATTGTGGATATATACGGCAAATAAAAGGTTTAAATATTACAGAAACCGTGCTGAATCCCATAATGTTCCCGTGCTTAATCCCGACTCTGATGCTGACCAGGTTATAAGTGCTAAATCTGTATTTACAGATTTTTCATCAGGCGAAAACGGTGCTTCCGCAATTGTTGATATGACCGAGGCATATGCAAAAAATGCTCAAAGTGCCAAAAGAGGTTTTGCGCTTACGGATAACAGATCAACGGTAATTGTGCGTGATGAAATCAAAACGTCGGATAATGTGGAGTTTTATTCTTTTATAACAACAAAGCAGCAAATTGTCATTGATGAAAGCAATCCGAAAATTGCATATATCTGCTCAGGAGATAAACGTATAAGACTTGATGTCGTGAGTGATTTTAATGTATCATGGCAGACGATGAATGCCGTATCTCTTCCGACATCTCCCGTTCCTTATGACAACAATGCGTATCCCGGTTATACAAACGAAGCCTACAGAAAGCTTTACCTTTATTCAGCTTCCGTTAAGAATCCGAGCGTGTCGATTGTAATAAGAAACTGCAGTAATAACGAAAATCTTGGATCATATGATAACATTCTGAATCTTGACAACTGGTCAAAGTATGCAAAATAACTTTAAAATTACATTTTGTCACAAAAACTTGACTTTTTACGGCAAGGCTTGTATAATGTATACAATACTTTTATGTGTAAGGAGATTTTGCCGCTTCGGCGGCAAAAAGCAAACATTTATGACTTATAAAGAAATAATAAATACAATAGGAAAAAAGGTAAATAAAAGTGAGCTTGCCGAAGTATACAGAGAAAGAATCGACGAGTATTCAACGCTTATGAATCCGATCAGAATTTCGGATAAGCTTTTTTGCGGGCAGTATACAAATGATTTTTATGTTGACGGATTTAAGGTTTTTAAGAACAGTGATATAACCGCAATAGATACATGCTCCAAAAATGAATCGCTGAAATTCAACAATATGATATATAACAAAAAGGGTTTGCTCGGTATATGCAATATCGATTTTGATATTAAAGACTTTAAATCGCTTTTTGATTATTTAAAAAATAACGAAATTACCGCAACCGTCGAATGCAGCTTTGAAGATGCCATAGACTATTATGTCGGCAGAATTACCGGTATTGATAAAAATATAGCCGTTATGCAATGCTTTGACGGATGCGGAATTAAATTTAAAGATGCGGTCAGGGTAAATATTGACTATGTGACCGGTGTATCATTTGGAGACAGGTATACCGTGTATATGTCGGAATTTGTAATATGGTAAAGGGGATTTTATTATGACAGAATGTATAACGGTGACAAAAAACATTCCGGTATGCGGAAATTATGATGTTATAGTTGCAGGCGGGGGTGTGGCAGGTGTTGCGGCGGCTCTTTCTGCAGCACGTGAGGGCAAGAAAGTTATCCTCATGGAAAAAACAATCAACCTCGGCGGTCTTGCAACAATAGGACTTATAAACCTTTTTGTACCTATGTGTAACGGACACGGAGTTCAGATTATAAAGGGTATGGCAGATGAGTTTTTGCATATGTCAAGAAAATACGGATGGGATAATATGCCCGACGAATGGAAAAACGGTGATCCGGGTGAAAAAGCAAAAACGCGTCTGATATGCAAATATTCGGCTAATATTCTTATATGGCAGTTTACCGAGCTTTTACACGGTGCGGGTGTAGATTTACTTTTTGATACGGTTGTTTCAATGCCGGTCATGGACGGCGGTCACTGCAGCGGTCTTATAGTTGAAAATAAATCGGGTACACAGTATTATACGGCAGACGTTATAATAGACACAACAGGAGACTGTGACGTATTATACAGAGCCGGTGTTCCGACGGTTCAGGGTAAAAACTACCATACATACATTTCTTTTGCGGCAAATATCAATTCATGTAAAGAAGCTGCGGAAAAAGAAAACATAGGAAAAATTTACAGATGGATAAATGGCGGAAAGGCAGATCTCTACGGCAGAAACCACCCCGAAAACATAAAACATTACAGCGGAACGGATGCGAAAGATATCTCAAGATACGTTGTTACAAATCAGATAGAAGCTCTTGAAAGTATAAAAAATGACAAGCGGTTTGACCGTGATGTTGTAACCGTTCCGACAATGCCGCAGTTCAGAACAACAAGACATCTTGACGGAAATCACACTTTTTCGGCAGACGATGCATATAAGCATTTTGACGATTCGATTTCGGCTATATGTGATTTTGACAGAAAAGATTATTTATATGAAGTTCCGTACGGCACACTTGTAAAAGACGGTTTTGACAATCTGATAACAGCAGGAAGAAGCGCAAGTGCAGAGGGATACGGCTGGGATGTTTTAAGAGTTATTCCTCCCGCAATAGTAACGGGTCAGGCAGCCGGTCTTGCGGCTTGTCAGTCTATAGATACCAAAACACCGATATATAAAATTGATGTAAAAACCTTGCAGTCTAAGCTTGAATCGCAAAATGTTATGATCCATTTTGATGATAAGCTTATACCCGATGACATGGAAAATGCAGGCGAGAAGTTTGATATAGGTCATGTGTAAAATGAACGGTAAAATTCTTGATTGTGCAATCGAAATACAGATTCTTATGTGTTTTGAAGCTAATGATGATTGGAAAGTAATGTTTGACTGAAAAAATATCGGCTCCGGTAATGAGCCGATATTTTTTTGTGACTTATTATCTGATATCAAGACTTTGTTTAAGTTGTTCGGGATTTGACGGTCCGATTATTGCAAATGTGTCAAAATCCTTGTTTTCGGTTAAATACATAAGAGAAAGTGACGAAATGCTTTTTCCGGTATCTATGGATTTTTGCTTGAGTTTTTCAAAGGTTTTAATGTTATCGGCATTTAAAAATCTGTCTCTTGCCTTTTCGGAAAGCTGCCCCAAGGCATATTTTTCAAAAAACCCTTTTGCCTGTGAACAAAACGCAAATACCGGAGTTTTGCTTTTTTTGTAAAATTCATATTCATTATCATTCATGATTACAATCGTTTTGTCATCCGAGCCGTTGTGCTTTGCCAAAGACCATTGTATCTGCGATGCCGAAAATCCCTCCGCATTAATTTTTTTGGCATATTCATTTGCATCGGCAATTCTTTTTCCGGTCCAGTTTGATGCTCCGTAATGACGTATCTTTCCTTTTTTAACCAAAGCGTCAAGCGTGTCGATTATTGAACATACGGGAACCCTAACATCGTCTCTGTGGAGCCACAAAAGATCAATATAATCCCGTTTCAGTGCTTTAAGGCTTTTGTCTGTATCCGCTTCTATTTCTTCCGGTGAAAGTCTGTTTTGACTCATGTTTTCAAGCGGAGGATGTGCTGCTTTGGTCGCAATGTATACCTTGTCGGTAAGATTGTTTATTCTCAAAAAATCGCCTATTGTCTCTTCACTTTTTCCGCCGCAATACATCCTTGCGGTGTCAATCATGTTTCCTCCCTCGGATAAATACAACTTCATTATTTCAAAACATGTCTCACGCGGATATTTCATGCCGTAATAATCGGTACCCAGAATTATATCCGATATATTCATATCTTTCAGTTTTTTATAATTCATAAATAAAATTCCTTTCTTTTCGGTATCTATTTGTATCATAATGAATATAATATTCATTATGAAAGGAATGAGTATTTTGAAAGAGCAGGATTCATGTAATTCAAAAGAAGAAAATATCAAGGAAAAAACAATCGCCGAATTAAAACACAAAAGAATAATAGGGGATATCGATGAATTGATTTTTCCTGATGATGAACCGCATTATATCAGTCAAAGGTAGATATTATCTTATTATATGTATCGGCAGTCCGCCAACACATGTGATTTTATTTTCACCTGCAACAAGAGGAGCAATATAATCAATAAATTTTTCAGTGACGTCGTTTCCGCTTTCAGATATGTAATCATCGGGAACGACTCTTTCACAATTTGCTATATTGCTTATTTCGCTGCATTCATAAATTATATTATAATCATCCGATTCATCGCGCTTCATGCAGACCATTTTTCCCGATTCTCCGCTTAAAGCATAATTTACGGCCTCTTCGCCGCAGCGGAATGCTTCGGTAATATCCGTAAGAGAAGATATGTGAGCCGCACATCTCTGAGCAATATTAAGTTCAACGCTTCTTACCTTTATTCCGAGTCTTTTTTGCACAAGATATTCAAGCTTTTTGCCTGCTCCGCCGAGCTGACCGTGCCCGAACATATCCGAACGGGAAGACGAATCGCTCGATGCGACAAATGTATTATCGGCATATCTGATACCCTCGGAAACCGCAACGATTACGGTGTTTTGATTAAGGAGCTTTTTGCGCACGTCATATAAAAACTTTTCATTGTCAAATGGTCTCTCAGGCAGATATATAAGGTCGGGAGCACTTATTTTTTCATTTCTGGCAAGAGCCGATGCAGCGGTAAGCCAGCCGGCATTTCTTCCCATAATTTCAACTATCAGAACATTTTTTATGTCATAGCAGCCCGCGTCAAGTGCCATTTCCCGCGTTACGGCAGCAATATATTTCGCACAGCTTCCGTATCCCGGGGTATGATCGGTGCTGCATAAATCATTGTCTATTGTTTTCGGTATTCCAATTGTTTTTATATTTCCCTCCGCAAATTTTTTCGAAAGTTTAAATACCGTATCCATAGAGTCGTTTCCTCCGATATAAAAGAAATAACCTATGTTTTTTTCTTTAAAGAATTTTTCAAGCGCTTCAAATTCATCATTGCTGTTTTCAGAAAGCCGGTATCTGCAAGATCCGAGGTATGCCGACGGAGTTTGTTTAAGCAGTTCAATATTTTCCGCGTCTGAAAAAGTACCGTTCAGGTCAATAATATCTCCGCGCAGCAGCCCTTTTATTCCGTTTACGGCGCCGTAAATTGTTCCGTGGTTATCAAGGCTCAGATATTTGTTTATAACCCCTGCAAGCGAAGCGTTTATAACCGCCGTCGGGCCGCCTGACTGACCGATAATTGCGTTTTTGATTTTTTTCATTTTGTCTCCTCATTTCAAATAATTTTCGATTGTATATCTGTTTACGACATTCCATTTGCTTTTGTCATCATCGGGCAGCTTTTTCAAATGCATATCCGATACATCAATGATTTGTATTCCCGTAATTTTATTCAAATGATTTATCGCATGAAAAGTGTATGTATCTCCATCGGATGAATAATATACTATGTTTTTATCCTCAAAAGGTAGTGCCTCATCATCCGAAAAATTCAAAAGCTTTATATATTCAACATCATAGTCGTTAAGCCTGTCTCTGAATATTCGTGTTTTTTCAATTGCTTCTGCCTGATATGTCACCTTTCTGTATTTAAAACCGTCTTCAGTAATAAAATCGGGGATGCTGTCATCTATGTTTGATTCTTTTGTGGGATCAACATATATTGCAAATTTATCCGTACGGTCATATATTATCATTTTTGTTTCGAATGTAAGATCCGATTTGCATTTTTTGCAGTGTACACAATTAATTTTATTATTCAGAAAGTTGTCATAGCTTTGTGTTTCGTGCTCCAGAATAAGAGAATTAATTATATTATTCTTTATTTTGAATACCGTCATACACTCCTGACACTTACAGTATAAAATACTATTAAACATTTTTCATTTTCCTCAGCAATCTTTTTCATAATGTAATTATAACACAAAACATACATTTATTTCAACATATTTTTTATTAAACAAATAGTATTGCAATATTTTCAAAAAAATTGTATAATAGTTATAATATAAAATATAGGAGGTATGTATTATGTACAGTACGGAGGAAATTCGTAAAATTGATCCCGAAATTGCCGAAGCAATAGAACTTGAAGTGAACAGACAAAGAAATAAAATTGAGCTTATTGCCAGCGAAAACTTTGTCAGCAATGCTGTTATTGAGGCAATGGGTACACCGCTTACAAATAAATATGCCGAAGGATACCCGGGTAAAAGATATTACGGCGGATGCGAATATGTTGATATAGTTGAGAATCTTGCAATAGAAAGAGCAAAAGAGGTTTTTGGCTGTGAGCATGCCAACGTTCAGCCACACTCCGGTGCTCAGGCAAACCTTGCCGTATTCTTTGCTGTTTTAAATCCGGGAGATACGGTACTCGGAATGAATTTGTCGCACGGCGGTCATCTTTCACACGGAAGTCCGGTAAATATATCGGGTAAATATTTTAATGTTATTCCGTACGGCGTAAGCGAGAAAGATTCACTTATTGATTATGATGCTGTTGAAAAACTTGCTCTTGAAAACAAGCCGAAGCTTATTGTTGCCGGTGCAAGTGCATATCCGAGGGTTATAGATTTTGAAAGATTGTCGGATATAGCAAAAAAGAGCGGCGCATATCTCATGGTAGACATAGCTCATATTGCAGGCCTTGTTGCGGCAGGACTTCACCCGAGCCCGGTTCCTTATGCGGATTTCGTAACAACAACCACTCATAAGACGCTCAGAGGTCCCAGAGGTGGAATGATAATGTGCAAAGAAGAACATGCCAAACTTATCAATAAGGCAGTATTTCCGGGAATTCAGGGAGGACCGCTTATGCATATTATTGCTGCTAAAGCAGTATGCCTGAAAGAAGCATTGTCTGATGAATTTAAAGATTATCAGAAGCAGATTGTCAAAAATGCCAAGGCTCTTGCTGCAGCGCTTATGAATGAAGGCTTTAAGCTTGTTTCCGACGGTACGGATAACCACCTGATGCTTCTTGATTTGAGAGATACCGAGCTTACGGGAAAAGCCGCCGAGCACATGCTTGACGAAGTCGGTATAACCGCAAATAAAAATACAATTCCTTTTGAGACGACCAGTCCGTTTATAACAAGCGGTGTCCGTCTCGGAACACCTGCCGTAACTTCAAGAGGAATGAAAGAAGAAGACATGAAAGAAATTGCGGCGCTTATTGCATTAACTCTTAATTCTTTTGAAGAAAAGAAAGAAGAAGTAATAAGCAGAGTTAAAGCTTTGACCGAGAAGTATCCTTTATATGAATAATATTATACGGGAGATGTTTATATTATGAATATTAATTTTAATAAAATCAAAAGAAATGTCACAAAGACTGTGTCAAAGGCTAAAGATGTTTCCGGCAATATGATTGAATTGGCAAAAGCAAAATTCAGACTTTCGGAAATAAATACCGATATTGAGGAAAAATATATAAAAATCGGAAAGCTTGTATACAACAGTGATGAAAACGGAAATGTTGAAGACGATATTTCCAAGCTTTGCGACAATATAACAGAGCTTAAATCGGAATATGAGAATTTAAAGGAAAAAATAAATGATATGTCAGGCAAAAAAGTTTGCCCGGTATGCGGCGAGAAGAACGATAAAGACTATGACTATTGTCCGAAGTGCGGAAATTCCATGAATCGGGAATGATAAATTTATTGTAAGATGCTTACTGCGCACCCGTAATATTTATAATATTCGGGTGCGTAATTAATTGAACGGAAAAGTGAAATATTTTTTAAAATATCTTGACATTTAACACAAAAGTGTGGTATTATGTCATAGTTAAATATATCTGCGGATGTGGCGAAATTGGCATACGCGCAAGATTTAGGTTCTTGTGCCTCCGGCGTGCAGGTTCGACCCCTGTCATCCGCATTATGAGTAAGTCAGACAACTGCGGGCGGCATTATTTGCCGAATGAGGAAAGTCCGGGCATCACAGAGCAGGGTGCCGGGTAACTCCCGGTGGAGGCGACTCTAAGGAAAGTGCAACAGAAAAAAACCGCCGTTTAAGCGGTAAGGATGAAAAGGCGAGGTAAGAGCTCACCGCGATTCGGGAGATCGGATCGGCGTGTAAACCCCACCTGATGCAACATCCGAGTATGACAATGGCTTGCTCGGCCGTCATCGGATGGCTTGAAGCATGCAGAAATGTATGCTCTAGATAGATAGTTGTTTGATACAGAACCCGGCTTACAGACTTACTCTGATTTAAAAATATATCTCTCAGACATTATATTGTTTGGGAGATTTATTTTGAATTTGTTTGAAAATAAATTTGTGTTGACAAACAACGGAATATGTGATATAATACAGTCAATATAAAAATAATCTTTAAAACGATACAGAGATATCGGCAAGATTAGGTCATTTTTTATGCTTATTTTTCATGCACTGAAATTATGCCTTGCTGATATCAGCAAGGTTTTTTTGATGTTTACGGTTAATAAAACAATCCGTCGGGAGGTGCAGTTATGACAGAGAATATAATAAAAGCATTAAGAAAATACGATCTGCCTTCATTTGTTGTTGATAATGTAAAGAGCGGTAAATATATTGTTTTTCCCGGTTTTTGCGATGTGCATGTGCATTTTCGTGAGCCGGGTTTTTCTTACAAAGAAACAATTTTAAGCGGGAGCCGTGCCGCTGCACACGGCGGGTATACGTGTGTATGCACCATGCCTAATCTGAATCCCGTTCCCGATAATGTCGACAATATAAAAAAACAGATTGATATAATAAAACGTGATTCTTTAATAGATATATATCCTTACGCGTCAATAACTGTCGGACAAAACGGCAATGAGCTGACAGATTTTGCCGCGCTTTCCGAATATGCCGTCGCTTTTTCGGATGACGGTAAGGGAATCCAGAATGAAAAAGTTATGGAAAGTGCAATGCTTGAAGCAAAAAAATGCGGCAAGATTATTGCGTCTCATTGTGAGGATAATGAATTGGTTCGAGGAGGATATATTCACGACGGTAAATATGCAAAGGAGAATAACCACAGGGGAATATGTTCCGAAAGCGAATGGAAGCCGATTGAAAGAGATCTCAAAATTGCTCTGAAAACAGGCTGTTCATACCATATATGCCATATATCATGCAAAGAAAGTGTCGGACTTGTCAGAAAATATAAAGCTTTGGGTGCGGATGTAACGTGTGAAACCGCTCCTCACTATCTTGTTTTGGATGACGGTGATATACGTGAAGACGGCAGGTATAAGATGAATCCGCCGCTTCGGGATAAATCCGACAGATTTGCCCTTATTGAAGGGATTAAAGACGGAACGATAGATATGATTGCAACCGATCATGCACCGCACGGCATCGATGAAAAATCACTTGGGCTTGAAAAGAGTTCGTTTGGCATAGTAGGTCTTGAAACGGCGTTCCCGATTCTGTATACAGAGCTTGTCATTAAAAAAACAATAACTCTTGAAAAGCTGATTGACCTGATGTCTTATTCTCCGAGAAAGAGGTTTTCCATATATTCGGGCATAGGTTTTTCAATATGGGATCTTAACGAAAAGTATAAAATCAGTTCGGATGATTTTTTGTCAAAAGGCAGAGCGACGCCGTTTGAGGGAAGAGAGGTTTTCGGCAAATGCATTGCTGCGGTATGTAACGGCAAAATTTCTTACAGCTTATTTTAATAATTCAAATTACATAACAGAAAGCAAGTGATACGATGAGACAAGAATTTTTTGTAATAGCAAATAATAAAAAAATAGCCCGCAATACGTATGAAATGACTTTGGCAGGCAATACGGACGGCATAAAACCCGGTCAGTTTATAAATATTAAGCTTAACGGTTTTTTCCTGCGGCGTCCGATATCGGTATGTGATATTTATGATAACCGTCTGGTGATAATATATAAAGTTGTCGGTAAGGGCACAGAGTTTATGTCACATATGAAATCAGGCATGCTTGATACTCTGACGGGACTCGGAAACGGATACGACTTATCTTTTTCGGGAGACAGGCCTCTTCTTATCGGCGGAGGAGCCGGAGTGCCGCCTATGTACTATCTGGCAAAAGAACTTATCAAACAGGGTAAACATGTTACGGTTATTTTGGGATTTAATAATAAAGATGAAATATTTTATAAAGATGAGTTTGAAAAAATCGGATCCGACGTACACATAACAACTGTTGACGGATCTTTCGGAACCAAAGGTTTTGTTACCGACATAACGGATGGCATTTCATATACATACTTTTATGCATGCGGTCCCGAACCGATGCTTCGTGCCGTTTACAAAAAATCGTCGGTTAGCGGAGAACTCAGCTTTGAAGAGCGCATGGGATGCGGATTTGGTGCGTGCATGGGCTGCTCATGCAAAACTCTTACCGGGTATAAACGAATATGTAAAGAAGGCCCCGTCATGAAAAAGGAGGAAATATTATGGGATTAACAGATGTGAATTTATGCGGCATAAGGCTTGATAATCCTGTCATACCTGCAAGCGGAACATTCGGATACGGTTACGAGTTCGCCGATGTTTACGATATTAATATTCTGGGTACCTTTTCATTTAAGGGTACCACAAAAGATCCGCGCTTCGGAAATCCGACACCGAGAATTGCCGAATGCTTCGGCGGAATGATAAATTCCGTCGGTCTGCAGAATCCGGGTGTAGATAAAGTTATATCAGAAGAATTACCAAAGCTAAAGAAAGTTTTTAATAAAAAAGTCATGGCAAATGTAAGCGGATTTTCAATCGAAGAATATGTTGAAACATGCCGAAAACTTGATAAATGCGAAGAGATAGGCTGGTTTGAGATAAATATAAGCTGCCCCAATGTTCACGGCGGAGGAATGAGCTTCGGCACCGATCCGGACATGGCGGCAAAAGTCACGGCAGAAATCAAAAAGAATGTCATAAAGCCTGTAATAATAAAGCTTTCGCCAAATGTAACGGATATAGTTTCGATTGCAAAAGCATGTGAAGCAGCCGGTGCAGACGGTATAAGCCTTATAAATACGCTTCTCGGCATGAGGATTGATCTTAAAACAAAAAAATGTGTTATAGCAAATAAAATGGGAGGCTTTTCGGGAAAGGCGATTTTCCCCGTAGCTCTCAGGATGGTTTATCAGGTTGCGTCAAATGTCGGTATTCCGATTGTGGGAATGGGCGGTGTGTCATGTGCCGAGGATGTTATCGAAATGATGCTTGCCGGAGCGACCGCCGTTGAAATAGGGGCGGCTAATCTGACAGATCCGTTTGCCTGCAAAAAAATAATTGAAGAACTGCCCGAAGTAATGAAAAAATATAATATAGACAGTCTGAAAAATATAATCGGAGGTGCGTTAAATGGGTAAGGATGTTATTGTAGCGTGTGATTTTTCTTCTGCTGATGAGGTGTACGGTTTTCTCGAAAAATTTGAAAATGAAAAGCCGTTTGTGAAAATCGGAATGGAGCTTTTTTACGCAGAAGGGCCGCAAATCGTAAAAAAAATAAAAGCCATGGGGCACAAGATCTTTTTGGATTTGAAGCTTCATGATATCCCGAATACCGTAAAAAAGACAATGGCAGTTTTGTCGGGACTTGATGTTGATATCTGTAATCTGCATGCAGCCGGAGCCGGCGCAATGATGAAAGCTGCTCTTGAAGGTTTAACAAGACCTGACGGCACAAGGCCTTTGCTTATTGCAGTTACACAGCTTACGTCAACGGATTCAGACGCATTGAAAAATGAATTGCTCATTGATAAGGATATGGATGATGTTGTTATGCATTATTCAAAAAATGCAAAAGAATCGGGGCTTGACGGTGTTGTCTGCTCACCCCTTGAAGCCAAAAAGGTGCATGAGACCTGCGGAAAGGATTTTCTGACGGTGACTCCCGGAGTACGCTTTTCACTCGGAGAAACAGGAGATCAGAAAAGAGTAATGACCCCGTCACAGGCAAAAGCCGAGGGCTCCGATTACATAGTTGTCGGCAGACCGATAACAGCCTCCGACGATCCTGTTAAAGCATACAAAAAATGCGTCAAAGAATTTATTGATTAATTTAAACGGAAAGGATGATCAAATTGAAACAACAAATTGCAAAAGACCTGCTTAGAATCAAGGCAATATTTTTAAGCCCGAACGATCCGTTCACTTGGGCGAGCGGGATAAAAAGCCCCATATATTGCGATAACAGACTTACTCTGACAGCCCCTGATGTCCGTACAAATATCGAAAACGGGCTTGCGAGGCTGATAAAAGAGAATTATCCGGATGCCGAGGTTCTTATGGGAACATCAACGGCAGGTATTGCGCATGCAGCAATAACAGCACACATTCTTAATATGCCGATGGGATATGTCCGTTCCGGCGCCAAAGATCACGGCAGGCAAAACAGAATTGAGGGCAGGATTGAAAAAGGCGACAAGGCTGTTGTTGTTGAGGATCTGATATCAACCGGCGGAAGCGTAATAGAGGTTGTAGAAGCGCTCAGGAGTGCGGGAGCTGATGTATTGGGAATCGTAAGTATATTTACATACGGCATGAAAAAGGGGATAGATAATCTCAAAAATGCCGATGTAAAAAATATATCTCTCACGGATTTTGATGCCGTTGTATCCGTAGCGGCGGATGAAGGTTATATAAAACCCGAAGATAAAACCCGTCTTATATCGTTCAGAGATGATCCGTATGATGAAAGCTGGATAGGAGGTAACGTTCAATGAGAAATTTAATTGACATACTTGATCTTACAACCGAGGAAATAGACAATCTGATAGAAACAGCAAACGACATAATAAATAACCCCGATAAATATGCTGAAAAATGCAGAAGAAAAAAGCTTGCTACACTCTTTTTTGAACCGTCAACAAGGACGCGCCTAAGCTTTGAAGCAGCAATGTATGAACTCGGCGGACAGGTTATAGGTTTTTCAGAGGCCAGCAGCTCATCTGTTTCAAAAGGTGAAAGCATATCCGATACGGTAAGGGTTGTAAGCTGCTATTCCGATATCATAGCTATGCGTCATCCGAAAGAGGGTGCGGCATATGTTGCATCTTTCGGGGCAACTGTTCCCATGATAAATGCGGGTGACGGCGGCCACAGCCACCCGACTCAGACTCTCACGGATTTATTTACTATTAAAAGAGAAAAAGGACGGTTCAACAACCTTACGGTAGGCTTTTGCGGAGATTTAAAATTCGGCAGAACGGTTCATTCGCTCATCAATGCTCTTTCAAGATATAGCGGAATTAAGGTTGTACTGATATCTCCGGATGAACTTAAGCTTCCGAGTTATGTGAAAAAAGATGTTCTTAAAGCAAAAGGAATAGAGTATGTACAGACAAAGGACCTTGAAAGTGTTATTTCGGATCTTGATATACTTTACATGACAAGGGTTCAGCAGGAAAGATTTTTTAATGAAGAGGATTATCTCAGACTTAAAGACAGCTATATTTTAACAAAAGATAAACTGAAAAAGGCAAAGGAAACGCTCAGTATAATGCATCCGCTGCCGAGGGTAAACGAAATAAGCACCGACGTTGATTCCGATCCGAGAGCATGCTATTTCAAGCAGGCGGAAAACGGAAAATATATACGTATGGCACTGATACTTAAATTGTTGGAGGAGAGCGAAAGATGAATATAGATTCAATAACAAACGGAATTGTAATAGACCATATAAAAGCCGGCAATGCCATGAGACTTTACAGTCTGCTCGGCTTGGGAGATCTTGACTGTTCGGTTGCAATAATAAAAAATGCCGCAAGCGGAAAAATGGGGAAAAAGGATATTATAAAAATCGATGATGACATAACTCTTGATCTTGATGTAATAGGGTACGTTGATCCCGAGGCAACGGTAAATATAATTAAAGACGGAAAGCTTGCCGAAAAACAGAATATCGTAATCCCCAAAAAACTTGTTAATGTTTTAAAGTGCAAAAATCCGAGATGCGTTACGTCCGTAGAACGTGAGATAGATCAGATTTTTAACCTTACCGATCCCGAAAATAAAGTTTACAGATGCATGTATTGCGAAACAAAAGCATAAAAATATATCTTTTCAAGTGATAAGACATCACCGTGCAAAAGAATTTTGCCCGGTGATGTTATGTTTCAGAGAACAAGCTTAACGGCTCTCGGAATAACCGATATATTAACATTTGACCCCGATACGTATTTTTCACCGTCAAGCGACCACGGCATATTCTCGGGAACTTCAAATTCAATTGATTTTGTTTTAAAAAAATCAAAGCACGGTGATGAAAAATCAGCCGAAAGAGCTCCGCGTATAATCCGCACAAGATCGGCAGGATTGCTTGGTTTCTTTACAAGACAAACCTCAAATTCCCCGTCGTTAAGACTCACTATCAAATCACTCAGTTTTACTATTCCGCCGATAGAAGTTGAATTTGCAACGGCGCCGAATATATAGTCACCTTCGGTGCTTCCGGATTCTGTTTTTATTTTCATGTTCACTGCCTTGATTTTTGTCAGATCCTTTATTCCTTCAAGAACATAGGCCATATGCCCGAGCATATTTTTCAATGACTGCGGCGCATTGTAAGATGCCTGAGTGAATGCGCCGAACGATGCAATATAATTAAAATACCTCTTGTCGATTTTGCCGATGTCGATTTCTGAAGCTTCTTTTGTACATGCATACTTTGCAGCTTCGGCAATATCAGACGAAAGCCCTATGCTTTTTGCATAGTCATTTGTGCTTCCGCACGGAATATATCCCACGGGAGTTTTATTTTCACTTCTGAGCACTCCTGCAACCGTCTCGCTGAGAGTTCCGTCTCCGCCGCAGCATATAATTCTGTCAAATATGCCGCTGTCGCATGCGCTTTTGGCATAATTCATGGCATCACCGCATTTTTCGGTTATTTTTGTTGTAACAATACAGTTGTTATTACTCATTGTATTAATAATATCAAATAAAGCATCTTTACCCTTTAATTTTCCTGATTTCGGATTTACTATTAGAAAAATTTTTTTCAAGGCTGCTACCCCCAAACATACGTATTGTAAGTATAACTATTATAGTATAATACATACAATTTGTCAATGTCGGTTTGTAATTTTCGCATAAAAGAACCCGAATTCCATATGATCCGGGTTCTTTATGTGTATTGTATTTATTTTGCAGAATAAAAAGCAATGTATGCTTTGTATGCCATATAAACATCAATTTTACTTGCTACTTCATAAGGTGCATGCATGCTGAGAAGCGGAACACCGCAGTCAATGGTATCTACATTGAGATTTGCAATAAACTGCGCAACCGTGCCGCCGCCGCCTGCGTCAACTTTACCGAGCTCCGTCATTTGCCATGCAACATCGGCATCGTTTAATATTTTTCTGATTTTTGCAACAAACTCTGCATTTGCATCGGATGTGCCCGATTTTCCACGTGCTCCGGTAAATTTGGAGAATGCAACTCCCTCGCCGATATACGCCGTGTTCATCGGTTCCGAAACACTTTTATATGTCGGGTCAAGACCGCACGTTACGTCAGACGACAGACACATTGATTTTTCAAACATATTCTTAACTGCAAGCTCACAGTATTTTCCGTTTATTTTATACAAGAGGTTTGATACAAAGGTTTCAAAAAATCTTGACTGCATTCCCGTATTTCCCATAGAGCCGATTTCTTCTTTGTCGGCAAGAAAGCATACTGATGTTCTTTCGGGAGTTTCTGTATCGCAAATACCTTTAAGGGCGGTATATGCGCATACTCTGTCATCCTGACCGTACGATGCAACCATTGATTTGTCAAGCCCGAGAGAGCGTGCGTTAAAATTAGGAACCATTTCAAGCTCTGCACTTATAAAATCGTCTTCGCCGAATTGATACTTTTCCTTTAAAATATTTATGATAGTTTGTTTGTATTTGTTTTCTTCACAATCAGAGGGAATTGATCCTGCAAGAACATTAAGATCTTCTCCGGTAAACGCGCTGTTCATTTTCTTTGCCATCTGTTCCGAAGCAAGATGCGGCAAAAGGTCAGTCACCGTAAAAACAGGGTCATCTTCATTTTCGCCGATATTTACATCGATTACGGTGCCGTCCTCAAGCACAACAACGCCGATAAGTGAAAGCGGGATTGCTGTCCACTGATATTTTTTTATTCCACCGTAATAGTGCGTTTTAAAAAGCGTAAGACCGCTGTCCTCATACAAGGGAATCTGTTTAAGATCAAGTCTCGGGCTGTCGATATGTGCCGCAACAAGATTAAATCCGTTTTCTATATCGTCCTTTCCGATAACGGCAAGAACAATATTTTTGTTTCTGTTTATTTTATAAACTTTTGATCCCGGTTTCAAATTATTAACGCTTCCGATATCTTTAAAACCGGCAGCCTCAGCAAGTCTTCTTGAATAACTTACACAGAGCCTTTCTGTTTTTGAATTGTTCAGATATTTTATATAATCGTCGCAAAATCTAAAAACAATCTCTTTATCATTTATTTTGTTCCAGGCAGATTTTCTTTCCATTGAAATTACCTCCGTATAATAAATTTACTGCGCATAAAATTACATATATCATATTCTATTATAAAACCAAAAAAAATACAATATACACCTTTAACAAAATACATATATTAAAAAAAGCAGAAAAAAAGCAATTTTTATCTTGTAAAATCAGGAAAATAGGTGTATAATGTTTTTTGTTTGAAATATTATTATTAAAAAGGTAAGTTGGAGGAATAACAATGAGTGCATTTTTAGACAGTATTAAAATGCGAGCAAAGCAATGCAAAAAAACAATTGTGCTGCCGGAATCTATGGATAGAAGAACCTTTGAGGCGGCAGAAAAAATTCTTAAGGAGGACATAGCAGATCTTATAATCATCGGGACCCCTGAGGAGATTGAAGCTAACAGCAGGGGACTTGATATTTCGGGTGCTGAAATTATTAATCCGCATAACTACGAAAAGACCGAAGAATATATAAACCTTTTTGTTGAACTCAGAAAGAATAAAGGTCTTACATACGAAGAAGCGAAAAAACAGGCTCTTTCGGACTACATGTACTATGCATGTCTTATGGTTAAAGCTGGAGATGCCGACGGTGTAGTATCCGGCGCATGTCATTCATCGGCAAACACACTCCGTCCCAGTCTTCAGATTGTCAAAACCAAGCCCGGTGTCAAGCTTGTTTCGGCGTTCTTTCTTATGGTTGTGCCTGATTGCGAATACGGTGCAGACGGAACATTTATTTTTGCCGATTCGGGTCTTGAACAGAATCCCGATCCAGAAAAGCTTGCGGCAATTGCTGCAAGCTCTGCCGAATCATTTGAACTTCTTGCTCAGAAAGAAGCTCTTGTTGCAATGCTTTCTCACTCGACAAAGGGTAGTGCAAAGCATGCCGATGTCGATAAAGTAGTAGAGGCTCTCAAGATTTGTAAAGAAGAATATCCGAGCATTACGGTTGACGGCGAACTTCAGCTTGATGCGGCAATTGTCCCGAGTGTTGCAGCGTCAAAAGCACCCGGTTCACCGGTTGCAGGAAAAGCCAATGTGTTGGTATTCCCGGATCTTGATGCAGGCAATATAGGATATAAGCTTGTTCAGAGACTTGCAAAAGCAGAAGCTTACGGTCCTGTTACACAAGGAATTGCAAAACCGATTAATGACCTTTCAAGAGGATGCAGCAGTGATGATATAGTAGGTGTAGTTGCAATAACATGTGTTCAGGCTCAGGCTAACGATTAAATAATATTAAAGGTGGGTATAATAAAATGAATATTCTTGTTATTAATGCAGGAAGTTCTTCACTAAAATATCAGTTTATCAAAATTGAGGAAGAAAAAGTTCTTGCAAAAGGTCTTTGCGAAAGAATTGCACTTGATGGTGCCAAGCTTACTCTCAAGGTTCCTGGTAAAGAAGATTACGTTGTTGAAAAAAACATGGATGATCATTCCGCTGCAATTTCAATGGTTATTGAGGCCCTTACAAACCCCGAACACGGAGTAATATCTGATATGAAAGATATAGATGCTGTAGGGCATCGTGTTGTACACGGCGGTGAAATATTTGCGGATTCAGTTGTTATTGACGATAAGGTTATGAAAGCCGTAAACGAGTGCATAGAGCTTGCTCCTCTTCATAATCCCGCAAATATAATCGGAATAAAGGCATGCGAAAAGGCAATTCCGGGTATTCCGCAGGTTGCTGTTTTTGATACGGCTTTTCATCAGCAAATGCCGAAAAAAGCATTTATGTACGGTTTGCCGTATGATATGTATACAAAACACAAAATCAGAAGATACGGTTTCCACGGAACAAGCCATAAATTTGTTTCTCAGAGGGCTGCCGAAATTCTCGGCAAACCCCTTGAAGAATTAAAAATTGTAACTTGTCATCTGGGTAACGGATCTTCGGTTTCTGCCGTAAAAGGCGGTCATTCCGTAGACACAAGCATGGGATTTACTCCCCTTGCAGGTGTTCTTATGGGAACGCGTTCCGGTGATATCGATCCCGCAATTGTTACATATATTATGGAAAAAGAAAATATTACTGCCGAAGAAGTTATTGAAATTCTTAACAAAAAGTCCGGTGTTGACGGTATCAGCGGCATCAGCAGTGATTTCAGAGATCTTGAAGCGGCTATGGATACAAATGAAAGAGCAAAGCTTGCTCTTGATATGTTTGCATACGACATAACAAAATACATAGGCGCATATGCTGCGGCTATGGGAGGCATAGATGCTGTTGTATTTACGGCAGGTATCGGTGAAAACACGGCAATTCTCAGAGATCAGATAACCGAAAATCTCGGATTTATGGGTATTAAGATTGATAAAGAGAAAAATAACTGCAGAGGCTGTGAAAGAGATATTTCCGCTCCGGATGCAACTGTGAAAACTCTTATAATTCCCACAAATGAGGAACTTATGATTGCAAAGGATACAGCGAGACTTGTAAAATAAAATTGCATAAATTTTCAAAAATGTATTTACATTTTTAATATTTTGTGATATAATAACGAACGTTGTATAACCCACGGCAAGGGTTTGCGGATTCTCCGACCGAATTCTTTGCTGTGCGGTGATGCCTGAGATATGGCAAATATTTATAAATGGAGGTGTTTCCGATGCTTAAGGAAACAAAAGATGCAATTATCAAAGAATACGCTACACATGAGGGTGACACAGGTTCCCCGGAGGTTCAGGTTGCTATACTTACTTACCGTATCAACCACCTTACGGAACATCTTAAATCCAACATGAAAGACCATCACTCAAGAAGAGGACTTCTTAAAATGGTTGGTAAAAGAAGAGGTCTTTTGCAGTATCTCGCTAAAGTAGATATCGAAAGATACCGTAGCCTTATTGCAAGACTCAATATCAGAAAGTAGTTTATTCAGGCCGGCAAAGTGCAGCCATTTCGGTTGCACTTTGCCTGTTTTGCTAAAATTCAAAAAATCGGGAATAACCGCTTATTCCATTTAGCAATTAAATATGCGTTTTATTTTTTATAAGACATATATTTAAGTGCTAAATTATAAGATGTTTTTCCCGATAAAACTCAAGGAGGAAAAGCAATGAAACAAACATTTAAAACCACTATTGCCGGCAGAGAATTTTGTGTTGAAACCGGCGAACTTGCTCAGCTTGCAAGCGGATCCGCTCTTGTAAAATACGGTGATACCGTTGTTCTTGCAACAGCAACCGCTTCCGCAAAGCCGAGAGACGGAGTGGATTTCTTTCCGCTCAGTGTTGACTATGAAGAAAAGATGTATTCTGTCGGCAAAATTCCCGGCGGCTTTTTAAAACGTGAGGGCAAGCCTTCCGAAAAAGCTATCCTTACGAGCCGTGTAATAGACCGTCCCATAAGACCTCTTTTCCCTAAGGATTACCGTAATGATGTCGGCATTGTGACGACAGTTATGTCGGTAGATATTGATAATTCTCCCGAAATCTGCGCAATGAACGGTGCGTCAATTGCCATATCAATTTCTGAGATGCCTTTTGCAGGCCCCGTAGGTGCTGTTATTGTAGGTCTTGTAGACGGTGAATTTGTTATCAATCCGACTCTCGAACAGAGAGAAAGGAGCGAGATGCATGTCACTGTTGCCGGAACAAAAAAGAAAGTTGTCATGATAGAGGCCGGAGCAAATGAAGTAAGCGAAGATGTTATGTATGACGCAATCGTTTATGCTCACAGTGAAATTAAAAAAATATGCGATTTTATAGAGACAATCGTTGCTGCTGTAGGCAAAGAAAAAGCTGCATATGAAGCTCATGAAGTAGACCATGATATGTTTGATAAGGTCTATGCATATTCATATGATAAGGTATGTGCCGCTATCGATACCGACGATAAGAGAATCAGAGACGAAAGAATGAAGGTTCTTTCCGATGAAGTTATGGAATATCTCGGCGAAGAATATGAAGGAAGAGATGCCGAGCTTGATGAAATATTCTATAAAATTCAAAAGGAAATTGTAAGAAAATGGCTCATAGAAGATCATAAGCGTGTAGACGGCAGAAAGATTGACGAAATTCGTCCTTTAAGCGCAAGCGTAGGTATACTTCCGAGAACTCACGGCTCCGGACTTTTCTCCAGAGGACAGACGCAGGTTCTTACGGTTGCAACATTGGGTGCCGTATCCGAATCGCAGACAATAGACGGTCTTGATGAGGAAACATCAAAAAGATACATGCATCAGTATAATTTCCCTTCATATTCCGTAGGTGAAACAAAGCCGTCAAGAGGTCCCGGAAGAAGAGAAATAGGTCACGGTGCTCTTGCAGAGCGTGCTCTTAAGCCTGTTATTCCGAGTGTTGATGAATTTCCGTATGCAATAAGGCTTGTTTCCGAAGTCTTAAGCTCCAACGGTTCAACATCACAGGGCAGCGTTTGCGGAAGCACACTTGCGCTTATGGATGCCGGTGTTCCGATCAAGGCTCCCGTTGCGGGAATATCATGCGGACTTATAACAAAACCCGATTCCGATGATTTCTTAACCATGGTAGATATTCAAGGTGTTGAAGATTTTTACGGTGATATGGACTTCAAGGTTGCAGGTACCAAAAAGGGTATAACAGCCATTCAGATGGATATAAAGGTAGACGGACTTACTTATGACATAATTAAAGAAGCATTCAGAAAAACACGTGACGCAAGATACTACATTCTTGATGAAGTTATGCTTAAGGCTATAGATGCACCGCGCACAGAGCTTTCTGAATATGCACCCAAGATTATTACGACTATGGTTCCTGTTGATAAGATCAAAGACGTTATCGGTTCCGGCGGAAAGACAATTCAGAAGATTATTGCCGATACCGGTGTCAAGATTGATATTGAAGATGACGGTTCGGTATTTATTCTTACAACCGATGCCGAAGCTGCAAAAAAAGCTCTTGAAACGGTTGAAGGAATCGTTGCAGAACCTGAAGTCGGCAAGATATATACCGGTAAGGTTGTAAAGATAATCGAAATCGGGGCGTTCGTAGAATTTTTGCCGGGCAGAGAGGGTCTTGTTCACATCAGCAAGCTTGATAATCACCGTGTTGCAAAGGTTGAAGATGTTGTTTCCGAAGGTGACGAAATAAAAGTTAAACTTATGGAAATAGACAGACAGGGCAGATTTAATCTTTCCAGAAAAGACGCTATAAACGAAGAAGCTGAAAATTAATAATTAATGCGGGGGCCGGCGCAGAAGATTTATATCTTTTTGCAACGGTCTCTCTGTGTATTAAAAGATAAAAATAAGACATAATACAGTAATGTGTTAAATCCCAAAAAAGGATGAACGATATGAACAATAAAAAAGGGAAAATATTTTATATTGTAACAGCCATAATGATTATAGTTTTACTTAATTATCTCGTGTTTCCGCTTCTTTTCGGAGACAATGTTAAAGAAGTGAGCTATGATGAATTTTTGTCGGAGCTTTCAAAAAACAATGTTAAAGAGGTCCAGATAGAAACCGATACGATCTATTATAAGTTGAAAAGTTCTTCCGCAGATGAAGATATGAAAAAGCCTACAGGTCTTGTTCTCGGAGGGTATAATGTTATTAATAACACCGAGGTTTACAGTACGGGACTTATGAATGATGAAAAACTTGTTGACAGGCTTGAAAAATCCGGCGCTAAGTTTACAAAAGTGAAAGCACAGGAAATGTCGCCGATTTTGTCACTCCTTTTAAGCTACGGTATTCCCATTATCATAATGATAATATTCTGGAGATTTATCAGCAAGCAGTTTGCAAAAGGCGGCTTCGGCGGCAATGCAATGTCTTTCGGCAAAGCCAATGCCAAAATATATGTTAAAGCGCAGACGGGAAAAACATTTGCCGATGTTGCGGGTCAGGATGAGGCAAAAGAGGCTCTTACGGAGATCGTAGACTTTTTGCATAATCCGAAAAAATATGCAGCAATCGGCGCGTCGCTTCCCAAGGGAGCTCTTCTTGTCGGCCCTCCGGGAACAGGTAAAACGCTTCTCGCCCAGGCAGTTGCGGGTGAGGCAAATGTTCCTTTTTTCTCTATTTCGGGTTCGGAATTTGTTGAGATGTTTGTCGGCATGGGTGCTGCAAAGGTTAGAGACCTTTTTAAACAAGCGAATGAAAAAGCGCCTTGTATTGTGTTTATAGATGAAATTGATACCATAGGAAAGAAAAGAGATAACGGTCAGTTCAGCGGCGGCAATGATGAAAGAGAACAGACTCTTAATCAGCTCCTTGCTGAAATGGATGGTTTTGACGGTAAAAAGGGTGTTGTAATTCTTGCGGCTACAAACCGCCCCGATTCATTGGATAAAGCACTTCTCCGTCCCGGAAGATTTGACCGCAGAATTCCTGTTGAACTTCCGGATATGCGCGGCAGAGAAGCAATACTTAAGGTTCATGCAAAAAAAGTTAATATTGCAAGCAATGTTAATTTCAGGGCAATTGCCAATGCTACAAGCGGTGCGTCGGGCGCAGAACTTGCAAATATAATAAACGAAGCCGCTCTTCGTGCAGTTAAATTCGGCCGTATTGAGGTAGAGCAGGAAGATCTTGAAGAGAGCGTGGAAGTTATACTTGCAGGTTATCAGCGCAAGGGAATGGTTGTTTCCAAAGAAGAAAAAGAGATTATTGCTTATCACGAGGTAGGGCATGCTCTTGTTGCCGCAAAACAAAAAAACAGTGCTCCGGTTCATAAAATAACAATTATTCCGCGAACATCCGGTGCACTCGGTTATACAATGCAGGTTGATGAAGATGAAAAGTTCCTTATGACAAAGGAAGAAGTTTTCAATAAAATTGTTACTCTTACCGGAGGCAGAGCTGCCGAAAAACTTATGTTTAACTCAATCACTACGGGCGCCGCAAATGATATTGAGCAGGCAACCAAGCTTGCAAGAGCGATGGTCAGCCGCTATGGAATGAGTGATGAATTCGGAATGGTAGCGTTTGAAACACTTAACAATGCATATTTGGGTGATGATACATCTCTTTCATGCTCAAATGAGACGGCAACAAAGATAGACAGTGCAATTGTTAAAATTGTCGGTGATGCATATTCAAAGGCAGAGAGCATTATTCAGGAAAATATGCAGAAACTTAACAGCATAGCAAGATATCTTATTGAAAAAGAAACAATAACCGGTGAAGAATTTATGGATCTTCTGAATGAATAAGCGTGTTGTCAAAATGCATAAAATATAAGTATAATTATTGTTTGAAATCCACAAATCATTATTGATTTGTGGATTTTTTTAACGGTAATATTGTTTAAAAACCAATCTTGTGATATAATGTTTTTTGAATAGATGTGATAGGAGATGTATATTATGAAAAAAATTGTTTCAACACTTGTATGTCTTTGCATGCTTTTGGGATTATCGGTGTGTGTTCCGATGATATCGGATGCATCGTTTGAACCTGCAACAGTGTATACAAGTGACTTTGCAAGCCGTAAAGACTTTTCAAACGGTTTTGTAACGGATGATCCGATCAACTCGGAAAATAAGGTTTTGTGTCTTCCGTATTCAGGTCTCGGAAACCCTGCAAACAACAAAACTAATTTGATTGATAAAAAAGTTGACGGTTATAACTATTACGGCACAGATTCAACCTCGATTGGTCTTTCAAGCAATAACAAAGGCTTTTCAACTGTTACCTTCGATATTTACGCCGACAGCTTCAATACAACGTCAAACCAGATATGGCGCGGTGTTTTCGGAAGCGAAGCCCGTTTTTCAAAGGTTAGTGTTAAAGATGAAGCCGGTGTGTCTCACGATGTTTATACACGCGGAGTAGGCGCAAGATGGATAAACATTGCCGGCCTTACCAAATCTACAGACGGAGGAAACACGGCGTATCTGATGGATTCACAGTCCGGATGGTCAGGTGTGAAGCTTGAAAAGCAAAAGTGGTATACTGTCAAAAATGTCATAGATTTAAAAAATCTTACGCAAAGTATGTATATATCCGAAAACGGCGGCGAGTTTAAAGCAGTTGAATTTCCGTCTTACAGCCAGTCTGACAGAAAATGGAGATATACCGATGCATATCACACAAAAATAACTAACGTTGGATTTAATGATGTGAATAAGTGCAGCTTTAATACCGTAATAATTAACGGAACAACCTACTATGCCGATACAACGTGTACATATGACGCCGATAATTACTCAAGAAATTTCGGCACATTCCAGTTCATGTGGATAGCTCAAAGTCATGATGCTTCCGATACAACGTATGCTCCGAGCACTTTTACGCCGGTGACAGGCTCGGTAAATCATTATATTGCAAATGTTAAAATTACATCCGACAAGCCGTTGGAAGAGGCAATAAACAGTGCAACAACAGTAAATCAGGTGAAGGATTATCTTGACTATTATGCATCAAACGGTTCAATTACGCTGACTGATAACGCAGAAATCACAGATTTTGAACTTGTTTATAAAGGTTTAATGAATAAGAATTTTGCATCTGCGTCAAGCGTTCAGAGTGAATATAACAGGCTCTGTGAAGCTGTTGCAAGCGGAAGATATGTAACCGTGGATTTTGTGAATACTTCTGCAGACGGCGGAAGAATGTTTAACGTTAAAGCCGGTGAAAGCTTTAATACAACTGCTAAGGTTGTAAATAATACGGAAAATGTTATTAACGTATATCTAATAAGTGCACTGTATTCCGACTCCGGCAGTATTCTTGCTGTTGAATTGACTCCGCAGTCGGTCCCCGGCGGATTTAATACAGCTGATATTTCTCAGACCATAACCGTTCCCGATAAAAGCGGTATTTCGCATATAAAGCAGTTTGTCATTAATTCCGATAAAAATGTTAAACCATATTGCACCCCAAATAAAGTTCCATGTGTTGCATCGGATTATACACCGACGCTCTATATTGTAGGTGATTCCCTGTGTCAGACTTACGATACAACGTTCCCGACATCTTCAACCTACGGCACGGTTTATCCGTATCAGGGATGGGGATATTATATGAGTGAGTTTTTAGACGGAATAAACGTTGATAACAGGGCGCGCAGCGGATGGACAACCGAACATTTTGTTCATCCTGAAAATAAAGGTGTAAGCGGAAGTCAGGTTTATTATACATGGGACAGCTTTAAAGATCTGATAAATCCGGGAGATTATGTTCTTGTCGGTCTCGGTATTAATGACTCCGGCTCCGGTAATATATCTGAGGACAGATACATTGAGAATCTTGAAGTAATGTATAACGACACCGTAAATGCCGGTGCAACGCCCCTGTATTCAACTCCGACAATATGGGGCGGTTCGGACGGAAGCAGTGACGGCTGGACATATTCAATTTCCGGCGGATGGGGCAGACGCGGTGAAGTTTGCAGAAATTTTGCAGAGAGTAAGGGTGTTGCTTGCGTACCTTTTGGCAAAACGCTATCCGAAACATATGAGAATATGTACCAAAATTATATGGCAGAGCACACCGATGCAACAGTTGCGGAGGGCAGGGACTATGTCCGCCATTATTTCCACATATATCAATCTGATTTGAAATCGGGCAAATTCGGTTATGCATTTACCGATGAACAAATCAGTCACCACTACGGAAACGTAAGAAAAGGAGACGATGCAACGCATGTAAATCTCTACGGCGCTGAAAAACTTGCCGAAATAATGTGCAGTCTTATCAAAGATTCAAACTGCAGCCTTAAAGATTACGTAAAATAAAATTATTAAAACCAAACGGCACATATACAAAATTCAGTGTATATGTGCCGTTTTTACGTTATGCCTTATATAAAAAACTCTTTTCGGTATTCGCTCGGCGTTTTACCGTATCTTTCTTTAAATCGCCTTGAAAAATAGAACTGATCGCAAAATCCGAGGCTTTCACTTATTTCTCCGATTAAAATACTTTTTGAACTCAGCATTTCCTTTGCTTTGAAAAAAACAACGGTATCAACATATTCACCCACGGTAACACCGACTTCATTTTTAAAATGTTTTCTTAATGTACTTTCACATAAATATAAATTTTTTGAAATTTCAGAAACACTTAAGTTGATTTTTGCATTTTTATTGATGTATTCTATTGTGTTTTTAATTGTTTCGGAATAATTATTTATAGGTATTTTCGGTAGGTCATACCTCTTAAAAAAGCTTGTTACTGTACTCCAGATGCTGTTTTTGAGTGATAAAAAGGAAATATAATCATCCGAATTGTATAATTTGATCATGCTGCGAATTTTATCGGTATCAAAAGGCATTGAAAGCACCTTGTTCACGGTCGATAATAAATCGTATCTGTCTGTTTTGGTCATGGATATGTGAAAATACAATTTTTCCATTTTATCTTCGCACCAATATGAAAATCTCAAAAATGCAGGCACAAGATATACATTTCCGCTGCTCATTTCTACCGTTGTGTCACCGTATTTCAAAAATCCTCCTCCGCTTATGACATAATACAGGCGAGAAAACGGATCACATGCATTATGGTAATTCCATTTTTGGTTCAGGTTTGCAACTCCGCTGTATATGATTTTTGTTTTCATTATATTTTCGTTAAATTTTCCCATATTTATTTCCATGTTAAAATCTCCATATTTCTAACTAAAAAATACATTGTAAGGTAAGTGTTTATATGATAAAATCATTATGCAAAACACATATTTATATATTAAACTTTTTTTGTTAAAAAGTCAATATTTTTTTGAAAGAGAGGTAATTTTTATGTCAAGCTATGTAACCAAAAAAACTCCGGGAGATACATCCTGGTTTGTAAATGACAGATTCGGAATGTTTATTCACTTCGGTCTTTACTCTATGGCTGCAAGACATGAATGGGTTAAAAGTGTAGAAAAAATAAGCGAAGAAAAATATGACCTGTATTTTAAACATTTCAATCCGGATATGTATGACCCAAAAGAATGGGCACGCCGTGCAAAAGAAGCCGGAATGAAATATGTTGTTCTTACTACAAAGCATCACGAGGGTTTTTGTCTGTTTGATACAAAATATACAGACTATAATGTAATGAATACACCGTACGGTAAAGACATCGTAAGAGAATATGTTGATGCTTTCAGGGCAGAAGGACTGCATGTAGGTTTTTACTATTCACTTATAGATTGGCATCATCCTGATTTTACGGTGGATAAGATTCACCCGAGACGTGATGATGAAAATGCCGAACAGCTGAACGAAGGAAGAGACATGAAAAGATATGCCGAGTACATGAGAAATCAGGTTTCCGAGCTGCTCACAAACTATGGAAAAATAGATATTTTGTGGTTTGATTTCTCGTATGACAATGAGGGCGGCAAAGAATGGATGAGTGGCAAAGGCAAAGATGCTTGGGAAGCTGAAAAACTTATAGAAACAGCAAGAAATCTTCAGCCTCATATTATAATTGATAACAGAACCGAAATTGAACAGGATATTTCTACACCCGAGCAGTATCAGCCCATGCAGTTCTTAAAAGATAAAAATACTGGTGAATACCTTGTTTGGGAGGCATGCCAGACATTTTCGGGTTCATGGGGCTACTACAGAGACGAAATGACATGGAAATCGCCGAAAATGCTTATAGATATGCTGATAAATACTGTGTGCTGCGGCGGAAATCTGCTCATGAATGTCGGCCCTACATCAAGAGGATATTTTGACTACAGAGCCGAAGATGCACTTAAAGTTTATGCGGATTGGATGAAATACAATTCACGTTCGATTTACGGCTGCACAATGGCAGAGCCTGAATTTAAAACACCCAGAGGATGCAGACTTACTCAAAGTAATGACGAAAAAAGACTTTACATACATCTTACTGAATATCCGTATGCTAATTTAGAGTTTGAAAATTTGTATGATAAGGTTGAATATGCACAGTTTCTGCATGACGGAAGCGAGATTTTATTCACAAACGGCGTAGACCATTTCAGTACAGGTAAAACAGAATCCGATAATTTGTGTGTGTTTAAAATACCGGCAGTTAAACCTAATGTTACGGTTCCGGTAATTGAAGTGATTTTAAAATAAATTAATTTTGCAAAACGGACGGTTGATATATACAGCCGTCCGTTTTGTAATGATAAAAATATTTTTTGCTTTATTTACTATTATTTTTTGTTTGTTTTTGGTATTGCTCATAAATGCAAAATATGATACAATTTTATTATTATGTACTATTATGCGGAGGAAATATGTTAAAGAAAATAACAGTGCTTGTAATGGCCTTTGTTTTGTCGCTTATGCCGGTATCGGCTTTTTGCGATGCAGGCTATGATGATGTAATACGAACTACCGCAGACTATATTATGTCTGCCGTGCCGAACCCGACTGTTGCATCCGTTGGCGGTGAATGGTCTGTAATAGCTCTTGCAAGAAGCGGACTTGATATAGATCGGGAATACTTTGATAAATACTATCAAAATGTATGTGAATATGTTAAAGATCATAGCGGTATACTTCATGAACGCAAATATACCGAATATTCAAGAGTTGTTCTTGCTCTTACGGCCATAGGTAAAGATCCGCGTGATGTGTGCGGATATGATCTTATATCTCCGTTATGTGACTTTGATAAAATTGTTTGGCAGGGGATAAACGGTCCCGTGTGGGCGCTTATAGCCTTAGACAGCGGCAAATATGAAGTCAACGAATCCGAAATCAAAGAAAAATATCTGAAATATATTTTGTCGCATCAAAATTCTGACGGCGGTTGGTCTTTTTCGGAGGGTGATGTATCTGATCCCGATATTACGGCGATGTCACTTTGCGCACTTTCGGGATACAAAGATAATCCTCAAGTTTCATCATCTTTGGAAAATGCACTTGAATTTTTATCATCGTCTCAAAATTCAAACGGCGGATATGTAAGCTACGGAGAGGAAAACTGTGAAAGTGCAGCACAGGTTTTGACTGCGCTTTCCGCGCTTTCTGTATCGGTTGTTGATCCGAGGTTTGTAAAGAACGGCAAATCCGTATTTGATAATATTGTAAACTACAGCACAAAAAATGGTGGATTTAGGCATGTAATCGGAGATAACAATAATAATATTATGTCAACCGAACAAGCTCTTTATGCTATTGTTTCGGCAAACAGAGTTCAAAGCGGTAAGACATATGTTTTTGATATGAGTGATATTTCAAATAATAATTACGAAAAAAACAATTCGCAGGATTACGGTTTGCCGGGGAAAAATCCCGCTGTGAAAAAGCGTCCGTTTATTGCTTTTAAAACCTTTGCCGATATTTCCGAATGTGGTTCAAAAAATAAAATTGAAGCCCTTGCATCGAGAAATATCGTAAACGGAATCAACGATACCGAATTTGCACCCCAAAAAACAATAACCCGTGCCGAATTTGCTGCGCTTACGGCACGCAGTCTTTCTCTTTTTTCAAATGCAGAGAAGATTTTTGATGATGTATCCGAAACGGATTGGTTCTTTGCAAGTGTTGCGGCATCATATAAATACGGTATTATAAAGGGAGTGAGTGATAAGCTTTTTTCTCCGAACGGGCTGATAACAATGCAGGAGGCGGCTGTTATGTCTGCTCGTGCCGCTCGTCTTTGCGGTATAAACGCTTCATATACTTCCGATGATATGCGCGATATTCTATCTGTTTACGAGGATTATACCTCTGTCAGTTCGTGGGCAAAAGATTCTGTAACTTTTTGCATAGATAAGGGAATTATAGAAGCGGACGGCATGAGAATAAATCCGTGCAGCTATGTTTCAAGATCTCAAATGGCGGAGATACTGTATAACATTCTCGACAGAGCAAATCTGCTTTGAATAAACAGACAAACCACAATTTTACTTGTTGCGGACGGTGAACGATATGAAAAAGCACTTAAATAAAATTTTAATATTTTTTACTGTTGCTGCCGTATTGGCAGCCGCATATTTCCTTGCGCCCGATACGTCTGTCGATAACGTAAAAAAAACCGATGAGTATTCGTACAAATCCGATTCGACAGATAAAAATACGGATAATATTTCATATTCCGATGCTGCGTCTGATTCATCGGCAGATAATAAATCATCTGATTCTGACATCAAATCGGCCGATTCATCCGGAAATGAGTTGATTGAAGCTGCAAAACCGAATATGAATGCAGATGAAAAATTGCGTCTTGCGGCAGAAATTGCAGCATCCGAAAAGCAAAACGGTGGTACGAACGCATCCGGTGTATCGGGTGTGCAGCAACCTATAACTCCCGATGAAAGTATTGATCAGACGCAAAAAAATGCAGCCGAATCGAGTAATGAGAATATAATCCCAAATGAGCCTAACACTGCATTGACATGCAAGCTTTCCGTAAAATGCAGCACGATTTTAAATAATATGAATTTACTTGATCCCGAAAAAAGAGAGTTAATTCCGTCCGACGGTGTGATATTTTCCGAAAAAAATGTTGAATTTAATGAAGGTGAGACGGTTTTTAATGTATTGCTTCGTGAAATGAAAAAAAATAAAATTCATCTTGAATTTGTGAAAACACCTGTTTTTAACAGTGCTTATATTGAGGGGATAGCAAATATTTATGAACTTGACTGCGGCGAGCTGTCAGGCTGGATGTACAGCGTCAACGGGAGCTTTCCGAATTACGGTTGCTCAAAATATACTTTGAAAAATAATGATAAAATAGAGTGGGTATATACATGCAATCTCGGAATTGACGTCGGCGGTTACAATGCCTCTTTAAACGGAGGGCAAAAAGATGAATGAGTTTGCACGCTTTCACCCGATTGTTAATTTTGTTTATTTTTTATCCGTGATATGTTTTACGGTTGTTTTCATGAATCCGTATGTTTTGACAGTCAGTTTTATATCGGGATTTTCATATTCCGCAATGCTTCTCGGAAAAAAAGCCCTGAAAACAAATTTTCTGCTGATTTTTCCGCTTATGATAATAACGGCTTGTATAAATCCGCTTTTTAATCATGAGGGAATAACAATACTTGCATACTTTCCGAACGGAAATCCTCTTACGGCAGAGTCGGTTTTTTACGGCATATTTGCATCTTTGATGATTTTCTCGGTTATATGCTGGTTTTCGTGTTTTAATAAAATTATGACCTCCGATAAAATTATGTGCATATTCGGTAATATGTTGCCGTCACTTTCGCTGATATTTTCAATGGTTTTGCGTTTTGTCCCGAAATTTAAACAGGAATTCAGGCAAATCAGGCGTGCAGAAAAATGTCTTGATAACGGAGAAAAAAAAGGAGTATTAAAAAAATTAAAGAGTAATATAAAACTGTTTTCGGTTATTATATCATACAGTCTTGAAAATTCGATAGAAACATCCGACAGCATGAAATGCCGCGGCTTCGGCTGCGCAAAGAGGACTGCATATTCTAACTATATCTTGGATAAGAGGGACTTGGCTGTTATTGGTACGGTTATTGTATTTGACGTATATACGGTAACCGGAGCTTTTTTCGGCTGTTTTCACAGCCGCTTTTTTCCCGGTTTTAAAACGGCTGATTTTTCGCCATACGGTATAAGTGTGATTATTATATATGTTCTTCTTTGCTTTTTGCCGCATGTAATTGAAATAAAGGAGGCATTAAAGTGGAAAAAATTAAGATCGAAAATTTAACATTTTCTTATCCGAACTGTGCCGTTAATGCACTTTCTGATATTAATCTTGAGATAGGCGACGGAGAGTTTATTTTACTTTGCGGCAAATCGGGATGCGGAAAAACCACACTTCTTCGTCTCATGAAACCTCCGGTTGTACCCGGCGGCTGCATGAGCGGAAATATAACCGTAGACGGTAAAATTTTAGATGATCTCACTGCACTTGAGCAGGCGCAAAAAATAGGGTATGTTATGCAGGATCCCGAAAATCAGATTGTGTGTGATAAAGTATGGCATGAGCTTTCATTCGGACTTGAGAATTTGTCAGTGCCAAAATCAGAAATTCGTTCGCGCGTTGCAGAAATGGCATCATTTTTCGGTATAAATAATTGGTTTCATAAAAAAGTATCTGAGCTTTCGGGCGGTCAGAAACAAATTTTGAATCTTGCTTCCGTAATGGTTATGCGTCCGTCCGTCCTTTTGCTTGACGAACCGACAAGTCAGCTTGATCCGATTGCTGCCGATAATTTTATTAATACATTAAAAAAGATAAACCGTGAACTCGGAACAACGATTATTATGTCCGAGCACAGGACTGAAAATATTTTTTCAATTGCAGACAAGGTCTGCATTTTGCAAAGCGGGAAGGTTATTTCGTATGACTCTCCGCATGGTGTTTGCAAAATCCTTGCTGAAAATAAAAATGATATGTATTTTGCACTCCCGACTTCTGCCCGGCTTTTTTACGAATACGGCGAAACGGGAGATTGTCCTCTTACAATACGCGGTGCAAGAGAGTGGTTATCAACGCAAAAACAGATAAATACCATCGAATGTGCTTCCGCGTCCTTGACCGAAAAGCAGGTGTGCATTGAACTTAAGGATGTTTTTTACAGATACGAAAAAAACAGTGATGACGTAATTAAAGGCTTATCGCTGAAGATTATGCAAGGTGAGATATATTCTCTTTTGGGGTCAAACGGAGCCGGAAAGAGTACTATTGCCGATATATTGGCCGGAATTAACAAACCGTACAGGGGAAAGATTAAAATCGACACTGCAAAACGCACAGCACTGCTCCCTCAGAATCCACGCTTGCTTTTTTCACAGAAGAGCGTTATGCTTGAACTTGAAAATATATTGTCCGAAGCTGACATACCGCCTGTAAATAAAAGTGACAGACTGCAAAATGTAATTAAGCTGTGTTCTCTTAAGACGCTTCTTTCAATGCACCCCTATGACATTTCGGGCGGAGAGCAGCAAAGAGTTGCATTTGCGATGATTCTTTTAAAAGATCCCGATATTATTTTGCTGGATGAACCTACCAAAGGACTTGACGCGTATTTTAAAACACATTTCGGGCAACTGCTTACACATCTGAAAAAAACAGGAAAGACAATTATAACCGTATCTCATGATATAGAGTTTTGTGCCGAATACTCAGACAGGTGTGCTCTTTTGTTTGACGGACGTATAGTTTCCGAGGATGTTCCGGGGCATTTTTTCCCGTGCAATGCTTTTTTCACAACCGCGGCAAACCGCATTTCAAAAGGGTATATAGAAAACGCAGTTTCGGAACGTGATATTTTATATGCACTCGGTAGAAAAACATCGGATTCCGTTAAAAACGATACAATGCCTTTTAATGATGAAAATTCAAATTGCATTGCAGCATATGAAAAAAGTCCGCCCCAAAAAACTTGCGGCAGAATACGGTCAAAAAATATGATTGTTTCGGTTGCGGTGATTTTGCTGATGATCCCGCTTACCATATATCTCGGAATACATTTTCTCGGTGACAGGAAATATTACTTCATAAGTCTTTTGATTATTTTCGAGACATTGATTCCGTTTTCGCTTTTGTATGAAAGCCGCCGCCCGAAAGCAAGAGAACTTGCTGTTATAAGCGTAATGTGTGCACTTTCCGTGTGCGGAAGGATACTTTTTGCTTTTGCTCCGCAGTTTAAGCCGTCCGCTGCCGTAATAATAATAACCGGTGCCGCTTTGGGCGGAGAATGCGGTTTTCTTGTCGGTGCGCTGACAGGATTTATATCAAACTTCTTTTTCGGACAAGGTCCGTGGACACCATGGCAAATGTTTTCTTTCGGAATGATCGGTTTTGCATCGGGTTTGTTTTTTTCATATTTTAAAAAGCTTAAAACCAAAAATGCAATGGCTGTTTTCGGCTTTGCGGCCGTTTTGGTGATATACGGAGGAATAATGAATCCTGCATCAGTTATTATGCAATATCCCAAGCCGAATATTGCTCTCATTGCAGCGGCATATATTTCGGGATTTCCGTTTGATCTTATTCATGCACTTTCAACCATGTTTTTTATTTGGGCAGCGTCGGAACCGATATGCGACAAAATTGAGCGAGTGAAGATAAAATACGGATTTATGGAATAAATATCCTAAAAATTTAACAAAATATTATGTTATTTATTAAAAAATAGATTAAAAACATTGATTTTTCTCAAAAAACAAAGGTTTTATTTGACATATTTAAATAATTGTGTTATTATAGAAAAAAACGCAAGGAGGGAAGTACAAATGAATAAGGCTGATCTTATCGCAGCTGTTGCAGAAAAAACTGATCTTTCTAAAAAAGATGCAGAAAGAAGCATTAACGCTGTTATAGACTCAATAGCAGAAGCACTTAAAGCTGATGACAAAGTATCTTTGATCGGATTCGGAAGCTTTGAAACCAAAACAAGAGCCGCACGTGAGGGAAGAAACCCGCAGACAGGCGCTAAAATCACTATTGCTGCTTCAAAAGCTATTTCTTTTAAAGCCGGAAAGGCACTTAAAGACGCCGTAAAATAATTTTACAGCTTATAATGTTACTGTCGAGTATTCATATTCGGCAGTATTTTTCTTTTTTGTCTTCTTTTTTTGTAAAAATGTCTTGCTGATTTTGATATGTTATTATATAATATATTTGAATAAACTCAGGAGTACGATTATGAATAAGATTTATAAAGTTATCTCGGTGCTTGCAGCCGTATGTGTACTTACCGTATCTTTTTTCCCTTTGCATGTCTATCCATCGGAAAACGGCAAAAAAGTTTTTATTAACGAATCTTGTAACGACAGATTATTAAATACCATGCGCATAAGTACAATCGGTAATGTCGAAACATATTGCAGAAATTCCGTAACGGGAGATTATGCCGCAATGTTTGCCAAAGAAAAAGACAGTGAATCTCCTTCGCAGCTTATGTTTAAATTTGATTGCGAAAATAAGCTTGTTTTGGAATTGGATGTGTTTTTGTGCAGCGGCGGCGAAGGCGCAGCGCATATGTTTTTGCTTCATTCACCTGACGGAGTATACTCGCGCAGTCTTTTGCTAAAGAGTGATGGTTCTCTTTTGGCGGGCAGCAATCAGACATTAGCCGGAAATATTCCGACGGATACATGGGTTACTC
Source organism: uncultured Clostridia bacterium (assembly GCA_934463165.1). Classification (GTDB taxonomy): domain Bacteria; phylum Bacillota; class Clostridia; order UMGS1810; family UMGS1810; genus RGIG1828. Next base: position 47,380 of record CAKSJG010000001.1, read on the forward strand.
TGTCTGCAGTATTTGATTTTGATTTGCAGACATTTGATTTGTACATTAACGGTAAGAAAATCAAATCGTCTCTCGGTTTTCACCGTGAAATTCACTCAGTTGATTCATGGTATATAGGCTGGCCTGGCGGTGGTGAGGGTGCATCATATTCAGGCGCAATATATGCCGATAACTTTAAGGCTTATGAGGGAGATGCAATTCGTGATATATCGGATGCGGATCCCGAATATGCATTTAACACTATGGAAGCGGGTTACGTACTGCTGAAATCCTCCGTTGCCTTTAACTATGCTTCTCAAAGAATATTTTCATACGGTAATGAACTTAATCATGCAGATTCAATTAAAAAATCGAACGGCAAGTTCTATGCTTCTTCATATGCAATATCAAAATCATTGGGTGTGAATGTAAGCGTTAAAAATTCAGCTGTCAGTGTGAACGGAAAGGCAATTGATGATTGTATCATTTCGGATGAATCTTACTTTTTATCGGTAAAAGAAGTCGCGTCAGCTCTTTCTATGTATTACTGTGCGGATTATGACAGAAATTTCTGCATAATAACCGATAAAAAAACAGACAGTACATCAGCGGCTTTTTTAGATGCTTCGGATATCACATTATATAATTTTTGCACTCCTGCAGAGGTACGCAGCAAATTTTCAAAAAAATCTCCTTCACATCCTTATGTACTTATTGACAGCTCCGATGTTGATTCTATGAAAAAATATTACGGAAGCGACACTGTTTTTACATATTGGGTAAACACCGTTATTTCTGATTCTGACAAAATACTTGGTGAAGATACCGCAAAATATTTGCCGGCGGAAGATACAGGTCAGCTTCTTGCTCAATCAAGACTTGCTCTGAATAGGGTACTGTCTTTGGGTGTATCTTATTTTATAACGGAAAAGGCGGAATATTACAGCCGTGCGCTTAAGGAACTGAAGGCTGTGTGTGAATTTCCGGATTGGAATAACAATGTACACTATCTTGATACGGCAGAAATGGCTGCCGCTGTTTCCGTTGGATATGATTGGTTTTATGATTGTATGACCGATTCCGACAGAAAATATTTTGAAGAAAAGCTGTATTCGTATGTGCTTATTCACAGTCATCGAATATACGAGGGTAACGGTACGGGAATATCGTGGTTTTGGGCTAAAAGTAAACATAACTGGTGTGCCGTATGTAACGGTGGTACAGTTATGGCAGCGTGTGCTGTGTTTGATAAATATCCCGAAATTTGCTCGGATATTATATCATATTCGCTTAAATCGGTTGCCGATATGGCACGCACTGCGTATCCGGACGGCGGATGGGAAGAGGGAAGCGGTTACGCCGTTTATTGCATGAAATACGTTTCGTTTATGAATAATACTCTTAAAAACACCCTCGGGACCGATTTTAATTTACTGCTCGGTTTTTACGGGATATGTGATTTCCTTATGTCGATTGACGGTCCGGGCGGTTCGTTTAACTATCATGATTCTTATCCTGAGCATGCAATGTGTGAAATAAACGGCTCGCTTTCGCGAATGTTTGACAGAACAGATCTTATTTATGCGCGAATAAACGCAATAGATTCTTTCGGACTTGATATTTCTCCGCTTGATGTTATATACTATAAACCGATTGATGAATGTGCAAAAATAAATACACCGGCTGATATGTTTTTCAGAGGAAATGATGTTGCATTCATGCGGGGCAGCTTTAATGATGCCGGCTCGGTATTTGCGGCAATTCAGGCAGGGTATCCGATATGCGGTCATTCTCATTTAGACGGCGGAACGTTTACGGTTGATATGCTCGGCGAAAGATGGGTTCACAGTTTGCCTCAGGATTCATACGGGCTTGACGGTTATTTCGGTACAACCGAAACCAGGTACAGTTACTACCGCACAAGAACCGAATCCGAAAACTGCTATGTTATAAATCCGTCCGACGGAGGATACGGTCAAAATATAAATAACAATGTTTATATCACAAATTTTGAATCGGGAATTAATACCTCATACGCAATTGTTGATCTTACGCCCGCGTATGATAAAGATGTTCTTTCGGCAAAACGTGGCCTTCGGCTTACGGATAATAAAAATTCCGTTGTACTGCGCGATGAAATAACTTTCAGCAAAGAATCAAACGAATTATACTGGTTTATTAATCTTTCACGAAATGCACAGGTTGATATTTCGAATGACAAAAAAGTGATAATTACAAATCCGTCGGGTAAATCACTTGAACTTTTATTTGATATAGACGGTTTTGACAGCTTTGATATTTCTGTTATGGATGCCGTGCCGCTTCCTTCATCTCCGAATCCCGCCGGTCAGAATAAAAACTCAGGACTTAAAAAACTTGCCGTTCATGCATTTGGCAGCGGAAAAACATATATAAATGTTCGTTTTTTTGATCCGAACGGAAAATATGCTCATTTTGAATATGACAGCACTGAAACACTGGAGTCGTGGGTTAATCATGAAAAGCTGATACCCATTGATATAAAATGCGGTAAGGATGCCTCGACAGATAAATTCGGTGCCGAATTGTCTTTAAAAAATGCGATTCCCGATAAAGACGCAAAAATAATGATGTTTTGCGTATCGTACAGCGAAAATAAAATCCGCTCTGTGTCGGTAAAAAAGGTTTCTCTTTCAAAGACGGGAATTTTAAATATTAAAGACAACGTTGATATCGAAGACGGTGAAGATACTGTTCGTATATTTGTCACCGATGAAAAACTAAAACCTCTTACGGAATGTATAGATGCCAATTTGTTTTGACAGAATAAAACTCGCTTTTGATATATATATTTATAATAAGTATATTATGAAAGCGGGTTTTTTATGTGGATCAAAACTGACTTCGGAACAGATATAAATGCCGAAATTACATATTCATATGACGATGATAATTTTTCTGTTTCCTGTACGTTTGATAAAACTCTGATATCCGATAACAGCAAACTGTATGTTTATTCTTATTTTTCCGAAAGAGAAAATGAACTTCCGATCGGAACGCTTTCGGTCTCTTTTGATAAATACACTCTTTCAAAATCATACACGCGTTCATATGTGTCATCTCACAAAATTGATTGTTCCGCTATATCTCATTTTTCTGTTGTATCACCTGACGGCAGAATATACAAAGCATATTGTGTAAAGGATAAATATGATGCCGCTCCCGAGGATTCGGCAATTACAAATGCGAGAGAAAAGCTTATGTCACTGAAAAACGGCCGGATGGATGTCGAAGGTGAAAAAAGGGCAATTTCAAATATCGCCGGCAGACTTGCAAACTATGATCGGTCATCAGATAAAATATCCGACGGATACACTTGGTATGAGATATCCGACATAAAAGAAAATTTCAATCTTTCATCGATAAAGCACCTAATATATTGCCGCGGATTTATGAATGGCTTTGTAAAATTCGGAAAGTGGTATTTCGGAATTTCGCCGGATGAACATCTTTATGCCGTTGCCGTAAGGAACTTAAACGATAACGGTATTGTATTTGAAAATGCCTCCGATTGTGTATGCATATTCGGCTCTGATGAAGTAAAATATTCGGCGGTCGGAATAGGTCTTTTTGAAGACGGGCAATATTTTTATAAAATAGAGTAAAAATATTTGCAAATAAACTTAATATGTGTTATACTATATACTAAGGAAAAAAGAGGTGTTGCATATGAGAATTTTGAATACCGATTTAAAAAACACAAAAATAGGTAGATTTACGCTACCGGGCTTTCGGTCCGGATCTGTTTTAAAAAAAATAATAGCATGTCTTTATTATTTTTCGGTTATGATTTTCATGATAGTATATACTATAACTTTTATTAAAAAAGCAAATTTTGCCGCAGGTTATGATTGGGTATTTTTTGCACTGTCGCTGCTTTTGCTTTTGGCAATATTTCTAACACCGGTTATAGCCATCGGTCTGTCTGATTACTATGACTGGCATGGAATTAAATTGTTTCTGATAATAATGGTTGCATGGTGTGTTTTATATACGGCATGCATTTGGGTCGGCACGCTTTTTTCTGACGAATTTTTAAGCAGTGTCAATTCATCCGACAGCATAACGGTCAATACCGAAAAATCCGATAATAAGTCTGCTGATATAGATAATGAAGTAATAAATAAAAATATAAATGAAAGCAAAAAAAGCAGCGGTAAATCCGGCGGCAGTGACGGGAATGCATACTCGGATTCCTTCGCACGAGATAATCAATAAAATTTATGCACTCGGCATATCGGGATTTGATCCCGAAAACTTGAGCTCACAAAGGAGAATAAAATATTATGAAAAATTGTAATAAATACAGCAGAGGTTATTTCATGCCTCCGGTTGAGTGTAATTCATGGGTAAAAAAAGAATATATAGATCACGCACCCATATGGTGTAGTGTTGATCTTCGCGACGGTAATCAGGCTCTTGTTGTTCCGATGTCTCTTGAGGAAAAGGTTGAGTTTTTTAAACTTTTGGTGAAGATCGGATTCAAGGAAATAGAAGTGGGTTTTCCTGCTGCATCACAAACGGAATATGACTTTTTAAGAACTCTTATAGAGCAAGATCTTATTCCCGATGATGTAACGGTTCAGGTGCTTGCCCAAGCAAGAGAACACATTATTAAAAAGACATTTGAGGCTCTTGATGGTGCAAAAAGAGCAATTGTGCATCTTTACAATTCCGTGTCGGTTGCACAAAGAGAACAGGTGTTTAAAAAATCAAAGGAAGAAATCAAAAAAATAGCTGTTGACGGAGCAAAAATGCTCAATGACTATGTTAAAAAAACAAACGGCAATTTCCGTTTTGAATACAGTCCGGAGAGCTTTACCGGCGCTGAACCGGAATACGCTTTGGAGGTTTGCAATGCCGTAATTGATGAACTTAAACCTACAAATGAGAACAAGCTTATAATTAATCTACCTGTAACGGTAGAAATGTCTCTTCCGCATGTGTATGCATCACAAGTTGAATATATCTGCAAAAATATTAAAGACAGGGAAAACATTATTATTTCGCTTCATCCGCATAATGACAGAGGCTGTGGTGTTGCCGATGCGGAACTCGGACTCCTTGCCGGAGCGGACCGTGTTGAGGGAACACTTTTCGGTAACGGGGAAAGAACCGGTAATGCAGATATTATTACTATTGCAATGAATATGTTTTCACATGGTGTTGATCCCGGACTCGACTTTTCGGACATGCCATCGGCAGTTGAAACATATGAAAGACTTACGGATATGAAAGTCAATCCGCGTCAGCCGTATTGCGGAAGGTTGGTATTTGCCGCATTCTCCGGTTCTCATCAGGATGCAATTGCAAAGGGTATGAGATATCGTGTAGATAACGATCCCGATAAGTGGACTGTTCCGTATCTTCCTATTGATCCGCACGATATAGGAAGAAAATACGAGGGCGATGTAATAAGAATCAACAGCCAGTCCGGAAAAGGCGGAATAGGGTATATCATGCAAATGCGTTACGGATATGTTCTCCCGTCTGCAATCCGCGAGAATTTCGGCTATGAGATAAAAGACGTTTCGGATGTTAATCATAAGGAACTCAGCGCCGAAGAAGTATATAAAGTGTTTTCCGAAAATCATCTTAATATATCTTCACCGATAGAATTTGTAAGTGCTCATTTTAAACAGCATAACGGAATTGAAGTTGAAGTTACGGTTATCGCAGACGGTGAGCGGAAAGCATACAGTGCATGCGGAAACGGCCGTCTTGACGCTGTCGCGAATGCACTTCGCAAAAATTATATGAAATCATATAAGCTTAATATATATGAAGAACACTCACTCGATACAGGTACCTCATCAAAAGCTGCGGCTTATATCGGGCTCATAAACGATGATAATGACTTTGTATGGGGTGTTGCAACAGATGAGGATATTATAAATGCCTCCATAAAGGCTCTTATATGTGCAATTAACGCAATCTACAAAAAATAAGAATGAGTATTAAACTATTATACCATGGGGAGACAAGATAAATGAAATTCGTATCATGGAATGTAAACGGCTTAAGAGCCGTTTGCTCAAAAAATTTTAACGATGTTTTTGGAGAACTTGATGCAGACATTTTTTGCGTTCAGGAAACCAAACTTCAGGAAGGTCAGATAGATCTTCCCATGAATGACAGATTCTGCTATTGGAATTATGCCGACAGAAAAGGTTATTCCGGAACTGCGGTTTTTGCAAAAGAAAAGCCCGTCAATGTTTCATACGGAATAGGCATAGATGTTCACGATCATGAGGGCAGGGTAATAACGCTTGAATACGATAAATTTTATTTTGTATGCGTTTATACTCCGAATTCTCAAAATGATCTTAAAAGGCTCGATTACCGTATGCAGTGGGAAGTTGATTTCAGAAATTATCTTTGCGCACTTAAAGAAAAAAAATCTGTTGTTGTATGCGGAGACTTGAACGTCGCTGCCGAAGAAATTGACCTTAAAAACCCGAAGTCAAATACGCATAATGCGGGGTTTACCAATGAAGAACGCGAAAAATTCCGCGAGCTTAAAAATTCGGGATTTACCGACACTTTCAGGTATTTTTACCCTGACAAGGCTGATATTTACTCATGGTGGTCATACAGATTCAATGCCAGAAGCAGAAATGCCGGATGGAGAATAGATTATTTTCTTGTATCGGACGATTTAAATCCGAACCTAGAATCAGCCGAAATTCACACCGGTATTTTAGGATCGGATCATTGCCCGGTTGAACTGAATATAAAATTTTGACAAAATGAAAGGAAACAGAAAAATGGAAGAAAACACAATTGTTACATTTGAAATGGATAACGGAAAAAAATTTACGGTAGAACTTTTGCCGGAGTACGCGCCGGAAACCGTAGAAAACTTTATTGATCTTGTCAGCGAAGGCTTTTATGACGGTCTCACATTTCACAGAATAATCCCGGGATTTATGGCTCAGGGCGGCGACCCGGAGGGAACGGGAATGGGAGGAAGCGGAACAAATATCAGAGGCGAGTTTGCTCAAAACGGAATAACCAATAACCTCAAGCATGAACGGGGCGTGATTTCAATGGCGCGCTCTATGATGCCTGATTCCGCAAGCAGTCAGTTTTTCATCTGTTTTGAGGATGCTCCGCATCTTGACGGTTCATATGCAGCATTCGGCAGAGTGACCGACGGAATGGATGTCGTTGATGAAATGGCAGAAGTACCGACCGATATGAACGACAAACCGCTTGAGCCGGTTATTATAAAAAAAGTGTATATAGAATAATTATCAAAATTAAAAAAATTAATCATAAAATGATAAAATGATAAAATGATAAAATAATAAACACGTTAAATTATTATGGAGTATAATGTGAGGGAATACATATGAAAAGATTTTTTCGTAACAGATATTTAATGGTTTTGGATATACTAAGCATATTTATTGCGACCGTTATTACATATTTTGCTATTTTTAATGATTTGTCTTTTTCGGTAAAATCGGTTTTTACCACAACTGTAGTTTTTGAAGTATGTTTTTTATTTGTTTTTCTTCTTACGGGTATATACCGCGTTGCATGGAATTTCGGTGGTTCAAAGGAAATAAAATTTTTCATATGTTCGGCAACGGCTGCCGTGCTTCTTATGTTTGCATCCAATGAGGTTCTCACACGTGTCGGAATTCTTGAACAGCCTTACAGAAGATTTAACTTTATAATTGCGGTATTTTCCATTCTTGAAATGATTGCCGTACGTACATTGTATAAAGAAGCTTACCGCAGTCTTTCACTTAATTCCCTCGGAAGTATTGAGGCAGGCAGTGATAAGACACGTGTATTGATTATAGGTGCCGGTGATGCCGGAGCTCTTATGGTTCATAATGTTTCAAAAGAAGGTATGAAATATGAAATTGTCGGATTTATAGACGATGACCGTTCAAAACAGAATAAAAAAATCTACGGGTACAAGGTATTGGGCGGACGTGATGATATTATAAACGTATGCCGCAAAAATAACGTGGATAAAATCATCCTTGCCATTCCGTCGGCATATGTTGAAGACAGAAAAAGTATTATAAATATTTGCCAAAAGACAAAATGTGACGTCAAAACAATCCCCACAATACCCGAGATTTTTGAATCGGGCAAGGATACCAATTTTATCCGTAATATAAAAATCGAGGATCTTCTCGAGCGTGATCCGGTAAAACTTGATAACCGTGAGATATCAGATTTGGTAAAGGATAAAATCGTCCTTATTTCCGGCGGAGGCGGATCTATAGGTTCAGAGCTTTGCAGACAGATAATGAGATTTTCGCCAAAAAAACTCATTATTATCGACATATATGAAAATAACGCTTATGATATTCAGATGGAGCTTATCGATAAATATACTGATAATAAGCCTCTTGTGCTAATAGCGTCGATATGTGATAACCGTATGCTCGAAGAAATATTTTCAAAGTACAAACCCGATATTGTCTTTCATGCAGCAGCGCACAAGCACGTACCGCTTATGGAATATAACCCCGGAGAGGCTATAAAAAACAATGTCTTCGGTACGTATACGCTTGCATGTGTTGCAGATAAATTCAATGTAAAAAAATTTGTTATGATATCAACCGATAAGGCGGTTAATCCGACAAATATTATGGGCGCGACAAAAAGGCTCTGCGAAATGATAATACAATGTATGCAAAATATCAGCACAACTGAATTTGTGGCAGTACGTTTCGGAAATGTTTTAGGCTCCAACGGCAGTGTTATTCCGCTTTTCAAACATCAGATTGAAAACGGGGGTCCGGTTAAGGTTACCCATAAAGATGTAACAAGATTTTTTATGACAATTCCCGAAGCCGCTCAGCTTGTTATTCAGGCGGCATGCTATGCCAAGGGCGGAGAAATCTTTGTTTTGGATATGGGCAAGCCCGTAAAAATATACGATCTTGCCGAAAATATGATAAAACTTTCCGGATATACCCCGAATGTTGATATGAAAATTGAAATTATCGGTCTCCGCCCCGGAGAAAAGCTCTATGAAGAATTGCTTATGGAGCAGGAGGGGCTTATGAGTACCAATAATAAAAAGATATTTATCGGTCATCCGCTTTCTATAACTCCCGAGCAGCTGCAGAACAAACTCGCAATTCTTGCTGAAGCTGTTGCATGCGGTGATGACAATAAAATAAGAGATGCGGTTGAAAAAGTTGTTCCCACGTATATTCGTGATAATGAAAGCTTTAACAGAAATGAAGAAGAAAAAATGTCTCACGTATAATAAAATTAGATATAATACATGTTTTTTGATGTATCTCCGTTAATTTTATTATCAAAGAAAATTAACGGAGATTGGATTTGAAATATTTATAAAAAAAGCAAAAAATTTTAAAATAGACCTTGACAAAAACCAAATTTTGTAGTATCATATTTAAGTACTCAGAATCAGTGCCATGGATTTGTATATATGCGCCTATAGCTCAGTAGGATAGAGCGAACGCCTCCTAAGCGTTAGGCCGGTGGTTCGAATCCACTTAGGCGCGTTATATTTCGGGGTGTAGCGCAGTTGGTAGCGCACTAGACTGGGGGTCTAGGGGCCGTGGGTTCAAGTCCCGTCACTCCGATAAAAAGACATAATCCTTAATGGTTATGTCTTTTTTCTTTATGATGAATCTTATATTGACTTACGTAATCTTAAAATGCATTAAGTATTCCATACATAAGCAAAATTTACGGGAGGGGATATACTATATGAAAATACAGCACTTAAAATATGCACTGGAAGTCGAAAAAACAGAATCTATTTCAAAAGCTGCGGAAAATCTGTATTTAAATCAGCCCCACCTCAGCAAGGCAATCCGTGAACTTGAAGATAATATAGGTATAACTATATTTAACAGAACGTCAAAAGGGGTAATTCCCACAAAAGACGGAGAGGAATTTCTTGTATATGCCAGAAATATTGTTTCTCAGGTAGAAGAAGTTGAAAACATGTATAAGCATCGTGAACACGATGTTCACAAGTTTGATGTCTCAGTTCCGATGGCATGCTATGTTGCACAGGCATTTATTGAGTTTGTTACGGAATTTTCTCATAACAAAAAAATTGATATCAGTTATCGGGAAACAAACTCGCTTGTTGCAATTAACAATGTTGTGAGCGGAGATAACAATATTGCAATAATCAGATATCAGACAATATATGAAAAGTATTTTCTTCAGTTTCTTGAAGAACACGACTTATATGTTGAACCGCTGTGGGAGTTTGAATATCAGCTTATAATGTCGGTACAGAATCCTCTTGCAGTCGAAAAAAAGATAGAATATGAAGATCTTTCCGATTATATTGAAATAACGCACGGGTATCTCACCATTCCGTCAATTCCTCCGTCAGAAATGAGAAAAATTATAAAAAACAATAAAGAGAAAAAGGAAATTGCCGTATTTGAGCGTGAGAGTCAGTTTGAGCTTCTGAGAAATATTCATTCAACATATATGTGGACATCACCGACTCCCGCAAACATTTTAAACACGATGCCTCTTGTTGAAAAGAAATGTAATGTTGCAAATAACAGATATAAAGACGTACTTATTTATAAAAACGCTTATAAACCCAACAGGGGTGAAAAACTCTTTATAAATACGGTAAAAAGAGTAATACAAAAACTCAGTAAAGAGCATAAAATTCAATAGATCGCTCAAATACACGCGTTAATTCAGAAATACGCATGTATTGCCATGTATATACGTTTTGGAATATCCATATGCCAAATTGACTATTTTCATATATTTGATTTTGTGTTACAATGTATATACATCAAGAAGAAAGAGAGGCATAACAAATGACAAATTTCGAACAATGGAATGGATTTGAAGGCCGCATCTGGAAAGAAGAAATAAATGTCAGAGAGTTTATACAGAAGAACTATAAGCCTTATGACGGTAATGAAGAGTTCCTTTCAGGTCCGACCGAAAATACAAAGAAGCTTTGGGATGAGCTTCAGAAATTACAGAAGGAAGAACGTGCTAAGGGCGGCGTTCTTGATATGGATACAGAGATTGTATCTACACTTACTTCACATAAGCCCGGTTATATTGGCGAAAATACAAAAGATATGGAGGCTGTTGTCGGACTTCAGACAGATAAACCTCTTAAAAGAGCTTTTATGCCGTTCGGCGGAATTAAGATGGCAGAACAGGCTTGCGAAACATACGGTTATACCTCTGACCCGAAGCTTCACAAAATATTTACCGAGTATAGCCGTACTCATAACCAGGGTGTATTTGATGCATACACTCCGGAAATGAAAAAGGTCAGACATAATAAAATAATCACAGGTCTTCCGGATACTTACGGCCGCGGAAGAATTGTCGGCGACTATCGCCGCGTTGCACTTTACGGTATCGATTTTCTTATTGAAGAAAAGAAAAAGGATTTTGCAAATTGCGGCGGTGACGGTGTGATGACAGATTCTGTCATCAGACTCCGTGAAGAAATAACAATGCAGATAAATGCACTTAAAGGTCTTAAGGAAATGGCTGCATCTTACGGTTTTGATATTTCCAAGCCGGCTTCAAATGCAAAAGAAGCCGTTCAGTGGTTATATTTCGGATACCTCGGTGCTATTAAAACACAAAACGGTGCTGCAATGAGTATCGGACGTATATCAACATTCCTTGATATATATGTTGAAAGAGACCTTGAAGCAGGAAAAATAACAGAGCAGGAAGCACAGGAGCTTATTGATCATCTTGTTATGAAGCTCAGAATGGTTAAGTTCGCAAGAATTCCTTCTTATAATCAGCTGTTCTCCGGTGACCCGGTTTGGGCTACTCTTGAAGTAGGCGGTATCGGTGTTGACGGACGTTCAATGGTTACCAAGAATGATTTCCGTTTCCTTCATACACTTGAAAATATGGGTCCTTCTCCCGAACCGAACCTTACGGTTCTTTATTCGTCAAAACTGCCTGAGAACTTTAAAAAATATGCATCACATATTTCAATAGAAACGAGTTCTATTCAGTATGAAAACGACGATGTTATGAAGCCTGTATGGGGCGATGACTATTCGATCTGCTGCTGCGTATCCGCAACACAGACAGGTAAAGAAATGCAGTTCTTCGGTGCAAGAGCAAACCTTGCAAAATGCTTGCTCTATGCTATAAACGGCGGTGTTGATCTGAAAACACGTGAGCAGGTTGGTCCGGCATACAGACCTATTACTGCTGAATACCTTGATTATGATGAAGTAATAGAAAGATACAAAGACATGATGGATTGGCTTGCAGGTCTTTATGTTAATACTCTTAACCTTATTCATTATATGCATGATAAATATTATTATGAAGCTGCTGAAATGGCACTTATCGATACCGATGTAAGAAGAACATTTGCAACAGGTATTGCAGGATTTTCACATGTTGTTGATTCTCTCAGTGCTATTAAATATGCAAAAGTTAAAGTTATTCGTGATGAAACGGGAATTGCTGTCGATTACGAAACAGAAGGTGATTTCCCGCGTTACGGAAACGATGATGACCGTGCCGATGAAATTGCTGTATGGCTTCTTAAAACATTCCTTGAGATGATTAAAAAGCGTCACACATACCGTGATTCTGAACCGACAACATCTATTCTTACAATCACATCAAACGTAGTATACGGAAAAGCAACAGGTGCTATGCCTGACGGCAGACGTGCCGGTGAGCCTCTCTCTCCGGGTGCAAATCCGTGTTACGGCGCTGAAAAGAGCGGACTTTTGGCATCTTTGAACTCTGTTGCAAAGCTTCCGTATGAATGGGCTCTTGACGGTATTTCAAATACACAGACAATTAATCCCGACGCTCTCGGACATAACGAAGGCGAAAGAGTTAATAATCTCGTAAATGTTCTTGACGGATATTTTGATCAGGGTGCTCATCACCTTAACGTTAATGTATTCGGAACTGAAAAACTTATTGATGCTATGGAACACCCCGAAAAAGAAGAATATGCTAACTTCACAATTCGTGTTTCGGGATACGCTGTTAAATTTATTGATCTTACAAAGGAACAGCAGCTTGACGTTATTTCGCGTACATGCCATAAATCAATGTAATAAATTTAATTGTTTAATCAGCCATCGATTGTGCAATGCTATCGATGGCTGAATTTATGAGGGAGGGAATTTATTTGAACGGAAAAATTCATTCTTTTGAAACTTTCGGCTCGGTTGACGGTCCCGGTGTAAGATTTGTAATTTTCTTAAAAGGCTGCATAATGCGATGTAAATATTGTCATAACCCCGATACGTGGTTTGGCGACGGAGAATCATATACGGCGGAAGAAATTATTACAAGAGCGTTAAAATATAAAACCTATTGGGGTAAAGACGGCGGAATAACCGTCAGCGGCGGTGAACCGATGCTTCAAATTGATTTTCTGACGGAGCTTTTTAAGCTTGCTAAATCAAAAAATATTAATACATGTCTTGATACATCCGGCGTTGTATTTGATAAAAATAATACCGGTGCAGTGGATTCACTTCTTGAAAATACCAATCTTGTTATGCTCGATTTAAAGCATATTAATGATGATGAACACAAGAAATTAACAGGTGTAACCAACAAGAACATTCTTGAATTTGCAAAATATCTTGACGAAAAAAACATTCCGGTATGGATAAGACATGTTGTGGTTCCCGAAATCACACTTAAAGATAAATACTTGTTTGAGTTGGGTGAGTTTATCGGCAAACTGTCGAATGTAAAGAGGGTAGAGACATTGCCTTATCATTCAATGGCAAAAATAAAATATGATGAACTTAAGCTTGACTATCCTCTCGGTGATATACCCGATGCAACACATGAGCAGGCTGATTATGCCAAAAGCATTATAGATAACGGGATAGAATCCGTCAGATAATTGGTTATATCTGTGATTTTTTAGACATGCGTATACTTTTGTCTGTTATAAAATATATAAATTGTTTAAAACATAGCTTGACTGATTTGATATTTTATAGTATACTAATGCATAGAGGTTTCATGTTACTGACGGATAAGTGGATTACCACAGTGGATCATGAAATAATATCAGCCGACCGTCTGGGCACATTTACTTTTATATAAAGAGAGTAAGTGCGCCCTTTTTTAACAATTAGGAGGTACAATAATGAGCAATTTGCATGAAGAATGCGGTGTTTTCGGTATTTACGGCAGCAAAAAAACAGATGTAGCCACATCTGCATACTACGGTTTGTTTGCACTTCAGCACAGAGGGCAGGAGTCATGCGGCATTGTGGTCAATGACGACGGTATGTTTAATGTCTATAAAGATGTCGGTTTGGTAAACGATGTTTTTACACAAGATAAGCTTGAATCACTCGGAACAGGTAATATGGCTGTCGGACATGTCAGATATGCAACAACGGGATCTAACGGAAGAAACAATGCACAACCGATAGTTGTAAACCACATCAAGGGCAAGATGGCGTTGGCTCACAACGGCAATCTGACAAATTCCATGGAATTAAGATCAGAGCTTGAACTTGAAGGTTCGATATTTCATACAAGTTCCGATACAGAAGTTATTTCATATATTATCACCAAGGCACGTCTTACTTCACCTTCTATAGAAGATGCAATTGATAAGGCAATGTGCAAAATTAAAGGTGCGTATTCTCTTGTTATAATGTCTCCTTCAAAGCTCATTGCCGTCCGTGATGAAAACGGATTCAGACCGCTTTGTTACGGAAAAACCGGCGATAATGAGTATGTTATCGCGTCGGAAAGCTGTGCATTGGATGCTGTCGGTGCAGAATTTATAAGAGATATAGAGCCGGGAGAAATACTGGTATTTGATAAAAACGGAATTAAAAGCATTCGTTCTCACTGCGAAAAAGCTCCTAAAAAATTGTGTGTATTTGAATATGTGTATTTTGCACGTCCTGATTCAAACATTGACGGCTGCAACGTTCACGAAGCAAGAGTAAGAGCAGGTACATATCTTGCATTGGAGCACCCCGTTCAGGCAGACATTGTTGTTGGTGTTCCCGATTCGGGGCTTGATGCTGCTATCGGTTATTCACGGCAATCAGGTATTCCATATGAAATAGGATTCCTTAAAAACAAATATATAGGACGTACATTTATCGTTGCCGGTCAAAAGAACAGAGAAACGAGCGTAAGAATAAAATTAAACCCCATAGGAGATGTGGTTAAGGGTAAGAGGATTGTTCTTGTTGACGATTCCATAGTGCGCGGAACAACCTGTGCTCGGATAGTCAAACTCCTTAGGGAAGCCGGAGCAAAAGAGGTTCATATGATGGTATCTGCGCCTCCGTTTTTAAATCCCTGCTATTACGGCACCGATATAGATTCGCGAGAAAATCTTATTGCTTGTCATCACTCTGTTGATGAAATTGCAAAGATAATAGGGGTAGACTCTCTCGGATATTTGAGCATCGACAGTGTAAAAAAACTTGGCGGCGGTATAGATAATGAAGATAATTATTGCGCTGCCTGCTTTGACGGTAATTATCCTACAGATATTGATTCAGTCAATAAAAAAAGCAAATTTGAAAAGAAGATTTCCGATAAACAGCGCTTGCATTAAAAACCCGGGTCATCGGATTTTTGCTTTAATATGCCTTTAAAATTGACCGGTTTTATAATGTATTGATATTACTACTTGAAATTTTTAAAGCAATCTGTTATAATATAATAGTTGACAAACACTGAAGGAATGTGATATTATGTTAAGCGGAATACAAAAATCCAAAGACAAATACCTGAAAGAAAAGGTAGACACATTTGTTTTAAGGGTTCCGAAAGGTGAAAAAGACGCTATCAAGACATATGCTTCATCACTTGGAAAGTCTTTAAATTCATATATTGTTGATCTCATAAAAAAAGATATGAGTTTAACGGAGCATAATTCGGAATCTAAAAAAACAAGCAATGACAATCCGGAAAAAACGCTTAGGAAAAATTCTCTTCCGGATTTCTTTGATTGATATTCAGGAGGTTAATTATTATGAATTCAAAAAAAAGCAGGACATCTGCGCTATGTAAGGTATCAGCTGTTGCCGTACTTGTTATAACCGGTATACTGTGTATAACGGAAAACAAGTTTTTACTTAAATTGCAGCTTGCTGTCGGCGGCATTCTTCTCTCTCTTATTTTCTTTTCTCTTGCTATCGTGATAGATAAAATATTACATACGCAAAGAGAACAAAAAAGAATATATGACAGTATTGACGCACTCAGCGAGAAGATAAATATAATGCTCGGTCTTGACAAAACAACTGTTGCAATTGAAAATCTTAAGGCTGAAACCGCGCCGATTTATTCCGATGCAAAAAATCCGATAATAACAAGTGAAGATGATCTTACTTGGTCATGCCCCGAGTGTGACAATATTGAACTTTCTGTTAATACCACATGCACAAAATGCGGGTATGACAGGCTTCAAAAGCATGATTGATATTCATTAATCAGAAATGATATATTTACTCAGAAAAAATCACGGCATATATTTACATATAATATATGCCGTGATAATTTATTGCGTTTTTATATGGTTTCCACTATAATTGTGTTTGTATTTCCGGATGTTCCGTTTGTCATTCCGCCTGTCATAACAATGGAATCGCCGCTTGATAAATTCAAATGTGTTTTTGCGGCTCTCATTGCATGATAAAACAGTACGTCGGTTGAATTAAATACATCACTAAGCACCGGGGTAACTCCCCATGAAAGAGCTAATTGATACCACGCCTTTTTGTTCGTTGTCATTCCGATTATATCCATCGGAGCTCTGAATCTTGATACCATTCTTACCGTCATTCCCGACATTGATGAAACAACAATTGCTCTCGCATCAATGTCTATTGCCATTCCGCATGTTGCATGAGATATGGCATCAACCTTACTTTTTATTTTGAATGCATTATTTTTAAATCTTTTTTCGTAATTAATGTGTTCCTCTGTCTCCTCAACAATTTCACTCATTGTTTTTATTGTTTCAACCGGATATTTTCCCGCAGCGGATTCACCCGATAACATAACCGCGCTTGTTCCGTCATAAACAGCATTTGCAACATCCGATATTTCGGCTCTTGTCGGTCTGGGATTCTGAATCATAGATTCAAGCATTTCCGTAGCTGTAATAACCCTCTTGCCGAGAAGACGGCATTTCTCTATTATCATTTTTTGAACGTGCGGAAGTTGTGTAAACGGAATTTCCACTCCGAGATCACCGCGTGCAATCATGATTCCGTCACATTCACTGCATATTTCCTCGATGTTTTCAATTCCTGTTCTGTTTTCTATTTTTGCAATTATACTTATGTTGACACCGCCGTTTTCATTCAAAAAGTTACGGATATCGGTTAAGTCTTGTTTTTGTGATACAAATGATGCAGCAACATAATCAACATCATTTTTTATTCCGAAAAGCAGATCTGATTTATCTTGACTGCTTAAATATTCCTGTTTAAGGACTTTTCCCGGAAAACTCATGCTTTTCCTGTCAGAAAGAATACCACCGTTTACAACAGTACAAATAACGTCGCTTTCATTAATTTCATCAACTTTAAACACAACCAATCCATTGTTAACAAGTATGGTATCGCCCTCATTCAAATCATTTACCAATCCGTCATAATTTACGGATACAATTGTTTCGTCACCTTCAATATCGCGTGTGGTAAATGTAAATGTATCTCCGTCATTTAATATAATTGATTTGTTTTTAAAGGTTTTAATTCTATATTCCGGCCCTTTGGTATCAAGCATAATGGCTATAGGTAAATTAAGCTCCTCACGTACTTTTTTTACCATATCTATTTTTTTCTGATGTTCTTCGTACGTACCATGTGAAAAGTTAAGTCTTGCCACATTTAATCCTGCATGACACATAGCCGTAAATATTTCCTCGGTTTCACTTGCAGGTCCGAGAGTGCATATGATTTTTGTCTTTCTCATCTTGCTGCCCCTTAAAATAAGCCCGGAATGTTTAATCCGCCGGTTAATTTCCCCATTTTTGCGCTGTTTGCATCATCCACCTTTTTGTTAGCGTCATTAACAGCCGTAAGTATCATATCCTGAAGCATTTCAATATCGTCGGGGTCACATGCTTCCGGTTTAATATTGATTTCAGTCAGTTCTTTTTTGCCGTTCATTTTAACAGTTACGGCACCTCCGCCGCTGCTTGCCTCAAATTCGCTTTGTTCAATTTCTTCCTGAGCTTTAAGCATTTCCTGTTGCATTTTCTGAGCCTGTCTTATCATGTTATTTGCATTACCGCCCATTGCTCCCATCGGAAATTTTGATCTTGCCATGTTAATATCCTCCTGTTTGTTGATTTATCATTATCGGTTAATCATTTTACCGTTTAATGCATCATAATAATATTTAAAATCACCATCGGTTTGTATCACATAGCATGCCACAGCCGATGCCGATTTATTAACCGTGTTTGAATCGATTATGCTTACGCAGTATCCGTAATCTATTTTAACGATTGATTTGTGATTGTTTTCTGAAATTTCAGGCGCCGCTTTGATAAGGATATTAGTAATTTCAGACATTTTATGTGATGAATCATGTGCATATACATTTTTTGTCTTCGGAATATACCACTGCCCGTCAACGTTCATTTGTGAACCGTTGAATTCAAAGGTGATAATGTTGTTATAAATTTTATAATTTGATACAGTCCCGACAGCGTTGCATTTGTGATCCGAATCAGAAAATTCAAGCTTATAATATCCGTTTCGTATTCCAATTTTATCAAGAAATCTTTCCGCTTCGTTTTTTATATCACTTTTTGTTTCCGTTCCGTCCGTTTTGACGGAAGCAAAAAATTTTGAACCGTCAAGGTTGAAATTTATATCTGACAAACTAAACTTTTCGGTATAAATAATATTTTCCACTTCGATATTATTCAGATTCACTGTTTTAATAGGAATTATATCTTTGTCAATTTCAATTCCGTAGTTTTTTTTCAGAATATTTACGGTATCCGAAACAGCTTCGCTGTTAACCTTTGTTGCAGGTTTAAAATTCAACACCGTTGATGAAGTTCGGATTATTAAATATAAGTTTATAAGTGAAAACAAAACAATCAAAAAGTTCTTGGTTTTATTCCAGTTCATTCTTTTTCACCTCAGACAACCCGTTATTTCATGGGTATTTCCGTCAGAATCCGTACCACACCATATAGGATACCATTTAATATCATTTTTGTCAAATATATAACCTACAAAAACATCGTTTATTAATAGCTTTTCGTTGTGTTTGTTTACAAAAAAATCATTAAGACTGTCAACACAGTCGGGCATTGCAATGCTTTCTGAATTAAAAATGAAGTTTTTGCATATCTGGCGGTATCTTACTATTTTTCCGTCAACAACGTTGACGCTTACAGCATGTTTCATTCCGTATATATCATCAGGAAAAATAATTTTTGCGCCGTTTATCATACAGTCAAATTCCAGAGTAAATGTATTCGAATTTATATTGTTTAAATCGGTAACGTTTTCAAAATATATTTTTTTGTTCAGTCCGAGGCAATTTGTCACATCGTTTATAAAACTGAAGCATTCGCTGACGGTTTCAGATACCGTTTTTTTATTTATCGATATTCCGTTGGATATATCAAGTGGTTTAAATTCAAGCAGACCGCTTGTGTGGAGTTTGATTGTTCCGTAATTTTCAACCAAAACAAGTGAATTGTCGCTTTCGACATATTTTCTGATTGATGACGGATTATATCCGAATTTTGCAATTATATCAGAGTATATCAGTTCATCCGACGATATGTTTGAAAACAGATTTTTTTCATCGGGAATTTCTGCCTTTATGCTTTCGGTGTCAATTGTCACATTTGGTTCAACGTTTGCATAAAGCCATTTATTGTAGTTTTTTATATCTCCGCTTTTAAGTTCAAATGCATAATAGATCCCACTTTCGGATGATGCCGCTTTTTTTTCTTGATATTTTATGTGTTCACCGCTTTTTTTTACAGTGATTTTTTTTACTGCATTCGTTGCTGAATTTTTAATGTATATTATGCTTGAACCGGCATTTTCGCTTTCTTCGGCAATTATAAATTCCTTTGCATTTCCGATTAGTTCCGATTGTTTTTCGTTTATGTTTTCAAAAAAGCGCGCTATGGCATACGGTGATGAATAATTAAAGTAGCATGATTTTTTGCTTAATTTTTCTGTCCACTCCCAATATGATGAGTTTGAAATTTTGTCCGAATCAGTTGCGGTTTTTAAAATATCCTCAATATCATTGCATAAAAAAGTATAGTTTACGGACGTTTTGATATATTTAACATGTTTGCCGTTATTGTTAATGATAATTTCTGTAGGAAGAAAAAAATTTTTTTCGGAATAATCCGCACTCGATTCATTGTTATATGTGTCGGTTGCGTCGTTTTTGTCGGACGAAAACAAGTCATGATTCAGCGACCACAAATTATCACTGTACCATTTGTTTGCGGTAAGAGTTATACTTGATATGACAAGTACAAAAAGTATTATGGATTTTAATCTTTCGATATTCATGTAAAACATCCGTCCGATATTATTATTTGTTTTTGCTTTCAACAGGCAGTTTTATCATAACTTCGGTTCCCACACCCGGTTTACTTTTTATATAGATGGATCCGTTATGTGCTTCGACAATTTCTTTGGCGATTGCAAGCCCAAGACCTGTGCCGCCCATTTCTCTTGAACGGGCTTTATCAACACGGTAAAATCTTTCGAATATATGTTCCAGATCTTTTTTAGGTATCCCGATTCCCGTATCTTTAACCTTTATATTTATTGAATTAAACATATATATTGTTGAAACCGTTATATTGCCGTTTTCGGGCGTGTATTTAACCGCATTTGTAATAATGTTTGTTATAACCTGTTCTATTCTGTCGCTGTTTCCGTAAAAGATAGGGAGTTTATTTGTCGGCTCGTAAACAAGTGTCTGATTTTTTTCGTTTGCAACATGCTGAAGTTTTTCAACAATGTTTTTGGTAAGATATGCAATGTCTATGTCTTCTTTTGCAATGTCGCTCATGCTGTAATCAAGACTTGAAAGAAGAAGCAGATCTTTTACGAGTCTTGTCATTCTGTCGGCCTCACTGTCTATTACCTTTAAAAATGACGAGAACATTTCCTTGTTAAAATCGGGATCATCCAATGCGTCATATAATGTTTCGGCATAGCTTTTAACGGTTGTAAGCGGGGTGCGAAGCTCATGTGATACATTTGCAACGAATTCCTTTCGCGATTTATCCAGTTTTTCGCGTTCAGTAATATCACGCAGTACAACTACAACACCGCCGGATTTATCCTCTGTTTTAAACGGAGCGAAATATGCGCTGATTTCTTTGCCGTTTTTGTTTATTACTCTTTCAACTGCCTGAAAATGTTTAAAATAAAGTATTTGACCCATGTTTATTTCATATTCGCTGAAAAGTTCGTCGAAAGTAGGGGAGGTGTTATCCTGTATTTCAAGCAGTGAAGCAGCGGCGGGGTTAATATGTATGATACTTCCGCCGATATTGAAAGCTATAACGCCGTCCGTCATGTATTTTACGATTGTTTCAACCTTTTCTTTTTCACCCTGTATTGCACCGAGTGTTGCTTTGAGTTCTTTCGCCATGTTGTTAAATGTAGATGTAAGCTGACCGATTTCATCCGGCGATTTTACCTCTATTATATTTTCAAAGTCACCTGAAGCAATTTTTTGTGATTTATAAGTAAGAGATTTAATCGGCGAAATTATTGTCATTGACAAAAGTACTGAAAAGACAATTGATATTGCTATTCCTATAAGAAGAGCCTGAACAATTATTCTGAAAATATTGCGCAGTACAGTGTTGGTTTCTTCCTTGCTGTCATTGACATAAACAATATATCTCACCGTATTTCCGGAAATGAGCGGTACCGCATAATCCATATAACTGTATTCGGAATTTATTTTATTACCTGTTGTCCCGTTCATAGCCGACAGTATATTCGGTGAGAGTTCAAGATTTTTTGCGAGGTCGTTATTGGTTGTAAGTTCCGGGATGGTTTGCCCTGTTTTTCCGTCTAAAATGAAAAAGTTTCTGAAAGAATCAATACCAAGCTGGCCGGAATATGCGTTTACACTGTCAAATATTTTTTTCGTTCCGTCCTCTGTATCAATATTTGAAGAAAGGGTTTTTACAAAATCTTTTGTAAAAACCGCAGAATTATTTTTTAAGAATTCTTCATGATAGTATCTGTCGGTGCTGTCCGTCATGAAAGTACCTATAAGAATAATAACTGATACGGTAAGCAAAACAAACATAGCACCGATTTTAAGACTTATACTTTTAAACATTAATATTATGCTCCAAAATAATATCCGACTCCGCGCTTGGTGATTATATATACAGGCATACTCGGATTATCTTCTATTTTTTCTCTTAATCTTCTTATTGTTACGTCAACCGTTCTTACATCACCGTAAAATTCGTAGTCCCACACTTTGTTTAAAAGCTGCTGACGTGAAAATATTTTTCCCTGTCTTGTGGCAAGAAATTTAAGAAGTTCAAATTCACGAAACGTGAGTGGAACAACCTCTCCGCGCTTTTTCACCTCATATTTTTCGGTATCGATTGTCAGATCGTCAAATTTCATTATCTCATTTTCGTTATCCGGCTGATTGACAATCTGATTTCTTCTCAGGTTTGCTTTGAGCCTTGCCATAAGCTCTCTCAAACTGAAAGGCTTGGTCATATAATCGTCAGCTCCGAGCTCAAGCCCGAGGACCTTATCCACTTCTTCTTCGCGTGCCGTGAGCATGATAATAGGCACAGCCGATGTTTCACGAATTTTTTTGCATACGGTGAATCCGTCCATTTTCGGAAGCATAACATCAAGAAGAATCAAGTCGGGTTCTTCCGAAGCTGCTTTTTCGACAGCGCTTTCGCCGTCATATGCCGTAACAACCTTATATCCGTTCTTTTCAAGGTTTATTTTCAATATTTCAACAATAGGTTTTTCATCATCAACAACCAAAATCTTATTTTCCATATTACTTGGGATTATATCCCGTACACCTCCTCAAATGGTAATCATTTGTTATATTTTATTATCTGAAAATTTTTAATAACAATACAATTGTATTTTACCATATTTGTATTAATTAGTCAAGTTTTACACATTTTTTAAAATAAATTTTTTTAATTCATGAAAAATAACCTTGATTTATCGGATTGTTTTTGGTATAATATTATGCGGTAAATACACACACATGCGGATGCAGAGGAGTGATGCATACCGGATCCGACATAGTTTGGTATGTCTTCGTTGCAGGTGAAGCGTGTGGAGGGTAAAAATTTTGGAGGTGAATTAATATGTCAGTTATATCAATGAAACAGTTATTGGAAGCAGGTGTTCATTTCGGACATCAGACAAGAAGATGGAATCCTAAGATGGCAGAGTACATCTATACCGAAAGAAACGGTATTTACATCATCAATCTTCAGAAAACGGTTAAAAAAATCGTTGAAGCTTATGATTTCATTAAGGAAGTTGCCGAAAACGGTGAAGATATCCTTTTTGTAGGTACCAAAAAACAGGCTCAGGAATCCATTAAGGAAGAGGCTGAAAGAGTCGGAATGTATTATGTTAATGCAAGATGGCTCGGCGGTATGCTCACCAACTTCAAAACAATTCAGAAGAGAATTGCAAGACTTAATCAGTTAAATAAAATGGAAGAAGACGGAACATTTGAACTTCTTCCGAAAAAAGAAGTTGTAAAACTCAAACTCGAAACCGAAAAGCTTGAAAAATATCTCGGAGGTATCAAAGAGATGAAAAAGCTTCCGGGTGCTATGTTTGTTGTAGATCCCAGAAAAGAAAAAATTGCCGTATCCGAAGCAAAGAAACTCGGTATCCCCGTTGTTGCAATTGTTGATACCAACTGTGATCCGGATGATGTTGATTATGTTATCCCCGGAAACGACGATGCAATAAGAGCCGTAAAACTTATAGCATCCACAATGGCAAATGCTGTTGTTGAAGGCCGTCAGGGTGAAGATGCTCCCGAAGCTGTTCAGGATGCAGAATCCGAAGAATCGGCAGAAGCGTAATCGGTTTATTTAATTTCTATTCGGGAGGTAAATATATAATGGCTAATATTACAGCTAAAGATGTTAAAGAATTAAGAGAAAGAACAGGCTGCGGTATGATGGACTGCAAGAAAGCACTTGTATCATCCGACGGCGATATGGAAAAAGCTATAGAGCTTTTAAGAGAAAAAGGTCTTGCTGCTGTTGCTAAAAAAGCAGGCAGAATTGCTGCAGAAGGTGTTGTAAGATCTTATGTAAGTGAAGACGGCAAGGTCGGTTCTGTTATTGAAGTTAACTCCGAAACAGACTTTGTTGCGAAAAATACAGATTTTATCACATTTGTTGATGCACTTGCAAAAATTGTTGCAGAGGCTGATCCCGCAGATGTTGATGCTCTTAAGGCTGTTAAATTTGATGACAATTTAACAGTTGAAGAAATGCTCAGAGAAAAAGTTCTTACAATCGGTGAGAACATAAACATAAGAAGATTTCAGAGATATGAAGGCGCTGTAAGTTCATATATCCACGGCGGCGGAAAAATCGGTGTTCTTGTTAACTTTAAGACAGATGCAGAACCCGAAAAAATAGCTGCTATGGCTAAAAATGTATGCATGCAGATCGCTTCCATGAGTCCGAGATATGCTTGTGAAGCCGATGTTCCCGCATCGGAAGTAGAAAAAGAAAAAGAAATTCTTACCCAGCAGGCTATTAACGAGGGCAAACCTGCAAATATTGCAGAAAAAATGGTTGCCGGAAGAATCAAGAAATTCTTTAAAGAAATCTGCTTGCTTGATCAGGCATATATCCTTGATGGTGATATCAATGTTGCAAAATACATTGAAAACACTGCTGCTGAAATCGGAACTTCCGTTGAACTTGACAGCTTTGTAAGATTTGAAAAAGGCGAAGGTCTTGAAAAGAGAGAAGACAACTTTGCAGATGAAGTTGCAAGCATGATTAAATAATTTAATCTTTTTAAAGTTAAAGCATATCCGTTTACATTTATCTGTGTATTTACGGATATGCTTTTTTGCTTTTATCGGATTTACTGTGGAATTGTTTAAAATCATGCAAGCTTATCAATGTTGTATCTGTAACCAACGTATGCCCAGTTTTGTGAAAATGGACGCATCAGGCTCCAATACCCGCTTCCTTTAAGTTTCAGCTCGTCAATCAGTCCGTATTTTGCAACGATGCTTCTTATGTCTTCAAACCAAACCTCATGCTTCGTTCTGTCCTGTGCTGTGTAATTAAAATAAGGCGATTGTGTCGTTTCATCAAATTTTATTACGGCACCGTTATCAGCTGCAATTCTAATTGCCTGTTCATTTCCGATTACCGTAGCTCTTGATTTTCCTTTTTCGTACGGAAGCTTCCAGTTATATCCGTAATTCGGTATACCCATATAAATTTTAGAATTGCTTATCCTGCTTACGGCATATTCCATTACTTTTCTTACCTGATTGATAGGACTTACAGCCATAGGCTCACTGTATGTATACCCCCATTCATAAGACATTACAAGAACAGTATTAGCCGCATTGCCGAGCTCTTTATAATTGTGTCCTTCATAGAGAGTTCCTTGTTGGTCATCGCTTGTTTTTGGTGCAAGGTCAACATTTACGGTATATCCGACGGCGTTCAGTTGCTGTGTAGCGTTTCTGACAAATTCAACGAAAACCTCACTGTCCTCGGGATTTATATATTCAAAATCAATGTCTAAACCCAAAAATCCTTTTTCGTTCATTGTTTCAATGATTTTTCCGATGATTTTATCCTGCAGTTCCTTATTGTTAAATACCGTTGATGCTGTTTCCGAATTAAAGCTTCCTCTTTCATCTATGGATGATATCAGCATAAATGGAGCACATTTATACATATATAATGTATTTATCACATGTGAATCTCTGATTTCTATAAGTTTTCCGTCATCTGTAAAGCCATAGCTGAATATAGCGCATCCTGACAGAAACGGTGTCTTATGACTCAATACGGTTTCATCAACATTGGTATATGCATATCCGTATATATACAGCCCTGTTCTTGCTTCATCCTTAAATTTGATTGTTATTTGCTGTCCGACAATAAGATTCTGTTCATAAACAATTGAAGGATTTTTTTGTATCAGATCAATAACCGTTGTGTCAAATTTTGCAGCAATTGATGTAAGGGTATCGCCCTCTCTTACGGTGTATATGATTTCCGGTTCAAGAATTATAAGTGCCTGACCCTCAACCAGTGAAGACAGTCCGTACAGACCGTTGTCTGATATTATCCTTTCCGGTGAAACATTATACATCTGTGAAATTGACCAAACCGTGTCTCCTTTTTTGACAATGTGAATAATCACAGGTAAAACCTCCATGTGTAAATATTACTTATTGCTATATTATATTTTTCGTTTCGCTCTTTATGAACATTTTAATTAAATAATTCATATTATTAATATATAATATCGGCACCTTGGTGTCAAAGAATAGGGGATTTTTATGGCTATAAAAATATTTATTGATCAGGGGCATAATCCGTCCGGTGTAAACGGCGGTGCGGAGGGAAACGGTCTTGTTGAACAGAATATTACATATATTGTCGGGAAGTATCTGTATGATCTACTAACGGCAAACGGTAATTTTTCTGCAAAGCTTTCGCGTGAAACGGCGGATCAGGTTCTCGGTAACAGCAACGCAACAAGTCTGTATGCCAGAACATCCGCCGCCAATGCATGGGGAGCTGACTATTTTATAAGTATTCATGTTAATTCCTCGGTCAATCCTGCGGCAAACGGCACCGAAGGATATGTATATGCCGAAAAAACAGAGTCATACTACCTTGCCGAAAATATGGTTAATGCTGTTTGTGAAAGAATGGGAACGGCAAACAGAGGAGTTTTTACAAGGCCGTCGCTGTATGTTCTCAGAAGAACAAACATGCCGTCTGTTCTGATGGAGCTTGCTTATATCTCAAACTATGACGATGCCGAAAAATTAAGATACGACCCTTACGGATTTGCATTCGGAATGTATATGGGAATATTAAGATTTTTCGGAATGAATGCGTAGATAAAAAGTGTATCTTAAATAGTCGTATATTTAAAGTTATTAACAAAAAAACGAACTTTTTTAATAATTTTTTTAACTTTTAAATAAAAAACTATTGCATTATTTTTAAATTAGTGATATAATTCCATTGTGTATATATAGTTTTTGATAAGAATTGCACAAAACTGCTTTTTGATATCAAATAAATAAGGTATATACGCTTTGTAAGAGGCTGCTTAATGCAGTAAAAAACAATATACGGAGGTAATTTTATGAAAAAGGCAACAAAGGTTATCGCATCGGTTGCCGCTATCGGAATCTTAGCCGGTTCTGTGTGCGGTTGCTCGGGCGATAAAAAGTCTACAAGCGACGTTATTAAAAATCAAAAAGACGTCAAAGATTTTGAAATGTGGGCAATTATGGACAGTGCTTCGACGCAGACGCTAAGTTCCTACAACGACATGCTTATGTACCAGAAGATGAACGAAGCAACCGGTATAAATGTTAAATTCATTCATCCTGTTGCAGGTTCCGACGGTAGTGAAGCATTCAACACACTTATGGCATCCGGTAAGCTTCCCGACATGATTGAGGTTGGCTGGAGCTCATATGACGGCGGCGCAGAAGCTGCTATTGAAGACGGTGTTATTATTGCTCTCAATGATTATCTTGAGGAATATGCACCGAATTACTACGATTACGTAGAAGGTAAGAAAAATAAAGAAAATGATGGACTTTATGGACGTCAGGCAATGACCGACAGCGGTAACTTCTATGGATTTAAAGCTCTTGACATTGACACAACAAGAGGTTTCACAGGTATTTATATCAGAAAAGACCTTCTTGATCAATGGGGTCTTGATGTTCCCGAAACTCTTGACGATTGGAACAAGGTTTTAGAGACAGCAAAGGAAAAAGGTATTGAAAAGCCGATTACATGTAACAACTCTTTTGCATTTTCTAACAGCACTAACTTTTTCAACACCATATACAATGTAGGTAAGAGCTTTTATCTTGACGGCGGCAAAGTTAAATTTGCTCCGTATGAAGACGGCTTCAAAGATTATACAAAGCTTATTGCAGACTGGTTTGCAAAAGGCTATATTGATCCCGGCTTCGTTACAAATACTACTACCGAAATTGAAGGTAATATGGCAAATAACATTTCCATTGCTTCAATCGGCTCGGTAGGTGCAAGCATAGGTAAGATCATTCCGGCAGCAAGAGTAAACAACCCTGATTTTTCACTTGTTGCTTGCCCGTATCCGGTTGCTAAAAAAGGTGATAAGCCGATTCTCCAGGAACTCCACGGCGAAGCAAATGATCCTGCAATCGCTATCACAAAGAGCTGCGGTAACTACGGCAACGCTATGAAGTGGTGTGACTATCTCTACAGTGAAGAGGGCAGAATCCTTAAAATCTTCGGTGTAGAAGGAGATACATATACAAAAGAAAACGGTCATTATGTATATACTGACAAGATTAAGAACTTTGAATCTGTAGGTGCGTCTTCAATCAACGGTGCTCTCTATAAGTTCATGCGTCCGGCAAATGCTCCGGGACTTAACCAGGATGATGATTATCTCAACGGATATTATCAGTATGATGAGCAAAAAGATGCCATCAAGGTTTGGAACGAAGCAGTTGATGAAGCAAGAAAGCATGTTCTTCCGCCTGTAACATATACAGCTGACGAGCAGAATGAACTTACCGAAATCAAGGAACTCGGTGAAGCTAACCTCAATGCCGGTCTTACCGATATTATCAGAGGTAAAAAAGATATAAGCGAATATGATTCACTCATTAAAGCTGCAAAAGAAGCAGGTTATGACAGAGCCCTTGAAATTAATCAGGATGCATACGAAAGATATTTGGCAAGAAAGTAAGCCGCAAATATCTTGAATTTCTAAAAAAAATCTCCGATATTTATTTATCGGAGATTTTTTTCGTAATGTGATGTATAAAATTTAAAATGTTGTTGAAAATTATTTTGTTTTGTTGTATAATATCATAGGAGGCGATATAACGTGATAGCTGTTGTGACCGGCGCAAGCTCCGGAATAGGCTGCGAGTTTGCAAAAACACTTTGTGCAATGGGTTATACTGTATACGGTGTTGCCAGAAGAGAAGAACGTCTTTTAAAGCTTTCCGATGAAACAGGAGGAAATGTAATTCCGATGGTTTTTGACCTTTCATCCGAAGCAGACTGCTTTAAATTGTATAATCAACTTAAAGACAAAAAAATTGATTTACTGATTAATAATGCCGGGTTCGGATTGTTCGGGAATTTTTCCGATACTCCGCTTGAACGCGAAATGGAAATGATTGATGTTAATGTGCGGAGCGTTCATATTTTGACAAAGTTATTTGCGCGTAAATTTTTAAATGACGGCAGCGGCAGGATTTTGAACGTTGCGTCATCTGCAGGATTTATGATGGGCCCTTTGCTTTCGGCATATTATGCTTCAAAAGCATATGTTCTTCGCCTCAGCGAAGCTGTTGATGAAGAATTGAAGCGACGCAACAAAAATGTAAGAGTTTCTGTTTTGTGCCCCGGTCCCGTTAAGACCGAATTTGACTCTGTCGCAAATGTAAGCTTCAGTCTTAAAGGGTTGGAAAGTCAATATGTTGCATCATATGCTTTAAAAAAGATGTTTGCGGGCAAAAGAGTTATTATACCGGGATTCACGGTAAAGCTGCTTGTGTTTCTTTCACGTTTCGTACCCGAAGGTATATTATCCAAAATAACATATCATATTCAGAAGAAGAAAGATAAATAAAAATAATTTTGAGGTAATAATGGAAATAAGACCAAGACTTAAGAAAATTGCAGAGCTGATTCCCGTTGGTTGTACATTGGCAGATATAGGTACCGATCATGCTTATTTGCCGGTTTATTGCTTTCAGAACGGTATTATTAAATCAGCTATAGCTATGGATATTAATCCTATGCCGCTTGAAAGGGCCGAAAATCATTTGATAAAATACGGTTTCTTAAAAAAATGTGAGCTGCGTCTTTCGGACGGACTCAGAGAACTTAAAAGAGGAGAGACGGATGTCATTGTTATTGCGGGAATGGGCGGAATACTTAT
Source organism: uncultured Clostridia bacterium (assembly GCA_934463165.1). Taxonomy (GTDB): domain Bacteria; phylum Bacillota; class Clostridia; order UMGS1810; family UMGS1810; genus RGIG1828. The sequence continues at coordinate 77,586 of CAKSJG010000001.1, forward strand.
AAAAAACATTTTAAGCTCCTCATCGGATATTATTGCAGATGACACATTGCTGATTCTCCAACCTATGACAGCGCCGGTTGAACTTCGCCGATTTATTTTTGAAAACGGTATGATTGTTGACAATGAATACGTTGTACGGGAAGAAAATAAATACTATAATATATTAGAAGTCAGAAAAGGCAAAACCATAATTGATGATGAGACGCTGTATATAGGTAAAAATCTCCGCAAAAACAGCAGTGAATGTTATTTTGATTATTTAAGGTATAAGGCAGGAGTCTGTAAAAAAATAATTGACGGCATGGACAAATCGTTTTCTATGGATATACGGTTATATGAAAAATGCGAACATGAATATAAAATTTATTTACAATATTTGAAAGGGTGAAAATATGACCTCGGTATGTGATATTTATAAATATTTGGAAGATTATGCTCCGAATTATCTTGCTTTTGAAAGAGATAATGTTGGTCTTATTGTCGGCAGAGCCGATAAAAAGGTAAACAAGGTTCTGCTTACTCTTGACGTTGATGAGAACGTTGCTGACGAAGCCGTTGAAAAAGGATGTGATATGATAATATCTCATCATCCGCTGATGTTTAATCCTATTAAGCGGTTAACATCCGAATCACCAATGCAGCGTGCAATTATGACACTTATCTCAAATGATATTCCCCTTTTTTCTGCTCATACAAATCTTGATTGTGTTCATGGCGGACTGAATGATTACCTTGCCGAAAAGCTCGGAATTGTCTCAAAATCTGTTGTAGAGGTCTGCGGCGAATATAAAGGTCATGAATACGGGTTCGGAAGAGTGGGAGAGATACCTGCGGAACTCACACTGAAAGATATGATAGAAAATGTTATCGACAGTCTGAAAATAAGCGGTGTGAAATATGTCGGTGAACTTAATAAAAAAGTTAAAAAAATCGTTGTGAATTGCGGCGGCGGTGCCGATGAAATGAATTGGTGCATCAATAATAATGTTGATCTTTTTATAACGGGTGATGTTAAATACAACCCTGCGCGCGATGCATATGAAAACGGAATGTACGTGATAGATGCGGGACATTTCGAGACGGAGTATATTGTAAAAGAACTTTTTGAAAAAATACTCTCTGAAAAATTCAGTGATGTTGAATTTATAAAATCAGAAGAGAATAAAGCAGTGTTTAATTATTATTGTAAAGATAACGATTAAAATATAATACTATTGATTAAGAATGAGGTGCAACTGATGAATAAAGATGTAGTTATTGTAGGAGCAGGTCCGGCAGGAATTTTTACTGCTCTTGAGATGTTGAAAAACAATTCGGATAAAAATATTCTTATTGTTGAAAAAGGACAGTCGGTAGAAAAAAGACACTGTCCTAAATCAAAAACAAAAAAATGTATGTCATGTAAACCGTATTGTCATATAACGACAGGTTTTTCGGGAGCAGGAGCGTTTTCGGACGGCAAACTGTCACTTTCTTATGAGGTCGGCGGTGATCTTCCGAGTCTTATCGGTGCCGAAAAAGCGCAGGAAACCATTGATTATACCGATAAGATATATCTTGATTTCGGTGCTGACTCTCACATAGAGGGAATAGGCAACAGCGAAGAAGTCAGAAATATTCGCAGACGTGCAATTAAGGCGGGTCTCAAGCTTGTTGACTGTCCGATAAGACATCTTGGAACCGAAAAAGCACAGGTACTTTATTATGAAATAGAAAAATATTTACTTTCTCACGGTGTTGAAATCCTTTTTGGGTATGAATGCACAAATATAGTGCTTGAAAATGATGAGTGCAAGGGTGTCATAATAGAGAAAAACGGCGAAAAGGAAACAATTTATGCCGATAACAGTGTAATAGCAACAGGCAGAAGGGGTGCTGAATGGCTTGAAAAAATATGCAGTCAGCATCACATTGCTCATAAACCCGGCACGGTAGATATCGGTGTCAGAGTAGAGGTAAGAAGCGAAATAATGGAAAAGGTTAATGAGGTTCTTTATGAATCCAAACTCATAGGATATCCTGCTCCGTTTAAAAATAAGGTCAGAACATTCTGCCAGAATCCTGGCGGATTTGTCAGCCAGGAAAACTATGACAATGATCTTGCGGTTGTAAACGGTCATTCATATAAGGAATTAAAATCTGAAAACACCAATCTTGCAATACTCTGTTCTCATAATTTCAGTGAGCCGTTTAATGAGCCCATTGCTTACGCTCAAAAGGTTGGAGAACTTACAAATATGCTTGCCGCAGGCAGAATACTTGTTCAGCGTTTCGGAGATATCCTTGACGGAAAAAGAACATGGACTCATGAACTTTTGCAATCGAACTTAAAACCGACTCTTCCGGATGCAGTAGCAGGTGATATCACGTCTGCAATGCCGTACCGTGCAATGATTAATATAATTAACTTTATAAAGGCTATGGATGAAGTTGTGCCCGGATTTGCATCAAACGAAACACTTCTTTATTCTCCGGAGCTTAAGTTTTACAGTAACTGCATAAAGATGGATGAACATTTCAATACAAATATTAAGGGTCTTCACTGTCTTGGCGATTCAAGCGGTTGGACAAGAGGACTTATGATGGCATCGGTAATGGGTGTTCTCATGGGACGCGAGCTTTCATAATCGATTATTATACAAAAAAGCATTTGCAATCATTGATTGCAAATGCTTTTTTTAAAATGAACCGTTGTTTATATAAGTAATGATGTCGGACAATTCATTTTTTTCTATTCCCGAATTGCTTTCGAGTTTATAATACTTGGCACTGTCAGACCATAATGCTGTGTAGTAAATATCGTTTTCGGATTTTGTATATGTGTCAGTCCCGTTAATGTTTTCCGATTGATAACTTTGTTTTCCAAAAATGCTGTTACCTGATACCGTAAGTTTTAAATTATCATCATCATTTGAAAAAAGATATTCATTTGTATTTGTATCTTTTGCTTCAAATCCCGATTGCACATATCCGCCTGGAAGGACCGTACCGTCCGAATTATTGTAAATCGAGCATCCTAAAAGCTTTTCACTTTCCGATTCGGAGCTTGCATCAAATGAGTTTGAACCGCCTCCGCTTCTGCTTACTGATGAAATAAAATCATTTGTACTGTTTGTAACGGCTGTCTTTTTGTTCTGGTCGCTCAGGACCGATAATTCCGACTCGTCAACCGTGTTACTCTGCATTTGCGTATCTGATTCCGGATCAGCACTTATCTGCTCATCATTTGAGGTGTTATTACTTTTATCCGATTTTAAATAACCGTCGGTTTTTATATTGTCGGAAGTTTCCGATTTCTCTTTGTATGAATCGTTCGCCGTCGGTTTTTCTTTTCTTTGCTTTATTCCTGCATCGACAGATGATTTTTTTTCATTTTGATGATTAATTTCTTTTGAACCGGTGTCGTTTGTTTTTATTTCTGCCTTGGTGTCTTCATTTTTATCGGGATTGTCGGGATGTATCGATACCGGTGATTGTTTTTCATTTTTTGCTATGTTGTCTTTTGAACTGATAATATCAGTATCCATGGCAACATTTTTTTGCTTCGGAGCCTCAATTTTTCCGCTAATTGAAAATGAAGCAGCAAATAAAATTACGCATGCCGCAGCAGCAGATGAAATTTTTGTAAATTTAATAATTTTTGCTCTTTTTATCAGTTTTGCATTGTCTTCTTTAAATTTTTTCATAATTGCAGTCTTAACATCATCGGATAATACAATTTTATTCATAGCTTCATTATATTTTTTACTCAAAATCGTATTCCTCCTTTAACTTATTTTTCAGTTTAAGCCGCGCTCTGTGCAAAAGTGATCTTACCGTTGTTTCAGCTTGTTTGGTTATTTTTGCAATCTGAGGTGTCGTGTAGCCCTCGTAATAATACAGATAGACTGCAGTTCGATATTTTTCATCCAAAGATAAAACCGCATCGAGCACCTCAGGATTTTCGCTGTATTTATCATACGAAGCAATATCCTTGGTTTCCTCAATAGGTGAATAGTCCCATCTTTTTGATGCTTTTATTTTATTTTTGCAATGGTTAAGCGTAACACGTATTATCCATGCTTTTTCATGTTCTTCGTTACTGAACTCGGGCAGTTTATGCATTAATTTAATAAATATTTCCTGAACTGCATCCTCGGCATCTGCCTTGTTTTTTAAGTAAGTAAATGAAATTTTATAAATAGTGTTACCGTATTTATCGATAAGTTCTTCAAGAACATTTTCAGATGTAATCAAGCAGACACCTCCGTTTTTTTGTTACTGTAAACTATTTTAACATAATTATAACAAAAAAACAATAGACAATGCAATATTTTTTATGTCTCTTTATATATAAAACAATTCAAAATAAAAAAGTGTTGCAAAAAAATTGAATTTTATTTTATATTGTGTTATAATAAACTGACTGTTTAGCGAATACATTTCATATAATGAGATATTGCATCGGAAGAAAGGTAAGATAAAATGAGTACGCAAAGAAAGATATATATTGATTTGATAAAATCTCTTGCTGTAATAGGAGTAATAGTGATACATACTTCCTCATCACTGGTAATGTTTTCTTCGGGATCGTTCCGATGGAGCGCAGCAATGATATACAGAAGCGTTTTCGGTGCGAGCGTGCCTCTTTTTCTTATGTGCAGCGGTGCATTGCTTTTGGATCCTCAAAAAGATATGAGTTTAAAAAAATTGTATTTCCATTCTCTTTTAAGAATTATAATTGCCATGCTTTTCTGGACCTCGGCTTATAAGTTTTATCATTTGATATCTGACGGTAATTTGAGTTTTTCCGCATCTGTCCATGCATTGAAGGAGGTAATTTTATTTAATCATGAATTTCATTTTTATTATCTTCATATGATTATAGCCGTGTATGTTTTTCTTCCGATTACGCGAAAATTTGTTTTATCTGCAAAAAAAAGTGATTTGATATACTTTATTGTTGTATGGACCGTATTCGGGATTCTAATGCCGACTGTTATGACGTTTTATCCGTTTACACTTATAGGCGGACTGGTTCCTCAATGGATGATAAATTTGACATATTCTTCCGTAGGATACGGAATACTCGGATATTACTTGTCGGTAAATAAGCTGTCGCTTAAAAACGGAATTATTATGACTGTGGCAGGCAGCGTGGCAACGTTTTTTCTGACACTTATCTTTTCACTGAAAAACGGAACTTTTTATGAAGGATTTTTAAGCGGTGTTTCGCCGAATGTGTTTATTACCGGTGTAGGCATATATTCTGTATGCATGAACACTGCGAACCATATGAGCAATAAAATAAAAGATATATGCAAAACTCTTTCATCTGCTTCATTTTGCATATATCTTGTTCATGTATTTGTTATTTATCTGTTTGCACATATCGGGTTTACATATCAGACCGTTAATATGGCATTGTATGTGCCTGCCGCTTCGCTGCTCAATTTACTGATATGTTTAGTTTTGTGGAGAATAATAAGATGCATTCCTATTTTAAATAAATATATAATTTAATTTTATATTTATATTGAAGTATACAGTCCGTACAGCTTTGCGTATTCTCCGCCTTTTTTCATAAGTTCTTTATGTGTGCCGCTTTCGGCTATTCCTTCTTTTGTAAGAACAATTATTTTATCAGCATTTTTTATTGTTGTCAGCCGGTGTGCTATAGTAAAGGTTGTGCGGTCTTTAGCGAGTTTTTCAAGTGATTTTTGAACGAGAAGTTCGTTTTCATTGTCAAGTGCGCTTGTTGCTTCATCAAGAATCAATATCGGCGGATTTTTCAAAAACAGCCTTGCTATGGATATTCTTTGCTTTTGACCGCCTGACAGCTTGACTCCTCTTTCGCCGACATATGTATCATACCCGTCCGAAAGCGACATTATAAAATCATGAGCTCCGGCATTTTTAGCCGCTTCAACAATTTTATCTTCTGATGCATTCGGGCAGCCGTATGTTATGTTTTCACGTACGGTTCCGCTGAAAAGATAAACTTCCTGCTGCACGATACCTATATTATTTCTGAGTGATTTAAGCGTTATATCTTTGATTGACTTCCCGTCTATTGTTATGTCACCGCCGTTTAATTCGTAAAATCGGGGGATAAGGTTGCATATTGTTGTTTTTCCGCTCCCCGACGGGCCTACAATTGCAATGTTTGTGCCTTTCTTCACGTCAATGTTAATATTCGAAAGCACAGTATCTGTATCGTCATTATATGAAAATGTTACGTTTTTAAAGCTTATGTTACCGCATACATCATTTATATCGGCAGCATTTGCGCTGTCTGTTATATCAGGCTTGACGCTCATTATTTCATTAAATCTGTCTATTCCCGTTACACCTTTTTGAAATTGTTCCGTAAATTCAACGAGTTTTCTTATTGATGCAATTAATGTTTGTATGTATAACAGATATGCAACAAGATCTGCGGCATTTATTTTTCCGTTTATCATAAAAAGCGAACCGGCAAGAATTATTACTATATACATCACGCCGTCGAAGAATCTTGTGCATGACTGAAACCTTGCCATATACTTATATGCTGTTTTTTTTCTGCTGAAAAATCTCTTGTTTCCTTCTTCAAATCTTTTTATCTCTTTATCTTCGTTTGCAAAGCTTTTAACAACTCTTATTCCGAGCAGACAGTCTTCAACCTGTGAGTTAAGTTCGCCGATTTCTTCTCTTTGCTTTTTAAATGCCGCTTTCATTCCTTTTCTGAAAAAAATAACCGATAAAAGCATAAGCGGAAGTATTGCAAACATTATAAGTGTAAGAGGAATATTTATTCCGCAGAGTATAACAAATGAACCTATTATCTTAATTCCGCATATAAATATTTCCTCCGGGCAGTGGTGAGCAAATTCCGTTATATCAAACAAGTCGTTTGAAATTCTTGCCATTATCTGGCCTATTTTTGTGTTGTCAAAATAATTATAAGAGAGCTTCATGAGATGATTAAACAGATCTCTTCTCATATCTGTTTCAATTTTAGCCCCCATAACATGACCGGTATTTGCCATATAATAGTTTGCAGCAGTATCAATAATTTTTAGAAACAAATACATAGCCGTCAGTTTTATAATGATCGATGCGGTAAGCATTGCACCGGATGACATAGCCGTATTTGTGATATATCTTATAATCATCGGAAGCACCAACTCGCAAACGGTGGAAAGACTTGCGCATAATAAATCCAGAATGATTATTCCGACATACGGTTTATAATACTTTGAAAATGATTTAATGTTGCCTATATTTATGGTTTTATTACTCATATTTTCATCTCCTTGTGCATAATTTTACTTTTTTTATTTGAAATATTGATATATGCAGCACTTAAGCATTCCGTTGTATATCTTTTTTCTTTTATCTGCTTCTTTTCCGTAAAAATGTTCAAAATCTTCAAATGACGTGAGTATGAATTTTTTTGCTTCTGAAAATTCGCTGAACTTTCTGCCCATCATTGTATATAATTTTCGGCATTGTTTTTCATCGAGGAGTCTTTCGCCGTAAGGAGGGTTGGTAACAATAACACCCTTGCTTTTAAATGGCTTTACCTTTGCACAGTCGCATACCGAAAACCTGATTTTATCGTATACCCCTGCATTTCCGGCGTTTTTCTTTGCTATCTCAATTGCTCCGGGATCAATATCCGAAGCATAAATCACTGTTTCTGCATTCATGTTTCTGTTTTCTTCAGCCTCTTCGCGCGCGTCTGACCACATTTTTTCGGGGATAATATTTTTCCAGGTTTCAGAAACAAATTTTCTTTTAATTCCCGGTGCGGTATTTGTTGCATACAGTGCTGCCTCTATCGGAATCGTTCCGCTTCCGCAAAAAGGATCGCAAAGCGGTCTGTCGCCGCGCCAAAATGTCATATCAATCATATAGTATGCCAAAGTTTCACGCATTGGTGCAAGAACGGCATTTTCACGGTAACCTCTTTTATAAAGATTATCTCCGGAAGTATCTATATATACGGAAACAATATCTTTCATAATTGCAAAATGTACCGGTATAAGTGCGTTTGTTTCTTCAAACCATTTAACACCGTATTTTTCGCTTAGACGTTTAACAATGCTTTTTTTGATAATTGCCTGACAGTCCGGTACGCTGTGCAGTATCGAGCGCAGACTGTGACCGCTTACGGGAAAGGCATCATATTTTCCTATGTAATTTTCCCACTCAATTTTTGATACATTGTTAAAAAGCTCTTCAAAGCTTTCTGCTTTAAAATCTGCAAGGTGTATCATTATCCTCTCGGCACAGCGTAAATTAATATTTGCCAGGCATATTGCTTCATAATCACCCTCAAAATTGACTCTTCCGTCATATATCGAGCTGATATCATATCCGAGTTTTTTTATTTCGTTTGCAACTGCTTTTTCCGTTCCGAGAAGTGTCGGAACAGTTAGATTTATTCTTTGCATCAAAAACATCCTTTTTCATATTAATGTATATATTTTATCACAAATTTAATGTAAAATCCATAGCAAATATGACGATGTTCGCTTATCTTACAAATATTTGTGTAAAATTGCGGTAGATTTATTTGTATTTATATGTTATTATACATTCAAGCAGCAGTATTTTAATTAATAACTGATAATTATAAGGATGATATATATGTTTGATATTTGCCTTATGGGCACCGGTGGTGTGATGCCGCTTAAAAATCGCTGGCTTTCGTCAGCAATGTTCCGTTATAACGGCCACTGTACAGTAATCGATTGCGGTGAAGGAACACAAATTGCACTAAAAAAGGCAGGCTTTACTTTTAAGCCTATTGAGGTTTTGTGCCTTACACATTTTCATGCGGATCATGTGAGCGGTCTGCCCGGTATGCTATTGTCAATGGGAAACGAGGGTAAAATCGACCCTCTTTTGATTATCGGTCCGCGCGGAGCAAGAAAAGTTGTAAATTCACTCAGAATAATAGCGCCCGGCTTGCCGTTTGATGTTGAGATTGCCGAAATTAATAATACGGAAGAAACTTTTTATTTTGACGGTTATACAATAACGGCATTTAAAGTAAAACATGCCGTTGATTGTTACGGATACAGATTTGATATACCGAGAAGCGGAAAATTTGATGTCGATAAAGCAAAGAGGAATAACGTACCAATAAAGGCATGGGGACTTTTGCAAAAAGAAGACACAGTAATATTTGAAGGAAAAAAATATACATCCGATATGGTTCTCGGTGCGTCGAGAAAGGGGATAAGAGTAGTTTATTCCACAGATACAAGGCCTACCGGGTTGATTGAAGAAAATTGCAAAAACGCGGATCTTGCAATTCTTGAGGGGATGTACGGCAGTGATGAGAAGGATTCACGCGCAAAGGAATCACTTCATATGACATTTAAAGAAGCGGCAATTATCGCAAAAAAATCAAATGTAAAGAAATTGTGGCTTACTCATTATTCGCCGTCTATGCCCGATCCCGAAAATTATATATCAGAAGCTACAGGTATATTCTTTGATACCGAGCTCGGATTTGATGCTAAAAGTACGACAATCAAATTTGAAGATTAACATATTTAAATTATGTAAACTTGAAGCGTAATTTATAAACACAGATGAAACAGCAAATTCTTTATTTCATTCTGCAATAATTAACTATAATATTATTATGTAAACAAAATTTAAATTTTTGACGTGTTTCGGAGAAGTGTAATGATGAAATCAAATATAAAATCGGTTTTTAAACACATTAATAAAAATGAAAAACTAAACTATGCAATAATTGCATTTGTTACAACATTTATGACGGAAGTGTTCAGCAGAAATTCTTTTACTTCGGCTTTGAATTTTTTTGTACGGCATTTTTTTATTTTTTGCATGAACTATTTTATTGTCTTTTCGGTTATGATACTTGTTTTATTTACAAAGAAAAAAACTTTTTGGAAATATACTGTAAGTTTTTTGTGGATTTTGCTTGGTCTTATCAGCTTTATAATGTATCACTTCAGAATGATGCCGTTCAGCTTTATAGATATTTTGCTTATACCGAGCACATTTACGGTAATACCGAAATATCTTTCGGTGTTACAGATGATTCTTGCTGCGGCTTGTATTATTACTCTTGTTTTTTTGCTTGTGTTTTTATATAAAAAAAGCAAAATTTTCAGTGTTCGGATTAAGAAGAATATTCCGTTTGCGATTACTGTATTTACATGTACTGTTCTGTATGTGTTTTTTATGGCTGTAACCGGATTCGTAGATGTGCGTGTATCCGGACTTACAAACAAATACCAAAAAAACGGATTTGTATATTGTTTTTTTCGCAGTGCAATAGATATGGGTATGCATGAGCCGAATGACTATTCCTCACAGGAGGTTGCTACGATTATAAATGACGTTGAAAGTGACGAAAAGAAAGCATCCGTTAAAGCAAATATAATTTTTTTACAGCTTGAATCTTTCTTTGATGTCCATCATGTTAAAAATGTATCATACAGCGAGGATCCGATTTCTGTTTTTACCGAGCTACAGAAAAAATATTCACACGGATATCTTAAAGTGCCGACATTTAGTGCCGGTACGGCAAACACGGAATTTGAAGTTCTGACAGGAATGAATATTGATTTTTTCGGAATAGGGGAGTTTCCTTATCAGACAATAGGGAAAAGCAAAACAATTGAAAGCATGGCGTATTGCTTGAAAAATATGGGTTACAGTACTCATGCAATACATGATAACAGCGCAACTTTTTATGACCGAAATTTGATATACCCCAATCTCGGATTCGATACTTTCACATCGATTGAGTATATGTATGATGTAAAATATAATGTTTTGGGTTGGGCGCGTGATTCGGCATTGATAGATCCTATTAATGATGCGTTTGACTCAAGCGATGATAAAGATTTTATATATACCGTTGCTGTTCAGACACACGGAACGTATCCGAATGATGTAAAAGACAGTGCAAAAAAAATATACGCGTACGGAGTAAGCGAAGAAATACGGGAGCAATATGAATACTATCTGAGCCAGATACATGAAGTTGATACATTTGTAGGTGATCTTATTTCAAATCTTGAAAAAAGAGATGAGCCGACTGTCCTTGTTATTTTTGGAGATCATATGCCCGGTTTTGATTTCGGCGACGGTCGTCTTGATGATAAATATCAGACAGAATATGTGTTATGGTCGAATTTCAGCATGGATAATATAAATAAAGATTTACATTCATATCAGTTGTATTCATATGTTTTGGATCGTCTTAATTTAAACGGAGGTACGCTTTCCAAACTTCATAAAAAGTATAATTATATTGATTCGGATATATACAGTGATAAATTTGAAATAGTCCAGTATGATATGATATACGGCAGCGGAGACGCATGCGCAAAAAAATATAAGCCGACGAATATGAAAATGGGAATTAGAAACATCAAAATTAAAAATGTTAAAATATCTGAGAATAAACTGAATGTATTAGGCGAGAATTTTAATGAATACAGTGTTATATATATTAACGGAAAAAGGACGGACTCAAGTTACATAGACCACGGAAAGCTTGTTTCAAACGGCATATTACCGAAAAGAGGGGATAAAATCAGCGTTGCGCAGGAAGATGAACACGGAAATCCGCTGTCGTTTTCAAATGAATATGTGTACAAATAAAAAACAGCTTGTTTCAAGTTTACGGTTGAAACAAGCTGTTCTCAAATTAATTAAATATTTTTAACGGTAAAATTCCAGCTGTCTTTGCACATTTTATCAAGGTCATATTTTGCTTCCCAGCCAAGCTCTTTTTTTGACTTTGTCGGATCCGCATAGCACATTGCTATATCTCCGGGGCGTCTCGCGGTTATTTTGTAGTTTATTTTTTTGCCGCATGCTTTTTCATATGCCTTTACGATATCAAGAACACTGTATCCGATACCGGTTCCGAGGTTGTATGCTTCAACACCTGTGCAGCTCGTTATTTTCTCAACGGCCTTAACATGCCCCTTGCTGAGGTCTACAACGTGTATATAATCCCTTACTCCCGTGCCGTCCGGCGTGTTATAATCATCGCCGAAAACGCTGAGGCATTCGAGCTTTCCGATTGCAACCTGAGATACATACGGAACAAGATTATTTGGGATTCCGTTCGGGTTTTCACCGATAAGACCGCTTTCGTGAGCTCCGATAGGATTGAAGTATCTTAAAAGAGCGATGCTCCACTCGTTATCGGATACATAAAGATCTGTGAGAATTCTTTCAATCATATGCTTTGTCGCTCCGTACGGATTGGTTGTATGAAGCGGAAAATCCTCTTTGATAGGAACGCTTGCGGGATCACCGTACACTGTTGCAGATGATGAAAATACAATTTTTTTGCAGTTGTATTTTGCCATTGTCTGACAAAGTATGAGTGTGCTTGTAATATTATTGTGGTAATATTGAAGAGGTATCTGTACAGATTCACCGACAGCTTTGAGTCCTGCAAAGTGAATTACAGCGTCTATTTTATTTTCTTCAAAAATTAGTTCAACTTTTTCACGGCAAAGCAAATCAGCTTCGTAGAATTTAAAATCCTTTCCGGTTATTTTTCTGATTTTATCAAGGACATCCGGGCTCGAATTGCAAAAGTTATCAATAATTGCAATTTCGTATCCGGCATTTAAAAGTTCAACACATGTGTGACTTCCGATAAAACCTGCTCCTCCGGTGACTAAAATCATTTAAATCAGTCCTTTCAATAATTGTTCTTCAGTAATTATATATCATTACGGTGAATATTTCAAGTCCTTAAACTAATTTTTTCAATAAATATGTTAAAAATCGTTGTTTTTTTGATTTATTTTAATAAAAATTCGTATATGGGGTAGATTTTTTTTGATTTATGATGCATAATATATGTTGTAATATCAGAAAGGATGATATAAATGAAATACATAGTTATTCTTGCAGACGGTATGGCGGATTATCCTGTTGATGAATTAAACGGCAAAACTCCGATGGAAGTCGCAGAAAAACCCAATATGGATCGTCTCTGTTCATTATCCGAGGTGGGACTTGTAAAAAATGTTCCCGAGAACCTTGCGCCCGGCAGCGATGTCGCAAACTTGTCTGCCATAGGCTATGATCCACAAAAATTCTATACGGGAAGATCACCGCTTGAGGCGGTAAGCATGGGAATAGATATTAAACCCACAGACGTGGTTTTCAGATGTAATGTTGTTAATGTTACTGAGGATGAGCCCAATTACGAAGATAAAATTATTACCGACCACAGTGCGGACGAGATTACAACTGAAGAAGCCGGCGAACTTATAAAAGCTGTTCAAAGTGAATTCGGTAACGGTACTTTTTCTTTTTACCCGGGTGTAAGCTACAGACATGCGCTTGTTTGGAACTGCGGTCCCAAAGAGTACAGCCTTACTCCTCCGCATGATATTCTTGAAAAAAGAATAGGAGATTATCTCCCGAAAGGTGAGAGCGGAAAACCTCTTTTGGATATGATGAAAGCAAGTTATGATATATTGAATAACCATCCCATAAATCTTAAGAGAGCTGAAAGAGGTTTAAAAAAAGCAAATTCAATATGGATTTGGGGTGAAGGTAGAAAACCGAACCTTGAAAGTTTTGAAAAGCTTTACGGATTAAAGGGCAGTGTCATATCCGCTGTTGATCTTATAAAAGGAATAGGAATTTGCGCAGGGTTGAATTCAATTGATGTTGACGGTGCGACAGGTAATATCAATACAAATTTTGACGGTAAGGCGAGAGCATGTCTTGATGCGCTGAAAAATGGCAGCGATTATGTTTTTGTACATATGGAAGCGCCGGATGAATGCGGTCACAGACACGAAGTGGAAAATAAGGTAAAATCCATAGAACTGATTGACGAAAAAGTTGTGGGCTTCCTGATAAATGAACTCAAAAAAGAAAATGTTGATTTCAGAATGATGATTTTGCCCGATCACCCGACACCGCTTTGTTTAAGAACACATACGAGGGATGCTGTGCCTTATCTTATATATGACAGCACGATCGAGGTTGGAAACGGTATTGATAAATTCACCGAAAAAAACGCCGCGGCTTCAAATATATGTATAAATGAAGGATATACACTGATTAATCACCTTATAAAATAAATTAACGTATCGGAGGGATAAATGTGGCTGTAAATATATTGGTTGCTGATGATGATAAGAATATATGTGAACTTTTAAGGCTTTATCTTGAAAAAGAGGGCTTCGAAATTACAACGGCATTTGACGGGAAATCCGCTATAGACAATTTCAAAAGCGGTGATTATTCTTTGGTGGTATTAGACATTATGATGCCTGTGATAAACGGTATGGATGTACTTAAAGAAATAAGAAAAAGCAGTAATGTGCCGGTAATTGTTTTAACTGCAAAAGGCGAAACCATAGATAAGGTACTCGGATTGGAACTCGGAGCCGACGATTATGTTGTGAAACCGTTTGAAGCAAAAGAGTTTGTTGCGAGAATAAAGGCAGTTCTTCGCAGATCGGGTTATGCAAATGCCGAAATTCAATCTGTAAATTATGAAAACTTATATATAAACATATCAAAATATGAAATGAAAATAAAAGGACACACGGTTGACATTCCGCCCAAAGAACTTGAACTTTTGAACTTTCTGGCATCACATCCGAATAAGGTCTATACACGTGATCAGCTTCTTAATGAAGTCTGGGGTTATGATTTTTACGGAGATTCCAGAACTGTTGATGTACATGTAAAAAGAGTCAGACAAAAAATAGACGGTGTGTCGGATAAATGGCAGCTCAAAACCGTATGGGGTGTGGGTTATAAATTTGAGGTGGAATAATGCGAAAAAGCGTAATGAAAAGCATGGTTATCGGTTCGCTGATTGTTATGATAATTACCTTTCTTGTTATGACATCGGTCATGATTTATTCCGTGAATACAACCGCAACCAATGACCTTTACTCTGAAATAGAAAGCAGTATTGACCATGTGAAACCTCTTACACAGATGCTGCTGTCGTTTAATACAAGTAAAATGTATAATATGTTTGATGAATCAATGAGACAATTTTCGTATTTTACAAAAACAAATATGATATTGTTTGACGGGAATTTTAATGTCACATGGACTGATACTGTCCTCGATGTCAGTGTTGCAAAATCAGTTTTTTCAAAGGTGAAAAGCGAACTCGGGAAATCGTCGGAGTATAAAGCGGCAGGCTTGGGTGATAGTATATACGGTAAAAAGACGGTGTCTGTTGCGGAAAGAATAAAAAACGATTTTAATCAGGAAATAGGTTATATTATTGTGACGCGTGAAAAGCCGCTCCTTCCTCAAAAATATGTAGGCATGTTTATAGAACTGCTGTTTATGGAATTGGCTGCATTGGTATTTACATCAATATTCTTATTTATGTTTTCAAAAAATATTACCGGACCGCTTCGCAAAATCAATGATGCAGTAAAGGATTTTACTGCCGGTAATTTTGACAGAAGAATAGAATATAAATCACACAACGAAATTGGAGAACTTGCGGGAAACATTAACGATATGGCGATGAGCATACAAAATTTTGAAAAAAGGCGTACGGACTTTATTTCTGATGTATCTCATGAACTCAGAACACCGATGACTTCGATTTCCGGATTTATAGAAGGAATTATTGACGGAACAATATCAAATGCGGATGCTCCAAAATATCTTGATGTTGTATTATCCGAGACAAAACGTCTTTCGCGTCTTGTAAGTGATTTGCTTTCATTGTCAAGGATAGACGACGGCAGAATGGTAATAAATAAAAGTACATTTGACATTGTTGAGCTCGCAAGGCTTATAATAATAAAATTTGAAAAAATAATTACAACAAAAGGCATAGAGGTTAATTTTGAATCGGATTCCGAAAGCCTTGAAGTATTTGCCGATAAGGATTCGCTTACTCAAGTGCTTACGAACCTTTTTCATAATGCAGTGAAATTTGCACCTGACGGCGGTTATGTTCGCATATCAATTTCGGAAAATAACAATAAATGTCTTATATGTATAGTTAACAACGGCCACGGAATAGAACCCGATAAGCTTGATTTTATATGGGAAAGATTTTATAAAACCGACTATTCTCGGAGTTCCGACAGAAGCGGCGTAGGCTTGGGACTGTATATAGTAAAAAGAATACTTGATGCGCATGGTGAAAAAATAAATGTAACAAGCGAGGTTGGCGGAGAGACCGTATTTTCATTCTCACTTGATTTGGCATAAAACAGAACAATATTTTAAAATGTTATCAATTTTTTAACATTTTGTTCACAGTTTATTAAAATTTATGGTGTATTATATAAATATAAAATAAATACGGAGGTAATTTATTATGAATGAATATGAAAATGATTTTAACAAAATGAATTCGGATAACAATTCATATGAGAATGGTAATGAATATTCCGGGAATGAATATACTTCAAATACTTCGGAAGATGATCTTTCTTATGGTGAAAATTTATCGGACAATACTTATTCCGTTTATGACAACGGTACAAATTATGAAGAAACAAAATCCGACAGCGATTATATAAATCCTATTTCGGAGACGGAGAATAACGGTGATTTTTATAATGCTACCGTCAGACCGAAAAAGAAAAAAAGATATGTTTCCGTTCCTGCAGCGATTATTGCACTCGTTTTGACAGCAGTGCTTTCTATAGCAGGCGGCGCTGCGGTTTCGAATACATCACTGTTTTCGACCAAAACTTCCGATTCTTCATCTTCGCCATCGGGCAAAAAAGTAACGGTTAATGACAATATTAACAATTCTTCATCTGTTAAAGGAACAAAAGCAAAAGTTAACACACTTACGGGCGAAGCTCTTACCACACCGGAAATAGTTGATAAGGTTGGTCCGGCTGTTGTCGGAATAATTAACAAAACAACATACGGCAACGCATACGGATATTACGGAAGCCTTTACGGCAACCTTAACGATGAAGTTGAACAGTCCAGCGGTTCAGGTGTTATAATAAGCTCCGACGGATATATAGTTACAAATAATCACGTTGTTGAATCTGCAACAAAACTTTCGGTTGTTTTAAGCAGCGGCGAAGAATATGAGGGCAAAATAATCGGAACGGATGCATCAACGGATCTTGCTGTTGTAAAAATTGAAGCGTCCGGTTTAACCTATGCTCAAATGGGATCAAGTTCAGAACTCAGAGTCGGTGAGACGGCAATTGCAATCGGTAATCCTCTTGGTCAGGAATTTGCCGGTACAACAACACAGGGAATAATAAGCGGACTTAACCGTTCGGTAACAATCGATAATAAGACAATGAATCTTATTCAAACTGATGCAGCAATAAACCCCGGCAACTCCGGCGGAGCACTTGTAAATGAATACGGAATGCTTATCGGTATTAATACGGCAAAAATCTCGTCCGATACTTTGGAAGGACTGGGATTTGCTATACCTATTGATGAAGCTAAACCGATTGTTCAGGAGCTTATGACAAACGGTTATGTAACGGGAAGACCGGTTATAGGTCTTGCGGGACGTGCTGTTACAAAGCAGGACGCACAGGCTTATAATATGAAAGTCGGCGTTTATGTATCGAGTCTTACTGCTAACGGACCGGCATATATGGCAGGAATAAAAGTAGGAGACGTAATCGTTGAATGCGAGGGTGAACCTGTTGAGACTGTTGATGATATAAATGCTATTAAAAACAAAAAATCACCGGGTGATCAGCTTAAAATGAAAGTATACCGTAAGGGTAATTATGTGGATGTAACGGTCGTTCTCGGCGAAGAAATGCCTTCGTCAAATAATTGATAGAATTTTTAAAACGAAATATAAAAACAAATATAACTGAAAAGCTAAACCCTATATCAATTATTTTCTGATATAGGGTTTAATTTTTATTATTTATACATTATTTTCTATTTTCAAAAACAATGTATTGGTATGAATCAAGTACAAGTGTTTTTTCGGATAATGCGCCGTTTCCGAAAAGAATGTCTGTCGGGATTTGGTCAAGGGATATTTTACAAGATTTATTCTTTGCGTTTCCTATAAAAATAATTTCATTATTTCCGAGGCGTCTTTTAAATGATATTATACACTCTTCGTTATATGAGTTAATCCAAAGCGTTTCACCGAATCTTAAAACATCGCTTTCGTTTTTAAGCTTGTTCAGCTTTTTTATTATTTCCTGCCTTCTAACGCTTTCCAGTTCCGATTTACACATTCTGTCTGTTACTTCAAAATCACCCATATGAAAACGATTGGCAAACATGCTTAGGCGTGCTGTACAGGCAAGCTCATTGCCCGTATACACCATCGGTATTCCGTCTATCAAATAATTTAAGACCAGAATCTGCTCCATACCTGCATGAGTTACGGTCTTTTCCACACGTGCAGGCCAGTCTGTGACTGTATCATGGTTATCCATATCGTGAAGAAGAAGCGCTCCCGAAGGTGATTCGGTATTGAGTTCTTTCCACTTTTCCGACAAAGTTTCTGCCGCGCCGTTGCCACAGAATATATCATATAATCTGTCATGCCAGCTGAATGTGTATGATGAATCAAAGGCAATCGCCATATTTTTATATTTTTCACCTTCATTAATCAGCACCGAATCAGGTTTTATACATTGTATTCTTTTTCGTGCTTCTTTCCAAAAATCAGCGGGAACTGCATCGCCGACATCGCATCTGAATCCGTCAGCGTCGCATACGCCAATATAATATGTCATATTACAGTATAAATATTCACGCAGACCTTCACAGTTAAAATCAAGTTTTGGAAAATGCCAATCGGTAGTAATGAATGAGCCGTCGGAATTTTGTTCGACAAATTCAGGATGTATTTTAATGATCGGCGCATTGGGACCTATATGGGCATACACCAAATCAAGAATTACCTTCATATCCAGTTCGTGTGCAGTTCTGATAAGTTCGCACAAATCATTCATGGTTCCGTATTCTTCGTCGATGGAAAAATAGTCGTTCATTCTGTACGGATTTTTTGGGTTGTTTGTTTTGGATGCTTTCAGTCTTTCGCTCCAAAAGCTCTTGTCTGTACCATCATCTTCCTTAAATATCGGACACAGATAAACAACTCTGAATCCGATAGATTTTAAATATTCAAGCTCTTCCGTAACTGCTTTTATTGTACCTTCTTTTGAAAACGTTCTCGGATTCACCTGATATACAGCTGATCGTGCCAACCATTCAGGGGGGGTTATTGCTATGTTTTTCAAAAAAATCTCTCCATTCCGCAAAAATTATTTACAAGTTATATTATAATTCCGTTTGAAGTGAAAGTAAATCAAATATTCAACCTTATTATTCAAAAATTCGACACTTGACTTATACGCATTTTTTTATTATAATCATTATATTATATGTATTTTTTAGGGGTTCTGTTATGTTTGAATATGATGATTTAAATATAGAAATTTTAAATATATTCTTAATCAATCGGGATAGATGTGAATTCAATACTCCAAAGCGCCCGTTTCATATACTGACGAAACGTATCAGCGGATACAGCGATATGTTTTTCGGCAATCGTAGGTTCAGTCTTGATGCAAACAGTATATTTTATATTCCGTCCGATACGGAATATTATCGAAAGTCATACGGTCATGAGGTGATTGTGGCTGTTCACTTTAATATTATAAACCACAAATTTAATGAACCTGAAGAAGTTGCGGTAGATTCAGATATGACAGATAGTATTCTTCTTAATATGAACCGTATATGGCAAAGCCGTAAAACAGGATACAGATATGAGTGCACTTCTATGCTGTATAAATTGCTGAGTGAAATAATAATTCCTGAAAAACATACAGAAGCTTATATAATTTTAGAAAAATCAATTGAATATATTGAGAACAATTTACGTTCAAAAATGACAGTAAGACAGCTTTCATGTATGTGCAACATCAGCGAGACGTATTACAGAAGGCTGTTTAAAAAGGAGTTCGGATTATCACCTGTTGAATATATAAATAATAAGAGAATTCTTAAGGCAAAGGAAATGCTTGTCAGCGGATATTTTTCCGTTTCCGAAACAGCATATGAATGCGGTTTTTCGGAGCCAAGGTATTTTAACGCAGTATTCAAAAATTCAACAGGAATGTCACCAACGCAATTTATACGCTGTTTACGCGATGAATAATAATATTGCAAATGTACATAATTTCTCATGAAAATCGACACTATCCCTATTAAGTGTAAATATTGACATTGCGCAGTTTATATGGTATCATTAATATTATGAATTAAATGACAGAAAGAAGAGATTGCAAATGAAACTGATGCTTATTCAAGGGCCAAATCTGAATTTCCTCGGCATCAGAGAAAAAGGGATTTACGGCACCGAGTCATATGATGATGTTTGCAGAGATATTAAGGAATATGCTTTTTTGAAGGGTGTTGAACTTGATTGCTTTCAAAGCAACTCCGAGGGTGCCCTGATAGATGCTGTTCAAAAATGTTTTTATGACAGATATGACGGTGTAATAATTAACCCCGGTGCATACACTCATTACAGTTATGCAATTTATGACGCTATAAAAAGCGTTAATATTCCTTTTGTTGAAGTTCATCTTTCGAATATACATCAGAGAGATGAATTTCGTTCAAAATCCGTAACCGCTCCGGCTTGTGTCGGTCAGATCTGTGGTTTTGGATCTTACGGCTATAAAATGGCAGTTGAATATTTTATAAAAAATAACAATGAAGAATGATACAGAGGTGATTTCAAATGTCAATGACAATGACTCAAAAAATTCTTGCATCTCATGCAGGACTCGACAGCGTTGAACCCGGCCGGCTTATAGAGATCAATCTTGATCTTGTTATGGGTAATGATATTACCGCTCCTCTCGGAATAAAAGAATTTAACAAAATCGGGGTGGATAATGTATTTGATACCGATAAAGTTGCGCTTGTTCCTGACCATTTTGTTCCGAATAAGGACATTAAGGCTGCAGAGCAGGCAAAAGTTACGCGAGATTTTGCGAATGCACAGAAAATAAAAAATTATTTTGAGGTCGGTGAAATGGGTATCGAGCATGTTATTTTGCCCGAGAAAGGCATAGTTACTGCCGGAGATGCGGTTATCGGTGCTGATTCACATACATGTACATACGGAGCTCTCGGTGCATTTTCCACAGGTGTCGGCAGTACGGATTTCGGTGCTGCAATGGCTACGGGAACAACATGGCTTAAGGTTCCGTCAGCAATAAAATTTGAGCTTAGCGGCAAACCCGGTAAGTATATCAGCGGTAAAGATGTAATATTGCATATAATCGGAAAAATTGGTGTTGACGGAGCTCTCTATAAGTCAATGGAATTCTGCGGAGACGGCGTGAAACATCTCAATATGGATGACAGACTTACGATATGCAATATGGCAATAGAAGCCGGTGCCAAAAACGGTATTTTTCCGGTTGACGATATTACAAAAGAATATATTAAAACACACGGAAACAGGGACTATAAGGTATATACGGCAGATGACGATGCATATGAAGAAATTGTTGAAATTGACCTTTCTCAAATCAAGCCAACAGTCGCTTTCCCGCATCTTCCCGAAAATGCACGCACGCCCGACAATTGGGGTAAGGTTGAAATTGATCAGGTTGTCATAGGCTCATGCACAAACGGCAGATTCTCCGACATGAAAGCTGCTGCCGAAATTTTAAGCGGTAAGAAAGTAAAAGAGGGGATGAGAGTTATTGTTATACCCGGAAGTCAAAAGGTATATATGGATTGTCTCGATGCCGGATATCTAAAAATATTTATACAATCGGGTTGTATCGTGTCAACTCCGACGTGCGGACCATGTCTCGGAGGTTATATGGGTATTCTTGCTGCCGGTGAAAGAGCCCTTTCCACAACTAACAGAAATTTTGTGGGCAGAATGGGTCATACGGAATCGGAGGTTTATCTTTGTTCTCCGGCTGTTGCTGCCGCATCGGCGCTTACCGGAGTAATTACCGATCCCAATGCACTTTTGAGAGGAGATACATAAAATTATGAAAGCTAACGGAAAAGTTATTAAATTCGGAGACAACATAGACACAGATGTTATAATTCCTGCAAGATATCTGAACACAAGTGATCCCTCCGAGCTTGCAAAGCATTGCATGGAAGATATAGACAAAAAATTTGTTAAAAATGTTAAACGCGGTGATATATTAGTTGCGGGAAGAAACTTTGGATGCGGCTCGTCAAGAGAACATGCGCCGATTGCAATTAAAGAATGCGGAGTAGCGTGCATAATAGCAAAAAGTTTTGCAAGAATATTTTTCAGAAACAGCATTAACATAGGTCTTGCCATTCTTGAGTGCGAACCTGCTGCCGATGCAATAGAAAACGGTGATACGGTAGATATTGATTTCGATACGGGAATTATCACAGATATGTCAAACGGTAAAACTTTTAAGGCTCAGCCTTTTCCCGAATTTATGCAAAATATTATAAAATCCGACGGGTTGGTTAACTATACAAAAAAGAAATTGAATAAATAATGCACGGAGGAATCAAAATGAAATATAATATTGCTGTTATACGCGGTGACGGAATAGGCCCCGAAATTGTTGATCAGACGCTGCGCGTACTTGATAAAATCGGCGAAAAATTTAATCATGAATTTAATTATGAATATTTGCTTGCCGGCGGATGCTCAATCGATGAATATGGCATACCGCTTACCGATGAAGTGCTTGATAAGTGCAGAAAATCAGACAGTGTTCTTCTCGGCGCGGTCGGAGGCCCGAAATGGGACAATGTTGAAAATGCGCGACGTCCCGAAAAGGCGCTCCTTGCACTAAGAAACGGTCTTGGCCTTTATGCAAATATTCGTCCCGCCATAGTTTATGATTCGCTCAGAAATGCATGCCCGATTAAAGATGAAATATCATCAAAGGGTATTGATATATGTATTTGCCGAGAGCTTACGGGCGGTATTTATTTCGGTGAAAGACATTCGGACGGAGTTACTGCATATGATGTTGAAAAATACAGTAAAAACGAGATAGAAAGAATTGCTGTCAGAGCCTTTGAAACGGCAGTGAAGAGAAGAAAAAAGGTTACAAGCGTTGATAAAGCAAATGTTCTTGAAACTTCAAGACTCTGGCGCAAAACAGTTGAGGAAATTGCAGAAAAATACCCTGAAGTTGAACTCAATCATATGTATATTGATAATGCGTCAATGCAGCTTATAAAAGATCCGTCGCAGTTTGACGTTATAGTTACGAGCAATATGTTCGGTGATATATTATCCGACGAGGCAAGCATGATTACGGGCTCAATAGGTATGCTTCCGTCGATGAGTCTCGGAGAAAGCACATGCGGAATGTATGAACCGATTCACGGCAGTGCTCCTGATATTGCAGGTAAAAATATAGCAAATCCTCTTGCGACGATTCTTTCGGCAGCTATGATGCTCAGATATTCTTTTGACCTTACCGCCGAAGCCGATGCAATTGAAACAGCGGTAGATAATGTTCTCAGCCGCGGATGCAGAACTGCAGATATTGCCGCATATGGCGAAAAAACAATAACAACGGAAGAAATAACAGATGAAGTTATAAAAGAATTATAATTAAAATTATATAAACAGAAAGGTTAAATTATGAAAAAAATCATTTTTCTTTTTGCTTTTCTGCTGTCTTTAGCAATTGCTGTGACAGCGTATGCCTATAACACACCCGATCTTAATTTTGAAAAAAAACAAGGAAGATATATTTATTCCAATAATCCTGAAAATATAACAAGAACGGATTTGGCTGATTCGTCAAATGTCAATGCAAAATTTCTTATGAATAACGAAGGGCTTACGGCTGACAACTATTCGCTGTTTGTATCTCACTATAATCATACAGAGCTTCTTGCATCTGATGCAATCACTATGACGGAGCCCGGATTTGATATTGAAGTAGATGTTTTATTCAAGGCTAATGATGATTCGGAGTTTGTAATAAATAATCTCGGATTTGAAGTTCCGTCAAAAGAAACGTATTGGCTTGACGGTAAAAAATATACAGAGGATTCTCCGATCGGTTGTATGAATGCATGGGCATCATATCTTGGATTGCCGATAAGACAGCTTGATTCCGGAAATTTATATACACCGACTAAGTTTGAACCCGTAACTGTCAGCTTGAAGAAAGGTGAATCGGTTTGGCTTTCGCAGTTTATACCGAATTATTCAACAGTTATGCTGTACAGAGCAGTGCATATTCTTTCGGATTTTGATATTAAATACGGCAATTGTGACGTAAATGTTGCTGCTCTTAAATCAACAGGCACATTGAAGGACCGTTCAACCTTTAATGAAAATGCAATGCATTCGCCGTACAGGCGTGACAGGCAATACAAGGGAATATCCGACAATATAAACCGAGTTGAGGCAAATCTTGATTTTGACATTGATTATTATGTTTATTACGGAATGTCGATGCCCGTTAAAATTTATAACGAATCATACCCAAACGGAAGCGTAACAGACGCATGGCATACGCATTGTAACCCATCGAATGACGGATGTGTCAAAAATGCTACGGATGAATCAAATATGCTTGCATTTAAATATAAAGATGATTCAAAACTTAAGTATTACGGGCGAAATATAAAAGATTCCGAAAAGGAAAATGTCTGGTATTTTGATACTGTTCACAACGATCTTTCAGCATATATTCCGGGTTGCGGTTCAAAATCATATTTTAAACCAAATACAAATGAACGATATGATTCTATAGGATATTCGCATTGTAATCTCGGAAATTACGGAGTAAAGGTTTATTATAATATTTCGGCAAAGAATTCTACAAACAGCATTAGATATGCTATGTATAAACTCAGAAGCAACGCAAATGTCATTGTAATTCTTTACGATGAAAACGGTAATGTAGTTTCCGGTTATCCGATGAGCAAAGGCTATACCGAAAAATATGAAGATGATATTATGGCTTGCATTACTCTTCCGCCCGGCAAAACAACCGAATTCAGACTGTGTGTAATACTTCCGACAAATTATTACGGCGATATCACGAACAGTATTGTGATAAAAACAGAGCCCGAGGCTGTTGAATCTTATAAATCCAACAGACAATATATAACAAAAAAATATAATACAACAGGCAAGGAATTTTATAAATGGGAAGATAAAAAGCTATATTTTTCAGATGATGCCGAAAATTGGACATATAAGCCTTTGAGTGAAAAAATCAGCAATATAGTTTTCGGTCGATGGAATGAATTTGAACTTGTTTCATACGAAGACGGTTACATTCTGCACACAGGAAAAATGAGCGGAATATATTTTTATCAGCCGCAGAAATTTTTCAGAGATATTTATTATCTTGACAGTGACTTGAATTATAAGGATAAGTATACGTTCCCGGAATATCCGTCTTCCGTTGTTTCGTCAAATAATATGCTGTATGCGGATGCCGAAGCGGTTTACTCTTCTTCCGACGGTAAAACATGGAGTATTTCAGGATCGGGAGTTACAATGCCTGTTTATAACTATGGTCGTTTCAGTACTTCCTGCAAAAATAAAAACATATCGATTTCTCCGGATGGTGTATCTTTTTACCGCGTTGCATACGAGAGTGATTCACCGGAATATATAGACTCATATGCCGGCGTATATTTCAGTGCTGATGGAAATAATATATATTTATCAAATGACGGTGTGTATTGGCAAAAAGAAAATTGCGGCGAAAAAATAAATGCTGTTTATGCGACAGGGGAAAGTATCGTTGTAAATGATAAATACACATATATCATTAACGAAGCTAAAAACACTCCCGTTGTAATTTTAAACGGTCAGGTAATAGGATATAAGGATAAACCGTACTTATCGGAAAACAGACTTATAGTCCCGAGAAAATTCACCGAAAAAATGTTTGGTATTGCGGCATCTGATGATCAAATTACGGACGGTTATATAATATTAAGAAAATATGCCGAAGAAAACGATTATTCGGTAGAGTGGGACAGTGTTAAAAATACAGTATATATAACAAAAAATAACAATTGAAAGAAGAAAGGAATGAGCTCCGATGAACAAATATTATCAAAAAGACTTGGAAACAATGCCAAGAGAGAAAATTAAACAGCTTCAGAGTGAAAAGTTGGTAAAACAGGTTAAACATGTATATGATAATGTAAAATATTATCGTGATTTTATGGATAAGAAAGGTGTAAAACCCGAAGATATAAGGTCTGTTGACGATCTTTACAAACTTCCGTTTCTAAGTAAGGCTGATCTTCGCGAAGCATATCCGTACGGACTTCTTGCAAAACCTCTTTCGGATTGTGTAAGAATCCAGTCTACAAGCGGAACAACAGGAAAAAGAGTTGTTGTATTCTATACTAAAAACGATGTCGATATATGGGAAGATTGCTGTGCAAGAGCAATTGTTGCAGCCGGCGGAAGCAAAGATGATGTTTGTCAGGTTTGCTACGGCTACGGACTTTTTACGGGTGGTGCAGGACTTCACGGAGGATCTCACAAGGTCGGCAGTCTGACTCTTCCGATGTCATCCGGAAATACCGAGCGTCAAATACAGTTTATGCGTGATCTTAAATCGACAATTCTTTGCTGTACACCGTCATATGCCGCGTATATCGGAGAAACTGTCCGTGAAATGGGTCTTACGCCCGATGATCTTGATTTAAAAGCCGGAATATTCGGTGCTGAACCGTGGACTGAAGAAATGAGAAGAGACATAGAAAAAAGTCTCGGAATTAAAGCCTATGACATATTCGGTCTTACCGAAATGAGCGGGCCGGGTGTTTCTTTTGAATGCTGCGAACAGAGCGGTATGCATATAAACGAAGATCATTTTATTGCTGAAATTATTGATCCCGATACCGGAGAGGTTTTACCCGTAGGTGAAAAAGGAGAGCTTGTATTTACGAGTCTTGATAAAGAAGCTTTTCCGCTCCTCAGATACAGAACAAGAGATATATGCATGCTTAGCGACAAAAAATGCTCATGCGGACGTACGTTTATAAAAATGTGCAAACCGATGGGCAGAAGCGATGATATGCTTATTATCAGAGGAGTAAACGTATTCCCGTCACAGATAGAAACTGTTCTTCTTGAACAGGGATATTCACCTAATTATCGTATTGAAATTGACAGGGAAAACAACAGTGATACCCTTGATATATTTGTTGAACTTAATTCTGACAGATTTTCGGATACGGTTAAGGATATTGCTAATCAGGAGAAAAAACTTTCGTCTGCTATGAAAACAATGCTTGGAATTAATCCTAAAATGCATCTTGTACCGCCGAAGAGTATCGATAGAAGTGAAGGAAAAGCAAAGAGAGTAATTGATAAGAGAAAATTAATTGACTAAAACGGAGGTTATAAAATATGTCTATAAAACAAATATCTGTTCTTATTGAAAATAAAATGGGTTCGCTTGCCGAGGTTACAGAGTTTTTGGCAAAATCAAACATTAACCTCAGAGCGCTTTCAATTGCCGATACGGCTGATTTCGGAATACTCAGAATTATAACGGATAACCCCAATAATACAAGAGATATTTTAAGAGCGGAAGGGTATACCGTAAAGGCAACATCGGTGCTTGCGGTTGCAATTAAAGACAAACCCGGAGCTATGGCAAACGTGCTTACAATTTTAAATGATGCCGAAATCACTGTTGAATATGCATATGCATTCACTCCCAATACGCCTGATAAGGCATATGTTATTTTAAGAGTTGATAATAATGATAAGGCATGTGAAGTTTTGTCAGATAAAAATATTCGTATTCTCAGTCAGGATGATATATTTAACGATTGATAAAAAAATATTTTAGTGCGCATAGGTCGTTTATATGTTTTTTGAGAGCGACCGTATGTCAGCCTGATTAATGATAATAAAAAAGGGAAGAGCTGCTGTAAGCATGATATATAACACGTGTTTAATGCAGCTCTTTCTTTTTTATTTAAGAGTCTCTATAATAATTGACATTGCTTTTTCGCCGCTTTCGTCAGATTTTTCGTTTTCAATAAGGCGGTTTAATGATATTGACAACGCAGTCTACTTTTTGCTAAGCAGCATAGAAGGTCATTGTAAGAATTTTTTGAATAATATTATATATCGTCAATAGGGTATTGCGTGGGTGAAAATCCTGTTTGCTTTTTGAACACATTTGAAAAGTAATAGCTGTTGGAAAAGCCGCACATTTCTGAGATTTCCGAAACTGACCATCGGTTTGCGACAAGAAGTTCTTTGGCATAGTCAATCCGCATCTTTGTCACAAACCTTACCGGTGACATTTTAAATGTCTTTTTGAATAATTCACTGAAATATGCATATTCCAGTCCGGTGGCATGACAAAGCTCCTTGTAGTTAAAATCAGTGTTTTTATAATTTTCCATAATGTATTCGTGTGCTTTTTGCATATGCTCTTTCTGTGTGCCGGACAAATAGAAATGCTGCTGTTTCTGAAAAAACGATATAATATCATAGAATATCATCATTGAAGATGCATAATATCCAATGCTTTTTTTCTGCCATGTATTAAAAAGCTTTATAAATTTGTCTTTCAAGCTTTCATTGTTAAGCAGTCCTATTGCATGCTCCGGCATAGGAGAATCGGTGTCGAAGAAAACATCGATGCAGGAGGCATATTCGGAAAGACGCTGCACCGTATACCTGCCGCGCAACTGTCCTTTTGGCATATAGCGCATAGAACCGGTACAGTCCTGAATTACAACCCCATCAACAATAGTGGTATTCTCACCCGATAAATAAAAAATTATTTCGTAGGCGTTTAAAAAACTGCCGTATTCTTTAATACTTAACGGTTTTGAATAACTGCTGTATTTATTTATAGAATAAATTTTATTTATATTGATTGTTTCACAGCCAAACAAATTCATCAAATCTCACCCCAAAAGCCTTAATTAAATTGATTATAACACATATAATTATTTTTTTCAACAAAAAAATAATTACCATAACAAATTATAAAACCATAACAATCTTTATTTACTATTGAGCTGTTTTTGTTATAATAGATGTGTTAGGAGGTAAACTATGAAAGCTACAATATTTGATATACAGAGAAATTCTTTTGTTGACGGACCCGGTATAAGAACTACAGTTTTTTTCAAAGGCTGTAATCTTCGCTGTAAATGGTGCCATAATCCCGAAAGTCAGTCAGAGCAAAAGCAAATGATGTATTACAAGGATAAATGTATCGGCTGTGGAAAATGCGCCGAAGTTTGTCCGAATCAATTAAAAAAATGTGATTTCTGCGGCAAATGTGAGATTTATTGCCCGGCAGACGCAAGAAAAATATGCGGTAAAGAATACAGTGTCAATGAAGTTTTCGATGAAATCGCAAAGGACAAAATGTTTTACGAAAATTCCGATGGTGGTGCGACATTTTCAGGCGGTGAATGTATGCTGCAAATTGACTTTTTGTGTGAAATTCTGAAAAAATGCAAGGAAAATAACATACATACGGCGGTTGATACCGCCGGAAATGTTCCGTGGGAATATTTTGAAAAAGTTCTTCCGTATACCGATATGTTTTTATATGATGTAAAAGCTTTTTCGGAGGATTTGCATAAACAGGGAACAGGTGTTTCAAATAAATTAATTCTCGAAAATCTGCTTCATCTTTCAGGCAAGTGTGATATTATCGTAAGAATCCCCGTGATAGGCGGATTTAACGATGATAAAGCAGAGCTTGAAAAAACCGCAAAATTTCTAAAGCAAGTTAAGTGCATAAAAAAAGAACCTTTGCCATATCACAGTATGGGCGAGCATAAATATGATGCACTCGGCATGGAACATGAAAATTACAGTGTGCCTTGTAAGGATAAAATGAAAGAAATAAAGAAAATGCTGGAGGATTAGGGCATGAAATTAAGGTCACAAAATATAATTGTTACGGGCGGCGGCAGCGGTATAGGCAAAGCCGTTGCAAAAAGGCTTGCAGAGGAAAATATTAAGGTTATAATTTGCGGAAGAAATCAGGAAAAATTAGAGAGAGCAAAAGAAGATATTAATTTAAATAATGTTTTTGTAATGACGTGGGATATATCAGACATATCAGCATTTGATATAAAAATTAATCAAGCAGAGGCGCTTATCGGCAGTAAAATCGGCGCATTTGTAAATGCTGCGGCTATAGGAAGTTCACAATGCACAAAGCGTGGATATGAGCCGTGGGATATAACAGAGGAAGAATGGGATTGTATGTCCGATATAAATTTTAAAGCCGCTTTCTTTATGATGCGAAATGAGGTAAACTATATGCTTAAAAATAATATTCACGGTAACATATTAAATATTGCTTCGAATGCGGCATGTATGGACATAATAGGCTCCTATGGGGCGGCAAAGCTTAGCGTTATAAAATGGACAAGAGCATTCGGAAAACAATACGGACATAACGGAATAATTATAAACGGAATAGCCCCGGGTGCTACTTATACACCAATGATAAGTCATTACGCTAATGATATCAATCAAATATATGAACGGCATGCAATAGAAAGATTTATCCGTGCGGAAGAAATCGCAGAACTGGCATATTACCTTATGAGTGATTACGGCGAGATTATATGCGGACATACTGTTGTTGCTGACGGCGGGGATAATGCCGCAACTTTATAAAATATTTTAGGAAACGAGGAAATGAAAATGAATGAAAGAATTAAAAAGCTTACCGAGCTTACACTAAACGGAGATATGTTTGTTTATCCGGTGAAAACAGAGTTTGACAGAGAGGATTTGTTTCTGTCAAGAATCGAAAGAGAGGTCAAGCGTCTTTGTGAATATATTAAAAATCAGCAGCCTATGATTACCGAGTATTCCAAGCTGACAGGATTTTTCAGATTCGACGGCAGTGTTGTAGGTGATGCCTTTACAAGAAGCGGACATAAAAACACAAAAGAAGCAATACAGAATTTCTATTTAAAGCCTATTGATAACCTGTCAACCATGGAGTGGCAGCACGCAACGGGCGACTATAAAAAAGTGTTGGAAAAAGGAATTAACGGAATAATCGAAGAAATAGATGAATCGCTGAAAATTCATAAAAGAGAAGATGAAACAGAATTTCTTTACGGAATAAAAAAGGTTGCCGAAGCACTCATAGAGTGGGCGCATATATGCTCGGGAAGAGTGGCAAGGCTGGCAGATGAAGTTACAGATGTCGAGCATAAGAAAAATCTTATACGGCTTTCAAAAGCGTTACTCAATGTACCGGAAAATAAGCCATCGGGATTTTATGAGGCGGTATTATCTGTTTATATATGCTTCAGCGCTGATCCCGACAGCTTAGGAACCCTCGACAGGTATTTGACACCGTTTTACACGGAGGATATTAAAAACGGCATTATTGTACGTGAAGATGCAAAAGAATATCTTCAAGAGCTGTTTTTGATGATTCAAGCAACAGTATCCCCCAAAGATTACAGATTTACCCGCGGAGCAGAATCTCACTTTTGTATCGGCGGATATTTGCCTGACGGAAGTGACGGATTTAATGAGGTATCACATCTTATTGTTGAAAGCCTTATGGAATTGCCGATCTATATACCGCAGATTACTTTGCGTTGGACAAAAAAACACCGCATGATGTATTGAGGTTCATGATGGATGCCGAAAGAAAGGATATTAATAAACGAATTGCATTTACGAATGATGAAAAGAGAATAAAATGCTATACCGAAATTTGCGGTATACCGTTTGAACGTGCAGTTTCGTATACAATGGTAGGCTGTAACGAGCCGGCATTTTTGGGAGCAATTACAGGCAGTAATTCAAAGGGGAATATTTTAAAATCGGTCGAAACATTGTTTCATAAAAAATCAGAAAGCATAATCAATACAAAGAGTTTTGATGAATTTTACGGAATTTTTGAAAAAGAGCTGTTTTCGGATTTAAAGAAAATTTATGACTATGACGACAAATACAATCTTTTGCGTGCAAGAGATATAAATTATCTGTCAAGCCTGTTTTTCAACGGCTGTATTGAAAAAGCAAAAAGTCTTACACAAGGCGGAGGAGATGTAGTTATAGCGTCTCCTATGCTGATAGGCGTAACAAATGTTATAGATTCGCTGATTACTGTAAAGCAGTTTGTTTTTGATGAGAAGCTGCTTGCTATGCAGGAGCTTATTGATGCACTTAAAGCCGACTGGTACGGATACGAGGATATGAGGACAGTCATTGTCAAAAAAGGAAAGTTTTTTGGTAACGATGATGATTTGTCAAATTCGGTGGCACACAGGCTATACGAAAGTTTTTACAGATTCCTCAAAGATAAAAGGAATGTATTTGGCTATCATTGGCTTATAGGTGATCTTTTGGGATATAACGAACATCATAAATGGTTCGGCGAGAAAACAAAGGCAACTCCGGACGGAAGATTTGCGGGGGATTTATTAAAATTCGGCATAGGTCAGAGCGAGGGACGTGACAGAAACGGCCTCACCGCACTGCTGAACTCTGTTGCAGCGCTTGATAAAAACGCAATCTCATGCGGTTCCACAGTTACGAATATTTCACTTGATGAGCAACTTATAAAAAATGACGAATATTTTGATAAAACGGTTGATATGTTTGAAACATATTTTAAGAATGGCGGAATACATTTTCAGCTCACGTACGTTTCAAAGGAGGATTTGCTTGCAGCAAAGAAAAATCCCGAAAATTACGGTAATCTGCGTGTGAGAGTAACGGGGTTTTCGGAGTATTTTGTAAGACTTAAAGACAGTATTCAGGACGATATTATAGATAGGACAGTGCAGTAAAAATTCCGTCGGTTCAGTCCGCACCGGAGGAGGGAGCGCAGTTCGGCAGAGCGTGTGCGGAGGTTCTGGAATATGTAAAATCTTGCTGGCAGAAAAACGGCTTTGATACGGAGCTCCATCGGGACGGCGGATATTTGCTGTCATATTACGGTGAAGGAGAGAAAAGCATCGGCAAAAATAAACGGAAATGAAATAACCGAAACGGGTGTGTCATGTCACGGTGCTTTGCCCGAAGGCTCGGTAAATGCAGGTTATTTGCTTGCAAAAAAGCTGTGTGATGAAAATTTGCTGTGCAAAGAGGATGCGGAGCAACTGAAATTTATTGAATGCCTGCTGGAAAGGTATTACGGCGAAGTTTTCGGGATAGACGAGGAAGATAAGATTTTCGGAAAGCTGACCTGCTCGAACGGCATAATAAGAACAGAAAGCGGAAAGCTTGCTCTTACATTTGATATACGATATGGAATTGAAACGGACTATGAAAATATCAAAAACAAAATCAGCGAATTTTTCGGACAAAACGGCTGGTCGGTAAGAATTATTAAGGAGCTAATAGATGCAATCAATAAAATCTAAAGACAAAAGGAAAGAGATGTCTTTCTTTTGCGGAGAAAAACATCTCTTTTAAAATCATTGCTATTTAGATAACTTTGTTGCATATATGTTGCTTGTGTGTTACTTATCCAACACTTTTTGCAACTTTCCACAACATCTGATAACTCCAAAAACCCCGTAAATAAAGGCTTTCGATAGTCGTGAGAAGTTGATAGGTTATCTCTTTGAAAATTGCGGTGCTCTTCTTGCGGCTTTGAGACCGTATTTCTTTCTTTCTTTCATTCTCGGGTCTCTGGTGAGGAATCCGGCAGCCTTAAGCGGTGCTCTGAATTCATCTTCAACTGTGAGAAGTGCTCTTGCAAGACCGTGTCTTATTGCTCCTGCCTGACCCGTAAATCCGCCGCCCTTAACATTTGCGATTACATCGTATTTACCTAAAGTGTCAGTAGCAACCAAAGGCTGTCTTACTACAACTTTAAGAGTTTCAAGACCGAAGAAGTCATCAATATCTCTGTCGTTTATAGTTATTTTACCGTTACCCGGTACGATTCTTACTCTTGCAACAGAGCTTTTTCTTCTGCCTGTTCCGTAAAACTGTTCTTTTGCCATTGTTTGTTACCTCCCTTATTTAATTAAACCGGTATACTCTTCCGGCTTCTGAGCAGCATGATTATGCTCCGTACCTTTATATACTCTGAGTCTTGTAAGTGCTTTTGCACCGATGGTGTTGTGCGGAAGCATACCCTTTACCGCAAGCATAACAGCTTTTTCGGGTTTTTCTTCCATTAAATGTTTGTACTTAATTTCTTTAAGACCGCCAACATAGCCTGTGTGATATCTGTAATATTTCTGATCAAGTTTTTTTCCTGTAAGAACTGCTTTTTCAGCATTCAAAATTATAACAAAATCACCGCAATCCACATTGGGAGTAAATGTAGGTTTAATTTTGCCTCTGAGAATTGATGCGGCAGCGGCAGCTATTCTTCCGAGCGGTTTGCCGTCAGCGTCTATAACATACCATTTTCTGTTCAATTCAGCAGGTTTTGCCATAAATGTACTCATGTTAGATTTACCTCCGTATTTCCTTATTTATTCAACCTCCATATTTTAATACAAAAAGCAGTTTTTGTCAAGTAATTTCGCCAAATTTTTAAAATGTTTTTTCAAAACTTCAAATTTCTCTGATTTTCTTTAAAATACTCCCGATTACTCCATTTGCAATTTAAAACTGTGATATATAACATTAAACAAAAGATTGACATTTTTCACATTTTAATATATAATAATATATTATTTGTGTAGGTATATTTGAATATCAAGCGCCGGACCATTGAAGAATGGTGACGAGGATGAGGCTTATCGAAGTTTTCGGCGGATGGTCTCACGGCTTGACACAGTCGCAGAAAACGGCAAATAATATGAGCAATCGTATTGACAAATTCGTTTTTGAGTGTTTTTACCGCACACAAATAAAATAATATATTTTGGAGGTACTTTTATGTGCGGAATAGTTGGTTATATTGGCAAAGAGCAAGCGGCACCGATTTTGCTTTCGGGGCTTTCAAAACTTGAATACAGAGGTTATGACTCTGCAGGTATTGCAGTCTTGGGTGAAGACGGAATTCAAATCAGTAAGGCTGTGGGTAAGCTTGATAATCTTTGTAAAAAAACGGATAACGGTAATATGATAAAAGGTACTTGCGGTATCGGACATACGAGATGGGCAACACACGGCAAACCGACAGAGGCCAATGCTCATCCTCATTGCAGTAAGCGTTTTGTTTTGGTTCATAACGGAATTATAGAAAATGAAGCTGAGCTTAAGAATAAGTATTTGTCTGATGTTGAATTCAAGAGTGATACCGACACGGAAGTGCTTGTTCATCTTTTGCAGAAATTTACCGATAATGGCGAGGATACGGAAGTTGCAATAAAACATATTATCGCAGAGGTGGACGGTTCATATGCACTTGCAGTTATTGACCTTGAGAATATCGATACAATGTATATCCTCAAAAATAAATCACCGCTTCTTATAGGAAAAGGAAACGGATTTAATATGGTTGGTTCCGATGCAATGGCAATGATAGCTAATACAAATACCTTTTATGAAATAAACGATAAAGAATATGCTGTAATTACAAAAGATGATATTAACATATATACTTCATACGGTAAACATATAGACAGAGATACATTTGTTGCGGAGCTTGATCTTTCCGATACAGAGAAAGGAACATATCCGCATTATATGCTTAAAGAAATCGAAGAACAGCCTGCTGTTATCAGAAGAATAATACAGCAGTATTCGGATGTCGAAGGTAATTTTTCGATTGATAAAGAAATAATAAACGATGTAAAAAATTGTGATAAAATATATATTATTGCATGCGGCACGAGTTATCATGCCGGTCTTATCGGCAAACATTTTTTTGAGAAAATTTCCGGTAAACCTGCGGAAGCTTATATAGCAAGTGAATTTGTTTATAATATGCCTTTGCTGAGCAAAAAGCCGTTGTTTGTTTTTATATCACAAAGCGGCGAAACTGCGGACTGCAGAGCTGTCCTTGTAAGGATAAAAGAACTTGGTCATAAATCTCTTACAATTACAAATGTTAAAGGCTCAACTCTATCAAGAGAAGCCGATCATACTCTTCTTTTGTATGCCGGTCCTGAAATTGCGGTTGCATCCACGAAAGCATATACAGCTCAGGTTGCTGTTCTCGCAATTCTTGCCGCCGTCGTGGAAAATAAGGTTAACATTGATTTAAGATATGAGCTTGCAATGGTGGCAAACGTTATGGAAGCTGCGTGCATGAACAGGGAAGAGTACAGTTCTTATGCCAAAGATTACCTGTACGGTCAACGCAATTGCTTCTATATAGGCAGAGGCTTGGATTATTATGTATGCATGGAGGCTGCTTTAAAATTAAAAGAGATATCATACATTCAGACCGAAGGCTTTGCAGCAGGAGAATTGAAACATGGAACAATTGCTCTTATAGAAAAAAATACACCGGTGTTTGCGATTACAACACAGGAAAATATAAACCTTAATACCCGCAGCAATATAAAAGAAGTAAAAGCAAGAGGAGCGCATGTTCTTTGTATATCTACCGAAGCACTTTCATCTCATAAAGATCAGATTGTTGTCGGAGATGTTCACGAACTTCTTACACCGCTTGTGACTGTTGTTCCGGCACAGTATATTGCATATTATGCAGCTCTTCAAAAAGAATGTGACATTGATAAACCAAGAAATCTTGCAAAATCCGTTACAGTGGAATAATTACTGTTGATTAAAAAAAGAGACGGTTGAAACAATAATCAGCCGTCTTGTTTTGAAATATCATTGACAAACAAAAAGACAGCATATTTTGTATGCTGTCTTTTTGCCCAAACAGAACGGGAATTCTGTTTGACATCCTTATAATAAGGAGGGAAAATGAAAAAAAGTTTGTTTGTTGTGGTATGTATATATAATATCATTTTTTGATGATTTTTGCAATACATGTTTTTGATGAAAATGTCAAAAACATGTATTAATTTTTATACAGTTTTAACAAAAAACTTTAGTTGTAATAGGTTTCATCATTAATTATATTTTTTTCTATTTTCTTTTTTATTCTTTGAAGTGCATTATCTATGGATTTTTCGCTTTTATTAACACTTGCTGCAATTTCGCTGTAACTCTTTCCGTCAAGATAGTTTGCCAGAACTTTCCATTCAAGTTTGCTTAAAATCTGAGATAATTTTTTTTCAAGTAATTTAAAGCGCTCTTTATTTATCATAATTTCTTCAGGATCAAATTTTTTTCTTTCATTAACGACATCTAGTAAAATTCTTTCATTTTCATCGTCATAAATAGGCTTGCTGAGTGATATATATGAATTAAGAGGTATGTGTTTTTGACGTGTCGCAGTTTTAATAGCGGTTATGATTTGTCTTGTAATGCATAATTCCGCAAATGACTTGAACGAGGCCTGAGCATCGGGCTTATAATCACGTATAGCCTTATACAGTCCTATCATGCCCTCTTGAATTATATCTTCACGGTCGGCACCTATAAGAAAATATGTTCTTGAACGAGCTCTGACAAAATTACGGTATTTCTCCAACAGAAATTCCGTAGCGTATCCGTTACCGCTGCGTGATAATTCAATTAACTCTTTATCAGATATATTTTCGGGATATTTATAGTTGAATTTTATCTCCGGCATATCTTTCCTCCAAAATAAATTTGCGTAATATTTAATATATATATTGTATATTGAATATTTGATTTTGTCAAGAAATTTAGTTCTAATATTTATAATAAACAATATAATTAAAGGAGAATTATAAATGATACCTCATAAAAACATTGTTTCATATTTTTCGGATGCAATGAAAAAGACCGTATCAAATTTACTAACGGAAAACGGAAAAAATGTTTCTGAAATAAGAATGACAAACGGTAAAGCCTTGATTGTAAAAATTCACAGCAAGTATTATTATGTTTCTGAAAATGGACTGACATTGGAATGTAATGATGCATATTTTGTAAGTCCTAATGATATAAAAATTTCATTTGAACTTATAACCAATTCATCGGTTTATGCATATAACCGATATATTAATGAAGGATATGTAACTCTTCCCGGCGGAAATCGAGTCGGAATAGTCGGAAAATGCTGTGTTGATAACGGAAAAATAATCAGTGTCGGAGATATAAATTCATTGAATTTCAGACTTGCCTGCCAGCATCACGGATATATTGATACCGTATATGATGAATTAATAAACGGCTTTGCACCTTATAATATTTTGGTTGTATCTCCGCCGGGCTGCGGAAAGACAACCTTTTTAAGAGAGTTTGCGTATAAGCTTGGGTATTTCAATAAGAAAATAATTATCTGTGCAGTTATTGATGAAAGATATGAATTTGCATGTTCATACAGAGGGCAAAGTATGCTGAATATCGGTGAATCAAATTTTGTAATAAGCGGGTGCGAAAAAAGCATTGCTGTTCCGATGGTAGTGAGAACTATGTCTCCGGACGTTATTATTACAGATGAATTGTCGGGATGCAGAGATGTTGAAGCTGCTGTTTATGCAAAAAAATCCGGTTGCCGTATTATTGCATCGGCGCATGGAGATTGTGTTGAAAACTCTTTGCTTGATGTTGATTTTATAAAAAATATTTTTGATAAAATAGTAGTATTGTGCAGTGATAACGGTCCGGGAACAATAAAAAATATTATCGGTTGTGAGGATTTATGATGATTTTAAAAACTGTTTTAAGTATTATGGTTTTAATTTCATGTGCCTATTTCGGACATTTGTTAAAAATGAAATCAGACATGCATTTAAATGATTTAAATAATTTACTGCTTTGTTTGCAGGTGCTGGAAACGGAAATTCGCTACAGTATGAATGATATTCCGGATGCTGCAATAAGGGTAAGTAAAATCGCATCCGGAATCAACAAAAAAATCTTTGAATTATTTGCAGAAAACATTAACAAATTTTCAGATGTGCCGTTATCCGAAATTTGGACAAATACTGTAAATAAAATATGTACAGACAGTATTTACGGTAAAAATGACATTGATGCACTTAATACATTCGGATATGTTCTCGGAAGCGGTGATCTTGATACTCAATTAAAAAATATAGAAATATTTCGTGTGAAAACTGAAAATTGCATTAATGATTTAAAAAACGAAAAAGATAAAAAAGATCCGATATATTCAAAACTTTTTTTCTATTTGGGTATACTGGCAGTAATTATCGTTGTTTAAACATTTAAAAAATGCCTCGCATAAGTATAATAAAATTAACGGAGGAAAATAACATGGATGTTGGATTAATTTTTAAAATTGCTGCTATCGGCATTGTTGTTGCTATAATTTACAGGCTTCTTGTACAATCCGGAAGGGATGAACAGGCACTTATGGTAACAATAGCCGGACTTATAGTGGTAATGATAATGATTGTTTACCAAATTCACGATTTGTTCACAACAATACAAACCTTGTTTGAATTGTAAGATCGATATGCTGATAAAAATTATAACTATATGTATAGCATCAACCGTAATTACAACTTTGCTGAAAAATGTTTTGCCGTCGTTTGTTCCTCTTGCCGCGTTAGCGGTAAGTATAGTCAGTTTTTATATAATGCTTCCGTATATAAATAATGTTTTAAATTTTATTGTTCAAATTGAAAACATTTTAGGGGATTTACATGAATATATAAAAATGGCGGTAAAAATATCTTTTATTGCTCTTGTATGCGATTTCGCATCTCAGATATGCATCGACTCGGGACAGCGTTTTTTGGCATCTAAAATTATTATTGCCGGTAAGCTTATAATAATCGGTGTTTGTTCGCCGATGATATTAAAATTTATAACTGCAATAGGAAACATGGTAAATTCGATATGAAAAAAACAATATATATATTACTGATAGTAATTTCTTCCTTTATATATTCAAAACCCGTAATTGCCGATTATGATACATTAATGAATGAAAAAAACACTTTCAGCAACATTGTTGATAAATATAATGACAGCGGCTTAAATTTATCTCTTGATTCCGACACTGATGCAAAAGGTTTTACATATAAACTAAAGACATATTTATTGTCAGCACTTAACTCTGAAATAAGCAGTTCGCTGTATATCCTGATAGTTATATCTTTAATATGTATAATAGTATCGGTTTCAAATAATTTTATTTCCGATAATTTTATTCAGGAAGCTGCAAGTTTCGGATGCTATACCGTTATTTCTTATCTTATTGTAATAAGCTTTAAAACAGTTTTTGACTATTGTGTAAGTGCAATGTCGGATATTACGGACTTTATGGATATAACAATTCCGACATTCATGACGGTTTTGGCATCATCGGGATACGAAACAACGGCTGTGTCAATTCAAAGTGTGTTTTTAATTATGTCATCATTTATATCACATATTATAAAAAATACGATTATGCCGGTTTTATTTGTTACGGGTGTACTCGGAGTGGTAAACGGTATGTCATATGACGGAAAGCTTACTAAGCTGATTACGCTTGTATCTAAAACTTCAAAATACACCATAGGTATTATTCTTACCGTATTTGCCGGAATATTGACATTTTCCGGTTTTGGGACAT
Organism: uncultured Clostridia bacterium; assembly: GCA_934463165.1. GTDB lineage: Bacteria > Bacillota > Clostridia > UMGS1810 > UMGS1810 > RGIG1828. The sequence goes on from CAKSJG010000001.1 coordinate 118,037, forward strand.
CATCTGCTGATTCGCTAATGATAAGAACTGCTAAATACGCTGTTTCCAGCTTTGTGCCTATAGTCGGGAGCTGTCTTTCTGACACTCTGAGTACTGTTGTTTCATCTTCCGCTGCTCTTAAAAATCAAATGGGGTATATATGTTTTATTATTTTGATATTGATATGTTTAATACCGATTGTAAAGACGGCTGTAGTTATTTTTATGTTTAAATTTTGTGCATCGATATCCATGATAATATCAAACAATAAGGTACCGGTTATGATTGATTCCGTATCTGAATGTTTGATTACAATATGCTCTATGCTGCTTTTTGTAAGTGTGGTATTTGTTATTGTAATAGGAATTATTGCTTCTGTCGGAGGATGAAAATATGAGTGAGGTAAAATTATATGTCATAAAACTTATAGTTTTGATTATTGTTATACAAATAGGTAATGTTTTTTTGTCAAAGACTGCATATAAAAGAATTTTTAATTCAGTTTGCGGAGTAATAATATCGCTTATGATCGTTATGCCGATATTTGAATTTGTTACATCATTCAGAGCTGATATAACCGATAGATCCGATTCAAAGACCGAAAGCTACATATCATTTAAAGATATATTTCAGAATAATCTCAAAAAAATTATAGAAAATGATATACGGGGATGTTTCAATATAAAATCCGATGTTGAGGTAAATACGGATTTTTCTGAATTGAAGATTATAATACATGCCGAAACAAACAATTCAAATTCAAAGAAAATTGCCGATTACGTAAAAAATAAATATTGCGGTGAAAAAGATACGGTGGTGATTAAAAATGAATTTTATTAAATCGGAAAAATTAAAATCCTTTATGACAGAAAAAAAGTCGTACGTATATTTGATAATAATATTTGTCACCGGTTTATTTTTATTGATTGTTTTTAAGAGTGTACCCGCCGAAAATAACAGCAATATTTTTGACGCCGGCAAATACGAAACAGATACTTATAATTCGGAAGAAAAGCGTATGGAAAAAATACTTTCCGAAATAGACGGCGTAGGGGAGTGCAGTGTTATGATTGTCAAAAACGATAAATTTGATAATGCAAGAACAGGTTTTTTATCAGATAATACAAAGACAATCGGACAGACTTATAACGGTGTAATTATCGTATGTGAAGGGGGAGATAATGAGGAGCTTATGTTTAAAATCCGAAGAGCTGTTTCTTCTGCACTGTCTGTACCAATATATAAAGTTGAAATATTAAAAAAAATCGGAGGAATATAAATTGTTCATGATAATAAAAAAGAAACATATAACGGCATGTGTGTTGATTGTTTTACTTTCAATAGCCGGATATTTAAATTTTAAGGGTGAAAAATCCGATAAATCAAGTAAACCGGTTTCGGCGCAAAATTCAGCGGACGGTGAAACCGGGGAGGCTGTTTTGGTATCGGGAAGTGAAGACTATTTTGCAAAAACAAAAAGCGAACGTGATGTTGTGAGAAGCAAAACCTGCGATATGTTGAATAAGACAATAAATAATGATAAAATATCTGAAGAAAACAAAAAGAAGGCTGAAGAGAAAATTTTGCAAATTGCAGAAGATGTAGATAAAGAATCTAAATGTGAAGCTTTGTTGAGTGCTAAAGGATATGAAAAAAATATTGTTTTTATTAATGAGGGATCGGTAACAGTTACAGTCGGTCAGAGGCTTAGCGAAACCGATACCGCAAAAATAAACGATATAATTTTTGAACAAACCGGAAATAATAATGTAAAAATAGTTGAAGTTAAATAAAATTTGTGTTATAATAAAGAAAAAATCTTGGAGGTAAATCATGGATAACATAAATGAATTTAATGAACAAGAAAAAAATGACGGTACAATTAAAATTTCAGATGAGGTTATAGCAACAATAGCTTCTGTTGCTGTATCGGAAACTGATGGTGTTTGCAATTTGTCGGGCTCATTGACCGGCGAAATAGCAATGAGATTCGGAAAGAAAAATATCAATAAGGGCATTAAGGTAACAACAGCCGATGATGGCACAGTGATTGATATCAGCATAACCGTAAAATACGGTATAAGAATTCCTGATATTGCATGGGAAATTCAGGAAAATGTAAAGAAATCTGTTGAATCTATGTCGGGTCTTAATGTATTAAAGGTCAATATACATGTTGTCGGTGTAGAATTTGAGGATGAGAAAACTGTGACAGACGAAAAAAAACAAGAAAAAAAAGATGACAATGATATATCCTGAATTAATCCGAATATTTTAAAGGATATGTATTACGGAGGATTAAAATGAGCAGAAGAGCGGCAAGAGAGTTTGCATTTAAAACCATATTTGAAATACCGTTTCATGATATCTGCGATGCAGGTGATATAGCTTTATATAATAAGAACTGTAATGATGGTTTTTCAAATGAATCTGACAGGGATTATTATGATAAGGCAGTAAATATGTGTTTTGAAAACATTGATGATATCGATAACAAAATTTCCGAACATTTGTCGGGGTGGAAAATTGAAAGACTGTCTAAAGTTAATCTTTCAATTCTTCGGTTGGCGTTGTGTGAAATTCTGTATTTTGACGATATACCGTATCAGGTATCAATTAATGAAGCTGTTGAAATGGCAAAAAAATACGGGGAAGACGGTGCGCCGAATTTTATAAACGGAGTGTTGGCTTCAATAATATAAAACGGAGAAGAAAATGCCTGTTATAACTGTGTCACAGCTTAATAATTATATGAAAAGGTTTGTTGACGGAAACATTCATTTAACCGGTTTGTGGATTAAAGGCGAAATTTCTAACTGTAAGCAACATTACAGCGGACATATTTATTTAACACTAAAGGACAGCCTGTCTGTTCTTAAAGTTATAATGTTTCGATCATATTGTGAAAAGTTGAAATTTCGTCCCGAAAATGGTATGCGTGTTATGATTTTCGGCAATGTTTCCGTATTCGAAAGAGACGGAATTTATCAGCTTTATGCCGAAAAAATTATACCGGATGGTGTTGGCGAGCTTTACGCCGCATACAGGCAATTGAAAGCAAGGCTTGATGAAGAGGGGTTATTCAGAGAATCGGTAAAAAAGAAAATACCGGTTTATCCCAAAAGGATTGCCGTCGTTACATCACCGACAGGGGCAGCACTAAGGGATATTATTAATATAATTACTCGAAGATATCCTTTGTGTCATATTCGAATTTATCCCGTAAAAGTTCAGGGCATAGGAGCCGCCGATTCTATTTGTGATGCTTTAAAAAGAATTTCAGAAAATAAGGATTGTGATACTGTAATTCTCGGGCGAGGCGGCGGCAGTCTGGAGGATTTGTGGGCTTTTAATGAGGAAAAAACCGCATATGCCATATACAATTGCAGTATTCCGGTGATATCGGCCGTAGGACATGAAACCGACTATACGATATCTGATTTTGTAGCTGATTTGCGGGCTCCGACACCGTCGGCCGCAGCGGAACTTGCCGTGCCCGACGCCGGCGAGCTTTGGTATAAGCTTGATAACTATGTATCGTCTATGACATCTTCGGTTGTATCCGCATACAGGCATGCCGAGTTATCGCTCAAAGTTATGGATGACGAATTTCTGCTGTCTTCTGAAATGAGCATAATGCTTAATAAGCAATTAATGTTTCAAAATGTTTTGCAGCAAATTAATAACAGTTGTAATTATTTTATTGCAGGTATTTCCGGAAGAGTTTCATCTCTTAATTCAGAACTAAATGCTTTGAATCCGGATAATGTCTTAAAAAGAGGATATTCATATGTTACATCACCGGATGGACATGTTCTTGATTTTGATGATCTGAAAATAGGGGACAGTGTTAACGTTATTTTCGATAAGGGAATTCTTGAATGTAAAATTTTAAATCTGAAAAAGACAAAACGGAGGAATAATTTTGGGAAGTAAAATAACTTTTGAGGAATCAATGTCTAAACTTGAAGAAATAGTGCAAAAACTCAATGAGGGTAATGTCGGACTTGACGAAAGTATCACCTTGTATGAACAGGGTATTAAGCTTGCAAAGCAATGCAGTACAAAATTAAAACAGGCAAAGCAAAAAATAGAATTGATAAATGAAAACAATAATATAGAAATTAAAAATCTTTCTGAAATATCGGAGAATTAAATTATGAATTTTGTGCAAGAATATAAAAATAAAATAAATAATATAGACAGTTATATACATAACTTTTTGAATAACTATAGAGACAGTAATACGGAACTTTTTGAATCAATGAAGTACAGCACATTAAACGGAGGCAAACGTCTTCGTTCTGTTATGTGCAACGAAGTATGCTCTATGCTCGGAGGAAAAGAAGAAGTATCAATGCCGTTTGCAGCTTCAATTGAGCTTATTCATGCATATTCGCTTGTTCATGACGATCTTCCGGCAATGGATAATTCTGATATGAGAAGAGGAATGTTAAGCTGTCATAAAAAATTCGGTGACGCAAATGCTATTTTGTGCGGTGATGCGCTGCTTAACAGCGCATATGAGCTTATGGCAATGCACTGCAAGAATGATACGGATATTAAAGCAATGCAAATCATTGCCGGATCTGCAGGTGCGCTCGGTATGATAGACGGTCAGTCAATTGATTTAAAAATATCCTCTGACAGCAGCGTTGATGCCGAGACACTTACAATTCTTGTTGAGAAAAAAACAATGGCAATTATTAGGGCTGCAATAGTCTCGGGTGCATATCTGGCAAATGCCGATTCCGATACGGTTAATTGTATGAATGATTTTGCATATAGTCTGGGAATTGCTTTCCAAATCAGAGATGATTTTGAAGATGCATGTGAGGATTGTGACTCAAATTCAAATTCTCCGAATTTTATAAATGCTCTCGGAAAAGAAAAAGCAAGTGAACTTCTCAAATATCACTGCAATATTTCTATGAATATTCTGAATAGGTTTAAAAACAACAAATTTTTGATTGATTTTCATAATTTCCTTTTTGGAAAATGAACTCAATTATAACTGATAATAAAAAGGATAAAACATGAATCTGATTGAAAAACTTTCTGATAAAGATTATATCAAAAAATTAAATAACAGAAATTCTTCTCTTGTTTGTTCTGAAATAAGGCGTTTTCTTGTTGAAAACGTTATGAAAACCGGTGGCCATCTTGCATCGAATTTGGGTGTTGTTGAGTTGACGATTGCAATGCATAAAGTTTTCGATTTTCCAAAAGATAAGGTTGTGTTTGATGTAGGGCATCAGAGCTATGTTCATAAAATTTTAAGCGGACGTTGTAACAGCTTTTCTACTCTCAGACAACTTGATGGAATGTCGGGATTTCCGAAACGTGAGGAAAGCGAATATGATTGCTTTGATACAGGTCATTCAAGCACATCCATATCAGCAGCGCTTGGCATTGCAAAGGCCAGAGATTTAAATAATGATAAATTTAATGTCATAGCCTTTATAGGTGACGGTGCTTTAGGAGGCGGAATGGCATTTGAGGCGATGAACGATGCCGGGGCATCAGAGACAAAAATTATCATTATTTTAAATGATAATGAAATGTCTATCAGCAAAAATGTAGGCGGCTTATCGGCGCATTTAAGCATGTTGAGATTGGACAAGGGATATATTAATGCAAAAACAAGAATGCATAAGCTTTTGAATAAAACCGGAACGGTCGGAAATAAAATAACAAAATTTATTAAGGATACGAAAAATGCAATAAAATATGCGGCTATTGAAGTTCCTATGTTTGAAGACCTCGGAATAACATATATAGGTATAATTGACGGTCATAATATTGACGATTTGTCCGATGCTCTTGAAAAGGCCAAGCATATAAACGGTCCGGTGTTAATACATACATTTACGGTAAAGGGTAGGGGATATGCACCTGCCGAAAAAAATCCGGATATATTTCACGGTGTTTCACCGGCAAATAATACAGACGATATATCTTTAAAAAAACAAATTACCTATTCCGAATTATTTGGTAAATATATATGCTGCAAGGCAGAAAAAAATAAAAATATAGCAGCAATTACGGCAGCAATGAGAAGCGGATGCGGCCTTACAAAATTTTCCGAGCTTTATCCGAACAGGTTTTATGATGTGGGCATAGCGGAACAGCATGCAGTTACATTTGCCGGAGGTTTGGCAACGCAGGGGATTATTCCCGTATTCAGCGTTTATTCGACATTTTTACAGCGGGCATATGATCAGATATTACATGATATATGCTTGCAAAACTTACATGTAGTTTTTGCGGTAGACCGAGCCGGAATTGTCGGCAATGACGGTGAAACACACCAGGGAATTTTTGATTTTTCATATCTTCTTCATATTCCCAATATAACAGTTTTGGCTCCGACATGTGAAAAAGATTTTATTCAAATGTTTGATTATGCAATTGACAAGGTCGGCGGTCCTGTAGCAATAAGATATCCGCGAGAAAATATTTCCGTCAGGGATTGTGATGATTTTAAACCCGATAAATTTGAAATGACGGATTACCATGATAATAAAATATTAATAATCGGTATAGGCCGAATGTATAACTGTGCCGTACAAACAATGAATATATTAAAAAAAGACGGCTACGATGCCGGAGTTGTAGGTGTAAAAAAGATTAAGCCTATAGATGCAAAAATGCTTGATTCTATTGTCGGTAAATGTACTGCTGTGATAACTATTGAAGATAATGAAATTACCGGAGGAGCCGGGGAATATTTGATGTCACAGACAAACAGACATAACCGCAGCAAATTTATAAATGTCGGTTGTGATGATTGCTTTGTGAAACAGGGTACACCTGCTGAACTCTTTGAAAGATATGGCATTAATGCAAAAAATATAAGTAATATGATAAAAAAGGAATTGTCGGATAATGAAAAGCAGACTCGATATTGAAATGGTTAATAAAGGACTGACAGAAAGCAGAGAAAAGGCCAAGGCCCTGATAATGGAAGGGATTGTATATGTTAACAATCAAAAAGCATTAAAGGCCGGTGATAAAATTAATGACGGTGACACAATAGAAATCCGCGGAAAAAAGCTTCCTTATGTCAGCAGAGGCGGGCTCAAACTGGAAAAGGCAGTAAATGTTTTTAATATAAATCTTGATGATAAAATTTGTATGGATATCGGCGCATCAACAGGGGGATTTACGGATTGCATGCTTCAAAACGGAGCAAAAAAAATATATGCTGTAGATGTAGGTTACGGTCAACTTGCCTGGAAATTAAGAAATGATGAGCGAGTTGTAAATATGGAACGAACAAATATAAGATATATAGATAAATCGCTAATTATTGATCCGATATCATTTATTTCAATCGATGTTGCTTTCATTTCACTGAAATTGGTCTTACCCGTTGCTATGGATATTTTGAGTGATGGCGGCAGTATTGTTGCTCTTATTAAACCGCAATTTGAGGCAGGACGTGAAGAGGTCGGCAAAAACGGTGTTGTAAAAGATATAAAAATACATAGGAAAGTTATAAAAGAAATAATTGATTTTGCTGCCGATATCGGATTTTCGGTTGGAAATTTGGACTATTCGCCGATAAGGGGGCCCGAGGGAAATATAGAATTTTTATTGCTGTTAAAAAAAGACGGACTTAATATTAAAAATGTCAGCGAAAAAATCATTGATGATAGAACTGATAAGGCCCATGAAACAGATAAAAATTAATACAAAGAGGTCTTTGATATGAACAACAAGAGAAAAGAAAAAACAAATAAGAAAAACAATGATCTGTCTTTTTCTGAAATATTAAAGGATTCTATTGAATTAATGAATGAATATGACGTTTCCGATTATTGCAAAGATGAGAGCTGGAAAGATTATGATGATAATGTGAAATCCGAACCCAATACAGTCGCTGATAATAAAGCGAGCTCTGCAACAGAGAAAAGTCATGAGAAAAAGAGCAAGAAAACAGTGATAACTTCAATACATAAGGATCACAGAAAGCGAGTAAGAAACAAAATAATAAAATACGGTATGGAAACATTTACAGAATTTGAGGTATTGGAGGCTCTGTTATTTTATTCGATCCCCTTGAGGGATACAAACCCCATAGCACATAAGCTTATTGAAAAATTCGGGACTTTGAAAAATGTTTTTTCGGCAAGTTACGACGAGCTTATCGAGGTGGATGGTATAAGTGAAGTCAGTGCAACACTTATAATGATGCAGAGTGAGATATCTAAGTATGTAAGAGTAAACGACACCGAAGGGAAGTACCATGTTACATCGGATATGGTTGGTCAATTTTGTTGTAATTATTTCGGAAGTCATTTTGAAGAATCGTTTATTGCGCTCAGTCTTTCATCAAACCGAAAACTTATATCTGTAGATGTAATAAGTAACGGAAGCGAGAATGAAACGGCAATTTATTGGCGAAAGCTCGTGAAGACAATTTTGAAGAACAGATGTAGTATAGTGATATTGGCGCATAATCATCCTGACGGAAATGTTAACCCGTCAAATGAAGACAGGTTTTTAACCAATAAAATAGCGAGCATGTTTTCGGAGTTCGGGATATCGGTGATTGACCATATTGTATGTAACGGCAATACATATGTAAGCATGAGTGACAGAGGATTAATTACATTTTAATATTTATAATCAATTTATGTAAACTTTACGGAGGCGAATTACAGGATGATATATATTTTTTTGGCAGACGGTTTTGAGGAAATTGAAGCATTTACTTTTGTAGATATAATGAGAAGGGCAGAGCTTGATATAAAAACAGTGTCTGTAACAGATAAAAAAACAGTAATCGGAGCGCATTCAATAAGCGTTTATGCCGATGAACATATAGAGGATATAAATGAAAATTTTGATGCACTGATACTTCCCGGGGGAATGCCCGGCACAAAAAATTTATTAAATTGCGATAGGCTTAAAAAATTATTAATCACGGCAAATAACAGAGGTAAGTTAATAGGGGCAATTTGTGCTGCTCCGATGGTGCTGGGTTCAATAGACATTCTTAACGGCAAAGAAGCAACATGCTATCCGTCGTTTGAAAAGTATTTATCCGGTGCACGTTTCAGACAAGAAAGGGTTGTGGTATCCGATAATATCATCACATCGCGAGGAGCAGGCACAGCTCATGATTTTGCTTTAAAATTTGTTGAAATTATTTTAGGGAAAGAAAAAGCAGGCAGTATTAAAATGTCGATGCTGTATTAAACTGATATGAATAAAGTATATTTAAGAAATGTTTATAAAAAAATACGTAATGAATTGAGTGACAGTATCCGAACCGAAAAATCTTTGAAAATTACAGATAAACTGATTGATACCGGTCAGATAAAAAATTCTGTAAACATTATGATATACAATTCGTTTTCGAGTGAGGTTAAAACTAATTTACTGCGAAATAAATTACTTTCAGACGGTAAAAATATACTTATACCAAAATGTATACCCGGTACAAATATTATGTATGCAATATGCTACAGTAAAAATGATAACATTATAATAAATAAATACGGTATAACGGAACCTGAAAGTACATCTGTTTACAACGGCGAAATAGATTTGATTATAGTTCCAGGAATTGCTTTCGATACTGATGGAAACAGAATCGGATTCGGCAAAGGCTACTATGACAGGTTTATAAATTCTTTGGATTATAAACCGTATCTTATAGGAATAGCTTATGAAAATCAGATTGTCATAGAGGGAATTGATACTGACGCTAATGATGTCCGCATGGATATGGTAGTAACAGATGAACATATTTATGTTTGAAATTTTAATTATTTATTTCGCAAAATAAAAATTTTGCGAAATGGAGGAGAGGAAATGTCAAAAAAAAATAAATATACGGATGTTCCTCAGATTTTGAGGGATTATTTAAATTTCCTGACAATTATAAAGGGAAAATCCGAAAATACCGTTAAAGAATACTATTATGACTTAAGAATGTTTTTTCGTTTTATATACGCTGATAAAAATAATATTTCAAATGATGATCTTTCTGAAATTGATCTTAGTAATTTTGATCCTGAAGTTTTGAAAAAGATTTCTCTCAGTGATTTGTATGAATTTATGGCATATGTAAATAACACAAAATCATCAAATGATAATTACAGAGCAAGAAAAGTTTCATGCTTAAGATCTTTTTTTAAATATCTGCATACACGTTTAAATTATATAGATGTTAATCCTGCAGAAAATCTTGATTCGCCAAAAATAAAAAAGCGTATGCCGAGATATTTAACACTGGAACAAAGTGTCGAATTTTTAAAAAACATTGACGGAAAAAATCGCGAACGTGATTTTGCTATGTTTTCGGTATTTTTATGCTGCGGATTAAGATTAAGCGAGTTAGTTGGAATTAACCTTAATGATATTGACTATGAAAAGAAAACTTTAAGAGTTATAGGTAAAGGTAATAAAGAAAGAATTGTTTATTTAAATGACATGTGCATAGATGCAATTCATAAATATCTTTCGGTAAGACCCAACGATATAGTAAAACATAATTCTAAAAATGCGCTTTTTTTAAGCTCAAAAGGAAACAGAATCAGTAATCGTATGGTTGAAATTTTAGCAAAAAGATATTTTGCCGCGGCAGGAATCGATCCTGAGCTGTTTTCACCGCACAAATTACGTCATACAGCCGCAACATTAATGTATAAAAGCGGTAACGTTGATATCCGAACACTTCAGGAGCTTTTAGGTCATACAAGTCTTGCAACAACACAGATATACACTCATATTGCCGGTGATGATCTAAAAAAAGCTGCAGAAAATAATCCTATATCAAATGCATTTAATGCTGACAGCTAATTTAAAATATAAAAACAAAATACTCGCGGAAAATCCAAATAAATGACTAAACCGCGGGTATTTCATTATTAAAATATTATTCATCAAGTTTTAGTACGGACATAAATGCTTCCTGCGGAATTTCAACAGTTCCGACCTGTCTCATTCTTTTTTTGCCTTCTTTTTGTTTTTCAAGAAGTTTTTTCTTTCTGGTTATATCTCCACCGTAGCATTTTGCAAGTACGTCTTTTCTGAGTGCTTTTACGGTTTCTCTTGCAATAATTTTATTTCCGACGGTTGCCTGAATTGGAATTTCAAACAATTGTCTCGGTATTGATTCCTTTAATTTCTCGGCAATCTTTCTTCCTCTTGCATATGCTTTTGATTCATGCACTATAAATGACAGTGCATCAACTATTTCGCCATTTAACATCATGTCAAGCTTTGTAAGTTCAGATTTTTGATATCCTTTCAGTTCATAATCAAATGAAGCGTATCCTTTTGTCCTGGATTTCAGTGCATCAAAAAAGTCATATATTATCTCGTTGAGAGGTAAATCATAATGAAGAACAACTCTTGATTCGTCCATATATTCCATGTTTTTGAATGTTCCTCTGCGATCCTGACATAACTCCATAATATTACCTACATATTCGGTGGGAAGCATTATGGATGCATTTACAATCGGTTCTTCCATAAATTCTATTTCCGATTGCGGCGGCATGTTGGTTGGGTTATCAATGTTTATAACTTCGCCGTTTGTTTTGTGTACCTTATATATAACACTCGGCGCTGTTGTTATGATATCAAGATTATACTCTCTCTCAATTCTCTCCTGAATTATTTCCATATGAAGCAATCCGAGAAATCCGCATCGGAAACCAAATCCGAGAGCTACGGATGTTTCAGGCTCAAATGTAAGTGACGCATCATTCAACTGTAATTTTTCAAGTGCATCTCTTAAATCAGGATATTTTGAACCGTCAGCTGTATAAATACCGCAAAAAACCATGGGATTAACTTTTTTATATCCGGGCAGAGGTTCAAGTGCCGGGTTATCGGCAATGGTTATCGTGTCCCCTACTCTTGCATCAGTAACATTTTTAATGCTTGCGGCAATATATCCTACCTCACCTGCTTCGAGTGAATCAGATACTATAGTTCCCAAAGGGGATAAATATCCAACTTCAACAACGGTGAACTCTTTTTCACTTGCCATAAATCTAATTATATCGCCTTTTCTTACACTTCCGTCTTTTATTCTTATATATACAATTACACCTTTATATGCGTCATAATAAGAGTCAAAAATCAATGCCTTAAGTTTTCCGTTTACATCTCCTGACGGAGGGGGAACCATTTCAACTATTTTTTCCAAAACATCATTTATTCCTATTCCTTGTTTTGCAGAAATAAGAGGTGCCTGTGATGCCTCAATGCCTATTACATTTTCTATTTCATTTTTTACAAAATCCGGTCTTGCACTGGGAAGATCTATTTTATTTATTACGGGAACAATCTCAAGATCGTGATCAACTGCAAGATAGGTATTTGCAAGAGTTTGCGCCTCTATGCCCTGCGATGCATCAACAACAAGCACTGCACCTTCACATGCAGCTAGGCTTCTTGATACTTCATAGTTAAAATCGACGTGCCCGGGTGTGTCAATTAAGTTAAAAATATATTGGTTACCGTCTTTATACTTATATATCAGTCTTACGGCTCTTGCTTTTATTGTTATTCCTTTTTCACGTTCAAGATCCATATTGTCAAGAATTTGATCCTGCATTTCACGTTTGGTTAAAACACCGGTTTGCTCAAGGATTCTGTCGGCAAGCGTTGACTTACCGTGGTCTATATGTGCAATTATGCAAAAATTTCTTATCATATCTTGTTTATTCGGCATAATGTTCCTCCCAATCAGTATATAAGTAAAAATTATCACTGATTATAAAATAATAGTAAAAATCGGAACAAGTTAACTTGTTCCGATTTGATGCCGGCGGTGGGACTTGAACCCACACGCCATCGCTGGCAATGGATTTTGAGTCCACCTCGTCTGCCAATTCCAACACGCCGGCACATATATGCTGATTACACAATCAACGATATATATTATACCATATGTTTTTGGAAAATTCAAGCATTATTTTTAATTTTTTTATAATTATTTATAATGTATAATTATATTGTTAAAGTGTAGCTGCAATTACAGCTTTAATTGTATGCATTCTGTTTTCGGCTTCATCAAAAACAATTGATCTGTCACTTTCAAACACTTCGTCTTCAACTTCCATACAATCAATGCCAAACTTATCATAAATTATTTTTCCGGTATCCGTGTCAAGATCATGAAATGCCGGGAGACAATGCATAAATTTGCAATTCTTTGATGCCGAATTCATAAGCTTTGTTGTTACTCGGTACGGCGTCAGATCCTTGATTCTTTCGCTCCATACCTGTTCGGGTTCGCCCATTGAAACCCAAACATCGGTATATATAATATCAGCATTTGAAACTGCCTTTATCGGATCAGTTTCAAATCTGAGAGTTGCGCCGTTTTCATCAGCAATTTCCTCGCAAATATCAATTAATTTCTTATCGGGAAAATATTTCTCGGGAGCGCATGCTGTAAAATTCATTCCCATTTTAGCACATCCGACCATTAATGAATTACCCATGTTGTACCTTGCATCGCCCATATATACAAAATTTATGCCTTTAAGTTTACCGAAATGTTCTTTTACCGTTAAAAAGTCAGCGAGTATTTGAGTAGGATGAAATTCGTTTGTCAGTCCGTTCCATACGGGAACATGACTGAATTCGGCAAGTTTTTCAACAATATCCTGACCGTATCCCCTATATTCAATTCCGTCAAACATTCTGCCCAAAACTCTTGCTGTATCGGCTATGCTTTCTTTTTTGCCTATTTGAGAGCTTTTCGGGTCTAAGTATACCGGATGTATTCCCAAATCTGATGCCGCAACTTCAAATGAGCAACGTGTACGTGTACTTGTTTTTTCAAATACAAGTGCAATGTTTTTACCTTCAAAATACTTATGAGGTATTCCGTTTTTTTTCTTTTTTTTAAGTTCTGAAGCAAAATCAATAAGTGATGAAATTTCATCCGGTGCATAATCCAAAAGCTTTAAAAAACTGCGCCCTTTAAATTCTGACGGTTTCATTTTCTATTCCTCCTCAATGCATTTAATAATAATATTTACTGCTTTCTTCAAAATATCAAAATCAATATTCAGTGCAGGCAAAAGTCTGATTTTATCCTTTGCAGTTAAACATAAAATACCGTTTTCAAGGCACTTACCTACTATTTTTTTTGCATCTCCTTTAGGTTTAATTCCAATCATGAGCCCCATACCGCTTACTGATTCGACACAATTTGATTTTGAAAATTCGTCTTTGATATATTTCCCCTTTTCATTTACATCTTTCAAAAGTTTTTCATCTATACGCTTAATAATGCTGAGTGCTCCGGCGCATGATACCGGATTTCCGCCGAATGTTGAACCGTTGTCACCGTAGGAAAATATATTTTTAACTTTGTCGCCCAAGAGAGTCGCACCCAGCGGCAACCCGCCTCCGAGTCCTTTTGCTGTAGATACAATATCGGGTGTAATACCGTAGTTCATGTAAGAATAAAGTGCACCGCAGCGACCGTTTCCTGTCTGCACTTCATCAACTATAAGAATTACGTCGTAATCGTAAGCGTATTGTTCAATTTTTTTTATATATTCATGACTAAGTGTATTTACGCCGCCTTCTCCCTGTATACATTCAATCATTATCGCAGCTATGTCGTTTCTTTTTTTCAAAGTGTCTATCTCATCAGTATTTTCTGCATCGATGCTGATAAATCCCGGTGTCAAAGGAGTATATAGTTTATGGAAGCAATCCTGTCCGGTTGCAGCCAGAGTTGTAAGAGTACGTCCGTGAAAACTATTTTTCAGCGTTACTATTATATTACGTGTATTGTCATATTTATCCGATGAATATTTTCTTGCTGCTTTTATCGCACATTCATTTGCTTCTGCGCCGGAATTTGAAAAAAAGATTTTTTTCATTCCGCTTCTTATACATAACTCTTCAGCAAGTTTGGCGCAGGGCTCCGTGTAATACAAATTTGACATGTGCTGTACTTTATTTAGCTGAGAAATAACGGCATCCTTCCATATTTCATCTGAAATTCCGAATGATGTAACACCGATTCCGGAGCCCATATCAATGTATTCTTTGCCGTCGCTGTCACGGGCAATACTTCCTTTTCCGGATATAATTTCAATCGGAAATCTGTTGTATGTGGATGCTACATATTTTTTGTCGATATTTATAATATCATTCATTAATATTCACCTCGTAATCATTGTTCCTGCACCTTCATTGGTTAATATTTCCATAAGTATTGAATGCGGTATTCTTCCGTCGAGAATTGTTACTTTTTTTACTCCTTTATGAATAGCTTCAATACAGCAGTTCACTTTTGGAATCATCCCTCCCGAAACGACTGAATCTTTACACAAAATTTCTGCCTCTGTAATTGACAGCTCGGGAATAAGTGTCGACGGGTCGTCTTTATCTTTTAAAATACCGTCAATATCTGTAAGCATAATAAGTCTTTCGGCTCTGATTGCGCCTGCAATATATGCAGCTGCCGTATCTCCGTTAATGTTATATGAGTTTCCCTTTGAGTCAC
The DNA here is from genome assembly GCA_934463165.1 of uncultured Clostridia bacterium. GTDB lineage: Bacteria > Bacillota > Clostridia > UMGS1810 > UMGS1810 > RGIG1828. The sequence continues at coordinate 133,518 of CAKSJG010000001.1, forward strand.
ATCCTACGGTTGAAACAACAGGAATATAGCCTTTTTCCAAAAGATCGTTGACAGTTTCAATATTTATTTTTGTTATTTCTCCGACATATCCCAGTTTTTCGTTTTTGATTTTAGCTTCGATAAGTTTACCGTCCATTCCTGAAATGCCGATTGCTTTTCCGCCTTTTGTTTCCAGAAGACTGACAAGAGTTTTATTGACCTTACCCGCAAGAACCATTTTGACAATATCAACGGTTTCTTTGTCTGTTACTCTGAGTCCGTCGACAAATTCAGCTTTTTTGCCAAGCTTTTGCATTGTTTCACTGATCTCCGGACCGCCGCCGTGAACAAGCACTACTTTTACTCCTATAAGCCATAAAAGTACAATATCTTCCATTACCTGCTGCTTAAGCCTTTCGTTTATCATTGCGTTTCCGCCATATTTAATTACCAGAACCTTTCCGTTATATTTTTTTATGTACGGAAGCGCTTGTGTGAGAACCTCGGCTCTGTCATTATTTGTAAATTCGTCTAACACGATAATACCTCCTCAAGTACGATAGTCACCGTTAATTTTAACATAGTCATATGTAAGATCACAGCCCCATGCTATTGATGATACATTTCCGGAATTCAGTGAAATCAAAATGTTTATTTCATTTTCCGAGAGTATTTCTTTTGCTTTTTCTTCAGAAAAATCTATTCCCGATCCGTTTTTGCAAACATCTATACGGCCTTTTGCAGATTCAAAAGTAACATCAATTTTATTAACATTAACATCGGCGCCGCTGTATCCGATTGCACAAAGTACCCTACCCCAGTTTGCATCTGCACCAAACATTGCAGCTTTCAAAAGACTTGAGCATACAACACTTTTTGCAACTTTTTTCGCATTAACAATATCTGCCGCTCCGCTGACTTTACATTCCAAAAGTTTTGTTGCGCCTTCTCCGTCCGATGCAATCATTCTGCATAAATGAACATTGACTGTATTCAGTGCTTTCATAAAGATGTTAAAATCTTCTCCTTCGAAATTTATTTCGTCATTGCCCGCCATTGAATTTGCCATTACAGTCACCATATCATTAGTAGAAGTATCGCCGTCAATACTTATCATATTAAAGGTGCTTGTTATATCGGCGGAAAGTGCTTTTTTAAGCATTTTCGGTGATATGGCAACATCAGTGGTGATGAAAACAAGCATTGTAGCCATGTTCGGATGAATCATTCCGCTTCCTTTGGCAATTCCACCCATGCGGCATACTTTTCCGTTTATTTCAAATTCAACCGCAATGGATTTTTTTACGGTATCGGTTGTCATTATAGCGTCGGCTGCATCATCACTGCCGTTATAATTTAATCCGGAAACAAGGTCACTCATTGATTTTTTTATTGGATTTAAGTCAAGAGGCTGTCCGATAACTCCGGTTGATGCAACAATAATGTCTTTTTCGCTTATATTTAAATTTTCAGCAGTAATTAAACACATTTCTTCGGCAACATCAATTCCGTTTGCATTGCATGTGTTTGCTATTCCGCTGTTACAAATAATTGCCTGTGCATAACCGTCGGATATGTTGTTTTTCGTTACAAATATCGGCGCTCCTTTAACAAGATTTGTTGTATAAACGGCTGCAGCACTTGCTCTGTTTTCACTGTAAACAAGAGCAATATCTTTTTTTGTTCGGTTTTTTCTTATGCCGCAATGTAATCCGTTTGCCTTAAATCCTTTCGGTGCGCATAAACCGCCGTTAATAATATTCATTAATCATACCTCCGTTATTAAGCCTTTTGTTTCTTCTGTTCCTAAAATTATATTCATATTTTGTATTGCACTTCCCGATGCACCTTTACCAAGGTTATCAAAACGGGAAATAAGAAGTATTCTGTCATCATTTCCGAAAATACTTATTTGCATATCGTCTCTTCCCGAAAATGCCGATGCACTCATAAAACCGTTTTCATCGGAATTACGGTCATAATGAACTGTTTTACAGTTATATACCGATGAATAAATTTCTTCTATATCTTTAAATGTACCGTTTAAATCTGATTTAAAGACGGGTACGGTCACTTCCATACCGCTGAAAAACGGTGCTACAATCGGGCAAAATATAGGATAATTTTTAATTTTGCATATTTTTTTCATTTCTCCGAGATGTTTGTGATTTTGCGATAAGGCATATTGTCTCGGTCCGTTTAACATTGTATTTACATGACCGGATTCATATTCGGATATCATTTTTTTTCCGCCGCCGGAGTATCCCGTGAGAGAAAAACAAGACAGGTTTGCATCACTTCTAAGTAATCCGTTTGATACAAGAGGACTTACAAGAGCAATGAAACCGCTTGCGTGACAGCCGGGATTGGCAATACGCTTTGAAGTTTTGATCCTTTCCCTGAAATCTGAAATTTCAGGGAATCCGTACGTCCATTCATTGTTGGTTCTGTGGGCTGTTGACGTATCTATTATAACAGTTTTATTGTTGTCAACTAAAGAAACAGCCTCTTTAGCCGCGTCATCAGGCAAACAGAGAAATGATATATCGGATGTGTTTATTGCATTTTTTCTTGCTTCGGTGTCGTGTCTTAGATTTTCATCGATTGTTATTATTTTAATATCTTTTCGCTCAGACAATCTTTCTCGAATTCGAAGCCCTGTTGTTCCCGAACTGCCGTCTATAAATATTTTTGCCATATTATCGCCTCTTTTGCATAATTATACGCATGGTGTGTTGTTTATGCACATATTATACGCCGAATATCTGTATATTGTCAAGCTTAATAATGTATATTTATGCATAATATTCATTTTTTCTTAACATCTTATTATTGCATTGTTAATTTTTGAGATGATATATTAATATTTGAAATTATAAAAAATTTCAAAAAATGTATTGACAAAATAATCCTTTTGTGATAACATAGAAAACAGATTAGATGAGATTGAAATTGAACAGACTTGACGAGACAGCAAATAGCGCTGAGAATATAAGTTAAGATTTATTGTTTACTTTTGATCTTGTGTGGTCAAAAGTTTTTTTATTTTTGAAGGAGAGATCAGAATGATGAGAATGATGAGAATGAGGAAAATGTTAAATAAGGTTTTGACAGTAGGAACTGCTGTTATTTTTAGTGTAGGGATGCTGAGCGGATGCGGCTCTGATAAGATAGACGAAAGCAATAACACAGCATCTAAGGTGTTTAAGATCGGTATAACACAGATATCGGATCACCCATCGCTTGACAATTGCAGAAAAGGTTTTATTGAAGGGCTTAAAAACGAGGGGTTTACAGAGGGAGAAAATATTGAAATAGAATTTGTCGGTGCACAGGATGATATGGCAAAAAATACGCAGATTGCTCAAAAATTTGCCTCTTCCGGAAAAGATCTTGTATGCGGTATAGCAACCCCGTCCGCACAGGCACTGTATGCAGCATGTGCCGATAAAAAAATACCTGTTATTTTCAATGCTGTTTCGGATCCTGTTGCTGCTAAACTTGCAAAGTCAAAAACCGAGGCGCTTGCCGGTGTAAGCGGTGTATCGGATAAACTTCCGGTTGAAGATCAGCTCAAGCTTATCAGAAAAATTCTTCCGGATGCAAAAAAAATAGGTATTCTCTATTCCACCGGAGAAGCTAATTCGATCAGTACACTCAAGGAATATAAAGAACTTGCAACGAAATATGATTTTGAAATTGTAGATAAGGGAATATCAAAAAAGGCCGACATTCCCGCAGCTGCAGATGTAGTTTTAAACGAAGTTGATTGCATAACAAATATGACAGATAATACAGTAGTAGCGTCACTTGCTATAATTCTTGATAAAGCAAATGCAAAAAAGATACCTGTGTTTGGTTCCGAAGAAGAGCAAGTTTCAAACGGATGTATTGCATGCGCCGGACTTGACTACGTTCAGTTGGGTATTCAGGCAGGTGAAATGGCCGCAAAAGTTTTAAAAGGTACTGATATATCAACAATACCGTATGAAACAATCACCCAGAGTAATATTTCTGTAAATGAGAAAGTTGCCGAACAACTTGGAATAAGCATACCCGATGACATTAAATGATACAGTGCATAAATTTTAATAATAATAACAGTAAACAATCTGCAAATCGTAATGTATTTGCAGATTGTTTAATCAGGAGAAGATGAAATGTTAAGTATAGTTATAAGCATATTTGAACAAGGGTTAATATACGGTATTATGGCTCTCGGAATTTATATAAGTTATAAAATATTGGATTTTCCGGATCTTTCTGTTGACGGAACGTTTCCGCTCGGAGCAGCTGTAACTGCATCGCTGATGATTAAGGGTGTAAATCCATGGCTTTGTATCCCGGTTTCTGCTGTTGCAGGGTGTCTGGCAGGCATGCTTACCGGATTTTTTCATGTAAAACTTAAAATTAAGGATTTGCTTTCCGGAATACTTACCATGACAGCGTTATATTCTATCAATTACAGAATTGCCGGTGCGCCGAATCAATTCCTTATGGGTAATGATACGGTTTTTACGGTTTTAGATGATGTTCCGTCATATTTAACCGATTACAAATATATAATTATAATTGTTATTGCTGCTTTGATTATGAAATATATTCTTGATGCATATCTGGCAACAAAATCCGGATTTCTGCTCAGAAGTGTCGGAGATAATGAATCGCTTGTGGTAACTCTTGCACAAAATCCCGGTAAGGTTAAAGTTATAGGCCTTGCTGTTTCAAATGCATTTGTTGCGGTTTCGGGTTCTCTTGCATGCCAGCGTTCAATGCAGTTTGATATAACCTCCGGAACAGGAACATTGGTTATGGGGCTTGCGGCAGTAATTATAGGTACTACCCTATTTAAAAAAATAAAATTTATGCGTCTTACAAGCGGTGTTCTTATCGGAATGATAATTTATAAAGCATGTATTACTCTTTCAATAAGCAGCGGAATGGCATCATCTGATACCAATCTTATAATAACAATCTTATTTGTGTTAACACTGCTTATTAACGATTTCACCAATGTAAAGGGAAACGGAGGCAAAAAAAATGCTTGAACTCTGTAATATAAATAAAACATTCAATAAAGGCACAATAGATGAAAAAAAACTTTTTACTGATTTTAACATTAAAATCAATGAAAAAGAATTTGTATCTGTTATTGGCAGCAACGGGTCGGGAAAAACAACCATGCTTAATATAATATCGGGCGATGTTATGCCGGATAGCGGCTGCGTTACCATAAACGGCAAAGACATTACCAAATCGGCAAATTATAAACGCGCAAAAAATATATCGCGTGTTTTTCAGGATCCGTCAAGCGGAACGTGCCCGACAATGACTATATTTGAAAACTTGTCAATAGCAGATAATAAAGGGAAAAGTTTTAATCTGACAAAGGGATTAAATACGGCGCGAAAGAAATTTTATCAAACACAGCTTGAAACTCTCGGTATGGGGCTTGAAAACAGACTTGGTACTCTTGCCGGAGGTTTATCGGGAGGTCAAAGGCAGGCTCTTGCACTTATTATGGCAACATTGTCTGAACCTGATATTTTGTTGCTTGATGAACACACAGCGGCACTTGACCCAAAATCTGCCGATATAGTGATGAATCTTACCGATAAGGTTGTAAAGGATAAAAAAATTACAACAATAATGATAACTCATAACTTAAGATACGCTGCCGAATACGGAAGCAGAACCGTTATGATGCATGAGGGAAAAGCAATTCTTGATGTTTCCGGCGAGAAAAAAAATAATAAAAGTATAAATGATTATCTTAAAATATTTAATGAAATAAGCATAGAATGCGGTAATTAAAAATCATGTTAAAAAGCAACAAAGTCAGATTTAAATGACTTTGTTGCTTTTAGATTATATAGAATTTATAATTTTACAATCATAATCTATTTTATCTATGATATCTTCTTCACAGATATTATCCGGAATCTCAATTGCAATTTTATAACTTTTTAAGTTGTTTTTTGTATCTTTTTTTACTGAACAGTCTACAACGGCTATACCGATATCACATAACTGTTTTGTTATTTTTGATTGGTAATCTGGTTCGTTAACATTATCAATGCAAATTGCTTTAAGAGACGGAGTTTTGAGCCACTTAAAGTTTTTATGGAAAAGCAGCTGTGCAGCTACAACAATAATCATTGAGAAAACAGCAAGGATATACATTCCTGCGCCCATAGCAAGTCCTATTCCCGATGTTGTCCATATTCCTGCTGCCGTGGTTAACCCGCTGATGGAATTTTTATGAACAAAAATCATTCCGGCGCCAAGGAAACCTATTCCGCTTACGACCTGAGCAGCAATTCTTGCACCGTCAGAGCCTCTGAGTCCCATTTCACCGGCTGTTGTGTCGGCAAAGCCGTATTTTGAAATAACCATCATAAGAGCAGCACCGACAGCTACAAGACAGTGAGTACGTACGCCTGCACTTTTGGATCGGTTGGATCTTTCAACACCGATAAACGCACCGCATACTCCGGCTGCAATCACCCTTAAAATTAAAATAAATGAAAAAAGAACAGAACCAAACATTAATCACATTCCTTTGATAATTTTATAATTATATATATTACAACATAATATAAAAAATGTCAATGGACAAACAAGTAAAAAATACAGGATTTTTAAGAAAATTGCAAATTTATTCAGAAGTTTAATCTCGTCTGAATAAATCCCTTGTATATACTTTGGATTCAACATCATCAAGTATTGAATCATATCGGTTTGCAATGATTGAATCCGATAATTCTTTAAATTTATTTAAATCATTTACAACAAGACTTCCGAAAAAAGTTTCGCCGTCATTTAATGTAGGTTCATATATAATCACTGTTGCGCCTTTGGCTTTTATTCGTTTCATAACTCCCTGTATTGAAGATTGTCTGAAATTATCGCTGTTTGATTTCATAGTAAGCCTATATACGCCAACAGTTACATTTTTTTCTCTTGATTCATCCCAATCATCATTTGAAGTATATGCACCTGCTATTTCAAGAACGCGGTCGGCAATAAAATCTTTTCTTGTTCTGTTTGATTCAACAATTGCTTCTATTAGATTCTCGGGAACATCCTTATAATTTGCAAGAAGCTGTTTTGTATCTTTAGGCAGGCAGTATCCTCCATAACCGAATGACGGATTGTTGTAGTGCTCCCCTATTCTTGGATCAAGGCATACACCGTTTATGATTTGCTTGGTGTCAAGGCCCTTCATTTCGGCATATGTATCAAGTTCATTAAAATATGATACACGCAGAGCAAGATACGTATTTGCAAACAGCTTTACAGCTTCTGCTTCGGTAAAGCCCATATAAAGTGTATCTATATTCTCTTTTAATGCCCCTTGCTGTAAAAGAGAAGCAAATGTGTGTGCTGCATTAATTAAATAATTATCGTTCATATCGGTTCCGACAATTATTCTTGAGGGATACAGGTTATCATAAAGCGCCTTGCTTTCACGAAGAAACTCCGGGGAAAAAATAATATTTTTACTTCCGGTTTTTTTTCGGATATGCTCTGTATAACCGACAGGTATTGTTGATTTTATAACCATGATGGCATCAGGGTTATATTTCATAACAAGCTCTATAACATTTTCCACGGCAGATGTATCGAAAAAATTCATTTTGCTGTCATAGTTTGTGGGGGCAGCAATTACAACAAAATCCGCATCATTATATGCACTCTCCGCATCAAGCGTTGCTGTGAGGTCAAGTTCTTTTTCTGACAGATACTTTTCTATGAAGTCGTCCTGAATCGGCGATTTCCTGTTATTTATAAGTTCAACTTTTTCGGGGATTATATCCACTGCCGTTACTTTATTATGCTGTGAAAGCAACGTTGCAATCGATAATCCCACATATCCTGTTCCAGCTACTGCAATATTCATTTTTTTATACCTCCGTAAAATTCAGTATACCATTTTGCAAATTTCCTAAGACCTTCGCGAAGTGTGGTTGTCGGTTTATATCCAAAATCATGCTCCAAAGCACTTGTATCAGCATATGTTACGGGTACATCTCCCGGCTGCATGGGTACAAGTTCTTTATGTGATTCAAAATCATAATCATCGGGAAGAACCCCGGCATAAATGAGTTCTTGCTGAAGAATATCAACAAATTCAAGCAAGTTCTCAGGATGTCCGTTTCCTATGTTATATACTGCATACGGCGGAATCGGGAGTCCATCCTCGCCGGTTTTCTTTTGGGGCGGCTTTTTAATAACCCGCACTATTCCCTCGACAATATCGTCAACATAAGTAAAATCACGCTTGCAGTTGCCGTAATTAAAAATTTTTATCGTGTCTCCTCTTTTAAGCTTGTTTGTAAATCCGAAATATGCCATATCAGGTCTGCCCATTGGTCCGTAAACCGTAAAGAAGCGAAGACCGGTAGACGGAATATTATATAGTTTACTGTAGCAATGAGCCATAAGCTCATTTGATTTTTTTGTTGCCGCATAAAGAGAAACGGGATTATCTACCATATCATCGGTTGAAAACGGAATTTTTTTATTTGCGCCGTAAACGCTTGAAGAACTTGCGTATACAAGATGTTCAACCGAGTAATGTCTGCAAGCCTCAAGAATGTTGTAAAACCCTATTATGTTCGACTCAATGTAAACATCGGGATTTTCAATGCTGTATCTGACACCTGCCTGTGCTGCAAGATTAATTACAATGCTCGGTTTATATTCTTCAAAAATTTTATTGATTAAATTTTTATCGGCAATATTACCTTTTATAAATTTGAAATTATCAAATTTTTTAAGCATATTCAGTCTGGTTTCTTTGATGCTGACATCATAATATGCGTTCATGTTGTCAATACCGATTATGTTTTTTCCGTCCTCAAGCATTCTTTTTGAAAGAAATGCTCCTATAAAACCTGAAGCTCCTGTTATTAGTATGTTTTCAGACATAATTATACCTCTCAATTATTATCATTTATTAAATTTTAAAATCTCATATAGTTCATTTTTTCTGTCAATACTTTGACCGATTTGTTTTAATGTTATATTTGCACGTTTTTTGAACAAAACTCTGAAGAAATATCTGAATACTATCATACACCAACATACGGGCAACATAATTTTATATTTAGCAATTTTAAAATTTTTAACTGACAGATTATTTAAAGTATTAAAAATAACCTTAATTTTGTTGTTTTTTCCCGAATTATTTTCGGGAGTTCCAAATGTATTTGCTAATTTTTCACTTGAATCTGTAACCCCAGATTCAATAATTTCATCCATTAGTTCGTCAACATAATGCTGATTTGTTATTTTTTTTGTTTTTAAAGTATTATTTGTACCAAAATACTTATCTGAAATCTCAAACAATAAATCAGCAAGTATATCAAGATCCAGTTTTTTAAGCGCAGGATATATGTTATTAATCCACTCGTTATCAGGAATTTTGTTTGCGAAAACAAGATAATCAATAAGCATTCTCAGGTTTGTATTGTTTCTGAGCATATGTCTTTTCAAATGCATGAGCAAACAAATAGCTTGATGTTTATTATTTAATATCGGGAACTTATATATATCTAAAATTCCGATTTGAGTATCATCAAGGATGCTATTTAACTCATTTTTCAGATTCTCATTTTCTGAACTGTATATGGTAATATATTTGTGTACTTCAATTGTGTACCCTTTATATTCTAAGCCGTAATGAAATTTATGCTTATCTTTTTGGGGATCATGCGGTTTATCGCCCAAAAAGATATGTATTGCTTTTTCATAGTCTGATTCATCGACGAGAATGTCTATATCTCCTAAAATTCTGTACATCGGATCGTTATAGTTCATTGAAACACTGCAACCTTTTAAAATTACGCATTTAATATTGTTTTCGCGTAATTTTTCAAGTATCTCTTCTTGCACAGAAAGGTAATTATAATTTCTGTATATAAGCTGTTTGATATATATATTAAATTCAGTCGGTATCTCTGCATTGTTCATAAAAAAAGCTTTAAATATATATCCTTGGCAGATATGTTGAACAGACATATTAATCATATTTTTTACATCTTCGCTGCTCAAAATTAATTTTGGGTATTCATCTTTGCTGAATATCGATTGTTTTAATAAATCTAAAAATAATATTTCGGTTTTATTCATTTTTAATAACCTTTCAGTAATCTATCTATTACCATACATTTTTTCATAATAATTTTTATATTCACCGTTTATAATTCTTTTCCACCACTTCTTATTTTCAAGATACCACTTTACGGTTTTTTGGATTCCGTCATCAAATTTTGTTTCCGGTAGCCAGCCAAGTTCGTTGTGTATTTTTGTTGGATCTATTGCATATCGAAGGTCATGACCCTTTCTGTCGGTAACATATGTTATCAGACTTTCAGGTTTATCTAAAATTTTTAAAATTGTTTTTACAATATAAATATTAGTTTTTTCATTGTGTCCTCCTATGTTGTATACCTCGCCGACCCTGCCGCTATGAATTATCATATCTATTGCTTTGCAGTGATCCTCAACATAAAGCCAATCACGTATATTAAGCCCTTCACCGTATACCGGCAGAGGTTTATCGGCAAGAGCGTTTGCAATCATAAGCGGAATAAGTTTTTCGGGAAAATGGTAGGGACCGTAGTTATTTGAACAGCGTGAAATTGTCACAGGGAGATTGTATGTTCTGTGATATGCAAGAACCAGAAGATCAGCACTTGCTTTGCTTGCACTGTACGGGCTTGATGTGTGAATTGGAGTTTCTTCCGTGAAAAACAGATCCGGTCTGTCAAGCGGTAAATCACCGTATACCTCATCTGTAGAAACCTGATGATATCTTTGTATGCCGAATTTTCGGCATGCATCCATAAGCACCTGTGTTCCTAATATATTTGTTTTTAAAAATATTTCCGGATTTTCAATTGAACGGTCAACATGGGATTCGGCGGCAAAGTTTACTACGATATCGGGCTTTTCTTTTTCAAAGATATCATAAACGGATTTTCTATCGGCAATATCAGCCTTATAAAAGGCTATCTTGTCAATTACAGATTCAAGTGTTTCCATATTTCCGGCATAAGTAAGCTTATCAATTACAAGTATTTTGTACATCGGATATTTATTAACCATATAATGAACAAAATTGCCGCCGATAAACCCTGCTCCGCCTGTTACTAAAATATTCATTTTATTTATTCCTCCACAAGTGATAAAAGATATTTTCCGTAATCCGTCATTTTGAGTTCTGAGCCGAGTTTTTTTAATTGATTATCATTTATAAATCCTCTGCGCCATGCAATCTCTTCCAAACATGATATGTAAAATCCCTGCATTTCCTGAACTGTTTGAACGAATTCGCTTGCCTTAAGCATTCCCGACGGTGTTCCCGTATCAAGCCATGCCATGCCTCTTTGCATAAGTTGAACGTCCAATGTTCCGCGTTTTAAGTATTCATTGTTAACGGCAGTTATTTCGACCTCACCCCGGGCTGACGGTTTAACACTTTTTGCAATTTCTATTACATCGTTGTTATAAAAATACAGCCCGGGTACAGCATATCCCGACTTTGGATGTTTTGGTTTTTCTTCAATGGAAACAACTTTGTTGTTGCCGTCAAATTCTACCACGCCGAATGCTGTTGGATTTTTTACCGGATATCCGAATATAACCGCACCGTTAAGCTTGTCCTTCGCACTTTTAAGAACGCGTGTGAAATCTTTTCCGTAAAAAATATTATCTCCGAGAATAAGGCATACGTTATCACTGCCTATAAAATCTTCACCAATGATAAAAGCTTCGGCAAGACCTTTAGGTTCAGCCTGAATTTTATATGATATCGAAATTCCGAGTTTAGATCCGTCTCCCAAAAGTTCTTCATATACGGGAGTATCCTCCGGAGTAGATATAATTAATATTTCTTTTATCCCTGCCAAAAGAAGTGCTGACAGCGGATAATATATCATAGGTTTATCATATATAGGTAAAAGTTGCTTAGATGTGACCTTTGTCATCGGATAAAGTCTTGTGCCTCGACCGCCTGCAAGTATTATTCCCTTCATTTGTAACACCGTCCCGTAATTTACGTACTTTATTTATTCAGTATTATATCGCAGATTCTGTCAACATCATCTATGCTTAAATCAGCATAAAGAGGAAGCGTCAAAATCTCACGTGAAATTTTCTTTGCAACCGGAGTATCCTGAAGTTCGAATCTACCTTTATAACAATCAAATTCATTTGTCAGCGGATAAAAATACTTTCTTGCATTAATATCGTTATCATTTAAAATGTTGGCAACGTCATCACGTGATCTGCCGAATTTTTCACTGTCAAAAACAACCGGAAAATATGCATAATTATGTATAACTTTTTCTTGCTCTTTCCACGGCGTTATACCTTTAATATCTGAAAGTCTGTCAATATAGCGGTTAACAACTTTTTTTCTTTTTTTTATTTCTTCATCAACATGTTTGAGATTGCAAAGCCCCATAGCAGCCTGAAATTCATTCATCTTTGCGTTTCCGGCAATTTCAGTGTAATTTTCCTGATCTTTCATACCAAAATTTTTTTGTATTTTAAGTTTATCGGTAAAAGTATCATCGGAATAAGTTACGCATCCGCCTTCAATTGTGTTAAAGACTTTAGTCGCATGAAAGCTGAACATGGACGCATCGCCAAACGAACCGATTCCTCTGTCTCCTACGCGTACACCAAATGTATGCGCTGCATCATATATTACTTTTAAATTGTATTTTTTTGCGATTTTGTCAATTTCATTCACATTGCATACATTACCGTAAACATGAACAGGAACAATAGCACATGTTTTGTCAGTGATTAGAGCTTCTATTTTATTAACATCTATTGTATAATCATTTTCGTTTATATCACAAAAAACAGGTGTCAGTCCGCATCTTACAATTGCCTGTGTTGTGGATGCAAATGTAAATGGTGTTGTTATAACCTCTCCCGATAAATTCATTGCAGATAAAATTGCTTCAAGGGCAAGATGCCCATTTGTAAATAACGATACGTTATTTACAGACAGATAAGAACATAATTCCGATTCCAATTTGTTATGTTTTACGCCCATATTAGTTAACCAATGAGAGTCCCATAGGTCGCGTATTTCATTTATGTATTCGTCAAAATCGGGCATTGACGAACGTGTCACATTTATTTTAGACATTTATGCACTTTCTTTCATATGAATTTTAGTTATTTGTGTACATTATCTAACGCCATGTCCAGCAATTAATTTATTTTCGATTGTGTCACTATCATATTGTTTAATTACCATATCATTTGAAGATGTCTTGCATGCACAATAAGATGGTAAATGTCTTTTAACTACAGCACATGCACCTATTAGACATTTTTCACCAACTTTAGTTCCATCAAATACTGTTCCTCTCATACCTATAAATGTTTGAGTACCAATAATGGAATTTCCTCCAATAACTGCGTGTATACCAATAAAACAGTGTTCTTTAATAATAGTTCCATTACCTATAATTACGCCTTCTCTTAATGTTGCATTCGATTTTATTATAGCATCACTTTGTATAACTGAATAATCATTAACCCATATATTTTCTCCATCAATTATCCCTTTAATAACTGCATGCGGTGAAATTAAGTTTGTAAAACAAAATCCGGATTTTTTTAATTTTTCATATAAAGCTCTTTTTTGTGAATTTAAATAATTCCACCCTAAAGATATAAAAAAATCAATATTGAAGATGTTCAATTCCTCTCTTATAGTTTCTAAAGTGTATACAGGCAATTCACAAAATTTGTCGGTATTTTTATAATTTTCATTGACTGCAAAACCAACAATTTCATACAATTTGTGAAAATTAACAAAATCATAAACTTGTTTTGCGCTCAAACCGGTTCCGACAATTATTAATTTTTTCATAATAAAATCCTCCAAATTTAATGTTAGGTTAGAAGTTACATTTAACAAAAAAAATTACCAGACTATTATAAATAATTGTTACTAATTATTATAAATCCCGTTAATCACCTTACGTTGTGATTTACTAATAATTTGTTTTCAATTTCATCATCCGAATATTCTTTAATAATATTATTTAATGTTGATAATTTACACACTGTATTATCGTATATGTTTCTTTTCAATGACGTACTTGCTCCAATGATGCACTTATTTCCAATTTTTGTATCATCAAATATTAGTGAATTTATTCCAATAAAACATTGCTCTCCTATGGTTACGCCACCGGCAATTTTACATGTTGGAGCTAAAAAACAATGATCGCCTATTTTAGTTTCATTTCCAACAAGTACCATATCCATTATATAAACATTGTTTCCGATATTTGCATCGCTTTGAATGACAGAATAATCATTTATCCAACAATTTGTACCTGTAATATTACCTCTTATTATAGCGGTTGGAGAAATTATATTTGCAAAATTGTATCCATCTCTTTTTAATTTTAAAAACATATTTTTCCTGTCCAAATTAAGTTTATTCCAAAATATTGCAACAAAAATTAATGCTGAATATTTATTTGTTACTTCATGTAAGGATTCTATTTCATAAATCGGTAATCCCATAAAATTGTCAATGTTTTTTTTGTATTTTTTATCTACTGAAAATCCTATAACATTATATAAATCATACATCTTGACAAATTTGTATACTCTTTTTGCTGTTGAACCGCAACCAATAATTATCAAATTTTTTTTCATATCATATTACCTCTACTTTAACTAAATTTGGTAATCTTGAAATTTTATCAAACATTTCTTCTTTACTTTTATATTCAAAAACCATTGTTCCAAGAGCGTGACCTGAATTTTCAAATGCCGTGACATCATCACCTTTTTTGTAATCAGTTTGATACTCGACAAAATTTTCCTTTATTTCGTCTGACAACTCAACATTTATCAATTTTCCACTTTTAGTGCTGTGAACCATATAGTTTGACCAATATCCTAATGCCTCTTTCATTTCAAGATCAGAACAATCCTCGCCAAGTGCAGCTTTTATTGTGTATTCTACCATATCTATACCTGTTGCATACTGTGTAATCTGCGGAATAAGGCTTCCGCCGTTGCGTGCACCAAGTTCAAGAATATACACATTTTCATTTTTGTCAAGTATAACTTCAATATTATATGCACCTGTTTTCATTCCGAGCTCTGTAATCAGTCTCTGAAGTTCATTATGTATTTTGGCTTGTGTTTTATTCGGCAATACACTCGGCCAACACTCACCGAGCGGAACGTATTCCTTTATTCCGTTATTGCTGTAGAATTCGTTTCCGAAACATCTGAAAACAAGTTTTCCGTTAACGGAAAAACCATCACCCGATACTTGATAGCCTTCTTTTTCAATAAATTCTTCAACAACTATTTTTTTGCATCTTGAATATCTCATTGCATCTGAAAAGGCATAATCATATTCGGATGCGGAATATATTTTGTTAATTCCTTTACTTCCGGAGCAGTCAACGGGTTTTACCATAACCGGAAAATGAAAATTATGAGCATTTCTTTTCATTGAATCAAGATCTGTATAATCTTCTGTGTATGGAACGCAAAAGTTATGGTCTTTTAAAAATTTTCTGAATGTGTCCTTATTTGATAATATCATAACTGATTCATAAGGATTAGTCGGAAAACCAAGTTTTTCACATACATATGCAGCAGTAGGAGCTGCAGGATCAGACGCATAGCACACAACAGCATCAAGATTAAGGTCTTTTGCCAGCTCAAAAACAGCTTCTTTGTCAGTTGTGCTGATGTTATAAAATTCGTCTGCAACATATTGCCCGGGATTGTCGGGTAAATAATCACAAATTATAACGTGATGGCCCATCTCCTGAGCTTTTTTTATTGCGCATATCTGAGACGTTGAACCTCCAAGCATTAATATTCTTTTCATTTTATATCTGTCTCCTTAAATAAGCCTAAAAATTTTTTGATTCTGATCACTGCTTCCTTTAGCGTTTCAATGTCTTTTGTGAAAGCTATTCTTATATAGTTATCATACATTTCGCCGTATGCAATACCCGGAACAACGGCAACTTGTACATTTTCTAACAAGTTATATGCAAATTCTTCAGAATTCATTGAAGTCTCTTTTATGTTTACAAACATATAAAATGTTCCTTTCGGTAACATAGGGTTCATGTTTTTTATGTTTACTAATTCATTATACAGATAATCACGTCTTTTTTGAAATTCATCAATAATATATTGGTTTTTTATGTGATTGTCGTATGCTTCAATTAATGCATATTGAGATGAAACCGGAGCGCATGCAGCAACATTTTCCTGAAGTTTTACCATATTTGATATTATCTCTTTAGGTCCAAATGCATAACCGATTCTCCATCCGGTCATACTATACTCTTTTGAAAGACTGTCTACAAGCAGTGTTCTGCTTAAAGCGTCGTCAAATTGAAGAATGCTTTCATGTTTTACATTATCATATGTAAGAGTTCTGTATACTTCGTCAGAAATAATAAGTAAATCATTTTGTTCAGATATATTTACGATTTTTTTTAGCATTTCTTTGCTGAAAATATCTCCGGTGGGATTATTTGGAGAATTAATAATAACTGCAACAGTTTTATCACTTATTGATGAATTTATTATTTTTTCATTAACATATAAACCTTTTTTATTATCATAAGCATTTATTATTATTGGTATTCCCCCACACATTTCAATCATTTGAACGTAATTTACATAGTAAGGAGCAAATATAATTACCTCATCACCGGGATCGACAATAGATAACAGTGATAAATACAGCGCCTCCATTCCGCCAACGGTTATTATTATATTTTCGTCATGATTGCAGGGAACGTTCCATATTTCATGCACATGATTTGATATGGCCTTTCTTGCATCTTCTAAACCTGCATTGGCTGAATAATGCATTTTATTTTCATTCATAGAGTTAAAAGCGGCACTCCTGAGTTCCATTGGTGAAATTAAATCGGGGTCTCCCAATGTTAAATCAATAACGTTGTCATATTTTGAAGCCATATTAAATAATTTTCTTGTCAGTGACGGTTGTATTTTACACGCACGTTTTGATATTTTCATATGTATTTTCCCTCTTATATTTTGTTTTGTTTTTTTAGTATTGCTGCTTTTGCCATTGATAATATATATTCAAAGCATTCCAATTTAAATATTTTGGAAATACCGATATATATAGCTGCTCCGAATGCGATTTGCATAATCATTGTTGTTATGGCATTTAATTTTAATAAGTTTATGCAAACAACTGTCAGACACATTATTACAGCAATAATAAATGACGGAAGCATATCTTTTACTTGTTCCAAATAACTGTATCCGAGCAATTTTTTGTTTGGAAATGCGTTTATAAACGAACTGATGATTGTTGTTAAACATCTCATCCACATCATTGCATACAACCCAAACGGTAAACTTATGCACAGTCCCGTAATACCAACTATTTTTTTTATAATTTCGAGTTTTAGAAAAATATCGCTTCTTCCTACTGCTTTTATTGCCTGCAGATTTGCTGTATGAATAGGCCAAAAAGCATATGTGAAACAACAAAATTGAATAAAGGGAACCGCCGGTAGCCACTTTTCGGTTAATAAAAGTATTGTCAATGGCTTTGCAATTGCAGCAAGCCCTGCCATGCATGGAAATATTATAAACGTACTTGTGACAATGGAACGGCGAACCATGGCTTTAAGTCTGCTTTTATCATCTTGCGCTCCTGATAATACAGGAAAGAGAACACTGTCAATTGCCGAATTCACATTTTGAATAACAAGCATAGGAAATTGCTTTCCGCGGTTGTAATAACCCAAATCGGACGATGTGTAAAATTTTCCGATAATAAGAGAATATATGTTGTTATAAATTGTGTCCAACAAACTTGAACAAAGCAATTTCCACCCGTATGTGAATAATCTTTTAGCTTTTTTTATCGAAAAAGTAAGGATTGGTCTCCATTTAACCATAAACCACAAAACAACGGTATTAACAAATTGATTAGATACCTGTTGCCATACAAGAGCCCAAATTCCGTAACCCGAATAAGCCATTGCAATACCGATTATTGCAGAGACAAGTGTTCCCGACAGCGTTGAGTAAAAGAAACGCTTAAATTGCATGGTTTTTTGTACATAAGCTTGTTGAACGCTGTTTATTGCTCCTATAATAACTGTAATTCCAAGTACCCTTATAACATTGATAAGCTTATATGACTTATAAAATCCTGCAATTAAGGGTGCACATAAAAATAATATTATGTACAGCAATATGGAAAATGCCATACTAAAATAAAACACTGTTGAAAATTCTGCATTATCAATATTCTTTCTTTGTACAAGTGCTTGTCCCAGACCGCTTTGTGCAAAAACCAATGCAATTGATATAAAAACCGTTATTAACCCGATTAAGCCGTAATCGGATGGCGTAAGCAATCGTGCTAATATTACAGACACAATAAATTGTATTATTTGAGCACCGCTTCTTTCGGCGAATTTCCAAATAAGACTTGATATAGTTTTAGATTTTATATTTTCGTCCATTTATATACCTCTTTATTTTAAGCAACCATGGAAAATAATGCTTGATTTTTATTTTTGCTTTTTTAATAGTGCTTAAATTGTTATATAATTTTTTGTACCTTTCATTCTTTATTGATAAATAATCATTAGTTAATATTAATTTGTCAAATTCTTTATTAAGTATAACTTTTGTAATTACATCATTATATTTAGAATTTGTATCTTCATTTAAAATATTAAGCATATTTATTATTTTGTTTATTATATTTATTTGTTTGTCAACATTGTTTTTTTGTTTTTTTGTCCATGAATTATCTGATAATAATCGATAAGCAACTGTTGTTTCATTTAAAAATATCATACCGTTCGGAATGGATCCCTGAATTTGCAATGTGTAATCTAAATTGAGATAGGCTCTGTACTTTGGTATTTTATTATTTATTGAGGAACGATACATCAAGCTTGCTGTAGCAACATAACCTCCACCGCCAAGTATTATATCTTCTGCTCTAATTATAGTTTTGCAATTGGCAGGAGCAATTTTATATAATGTTTTTTTTGTGTTTGCCTTGATTGCATAAGCAGCTGTGGCACAAATATTAATTTCAGGGTGTGCTTCAAGTGCATCATATTGTTTTTGCAATTTATACGGATCAATCCAATAATCGTCACCTTCACATATTGCAATATATTTTCCTTTAACTCTTGCATACTGGATTTTACCAACCATGCCTTTCCCTTTAGAAAATTGATTTTCAGTTTGATAAATGGGTTTTATTATTTTGGGATATTTTTTTTCGTATTCGTGTATAATATTTGCTGTGTTATCCGTTGATGCATCATCATGAATCAAAACTTCAAACGGAAAACTTGTTTTCTGCATTATAAATCCTTCAAGTGCGTCTTTTATGTATTTCTCATGATTATATGCATTACAAATTATACTTACACATATATCTTTCATTTATTCATTCTCCGTTTTCACACAACTATACAGCTTAATTAAATTAATAAGAAGTATATATCTATTTTTTAAGAAAAGATTAAAAATAATCCTTTTAACTCCAAGTGTTTTTTTATTATATTTTTGTTTGCTTATGTATTTTATGAAATATTCATCATTTTTTATATCGTTAAATAGTTTTACTTTGTTTTTGATATTTGTATCAAACCGTGAAATCATAATTAATGATTTTATTATTAGACTTATACAGTATGATCTATATTGGCAAAAATCCATTTCATTAAAAACATTTTCATTTTCAAGAAAATCAAAGACTTTTTTTCTTATTGTATTATCAATTCTATAATTGTCATAATTTACGGTATGAGTTATACTTGAAGGGTTTACTGTATAATTATAAAGCGACTTATTGATTATATATGCACTATTACATAATTTATATAACGAGATACTTTGTAGTAAATCTTCACCGTTGCTCAAGTTATAATACTGTTCGTAATTATCTTTTTTGAACAGTCTAACGGAACAAGCTTTTCTACATAAAGAGTTGTATTCAGAATTATTAAATACTAATTTATATAATTCTTTTTTATTTTTGATCATTCGCTCATTGTTATAATTAAAACGCTGAATAATCTCATTGTTATAAATTTTATCCATGCCGTAAATAATCATTTCACTTCCGGATAATTCTATATAATGTTTAATTGTTTCTAATGCATTTTCCTTCAGAGAATCATCAGAGTCAAGAAATACAACATAGCTATTATTATATTGGTTATTGTCAATGACATAATTTATTGCTGTTCGACGTGCAGAAATCAAACCTTGGTTTTTTTTGTGTAGCACGATTATTCGATTATCGAATTTAGAATATTTATCACATATATTTCCGCAGCCATCTGTTGATCCATCATCCACTAATAATAAATTCCAATTCGTAAAGGTTTGGTTTATAACAGATTGTATAGAGTTATCTATATATTTTTCAACATTATATACCGGTACAAGTATATAAAACATTATTTTTTCCATTTGAATACCGCCTTGTGAAAATTAGGATAGATTGAAAATATATTAATGATTAATTTTTCAAACTAATTATATCTCCTAAAATATAATTCCATTTATCCGGGGTTAAAATTGTAAATCCCGCTCCTGTATAAAATGTCAATTCAGAAAAAAATATTTTTTCATTTATTTCGTATAAATCAACTCTTAAAAACGGAATGTTATTTGATAATGTCTCAGCTATTCTACACATTTTATGAAAATTTTTAGGCTTATTAGGCAAAGTATCCATTTTGTTGTAATCATTTCGTGTAAATGGAGCAAATTCCCAATTTTTATCTACAAAAACTACTTTTGCTAAGTTATGATCATACATATCTTGTGAGACATATAAATATTCAATTTTACCATTAAAACAATAAAATTTGTAATCCACTAAACCTTTATCGGGTGATTTTTCATCAACCATAAACTTTTCTGCAATTATCTTTCTTTCAACATTTTTATACGGCCATTCTCTGCTTGTCTTGTAATAGTTTTGCTTTAACCCTTTTTTTAGTTCATTTTTAACTTTTTCAATATCAAGTTTTGATTTATCTTTGCATATGCACATGCCGAGCCCGGAATTGTGATTGCACTTTAAAACAAATTGGTTGGGAAGTTTATCAAAATCAATTTCATCGGGATCATCCCAAACACCAAGCAGTGGAATAAGATATTCTTCACCAAGCTTTTCGGCAATATATTCACGGACTTTATATTTATCAACCATCATTGTATATTCCGGTTTTCTGTCATAGAGTTTTAACCACTGTAATTTTTCATTAAATGTTTTTGGATTTTTTAAATTTAATTTTTCTCCGACGCGTATTTTATATAACAATTTTAAATATGGTTTATCAGGTATCCAGTTAAAAAAACCTTTATTTGCCAAATAATCAATCATCAGTTGAGGGTGCTTAATAGCCTTCGATATTTTGTTGAACAACTATTTCTTCCTTCTTTCGTATTTTAAATATATATATTTCTGCGGCAGCAACAGTAAGGTATATATATGTCATTTTATCATAATATGAAACCATACCGTAATCCATAATCATTCTTATAAAAATTAATATAAGAATTATTCCGATTTTTTGTTCATTTGTTTTTTTGTAAATCTTATAAAGATTTGACAAGATGTAAATATAAATGCTGTAATAAATTGTAAACCCTATGATTCCCACCGACGCCAAAAGTTCAATAAAGTTATTGTGTAAATATGTATTTCGACCTACACCCTTCAAAGTAATATAGAATGAATTTCCTATTCCACATCCTGTAAACGGATGTTCCAAAAAATATTTCCAACCTATCTCAATCATCTTTTCCCTGATGTATGCAGAATGTTCTTTTTTGGCACCGGAAGCAAGCATAGAATCAAACCGTTCGAAAACAGTATTAAATATTGGAAGAGATGAAATCCACATTGCGAAAATCACAAAGACAATTGCTATGAAAAAAATTTTAAATATTTTTTCAATATCAACTTTTTTTGCATAATCCATAAAGATGATAAGAATGATTCCAATTGCAATTGTTAGCAAAGCTTTTCTTGATCCGCTGCCAAGCGACATTATAAAAGGCAAAATAATAAGTAAATATGATATTTTTCTTTTTTCTATATAAGCATAATAAAACCCAATTATAACAGTAAATGCCATATACATTCCAATTGAATTAACATTTGTTATTTCTACCCCTGCACGTTCTCCATCGGTAAGCATTTTTATATAACCGCTTATGCCATAATAAGAAAGTATATATAAACTGCTTATAATTCCTGAAATAAATATGGCTGATATAACTGTGCTTGTTTTTTTTGTATTTATAAAGTAATTAAATAAAACCATTGACATTATAAAAAGTTGGATAAGTGTTGATATTTTTTCATATGCAGCGGGTTGGCTCTTTGCCCAGAATAAACCAAACATGCAAAAAATAATGAAAAGAGCCATAATACCCAAAAATGCATCAAACTTAAAATGTACTTTATTGAGCATTAGAATTGCAGCGCATGTGCCAAATGTTAATATGTATATTAACTGCGAATATCTATTTAAACTTGTACTTGTTGAAAAAACTAATACTGATGCCATATATAACGTCATCAAAACCGGTATTAACTTTGAATTTAATTTTAGCATGTTACTATCCTTCGTTAAATATTAAATTTATAAAATTTTTAACACTCTGTTTAATTTCATATCCTGATTCGATGAATTCTTTATTATAATTATGCCTTATATTATCAATGCCTATTTTTAGAATTGTATCGACCCAAAGATCAATGTTCGTTATCGGTAAGTATTTGACTGATTTTGTTATGTTTGCTTCTCCGGTTACGGTATCGGATATTATGCACGGTAATCCTGTTGCTTGAGCTTCAATCACAGTGTTTGGCATTCCCTCGTACAGTGACGGAAAGACAAATACATCCATAGCAGAAAGCAGTGACGGAATATCGGATCTGACACCTGTAAATATTATGTTATTAAATATTCCGAGTTTTTTTGCTTTTACTTTTATTTCATTTTCAAGTTCTCCTTTTCCGACAAGCATCAGAACAGAATCCGGTCTGATATCAAGTACTTTTTTGAATATATCAAGTAAAAAATTATGATTTTTTTGTTGGTTAAATCTACCTATATGTCCTAAAACATACTTGTCTGAAATATTAAATTCATTTCTGATTCTATTTCTTTCGTCAATACTATATTTATATATATCAAGATCGACAGCATTATGAATCAAAAATGCTTTTCCGTTTTTTATGCAATTTTTTCCAAATGTATATTCGGCAGCAAGCTCTGATGGCGCTATTTTAACATCCGGAATTGTCTTTGACAAAAATCTAAACATTTTATGAAGCATTACCGATTTTTTGTTGCCGGAAGATGCATTGCTTGAGCGCATAATGAGTTTTTTTGCGCCGCCCAATTTGGCAGCAATTAGGTCAATTGTAGAAAGTGAATGTTCATTGACTCGCATAACATAATCGTATTTGTTATCTTTGACTATTTTTTTTAAAGTGATAAATGAATCAATTGGATGCGTTGACTTTGTCGGAATTACATATATTTTTCCGCCTAATGACATTATTTCAGATTCGTAGTAATTTTCTTCTTTATTTACGCAAAAATCCATACAGTATTTAGTTTTGTCAATATTTCTAAATATTTTCATTAAAAATGTTTCAGCTCCGCCGGTATTCATTGCGGAAACAATACATAGTAATCTTTTCATATTTCACCCTTATATTTTTGCTGTCCAATTTTATCGCATAAGTTTAAAATGACTTTATCAACGTTAAACTTTTCAGCCTCACGTAAACAGCTTAATTTAATATCGGATAAATTAGCTGACAGTAAACTTAATAATATGTTGATTAATTCATCAACGTTATTAATGCTGTATCCAAAACCTGTTATGTTGTCATCAATAATATCATCAAAGCTATCCCATTTTGCGGAAATTACCGGTACTCCGGATGCATATGCATCTATAATTGTTCCCGGTATGCCTTCTGTTTTGAAATGTGTCGGAAACAACAGAGCATAATAATTTTTCAGCACTTCCGTACTTTTGTCAAACTCAACGGTTCCGCAATATTTTATATAATCGGGAAAACTTTTTTTAATCTCGTTAAACCACTCAGTCTGATTTGAATCTACCTGTCCATATATATCAAGCGCGTAACATGTTCTTCCGTATTTATCATTAATATATTTGACTGCCTCTACGGCATCATCTATTCCCTTTTCTTTCATCACTCTTGAAAAAGTGCAAAGTTTATACGGCTCATTAGTGCAGTATATTAACTCATTCTGTTTTAAAATATTTAATTTTTTGCAATTAGGCAGTATAACTATATTATTGAAGCCTTGTCTTTCAAGAACTTTTTTCATTGTTGATGTTTCTGTATATATATAGTCAAATTTTTTAAGTGATTTTGACAGGTGTTTTCTCTTTTTTAAGAACTCAGGTAACCATCCGCCTATTACGATATAGTGGAGTTTCTTTTTGTAAAATTTGTTTGCAAAAGCAAGAATCGGTGCAAATACGCGCAATCCGTTATGAGCAGGTAATATAATAACGTTATCGCATGTTCTTAAAAGATTTAAAACTCCACATATATGTTTAAATATTTTTTTGAAACCACCGCTCGAATCAAAGCAGAGTATTTCATTTTTTCCGTAATGGTTAATTAACTCGTTTGTAATTATTTTTGTTTTAACTGTTTGTCCGTTTAGAGAGTTTTCTCCACCATAATGACCGCATATTCCAATTTTCATCATTTAATATTCTCCGACCATGCAATTGTAATTTAAAAAATTCATTCAGTCATTTGATCTTAAATACTTTAAGCATGCACCACCAACATATATGAAATGATGCTCTGATTACATTCAAATGTTCTATATCTCTATATAAAATCCAATGATATTTAATAAGAGACAGTTTGTTGCTTGAAATAGAATTTTGCCTTACTCTGTATTTCATTAAGACTTCATTCAATCCATATATGTACTTTTCTTTCTTTAGCATCTGAAGCCACAATGCATCGTCATTTCGCTTGCGAATATTCGGAACTTCAAATTTACCCATATTTCTGACGTTATACATAACAGTTGAGTTTCCTACCGGACAGTCAAGAAGCAATCTGTTGTATCCTGTTTTTTTTACAGTTTTTATAACTTTGTTTAGGGGTTTATCATCTTCGTCAATTTGTTCATAAGCAGTACATGAAAAATTAATTTTATTTGAATTCATATACTGGAGTTGCTTTTTCAACTTGTCTTCTGTCCATAAATCATCACTGTCCAAAAAAGCCATATAATCTCCGTTTGCAAGCTCCATTGCTTTTGTCCTTGCGACAGCTGCGCCGGAATTATATTTCAAACAAATATATGTTATCCGATTATCTTTTTCGCAGTATTTTGCAACAATGTCTCTTGTATCATCTGTTGAGCAATCGTCAACTATAATCATTTCCCAATTCTTATATGTTTGAGCTAATACAGACTCTATTGTTCGACCGATAAATTTACTGCAATTATATGTGGGTGTTATTACTGAGATTAAATTATTTGTTAACTGCATATTCTTTTCCCTTTTTTGTGCATTCTTTTTGGTTATTAATTTTGTCATCTTTTCTTATAACCGCAAGCACGGTCATAAACATGATTTTTATATCATACCAAAAACTGAATTTTTTTAGGTATTCCAGATTATACTTCATTTTTTGAGGCAAAACTTCATTAATATATGTTTCATCAGAATTATCCGAATTGTTTATAAGACGTTCTTCATTTTTGTATTTAATGCTTGTTTCAGATGTTATACCGGCAGGAAGTAAAAGTGTTGCGTACATTTCATCCGTATATGAATCAACATAGTGAGGTACCTCGGGTCTGATGCCTACAAATGACATGTCACCTTTAATAACGTTAAATATTTGAGGGAGTTCATCCAGCCTTGCTTTACGGAGCATTTTGCCGACTCTCGTAATTCTGCTGTCTGATTTTGATGTGACCTGTGCTCCTACATATTCTGCATTAACAATCATGGTTCTGAATTTATATATTTTAAATATTTTATTCCCGGCACTTACTCTATTTTGTTTGAACAATATCGGACCATCGGAATCTATTTTTATTATTATTGCTATTATTACCATAGGAATAATCAGAAACAACGATGTTATAATTCCGACAATGAGATCAAAACCTCTTTTAACGACTATGGATATTGATCTTTTTTGCAGTAAAATGTAATAATTATTTACGTTATCATTTTTCATTTCCTTAGGTAACGATTCCCATGAAATAAGTTTATACATTAACAATATACCTCTTTAAAATTTTTGATTACATATCCAATGTCATCCATATTCATTTTTGTATTTAGCGGCAACGTTATTTCGTTTTCAAAAAAAGCAAATGAATTAGGGTAATCATTTATATCAAAACCAAGTTTTTTATAACCTGTGTGCATCGGCAGAGGTTTATAGTGTACATTTGTTGCAATTCCTTTTTCAGCAAGCTTTATAATAAGGTTATCACGAAATTCTCGCTTTTTACCGTTTAATCGCATAATGTACAAGTGACCGCTTCCACGGTGAGTTGCATTGTAATGTTCAAGTAACGATAAATTCATATTTTTAAATTCATTATTATATGTTTCAATATATTTTTTTCGTTTAGAAAGTATTGACGAATATCTTTCAAGTTGAGCTAATCCGACTGCGGCAGCAATATCTGTCATATTGCATTTGTACCACGGTCCCACGATGTCATATTCCCACGCGCCAAGCTTGGTTTTTGCCAGTGCATCTTTTGACTGACCATGAAGTGAAAAAAGCTGATATTTTTTATATATTTCATCGTTGTCTGTTCCATTTATGTTTTTCCATGTTACTGCTCCGCCTTCCGCAGTAGTAAGATTTTTTACGGCATGAAACGAAAACGTTGTAAAATCGGCAATTGAACCACTTTTTTGACCAATATAATCAGCACCAAAACTATGTGCTCCGTCAGCGATTACTGCAATTCTTCCCAGGCAGCTTTGTATGTCATTATTTGCATTAAAGATATCTTTTTTATCATTTATGATTTTGAATATTGTATCATAGTCGCAAGGTATGCCCGCTATGTCAACCGGTATAACCGCCTTTGTTTTGTTACTTATACAACGTGACAATGCCTCGTAATCCATTTGCAAAGAATCAGGAGCAGTATCAACAATTATCGGCGTAGCACCGACATGTATTATCGGACTGCATGAAGCAGTGTATGTATATGCAGATGTGATCACTTCATCTCCGGGCCCTATACCTAAAATTCTGAGAGTCATTTCCAGACACGCAGTTGCAGAATTCAAACAAACAGCCTTATTGGTTCCGCAATATTCTGCTATTTTTTTTTCAAATAATTTAGTTTTCGGACCTGTTGTTATCCAACCCGATTTTAATGCATCAATAACAAGGTTTATTTCTTTATCGGTTATATCGGGGGGAGAAAAAGGTATATTCTTCATTATCTTTTATCCTCTTTTGAAATATATATTATTATAGTATCACAAATATAAAATAAAGTCAATCAATAACGGTTAATTTATGTTTTTTAACGGTTAATTTATGTTTTTTATAAACTAATTTTGCCATATATTATCATATTTTGTTTTCTCTGCCGTAATAAAACAGATATTGCTGTGCTACACCGGCATAATTGCCGAAATGATCGCGTGAAAAATTTTCTATTTGCTTTTGAGTCGCATTTTCGCCGAGATAAAGGCTTCTTACGGTACGCGTAACCCATACGTCGATCGGAAAAGCTTCTTTTTTGCCTGCAGAAAAAAGCAAAACACAGTCGGCAACCTTTGGACCGACGCCTTTTATTTTCATAAGCTCTTTTTTTGCCGATAAATAATCCATTGATTTTAAAGATTCTAAATTAATCATACCTTCGTTTACTTGGTTTACGGCATCGACAATATAATCCGCTCTGTATCCTGCGCGAAGCGGAGCCAAATCGGCTGCACTTATGCCATTGAGTTCATTCGGTGTCGGAAAAGAATAAAATTTTTTACTTTCAAAAGTTATTTTTCCGCCATACATTTCGGAAAGCTTCGATACAATTTTCTTTATTCTGGGTATGGAATTTTGCGTTGATATGATAAATGATATGAGGCATTCAAAAATATCCTGATTTAAAATTTTAATACCCCAGCCGAAATTCATTGCTTTTCTTACAACATTATCGGTTGACAATTCATTTTTGATAAGGTTATAGTCTGTGTTAAAATCAAGATAATTTTTCCATTGACAATTATATTCGTCCAATGATATATTTTTAATAACAATTTCATCACCGGTGCAAGAAATATTAACCGGTTTTGAAAATGCAACACCGGTATAACTACCGTCAGGCTCCCTATCCCATCTGAAACATTGACCGCATTCAAATGTATGTACAGGGTTAAAATCATTTATTTCGGAAACAATAACCGAATTGCCGTTTTGCTTCGCTTTCATTTGTATCACCTGATATATTTTATCATGTTATGTCACAAAAATCAAGTATAAATGTGATATTGTATAAATTAAATTAAGAATAAACAATAATTTTGTAAAAATTATTTCGATTTTAAACGTAAAAAACATTTATTTTTAGATTAATTTATGATATAATATTATGAATATGTAAAATCGAAGGGAGATTGAATAATTTGAAAAAAAAGGTATGCGTTATATTCGGCGGTGAATCAACCGAATACGAAATTTCATTAAAATCAGCATATTCGATTCTGCAAAACATAAACAAAGATAAATATGATGTTATAACAATAGGAATAACAAGGGACGGAAAGTGGTATTTATATGACGGAAGTTATGATTTGATACCTGAAAACAAATGGTATAATGAAACTTTACGTCCCGTCAGCATAATGCACGGATGCAAAAAACCGTCCGCGGCAGTTTTTAACGGTGACGGTACATATACTAAAATCGATTTTGATATTGCATTCCCTGTTCTTCACGGTATAAACGGAGAAGACGGAACAATTCAAGGGCTTTTTGAACTTGCCGGAATAAAATATGTCGGAACAGGTGTTATTACCTCATGTATAGGAATGGACAAAACGTTTGCAAAAATTATATTTAAAAATGCAGGAATCAATCAGGCGGACTGGGTTGTGATAGAAAAACATGAAATGCCGGATGTTGACAAAAAAATAGCGGAAATAGAATCCGAACTCGGTTATCCCGTATTTATTAAACCGGCAAATGCAGGCTCATCTATCGGAATCGGAAAAGCTAAAAACAGGGATGAACTTGTCAAAGCTGTTAATGAAGCTTTTAAAATTGACAAAAAAGTTTTGGTTGAGGAATTTCTTAAGGGGCACGAAGTTGAATGCGCCGTTCTCGGAAATAAAGGTAACATTAAAGCGTCGTGTGTCGGCGAAATCGTTGCATCTCAAGACTTTTATACGTATGACGCGAAGTATTCCGGCGATTGCCCGAGTACGTTATATATTCCGGCAAAAATAAGTGAAAAACACAGCGAAGAAGTAAGAAAAGGTGCCGTAAAGGCATTTAATGCACTTGACGGTAAGGGACTTTCGAGAGTTGATTTTTTTGTTGATGATGAAAATGACAAAGTATATATTAACGAAATCAACACGATGCCGGGATTTACAAATATAAGCATGTATCCAAAACTTTTTGAGGCATCGGGTATTAAATATTCAGAATTAATAGATAAGCTTATTGAAATAGGTTTTGAGGATTAAAACGAAAAAGGCAGAAAGGCAAATACATGGATAAAAAAATCATTCTTTCCATAAACAGCATACAGGCATATGATATAAGCGACAGCAAGAATGCAATTAATCTTGTTACGGAGGCGAAGCTTGGCGTTGAGGACGGTGTTTTTTATATTGAATACGAGGAATCCGAATTAACCGGGCTTGAGGGCACAAAAACATATGTTGAGATCGGCAAAAATTATGTTTCTGTCATACGAAACGGAACCGTTAATACCGAAATGCTTTTCATGAAGAACAGACGTACTTCAACCATGTATAATACACAATACGGAAACTTGACGGTTGATGTATTTACAACAGAAATGAATATTGATATGAAAAAAAACGGAGGAACGGTTATTGTTGATTATCTCATTGACATAAACGGAACCGAGAATAGCAAGAATAATTTTAAATTGGAATTTAAGGAGGCATAAACCGATGGAAAATGTTATATTTGAAACAAAAAATCAAATAATAAAGGCTGTGGAAAATGCTGTTTCGGCTGTTTCCGAGCTTTTACTTACAGATGATGAAGCATCGGAAAAAGCAAAAAATACACAGGTTGAAATTGAGGTGCCGAAAGATAAAAATCACGGTGATTTTTCTACAAATATTGCTATGAAGCTTACCAAAATTATGAAAAATGCGCCCGGTAAAATTGCGGAAGCAATTGTAAACAATATTGTGACCGACAGAACATATATTGAAAAAGTTGAAATTGCGGGCCCCGGATTTATAAATTTTTATTTATCGGATAACAGATTATACGACGGTCTTAAAGAAGCTGTCAGACTCGGTGATGATTTCGGTAAACTCACGGTCGGCAAAGGACAAAAGGTTATGGTTGAATTTGTAAGTGCAAATCCGACAGGCCCTATGCATATGGGAAACGCACGCGGCGGAGCTCTCGGTGACAGTCTGGCAAGTGTGCTTGAAAAGGCCGGATATGATGTGACACGTGAGTTTTATATTAATGATGCAGGTGCACAAATTGATAAATTCGGAAATTCTCTTGAGGCAAGATACATTCAAAATTTAAAGGGCGAAGACGCTGTTGAATTTTCGGCTGATTGGTATCAGGGCAATGATATTAAAAGACTTGCTGCTGATTTTATCGGCATTTACGGTGATTCATATCTTGACAGACCGAGTGATGAAAGAAAAAAAGCTCTTGTTAAATTCGGGCTTGAAAAAAATATTTCGAATTTAAAAAAGGATCTTGCAAATTACAGAATAAACTATGATGTTTGGTTTAATGAAAGTTCAATTCATGAAAACGGTGAAGTTGCAGAAACAATAGAAATACTTAAAAAAAGTCATCTTACCTATGAAAATGACGGTGCACTGTGGTTTAAATCAACCGAATTCGGAAGCGAAAAAGATGATGTATTGATACGTGCAAACGGGTTTCCGACATATTTTGCCGTTGATATAGCTTATCACAGAAACAAATTTGTCAAACGCGGATTTGACAAAGTAATAAATATCTGGGGAGCTGATCACCACGGTCATGTGGCACGAATGAAAGGAGCTATGGAAGCAATCGGCGTTGACGGATCAAGGCTTGAAATTATTCTTATGCAGCTTGTTCGCCTGATGAAAGACGGCGAAGCGGTGAGAATGAGTAAAAGAACGGGCGAAATGATAACGCTTTCTGATTTGATTGAGGATATAGGAATCGACGCGGCAAGATTTTTCTTTAATTTAAGGCAGGCGGGAAGTCACCTTGAATTTGATCTTGACCTTGCAATTGCACAAAATAACGATAACCCTGTGTTTTATGTTCAATATGCTTATGCAAGAATTGCCAGCATAATACGAAATCTTTCACAGGAAGGTATCGAGCTGAATAATACGGATGATATTAATGTTGCATTGCTCACCGATGAGAGTGAATTGGCGCTTATTGAAAAAATCATTTCATACCCCGAGGAAATATATTTAAGTTCACTTTCTATGGAGCCAAGCAAGCTTACAAGATATGTTATGGATTTGTCGGCACTTTTTCATTCTTTTTATAATAATTGCAGAGTTCAGTGTGACGATAAAAACCTTATGCAGGCGCGCCTTATGCTTTGTCATGCCACAAAAAATGTGATAAAAAATGTGTTTGACATACTTAAAATAGACGCTCCGGAAAGAATGTAGTTTATAAAGACAAATAAACATAAGTGAGGTGTTTTTCATGTTTGAAAAAGCAAAGAAATTTACGGCAATACTTATCGGAACGGTAATAGTATTCACATCGTGTTTTACATCATTTGCTGAAGAAAATTCTAAACCTGTTGAAAACGATACTTCTTCCGATTCAAAAATTATGACAGGAGAAGAGGCGCTTGATTATCTCAACCAGGCTATAGGAATCATAATGACAAAATACAAGTTTGATGTATCGGAAGGTGAGCTTTATAAAGCTGCGGCTTCATATGTACTCGGAAATCATCCGGAACTGCTTGAAGATTTTTTCAAGGGCGCTTATGATTCGCTGGATGATTATTCAACTTATTTTACACAAGAGCAGCTTGATGCTTTTTTAAACAGAATGAGCGATGAATTTTGCGGAATAGGCGTAATTGTTACAACGGCAGAAAACGGTTTACTTGTCACAAAAGTATATGATGATACCCCTGCTCTTGAGGGTGGAATTATGGCTGATGATGTAATAACAAAAGTCGGAGATATATCGCTTGCCGGAATGGATATCTCAACCGCACAGTCTTATATTACAGGTCAGGAAAACACTCCGGTAACAGTAACCGTTCAGCGCAGGGATAACACTTTTACAGCGACTATGATGCGAAGAAAAGTTGTTATTGATTCCGGTGTGTATGCATCATTGGAAAATGATACAATAGGTTATATAAAAATAGATGAATTCGGCGAAAAGGTGGATCAGTTTACCAAAAAGGCTCTTGAATCATTTGATGAAAAAGGAATAAAAGATGTTATAATTGACCTTAGAAACAATCCCGGCGGCAGCTTAAGTGCAATGGTCAGGATGTGCTCGATTTTTATTCCTGCGGGACCTGCAATTCATATTGAATATAAAAACCCGTATCTGACAACAACATTGTATTCTGAAAATAAAGAGGTTAAATATAACCTTGCAATACTTGTTAATAAAAACAGCGCCAGCGCTTCGGAAGCATTTTCGGCGGCTGTTCAGGATACCGGAGTCGGAATTGTTATAGGAGAGCAAACCTTTGGCAAAGGTACAATGCAAAACATTACAAAATTTCGCATCGGCGGCGGAGTTAAGCTTACGGAGGCAATATATCTTTCTCCCAATAAAAGAAGTATAAACGGCAAAGGTGTAGAGCCTGATGTTTATCTGCCGGATAAAACTTCTTCATATGAAAAATCGGACTTTATAAAAATAACATACGACAGAAAAATGAATATCGGTGATTCCGGGGATGATGTGCTTGCCATTGAACAAAGACTGTATTATATGGGATACTCAATCGGATATCCGGACGGTAAATATGATGAACAAACAGCTGCTGCAGTTAAAAGTTTTCAGAGCAGAACAGGGTTATATCCTTATGGTGTTGCGGATATAACGACACAGCTTAAGCTTGAAGAGATCTTAAGATGCGAGCAGATTGTTAATAATACAACTCTTGACAAAGCTATAGAGATTTTTAAAAACGAGAATTGGGAAGATTACAAACAGGATTGGTCAGTATCAAATGAAAATCAATAAAAAATAAAGCAGATTCACGTCTGCTTTATTTTTTATTGCCGTTAATATTAACCGAGTTCTTTACAACAGCATATTTAAATGCTATGAGTATAAGATACATGCAGCCGTAAAGCCAGAGCATAACGCATAAAAGCCCGGTAAGTCCGCCTTATGATTTGTTTAAAGAAAATTTAGACGATGTATAAAGCGAAAAAATCCCGGTATACAGATATATGCATAATGATGAAAACATAGCTGACAAAAAGTAATACTTCTTTTTAATTTTACGTATATATTTAAATTCCTTCAGTGACGAACAAGGAAGTATTAAATACACAAATAAAATTATTAAAAGAAAAAATATCAGTACGGCTATTTTTCTGAAAATATTAAATATATATATTTCATTATTATATATCGGGTAAATGTCCTGCAAAAAAATATATATTCTCTGACCGAATATACCTATTAAAGCCAAAAAAGCTATTGCCAGTGCAAAAAGGAGCGAGTAAATAAAACCCCTGAGTCTTTTTAAAAAATAATTTGTTCGTTCATCAATGTTCATCAAATATTTAAATCCCTGTGACAGTGCATTAAAAGCTTTCCCCGATGACCAGGCGGAAAGAATAATTGTAAAAATGATAAAATATCCGCCTGTGGTGTTTACTTCTTCAAGCAGCTGATTTACATATGTCTGAACAACATCACTTATATTATACACCGATAAATCCTGCTTTAAGACACTCAAATCTATACCGGCTATGTTTAATATACTTACAATCAAAATGATAAGAGGTATAAATGAAAGTATAAGGAAGAAAGCCGCCTGAGCAGCAAATGCACCCAGATACAGATCAAAAAACGAGTTGTATTTATCGTATATCCAATTATATATTTTTTTGATTTTTGACATACTTTTGTATCTCCTTGAGCTTATGTATATGTGTATTTTATTTTTTTTGCATCACAAGCCAGTTTTGAAGGACGGTTTTGTAATATGATGCAAAAGATATTTTATTTACGGACTCGTTTGCTACAAGTTTTACGGACGTTTTATATTTCCCGTTCATAAATATTTTTATTGTACCGACCTCGCTGCCCTTTTTCACGGGTGCACATATTTTTTTGTCTGTAACTGCTTCTGTTTTAAATTCCGAATTATCATTTTTTGAAAGTACATAATCAATTCTGTTTTCGGGACAAACCGATATTTTATTTTGTTCACCCTTATCAACATCATAAGAATACGTATTCTTTTTTTCATCTATGACATTTGTTATTTTATAATTTTTAAATCCGTAATTTAAAAGTGTACTTGCATCCGCCTGCCTTTTTTTGGATGTTTCGGCATTCATGATAACAGCAATCAGATGCATATTATCTCTTTTGGCTGTT
Organism: uncultured Clostridia bacterium; assembly: GCA_934463165.1. Classification (GTDB taxonomy): domain Bacteria; phylum Bacillota; class Clostridia; order UMGS1810; family UMGS1810; genus RGIG1828. The sequence continues at coordinate 168,430 of CAKSJG010000001.1, forward strand.
GCGCTTATACAAAAACCGGCTTTGCTTGTGCTGCCTGTTTTAAGACCTGTTGCGCCTTCGTAAAAACGAATAAGCTTATTGGTATTTGAAAGAGTGAATTCACCGTTTCTGAGAGTATCCATCCATATGCCCGTAAAATCAAAAATTTTATTGTGGCGCATAAGTTCCCTGGACATTATCGAAATGTCGCGTGCTGTTGAATAATGACCGTCGGCATCAAGTCCGCAGCAGTTGACAAAGTGTGTGTTTTTCATTCCGAGTATTTTGGCTTTTTCATTCATCTTATTTACAAATGCTTCTTCAGTTCCCGATATATGTTCCCCCATTGCAACGGCAGCATCATTTCCCGATGCGACTGCAATTCCCTTAAGGATATCACGTACGCTTATTTGCTCGCCTTCATCCAGAAAGATGGTAGATCCGCCGTAACTTTTTGCGTGTGCACTACCGGTTATTATATCGTCAAAACTCATTCGACCGGCATCAATTTCTTCCATTGCAAGAAGCATTGTCATGATTTTGGTTACGCTTGCAAGAGGTTTTTTTTCATCGGCATTTTTTTCATATAAAACTTTTCCGGTTGAATAATCAACCAGTATGGCTGACGGAGCACTGATTGAAACAGCGTCTGTTTCGGCTGCATGAGAATTGACGGAAATGATCATGAAAATAACATTTATTATCATAAGCACGGTAAAAAAACGTCTCATAAATATATCACCCGTAATATATTTATGAATGAAAATATTGATATTATTCCGAATATTATAAAATAATTGATCGGAGCTTGTCACTTTTTATTAAATGTTATATCAGCAGGATCTGCGCAATTCAGCCAGCATAAATACAACTCAGGCCTGTGTTGATTAAAAGCTTCAAATGAAAGACCTTTTTTCAGAATTTTAAAAATTTCATTTATCCTCTCGTTAAATATGAAATTTTTAAATATGTTTTCCGGATTTTCAAAACCGTATATTCTGAAAAGAGCATTTAAAACAATAATTTCATCCGGAATATGAATTCCGTATTTGCCGATATAATCCGAATATTTGTATAACCCTGATTTCTTCAATGCTTCCCGTGCTTTTTCACCGTGTAGTTTTATTAATGATCTTATGCTGTCTCCCCTATTCCATATACCGTCCGAATCTGTTTCTTTTTCACAGTAAATTTTAACAAAATCCATTATCGGTCTTTGAAAATTATGTCCGAATTCGCTTGACGATGAAGCAAAAATAAGCATTATATGCAGCACAGCCGCTACGGAATCCGTATCGGAAAAAGATATGCCCGCTCCCGAAAATTTATCCATTTTTTCAAAAACATACTCAAGCATTGCAGTATCATAAGGCAGAATACAGTCAACTCCGTATCGGTTATACTTCCATTGTTCGGGTGGTATCATGGGAACAGGATCAAACGGATTGATGATATTAAATATATAATCAAATTTCGGGCTTTTTAAATAGTTAACATTTTCATTGCTGACTCTCGGAGAAGCAAATGTATATGTAAAAATATCGCAGTTTGTATATTCGCGGCAATCTTTCAAGATTGCAGAGAGTAAGTTTGAAATTGCGCCGCCCCTGCTGTATCCCGTTATCCATATTTTAAGTTTGGAGTGATAAACATTTGTATAATTTTTTAAACCGGCCGCAATATTTTGTGCCGATATATAAAATCCGTTATGAATGTTTTTATCATTCCCCGATACGTTAAAATTATCAACCCACTCACAGCCGTAATTGCCGCCGCGTATTATAACGGAAACAAGTGTAAAAGTCTCGAATTTTTTTGTTGAAAAAACATATGCTGCCTTTGATGACGAATCATTTAAAGAATCGTTATAACCGGAGGTGTAAATATCTTTAAATTCAAATGCATTCAACAGATTTATGATATCATCATCTCTTCCGCAGTTTTTTGTGCATCCCCAATCAATCATTGATTCAGAAGATGAAAAAGCCGAACATGAAAAACAAAGTGAAGTGTGTGAAAGTCCGGGATTATATACATTGCCGGCATTTTCAAACCAATGAGGTATTAATTCAACCTTTTCTTCTGCGTATGTTCCGTCATTCAATTGTATTTGTGCATTGTATTCCATGTCATATTCCGCCTTTCATATGCTTACAGAATATGACACCGATTATGTTTATGTTAAACTTTTTTTCTGATTATTGCAAAGTTATTTAAATGTCTTCCGGGTTTTATTTTTACGGTCATTTGCGGATGCGGTGCAACATCTATATGTTCGTCGTTTTCATCTGTCATATAATCCGCTTTAAAAGAAAACGATTTTTCGCCGGGCATCATAGCTTCGAGTTCATCGCCTTTAAAAAATCTGTTTCTCTGTTCCAATATAGCCACGCCGTTTTTTTCATCATATGATTTGACAACCGCAACGATTGTATAGTCTTGAATATAAGTATTACTTGTATACAGCTGATTGTTTTCATCGGGCTTATTGTAATAAAAGCCTGTGGTATACTCTCTGTGACTTACTTTTTCAAGCTCGGTATTTATATACGGATCAATTTTAAAATTGTCGGGATCTTTGTAATAAGAATCTATAGCACGTCTGTATGCTCCGACAACTGTTGCAACGTACAGCTCATTTTTGACACGTCCCTCTATTTTGAAGCTGTTTATTCCCGCTTTTATCAGATCCGGAATATAGTTTACCATGCATAGATCCTTGGAATTATATAAAAATGTTCCGCGGTCGTTTTCAAAGACAGGCATATACTGCCCGGGGCGTTTTTCCTCCATAAGATAATATTTCCATCTGCACGGATGCGAGCATGCGCCTTTGTTGGCATCTCGGTGAGTAAGATAATTGCTGAGCAGGCATCTTCCGCTGTATGAAACACACATTGCACCGTGAACAAAACATTCCAACTCTTCATCAGGCTTTATGTTTGAACGAATTTCTGCAATTTCTTTAAAAGAAAGGTCTCTTGCAAGAACAACTCTCCTTGCGCCAAGCTTGTACCACATTTTGGCACTCATATAATTGGTATTGTTTGCCTGGGTGCTTATATGTATGTCTAAATTAGGTGCTGTTTCACGAACAATTGAAAATGCGCCGAGATCCGATACTATAACAGCGTCTGCTCCCATGGAACTGACTTCTTTTATAAATGACGGAAAATCTTTAAGGTCATCATTATGAGGAATAATATTTGCCGTTATGTAAACTTTTTTTCCTCTGCTGTGAGCATATTCTATACCTTCGGCAATTTCATCAAGGGTAAAATTATCAGCAGCTACCCTTAAGGAAAATTCTTCTCCGCCAATATAAACTGCATCTGCGCCGTATTCAATGGCATATTTGAGTTTTTTTAAATTTCCGGCAGGTGCCAAAAGTTCTGCTTTGTTATTCATGTTGTATCTCCTTTCAATCAGACAGCTTTACGGATACAGAAACACCGTCACCTATAGGAATAATTGATGTTTCAAGCTTTGAGTTATGAGATATGTAATACAAAAATTCACGTATATTGGCGATGATCGTATTTTGCTTTCTCGGAGCGAGATCGTTATTTGATATCATTCCCTTATAAAGAATATTGTCACATACTATGAGTCCTCCGATTTTAAGATACGGAAATACGGTATCAAGATAATATCTGTACATTGATTTGTTTGCATCCATAAATATCATATCATAACTGCCGTCTAAATTTTTTATGTTTTCATATGCATCGCCGTATATAACATCAATTATTTTATCTTTACCGGCTTTTTTTATGTTTTTTACGGCTTCGGCATAATAATTTTCATCTTTTTCAAATGTTATAATCTTTCCGTCATTCGGTAAATAATCTGAGAAAAACAAAGATGAATATCCTATTGCCGTTCCTAATTCAACAATGTTTTTAATTTCTCTATATCTTAATAACACCCCGAGGAGACAGCGCACTTCTTTTTGTATTATCGGAACATTTTCTTTTTTTGCATATTGTTCCATATCATAAAGATATCCGCTTGTATCGGCAAGTGTTGAATTTAAATATTCAACAATATGTGTGTAGTTTATGTTATCAGTCATTTGAATTTTCTCCTCTGTTAAGTTTAAAAATTTGTTCCGGACAATCTCCGTTAATAACCGTTTGGGCAAGTATGACATTTGTATTCATGATTGTGTGTGTATCATAAAACGGAAGAAGCAGCGCTACATCTGCATTTATTTTGATTTTTAAAGTATGCATTACGCTGTTTATCCCGGCTGATTCAAAGTTCTGTTCGAAATCAGTCTGAATGCAGCCTCGCTGCACGAGTTTAAAATGCAGTTTCGGACCTTTTCCTATAAAATATATGTTATTGCTGAAATCTCCGACAGGAATATAAACATCATTATCATCACAATCGGTAAGTTCTTTTGATATTCTTGTTGAAATTTCGGATTTGATTTTATTTACCAATACATAATTAATATTAACGGAGCTGATTTTTCCGTCAGCCGTATATTTAATATCGGCAAGTTTTGAATAGTCGATACTATATTCTTCTATTACTCTGCTTGTTACATTATTCATTATTTCAAACATATCATTTTCAGCATATGAATGCAGCACATCGGCTCCGCGCGGAAAAAAATATTTTTTTGCACATTGTGTGAGAATAGTAAATAATGTAACAATAACAATTAAAAAAGTTATTAATAATCCGGAATATTTTCTTTTTTTCATAAATTAACACCTGTATAATATTATGAAAAAATAATTATATAATTCCCTTATTCTTCTGCAAGGTCAGCTCCGAGTTTTTTTAATTTTTTCGCAAAGTCGCAATATCCGCGTTTTATATACTGTGTTTCACCGATAACAGTTTTTCCGTCAGCACAAAGTGCAGCCAAAACCAATGCCGCTCCGGCTCTTAAATCTGTTGCCTTAACTTCAGCTCCCTTAAGATGTCCATGACCCGATATTACGGCGGTTCTGCCGTCTATCTTTATGTCCGCGTCCATTCTTATAAGCTCCGGAATATACATAAATCTGTTTTCAAACACCGTTTCGGTAATAACGGATGTTCCTATGCAATTACACATTAAAGCTGCGAACTGTGACTGCATATCGGTCGGAAATCCCGGAAACGGCATGGTTTTAATGTCTGTGCTTTTATTAATATTATTACATTCTATTGTAAGTTCTGAGCTGTATTCTTCAATGTATGCGCCTATTTCCGAAAGTTTTGCGCTTACAGCGCACAAATGCGAGCATTCAACGTTTTTCAGGTGCAGTTTTCCGCGTGTTAAAGCTGCTCCTATCATAAATGTGCCGGCTTCGATTCTGTCGGGAATAATTCTGTAATAGCAGCCGTGAAGTTTTTTTACTCCCTTTACAGTTATTTTATCTGTTCCGCCGCCGATTATATCTGCGCCGCATTTATTTAAAAAATTGATTAAGTCAACAATTTCGGGTTCTGACGCACAGTTTTCTATAACGGTTTCATTTTCAGCAAATACAGATGCCATTATAATATTTTGAGTTGCCCCGACAGACGGAAAATCAAGGTAAATTTTTGTTCCTTCGGGTTTTTTACATTTAATATGTGCGTATCCGTCCTTTATACTGCATTGAGCGCCGAGAAGCTCAAATCCTTTCAGATGAAGATCAACCGGTCTGCTGCCTATTGCACATCCTCCCGGCAAAGCAACGCATGCATATCCGAAGCGTGCCGTCAGCGCACCGGCAAAAAGAAATGAAGCTCTTATTTTGCCTGCAAGTTCAAAAGGTATATCTGCATTTATGATTTTAGAAGTATCAATATTTAATTTATCATTCACACGGGTTACGATGCATCCGAGTTTTTCAAGCATTTCTATCATTATGTCTATGTCACTCAAATCGGGAACCGATTCAATGACGCATAATCCGTCTGTTAATATACATGCTGCAAGTATCGGCAAAGCGGCATTTTTTGATCCTGATATATTTACAGTACCGTTTAAAACAGATTTTGAATTTACTATAATTTTTGACAATTAGATCACCGTATTCAAATAATATTCTTTTGTATTATTGTTTTGGCTGTCAAAAATTATACCGTATAATAAGTATATACCAAAAACTACATATTTTCAACTATTATTTTTTGGATTTGTTCAGCATCGGCTCTTCCGTTCAATTTTTTCATTGTCTGACCCATCAAAGCGGCGAGTGCTTTTGTCTTTCCGCTTTTATAACTGTCAACAATTTTTTTGTTATTGTCTATAACCTCTTTTATTATTTTTAAAACTGTTTCATTATCTAACGGTTTTAAATCATTCAAATCAAATAATTCGTAAAACGACTTACCTTCGGAAAACATTTTATCAATTATTTTTTTTGTGAAATTCGGCAGTATTTTTCCGCTTTGTATGAGATTGATAACCTCTGCCGTATCATTGGGTGTTACAGCTATTTTTTCTTCGCGCATCGAATCTTCATTCACAATTCTGAAAATGTGAGTTAATATAATCGATGCACTCATTTTGGGATTGTCCGTCAATTTTACCAATTCTTCAAAATATTTTGATATATTTACATATTTGAGTATGTGTTTTGCCTCTGTCTCTTTAAGCTTAAATTCATTAATGTATCTGAAGAGCTTTGCATCCGGAAGCTCCGGAAGCGAGGTTTTTATTGCATTTTTTTCGGCTTCGGAAATGCGAATGGGCATTACATCGGGGTCTTTAAAGTATCGGTAATCATTTAATTCTTCCTTGCTTCTCATATGATATGTCATGCATGTACTTTCATCAAATCCGAGGGTTTCTCTCTCTATTATTTTGCCCGAATCAATAAGTTTAATCTGGCGTGTTGATTCATATTTTATAGCCTTTGAAATATTTGAAAATGAGCTCATGTTTTTTATTTCGCATCTCTCGCCCATGGTTTTATCGGAACTGCATACCGATATATTAACGTCGCTTCTCATTGAACCTTCCTGCATTTTGCAGTCCGATATATCAAGATATTTTGCAATTAGTCTTATTTTTTCAAGATATTCGATTACTTCTGAATCACTGTGAAAGTCGGGTTCGGTTACAATTTCAATAAGCGGTACTCCTGCTCTGTTATAATCGATATACACATTTTTTTCATCATTTATTATTTTCCCTGCATCTTCTTCTATGTGTATTCGGTTAATTCTTATAATATTTCCGTTTGATAATTTGAATTTTCCGTCGGTGCACATCGGGACATAATACTGTGATATCTGATATGCTTTTGCCAGATCGGGATATGAATAATTTTTTCTGTCCATATATGATACGGATGAAATGTTACACCCGAGAGATAATCCCATGCGCATTGCATACTGCATTACTTTTTTGTTGAGGAGGGGCAGCGTGCCGGGCATTCCGATGCATATCGGACAGCAATTTGTGTTGGGCTGTGATCCGAATGACGATTTACATCCGCAAAAAATTTTTGTTGATGTTGAAAGTTCGATATGCGTTTCAAGCCCTATTGAAGTATAGTAATTAATCATGATTTTCACCGCCGTTATTATGAGTTACAATACCGTTTTGATAAAAATAATCTTCAAGCATGTATGCTGCATTGAGAACGGCTGCGTCATCAAACTTTTTTCCGATAATCTGCAAGCCTATCGGCATTGAATTTGAATCATAACCGCATGGTATACTTATTGCCGGCAATTCACACAGATTTGCCGTAACCGTACATATATCATTATAATACGTTTTTTCTTTGTTGGCTTCCGACTCGCCAATTTTATATGGATGTGTGCAAACAGTCGGCGTAACAATAAAATCATATTTTTCAAAGAGCTTATTAATCCATTCTGCCAGATATTCTTTCATCGAAAAGGCTTTTTTATAATATCTGTCATAAAATCCTTCGCTTAGAACATAATTACCGAGCATAATTCTCTTTTTAACTTCGTTGCCGAATCCTTCGGTTCTGCTTTTTTTAATCATATCATTAAATGAAGAATATTTATTCGGGCGGTAACCATACCGTAATCCGTCATAGCGTGACAGATTTGAAGCAGCCTGCGCACTTGCCAAAATATAATAGACAGGTATGATATACTTGGTATTTTCAAAAGAAAAAGTCTCTGTTATTGCTCCTTTTTTTGAAAGCGCCGAAAAGCACTTTTCGTAACACGCGTTCATATCAGATAAAGCAGAGTCAAAAAGGTTTTTCCATAAACCGATTTTTATTCCTTTTATGTCTGTTCCGAGACGGCTTTCGGTTTTTACTCTTTTATATTTTTTGCAGGTATCGTCCATTTTATCATATGCCGATATAACATCGAAAACCTTGGCACTGTCAGCTACGGATGATGAAAAAATTCCTATCTGGTCAAAACTTGATGCGTATGATATCAATCCGAAACGCGAAACAGAGGAATATGAAGGCTTGAACCCTACACATCCGCAAAAAGAAGCAGGCTGTCTTACGGATCCGCCGGTATCACTGCCCAGGGTAAAAACAGCCGATCCGTTTGCAACAGCGCATGCACTGCCGCTGCTGCTTCCGCCGCTTACGTAATTTTCATCAATTGGATTTTTCACGCAACCGTAATATGACGATTCGCCGCTTGACCCCATGGCAAATTCATCCATGTTTGTTTTACCGAACATTATCGCTCCGCCGTTTAAAATTCTGCTGTATGCAAACGCATCATATATGGGTACATAATCCGAAAGCATTTTTGAAGCGCAGGTGGTTAATATTCCGCGTGTGGAAATGTTATCCTTAACGGCAAACGGTATGGCAAACAAAGGATAATCGATTTCGTTGTAACCGGATTTATCATTATTTTTTAATTGTTCAGCGGCAAAGTCGGCTGTTACGGTGATATATGCGTTACATTTATCAGATCTGACTTTTTTTAAATAATAATCGCACAATTCAGACGGAGAGTATTTTTTCTGTTTATAATCAGATTTGATTTTATCAATTTTACCTTTCATTGCAGCCTCCCTTTATAAACGTGAAATATTCATCAGTATGTTCCTGGGAATTTGAAAGTATCTGCTTTCTGTCATATGATATTTCGCATATATCATTTCTGAATTTCGTGCCGTAATGTTGTTGTGCTGTATGTTCATGATATATATCAGCTTCATCAATAACGGAAACCATCGAAATAATACTTTCAATCTCATCAATAAGGTTATTTTCGTTTTTAATATCGATATTTAAAGCAGATAAATCCGCTATATGTTTTAATTCGTTTTTTTTCATAAATTATTATCCTTTTTTTGAATATATCTTTCCTGTTAAAATGCTTAAAGCACTTCCGAATGCGGAGCCTGCTGTGTCTATAAGCATATCCAAAAATCTGCACGCTCTGCCGGGCACAAAATACTGATGTATTTCATCGGATACGGCATACAAAAAGCATACAGCTACAGCAAAAAAAGATTTTTTTGCACTTACATTAAATGATCTGAAAAGATTATACATCAAAATACCGAGTATTGCATATTCGGTGAAATGAGCTGTTTTTCTGACAACGGTTTCAGTAATATCAAGTAAATTCTGCGGTGGATTATTTATAAACAATTTTATAAGTCTTGTTGTAATAAACATACTTTCAACAGTTGAGTCTGAAGCGGTTTTTGCTGAAAATGAAAATATTACAATCATCCACAATAGGGTTAAAATTATAAAAATGATTTTTTTCATTATATATCTCCGATTCAAAATTTGTAAAATCCCCCCGGAGCCAAATTAAGCACACCTTTGCTTATAACTAACCGAGGGGATCATAAATCATATAAGATTTTATTTAATTTTCAAAAAAAATATCAGTTTAAAATTATTTTTGCGATGATCTGTCAGTATAATGCGTGTGAAGAAGCTCATGCGATTTATGTCCGCACGGATTACCGAAATACTGTTCATAAAGTTCAATTATTGCGGGGTTTTCATGGGACTTTCTGATATTTGAGCTTTCATCTTCGGTATATAGTGCTTTTGCTCTGAGTGCTTTCACGTCAGTAACGGATTTGGTGTATGAATCAACAATCGGCTGACCTCCGCCATTTATGCAGCCTCCGGGACATGCCATAATTTCCACAAAATCATAATGTTCACCTGCTTTTATTTTATCAAGAATAATTCTTGCATTTTTTGTGCCGTGAACAACCGCTACCCTTACGTCTTTTCCGGCTATAGTAAGGGTTGCTTCTTTTATACCGTCAAGACCTCTTACAGCTTCTATGTTAAGATTTTCAAGAGGTTTCTTTTCGAGAATTTCGTAAACCGTTCTGATGGCAGCCTCCATAACGCCGCCCGTTGTTCCGAATATTACTGCAGCACCTGTCGCTTCGCCGAACGGTCTGTCAAATTCTTCATCCGGAAGTGATGCAAAGTCTATTCCTGCCTGTTTGATCATTCTTGCAAGCTCTCTTGTAGTAAGCGAACAGTCAATGTCCTGTGAACCGCATGTTGAATGTTCTTCTCTTTGTACTTCATATTTTTTCGAAGTGCACGGCATGATTGCCACGGAATAGATGCTGTTTTTATCAATTCCGTTTTTCTCAGCATAATAAGATTTTATGACTGCACCGAACATCTCCATAGGAGATTTACATGTAGACAAATTACCGAGAAATTCAGGATAATAATGTTCACAGAATTTAACCCATCCCGGTGAACAGGAGGTTATAATGGGAAGATTTTCTCCCGAAGTAAATCTGTTTATAAATTCTGTTCCCTCTTCCATAATTGTAAGATCCGCACCGGTATCTGTATCAAAAACTTTATCAAAACCGAGTCTTTTTAAAGCAGCAACCATTTTACCGGTTACCGGAGTTCCGATCGGCAGACCGAATTCTTCGCCGAGAGCAGCTCTTACGGCCGGAGCAGTTTGTACAACAACATGTTTTTCGGGGTTATCAATTGCATCCATAACCTTCGGAATATCATTTCTTTCATAAAGAGCGCCTACGGGACATGAAACTATACACTGTCCGCAGAATATACATCCTACATCCTTTATCGGTTTTTCATATGTTGCCGCAACATGTGTAGCAAAGCCTCTGTCTGCACATGTGATTACAGAAACAGCCTGATTATTGCAGGCTCCTATACATCTTCTGCAAAGAACACATTTATTATTATCTCTTACCAAAGACGTTGAGGTATTATCAATATCATAGGTTATGTTTTCACCTTCATATCTGAGACCGTCAACACCAAGTTCTTCTGCAAGTGTCTGAAGTTCACAGTTTCTGCTTCTTACACATGTGAGACATTTTTTCTCATGATTTGAAAGTATAAGTTCAAGCGTATCTCTTCTTGCATTTCTGACTTTGAGTGTATTTGTATAAACCTCCATACCTTCATTTACGGGATAAACACATGCAGCCTGAAGAGCTTTTGCACCTTTTACTTCCACAAGACACATTCTGCATGCGCCTATTTTGTTTATATCTTTAAGAAAACAAAGCGTAGGTATTTTTATTCCGGCTTCTCTTGCAGCATCAAGAATAGTATAAGAAGCGGGAACAGTATATTCTCTGTCATTAATTTTAATATTAACCATATCCATCGTTATATCTTCTCCCTTCTTATTTCTTTTCTATTGCGCCGAATTTACATGATTCAATACATGCTCCGCATTTGATACATTTAGAATTGTCAATTGTAAACGGATTTTTAATTTCTCCGCTGATTGCACCTGCAGGACACTTTCTTGAACAAAGACTGCAGCCCTTGCATTTTTCGGGATTTATCGTGTAAGCAAGAAGTGCCTTACATACTCCGGCAGGACATTTTTTATCTACAACATGTGCTATATACTCATCTCTGAAATACTTGAGCGTACTGAGAATCGGATTTGGTGCAGTTTGACCGAGACCGCAAAATGCTGCATTTTTAATGCTGTAACAAAGTTCCTCCAATTTATCAATATCTTCAATGGTACCGTTGCCCTTTGTAATTTTATTTAAAATTTCAAGCAGTCTTTTTGTTCCTATTCTGCACGGTGCACACTTACCGCATGATTCGTCAACCGTAAATTCCAGGAAGAATTTGGCTATATCAACCATGCATGTGTCTTCATCCATAACAATGAGTCCGCCGGAGCCCATCATTGATCCGATGCTTATAAGCGAGTCATAATCAATGGGTGTGTCGATAAGATCAGCGGGAATACATCCGCCTGACGGTCCGCCTGTCTGAGCTGCTTTAAATTTTTTGCCGTTCGGAATTCCACCGCCTATATCGTATACAATTTCACGAAGTGTTGTTCCCATTGGGATTTCAACCAGACCGGTATTGTGAATCTTTCCGCCGACCGCAAATACTTTTGTTCCTTTACTCTTTTCTGTTCCGATGCTTGCAAACCAATCTGCTCCTTTGTTAATAATGGCAGTAATGTTTGCATAAGTTTCGACATTGTTAAGAAGCGTAGGTTTTGCGAACAATCCCTTATTTGCCGGGAAAGGCGGTCTCGGTCTTGGTTCACCTCTATGACCCTCAATAGAAGTCATAAGCGCTGTTTCCTCACCGCAGACAAATGCACCTGCTCCGAGTCTTAATTCAAGATCAAAATTAAATCCGGTTTCAAAGATATTTTCTCCGAGAAGACCGTATTCTCTTGCCTGATCTATCGCTATGTTAAGTCTTGTAACGGCAATGGGATATTCCGCTCTGATATAAATATATCCCTGATCCGCGCCTACAGCATAGGCTGCTATTGCCATGGCTTCAATTACGGAATGAGGGTCACCCTCAAGAACCGATCTGTCCATGAATGCACCGGGATCTCCCTCATCTGCATTACATGCCACAAATTTTTTGTCACCTTTTGCATTTGCTGTAAACTGCCATTTGAGACCAGTAGGAAATCCCGCACCTCCGCGTCCTCTCAAACCGGAAGCTTTAATTGTTTCTATTACATCCTGCGGTTTCATTTCGGTCAGGACTTTTCCGAGTGCCGCATAACCGCCGAAAGCTATGTATTCATCAATGCTTTCAGGGTTAATAACACCACAGTTTCTGAGTGCAACACGTTTTTGCTTTTTGTAAAAATCAACATCGTTAAGAGATTTTACATTATTATCATCTACAATTGTTTCCTGATACAGCAGTCTTTTTACAATTCTTCCCTTTAACAAATGTTCTTCAACAATTTCATGAACATCTTCAGGTTTAACCATACTGTAAAATGCACCCTCGGGATATACAATTACTATCGGGCCGAGTGCACAGAGTCCGAAACAACCTGTTTTGACAACCTTAATTTCATCAGCCAAACCGTTTTCTCTGAGGCTTGTTTCAAACTCTTCAATAATTTTTGTACTTCCGGAAGATGTACATCCTGTACCTCCGCAAACAAGTACGTGACCTCTTGCTAACTCCATTTGAAGAATCCTCCTTAGTTATTATCGGCTGAGCCGATTGTATATTCATTAATAACTCTGCCGTTTACGATTGTTTCATTAACGACTTTAATTGCTTTTTCAGCATCCATTTTAACGTAAGTTATTTTTTCATGTTCGGGAAGAAATACTTCTACAATAGGTTCCAATCGACAGACCCCTATGCATCCGGTCGGGGTTACATAACAGTTGTCAATTTTCCTTTTTTCAATCTCTTCCATCATTGCCTTCATAACCGGTCTTGCGCCTGCAGCTATGCCGCATGTAGCCATACCGATTACTATTCTTATGCTTGTATCATCCTCTTTTCTGAGATTAACTCTGGCAAGTGTTTTATTTCTGATTTCTTCAAGTTCTGCCAAACTTTTCATTAAATTGCACCTCCGCATAAATTTTCTGTTTCATTATTAATATTATCTGATATCCAGTTTAATACATCGATCTCCGATAGACTTATTTCTTCACCGAGAACCTTTCTTATCTCTCTTGTATCGAGAGTAAAACTTCCTTTGTCATTTTTATAACTGTATACAAAGTCAATATCCGGATGCCCGCCTATCAGAGTAATCATAGTTGACGCCATATCGCCGAGCGGCTGACGGTCAACGCTGTCATATATAAAAACAGCTGTTACAGCAGTTCCGATGCCTACTTTTGATTTAATATCAAAGCTTCCGCCGGTCTGTATTGCGGCGAATTTAAACATTGAAATGCCGAGCCCTATTTTCCTTGTTTTCCGTGTTGTGCAAAACGGATCCGCTACATGCTTTAAAAATTCATCATCCATACCGCAGCCGTTATCCTTAATTACAATGCTCAACAAATTATCCGATACATTTTCGGATACTGCTATTTCAATCAAAGAAGCTTTTGCCTTAGCCGAGTTTTCTGCTATATCTAAAATATGTAATGATATTTCCGTCATGCTATCCCTCTTGTTATGACAAATATTTATCAAGTATACCGTCTACATCATCAACCGTAAGTCTTCCGTAAACATCATCATTAACCGTAAGTACAGGTGCAAGACCGCATGCTCCTATACAGCGTGTTGCATCCAGAGAAACCCTGCCGTCATCTGTACATTGTCCGACATCAATACCCAGTCTTTCTTTTATTTTTTCGATTATTTCGCCGGATCCTTTTACATAACATGCCGTACCGAGACAGACAGCTATCTTATATTCACCCTTCGGATAAATTGAAAATTGAGTATAAAATGTGATTACACCATAAATTTCTGACATTGGCACAGACAATCCTTCGGAAATTTTTTGTTGAACTTCATAAGGAAGATATCCGTATATATCCTGTGCTTCGTGCAATACGGGAATTAAAGCACCTTCCGTACCTTTGTACTTTGCAATAACTTCTTGCAGTTTTTCACTTTGCAAAGCCGTGTCTTTAAAAGCCGGAGCTTTTATTTCGCTCATTTTCGTAACCTCCTGTTTAATTATAATGATTGTTAATTTTTTAACAAATTAATACAACTAATTAATTATACCATAAATTATTGATGTGCGCTATGGTTTTATGTGTCAATTTATATTTTCGGTCAAATGCACAAAAGAACCGATGCGGGATTGTGCAATATATATAAACCGTCAGGCACTGTCAGATAATTGGTTTTTTCTGAAATATCCCAAAGGTAATGAGCATCCGAATCGCATAATACACGGTACTTTTTTTGAATATACTCATTATTATTCAAAAAAGATAGATTATTTACTTCTACGCATTTAAAGTCCGGATCTTCGGGAATACATCCCAGGTTTGAAAGTATACTGTATGAATTTTTATCTATATGCGCCGGAATAGCAATACCGCCGTTTTTTTTGACAATATTACATACGTCATATATATCAAGGCTGCACGCAGTAATTAAAAACTGCTCTTTAAATCCGACAACGGAATCCTTGGAATCCATTATAATTTGTTCTCCGAATATTGCAGGTTTGTTTTTTATAGGCGGGAGATTGTTTTCTATAATTTTACCCACACTGCACGCCGAATCGGCATCGGGAAAAAGACACACCATATGAATATTTTCAGCCGTTTCAATTTCTATTCCCGGAATAACGGTTATAGGCAATCCGCGAGATGCATCCATGCATGCTCTGACGTTATCGGCACTGTTATGATCTGTGACAGCAATGACGTTTAGTCCTTTCAAAACCGACATATTAACTATATTGTTGGGTGTCATATCGTTGTTGCCGCACGGTGAAAGACATGTATGTATATGAAAATCGTAATATATATTCATATCAGTTTTCCCAATTCGTTGCAAAGAGTGTAAGCGTCCATATCTGATCTCAGAAGACATATCCCCTCTTTATTTGCTTTATCAATGACGTTTTTGTCTACGTTCATTGATTGGGCAACAATAACGCATGATGCGTCTGTAAGAGAGGCTATACCAAGTATATTTATGTTTGTCTGAACGGTAATCCATACATTTCCGCTTTGAACATTAGACATCGCAAGGCTTAACAGATCCGACACATAACATCCTGTAATTTCTTGTGAATCATCGGGTTGAGAACCAAGGCATTCAAGATTTAACCTGCTTATAATTTCCGGTACTTTCATATAAATTCCTCCGCATTTACAAATTTTTGCTACTATTTTCAATTGCAGCGACTTTTTCTCTGAGTTTAAATATACATTCAGTTTCCTTTGCATATCCTTTCACAATATCTTCCGCCAATGTCATACAAGTCGGTGATCCGCATGATCCGCAATCAAGTTTCGGCATACTTTCATATAAAACTTCTATTTGCTTAAGCTTATCCATTGCAACGCTTATGTCTTCATCAAGATTGTTATGATTTCTTGTAATAACAGGCTTATTCCAAAAAAGTTTTATATCATCCGGAATATTCACATCGGAACTTCCGTTTGCGGTTTTCGCAATTTTTTTAAGTCTTGTTTTTGCAACGAAATTATTTTCGACGGTAAGCGGACCGCCTACGCATCCTCCGGTACATGCAAGAGCCTCAACATAAGATACATCTTCAAGTTTGCCGTTTTCTATTTCCTCCAAAACTTCCATAACGTTATGTATACCGTCAACCGCAATATAGTTTTCAAGCTCAAGAGGAGCGACTTCTCCCCCACTGTTTGCCCAGCAAACACCGTTGAATCCGGCTGACGAAAGTCCGATGTTTTCTTCATTGTTTTTAATAAACGGCAAAATTTTCAAATATATATCTTTAAACGAAAACACTCCGTCAATGCTTGTTTTGTCATATCCCACCGGGTATTTTGTGCATGTTGCTTTAGCTGCGCACGGTGTTATAAAAAATATTCCTATATCATCGCCTTTAAAATCCGTATTTTCCTCAACGGTTTTTCTTGCAAGAAAAGAAGCAAGAATCATTGGGGAAATAAGCGGTATGACGTTATTTATCAGATTGGGGTATCTTGCGGCAATAAGTTTTGTTACGGCAGGACAAGCCGAATTTATTGCAGGGGATTCAAGCTCGCCGCTTTTAAGCAATTCTTTCGTTTTGGCTGTTATAATCTGAGCTGCAAAAGCAACTTCGTAAACATCGTCAAATCCGAGTTTTAAAAATGCATTTAATATGTTGTCTATGTTTTTTGCTTTGCTGAACTGACTGTAAAATGCCGGTGCAGGCAGCGCAACTTTGTATTTGTAGTTATTTAGTATATCGAGACTGTCGGTTACCGCTTTTTTTGCGTGATACGGACATACCCTGATACACTCTCCGCAATCTATACACAATTCCTTGATAATTTTTGCCTTTTTATTTCTTACTCGTATGGCTTGAGTAGGACACTTTTTAATACAATTTGTACACCCCTTGCATTTATCTTTATCAAGCCTTACAGAATGAACAATATTTTCCAAATAAAACACCTCCGTACTTTAAAGCACAAAGTAATCGATTAAATAAGGATGCCGGATATATTAACGGCATTATTATTTTTATATATCAATATAAACGCTTATATCAACCGTTGTTCCCACTCCAAGCTCCGAAGTAACGGTCATTTCATCAGTATATTTTTTCATGTTTGGCAATCCCATACCTGCGCCAAAACCCAATTCGCGTACATTATCTTCGGCAGTGGAATATCCCTCCGTCATAGCAAGTTTTATGTTAGGGATACCGGGACCGCTGTCTTTCAATATCATGTGTATTTTATCGGGAGTAATTTCCACATCTATCACACCGCCGTTGGCGTGAATGACCATGTTGATTTCACCCTCATACATTGCTATGGTTGCCTTACGCGCCGTCTGAGGATTAATACCAAGCTGCTGCAAAACTTTTTTCAACTTTCTTGATGCCTCCCCTGCTACGGAAAAATCATTTCCGTCTACAGTATAACTAACTTTAAAAATACTCATAAGCATCCTCCGAATCACTTATATAAGCCTTCACTGTATAGTTTTCCGCATGCAATATAAAGCGGAAAGTCCGTTGTAATCACGGCAATTCCGGCATCATCCGCAAGTGATAAAATTTCATCACCCGGAGTTTTACCGCGGACAAAAACAATGGCTTTCATATCCATCATTTCAGCCGTTCTTACAACCTGGGGGTTTATCAGGCCCGTCAATAAAAGCGCCTGATCTTTTACGTATGCCAGCACATCACTCATCAGATCGCATCCGCATGCGGCAAACACCTCCGTATCATCGGCATAAGCATTGTTTAGGGATTTTCCGTTAAGTAATTCTACGACTTTTTTTAATTTCATACTTGCCTCCTTGTTTAATCTGCTGATATCTTTTTATCATAGTCGGTATTATAAATTCATTTTAACATATATTTATGCAAAAATCCATACTATAATTTGAAAAAATTTAATATATTTTTATTGAGCATTATGCATAAAAATAAATGAGGTTTAAAATGACATATTTCTCTTTTATAATCATCTCTTTGGTTTATGAGATAACATTTTACGGAATTTTATCATTTACAGGTGAAAAAGCAAAATACACTCTGCCCGCTGTTTGTTCGGCTATGATAGGAGTCGGATTGGTAAACACGTATGAGAATTGTGTAATGTTTTTTGTGCTTTCGGTGCAGTGTATTTGCATATGTATAGGTTTTCCGATAATGATAAAATACGATAAAACAAAAAATAATTCTGCATTTATGACTTATTCTGTATTATGCAGTCTGATGTTTATTGTGCTGATAGGCGGAACCAAAGGGTATCTTGACAAAAATAATATGTTTTTTATGGCTGTTATTATTTTGCTCACGTTGATTAATTCAACCGAAAATAAGTTTGAAACGCCGTTTTTTAAAAACATGAGCAAGATTAAAACATTCATTACGATAATTATGTTTTTTCTTTTAACAGCTGTTGAGCTGCTTTTGATTCAGGCAAGCAATCAAATTTTAAACTGCGGTTTTTTAAATAAGCGCTTTACGGCAGTTTACTTATCTGTGCTTATTACAGCTCCGATAATAACATATGCAGCAAAAAGTAAAAACAGGGCTTTTTGCAATTTGTATTTTATTAACTGCCCGATATATATAACTTCATTTACAATTGCAATGTGTCTTGCCGTTTCAAAAAACAATCAAATACAGTTACTCCCGGAATTTTGTTCAATTGATATACCGTTTATGCTGTCGGCTGCAACAATGGCATTATTACCGCTGATATTAAAAACGAAAATATCAGCGGTAAGAAAACTGTTATTGATTGTCGGGGCTGTTTGCTATGTATTATTATCAGTCGGATACTTAACTTAAAAATATGCTTTATATTCCGGTTTGTTATCGGACGGAAAAAGAAAATCATACATATCATAAAAATAGTCATCGGTCATACTGGTTATATAGTCAATTACGATTTGGGCAGGTTCATTCTCTTTCATATAATTCGTGTTTGTATAATATTTTCTTATTTTATTAATATACGATATATGATGCTTGAAAATTAATGACGATGAATTCATATTATTAACATCCGACAAAAGTTTTTCGAAAATTTTTATATACATCGGTCTGATATAATTTTTTTGATCCGATGCAACCGTTTCGCTGTTATAAATATATTTATAGTTTTCATTCATAGCGGTTTTTAAATCACTGAAATATTCTTTATCTAAAGATATGCAGTTTTTACCGTAACTGTTTTCAACAACATTAACTATAAGATTATTAATTATGGCAGCGTTAAACTTGCCGAGTATTCCTTCCGAAAAGACAGAGTCGTCGGGTATGACTTTTGCACGAACAGCATCCTGTCTGTCTTTTCCTATGTATGCAATAAGGTCACTTATGCGTACAACACAACCTTCAGGCGTGGAAGGTATAAGAGTTGCCGAGTATGAAATATCTTTGCGGCATTTTTCAACCATTTCATCAAACACATCAAAACTGGCGTTATGCACCGGCACATAATTTTCGAGAGGAAGCTCACCGTTGTGGCAGAGGATTCCGTCAAGAGTATTGAGAGTGATGTTATATTCAAATATTTTATCCAACACTCTGACTGAATGAAGATTGTGCAAAAAATTCACGCCGCAATATTCGTTTGAAAGTTCATTAAGGCATCGTTCGCCCGCATGACCGAAAGGCGGATGACCGATATCATGCCCCAGGGCAATAGCCTCCGTGAGATCTGTATCTAAGCCTAAAAGCGTTGATATGTTTCGTGCGATACGCGAAACAATTTGAACATGAAGGCTTCGTCTTGTTATATCATCGTTTTTGTAGAATGAAAAAACCTGCGTTTTA
Source organism: uncultured Clostridia bacterium (assembly GCA_934463165.1). Lineage (GTDB taxonomy): Bacteria > Bacillota > Clostridia > UMGS1810 > UMGS1810 > RGIG1828. The sequence goes on from CAKSJG010000001.1 coordinate 188,521, forward strand.
TCACTGTATCGGTTATAATAAGGACAATGCATAATTTTTTCACAGTCTTTGACATACGGAGGCCTCCACAAATTCGATTCGCTGTGGCCGGCTCTGCGCCTTGTCGGTTCGTTCATTCTGCTTTTTAAAGCAGGGTTATCACTTAAAATTTTTTTTGATATTTCATCACTTAATTTTTTATACTCCATTTAAAACACCTCATAAATCAGAAAGTGAACTCTTCAGCTGTGTCAAAAATATATATTATTTTTTCTTTAACTCTTACATTCAGTATTTTTTCCAAAGCCTTTGCATATAAATCAACCTGTACCTTATATTTAGCAGCAATTTCGGCAGAGTTGCCTTTTGATGCCGAATCGGTTTTATAATCTATGATTACAATGCTTCCGTCCGCGTCTGTAAAGAATGCATCGACAGTTCCCTGGATAATCATTCTATCATCTTTAGCACCGGGAAATATTTCGTTAGAATCAATCATAATTTTAAATGAAAACTCTTTTTTTAGTGTGTCATTATTGCATTGCATTCTTTTTGCCAAACTACTTAAACAAAATCTCTTTATTTTATTTACAGGTAATGCGTTAAATTCGTCCTCGTTTAAAATTTTGTTTTCCGTCATCATACGAAGCTGTGAAATAATATTATTCTCATCCGTAATATTACTGAAATCAAGTTTTTCCATTACCTTGTGTACGATTGTTCCGAGTGCCGCTCCGTATATTTTATGCGTTACCGAAAAATTTTTCGGTACATCAAGATTCACGCTGTCGAACAGCATCGCTGATTCATCGTCATACATTCTTTTTATTTCTGTAACGGTCATATTTGAAGGCAAGGCCGATGATACTTTATACGGATATTCATACGATAACATTTTATTGATTTGCTCAAAAGAATCTGTACATTTGTCAAAGAGTTTCTGCCAGTCAAAATCTGTTTGTTCCGTATTATCAAGCGTAATACTATTCATATTAATCAGTGATACATTATATTTACATGAATCATCATATTTTGTCAAATTATATTGCATTAGGTCAGCCTGATAGCCGCTCGAACGAGTTATTCCGAAAAGAATGACTTGCATATAATTATTTGCCTTTGAAATTATATACGGGTTAATTTTTTTGCCTTGACCGCATAAATAGTATTCCGTATTATTTAACATTTTATCGGCATTCGAACAAACACCTGACAAAACCAATTTTTCAGTCGGACGTGTAAGCGCAACATACAATACACGCATTTCTTCAGATATATATTCTTTATACTTCTTTTGACGCATAATAATTTTATTTAATGTCTTTGTTTTTAAAATAACCTTATCTTTTTTGTAGCTGTCAAGTCCTATTCCGTATTTTGGGTGATAAAGAGCTGTATTTTTGTCATCTTTCATCATGATTTTACTGCCGAGACATGTTAAAAAAACTATCGGGAATTCCAGTCCTTTTGATTTATGTATGCTCATAATTCTAACAACATTATCATTTTCACTGAGTATTTTTGCGCCCTCTGTCTTACTTTTATCAGATGCTCTCAGATTATCTATGTAGCGTATAAAGCTGAATATTCCCTTATAATTTGTTTTTTCAAAATCTTTTGCCTTTTTAATCAAAAATCTCACATTTGTCTTTTTTAATTCGCTGTCGGAAAATGTTGACAAATATGTATAAAATCGTATTTTTGCTATAACATAATTAATCAGCTCATCAGTTTCCATATATCTTGATTTTTCATTAAAATCATTTACTGTTTTGATAAATCTTGCAATTTTATCAGACAAATTGCTGTCAAATGTATTCATGTACTCACAAATACATTTATAAAATGAAGTATTTTTGTTTATCATGCGAATTTCCATAAAATCATTTTCATCAAAACCGAAAAAAGGATTTTTCATTGAAGTAACAAGTGAGATGTCATCGTCCGGGTTGTCAATAACTTTTAATAATGAAATAAGATATATAATTTCTTTGCTCTCAAAATATTCTTCACCCTTGTCGCTGTAAACCGGGATACCCATCTTTTTAAATATTCTTTCAAAAACAGGCGCAGTATTTTTAACTCCGCGCATCAGTACCACTATATCCCTGTATTTTGCAATTCTTCTGTTTTTCGATTTTCTGTCATATAAGATATACCCGTCTGATATATATTTTTGTATTTTATTTGCGACATGAACAGCTTCCGCTTCTGTTTTTGAAAGCTTAAAATCACTTTTTCCATTTTCTCCGCAAAAGCCGTTATCTTTATCAATTATATCTACATCAATAAATTGTGTGTCCGAGTTAACTTCTTCAAAGTCACTTCCGTATACAAGCATTTCCTCATTGTTGTATTCGAGTTCACCGCATGACGGACTCATTGTCTGATAAAAAAGTGAGTTGACAAAGTCGATAATGTTTTTTCTGCTTCTGAAGTTTGAATTTAACAATATTTTATTATGTTTATGATATTTATTATAATCATACAATGCATATAAATTACTTTTTTCCTTAAACAGCAAGGGATTTGCATCCCTAAAACTATAAATACTTTGTTTCATATCGCCGACGCAAAAAATGTTCGGATGTCCTCGATGTTCTCCAGATATATACTTGAATATCTCATTTTGAATATTATTGCAATCCTGATATTCGTCAATATATATTTCGTCGAAGCTTTCAGAAACTTCCGCAGCTACATCCGACGGTGTTCCGTCATCATTTTTTAAAAGTTTAAGAGCCATATGTTCAAAATCGGAAAAATCAATAAAATTTGATTCGCGCTTAAGCTCATCAAATTTTATTGAAAAATCAGTAACAAGCTTAATAAGCTGATTTAAAACAACTATAACATCATCATTAACCGCTTTAAGCTGCTTGAGTGTATAAACAAAATATTTTTTTGTTATGTCTGTTATGCAGCTTTTTGCTTCGTCTCTTATTTTTTTAATTCTTGAGGATAGTATTGGGTCAACACTTTTATCCTGTGCCCACCTTGCATAATTAATGCTTTTTATATATTTAAAAGCTTCATCGTAATTATTTTTCGAAAAAATACCGTCAATAATTTCAATGTCGGATGATAATATTCCGATGTAAGAATTATATATGCCGTGTTTTTCACAAAGCTCTATTGCGTATTCTGTTTTTGACCTCGCGTATGATGCAGCTTGCTTAAGAATATCAACAGTCTGATTAATAATGTCTGCGTTCTCATACGGCTTTGAAAGATCTTTCAGCCATTTTTCGCTGTCGGGCATTGTTCTGGAAAAATCATATGTTGAGAGTATAAGATTTGAGAGCTTAACGTCATTTTTGCTGTAATAAAATGATGATATTTTTTTGAAATTCTCATCATTGCTTTCATACGCCCGGTTAAGCACATAGCTTACAGCGTTTTGTTTTAGCATTTCCGTTTCCGGTTCATCGGCTATTTTTACATTTGGATCTATTCCAAGTCTGAAAAAATTTTTTTTGATTAAATCCAGACAAAAGCTGTGTATGGTGCAAAAATGACTGTTGGGCAGTTTTATAAGTTGCATCGACAGTTTGTGGTCTGCTCCGTCCGAGATTTTGTCCATTATTTTTTTCATGACTCTTTCCCTTATTTCCGACGCTGCTGCTTTCGTATATGTAACAACAAGAATCCTGTCTATATCAACAAAATCTTCTTCCGTAAGTCTGTTTATAATTCGTTCGGACATAACGGCCGTTTTTCCCGAACCTGCCGCAGCAGAAACGATTATGTCCGAAACAGGAAAATCTATTGCGCTTTGCTGTTCTTTTGTCCATTTCATTGATTTTCACCACCGTTTGTATTTCTTTTTATATAATCCAGCACATTCATCTTATTAACTTTGTCAAGTTTTCGATATCTGTCATTTACGTCGGAATTAAACCCGCATATTGACATATAAGGACAATAATTACATGGTGTCAAATTTAAAATTTCATAAGGATTTATATCAATTTCGCCTTTTGACATAGCATAAGCACTTTTAGATACCTCGTTTTTTAAATATTCGCTTAACTGTTTGAATGCGGTAAATGAAATATTATTTTCACCGTTACCTTTTAATATTATGCTCAGAGGGTCATATGCTTTGATAACATTTTCAGCATCAGCAACAACTCCGGACATGACAAAGCTTTTATCAATATCTTCTTCTGTTATCTCCTTTTCGGGACTTGATTCAAAGGATGGATTATCAATTTTAAAATAAAGTGCACCGGCATGTTTTGCCAAAGGGTCTCTTTCTACAAGAGCATCGAGATAGATAAGGATTTGTATATCAAGTCCGTAAAAAACATCGGTATAGTCGAATTTTTTATTGCCTGTTTTATAGTCAATGACGCGGATATATGTTCCGTTATCATCTTTAAACGAATCCGCCCTGTCTATTTTTCCCGTTAATTTGAGTTTTTTTCCGTTTTTAAGGTCCAACTCTATGCAGCCTATATTATTGTCATCAAAAACCAATTCATATCCCATCGGAATAAATTTTGAGCGAACAATATGCCTTTTTATAACATTCAGAGACATAACAAGCGAATCGCGAAGGCGTTCTACAGATGCTAGATCACGTGTCGTCAATTCACAGTTTTCAGAAACGGAATTTTTTATAAACGAATCAATATATGTATTAACTTTTTGTCTGAAATATATTTCATCCGTATCTTTGAGATCCATATTCTCTTTTGAAATATCCTCAAATATTTTCTCTATTATTTCATGTGCAAGAGATCCGATGTCTACACTTTCAAATCCGAATTTTTCCTTTGCTTTGAGAGAGAGCATATATTGGAGATAATACGAATATCTGCAAGCATTATATTTTTGCATTCTCGAAACCGTTGAGTAAAATTCGCGGTCAAATAATTTGTCTGTTAACTTCTCCGATAAACAGGTCAGTTTATTCTTTCCGGAAATCGTATCCGATATAAACTGTATTTCTTCGTTTTTTTTGTTTGTCTTAAGGTAATAATATATATCCTGCCACCTGTCATCTGCTTCTTCTCCGTTTTTCATTTTTCTCACATTATCTGCCAAAAATTCAAGAGCAAAATTGATGTTTCCGAGGTATAAATCTGATTTGCTGCTTATTCCCCCGAGGGTTTTAATATCAGAAAACATGTTTTCGATAAGCGTAACAACAAATGACGGTCTTTCCGAGGAAAAGGCCGAATCGGACATCGGATATGATATAATCAGTGCATCGGACGGATGCGTGAGTGCATTGTAAATAAGAAATCTGTCATAATATGAAGATTCTTCGGAATCGGGTTTATAATCAATACCGGCAGATGACAAAAAGGCTTTATCCTTATCGTCAATTATTGAGTTATCCTTTTGCGGAGACGGGAAAGATGAATCAACCGCTCCGATTATAAATTGATATTTTGTCGGACCGCTTTTACTCCGCAAAACATCCCCGACGATGACTTCATCAACCGATGTCGGAATAATTCCGATTTTTTGCTCTGAAAATGCGGTAAATAAATATTTTCTGTATTCCTTAAGATTTACTCTTTTATCACCGAATATATACACAATCATATCAAGAGCTTCTATCAGCTTTTTCCAGATATAAACATATTGCTTTACCATATAACTGTTGTTTTCAGATTTGAAATGCTCAATATAATCAGCTGTAATTTTATCAAATTCGGATTCCGTCAAGTAAGAATAGAGCTGCTCACATATATATTTTACATCTTTTTTGCCTTTTACTTTGTCATGAAAAACCGCGAGCGGCAAAATGTAATTGCTGCGAACACTGTCAAGGCATTTTTTTAGTTCGACGTTATCCTTGCAATACGATTCAACTGTTCTTACCCACTTTTCATCCGACAACCATGTGTTTTTTGACGCGCCGGTTGCCGTTATAAAATTATCAGCCTCATATATGCTTTCGGTCTCAATATTCAAATAACCGGATTTCAAAAAATTAACTATTGTTTCGCTTCTGTATCCGTTTATGTAAACATCAAAAATATTAATTACAAAGTTAATCAAAGAGTGGTTAAGCACGTCTGTTTTTTCATCTATAAAACACGGGATTGAATACATTGAAAAAGTTGAGCGGATAATATTTGAATAAGACTCTACATCAGGACAAACAACGCTGATATCCCTATATCTGATTTTTTTCTCACGTACAAGCGCAGCAATTTGTGTTGCAATTTGTGAAACTTCGGAATATGGATTTTCTGATGTATAAATCCTTATGTTTTTGCATATGATGTCGGTTTTTCTGAGAGGATATACATATAAATTTTTTTCAAGGTATGAAATATCTTCGCTGTTATAATATGAGCTCGGTAACGTTATATCTTTTTTGCATATTACACCGCGCTTTTCGCATTCATTTTTTATTTTGGCACTGCATTTATATGTAGGCTCAAAAACACTGTTAACGGATTTTTCATCGCCGTCGCGGGTTAATGTCATAAAAACATTTTCGGCCTGCTGAGCTATTGACGCAATTACGCTTATTTCCTGCGGGTTAAAAGAAGAAAATTCATCAAAAATAAATGTAAAATCTATATAAGGCTTTTCGGCTTCGAGGATATGGTTAAATATATTAAGCAGATCGTCGGAATCATTAAATGAAATTTTCAATTCATTATCATACTTTTCATATATATTTGCAATATCTGCAAACTTATGTTTAAAAGTGATGTCGGAAGAATTATCGGCTGCCGCTTTTAATTCTGCGGGGGTAATATTATACTTTTTCAACATGCTTATCTCACCGGCACATACGTTTGAAAAACCGATTTGATCACTGCATCCTTTATAATATTTTAATTCACTTTCCGAAATAACCTTTGACATAATAAGAGATTTACCGACAGAGCCGATAATTTTTTTGTTTCCCGGATACAAATCATAAATACGTCCGGCAATGCGTTCAAAAGACAAAACTTCAGCTGTGTCCGACCGTATTGAACCGATTTTTTCTATAAGTCTTTTTTCGGAAATATGAGTAAACTGTTCTGGAACGATAATGATAAACGGTTTGTTTTTTTTGAACAGTTCTTCGGATTTTTCGAGTATAAATTGTGTTTTGCCGCTGTTTGCACGGCCGTATATCATTTGAAGTGCCATTTTTTCCTCCGTGTTTTGTTTTTGGATATTTTTTGTAATCAGAGATTATATGTTTTGTTTATATTATAACATGAGCCCTGTAACTTTTCAAGATTTTTTAACCCGTTAAATCGGATATGCCGATAGAAATAATATGCAGAATAAAATTACCGTCTGCGGAAAAGATAAATATAAGAATTTACCGCTGTGCACTTATTAAATTAATCTGATATATGTTAAAAAGCTTTCTGTGCACAAGAAAGGATTTGTCATGGTTTTCTTACTTGTTTTTATAATGGGTGCGTTCGGATACGGCGCTCTTGAAATTATATGGAGAGGCTTTACGCATTGGACAATGATGCTTGTCGGAGGAATATGTTTTTCGCTTATATATACATTTTACTGTTTGAATTTTGAAATTAACATAATATGGAAATGCGTTATTGCGGCATCGCTTATAACGGCTGTTGAACTTGTATCGGGGTATATTTTAAACATTAAGCTTAAAATGGACATATGGGATTATTCATATCTGCCGCTGAATTTTCACGGTCAGATATGTCTCCCGTACAGTGTGTTGTGGTTTGCTCTCAGCAGTATATTATTTAAACTGTGTGAATTTATCGGCCCATTTTAATCACCGTTAAAATATCTGTATACATTTTCGGCGGTTTTTCCGTCGATGCCCGCTATATTTGATATTTCGTCATAAGATGCATTTTTAATTGCCTTCAGACTTTTAAAGTGTCTGAAAAGAATGGCAGCTTTTTTTGTGCCAACGCCCTTTATTTCAACCAGCTCGGTTTTTAATGCAGATCCGTCACGAAGCTTTCTGTGATATGATATCGCACGGCGGTGCATTTCATCCTGTATATCTTTAAGAAGCAAAAAAGCCTCTCCAGATTTATCCATGTTGATTTTTTCTCCGTCGCATACAAGACCTTCAGTTCTGTGGTGAGAATCCTTTACTATACCGAATACGGGAACGGATATGCTGTAGTTTTTTAAAACATCGGATACAACCTCAACGTGTCCGCTTCCTCCGTCAACAAGAATTACATCGGGAAAAGGAAAAAATGATGCTTTGAAATCTTTATCCTTTTTTATTTTTTCTTCGTCTGCCAAGCCGTGTTCAATTCTTCTGGATACCACTTCACGCATGCATGAATAATCATCCTGACCGGCAATATATTTTATTTTGAAATTACGGTATTTTTCTCTGTACGGTTTACCGTTTATATAAGTAACCATTGCACCGACCTTGCCTATTCCCGATGTATTTGAAATATCGTACGCTTCTATATGAAAAGGAGGGGTATCAAGTTTCATTATTTTTTGAAGTGAAGATAAGGCATTGTCTTTAAATGATATATCTCTCATAATTTTCAGTTCACGTTCGCTGTGCTGTTTTCGTGCATTTGACTGAATCATTGTGAGAAGTCTGTATTTATCTCCTATTTTAGGAACAATAATTTTAACATTTCGTTTTACTTTTGATGAAAGCCACTGTTCTATAGCCTCGGAATCTTCTATTTCGCAGCTGACAAGAATTTCATACGGTATAAATGATGAGTCTTCATAGTACTGTTTTAAAAAACCGGATAATATTTCACCGGATTCGGTCATGTCGGTATCGTGAATGAAATAATGCTCTTTACCGATAATTTTTCCGTTTCGTATAAAAAACATTTCCACACATGTGAAATTGTCGGCATTCCAGAGGGCTATTGCATCGCAGTCTTTTCCTGCGGCGGAAACAATTTTCTGTTTTTCTCCTAACACGGAAACTGCCTGAATTTTGTCACGCAGAGATGCTGCAGTTTCAAAATCAAGTTTTTGTGCAGCGTTTTTCATTTTTTCGGTAAGTATTTTTACGGCTTCATCGGTCTTTCCGTTCAAAAAGTCTATTACCTTCATCACATTTTTTCTGTATTCATGTTCGGAAATATATCCCATACATGCTCCGCTGCATTTTCCCATTTGGTGATAAAGGCAAGGCCTTTTTTGTTTTTCGTCACCCGTAAAATTTTTTTTGCATTTTTTCAGACAAAAAACTTCGGATATTATCTCAAGCAAATCATGAACATTTATTCCGCTGCAATACGGTCCGAAATATTTTGCACCGTCTTTTGTTACTCTTCTTGTCATATAAACACCCGGGTATTTATCGGTCAATGTGATTTTTATAAACGGATATGTTTTATCATCCTTAAGAAGAATGTTATATTTAGGCATATTTTCTTTTATGAGATTATTTTCAAGAATAAGAGCCTCTTTTTCGCTGTCGGTAATTATATATTCAAAGTCATTTATATTTTCAACCATTTTTTTTACTTTTGTGGGATGATTGTGACTTTTAAAATACTGCCTGATACGGTTTTTCAGGATTTTTGCCTTACCAACGTAGATTATATCTCCGTCGGAATTTTTCATTATATAAACTCCGCTTTTATCGGGCAATGTTTTCAGTTTTTCTTCTATGTTAAAATTCATAACAAATCACCGTATCAAATAAAAATTAATCCCTGCACTTATTATGCGCAGGGATCAGAAAAAGTAAACTTAAACGTTTTCGGCAAAATTGGAATCTATCAGGCTGATAAGAGCTTCAACCGCTTCCTGCTCGTCAATACCGTCGGCAGAAATTGTTATGGTCGTACCCTTTGTAATACCCAAAGACAAAACACCGAGCAGGCTTTTTGCATTTACTTTCTTTTCATCTCTTTCAATATTGATAGTAGACTTATACTCATTTGCTTTCTGTATAAAAAAAGTAGCCGGGCGAGCATGCAAACCTACCTGATTTCGAATTGTTACCTCTTTAATAAACATATAACCTACCGCTCCTTTTGTGTAAATGGACAAAGTTGCATTCATAACATTACGTATATTGTAAGCATACTAAAAAAAACGTCCAAAGTCAACATTTAACTCTTCATTTTGTTAAATATGTTCAAATATATTTATAAAAATCAATAAAATACAATTATTTTTTTGCCCGACAAAGTAAATAAGTTAATAATAATAATTTAATCTTGCTTTAAAGAGAAAAAAATGATATAATTATATTTATACTATAAAAAAGCAGGTGCAATCTTGGTGATTCACAAAAAATGGATTTTTGAAAAATCAGATATAAATTTAATAAACAAAATAAGCGAAAACTTTAATATTTCAACGGTAATTGCCGAACTTCTGGTTAAGCGCGGCATTACGGATTATGATGAAGTAAAAAAATTTCTGTATCCCGATACCGATCAGTTTTACGACCCGTATACGTTAAAAGACATGAGTGAAGCCGTATCATGCATAAGAAATCATATTTTACTGAATAATAAAATAGCAGTATACGGTGATTATGATGTTGACGGCATAACATCAACATTTATCTTGTATGATTATCTTAAAACTCTCGGAGTAAACTGTATATATTACATACCCGATCGTGACTGTGAAGGATACGGACTCAATACTGCTGCAATAGATAAGCTGAAAGCGGAAAATGTAAAACTAATTATAACTGTTGATGTTGGTATAACAGCTGTTGAAGAGGTTGAATATGCATCGGATCTTAATATAGATATGATAATAACCGATCATCATACTCCCAAAGAAATTTTGCCGAAGGCGAAAGCAATAATTAACCCCAAAACCAATAGAGATAATTATTTAAATAAAAACCTTGCCGGTGTCGGTGTTGCATTTAAGCTTGTATATGCTTTGTCAGATCTTGACAGTGATATTATCGACAAATACTGTGCTTTTGCCTGTATCGGTACAATAGCCGACATGGTCCCTGTCATCGGAGAAAACAGATTTATTGCCCATTACGGATTAAAATGTATTGCAAAATCCGATAATTGCGGTCTTAATGCATTGATTGAAGTATCAGGAATAGACAAAAAAAGCATTTGTTCATCAAATATAAGCTTTGGTATTGCTCCGCGGCTGAATGCTGCAGGAAGAATAGCCTCGGCACGTTCATCGGTTGATCTGTTTTTGCAAAGAGACTACGGAAATGCCTTGAAAATTGCCTTATATCTTGATGACGGAAACAAAACAAGGCAGGAACTTGAACACGAAATATTTGACTGTGCAATTAAGGAAATTGAAGACAATAAGCTTTATGAAAATAAGGTAATAATAGTTGCCGGACACAATTGGCATCATGGTGTTATAGGTATTGTTTCATCAAAAATCACCGAAAAGTATTATAAACCAAGCGCTGTTATTTCCGTATGCGATGACGGAAACTGCAAAGCATCGGGACGAAGCATTGAGGGATTTAATCTGTTTAACGCATTGTCATACAGCAGTGAGTACCTTACAAAATTCGGCGGTCATGAACTTGCTGCCGGATTCAGTCTTACAGAGAAAAATTTACATTCGTTCACGAAAAAAATTAATGAATACGCCGACGGTATTATGACTAAAGAGATTTTAACACCCAAACTGTATATTGATGCGGAGATAGATGCCGGAAATATTAATTTAAAGCTTGCAGAAGAGCTCAAAGCGCTTGAACCGTTCGGAATTGGAAACAAAATGCCCGTTTTCTGCATAAAAGACGCTCAAATCGGCAACATACACATTCATCATTCCGGGAAACATGTTTTTATGGAACTTGTCTCCGGAAACACTCATTTTAAATCTCCGGCATTTAATATGGCTGATATATCCCAAATATATTCGGAGGGAGAGTTTGTGTCGGTGGCAGGCACCGTAGGTATAAACTGTTATCGCGGAATTGAAAGCGCGCAGTTTATAATAAGGGACATAAATTCGGAGGATAAAAGTCATCTTGATGATAACAAACTAAGAATGATATTCGTGTGTATAAAAGAATGTTTGTCAAATAATATTTTTACAATGAAATATGACGATATAAGCAATATGATTAAAAAAAGGTATAATTGTATGCTTGGACATAACAAGCTTGATTATGCGCTTAAAATATTCAGTGAGCTTAAGCTTATTGAGTATAAATCCGAATACGGCAAAGCATGTTTCAGCAAAGGAGAAAATTATTCGGAAAAATGCACACTTAATGATTCGCAGCGATATAATAAATTTATTGAATTATATTGAATTTAAAGGATGATACAAAATGATTAACAACAACACAACATCTAACAATCTGATCGAAAAAATTAAATCATATAATCCGAATTGTGATGTTGATAAAATTACAAGGGCATATGATCTTGCAAATTCGGCACATGAAACTCAAAAAAGGAAATCCGGCACACCGTATATAACGCATCCGCTTGCTGTTGCAAATATAGTTGCGGATATGCAAATGGATACGGACTCGATATGTGCCGCTCTGCTTCATGATGTTGTTGAAGATACAAAATATACAAGCGAAGACATAAAAAACATGTTTGGCGAACAGGTGGCTCTTCTCGTTGACGGAGTGACAAAGCTTGATAAAATCAAATTTTCCACTAAAGAAGAAAGAGATATGGAAAATCTCAGAAAAATGTTTCTGGCAATGGCATCGGACATAAGAGTTATAATAATAAAATTTGCAGACCGTGTTCATAACATGAGCACGCTTATAAGCATGAGCGAAGAAAAACAAAGAGAAAAGGCAAGAGAAACGCTGAGCGTTTTTGCGCCTTTAGCACACAGGCTCGGTATGTATAAAATAAAATGGGAGCTTGAAGATTTATCGCTCAAATATATTGACCCGGTTGCATATCAGGAAATTGTTGAGGGAATAAACCAAAAGAGACAGGAACGAGAGGAATTTATAGCGTCTATAAAACGTGATTTAAAAGACAAGCTTACCGAACTTGGTATAGAATGCAAAATTGACGGAAGACCAAAGCATTTTTACAGTATATACAGAAAAATGTTTACGCAAAATAAAACTCTTGATCAGATTTATGATCTGTTTGCCGTAAGAATTATCACAAATTCGGTAAGCGACTGTTATGCTGCTCTCGGTGTGGCACATGAACTTTATAAGCCGATGCCCGGCAGATTCAAGGACTATATTGCAATGCCTAAGCCGAATATGTATCAGTCACTTCATACAACCGTTATCGGAAACGGCGGAGTTCCGTTTGAAATACAGATCAGAACAAAAGAAATGCACGAAATCGCTGAAAACGGCGTATGCGCACACTGGAGATATAAAGAGGGCGGAAAAGCAAAACCCTCGGATGCTATGCTTGAGCAAAAATTTCAATGGATAAAACAGCTTTTGGAAGTTCAGAAGGATTCGAAGGACGAAGAGGAATTTCTGCAGGCTTTAAGAATTGATCTCTTTACTGATCAAGTTTTTGCGTTTTCCCCGAAGGGAGATGTATTAAGTTTTCCGGCAGGATCTACACCAATCGATTTTGCATTCAGCATACACAGCGCTGTCGGATGTAAAATGCAGGGAGCTAAAGTCAACGGAAAGCTTGTAAACCTGGATTATCATCTTCAAAACGGAGATATTGTCGAAATTATTACATCATCCGCAATACACGGTCCCAGCCGTGACTGGCTTAAAATCGCAAAAACAAGTCAGGCAAGAAATAAAATTAATCAATGGTTTAAAAAAGAAAACCGTGATGAAAACATTATTAAAGGAAAGGATATGTTAGAGAAGGAAATTAAGCGTCAGAACTTGCAACAGATGGGACTTCTTTCTCAGGAATATATTGAAACGCTTGTAAAAAAATACGGTTTTGCCGCAACAGATGATTTGTATTCAAATATCGGATACGGAACGGTTCAGGTCGGCAAGGTTATAAATAAGCTTAAGGATGAATACAAGAAAAATCACCCTGAGCCGGAGGAAAAATTACTTGAAATAAAAAACGATGCAACAAAGAACTCAAATATAAAATCCTCATCGGACGGTGTGGTAGTGACAGGCGTTGACAACTGCCTTGTCAGATTTTCAAAATGCTGCAATCCTGTTCCGGGAGACAAAATCATAGGATATATTACGCGCGGAAGAGGCGTGTCGATTCACAGACAGGATTGCGTTAATATTGCTGCTCTTTATAAGAACGATGAAGAAAAAAAGAGACTTATCGATGTTTTCTGGGAGGACGGCAAACAGGATGTATATATTGCTCAGCTTAAAATTGTTGCTAATGACAGAGACGGTATACTGATTGATGTTGCAAATGCAATGAGCGATTGCAAGGTAAGCGTCAAATCACTCAATGCACGAACCACAAAAGAAAACATGGCAATTGTTGAAACCAATATTGAAATCAAAGATACCGTACAGCTTAATAAACTTATAACAAAAATAAAAAATATTAAAGACGTTGTTGATGTGACAAGAAACCATTGACGAAAGGAAATAATCATGAAAATTGAAAGACTTATTTTGGGATTATTGCATACAAATTGCTATATAGTTTATAATGAAAAAACTCTTGAATGCGCTGTCATTGACCCGGCCGATAATTTTGATGCAATAAAATCAAAGCTTGATGAATTAAATCTTAAAACTGAATTTATAATTCTGACTCATGCACATTGGGATCATTTCGGAGCTTTGGACGAACTGAAAAAATATACCGGGGCAAAACTTATAATGGGTAAAAACGAAGCGAATTCATTAAGCAACGCTTGTTTAAATCTTACGGGGCATTTCAGAAAAAAAGCTCCCGAGAGCCATGCCGATATTATTGTTGACGATAATGAAGAAATGAAAATCGCCGGCAATACGTTCAGATTTATTTTCACTCCCGGTCACACAAAGGGAAGCATAAGCATATACACAGGTAATTTTGTTTTTTCCGGTGATACTCTTTTTTATGAATCAATAGGAAGAACAGACTTTGAAAGCGGAAATATAAACGATATTATGGATTCAATAAAAAATAAACTGTTTTCACTTCCGAATGATACCATAGTTTTTTCCGGACACGGAGAGCAAACAACAATAGGCCATGAAAAAGACAATAATCCTTATGTGTGGTGATTTAATTTGCAAATATCTATTCAAAATCATAATGATGCTTACATTGTTCGGGAAATCGTAAGTGCATATTATCCTAAAGAAAAGCTTGAATTTATTGACACTTGCCCTACAGCCGAAAATTTTATCATTTCCGGATATGATGTTATTGATTACAGCTATGTATATAGGTGTACCGTAAGGATTAACGGGAAAATCGAAAACGAATATGTAATATCACACTCCTTTAACAGAAATTGCATAAAGAAAAGCATAGCCTTATGTCTCGAAAACATAACAGGTTTAAAACTCCCATGGGGAGTTATGACCGGCATACGCCCTTCAAAAAACGTCAGGGAATTTACCGAAACGCATAAGAGCTTGTCGCCTGTTGATTATTTAATTAAAACATACGGCTGCAACGAAGATAAGGCAAAGCTTGCGTATGAAGTATATAAAAACGAAAGATCCATAATAAAAAACAAGTATGATGACGGCATAAGTCTTTATATCGGTATACCGTTTTGCCCGACACGCTGTCTTTACTGTTCATTTACATCTCAGTCAATAGCGTTTTCAAACAAACTTGTTAAACCTTATATAAAAGCACTGATCCATGAAATACATGCTGTTTCGAAAAGCGAGTTTATAAAATCCAAAAGAATTGAAACAGTATATTTCGGAGGCGGAACACCGAGCGCCATTGACGCGGATCAAATAGATATCATATTAACGGAGCTTGAAAACTCGTTTGATCTTTCTCATTTGAGAGAACTTACGTTTGAGGCAGGCAGACCGGACACAATAACTGAAGAGAAATTAGGTGTTCTCAAAAAGCACGGCATAACAAGAATCAGCATCAATCCGCAGACCGTAAATGACAAAACTCTTGAACTTATAGGGAGAAATCACACAAGCGAAGATTTTTTTATAAGCTACCAGCTTGCTGAAAAGATGGGTTTTTCTCATATTAACTGCGATATTATAGCCGGTCTTCCGGGTGAAAGCGTAACTGATTTTGAAAAAACGGTAAATTTGTTATCTAAGATTGCTCCCGAAAGCATCACAGTACATACAATGTGCATAAAACACGGTTCATTCCTTGATATGAAATATAATATGTATTCTTTATCAACGGCTGAAACCGTAAACAATATGCTTGATATTGCATATAGAAAAGCTAATAATTTGGGATATCTCCCCTATTATATGTACCGTCAGAAAAATATGCTCGGCAATTTGGAAAATGTCGGATATTGCAAGCCCGGGCACGCGTGTCTGTATAATATTTACATTATGGAAGAAGTACACAATATTGTTGCACTCGGTGCGGGCGGTTCAACCAAGCTTGTTGACGGACGGAGAATCGAAAGAGTTTTTAATGTTAAAGAAGTATCGGAATATATAAAAAGAATCGATGAAATGATAAAACGTAAAACCGATCTTTTTGAATCGTTTAAAGAAATATGAAAATAATTAATCATACCGTATCCGAAAAGGACGACGGAAAAGAAATTAAAACCATTTTAAAAAATACGCTTATGCTGTCATCTGCTATGATAAAACGTCTTAAATACAGTGATGACGGCATTTTGTTGTGCAATAAAAAAGCCAAGGTAACAGAGCGTGTCCGTATGGGTGATGAATTGAAGCTTTTGCTGCATGATACTGTTTCTCCGAATATAGAACCCTTTTATATTCCTCTTGACATATTGTACGAAGATGAAGATATACTTGCGATAAACAAGCCGCGCCTGATGCCGACTCATCCGTCACAAAATCATCATAACGATACGCTTGCAAATGCGGTTATGTATTATTACCGCAAAAATCCGTTTACATTTCGTGTTATAACAAGATTGGACAAAGATACATGCGGAGTTGTTTTAATTGCTAAAAATGCTTTTTCGGCACATATTTTATCAAAGCAAATGAGAGAAGGCAGCATAAGCAAAGAATATTTAGCCGTGTGCCACGGTATTTTTGAAACTAAATGCGGAACTGTTAATGCGCCGATCGGCAGAGATAAAAATTCTGTTATAAAAAGATGCGTAACAACTGACGGAAAAGAGGCTGTTACGGATTATGAGGTTATTTATGAAGCGGGTGATATCAGCATTGTGAGACTCATTCCACACACCGGAAGAACGCATCAGATAAGAGTGCATCTGTCGTATATCGGTCATCCGATTATCGGAGATGATTTGTACGGCTTACCCGAAAAAAACAAAGAGACACTGCTGCAGTGCAGCGGTATCTCCTTTACTCATCCGCAAAGCGGTAAAATTATTAAAATTACCGCTGAAATTTCAGATGATATTAAATTATTTTTTGACGATTTGAACTTTTAATATGTTAATTCACGATTAACCGGCTTATCCCATTATTTCGGAAATAAGACTGTTTGTTTCAGTCTCATTAAGAATATATACGGACTGTCCGCCTTTATTTCCGACTTTGCCGGGCAGGGTATATGTTGTAACTGAGTCGGTTTTTATACCGTTTATCACAAAAATATAAGGCATCACATCAAATATGTTTGCATTTGTTACGACATACTTATATTTAAACAATGTATTTAAATACGTAAAAGGATGTGTGATTATATTTCCTTTTGAGAGCGTCTGTGAAACGAAGGCTTTCATAAATTCCTGCTGAACCGATATTCTTCCCAAATCAGCATTTGCATATCCGCTTCTGTAGCGGACAACCTGTTCAGCTTGTTCGCCGTTTAAATGCTGATTACCCTTTTTAAGATTTATGTGAAGATCTTGAACGGGATCATCATATTTCATATCCTGCGGAACATAAAAATCTATTCCTCCGATAGAATCAATAATATACTTAAAAGCGTCAAAATTGACCTTTACATAAAAATCCAGTTTAATATTCAGAGTTTGTTCGACAACTTCGTTTATGAATTTTACGCCGTATTTTTCACCTCCGAAATGATGCACTGCGTTTATCTTCATTGATTTGGAGCCCGGCTCGGGATATTCTTCGCACATTTTGTCATACATTTCATCCGATACGGTAACGTATGTATCTCTGGGAACCGATATAAAGTTCAGCGATTTATCTTTTTTATCAAAAACAGCAACCATTAAAGTATCAGTACGGGTGCCGTCCTCATCCGTAGCCATTATTAAAACCGTTGTCTTTTGAGGTATCATAAACGAAAGCAGCCACGAAGAAAGCAGAAAAATCAACGTAAGCACTAACATTATACATAAAACTTTCTTAAATATTTTATGCTTTTTTTTTGCGGGTTTTGATTCTCTTGGCGGTACCGCTCTGCCATAATTGCTGCGAACATCTCTTTGAGGATGATAATTTATATCGGTACGCGAAGCATAATCATTGTTTTCGGGTTCACCGATATAACCGTTGTCACCGAAATCATCATCATAATAATTATCACGTCTGTTTCTGCCGTTTTCATCATATGGATTATTAATCATTGATTTTTCCTCAATCCCTTCATCATGCTTTAAGCATGCTTTAAATTAATCGTCACTTAAAACGATATATGCAGCGCCCGATTTAAATTCGATTGTTGCACTTTCTGAAACGAACTCGTTGCTTATTCCCGTCGTTTTGTATCTTTTTAAGGTGAGATTTGTAATTTTATATTTTAATCCCTCGGAGTTTTTAATCACTACTTCTTCGTCGGCGGGTAAAACGGAAATATATTTTTTGCTTTTTTTGATTTTTGTTATTTTATCGGCAAAAAATATTGTATTTCTTTCATCCTCAACACTTGCACTAATGTTAAGTTTGTGTAAATATTCCAACAGTGCAAAATTTCCGAGCATATGATCGCATCTTTTTCCCGTTCCTCCGAGAATTAAAATTTTTTTGAATTTCATTCTTGCAGCTTCGAGACAGGCTATGTGAGTATCGGTTTCGTCCTTTTCGGATTTTAACCTGATAATCGGGACAGATTGCAGAGCTTTATTGCTTTCAATCAAATTATCATATCTGCATGAATCAAAATCACCGATCCAGAGATCGGGCAGCAAATTAAGTTTAAGAGAATGTTTTATCGCACCGTCTGTACAGATTATGTAATCCGAATCATATATTTTTGAACGAATCAGTCCGTAATTTTCAATACTTCCGTTTGAAATAATAACCGCTCTTGTTTTCATAATCAGACCTCTAAAAATTTCTTGACATTGCCTTTGGTATTGTCTCCTGAAAATACAGCAGACCCTGCAACAATAATATTAGCACCGGCATCAATAATTTTTTTCACATTTGAAAGCTTTACGCCGCCGTCAACTTCTATATCAATATTCGGATATTTTTTCCTCAGATACTCTATTTTTGAAATGCTTGATTCAATAAATGACTGTCCGCCGAATCCGGGATGAACACTCATAACAAGAAACATATCAACGTAATCGCCGTACTGATCGAGAACACTTACATCAGTTTCGGGATTTACGGAAACACATATCTTTTTGTTATATTCATGGACAAGCTCATAAACCTTTTTGAAATTTAAATTGCTTTCGTGATGAACGGTAATGATATCAGCTCCGGCTTTTAAAAAGTCCTCAGCATAATCGTTTGGGTTTTCAATCATAAGATGCACATCCAAAACCGCATCCGTATGCTTTCTGATTGATTTTACGACACATGCACCTATGGTAATATTCGGAACAAAATGTCCGTCCATAACATCTACGTGAATATATTTTGCACCTGCATCGGTAACGTCGTTTATTTCAGATTCCAATTTTGCAAAATCGGCCGAAAGTATTGATGGAGAGAGTGTTATCATGATTTTACCAATCCTTTTTTTCTTTTAAAATGTTGTATAATTTTTTATAGTTATCATACCTTGTATGTGTTATCTCACCGTAACATACGGCATTGCACACTGCACAAAACTTATTTGACAGATGATTGCACGATGAAAATTTACAATCCGAAGAATATTTTTCAAACTCCGGAAAGAATTGAGACAGATTATCGGCGGTTATATCATCCGGAAGCTCCAGCATGCTGAATCCGGGTGTATCGGCAAGATAAATCAAATCTCCGCATTCTATTAATTCCACATGTCGGGTTGTATGTTTTCCGCGGCGCAATTTATTACTTATATCTCCTACTTCAAATCTCTTTTCGTTGATAATTGAGTTTAACAAACTTGATTTTCCCACACCCGAAAATCCGGACACTGCGGTAACAGAGCCTGATATATAATTTTTAAGCTTATCGGAGCCAATACCGTTTTTTGCCGATGTGGTAAAAACCTTATATCCGGTTTTTTGATATGTTCCGACAAATTCTTTAAGTTCATCGGTATCAGCCATATCCGTTTTATTTATACAAATTACAGGTTCTACATTGTTGTATTTGCATATAACAGTCAGCTTATCGATATACATATAATCAGGCTTTGGATTAACGGCTGCGGAAATTATAATAAGTTTATCAATATTAGAAATCGGCGGCCTAATAAAATAATTTTTTCGTGGTAATATCTCTACAATATAACCACCTTTTTCAATGTCCTCATCAAAACTGAACAATACGTTATCACCAACATACGGCTTTATTCCGTTTTTTCTGAAATTGCCTCTTGCTCTGCATTCCGTGACTGTGTCGGTTTCAAATGATTTTACATAGTAAAATCCGCCTATTCCTTTTAAAATTTTTCCCGTTGAGGTATTCATAAATATACACCGTTATTTTAATCGTTATTGTTATTTTCTGTATTTGTGCCTTTTTCGCCCTGCCGGTTAATCTCATTTGAAGCATTATCATTTGAACTCGTGTTGTTCGATGTATTTTCTTCTTTCGGTTTGCTTGGCGATGGCTGCTGGGTTGTTTCCGATTTGTCGGAAGCGGTATTGTTTTCGCTTTCTTTTTCTTTAAATGCTATTCCTATTTCACAACCTTTTTTTACCAGACTGCCGGCAGGAATCGACTGCGAAATTATAATATCATTTGAATTGGGGTTAGTATTGCCCGATATGGTCCCCAAAGATAAATTTTGAGATTTAAGGAGGGAATTTGCCTGTGAATATGTTTTCCCGACTATTTTCGGAACCGTAACATAAGTCTCTGAGTTATCAGCTCCCTTGCTTACATATAAGCTGACCGATGACCCTGCTTTAAGCTTTGCACCCTTTTGGGGGGATTGCCTTATGACCGTATCTGCATCTTTTTTGCTTTCTTCATATATAACATTTACGGTTATTTTCAAATCTTCAAGCTCTTGCTGCGCTTTTTCATAATTTTTGCCGGTATAATCACTGAAAATAATTTCATTATCATTTTCTTTGTTAATTATCACTTTTACCGTAGAATCTCTTTTTACTTTTTCGCTTTTTTGCGGTTTCTGCGAAAGTATTGACCCCGGCTCGGCATCTTCATCCTCAATTCTGTCTTGAACAATTATTTTGAGACCAAGATTTTCGCATTTTTTTTGTGCATCCTGAAGTGTACATCCGATTAAATTAGGTACCTCAACCTCTGCGGAAGAAATTGTTTTGCCGCCGTTACTCATAACCTTTGTGACAATAACCGTACCGAGTGATACAACCAGCAATGATGTTATAATTGATAAAACAATAATAAGGGTTTTCATGGATTTGCTTATTTTAACAGTCCCGGCAGATTCTTTTTGCAAAAAAACAGGTTCAGCACCTACGTTGTCTGTGTTTTCATAAGCATAAGGGTCATGAATAACATATGACGGATTGTCCATTACACGCAACAAGTCATGTTTCATTTCGGCTGCATTCTGATATCTCATTTCAGGCTGCTTAGCGATAGCTTTAAATATGATTTGCTGAATTCCGTAAGGTATTTTTAAGTCATCGGATATTATATTATCCGGATATTCATTTATTTGTTTCATTGCTACCGCTACCGGAGTATCCGCGTCAAACGGGACATTTCCGGTAATCATCTCATACATAACTATTCCGAGTGAATAGATATCTGAACGTCTGTCAACAACGTCACCTTTTGCCTGCTCCGGAGATATGTAGTGAACAGAACCCAGAATGTCATTGCCTGACGATAAGGTTTTACCTGTTCCGGAACGCGCGATTCCGAAATCAGCAACCTTAACTTCGTTATCATCGGTTATAAGGATATTGTGAGGCTTAATATCTCTGTGAACAATATTTTTTTCATGTGCGGCTTCAAGAGCATCGCAAATCTGATAAGCAATATTTAGCGCTTCTTTATAATCAAGCTTACCTTTTTCGTTTATATATTTTTTTAATGTAATACCGTCAACATATTCCATGACGATATAGTGCATTTCGTTTTCTTCTCCGATATCAAATATAGAAACAATATTCGGATGTGTTATACGTGCAGCTGACTGTGCTTCCACATTAAAACGCTGCAAAAATTCTTCTCCGCCTTCAAGATCTTTCTTTAATATTTTAACAGCTACTATTCTATTCAATAAAACGCAGCGAGCCTTGTAAACATCTGCCATTCCGCCCGTTCCTATTAATTCAAGCAATTCATATCTTCCGCCGAGTACCGTGCCGATCATATTTTATTTGCACCTCCGTCATTAATTTTTATAAATACAATTGTGATATTATCTCTTCCTCCGGATGTTTTTGCATTATCTATTAAGATATTTGTCATTTCCGCAAGAGTCTTTTTTGACGATAAAATTCTTTCAATTTCATCATCAGAAACCATATTTGTCAGTCCATCGGTACAAATCATAAGGATGTCATTTTCGTTAAGTTTACCTGAATATATGTCTGCAGTAACATTATTATCCGTACCGATTGCCCTTGTTATAACATTTTTATTAGGGTGGCTTTTTGCCTGCTGCTCATTAATCAAGCCCATGTCAATAAGTTCTCTGACAAATGAGTGATCCTTTGTAACCTGATTCAGCCTTCCGTCAAACATATACAATCTGCTGTCTCCGACATTTGCCGCATAAAATTTATTATTATAAACAATACACGCAACAACAGTTGTACCCATGCCTAAAAGCTCGGTGTCACACGACGACGATTCATATATCTTTTTGTTTACGTCTACGATCGTACTTGTAAGAAGATTTTTAAAATCGTTTTCCGAATATGACGGAAAATCACCATGCTTTCTTTTAACAATGTTCATAATCAGATCAACAGCATCGGAGCTTGCTCTTTTTCCTCCGGTATGACCACCCATTCCGTCGGCAACCACTGCAATTATGCAATTTTCACTTAAGGATTCAACAGAAAATGAATCTTCATTGTTTTTTCTGACATTACCGATATCAGAAAGACCGTAAAATGTCATATTGTCACTTCCCTATATGTTATTTTTTCTTAATTGTCCGCATGAAGCATTTATATCGCTGCCAAGTTTTCTTCTGACAGTAGCTGTAATGCCCTTGTTTTCAAGCAACCAACAAAAATGTTTTATACTGTTTGCATCGGGTTTTTTAAAATCCGACTCTTCAATGGGATTAACAGGTATAATATTAACATGACACATTATACCCGACAATAAATCCGCCAGCTTTAATGCATGATAATCAGTATCATTAACTCCTTTTATAGCCGCATATTCAAAGCTTATTCTTCTTTTTGTAATGTTTTGATATGCCCTGCATGCATCTGTTAATTCAGTTATATTGTAGCTTTTATTAACAGGCATTATTTCATCTCTTGTTTCATTGTCGGAGCTGTGAAGCGAAATCGAAAGCGTTATTGGGAAATTATATTTTGCCAGATCATAAATTCTCGGTACTATTCCGCATGTCGAAAGAGAAATATGTCTGTAGCCTATATTTAAACCCCTTTTATCATTTACATTAACGAGAAATTTAATGACATTATCAAAATTTGCCAAAGGCTCCCCTATTCCCATCATTACCACATTTGAAATTCTTTCTCCGATATCTTTTTGTGCATATATAATCTGAGACAAAATTTCACCGCTTGTAAGATTGCGTACAAGACCGCCTACGGTTGATGCACAAAATTTACACCCCATTGCACATCCGACTTGCGACGAAATACATATTGTAATTCCATGATTATAATACATTACCACGCTTTCGATCATGTTTCCGTCATAAAGCGAAAAAAGATATTTTTTTGTTTTATCGATTTTTGACTCAAGTTTTTTTGCAATCTTTGGTTCAAATATATAATAATCTTTTTTTAGCTTTTCTGTCAAAACCGATGAAATATTTGTCATTTCTTCAAATGAAGAAATACCGCTCGCAAGCCATTTATAAATTTGACTCGCTCTGAATTTTTTCTCTCCGAGAGATATCATCAAATTTTCAAGTTCATCATATGTTAAATCTCTTAAATCCGTCATCTGTATATCTCGTCCTTTTTTAACTTACATATATAAAATCCGTCTGTACCCGTATTACATGGATAAAAAGTATACATTGCTTTTTGGGCATCACCAAAAGGAATAAGTGAATAATTCGAATGAATTTTTAAAAATTCATTAACAACATTTTCATTTTCTTCTTTTTCAATTGTACATGTTGAAAATACAATTATTCCGCCGGGTTTAAGATATTTATCGGCAGAAAGAAGTATTTTCAACCCCATTTCCGACAGAGAATATATATCTGACTCGCTTCGGGAATATTTTATATCAGGTTTCTTTTTAATTATACCGAATCCGCTGCACGGAACATCACAGATTATCTTATCGGCTGTATTTTCAAATTTTTCGTTATAAACCAATGCATCGTTCAGTGTGGGTTTTATAATTTTTAATCCGTATTTATCGGCATTTTCTCTGATCATTTTTATTTTTTGATCATAAATATCACATGATATGACTTTTCCGATATTATTCATTAACTCGGCAGCAAAAATGCTTTTTCCGCCGGGAGCGGCGCATAAATCAATTATGCATTCACCCTCTG
Organism: uncultured Clostridia bacterium; assembly: GCA_934463165.1. GTDB lineage: Bacteria > Bacillota > Clostridia > UMGS1810 > UMGS1810 > RGIG1828. The sequence goes on from CAKSJG010000001.1 coordinate 213,393, forward strand.
TAGGATTCAAAGCATATGCTGCAAGTGACGCTGACGGATCCTGGATATAAAACATATTTTTTTTATATGCCGAAAGTGATGTTAAATCACTGACATTTGTAATAACATATGAAAATCTGTAATCCGAAAACCCCTCGGGAATAAATGGACTGCATTCAACGGAATCCTTTTTCAGCTCACTGATCAGCTCTTTTTCGGAACACCCGAGACTTCTTCTGATAAACAAGTCTGATTTTTCATCAAGAGAAATCATGATTTTTTCAGCAAATTCGTATCCGAACTCATTAACCCACCTTTTCGACAGCCAGAGCGGATATGAATATTTTATGCTTAAATATTCGGCATCATTGCCGGTGATATGATCGATTTCATCTTCGTTTACAGATCGCAGAACAGCATTTGTAATACCGCTCAGTCCGTGGGCAGGTGATTTTTTTACAAGCTTAACACTCTCATTTACCGCTGCTGATTTTGGGACTTTATCCATATATACAATTTGATAAACCCCCGTTTGCAGTACCGAAAGGACAAACGGTGACATTTTTTTTGATTTAATTTTTGAATACTTATCTATTATATAATCAATAGTTATTTTATGTTTAATTACACCGCTTACAATTTCACTTATAAATCTTTTATCAAGATTTGAAAGCGATGGTAATTTTCTCATTTTATTTAATTCGACATTAACAAATGATGATTTTTTTTCAATGTTAATTAAAATATTAACGGCAATTTTTCTTGGTGAATCCGACATCAGTCTCTCCTGTTATTTGATATTACTATCAATCGTATCAATTGCATCAACGATGTTAAAGCCGATGCGACATATGTTAAAGCAGCGGCGAAAAGAACTTTTTTTGCTCCGCTTAATTCACTTGAACTCAAAAGCTGCGTGTTTTCAAGAATTGTTAAAGCTCTTTTGCTCGCATTGAATTCAACCGGCAATGTAACAAGCTGAAAAACCACAACAGCAGAAAAAAAGATTATACCTGCAGTTATTAAATACGGAGTATTTGCAATCAAACCGATAATTATCAGCGGAACCGATATTGAGGACGATATGCTTACCACAGGATATATTTTTGTTCTTAAAGTTAAAGGCGTGTAGCCTTTTGCATGTTGAATTGCATGACCGCATTCATGCGCCGCAACACAAACGGCTGCAATCGATGAAGAAACAAAAACAGGCTCGGACAGCCGTAAAATTTTAGCCGAAGGGTCAAAGTGATCGGTAAGTCTGCCACGGACGCGCTCAATTTTTACATCATGTATATTATTAAGACTTAAAATTCTGTATGCAATATCAGCTCCGCTCAAACCGGATGAAGATATTATCTTTTCATATTTTGAAAACGCTGTCGTTACACGCATTTGTGCCCACAATGAAATAATCAGTGCAGGTAAAACAAATATAATATATGTGTAGTCAATACCGTACCAATAATTATATCCCATTATTTAACCTCCCAAAACAGTTCCTTCTTCCAATTTGTTTCCTTTCAAATAATCCTCCGTATTCATCATTTTCTTTCCCTCGGGCTGCAGCATCAGTATCTCTAAAGCAGAGTCTGAAGCGCATGAAACACAGAAAGATTTTTTCGTAACGTTTATTATTGTTCCCGGAAGAACACCGCATATATTCAAGTTAATTTTTTTGCATTTTCCTATTTTGATTTTTTTACCATTCAGCGATGTTTCGGCTTTCGGAATCGGATAAAGAGCTCTGACCAGATTATAAATATCATCCGGTTTATTCGTCCAGTCTATTTTTAAAGTTTCTTTTGTAATCATTGATGCATAAGTAGACAATGAATCATCCTGTTTTATTCTTTGGCATGTACCGTTTTCCAATGCGGTCAATGTCTTAATAATTAAATCCGCACCAACATCGGCAAGTTTATCGTGAAGTGTTTCAAAGTTATCATTTTCAAGAATATCTACACTTTCGCGAAGCAGAATATCACCTGTATCAAGCCCTTTATTCATATACATGGTTGTAACGCCGCTGTTCTTTTCACCGTCTATAATTGCACGTTGAATCGGTGCTGCCCCGCGGTATTTGGGCAAAAGTGAAGCATGTATGTTTATGCAGCCGTATCTGGGATAATTGATTACATATTCGGGAAGCAACTTTCCGTATGCGGCTACAACAATCACATCGGGATTAACGCTTATCAGAGTATCTTCAAAAAAATCTTTTTTTAAAGATACTAATGTATATACAGGTATGCCGCCGGCAAGCGCAAATTCATAAACGGGAGTATGCGTCATCTTGTGACCTCTGCCTCTCGGTTTATCCGGAGTTGTTATGACTGCTGCAACATTATGCTCTGATTTGTTTAACGCATTTAAAGCAGTAACGGCAAAATCAGGCGTTCCCATAAACATAATTTTCATTAATTATTCACCTCAACATATTCGCTGACCTTATCTACAAACATTATACCGTCAAGATGATCTATCTCATGACATAAAGCCCTTGCAAATAAATCATGACCTGTAATCTCATATTCATTACCGTCGCGGTCAAGTGTCTTTACGGTAACTGTCTGCGGTCTTTCAACCTTACCGTATCTGTCGGGGACGCTGAGGCAGCCTTCCGTTTCTGTTTGAGTACCGGAGGTTTCTGTTATAACCGGATTTATTAATTCAACTATCCCCTCTCCGACATCAACCACTGCTATTCTTTTGAGTATACCAACCTGCGGCGCTGCCAATCCTACGCCGTCTGCCTCATACATGGTATCTGCAAGGTCATCAAGCAATGTCTTTATTCTGTAATCTATCTGTTCAACCTTGCGGCATTTTTTTCTGAGTATGTCATCACCGATTTTTCTTATATTTCTGATTGCCATTTGAAAACCTCCGAATCAATATACACTTGCCGGATTTACATCTATACCGACATTTACATTATACTTGTTTTTTTTGTATTTATTATAAAATTCATGAATACTGTCATATATTTCTTTTGAATACCTTGTTTTTATCAAAAAACGGTATCTGTACCTGTTATTTATCTTAAAAACAGGAGCTTCACAGACATTATATATCAAAATATCGTCGTACGGCAATTTATCCAGTTCCGATTTGAGCTCCGAATGCATTTCATTTGCAACTTGCAGTGCTCTGTCTTTTTTTTCAGAGACAAACTGCACATTTATAAATTCACTGAACGGAGGATAAAGGAGCGTTCTCCTTACCGATATCTCATCCTTGAAAAAATCCTTGTAGTTTTGTTTTGAACTTTGTATAATTACCTCGTCATCGGGGTTATATGTTTGAATAACCGCTCTTCCTGCTTTTTTTGCTCTTCCGGCTCTGCCTATTACCTGAGTTATAAGATCAAATGTTCTTTCGGAAGCACGGTAATCATCTACGTTCAGACTCATATCAGCCGCAACAACGCCGACCAGAGTAACATTTTCAAAGTCAAGTCCTTTTGTTATCATTTGAGTACCGATAAGAATATCGGCCTTTTTACTTTTGAATTCATTAATAATCTTTTCGTGACCGTTTTTTGAAGCCGTTGTATCGGCATCCATCCGAAGTACTTTTGACTGCGGAAAAATCTTTTTTACTTCATCTACAATTTTTTCGGTTCCTATGCCGAAAAAGCGAATATGGCTGCTGCAGCACGACGGGCATTTATTTAAAACATTTGTTTTGTAATCACAGTAATGGCATACCATTTTATTTATTGATTTATGGTATGTAAGCGAAACATTACAATTCGGACACTTTAATACATATCCGCAATTTCTGCATGAGACAAATCCGGAAAATCCTCGTCTGTTTAAAAACAGAATTGTCTGTTCACCATTTTTTAGATTATCGGATATTTCATTTTTTAAAATATTGCTGAATATGCTCATGTTACCGTTTGACAGTTCCGCTCTCATATCGGCAACGGTAACATCCGGAAGCTTCGATTTGTTTATTCGCTCAGGCATTTCCATAAGTTCAAAGACACCGGTTTTTGCCTTGTAGTAGCTTTCAACAGATGGTGTTGCGCTTGCAAGAATAAGCGTTGCATTCTTTTTTTCGGCTATAAACCTTGCCATTTCAACAGCATTATATCTCGGAGACATTTCCGACTTATATGTTGTCTCATGTTCCTCATCTATTATTATAAGACCGATTTCTTTAAACGGTGCAAAAACAGCGCTTCTCGCACCGACGGCAATTTGTACTTCACCGTTCTTTATTCGCTTCCATTCGTTAAACCTTTGCTTAGTTGTAAGTTTGCTGTGTAAAACAGCAACATTATTGCCGAAACGTTCATATATTTGTCCGACCATTTGCGGTGTCAAAGATATTTCGGGCACAAGAAGTACGGAGTTTAGTTTTTTGCTCATGGCAGAACGTATCAGTGAAAGATATACCTCCGTTTTTCCGCTTCCGGTTACACCATGAAGTAAAAATGCGTTTTTCTGACCATTACCGAGAGTTTTTTTTGCAATATCGAAACAATTCTGCTGATATTTATTCAGCATGCGCGGTGCTGTATCTTTTTTCACATCGGCAGATCCGCCGACGGTTTTATTATCCGTCACGATCTCATACCGGATATAACCATTTTTTACAAGTCGGTCAACAGTAGGCTTTGATGTTGAAACTGCCGCCAGGACATCAGATAATTCCGCATCACCGTTGTCGGATATATATTTTACTATTTTATAGCCGACAGGTGACTTTTTTTTGAGATTATCGCAAATACTTTGTAACTCGTCTGCACCTATTAAAAGATGCAAAAATAATCTTTTTGTATCAGAGACATTTTCTATCTCTTTTTCAATAACTTTAATGAAATTTCTTTTTTTCAGTTCCGTAATTACGGAATTTATATTTTTCTTGCCGATGTGAGAGCACAAATTATCCAAAGACATACTGCCGTATGCCTCAAGTGTCGAGATGATACGATCGGCAATTACCGATTTTGACGCATATAATTTTGCATCATCGGCTGATTTTTTATTAAGTGTAATAATCTTTGAAAACTTCATTGATAGTCCCGGAGGTATCATAACCTTCAGCGCAGATGAATATGAACAAAAATATCTGTGTCTCATAAACTCAATCATATCGACGCTATCCCTGTCAAAATATGAATATTCATCAATAATCTCAATGATTTCCTTTAAATTGGTATATTCACTTTTATCAGAAATTTCATATATAAATCCCTCTGATTTCTTGTTTCCGCTTCCGAATCCTACTTTGACTCTTTGTCCTATACGGATAATATTTTCGAATTTATCCGGAATCAGATAATCATACAGACTGTCAATGATATTAGAGTTTGTATTTAAGATTATTTTTGCTATCAAAGATAAACCACACTCCGATTAATATGTTATTGTTCGTTATCGTCTATGTCGTCGATTTTTTCGTTTTGCTCTTTTTCACCAGATTCATTATCTGCCGCAGATACCATATTTTCTTCAAGAATATGATTCATAATTGTTTCATCGGGAGATATTTTAGACTCTTTCTCTTCATTTTTGAAATTGATTTTATTTTCATATATCTCGTGTAATGCAATGGTAACGGCTTTGTCTGATTTACATTCCGTAAACGTTACCTTTGTCTGGTTAATTTCTCTTGCTCTTTTTGCCGTTGCGACAACAAGAGTATACTTGCTTTTAATGTTTTTAGCTTTCATAATTTCGTTAATTGATGGATATATCATCTTTTAAGCACCTCTGTTATAGTATTTTTATTCACATGAGCTTTCAATCGCTCAGAATCAATGATTGATTTAAAATCTTCAACTGCCTTATCTATATTATTATTTACGATTACAAAATCATAATTATAAGATTTTTCTATTTCATTTACTGCGCCGTCATACCGCTTTTTTATTATATCGTCCGGTTCGGTACCGCGCCCATATAATCTTTTTTTCAGTTCACTAAGCGACGGCGGAAGAACAAATATTGATACTGCCTCGGGATATTTGCACTTGACATTTGCAGCACCAACGGTTTCTATTTCCAATATTATATCATAACCGTCGGAAAGAGATTTCATGACAGGATCTCTGGGCGTTCCGTAATAATTATCGCAAAATTTGGACCATTCCAAAAAATCGTCATCATCTATCATACTCAAAAATTCATCTTTTGATTTGAAGTAATAATTCACTCCGTCTTTTTCTCCGCTGCGTGGGTTTCTTGTTGTGGCAGATACGGAATACTTCAAATTGTATTCTCCGTATTTTTTTGTAAATTCAGACAAAATTGTACCTTTTCCGGTTCCGGAAGGACCGGAAAATATAAAAAGTGTACCTTTATCAGTTTTCAATTCTGTTCCCCTCCGATGTACTCGTTTCTTCATTTGTCAATCTTGACGCTATAGATTCTGTTTGGATGGCCGATAAAACAACATGAGAACTGTCGCAAATTATTACCGATCTGGTTCTTCTTCCGTAAGTTGCATCGATAAGTGTTCCGTTCTCCCGAGCTTCTGTTATAATTCGTTTAACAGGTGCCGATTCCGGACTTATTACTGCAACCATTCTCTCTGCCGAAACTACATTTCCAAACCCTATATTTATCAGCTTCATAATATATAACCTCTTATTTATTCAATGTTCTGAACTTGCTCCCTTAATTTTTCAATTTCGGATTTGAGCTCAACAACCGATTTGCTGACAGTAATATCATTGCACTTTGAGCCCATTGTATTTGCTTCACGGTTAAGCTCCTGTATGATAAAGTCCAATTTTCTGCCTATAGGTATATCGGAATTTAACAATGATGAAAATTCCGCCAGATGACTCTTGAACCTTGTTATTTCCTCTGTAATATTAACTTTGTCGGCAAAAATACCAACCTCGGTCAAAAGTCGGGTTTCATCTACATCGACGCCATCCAACAGTTCTTTTATTCGTTCCTTTAATTTTTGCTCATATTCTTTAACCGTCTGCGGAGAGCACGTTTCGATTATCTCTAAAATACTTTTAACATTTTCAATACTGGTCTCAAAAAATGTTTTTAATCTGCATCCTTCATTTTCCCTTGACAATGTCAGATCATTAAGTGCCTCACATGCAACTTCATTAACGCATGCAGAAAGTGCATCTTTATCTTCTTCATTTTTTTCAACACTGAAAATATCGGGCAATCTCAAAAAGGAAGATACCGAAATATCATCTTTGACGCCGTCGAGTGCGGCAATTTTTTTCATTGCATCCAGATATCCGACAGCGGTTGACTCGTTCAGACTGATAAGATTTTCATTACTGTCTGTTGTTTCAATTTGAAGAAAAACGCTTATTTTTCCTCTGCTTAAAGCTGAGGAAATACATTCTCTTAAAACTTCTTCAAGAAAAATATATTGCTTGTATGTGCGTACATCAATATCAAGATACCGGTTATTAACGGATTTTGCTTCAATGATGATTTTGTATTTTTCAAACTGTTTTTCGGCTCTTCCGTATCCGGTCATACTTTTAATCATAACCATTATCTCCCGAATATAAAATATTTCTCTTAATTATATCAAAAATCAAACAAAATTACAATACATTTTTTATTTTTTAAAAATATTAAGTGCTTTTCCGTTAAGATAATCACATTTTTTGCCCTGTCGACTGTCTAAAAGTTCCAACTGGCTATCTATATTATCTTTTATCTTCCACCAGCTTGTACCGTAATTGCAGAAAATTGTGTGTTCTTCTTTGGCACGTCCTATTATTCTCTGAATCACAATATCGGGAGAAAGATACTCCAAAAATGCAATTACCCTATTAACATAATCATACATCGAACCCATTTCAAAATCATTATTCATATACATTTTTGCAAGTGCGGTATTCTTAAGGATATACAGACTGTGAAGCTTCACCTGATTGATTTTCAGCGCCGAAAGTATTTTTGCACCTTCAATTATATCGCCAATATCATCCCACGGTAAATTCAAAATCATGTGAGCACAAATATCAAACCCATATTTTTTTATAATATTTACGGAATCGATAAATTCAGCAAGTGTATGACCTCGGTTTATTTTTGACAGGGTATTGTAGTTGACGCTTTGCAAACCGAGCTCAATGCATATATCATAACCGGTTTTAAGCGAGTAATCACGCAAAAAAGACATATACACATCAGAGATGCAATCCGGTCTTGTTGATATATATACGGCACACACGCCTTCATGCTCTGAAGATTCAATAACATTTTTGAATTCATCGAGAGGCATATATGTGTTTGTAAAATTTTGAAAATAAACAATGAATTTCTTTGCCTTATATTTTTTCCCGATATATGATATATTTTCATTTAATTGATCGCGTATGGACATACTCGGAGGCAAATCCTCAAACGCTGCACCAATATCACAGCAAAATATACATCCGCCGCTGCTGACGTTTCCGTCACGGTTAGGACATGTTATCGGAAGGTTAATCGGTATTTTATATACCTTTTCTCCGTATTTATTTTTTAAAAACTGCGAAAAAGAATTATAACGCATATTATTTCTCCGTTTTTTGTCCTTTTGTTTTGTTATACAGTTCATATGTTGTAAAATATACAAATGAATAATCTTCTGAAAGTTTTTTTGCAATTTCGCATGTTGAATCGTCAGAACCAAAATCAACAATTATTATATCGGGTACACAGCATTGTTTTGTATCCTTTAAAATTCTGCATATCAAGGCTCTGACCGTAGCTTCCAATGTTTCTTCACTGTTTCTTGTTTTTATGACAACCGCAAACTCGTCACATCTTTCGAAGCCGCTTGTGTACATATAACGGACAATGTTTCTGAAAAAACTCCATATTCCGTATATCAGGAAAAAACTGTAAAGAGATCTCAGCACAATATTTAACATATCAAACACCTCTCCGCATAATTATATGCGGAGAGGCTTATCTATGTTCAGCAAATTTTATAACCCGGCTTTTTCTCTGATTATATCCGCTTTATCGCATTTTTCCCATGTAAAATCGGGATCATTTCTGCCAAAATGACCATACGAAGCCGTTTTTTCAAAAATAGGTCTTCTTAAATCAAGATCTTTTATAATTGACGCAGGGCGAAGATCGAAAACATCATTAATAATATCAAGTATGGTATTTTCATCAACTTTTGCCGTGCCGAATGTATCAATCATAACAGAAACGGGATGGCTTACTCCTATTGCATAAGCTATCTGAACCTCGCATTTATCCGCAAGACCCGCTTTTACAATGTTTTTGGCAACGTATCTTGCAGCATATGCGGCACTTCTGTCAACTTTGGTGGGATCCTTTCCGGAAAAAGCACCGCCGCCATGTCTTGCGTATCCGCCGTATGTATCAACAATTATTTTTCTGCCTGTGAGACCGCTGTCTCCCTGCGGACCGCCGATGACAAATCTGCCGGTAGGATTAATAAAATAATTTGTATTTTCATCCATTAAATCATTCGGAATAATCGGTTTAACAACATTTTCAATAATATCATCACGGATTTTATCAATAGTAACGTCACTTCCATGCTGAGATGATATAACAATTGTGTCAATTCTGATAGGCTTGCCGTCATCATATTCAACCGTAACCTGAGTTTTACCGTCGGGTCGAAGATACGGCAGTATTCCGTCTTTTCTTACCTTTGTAAGCTGCATACTGAGCTTATGAGCAAGTGAAATAGGCATGGGCATAAGTTCGGGTGTTTCATTGCATGCATAACCGAACACCATTCCCTGATCACCGGCACCGGTATCTTCGGTATTTTCATTATTAACTTTGGATTCATATGATTTATCAACACCCATTGCAATATCACCTGACTGTTCATCAATACTCGTTATAACCGAGCATGTATGGCAGTCAAACCCGAATTTTGCACGGTCATAGCCTATCTTCTTAACTGTTTGTCTTGCCACCTTGGGGATATCAACATAGCAATCTGTTGTTATTTCACCCATAATCATTATCATGCCTGTAGTCACTGCCGTTTCGCATGCGACTCTTGCATTCGGATCTTTTTCTATTATTGCATCAAGAATGGCATCCGAAATTTGGTCACATATCTTATCGGGGTGACCTTCGGTAACCGATTCAGATGTAAACAGTTTTTTATTCATTGTATTTCCTCCAAAAATTTTATAGAAAATGTGATATCAACTCACCAAAGCCATATGACAATCCGATCATAAGTACTCCCGCAACCATCACACCGGCAAGTATTGCCGGAACAGAATCTTTTATCCTCAATTTCATCAATGCAGCAATAGCAGCTCCCGTCCATGCACCGGTACCCGGAAGCGGAACAGCAACAAACAAAAACAAGCTTAACATTTTAAACTTATTTGCATTTTTAATTTTCTTTGCTGTACGGTTTTTCAGTTTAGCTGCAAGTTTCCCGAAGAGCTTTGTTTTTTCAAAATATTCAATAATAGGTCTGAAAAAGAGAATGATAAACGGAATAGGAACTATATTTCCTATAACGCTTATAAAATATACCGTTTTCCAATCCATTCCGAGACTTATCCCAAAAGGAATGGCACCTCTGAGCTCAACAACGGGAAGCATAGATACAATCAATACTGCCAAATATTTATTTATTCCTGAAAAATAAGCTTCTATAAGTTCTATCATAAATACAATTCCTTATTTTGTGCCGAAAATTCTGTCTCCGGCATCGCCGAGACCGGGTATGATATATCCGTTTTCATTAAGTGCTTTATCAACTACACCGCAATATATTTCAACATCGGGATATGCTTCTGCCAATGCCTTTATACCCTCGGGAGCAGCAACTATACATACGAACTTTATGTGTTTAACGCCGCGGTCTTTTATGAATTTTATTGCAGCTATCGATGAAACACCGGTTGCAAGCATTGGATCAACAACTATTACATCTCTTGATGAAATATCATCGGGAAGTTTGCAATAATATTCCACAGGCTGAAGTGTTTCATGATCCCTGTAAAGACCGATGTGTCCTACTTTTACATTGGGCATAAGGCTGAGCATTCCGTCAACCATTCCGAGACCGGCTCTTAAAATAGGAACTATAGCCAATCTTTTGCCGTCAATTTCTTTTGCATCTGCCACAGCAATCGGTGTTTGAATTTTAACGTCATGAAGCGGCAAGTCTCTTGTAACTTCATATCCCATAAGCATAGCTATTTCGTTTACATATTCTCTAAATTCCTTACATCCTGTTTTTTCATCTCTCATTTTGGATATTTTGTGGATGATAAGCGGATGCTCCATAATTGTTACGTTTTTGTACTGTTCGTGTTTCATAATACATTTTCCTCCTATTGTTTTTCAACATTCATTAATTTATCAACTCTGATTTTGTGTCTTCCGCCAAGGAAGCTGCTTGTCAGAAATTCATTAACAATACATTTAGCAAGCTCGGGACCGATTACTCTGCCGCCGAGAGTAAGTACATTTGCATCATTGTGCTGTCTTGTCATTTTTGCACTGAATGTATCCGAGCATTGTGCGGCACGTATTCCCTTGTGTTTGTTTGCACACATATTCATTCCTATCCCGGTTCCGCAGACAAGTATACCGCAATTGCAATAACCGTCTGTAATTGCCTTGCATACCTTATCGGCAATATCGGGGTAATCAACGGAATTTTCATCAAAAGTTCCGAAATCATTGTATTCATAGTTATTTTCTTTTAAAAAATCTATTATTACATTTTTTAAAGAAAATCCGCCATGATCACATCCTATAGCTATCATTTTTGCACTTCCTTTGTAATTTACTTAATGCCATGTATAAGATTATATTCACGCTCCGCCTGAGGCAATCTCAAATATATGGGAGCAACGGACATAATATTATCAAAATCATTGTTTAAAGCTCTTTTGTAAGCAAGCGATGCGACGGATGATGCTCGCTGAGTAGATAAATTAAGCGGCGCTATGCACCAATTGTGTTTTTCGAAGCTTTCAATTTTATTTTTGTATTTATATATTGCATCACCGGCAAAAATCACATTTTTATCCGACATTTCAATAAGCAGTTCATCAAAATCGCAACATCTGTCCTGTACAATCTTTTTACCGCTGCAATCATATATTGCATTATATACATCATTTCTTCTTGCATCAAATATAGGACATATATATTTATCTCCGTATGCAAAGGATTCGGCAACACAGTCAAGCGACGATATTCCTATTATTTTTTTATCAAGTGTCGATGCTAAGGTTTTCATGGCTGCAATACCAATTCTGAGACCTGTAAATGACCCGGGTCCCAGCGCCACCGCAAAAACATCAATATCTTTTACGGATACATGTGCTCCCGAAAGTATATCTTCTGCCATCGGCATAATTATTTGCGAATGAGCTCGTTCGCTGCTTATTGTATATTCGGCTGTAAGTTTACCATTATCCGCCAATGCAACCGTGGCATTTGATGAGGACGTATCCATAGCTAAAATCTTCATTTATTATCCCCTCTGTATATTACGGAGATACTTCTGGTATCTTCCGATTTATCCAAAATTTTATTTATTCGAACTTCATAGTACGGCATATCAAGACCGTCACGTATAATATCAGCCCATTCAATAACGCAAATTCCGTTTTGCGATAAATAATCGTCAAAGCCTATATCGTACAAATCGTCAATGCTTTCTAATCTGTATACATCAAAATGAAAAACAGGAATGTTTCCTTTTCTGTATTCATTAACAATCGTAAACGTTGGACTTGTTACGTATTCTTTGTTGCCGAGTCCGGAGACAAGACCGCTTGTGAAAGCGGTTTTCCCTGCACCGAGATCACCGTCGAGAGTAACAACGTCTCCCGGATTAAGCTCAGATGCAAACTTACGTGCAATTAATCTTGTTTCTTCATAAGAGTTTGTTATATATTGCATAAGTCCTCCGAATTAAAACAGACCGATGATTTTGCCATCTATATCTATATCAATATTATTGGCAGCCGGTTCTTTGGGAAGACCGGGCATTGTCATTATATCACCTGTTAAAGCCACTATAAACCCTGCACCGTTTGAAATATTAACATCGCGAACCGTTATTTCAAAATTGTCGGGTGCTCCCGAAAGTTTTGGATCATCACTGAAGGAATACTGTGTTTTGGCAATACATACCGGTATCTTATCAAGACCGAGCTTTTCAAAAGATGCAATCTTTTTATTTGCTTTCGGCGTATAATTTACTTTGGATGCACGATACATTTCTAACGCAATTTTTTCAATTTTTTCTTTTATCAATAAATTAACCTCATAAAGAGGCGAAAAATCGGATTTTTTATTATCTGCAATATCACAGATAAGTTTTGCGAGTTTTATTCCTCCGTTGCCGCCATCGGCAAAAACAGTTGAAAACTCTGCAGGCACATCATATTTATTGCAGTAGCTGACGATACACTCTTTTTCTTTATCGGTATCAGATTCAAAAGAATTAATTGCAACCACCACATTTACACCGAATTTTTTCATATTTTCTATATGTCGTCCGAGATTGCATAAACCCTTTTGAAGTGCAGCAACATTTTCTTCTTTTAAGTTATTTTTATCTGTTCCGCCGTTGTATTTTAACGCACGAACGGTTGCTACTATAACAATAACATCGGGTGAAAGATTACCGCTGCGGCACTTTATATCAAGAAATTTTTCGGCACCCAAATCAGCGCCGAAGCCCGCTTCCGTAATTACATAATCAGAAAGCTTAAGTGCAAGTTTTGTTGCCATAACACTGTTGCACCCATGCGCAATATTGGCAAAAGGACCTCCATGCATAAGGCACGGTGTATTTTCAAGAGTTTGTATTAAATTCGGATTGATTGCATCTTTAAGCAAAAGCGCCATGGCGCCGTCTGCTTTAAGCATTCCGGCCGTTATGGGATTGCCGCCTTTATCGTATGCAACAATTATTTTCGAAAGTCTGTGTTTTAAATCGCCAAAGTCATTGGCTAAGCAGAGTATTGCCATAACCTCCGAGGCAACGGTTATCATGAATCCGTCTTCACGCGGAACACCGTTCACCTTACCTCCCAGACCTATTACTATATTTCTGAGTGAACGGTCATTCATATCCATAACTCTTTTGTAAACTATGTTTGCAGTGTCGATATTCAACACATTACCCTGTTTAATGTGGTTATCCAGAAGAGCAGCGAGCAAATTATGTGCACTTGTTATTGCATGCATATCACCGGTAAAATGCAAATTAATATCTTCCATGGGAACAACCTGAGCATAACCGCCGCCTGCGGCACCGCCCTTTATTCCCATTACCGGTCCGAGTGAGGGTTCACGCAAGGCAATAATTGCATTTTTACCGAGCTTACTCATGGCCTCGCCTATGCCCACGGTTGTGGTTGTTTTGCCTTCACCTGCAGGAGTGGGATTTATGGCTGTTACAAGAATCAGTTTACCGTCGGGTTTGTTTTTGAATTTTTTATATGCTGACGGCAACACCTTTGCTTTATATTTACCGTAAAAATCAATATCGCCTTCACTAAGACCTATTGATTCAGCAATTTCTCTTATATGTTTCATTTTTGCATTCTGAGCAATCTGAATATCTGTAAGCATTTTATTTACCCCTTTGAATTTCATTTATAAGAGCGCTGCTGTAAGCGGAAATACCTTCTCCTCTGCCTTCAAATCCAAGCGCCTCTGTTGTCGTGGCTTTTATGTTTATTTGTGAAATATTAAGCCCAAGACAGTTTGAAATATTTTCGCGCATTTGCATAATATAAGGCATGCATTTCGGTTTTTGAGCAACGATAATTGAATCAATATTTGATATTTCATATCCTTTGTCCGTAAGCATATCATTCACTTTTTTTAATATTATCATACTGTTTATACCCTTGTACTCATCCGAAGTATCGGGAAAATGTATGCCTATATCACCGAGAGCTGCGGCACCGAGCAGAGAATCAGCTATTGCATGAATCAGGACATCAGCATCGGAATGACCGAGAAGACCTTTTTCATACGGTATTGTAACACCGCCGAGTATTAATTTTCTGCCGATGACAAGCTTATGTACGTCATAGCCAATGCCCGTTCGCAAATTATTCACTCCTGTTCAAATAAGTTTTTGCAAGCATAATATCTGATTTTGTTGTTATTTTTATATTTTCATACTTGCCTTCAAGTATTTTCACTTTTAAACCGGAATATTCCGCAGCCGAGCAATCGTCGGTTAGAATTATATTATCCCGAGCAGCTTTTTTATGGGCATCAAATATAAGTTTCGTTTCAAATGCCTGCGGAGTTTGAATTAGCCATAAATCAGAGCGGTCCACAGTTTTTTTAATTATGTTATTATTATCAGCCTGTTTTACGGTATCTGTCACTCTGACACCGAACGCACAAGGTCCTTTTTTTACCTCATCGCATATTTTCAGTATATCTTCTGTATCAATGCAACATCTGACCGCATCATGTATCAATACATATTTACAATCCAGCACTTGTGAAATACCGATAAACACGGATTTCCGGCGAGTATCACCGCCTTTTGTAACATACAATGCACTGCTGTCATATTTAGTTACAAGCTCATTTAACATATCGACATAATCGGAATGACATACAACTATTATTTTTTTAAATATATTGCACTTTAAAAACTTTTCGATTGTATATAATATAATTTCTTTGTCGTTTATTTTTATAAACTGTTTGGGAATATCAGCACCCATTCTTGAACCGATGCCGCCGGCTGCTATAACCGCCGATAATTCATTATTCAAATTTTTCATCCTCTCAAATTCAAAAAAGAATCTGTTTGATTAATCATATCATCTTTATCACATACGGTTTTAAATCTGACTTCTTTGTTTTTAAGGCATGAAAGATTTTCGGGAATTTGAATACTGCCTTTTTCGGAAAGAATTTCAAGTAACTCAAATTCATCCTTTGAACTCAAATCAACATCAGGTTCAATTGCACTTATTACGGCTTTATTAAATTTAAACGGATTTGCAGTTGACGCAATAACCGTCGGCGTTAAATCACCTGTTGTCTCTTTATATTTATTGTATACCGAAACCGCTACGGCAGTATGTGTATCGATAACATATCCGTATTTTTTAAATGTATCGGAAATAGTTTTTTTCGTTTCTTCTTCATCGGCATAACCACAGGCAAAAAATTCTTTAATTTTTGATTTTATATTGCTGTCAACCTCGTACTTACCTGATTTTGAGAGCTCATCCATATAGCCGCTTATCAGGTTATCGTCAAAATCGGAAAGATAAAACAGAAGCCTTTCGAGATTACTTGAAATAAGTATGTCCATAGAAGGCGAAACAGTTGTATGGAAGCTTCTGTTTCTGTCGTATATACCGGTTGTTAAAAAATCGGTCAAAACATTGTTGCTGTTAGAAGCGCAAACAAGTTTATTTACCGGAAGCCCCATCATTTTTGCATAAAATGCCGCAAGAATATTGCCGAAATTACCCGTGGGTACAACAATATTTATCTTATCCCCCAAAGAAATTCTGTCGTCGGACAACAAATCACAGTATGCAGAAAAATAATACACAATCTGTGGAACAAGACGCCCCCAATTTATCGAATTGGCTGATGATAAACTGAATCCTTTTTTTTGCAGCTTGTCTTTGTACTCATTATTTGTGAATATCTTTTTTACACCTGTCTGCGCGTCATCAAAATTACCTTTGACCGCACACACCGATACATTATTTCCATCCTGGGTTGCCATTTGCAGCTTTTGGATTTTTGAAACACCGTCTACGGGATAAAAAACCTGTATTTTTGTTCCCGGCACATCTTTAAATCCCTCAAGAGCAGCTTTACCCGTATCTCCGGATGTTGCAACAAGAATAATAACCTCATTATTTTCGCAGGTTTTTGAAATAGCTTTTGTAAGCAAATGAGGAAGAATCTGCAATGCCATGTCTTTAAATGCACATGTCGGACCGTGCCAAAGTTCGAGAACGGACTCGTTTTCAGTCAAATAATGAAGAGGAGCCGTATTATCCGATCCGAATTTATCGGCGCTGTATGCCTTTTCGCAGCAATCCTCAACATCTTCCGATGAATAGTCGGTCAAATATTTCTTTAAAATATAAGAGGCTTTGTCTTTATATTTTAAGGACGACAGCTTTTCTGTTTCTTCAAGTGTAATCTTTGGTATTTCAACCGGAACATATAAGCCGCCTTCGTTTGAAATACCATTCTTTATGGCATTTGCCGAATTAATACTTATTTCTTTATTTCTTGTGCTGCAGTATTTCAAAAAAATTACCTCCTAATGTTATTTGATAACCAATCTGTGAAAGACTTTTTTTCCTTTTTTTATTGTGGCTTCTCCGCCGTCAAAATCGGAATCCGAAAGAATATAGTTAACGTCGGAAAGCTTATTGCCGTTAAGGGTTATTCCACCCTGCTGAATTAATCTTCTGCCCTCTCCCTTGGATGAAATAATACCCATTTTAACAAGAGCATCAAGTATTGATATTTTATTTTCAAATTCATCTTTGCCGATTTCGGTAGTAGGCATATTTTCGGAATTCATACCCGATCCGAAAACAGCTTCGGCGGCTTCTCTTGCTTTGTCGGCCTCTGCTTCACCGTGAACAAGCTTTGTTACCTCATATGCAAGAACTTTCTTGGCTTTATTAATTTCGGCGTCTTTATATTTTGCCATTTTATTAATTTCTTCAAGAGGAAGAAACGTAAGAAGTTTTAAACATTTAATTACGTCGGCATCATCAACATTTATCCAGTATTGATAAAAATCATATGGTGATGTTTTTTCGGGATCAAGCCAAAGAGCACCGCTTTGTGTTTTACCCATTTTTTTACCTTCACTGTTGGTAAGCAGGGTAAATGTCATGCCGTAAACCTGTTTTCTGTCTTTTCTGCGGCAAAGTTCTATACCTCCGAGAATATTACTCCACTGATCATCACCGCCAAGCTCAAGCTTACAATTATAGTTTCTGCTTAGCATGAGAAAATCGTAGCTCTGCATAAGCATGTAGTTAAACTCAAGGAATGACAATCCTTTTTCAAGTCTTTGCTTAAAGCACTCTGCGGTAAGCATTTTATTAACCGAGAAACATGCCCCGATATCTCTTAAAAACTCAACATAATTAAGATTAAGGAGCCAATCGGCATTATTAATCATAAGAGCTTTCCCGTCTGAAAAATCGATTATTTTTGAAAGCTGTTTTTTAAAGCACTCACAGTTATGATTTATAACATCATCCGTCATCATTTTTCTCATATCGGTTCTGCCGGACGGATCACCTATGTGACCGGTTCCGCCACCCACAAGAGCAATCGGTCTGTGACCGTGCATCTGCATGTGACGCATAACAATCAT
The DNA here is from genome assembly GCA_934463165.1 of uncultured Clostridia bacterium. Taxonomy (GTDB): domain Bacteria; phylum Bacillota; class Clostridia; order UMGS1810; family UMGS1810; genus RGIG1828. Next base: position 231,702 of record CAKSJG010000001.1, read on the forward strand.
TTGAAGAAAATGTCCGACATGGAGGCTGTCAGCAGTCGGATCAAATCCTATATAGAAAGTTACTTTCTCATTGCCGAGCAATTCTCTTATTTCGTCTTCATGCGTCACCTGGGCTATCAGGCCTCTTCCTTTTAAAATATCATATACGTTACTCATTATTATCCTCCGATTGTAAACATAAATATACACATTTAATATATTATATATCAAAATCCAATATAATGCAAGGGTTAATTTAAAAAGAAAGGTAAGAAAAATCAAAGTATAATGTTGCATTTTTGTAATATATGCTTTATAATTATAGAATAACATATATTTACCGAATAAAATCGGAGGTTGACCATGAGAAAAACATTTACAACAACAATGCCTAATAAAGTAGGCGCGTTTTTGACGGCCGGCAAAGTGTTTGCCGCCCTGAATCTTAATATTACAAGAGTTAGCTATAATAAAGCTGTAGATTCACATATGCTTTTTATTGAAGCTGATGGTGACAGCGACAGTATGAATGAAGCTGCTGAAAAGCTTAAGGAAATAGGCTACATATCCGATTCCGCAAGCATGGGCAATGTCATACTTATAGAATTCAGATTAAAAGATGTTCCGGGTACGGTTGAACCAATACTCGAAATTATCGAAAATCACAACATAAATATTTCTTATATAAGTTCGCGTTCGGACGGAAGCGGATATCAGAATTTTAGAATGGGGTTGTTTATTCATAATAACGAAGAAATATCAGACCTGATAAAAAGCGCATCGGCTTTATGCGATGTTAAAATAATCGATTATGATCCGGCGGGTATATCACTTGACAACACTGTGTTTTACATATCGTTTGCAAATAAGATATCCGACATCTGCAAGCTTAACGAATCGGAAAAGAAAACCGTAATGATAGAATCCAATATGATTATGGAAATGCTTACGAAAGAAAACAAACCTCCATATAAAACATTTGAATACATCGGAAAATTTGCCGAAGCAATGATAAATTATAAAAATGAAAATTTCAGCCCGCGTATTACCGAATACAATAATCCGGGATATTGCGTCACGCTTATCGAACCGCCGTGCGGAAGCAATATCTGCCTTATAAAAACAGAAACAGATTTAATATGTGTTGACGGCGGTTTTACATGTTATAAAGACGAAGCTATACGGATAATCAAGCAAAAATTTCCTGACTTTGATTTTTTGAATAAGGTTCTCATTTTAACGCATGCCGATATAGATCATGTCGGAATTGCCGAATATTTTGACGGCGTTTACGTGAGCAAAAAATGCTATAACAATTTTGTGAATGACGATTCCAAAACAGCAAATATACGCGAACAAAATCCGTATCATGCTCCATATGTACGAATAAGCAAAATTTTGTCTCATTACAAACCGATTCAGATAGGCAAGCTGCGTGTTATAGGCGGCAGAAACAGTAAGCTGCTGAATTTGAGCGAAAAAATAGGTTGTCTGGATTTCGGTAAACTTCAGTTTGAATGCATTGAATTTAAGGGCGGACATGTGCAAGGTGAAACCGTCTATATTGACCGTTATAATCATACGGTTTTTACAGGGGATATTCTTGTTAATATAAAGGGGTTTACCGTGGAACAAAGAAAATTTAATGCTCTTGCACCGTATCTTATGACATCGGTTGATACCGATAAAAACCTTGCCGCAGAAGAAAGAAAAAAAATAACAGAAATATTATCAAGCGGGCATTGGATGGTATTCGGCGGTCACGGCGCTCCGCAGGAGCTGGATATATAATCATGCTAATATTAAGCAGAGAAACGACATTGTAAATATACCGATTCTCTGCTTATAAAGCTTTATTCAAAGTTCCATCTGTTTGCCAAGAAACATAGATGCGGCACCTGCAAGTTTAACTTCGACATCAGTCATTCCCGTGTTGCTGTTGTCGTTCATTATAACAACATTACCGATGGCGTCTCCTTCCGAAATAATCGGAGAAACAACTCCGAGAGTATATTTATCGCTTTGATCGGTAATTTTCAGCTTTTTATCTCCGTTGCAGATGAAATTTGTTTTTTCTTCCATTATTTTTTCCATATCGGAACTGAGCGGCATTTCAATCAGATCTTTTTTCGGAGCACCGGCTGCGGCTATTATAGAATCCTTATCGGTAATACAAACGGGTTTTCCGGATGTTTTATACAATGATTCGGCATATTTGCCTGCAAACTCTCCTAGTTCACCTATCGGTGAATATTTTTTAAATATAACTTCCCCTTCCCTATCCGTAAATATTTCCAAAGGGTCTCCCTCGCGTATTCTCATAGTTCTGCGTATTTCTTTCGGAATAACTACTCTTCCGAGATCGTCTATTCTTCTTACAATTCCGGTTGCTTTCATATATAAAATACTCCTTTTGCAATTGTTTTCGAATATATTATCTGCATATTAAGGAGTTTTATGTAAAAATATTTATAGGATAATTTTGGGATTGAAAAAGTGAATTTTAATAACGCAAAAAATATAATAACTTTTTTTGGGAAATTCATTTTTGGTTAAAAGTCAAAAACGATTGTTTTAAAGCACAAAAAGATCGAGGCATTTAAACCTCGATTTTTAAGCTGTTGAGCAGATTTGAACTGCCGACCTCTTCCTTACCAAGGAAGTGCTCTACCTACTGAGCTACAACAGCACACCCAACGAATTATTATTATATCAGATTTTCTGTGTTTTGTCAATATGTTTTTTTTAGAATTTACAATTATTTTGTGGAGATAAAAACAAGCCTTCGAAAGACAAGGTTTTATATCTGATTCCGAAGGCTTTGTTTATTACTCCCACTCGGTGCGTTATAGCGTGATTTTAGTTGTTTCGCCTGATTTTAAGCCGTTTTCTTCGCCGATTCCGCTTAAAATCTTTTAATTATTTGGTCTTTAGTGTTATCTGTTATCAATTTGTTATCACATCATTTTTTATTGATTGCCTCAATGATTTCTTTGCATATATCTTCCCATACATCATCCGGCAAACATTTAAAATTATAATATGTTCCGAAAAAACCTCCATTATAATTATACGATTCGGCTTGTACGAAACCACTTTTCGCTCGAGCATCATCCCATTCAACTGCATGTCCGTGCAATCTATGTATGCTTTCCATAAAAGCATCGAGATTATGAATATTATATTTTTTTACAAATTCCACAGTCGCTTCTTTTGCGGAATCCATATCATCGTATTGAAAGCAACCTTCCACTTTACCGGTTTTAGGATCTTTAAATTTTGGTGCATTTAACGAAATTTCTGAAAATTTCTTACATAAACTGTAAAACTCATCTTTTTTGTCATCACTATCTAACAATTGCTCCAATTCAGCTCCTAAAAACTCTTTTGCATATGAATAGAATTGGTCTTTTGCATCATGTATAATTGCCATAATTTATCCCTCCTTATAATCCGTGTACTACCTCTGTATCTAAAACTTTTTTTCTTTCCTTCCAATCAGGCATATAACTGCTAAGAAAATCGTAAAACTTTTTGCTATGGTTAGGATACAAGAAATGAACTAACTCGTGTAAAACAACATATTCAATACAAGCAGGTTTTGCTTTGGTTAAATACTGATTGAATGTAACTTTATTACGATTCACACTACAACTGCCCCAAAGAGTTTTCATCTTCTTCAAGTATATACTAGGATATGGAATATCATATTTTTTTATAATTGGATAAATGACATCTACATGGTGCTTTAGAATTTCCAAAGATTCCTTTCTCCACCATTTATCAAATTGCTTCATAATCTTCTCTTGATTTTCAGTATCAGTAGTACAAATATGCAGTATTTTACCTTCTCGATACATTAAATTTTTATCACATTGTCTTACTGCAAAAATCAAATCATCACCCAACATTTTTATAGACATACCATTTTTAATTACTGTAGTAGCAGCATAACCCTTCGTCTCAGCAAACTTTTCCAATTTTTCTTCAATCCATTTCTGCCGTGTTGACACAAAATCTATAAGTACTTCATCCGATACAGAATACGGAGAAGAAATTTTAACAACAGACTCCGGATAAACTTTTAAACGGATAGTCTTAATGTTTTTCCGTTCTACCACGATAGGTATTGATTGATTTTTGCAATTTAATTCTAAAATACTTGTTTGCATCTTAATATACCTTTTTTGCCGTTAGCATTATCTCATCAATAATAATATCAATAGTATCCAAAGACCAATCCAAATTATTATCTTCCATATAATCAAATAATGCATCATCCAATAATTTTTTTATATTTCTGTGTACAATAACATTATCTCGCCAATCTCGTTTTGCATTTTGTGCAACAATATCTTTGATTTGTAATGCCAAGAAACCCGTAGCTTCTGTTTCATATCCATCTGCATTACCGATAGCTTTCTTCAATCCACTGCAAATACTTCCATAGAAAGACTTAGCTTCGCTATCATGAACAATGTTTTGAGGATATGTTGCATTACTGCGACCTTTTCTGTAATCTTCAGCAATTTCTTCCATAGATGACAGATATTTTTCGCTATCTCTTTCCTTCATGTATTCTTCAAGTGTTTTATTGATTCTCTCCATAAAAGAAAGATATTTTATAGGATCGTCGAAACGTTCACTTTCTAAAACCTCAACCTGCCTTGATTGGATTGCTTCAGCTTTTGCTTCTTTTGTTCCGAGAATAGCCATTTGCTCTTCCATTTTATCTTTATTAAGAATATCAAGAGGTTCTATGAGAATTTTAGCATCTTCAGCGGTAACATATGTGTTAAGAAGTTGTCTAACACCATCTTCGTATTTTGAAAAATCCACTCTGTCATTAAATCTCAGAGTTACACTATCTTTCAATTTTTTGAAGAAAATATAATCTTTTTTATATGCTTCTGCCTGTTCAAATCCAACAGCTTCAAAGAAATCAAAACTTGAATACATCAGGTCAACAAGTTTTGCATAAGCAGAAAGAGTTTCATAGAACTTGGCTCTTATATCATATTCTCTCAATCTTTCTTGCCATACATTCGGCTTAGTTTCGTTTCTGTCTATACCTTCAAATATAGTCCATAAGTTTTTATGAAGTTCTTCAAGTCTTGACTTTTGCTCAGATACCGAAGCAATAGCATCTTCAATGTCCTGTGCATTAAATCCATCCATACCGGAGGTGGAGTCAGCATATAAATCCAATGCAGAATTAAGTTTTTTAAATATGCCTATATAGTCAACAATCAATCCAAAATCCTTATTTTCAAAAACTCGGTTAACACGAGCAATTGCCTGAAGCAGAGTATGGTCTTGCAATTTTTTATCCACATACAAAACTGCCGCCGGAGGAGCATCAAAACCTGTCAACAACTTATCTTTTACAATTAACAAATTGATATCTCCTTCAGGATCAACAAACTCATTTGTAACCCAATCCTCATAGGCATCGTAATTGTTTTTATATAACGGATCAATTTCTTTGGCAAAAAAGTCACCAATACGTTTTTTTGTTTCACTTGTATTAACTTCATCCTCGCCCTCTTTAGCTGAATTAGGTGTGATTACAACTGCAGGCGTAATTCCGTCAAAGCTATTTAAAAGATAAAACATTTCAACCGCAGCCACACGAGATGAGCAGGTAAGCATAGCTTTAAATCCCTTTGGTTTAACATAGCTTATAAAATGTTCGTATAAGTCAAATGCTACCATCCTCAATCTTTGGTCTGTTTGGGCAAGCGCAACATAACGACTATATTTTTGCTCCAAATCTCGTCTTGCATTTTCATTCAGACCTACCGTTATATGCTTCAAATGCTCATTGATTTGCTGACTTGTAACGTGCTGTGGAATAACCCTACCCTCATAGATAATAGGCACAGTAACTTTGTCATCAATAGCATCCTTAAAGGTATAACTATCAATCAAATCACCGAATTTTTTAAATGTATCTCGCTGAGGTTTTATGTCTCTCTTATCATTTTTCTTCGGTTTCTCTATCAATGGAGTTCCCGTAAAGGCGATTTTAACTGCATTAGGAAGAACCTTATCCATATACAGATTAAGTTTTCCGTATTGTGTTCTATGTCCTTCATCAATGAAAACAAATAGATTTTCGCTATCATTACAGTACTCTAATTTAATCGCCGCTTCAAACTTGTTGACAATCGAAGTAATAACTGTGTTTTCCTCCTTTTTCAGAAGTTCTACCAAGCCCTTACCCGTCTTTGCCCTATTAGGACTCATCTGAGCATTGATAAAGTTATCTCTTATCTGCTTATCAAGATTAACACGGTCTGTTACCATAATAAATCTCGGTCTTTTTATTTTGCTATCACGCTTAAGACTTTCTTTTAACAGCATTTTTGTGAGCATAATCATTGTGATGGTTTTTCCACTTCCCTGAGTATGCCATACAACACCGTTTCTTGTTCCGGCATTATCACGAAGCAAAATACGATTCATGCATTTCTTAACCGCAAAATACTGCTTATATCGTGCTACTTTTTTTACATTGTTGTCGTAAATAATAAAATTTTGAATAAGGTCAAGTAATCTTTCGGGATGCAATAATGATACAAGCGCACGGTCTTGCTCTCTTATCTCGCCATCAGGCGAACACTTTCTGCACCATTCATCATGCCAATTATTATCATTTTCATGCCAGGGCACAAAATATTTAGCCGGAGTTCCGCAGGTTCCGTATAAAACTTTATCAGGATTCATAGCTATTACAAGCTGTGAATATTGGAATAACTGAGGTATGTAGTCAGGTCCCCAATTTCTGATATTCTGAGTTACACCCTCCATAACATCTACACTTGATTTTTTACACTCAATAACTACAACAGGAATACCATTAATGAGTACAACAATATCAGGGCGAGCAAATTTTCCGTTCGTTCTTTCAACTTCAAATTCGTCCGTAACCTGAAAAATATTGTTTTCGGGGTGCTCAAAGTCTATAAATCCAATGTCAAAGGATTGTCTTGTTCCGTTAGGCAAATCTTCTTCCATACTTTTGCCGCCACACATAAGCTCGTGAACAGTTTTATTTGCAGTATAGAGGTCTGGAATATTCTTAACCTCTAATGCACGAATGGCAGAAGAAATAGAGCCACCCGAAAAAAATCTTTCGTCCTCTCCGTATTTATACGTTTGTGTGCTCAGATATTTCTCAAGCTCATAATTAAATAAGACGTGATTTAAAAAGCCACGCTTTTTCTCAGCCTCACTCCTTGAAATAAATGTATATCCTAATTTTTCTATAACCTTGAGCGCCCTGTCCTGCGATTCAGGACGCTCATTAAATATTCTGTGATCCGGCATAATTATTGCTCCTTAAATCAGCTAATTAAATTTGAAATAATAGCTGTTGTGAATAAATTTTCAACGGTTTTCGAATTGTCAATTGCATGTTTTAGAAGTTCTTTTTGTTCTTCTGATAATGGTTTATTGCTGTTTTCTAACGCCCATTTACATAAATCTTTTAAATTTTGTTCCGTCATTTCTATACCCTCACAATTCCTGTTAATAATAATTGCATTAGAGATTTTTTATATTTTTTCATTTCCTCCAACTTATGCTGATGAAGGGTGATAAGGCTGTCGAGGTTCTTGAAATATAATCCTATTTGTTTCTGTTCATCAGCACTTTTAGGTAAAAGTACATTGAATTTAGAAAAAGTTGAAATCCAATGACGCTCGTGACTAACAGGAACATAGCTGATATTCTGCAACACATTAAAAACACAATAAATATCGTCTTTTTGATTGTTCAGAGTAAGCAACTTCATCGCAGAACTCTTAATTTTAAAAGGAAAATCTACATAATGCGACGATGTTGTAAAGTCGTCGAATATGATAACAGGATTATCTTCATTTGCTTCTTTTATACCAAAATGCTCGTCTGTATAACCTAAAATAAAACTTTGTCCAGCCGTCAAAACGGGAATATCATTCTTATCATCATATTCTGTGCTTTCAACAATATAGGCTTGAGGCTGCTCATATTTAAATATTTCTCCCAACTTACGCTGTTCCCAAGAGTCGGTAAATTGAGGGAAACGCGATTCGGGAATATTTTCCCCTTTTTTAGGAAACATCTTGCTTAAATATACCTTTTTCATCTTCTGTAATTCATCTATTTCGCTCTGATAGAGTTCAATCAATTTATCACATTGCATAAGAATTTCTGCAATTTTCTGTTGTTCAGCAATAGTCTGATAAAATCTTTTAAAGGATCAAATATCTCAACACTCTCTTTTTGCATTAACCCTACAACTTTACATAAAATAAACACATCTTGTTCGCTGTATTCTTCTAATTGAGCATAATCTTCCAGAAGATATTTTGCATTCAATTTTCCGGAGATAGCAACATCCGCAAATTCAGAAACAATTGGAACATCCGCAGAAGCCTTACCAAGAATGCGTTCTAATGCTTCCTGTTCACCTGTCGAATTAGCATCAATTTGTCCCATAAGCATAGGCTTGAATTTTTCAATGACATTTACCATATCGAAAGATTCAGGGACTGTGAATGAGCTATTTATTCTCATAATGCTCATCGCAGGAAGAGTAGTAAGATCAAAATCATTCAATACCAAATCAAAATAATTGTCCCCCAACATATCATTCAGCAACGCTTCAAATTTATCATACTCATAGCTTGGATCGCTTGTATATTCACCTTCGACTTGAGTTTCGTTGCCAATTTTGCCACCAAGACCTTTGAGTTCTGCAGAAGCGTTTTTGCTTTTTTTCATAGTTGCAGATTTAAGGTTTAATGTACTGCCTTCAATCTGTCTTTTATATGTGTTTAATTTATCTGTGTCTAAGTAAATAAAACTACGAAACATAATATCCCCCTTTTTATAACCCAAGCGCTCTGAGATACTCGTCCATTTTCTCTTCTGCTTCTGCAATTTCAATTTTCAAATCAGCAATACTTTTTTGAACCTCTTCGATATCAACCAATTCTTCTTCCTCAAATGTGTCCACATAACGAGGAATATTGAGGTTAAAATCATTTTCCTTAATCTCATCGAGTGTTGCAACATGGGCAAACTTATCTATATCAACTCTATTTTTATAGGCTTTGACAATATCGTCAATATGTTTTTTGCCAAGCTCGTTTTGGTTGGTAGCCTTAATATATCTTAAATCACCGTTTTCATCTTTTTTGCTTGCATCAATAAAGAGAATATCGTCAGTTTTACGTCCTTTTTTAAACACAAGGATACAAGCAGGAATTGATGTTCCGTAAAACAAATTTTCAGGCAAGCCAATAACGGCATCCAATATGTTTTCTTCAATTACTCGCTGCCTGATTTTACCTTCCGCTGAGCCTCTGAATAAAACACCATGCGGAGCAACAGCTGCGATAGTGCCATCAATAGCAAGGCTTTTTATCATATGAAGAAGAAACGCCCAATCGCCTTTACTTGCAGGAGGAACTCCCCAATCAAATCTGTGATACCTATCAAGTGAAGGCTCCATCTTGAATTGTTTTACACCACTTCCCACAGCCTCACCGCCGGGATTAAACCCTGCCGCCCACTTATCTTTGCTGAAAGGCATATTTGCAACTATTGCATCAAATAAGAGTAAATTGCCGTCATCATCTTTAAATGCAGGATTTGCAAGTGTATCACCCCACGCAATTTTTGCATCACGAATTTCATGAATGTACATATTCATTTTTGCCATAGCAACAGAAGAACCGTTTACTTCCTGACCATAAATGGTAACTTGACTTGCATTCTGCTTCTTTGCAGCTTTTATCAAAAGCGAACCCGAACCGCATGTCGGATCATAAACACGGTCTCCTGACTGAACATTTACAATACGAGCCATAATTTCAGACACGGCAGCAGGCGTGTAGAAAGATCCCGCTTTCTTTCCCGCCATTCTCGCAAATTCACCAATCATATACTCATAAGCATCACCGATTACATCAGCAGGCACTTGTCCTTCTTTAACTTCTATCTGTGATGGTCTTAAATCAAGCGGCTCGAAATCTTCAAGCAACGTACGCAGTATTGCATTTTTATGATCTTTTGTTCCAAGAGCATTTTCACTATTGAAATCAACAGTGTTTAGAACCCCTGCTAACTGCTGATTGTTATCTGCTTCAATTTGACGCATTGCCATATTAATAAGCTCGCCAATGTTTTCCGCATATCTTTGGTCAAACAATGTTTTAAAATTACAAGACTCTGCAACTCTAAAAGGCAAATACCGCTTCTGTCTTTCAAGTCTTTCAGGTCTTGCACCGCTGTATTCCTTTTCAAGTTTTTCGACTTCTTCGTTATAGCAATCGCTAAGATACTTAACAAACATAATTGGAAGAACATAGTCCTTGTAATTTGCGGCATCTATTGTGTCACGGAGCGAATCCGCACCTCTCATCAGTGCACTTGTTATATCCTTCTTTGTCGTACTCATTATCTTTTTCCTCCGATTATATCCTTAATAACAGATTTTGTTCGTAGTGTCTCTTGCTCAATAATTTTTTTATACAAAGCAACTATAGTTAGTTGTTCGTTACAAATGTCGGAAATGATTTTCTGTTTCTCAATTGGCAAACAGGGTATTTCCAATTCGGCTATATTACCTATTTTCACAATCTTTTGTGCTGCCATACCGGCTCCTTCGATTAAACTTTTCAAATTTCTTTCGTTCATCAAATAAGCACTCACAAATCCCGGCAAAAATGGGCAATCTTCTTTTAAACGAATAATTCCCAATTGAGAAGGTACAATCAGCCCTTCGTTTTCTTTCGTAATCAATGTTGCACATATCGGGTAGTAAAGTCTAACAATAATATCATTTTTATGAGTAATGAATTGTTTATCAACAAATTCACACGCATCATATGTTTCGAAAGATGTATTGTCAAACAAGCAATCCTCTGTTACAGATCTCAGCGTTAATCTTTGATAAGGGTATTTACCATCAGTCTTCTTTGCTGCTTTTCTGCTTAATACCAAGCCGCTTTGCACATCTGCTATTTCGGATATTTTATACTTTTTCATGTTGATCCTCCATAAGGATCGGGCTCATTTACATGAGCCCGACCAAATGTAATCTTAGCGTGTATGCGCTTCTTTACAGCAAAAATAGCATCCATCAACATTGCTGTAATATGACTTTGCCGCCTTTACTGCTTCTTTTCCATCATTGAACGAACCAAGCAGAATGCGATTTTCAACATCAGGCAGCCATTCGCAGTCGCTATTATGTACCTCGTGCGTACCGTCAGACTGTGCATTTTTGTTAACATAATAAATCATGAGAGGTTCTCTCCTTTCTAAAAATTTGAAACGCCCCTCATTGACAAATCGACCGTTTTGTGATACAATATAATAAGAATATATATATATAAAGAGGGAAGCCGTCCTATAACGATTGCCGTCGTATAGGATGGCTCTTTCGTTTCTTCATAAAGAATTATATCATATGGTTTTCAGGTTGTCAAGCTTTTTTGAAATTTTTTCATAGAAAATACCTGTCATTTTTTTTTATGACAGGTATTTAACTTTGCTTGTGTATTATTTTTCTTAAACAGGGCTTAATTTATGTTAATTATTAGATTTCTAATTACATCACATACATCGTCAAAGCCAATATCATTCGCATAAGCAAACTGTTTTTGATAATTACTCCACATCGTCTTTAATGCATCGCTATTTTCAATAACAGTCATAGTATCCATATAATCATTTATCTGATCTTTAGTTCCTCTATGCTCAATAGTTTTTTCTAACGCTTCAGCAAACACAGCTTTATCAAATTTTTGTGTTGTAATAAGTATGTACGCATCGTAAAAATCTCTCGGGCGTGTATTAAAGACGCTCCTTCTGAGAATTGTTTCAATCTTTTCGGCTAAAACCGTTTCTATGTTATACGCCCACAGTTCAAATTTAAGTTCATCATCAAAAATTCCGGTGAAGCTAAATTGCACGGCGTTTGGTGTAATAACATCGCCCGTTGAAACATCTATTGTCATCGGCGTTACGATTGTTTCATAAATCGCATCCAACGCCACCCTATATCCGCCATAAATATCATCTTCACGAATGGGTGAAATGCTTTTCAAACGAAATTTCACATCATCATTTAGGTCAATTCCAAAAATCTCGCTTAACGCTTTTTCAATGGCTTCCGGTGTGAGCGGCAGATTTTTGAGCGTAGTATCCAAATCCATAGTTGCACGATTATCAAGCCCGACCAGTGCCGCAACAAGCATACCGCCCTTTAACACGAATTTTTCTTTATACTCCGAAACAGACAGCCTATTTAAAAATCTTTCAAACATATAATTCTGCAATATAACCTGTGCGGGAATATTCTTCGATTTTGCTATATTTCGTATTTTCGCTTTCAGGCTCATTGCCTTTGCGTTACTCATAACAACACCTCCAAATATTTTCTCACTTGTTGCAAAATTCCCATTTTGCTTGCATATATGCTAAGATTTGCAAGGTTTTTATTGGGATTTGCGGCATATTGCTTTAATGACGAAAGAAAGGTTTCATCGGCAATTCTGCTGCGGCTTCTGACAATATCGCATATAGTTCTATCCATATCGTACGCCGGAACGCTATTTCCCATAGTGGTAATCAACTGCACCTTACCCATATTATGCAAATCATCTTTAATGTAATATATTTTACATTGCTCACTAATCGAGCGAGCCAAAGTTTTGGAAGATGGTATAGTTACAGTGTGTTCAAACGGAGTTCTCTCAGAAATGCCGTTTAAGAACAACGCACTTTCATGAGAGAACACTATTAAATCGGAGCGAATGCTGAGTGACAGCATTTCATCGTTCAACGCATCAGCCAAAACATACTGCCCCTTGGCAACCCTTGATATTTTTCCGGCTTTGCATAGTTGAGAAAGACTCGCCCTGCTTACACCGTTATCAGCAGCAGTTTTTGTCAGTATCAAACCGTTATTTTTATTTGAAATGTCCAACAAGATTTCAAAAGCAGTCATTATTATACCCCTCATATTAAATATACAGAAATTATAACATTTTTCTCGCTGTTTGTCAATGGATTTCTTTACATTTGCAAAGATTTTAAGATTTATTTCTTGCCATTTGTTAAATAAATCTATTTTTCACAATTCGTTGCTTTTGATGTTCATTTGCTTCTTTTTCAAGCCGTGCAACATATTCTGTATGTTCTCTGATACGCTCGGCGTCCTCAAAGATATTGTTGCAGGTTCGCACATCTTTCCGTAATTCTCGCAATTCTGCGTTTATTGTCTTGATTTCTGCCGTTGAGTCGGTTTTATCATACAATTTGCTTCTCCGAATAGTCAGCTCATCAATTTTATTTTCAGCATTTTCCTTGAATATGGTCAACTGCTCTACCGTTTCAATATCATTATCATACAGAAACCGAAACTGTTCTTGATATCGTTCAAATTTTATGAGTTCATCACGCATATAAAACGAAACTCGCTGCGGTGTTTCCTTTTTGCGTATCTTTCCGAACAAGTACAGATAGTGAAAATACAACGCTTTAAATCCGTGCAGCTTGGTCGGCTCATATTTATTAAGCCAAGCGTTATAATCTGATTTTGGCTTATCAAAAGCTCGTATGCCGTTCCTCGCCGCAATAATTCGTTGCCTTATTGCCTCCTCACTGTAATTCTTACCAAGCGATTTCAGTCGTATATACCTCTGCGAAAACGCCGGCTTTAACGCAACATATTTTACATCACGCTTGACCTCATACCCACGCTGTTTTAATATTTTCCGAAACTGCTCTTATGTATATGAACACTTGATAATTTCATCAAGCTCCTCTTTTATTTGACCTCTGATGGTAGGTCTACCATCGTGCTCAGCTTTCCATTCGGCATAATTTTTACCCTTGCCGGGATTTTTAATTACAGACAAACCGTATTCAGCACAGATTTTGTCCGACTCTGCTCTCATTTGCCAATATGCCTTACTTCCGCCCCTGAATTTCTTTCCGTCAACAAATGAAACGGAGTTTAGGCAAAAATGATTGTGCAGATGTTCTTTATCGAGGTGCGTTGTAATCAAAATTTGAAACCTATCGCCCCACAAACGCCTCGCAAGCTCCACACCGATTTCGTGAGCCTGGTCGGGAGTGACCTCGCCGGACAGAAAACTTTGGTAGCCGTGATAAGCCAAGATTTTATCCGTTTTTCCGAATTGCAGTTTTGTCATCACCATTTGATTACGGGCAATGTTCGGGGATAAATTTATCCCCGAAACATAAACCTTGTTATGTGTTTTCGCTCCGTCCTCGGCGTAATCAATTACATCCGCCAAGGCTTGCAATTCAGTATCGGTATATTTGCTGCCGTCCGTCTTTTCCGGATTTGTGACATAATTTATCACACTGTCAAGCCGACCTTTTATAGACCAAATTCTTGTAGCAGCCATTTATCATCCCTCCTTTCGGGCACAAAGACCACCTTGCTTATTTCTGTGATAAATTTGTTTAACTTACAAGCATTTTCCTCGTATGCTTTTACATTGATAAATCCTTTTGAGTTTGCCACCTTTGCAATCTGATTCAGACTGTTTCCGGTAGCGTTTAATTCTTTCATCATACCGTAAAAATCAGCTGGCGGTTTTTCCTTCGGTTGTGTTCCCATAATCAGCATCCGCAGATATACTTCTCTGGGGACACCAACTTTTTCAGACGATTGTTTCAAAGTCTGACATTCATTATCACTGAGCCGAAGCATCATTCTGTTGTTTCTCGCTCGCATGAAAATTCTCCTTTCTGCATTGGGGTATTAGGGGCAACGCCACTAAAACGGAGAATTTGGGCATCCAAATGCTATGCTTGTTAGAACAAAGTTCCTACTTTATATGTAAATCAACTTGTGATTTATAACCCCCATTGCGGAGGCTTTGGCGTTGTTCATATGCCCAACCCATTCCATTTGGTTCGTTGCCTTATTGGGAGCAGTTTTCTCTGCGTCCTTCATAAATTGTTCTAAAATTTCCTGTGCTTGCTCGTCGACTTCATGCAGATGCTCAAACAGTTTTCCGGTCATTAAAAGCGTGTTGTACTGACATGGTTTATTCATTTTTAAAAAATGCTTTCTCACTCTGCCGAATCGTCCGATTTCATATTCGCATTGCGGCACTTCAAAATTAGGCAAATAATAATCTCCATGCCTTACGTACTCAATTCCGTTTTCAATAAATTTTTCTTTCATGGTTCAGTCCTCTCATTCTTAGTAATTTTACGGGAATGTGCCACATTCCCGTTCAGGTGGTTAAAAGGGAATCAATATCTGAAATCTCTATGCATACCCACTGCATCAAGATATTTCTGCCTTGCTTGCTCTTTTGACTCGTCGCTATCCACTGTTTTATATTCGGTGTAATAACTCCGCTTTGAAATAGCATCGAGTTTTTGTTCAATGCCCTTTTTAATGTCCCGGTAAAGCTCAAACAACTCATCATCAATAAGTTCAAATTCCTCGCTGTAAAAATATTTTAGTATTTTTACAAACAAATCTTGCGTAATTTGTATTTTATTCATATCACATCATATCCTTTCAATATGGCAAGATGCCCTATTGTAGAGCAAATGTATTGTATCCAATCAAACGCTTATTGAGTGAATCTCGTTCTTGGAAAAACTATAACAATCTTGTAGAAATATCAAAAGGGTATAGCGCAAAATATTTAAAACCTTCTGAGCAAGAAATTTTATATACATTACTTTTATCTTATAAAAATGTCTGCAATTATGATTATGACTTTGTCTGTGCTGAAAGTTTATATTCGTATTTTTGTTACACCTTGAAACAAAACGGAATAGACCCAAAGCCCGTTCCAATATATGTAGATGATGAAATCGTCGATTGTGAAGTTCCGGACGGGATGATGTACATGAATGATGATCTTGCAAAAATTATTAATATTCATCCGCCTGAATATGAACTGGAAGAATGTTTAACGGGGATACTAACTCTTTTCGACAGTTATTGCAAGCAATACTATACAGATAAAAAAATTTCTTATTTTAGTGATATGCCTATGAAGGATGTATTAAAAAAATCTCGTATAAAAAATGAGTGGAATAAGATGTTTGCGTCATATAAAGAATCTGAAGATAACTTTATGAAACTAAAAGCTTTTACAAAATAAACGCTATTTTAAAGGAGAAAACAATATGAAATGTACTCATTGTAAGGATACCAGAAAATATAAACAACCAAATAATAAAGAGAGATTTGAAAAACTAATTGATGTTGAAATGGAAAAATCATACTTCGTAAATTACGATATGGCAGAAGAAAAAGCATACAAAGAAGTAGGATTTACTATAATTGATTGTCCTTTCTGTAACAACAAAAAATAACTTAAACGTAAAAAGAGCTAGCTGAAAATCAAATCAGTTAGCTCTTAATTTTATAAATAATTTAATGTTGCCAAATCGTTGCCAATTTGCACCCATAAGTGTCACAAACGGCGTGGTTAAGCCATTTGTGAGGCGTGATACCTCATTCCCACTCTATTGTCGCAGGAGGCTTAGATGTTATATCATAAACAATTCTGTTTACGTTTTTAACTTCATTGATAATTCTGTTTGATGCCTTTTCAAGGACATCATAAGGAATACGTGCCCAATCGGCCGTCATAAAGTCATTTGTAGAAACTGCTCTGAGAGCTATAACATAATCATAAGTTCTTCCGTCACCCATAACACCCACCGATCGCATATTCGTAAGCACGGCAAAATACTGGTTAACTTCTTTATCAAGCCCTGCATTTGCAATTTCTTCTCTGAATATGGCATCAACATCTCTGAGAATATCAAGTTTATTTTTTGTAATATCACCGATAACTCTGATTGCAAGTCCCGGTCCCGGGAATGGCTGACGCCATACGAGAAAATCGGGTATGCCGAGTTCCGTACCGACTTTCCTTACCTCATCTTTAAACAAATCTCTGAGCGGCTCTATAATTTCTTTGAAATCAACATAATCGGGAAGACCGCCGACATTATGATGACTTTTTATTGTTGCCGCATCTCCCGAACCGCTTTCGATTACATCAGGATAAATTGTACCCTGAACAAGATAGTCAACAGCGCCTATCTTTTTAGCCTCTTCTTCAAATACACGGATAAACTCTTCTCCGATTATCTTTCTTTTCTTTTCGGGTTCCGTGACTCCGGTAAGCTTTTTAAGAAAACGTTCTTCGGCGTCAACACGTATTAAGTTCATATCAAACTGTTCTTTAAAAATTTTTTCAACTTCATCTCCTTCATTTTTGCGAAGAAGACCGTGATCTACAAATATGCATGTAAGCTGCTTACCGACAGCTTTATGTATCATTACGGCTGCAACAGAACTGTCTACGCCGCCGGAGAGCGCACACAAAACTTTTTTATCACCGATTTTTTTCTTAAGTGATTCAATTGATTTTTTGGCAAACTCATCCATTCTCCAGTCGCCGTCAACATTGCAAATATTATAGAGGAAGTTATGAAGAATTTTTCTGCCGAATGTGGTGTGCTCAACTTCCGGATGAAACTGCACTGCATACAGATTTTTTTCGGTGTTTTCCATCGCTGCTATCGGGCAGTTTTCCGTGCTGCCGATAATTTTAAAACCTTCTGGCAACGAATGCATCGAGTCTGTATGGCTCATCCAGCACACGGAATCCTCGCTAATATCTTTAAAAAGTAAACTTGTTATATTTACCTTAAGGTCTGTTTTGCCGTATTCGCTGACTTCGGCACTCTTAACCGTACCGCCCATTACATGGCACATAAGCTGGCTTCCGTAGCATATGCCGAGTACCGGTATGCCCAATTCAAAATACTCTTTAGTGCATGTGGGTGATTTCGGATCATACACACTGTTCGGACCGCCGGTGAAAATTATTCCCACCGGGTTTTTATCTCTTATTTTTTCGATGCCTGCCGTGTAAGGAATTACTTCGCAATATACATTACATTCTCTTACTCTCCTGGCGATAAGCTGGTTATACTGTCCTCCGAAATCAAGAACAATAACTAACTGGTTGTCCATCTTTTAAACCTCCTGATTATCTGTAAATTGTGTAATATTATAAACATTGTCATCTTTATAATCAAACATAAGCACACCGTATGAAAAACTTTCAAAATGAACATGTTTCATTATAATTTTTGCCGGAATATTATAGTAATTCGACATGTATTTCTTTTTGATTTCTTCATTTTTAAGCAATGAATACATCATATCGGATGAAAGTAATTTTCCGTTTGATATGAGCCATGACGGCAGTTTTCCGGGATGCAAAGCCGTAATATAATCGTATTTTATTGCATCAACAAATTCGTCACCGAAATAATTAAAACAGTCATATAATATTCTGAATACATTCTCTTTGGAAAGTGAAGAACCGATCAGATTATTATTTCTGTAATAATCAACAATAACGCAAAACAGCTCAAATTTATTGTCAAATTTCTTAAAAAGATAATTAACCGTTTCGTTAAATGATTCACTGTTATAGTATTTATCAAAAATATATTCAAAATCTTTTAAATAGATTATTTCGTCATAACTTATGAATTTATTTGAAATTATCTCATAAGGAGCATATTCTCTGTATATAATTTCATACTTTGAAGCTTCCTCGCGCATTAATGAACCCTTCAGCAACTTCAAAAATCCGATTTGCAGCACATGCGGTCTGAGACCGACAACATCATTAAATGATTTTTTAAAGCTTTCAAAATCTTCATTAGGTAATCCGACTATAAGATCCAAGTGTATATGTATGTCTGTTTCGGAAAGCAACATTCTGATATATTTAAATAATATGTCCATATTACATACACGGTTAATTGATCTTATAGTATCGGAATTTGTACTTTGAACACCTATTTCAAACTGAAGATTGTCCCCGCGAATTCTTTTAAGTATTTCTACGGACTCATCATCGAGAATTTCGCCCGTAATTTCCATATGGAATTTCGTATTTGTATTCATTTCCGAAATATACTTCCATATTTCTTTTGCGCGCTTTTTATCTGCGTTAAATGTTCTGTCTACAAATTTAACCAGCGTAATGCCGTTATCGGAAAAATAATCAAGGTCTTTTTTTACCGATTCAACATCTTTAAAACGTACTTTTGAACCTTCTCCCGAAAGACAATACTTGCAGTTATACGGGCATCCGCGTAACGATTCATAATATATTATTTTGCCCGCCGCGTCTTTAAAGCCCGTTTCATACGGTATATTAATCACAGAAAAATCCGGCAGATATTCTGAATATGTTTTAACAACTTTATTGTCATTATCAAAATACACACCGTCGGTCAAATTACTGCCAAAAATAATATGTTTAATTAATGTAGGAAAGCTTGTCTCCCCTTCTCCGCAAATTATATAATCTATAAACGGATTTTCGGATATTATTTTCTCAGCGTCATAACTTACTTCGGGACCGCCGAGTATGATATTCACATTGGGAAGGGCTCTCTTTATGTCGCTGCACAGATTTAGTATAATTCGTATATTCCATATATAACACGAAAAACATAAAATTTTCGGGTTCGCAAGTATTATTTTTCTTTCAATAGTAAATATATTGTCATTTATACTGAATTCCATTACTTCGGAATCTGAAAAATCTTTTATTGTGTTATATAAATAACGCACAGCAAGATTTGTATGAATATATTTTGCGTTTACCGCTGTCAATATCGTTTTCATATTTACTCCATGTATTGTGTTATATGTTTGCCAACCGCATTAACAGCAATCGGCAAACATATACATTATATTTATAATAGCATATAATATCAATTTTGTCATCTGTTTTTATGCATAAAAAATCATTGTTTTTTACCCGGTTGTTCAACAAATATTTTCTTTATCAGATTTGCGGTTTCGGGTTGATTATATTCAAAAAACAAATTTATGTTTTCAGGTGATGAATCAATCAGAAATTCAAGCACGGAATCCGAAGAAACGGTTATCGGATTGTTTCCGTCAATCGAAACATTACATGTGTTATCATCCGAAAACTCAACATCAGCTCTTTTACACATAAAAAAATTCAATGATGAATATGTTTTCAGCAATTGAACAAAGTTATACTTTTGTTTTTCATATATCATTTTTTCGGCAATTATATCAACATTTACATATATGACCGTCATTATATGACGTAAATTGAAAACAACAAAACTTTCGGTATTTAATTTCTTTTTTTCGTTTAAAATCTTTTTGACCGTTGCAAATACATCGGTTTCTTTAATTTTTTTTGACAGTTTTGTCATAATTACGCTTGCATCTTCAACATCAAGATAAGAATATTCATCGTAAATTTTTGATAAAACAGCCTCTTTTAAATAAAACTCTATTAAAAAAACACAAATATATCCGGATATTTCATCAATAGAGTATTTGTCTGTAACAATATTCAAGCAATAACCAAAACAACAGTTGTCGGCTGAAATGTGAGAATTTTCGTCGTCAAATATATCGGTGAAAAATTTCAGATGTTCTTTTGAGTCACCTACATAGAGAGTTATCTCCATTCCGACAATCCTCCGTTTTTTATTTACATGAAAACCGGTATTAATGAACCGATATCAAATATTGGGTTATCCGAAAGAGATACCGTATTTACGTTATAATACTTGCAAAATGATATAATTTCATTATAATCGGGATGATTTGACAAATTGCCGTTTACCGCCAAAATATCATCGGAAATTTTTCCGCATGAACCTCCGAAAAAACCATAATCATATCCCGGCAGTTTTATATCACCGCAATTTATTTTAAGCACGCTTAACCCGTTTGATATCAAGGAATTACATATTCCCGTATCCGAAGTTATAAACACACCGTCTTTAATTGCACAACAAGAACATGAACTGTATCCTTGCGAAACGTTTATCTGTTTTTTTGATGCAATAAATTGTTTGACCGCTGTATCGGTAAATTTGAAATTATGAACAGCATAACTTTCGGTAACAATTATATTGTATGCAATATAATTAGGATAGTTACTGGTTAAATATGTATCCCCTTTAATAATATTGGCGCCGTATTTTGATAATTTTTCATGGTAGTAATCATGCGCTTCTGGAATACAAACATAATCATTGTATCCGACACGCGTAATCTGCATATCTGCGTGATAGGCCAATCTTTCATCTACAGATTTATTTTCAAATGAATATATTATATCTATATTATTTTCATCAAAAAATTTTTTTGATTCCGGATAAATATCCGGTGATACTATAACTGCATCGGCTGTTTTGCCCGAACAGAAAAAATGATTATTATTCACTGTAACATAATTCCCTGTATATCATATTATAATATTAAACAACTCGACGCCAATCGGCGGAAAGTTGATTATATAGCCGCAAGACATTGAAATAATTTTTCATGTGTCTTGCGGCATGCGTTTTCAGCGGATTTTCATCACATTTTGCGCAGCAAGCATAATGGCAATCCTCGCAGTGTCAAAAGTCAATCCGCCCTGAAAATATGCTGTATACGGCGGTCTTATGGGGCCGTCTGCCGAGATTTCTATTGATGATCCCTGCACAAATGCTCCCGCTGCCATAATAACCTTATCGCTATAGCCGGGCATATCCCACGGCACAGGGTCAACAAAGCTGTCAATCGGCGCTCCGTGCTGAATTCCGCGGCAAAAAGCTATTAATTTTTCTTCACTCTGCAGCTTAACAGATGTAATAATATCATGTCTGTCTTCACTGCTGCAAGGATTAACTTCATAACCCAATTCCTCAAACAATGCCGAACAAAATATTCCCGATTTAACGGCATTTGACACAGTTTGCGGTGCAATAAACAACCCCTGATACATTGTGCGGTTATTACCAAGCGTTGCGCCGCATTCTCTGCCTATTCCGGGACATGTAAGCCTATACGAAACTTTTTCTACACAGTCGGCTTTTCCGACAATATATCCTCCGCTTTGCGCCAAGCCGCCGCCCGGATTTTTTATAAGTGACCCAACAATTAAATCGGCTCCGACGTCAGACGGTTCAGCAGTCTCCGCAAATTCGCCGTAACAGTTATCAACAATGCAAATAATATTTTTGTTAATATCTTTAACAAAATTTATTATTTCTCCGATATCCTTTACTGAAAATGAATTTCTCCATGCATATCCTTTTGATCTTTGAATAATAACGGCTTTAACGGATTCGTCAATACTGTTTTTAATTCCGTCATAATCGGGTTTTGAATCAACGAGATCAACCTGTCGGTAATTTATACCGAAATCTTTAAGCGAACCTGAAGATGTATTTCTTATTCCGATAACTTCTTCAAGTGTATCGTACGGTTTACCGGTAGCAGCAAGAAGTGTATCTCCGGGTCTTAAAACACCATATAGGCATGCCGAAATTGCCATTGTTCCGTTAACAATATTATGGCGGACGATTGCATCTTCACCACCAAAAACATCGGCATAAATCTTATCAAGTGTATCTCTTCCGAGATCATCATATCCGTAGCCTGTTGTAATCCCGAGATGCGCCTCTGAAACATTATTTTTTCTAAATGCATTAAGGACCTTTACGGAATTATACGCACATATTTCATCAGTTTTTTTATAGGCATCCGCGGATTTTTTGTCTGCACGGTCACACAACTCAAAAACTGCGTCACTTACCCCGTAAGTCTCTTTCAAATATTCCTTTATATTAGTAGTATTCATCAGCTGTTATATCCTATCTCAAATGCTTTTAAATTAATATCCAAAAATTTTTGCGGAACAATCTCTTTTATAACCTCAATCCAGATATTTTTGTCTACATCTGTTTTTTTGGCAAAACAGCCGATAAGAACAACATTGACTGCTTTTACCGTTCCTGCATCAAGAGCTCCTTTAAGAGCATCAATTGCCGTAACATTATTAATCTTAGATTTTATTTTCGTCAAAATATTATCGGGATATTTCATTGCTCCGATTATAACCGGCATAGGATCCATTTGCTGAGTATTAACAATGAGATTTCCGCCGGGCTTTAAATAAGAAAGCCATCTGTATGCCTCAAGTTCCTCAAAAGCAAGAAGATAATCCGCTTCCCCTTCAAAAATAAGCGGAGAGTAAACCTTATCTGAATATTTAACATAAGTAACTACGCTTCCGCCTCTTTGGCTCATGCCGTGAACCTCCGAAAGCTTAACGTCAAATCCTGCTTTTATTGCAACGCTGCCTATTATGCGGCTTGCAAGAAGAGTACCCTGACCGCCTACACCTACTATCATTACACTACTCATTTTTTTCACCAGCCTTTTCTATTGCACCGAACTTACATACATTCATGCATAATTTACAACCGTTACACTGCGAAGAATCAATACTTACATTACCCTCGTTTACGGAAATGGCAGGACATCCTATGCCCATACACATTTTGCATTTTTTGCATTTTTCGTTATCAATAAAACACGGTGCACCGTAATTCACTTTTTTCAAAAGGGCACACGGCCTTTGCGAAATAATAACTGACGGTTCGTCTGTGCTTATTTCTTCTTTTACAATCTTTTCAAAATTATCAAGATCAAACGGATCGGCAACGACAACTCTGTCAATTCCTACAGCATTTGCCAATTTTATGAGGTCAACATTTTTTGTCGGTTCGCCTTTTATGGTATATCCGGTTGTCGGATTCTGCTGATGACCGGTCATACCCGTAATGGAGTTATCCAGAATAATAACGGTTGATAAACCCTTGTTATACACAACATCAATTAATCCTGTTATACCGGAGTGAATAAATGTTGAATCACCTATAACAGCCACGGTGTTTTCGGTAAACTCCTTACCTCTTGCTTTTTCCATACCGTGAGCCATTCCTATTCCGGCACCCATGCACACACAGTAATCAACACTTGAAAGCGGAGCAAGAGCACCGAGGGTATAACAACCGATATCGCCGCAAACTCTGAGCTTTAATTTTTTTAAGATATAATACATTCCTCTGTGCGGACATCCCGGACACATAACCGGCGGTCTTACCGGAATATTTTCATCAATTTTTATTTCAACAGGTGAATCCTCTCCCAAAATTGCTTTTTTAATCATTTGAGAATTATATTCACCGAGTTTTGTAAATATTTCTTTTCCGATAACATCAATACCGATTGAACGGCAAAAGTCTTCTATAAACGGATCGAGTTCCTCTATAACATAAATTTTTTCTACATTGGAAGCAAACTCTTTTACAAGCTTTTTACTTATCGGATAAGTTATTCCGAGTTTTAAATAACTTGCATCGGGCAACACTTCTTTTGCATATTGATATGATATACCGCAAGTTATAATACCAATTTTTTTATCGTTGTATTCCACTTTGTTAAACGGACATTCATATCCGTATTCCGATATATCTTCACATCTTTTTTCGACAACCTCGTGCCTTTTTTTTGCCATAGCCGGCATCATAACATATTTACCCGGATTCTTTTCAATATCTTTAAGAGAATATTCACATTTTTCTCCGATGTTAACCAAGCTCTGAGAATGAGCAACTCTCGTTGTAAGCCTTAAAATTACAGGCGTGTCAAATTTTTCGCTAAATTCATAAGCAAGACGTGTAAACTCTTTACATTCATCGCTGTCTGACGGTTCGATAACAGGAATTTTTGAAGCCTTGCCGTGATTTCGTGTATCCTGCTCATTTTGCGAGCTATGAAGTCCCGGATCGTCGGCAACAACCGCTACCAGACCACCGTTTATACCTGTATATGATGCTGTGTATAACGGATCAGCCGCTACATTCAGACCGACATGCTTCATTGCTGTCATACTTCTTGCTCCTGCAAAGCTTGCGCCTAAGGCAACTTCCGATGCCACCTTTTCATTACATGCCCATTCGCTGTATATTTCATCATACTTTTTTGATATAACCTCTGTAACCTCGGTACTCGGAGTACCGGGATATGAGGATACAACCGAAACGCCGGCTTCATATGCGCCGCGGGCCACCGCTTCGTTGCCAAGCATTAATTTTTTCATTGGTATTACCTTCCTCCAAATTTATATTTATTAATATAATAACATATTTTTATACAAAAATAAAGTCTTTTTTGCAAAATTCCGTTATTAATTCAATACACGCTTCTATATCTCTTTTATCTGCGGTTTCACAAGGAGTGTGAACGTATCTGAGCGGAACAGACACAACTGCCGCTGCAAAACCGCCTTTAAGTGTTTGCATACTGCCGGCATCGGTTCCTCCGGACGACATTACTTCGAACTGATAGCTTATGTTATGTTCTTTTGCACAGCGCACAATAGCATTTCTCAAGCCTGAATGAGTTATGACAGACTTATCCATAATCTTTATTGCAGGTCCGCCTCCGAGTTTGACCGATCCCTTTTTGCTGCCCGATATATCGTTCGATGTGGTAACGTCTATACATATGATTATATCCGGATTTATATTATATGCCGCACACATTGCATTTTTATTACACAATTCCGACTGTGAAGTAAACGCAAAATAAAGATCCTGCTTTGAATCACTGATTTTCTTTATCGCTTCAATCATAACATACGTTCCGATTCTGTTATCCAAAGCCTTTGAAGTTACGGTTGTTCTCTGCACGGTGAATTTTCCGTAAACCGCACATGCATCTCCCGGTTTTACAGCTTCAGAGGCTTCATTATACGATGATGCGCCTATGTCAATATACATATTATCCGTATTTATATCATCAAGTGATTTTATTTCCGAATTCTCAATGACAGACCCGTATAACCCGTTTTGAAATATAACACGGTGATTCAGACATACAATCGGTTCAACCCTGCCGAGCGGCGAAAAGCACAATGTTCCGTTATCGTTTATTTTAGTGATTACAAGTCCGACTTCATCGGCATGTGCACAAATAAGTATTTTCTTTCCGTCACCGTTTTTATGTGCAATAAAATTGCCTGCGGCATCAGTGTGTATATCATCAACATCGGGGTTAATTTCCTGCTTTATGATTTTAAAAACTGCATCTTCACTGCCGGATACACCGACCGTTTGCGTTAACTTTTCAAGTAATCTCATTTCCATCCTCCTGTGCTAACAGCTAAAATCCGAAATATTACTTACCGCGGCACCAGCCAATCTGCGTATGCAAACACAATCACCGATCTCTGCCACGGAATACGGTGTATGAATATGCCTGCACGGCAGAGATATTCTGCAAACTCTGCATCCTGAGGATCCGTATTGTAATTCAGACGATCCGTTTTCGGTTTTATCAATTATATTATATTGAATCTGAATTGCGGAATCATCCGCAATTTTCTGTATAAATCCGATAATATCCCTGTCATAGGACGCTGTCTTGCTGTAGTAAGATATCACCGGTCCTTTTCCTAAAAATATTGTTTCTTTGTTTGATACCGCATTCGGATAATCATCAGACTCAACTGCATCAAAAACAAAAGAAATATCCGGTTTTGTTTTTTCGGATAAAATTTTTAGGCCCCTCATTCCTACTTCTTCCTGAACGGTAAAGCAAAAATAAATATTTTCATCATATGATCCCTGCAGTAATTTCATTATAATATCACAGCCGATTCTGCTTGAAACAGCTTTTGCCTTAAATTTAGTATTACCTAATTTAATATAATCGGATTTAAATGCTATATAATCGCCCTTGCGTACGGATTTTAATGCCTCATCCTTTGATTTCGCTCCGATATCTATATACATATCACTTACCGGAACATTCTTTTTTCGCTCGTCGTCAGTCTGAAGATGAACTGCCTTTATTCCTATTATGCCGGAAACATTATCCTTGCCTATAACAACATGTTTGGCAAGTAATATTTTTTCGTTAACGATTCCGACAGTTGAAAATTTAATGTAACCGTTATCTGTAATATCGGTTACTATTAATCCGCACTCATCCATATGTGCAAAAACGGCAATTTTCAACCCTGAAGGCTTTTTCCCACGCTTGAAGATAATAAGATTTCCCATGGAATCCTTAATTACATCGTCCGATACCGCGGATATCTGCGACAGTATAAAATTGCAAACATTGGTTTCATTTCCGGATACTCCGTTTAATTCCGTTAATATTTTCAGCACAATATGTCCTCCGTTCTTTCAAATGACTTTAAAAAATCACATATAGCTTCAGATGTTTGACTGCAATCGGACATCATGGCTGTTTCAATTGGAGTATGCATGTATTTTATGGGAAGTGACAACAATATCGTTGGAATACCTTCACGCGCCGTTTGAATTGACCATGCATCGGTGCCCGTATCACCGGGTTCAACCTCAATTTCATAGTTTATTTTGTTTTTTTCCATAACTTCAATAAATTTTGATGTCAGAATAGAATGTAGGTTAGGTCCTTTGCATATTACCGGACCGCAGCCGCATTTAAAAGTGCCGTTTTTCTCATCAGGTGTTGACGCATGGGTTACATCAACTGCTATAGCCAAATCGGGATTTACCGTATATGCAGCCGTAAGAGAGCCTCTGAGCCCGACTTCCTCCTGAACACATGCACAAAGATAGAGATCATAACCGAGATCCGCATCTTTCAGTTTTTCGATACAATCAAGCAAAATTGCAACACATGCTCTGTCGTCAAGGCACTTTGACGAAATATATCCGTCTTGTAAATCGGTAAAACTCGGTACAAGCGATATCGGAGATCCTATATCTACAATCTCACTTACCTCTTCCTTATTTAAACCTATATCTACATACAATAAATCGAAAGTCGGTGTTTCCGATTGTTTTTCACCGGAAAAAACAATCCCCTTGCAGTCGGTTTTGCCGTGTACCGTAACTTCCGAACCAGGAAGAATTCTCGAATCAATACCTCCTACAGGATCAGTCAATAAATATCCGTTTTCGTCTATATACCTGACCATAAGTCCTATTTCATCGATATGTGCTTCAATCATAACACTTCCGAAACCTGATTTGGATTTTTTACATGCAATAAAATTACCCATTGTATCGATAAAGCAATCATCAAAAATATGCGAATAATTATCAATCAGATACTGTGATACATTGCTTTCAAATCCGGATATACCCGAAAGCAATGAAAGTTTTTTTATACTCTCTTTCAAGTTCATAAAATTATTTACTTTAATTCTTTAACAACAGATTTAAAGTGTTTTCCTCTCTCTTCAAAATTTTTATACATATCAAAGCTTGCACAAGCGGGTGAAAATATAACCGATACTTCCTGCTTATCATCGTCCTTAAGTCCTTTTGCAAGCGCATAAGCGGTTTTTACGGCACTTTCCATATCCTTAACCGTTACCGCAGGATATTTTGCCTTAATGCCTGCCGATTTTAAAATAGCGTTTTCTATTTTTTTGGCGGTTGCTCCCATTAAGACAACACAATTTACCTTTTCGACTATTTTATCGGCAAGCTTTTCAAATGACAAATGTTTGTCATATCCGCCGGCTATAAGAACCATTTTTCCCACAGGCTGTGCTTCAAGTCCGGCTATGGTGCGTGTGGGGGAAGAACCGATAGAATCGTTATAAAATGATATCTCATCAATTTTTCTTACAAATTCCATTCTGTGCTCAACACCGCCGAAATTTCTTGCAACATATTTAATGTCAACATCTTTAACAAACGGTCCCACAGCGCATATTGCTGCCAAATAATTTTCAACATTGTGCATGCCCTTTATTTTTATATCACTTATATGAAGAATTTGTTTTCCTTTATAGTAAACATCATTGTCTTTAAAATAAGCTCCGTTTGTTTCTTTTTGTCTGCTGAACATTTCTGCTTCAAACTTATATTCATTTTCAATCGACGCGGTAATTTTATTATCGGCGTTTAAAATAAGTCTGCAATTGTCACTCTTTTGAAATTTATAAATATTCTTTTTTGCCTCGGTATATTCTTCCATATCGGAATGATAATCAAGATGATTGGGTGTTATGTTGGTAATAACGGCAACAGACGGTGATACATGCATCGATTGAAGCTGAAAACTTGAAAGTTCCAAAACGACAATGTCATCACTGTTAATTGTGTCGATTTTATCAAGAAGCGGTTTACCGATGTTACCGCCAACATGAACTTTATATCCTCCGCGTTTAAGCATTTCGGATATAAGAGTGGTTGTTGTTGTTTTTCCGTCGCTTCCAGTGACACCTATAATTTTACACGGACACAACTTAACAAAAATTTCTATTTCACTTGTGACTTTTATTCCGTTTGATATTGCTTTTTGAATTTGAGGTGTCAATATTTTTATACCCGGAGACTTTATAATCATTTTATAATCTTCTAAATAATCAAGATAATCATTACCCAAGACAAGCTTACTGCAGTATTTTTTGAGCAGTTCCAAAACGCTTTTGTCAAAATCTTCCTCGTATCTTTTATCGCATCCGCAAATATTTGCCCCGCACTCCGACAAAAATTTTATGGCCGGAACATTGCTGATACCCAGTCCCAAAACCGCAATATCCATACCTTTTATCATATTTTTAAACAATTCACTTTTTTCGTTAAAAATTGTTCTCACCCTTTCTGACTACACTTTTTTTAATCTATGTAACATAAAAAGCCAAACAAGTATGTTTGGCTTTTTCATGCAATTAATACCCCGCCGAGCCGTTACTCCGGACATATTTTTAACCTGCTATGCAGGTGGACTCCGCCTGATCGCTTAAATGTTTCCGTGTACATGCACGGTCTACAGCCACGGTCAGAGATTAGGATTCCGTATTAAAACTATCGGTTAAAATAAAATCCTATTTCTCGCACACGGCAGGGATGGCAATTACATAATAACACATAATCGAATAAAAATCAACAAAAACTTTTATTCATCAACAATGTCATATTCCTCTCCACACCTGTTTTTGAACATATCGAAAGCTGCGTTTAATTCATTTTCATCTTCAATATAAACAAATATATCTTCTCCGGATGATTCACTTTCTATACGCATTATATACACTTCGGATTCTTCACTTTCACCCTCAATGTCTTCCGGTGTTGCAAGAGCAACATACTTCTTGTCATCAATTTCAAACGAATCAACAATTTCCAGTTCAATTTCATTATCATTGTCATCATAAAAAGTCAATACATTATTTTCTTCCATCGTCAGTCTCCTTCACATTTTTATTTGCATCAATATAGCTTTGAAGTATTATTTCGGCAGCAAGCGTATCTATAACATTTTTTCTTGCTTTGCCGCGCGTATTTGTAAAATTCAAATAATTTGCCGCTTCAACGGTTGTCAAACGTTCATCCCAAAAAATAATTTCTACGTCCGGCAGTGCCTTTTGAAGATCATCTGCAAACTCCTTTGTAATATCGGCTCTGAACCCCAGTGTGCCGTCCATGTTTTTCGGAAGGCCGATAACCACTTTACCGACACCGTTATCATTTATAATACTTACAATACTCTCAAGCATCTTGGGATAAAACTTATTCGGAACGGTTTTAAAACCATGTGCCGAAATACCGAGAATATCACTAAGCGCCGTTCCGACGCGCGAATCCCCGTAATCCACCGACAATATTTTCATTTGAATACCTCAATACAATTTTATAATACATATATATTACCACATTCTTCGTAATATTTCAACAATTTTATGAATCTTTTTTAAAATAAATTTCCGACGGTAAGATTTATGCTGTTTTTCAGGTCTTTTGTTATTTCTTTTGAACGTTTAACGTTCAGTATCTTTTTACCGTAATCTTCATCGGAGTTTTTCAGTTCAAAAAGCTCCTTTTCAAGTTCATCAAAATAATTATGGTTAACAAATACATATATTTTTTGCTTGCGTTCATCCCACAAGTTGTATATCTTATCGGCATTGCTTCCGTCATAATTATCAAGCGAAGCAGACAGATCATCGCAAAAACCGTTTACGGAATATCTCTCGGATACAACAATACCGAAACAAATAATTGTAATTAAAATAATTATTATCCATGTTCGCATCATAAAACATCCTTTTCATTTTTCATTAAACAATATATATTTTTGTCACTGTTTACCGAAAGCAAAAATATATCTTTCAAATTTCTTTTGCCTATAAACCGCCGAAGCATTTTTTCGTCAAACGGAGATGAACTGAGCACGTTGTTTTGAATTACCCCGTCGCAAACCAAAACATAGGCGCATTTATTAAGAGTATCATTTGTAACAACAGAAATTTTACCGTTCGTCTCCAAAACTGCATTATATACCGTAGATATATCATTGATATTAAGCATTCTGAGTTCTTCAAGCAAATCAGAAATACTGTAGCGTGCTTTTCTCATTTCCGATTGGTTGATTATCCCGTGTTCTATAATAAAAACCGGACGTCCTGTTATTGCAACCCTAAGCGATTGCGATTTCATGCATATATATGAAACAAATGTTTCGGTAACAACAAGTGTAAGCATCGGAACAATACCGTACAAAAGCGGAATTGTTCCCTCGCTCATGGGAACGGTTGCAAGATCGGAAATCATGATGGCAACAACAAGTTCGGAAGGCTGCAGCTCCCCTATTTGCCTTTTGCCCATAAGCCTGATTGATATAGCAACCAATGCATATAAAATAATCGTTCTTGTTAAAGATATAAGCATTAATTACGTCACCTTTAAATTAATTTTGGATTTTTATTTTATTATGCCTTTACATATTTCGTTTTATGTGTTAAAATATATATTAATCATAAATATGGGGTGATTATTTTGGTAAAAAAGAAAGAACAGACAGCTCTTATATATAAAGGCCGTCCGCTTGTAAAAAGAGGAAATACCATTATATACGGAGACATAAATGACAAGTTTTATATTCACATAAGCGTGTTGGAAACTCAAAATGCTGATGATCTTGAGCTTGCAACCGATGTAATTGTATCACTTATGGAAAATGGTAAAATTGTCAAAAAAGCAGAACGCGAAGGAATATACCGCGCTCTCGACATTGGTGCGTTTTGGCTTGAAGACGCATTTGCAAATTGATTTTTGCGCTTTAATCTGCGAGGCTGCCGCCTCGCTTATTTAATATTAAACAGGAGGCTTTTTCAGTGATTACCGGAATGAATATGACAATGCTCACGGATTTTTATGAAATAACCATGTCTAACGGTTATTTTGAGCACGGAATGAAAGACAAAATTGCATGCTTTGATATGTTTTTCAGAAAGGTACCCGACAACGGCGGATATGCAATAATAATGGGTATCGAGCAATTGATCGACTATATAGAAAACCTTAAGTTTTCGGATGCCGATATTGAATATTTGCGCGGCAGAAACATTTTCAGCGAAGAATTTTTAAAATACTTGAAAAATTTCAAGTTTACATCGGATGTATGGGCAATAGAAGAAGGTACGCCGATATTTCCGCATGAACCGATTGTTAAGGTTATCGGACCGGCTATTGAAGTCCAATTTGTGGAAACGATGGTTTTGCTTACAATTAACCATCAGAGCCTGATCGGAACAAAAACAAACAGAATAGTAAGAGCAGCAAAGGGCAGACCCGTAATGGAATTCGGTTCAAGAAGAGCTCAGGGAGCAAGCGGCGCCATAGACGGTGCAAGGGCTGCATATATTGCCGGATGCAGCGGAACCGCATGCACAATATCCGATGTTTTGTATAAAACGCCAGCTCTCGGAACCATGGCTCACAGTTGGATTCAAATGTTTCCGACTGAATATGACGCATTTAAAGCATATGCAGAAACGTATCCCGATAATTGCGTATTGCTTATCGATACATACAATGTTTTAAAATCCGGCTTGCCGAATGCAATAAAAGTATTCAAAGAATTCCTGATTCCGAACGGATATTCGGGCGGAGGAGTAAGAATTGACAGCGGAGACATAACATATCTTACAAAAAAAGTAAGAGAACGTCTGGATGACGAAGGATTGCAAAATATCAAAATTGTTGTAAGCAATTCATTGGATGAATACATTATCCGAGATTTACTTACACAGGGAGCAGAAATAGATTCATTCGGAGTCGGCGAAAGACTTATTACATCCAAATCCGAGCCTGTTTTCGGCGGTGTATACAAACTTGCTTCCGTTTTTGAAAACGGCGTTGAAATACCGAAAATCAAGCTTTCGGAGAATGTTGAAAAAATTACAACCCCGTGCAGCAAGCGCGTAGTAAGATTTTATTCCAAAGAATCGGACAAGGCAATTGCCGATGTATTGATGCTTGCGGATGAGCCTCTTCCGGACGGAAGCGACTACGAAATATTTGATCCTCAGCATACATGGAAAAGGAAAACAGTTACAAATTATTATGTAAAAGACCTTTTGGTGCCTATATTTAAGGGCGGAAAATGCGTGTATACATCACCTGATATAAATTCGCTGCGTGAATATTGCAAAAAGCAGGTTGATACCCTTTGGGACGAGGTTAAAAGATTTGAAAATCCGCATGACTACTATGTCGACTTGTCGCCAAAGCTCTGGAAAATAAAAAACAGATTACTTAACGAACATAAATAATCTGCAAAGGAGGATATACATTGAAAGCTTTTACTTTTAAAAGAGGAGCACATCCGAATGATTGCAAAAAATCTACAATGGATCAGCCGATAAAGGATTTAAAGCCTTCCGATACAATGATTTATCCAATGGTTCAGCATATAGGAGCACCATGTACTCCTGCTGTCAAGGTGGGAGAAAGAGTCGTAATCGGACAGATTATAGGAACAAGTGACGCTTTTGTAAGTGCACCGATACATTCAACGGTATCCGGTAAAGTTGTTGCTGTTGAGAAAAGACTTCATCCGAACGGAACAAACGTTGAATCCGTAATTGTCGAAAACGACTTTAAGGATGAAAAATCAGAGTTGATTCACGAATATACGGATATTGAATCATATTCGAGAAATGATATGCTGAAACTTATTAAAGAAGCAGGTGTAGTTGGTTTGGGCGGCGCGGCTTTTCCCACGCATATAAAGCTAAATCCGCCTGCTGATAAAAAAACTGATACCCTCATTGTTAACGGAGCGGAATGTGAACCGTACCTTACGTCTGATTACCGAGTAATGACGGAAACACCCGTGCTTATTTACGAAGGAATAAAATTGATCATGAAAATTCTCGGTGTAAAAAAATGCTTGATAGGTATCGAAGACAATAAGCCAAAAGCTATAAAAATAATGAAAAAGATATCGGACAATTACCCCGGAACAGCCGTCTGTCCAATGAGGACGAAATACCCCCAGGGAAGTGAAAAGCATCTTATAAAAGCGCTGACATCAAGGGAAGTTCCGAGCGGAGGGCTGCCTGCAGACTGTGGTGTTATAGTTTGTAATATAGACACGTGCACGGCAATATATAAGGCAATAAAATATCATTCACCGATAATTGACAGAATAATAACCGTTTCCGGAAAAGCAGTGAAAAACCCATCAAATTTCAGAGTCAGAATCGGCACATGCTTTGATGATGTATTGAAAGAAGCAGGTTTTGATGAAGAAAAAGCAAAAAAAATAATAATGGGCGGACCAATGATGGGAACAGCACAGTCAACGCTTAATGTTCCAACGATAAAGGCAACATCGGCAATATTGGCGCTCACAGGCGATGAGATAAATCTTGAAAATGAGTCTCCGTGCGTAAGATGCGGAAAATGTGTTGCTCACTGCCCCATGGGACTTATGCCCGTTCAATTGAATGCATATTCCAAAATTGATGATGCGGATACGTGTATTAAATATAATATTAAAGACTGTATTGAATGCGGTGTATGCTCCTTTACATGCCCCTGCAACAATCATATAACCCAAAGAATTAAATTAATGAAAAGAAAAATTGCAGCTTCGGCTCGCAAAAAGAATTGAGGTGTGGATTTTGGAAAATATTGTAATATCATATTCACCGCATGTACACGGCGGCGAAAATATAAAAAAAATAATGCGTGATGTAATAATAGCATTGATTCCGGCTCTCCTCGGTTCACTTTATTTTTTCGGATTCAGATCACTTGTGTTGATTATTACATCAGCGGCTTTCTGTGTTTTATTTGAATATCTGTGGGACAAAGCTGTTAAAAAGAATAATACAACGAAAGACTTAAGCGCAATAGTAACAGGTATTCTCCTGGCATTTTCAATGCCTGTAAATGTTCCGCTTTATGTAATAATTGTCGGTGACGCTTTTGCCATAATAGTTGTTAAATGTTTTTACGGCGGAATAGGACAAAATTTTGTTAATCCGGCGCTTGCCGCAAGAGCGTTTTTGCTTGCATGCTGGCCTGTTGCAATGACAAGCTGGGTAAAGGTTAATGACAGTTTGGGTCTGTTTGGCAAAGCGTCTGTAAATGTCGACGCGGTAACATCGGCAACTCCCCTATCCCATGCTTCCGAAGCTGTATCGTATATTGATCTGTTTTTCGGTCATGTAGGAGGATGTATCGGTGAAACTTCGGTTTTACTTATTTTACTCGGCGGAATATATTTAATAATGCGAAAAGTAATTACACCTGTAATACCTGTTACTTATATTGTTTCGGTTGGTCTTTTCGGATTTCTGTTTACGGACAAATCATTTCTGTTTAATATTATGTCCGGCGGCATAATGCTTGCGGGATTCTTTATGGCAACAGATTACGTAACAAGCCCCGTAAGTGCAATGGGTCAATTTATATATGCACTTGCAGCCGGAATAATAACAGCAATAATAAGAGCATACGGCAGTTATCCTGAGGGTGTAACATACAGCATATTAATTATGAATATAGTTACGCCGTTAATTGATAAGCATATTAAACCGAGAGTATTCGGCAAGGCGGTGAACAAGAATGAATGACAATACTGCAAAAAAAAGTAATAAAATATTTATTATCAGACTTGCACTTATCCTTTTCCTGATTGTATTTATATCTACATTGCTTTTGACGCTGTGTAATTATCTGACAAAAGATAAAATTGCAGCTCTTGAACAGAAAACGGCAAATGAAGCAAGACAGGCCGTTATACCGGGAGCAATATTCGAAGAAATAAAGTTATCTGAATCAGAAGAAAAAGAATTCAGCGACGAATATGACTTTAAAGGTGCATACCGTGCCGAAAAAGACGGAAAGTTTTCAGGTTATTGCATAAATGTTGCACCGAACGGATTCGGCGGTGAAATTAATATGATTGTCGGACTTGATGAAAATTTAAACTATACCGGCATAAAAATTATTTCTTTAAGCGAAACACCGGGGCTCGGTGCAAAAGCAAGCGAAAGCGAATTTACAAAACAATTTTCCGATAACAAAAAAGGCAAACTTGAAGTTATAAAAAATGCGAAAAAAACCGAAGAAAATCAAATAAATGCAATAAGCGGCGCAACGATAACATCGAAAGCCGTAACAACCGGAGTAAACAATGCACTTAAAATTGCAGAACAAATCAATAATAAGGAGGCTGAGCAAAATTGAACGGTAATTCAAATTTGAAAATTATAAAAAACGGATTAACGGTTGAAAATCCCACCTTTGTTCAGCTGCTCGGAATGTGCCCTACCCTTGCCGTAACAACATCGCTTATTAACGCAATAGGCATGGGGCTTTCCGCAACATTTGTATTGGTATTTTCGAATCTTGTTATATCTCTTGTAAGAAAATTCATACCCAATAAAATAAGAATTGCATCATTTATTGTTATAATTGCAGCGTTTGTCAGTGTTATTGAAATGCTGCTCAAGGCTTATTTACCGGCAATTTCCGATGCACTCGGTTTATTTATTCCTCTGATAACCGTAAACTGTATCATTCTTGCGAGAGCAGAAAGCTTTGCATCAAAAAATAAGCCTCTCCCGTCTGTGTGTGACGGGTTGGGAATGGGTCTTGGTTTCACACTCGGAATAAGTATACTTGCATCGATCAGAGAAATTCTCGGTGCAGGAACGATACTCGGAATAAGTCTTTTCGGAAGCGGATTTAATCCGGCGTTAATATTCATACTGCCTCCCGGAGCATTTCTTGCACTCGGAATTATTTTGGCGGTGTATAACATGATTAAAGACAGGAAAGGAGCGGCAAAATAATGGATTATTTAAAAATGTTTCTTTCTCTTGCTGTTCTCGGTGTATTGACAGAAAACTTTGTACTTGTCAAATTTTACGGTATATGCCCGTTTCTGGGCGTATCCAAAAAAACAGACACCGCACTGGGAATGGGAATGGCCGTTACGTTTGTAATGGTTCTTGCTTCGGCATTAACATATATGGTTCAAACATATATACTCATACCGCTGCATGTTGAGTATCTTCAGACACTTGCTTTCATTCTCCTTATAGCTGCACTTGTGCAGTTCGTGGAAATGTTTGTGGCTAAAACTGTTCCTGCATTATACAATGCTCTCGGAATATATCTTCCGCTCATAACAACAAACTGTGCTGTTTTGGGTGTAACGCTTATAAATGTCCAGCGTTCTTACACATTATTCCAGAGCGTATGCTTTTCTTTTTGGTCGGCAATAGGATTTACACTTGCCATAGTGCTCTTTGCCGGTGTTCGGGAAAGACTTGAAACTTCGGCAATACCGAAATATCTTCAGGGATTCCCGATTGCCTTAATTACAGCAAGCCTTATAGCTATGGCATTTTTGGGATTTCAGGGACTCAGCTTCCCTTCTCTTGCAATGTAAGGAGGATAAACAATGTTAGAACAAATACTTTATCCGGCAATTATAATAGGCGCAATAGGACTGTTTTTCGGCGCGCTGCTTGCATTTGCTTCAATTATTTTTAAAGTTGAAAAAGATGACAGAATAGATAAAATTGCCGAAATACTTCCCGGAGCAAACTGTGGAGGCTGCGGTTGTGCCGGCTGCTCTGCATTTGCCGAATCAATAGTAAATAACGGAGCAAGAATTACAAAATGTAATCTGATAACCGAAGATAAGGCTGAAAAAATAGCATCTATTATGGGAATGGAAGCCGGAAAAATAATACGTAAAAAAGCAACGGTAACATGCAGCGGAACGTGCGAAAGCTGCCAAAACAAATGTGAAACATACGGAATCACCGACTGCTATTCGGCATCTCAACTCGGAAACGGCATTAAAAACTGCGAATACGGATGTATCGGTCTCGGAAGCTGTGTTAAGGTCTGTCCGACAGGTGCCATTGAAATTAAAAACGGAATTTCCGAAATCAATTCGGAAAAGTGCATAGGATGCGGTAAGTGTGCAAGCGCATGCCCAAAAAAAGTAATTCAAATTATTCCCGAAAAAAGGACGGCAGCTGTTAAATGTATGTCAAAAGACAAAGGAATAATCGTTAAGAAATATTGTTCGGCTGGATGCATAGGATGCAAAATCTGCGAAAAAAAATGTCCGAAGGATGCCATCCATGTTATTGACAATCTCGCAAGAGTTGATTACGATAAATGCGTCGGATGCGGAATATGTGTAAAAGAATGCCCCAAACAGGTAATAGAATTAATTAAATAGCATAATCTAAATCGAGTAGAGATTAACTCCCGAAACTGAGTTTGTCCCTACTCGATTATTTTTTTATTTATTAAATATATCAACCGCCGAGATATGCTTTTTTAATTTTATCGCTTTCCGCAAGCTCTTTACCGGTTCCCGAAATTGTAATTTCTCCCGATTCAAGAACATATGCCCTATCCGCAATATTTAAAGCCATTTCGGCATTTTGCTCAACCAAAAGAATTGTTGTGCCCGATTTGTGAAGCTCTTTTATAATATCGAAAATTTGCTGCACAAGTATTGGTGCCAATCCCATAGACGGTTCGTCCAGCATTAAAAGTTTAGGTTTACTCATTAATGCACGTCCCATGGCAAGCATTTGCTGCTCGCCACCGGAAAGCGTACCGGCTATCTGATTTTTGCGGTGCTTAAGTCTGGGGAATCTGTTAAATACATCCTGAATTCCCTCTTTAACATTTGAAGAGTTTGTATATGCTCCCATTTCAAGGTTTTCAAGTACGGTCATCTGAAGGAATATCCTTCTGCCCTCCGGAACATGTGCCAAACCTTTTGAAACAAGCTTACATGCATCGGATTTAGATATATCTTCATCAAAAAGCGTTATACTTCCGGTTTTTGAACGGAGAAGACCCGATATTGTGCGAAGCGTTGTTGATTTACCGGCACCGTTGGCACCTATCAAAGCAACTATTTCACCGTCGTTTACCTCTATCGAAACATTCTTGAGAGCATGTATTTGTCCGTAATAGACATTTATATTATCAACCTTTAATATCATAGTTTTTACGCCTCCGTTTTCTTACCGAGATATGCCTCTATAACGGCCGGGTTGGATTTGATTTCGTCCGGTGATCCTTTGGCAATAATTTTGCCGTGGTCAAGAACGCATATTCCTTCGCAGACATTCATAACAAGTTTCATATCATGTTCTATGAGCATAACCGCAATATTGAATTTATCTCTTATACGTCTGATATTTTCCATAAGTTCCGCTGTTTCGGACGGATTCATACCGGCTGCGGGTTCATCAAGAAGAATTATGCCGGGGCGAGTAGCAAGCGCACGCGCAATTTCAAGCCTTCTTTGTTCTCCGTAAGGAAGAGAACCTGCCTGATGATTTGCAAGATCAGCCATATTAAAGAAATCCAAAAGTTCCATTGCCTCGTCTCTTGACTGTTTTTCGGATTTATGATAACCGAAAAGATGAGTAACAGAGGCAAGAAGAGACTGATTTATTGAATTGTGAAGTCCGACTTTGACATTATCAATAACCGACATATCGGAAAAAAGTCTAATATTCTGAAATGTTCTTGCTATTCCCATTCTGCTCACCTGAGCAGTAGTTTTTTTGGATGTTGATTTTCCGTCAAGAAGTATTGTACCGCGTGTCGGATGATAAACATTTGTTAAAAGATTAAACACGGTTGTTTTTCCGGCTCCGTTCGGCCCGATAAGACCTGATATTTCTGTTCTGCCAACCGTAAGCGTAAAGTCATCAACAGCCGTAAGACCGCCAAAATCAATACCGAGATGGTGTGTTTCAAGAATAG
The DNA here is from genome assembly GCA_934463165.1 of uncultured Clostridia bacterium. GTDB lineage: Bacteria > Bacillota > Clostridia > UMGS1810 > UMGS1810 > RGIG1828. Next base: position 271,686 of record CAKSJG010000001.1, read on the forward strand.
GTGTTTTGTTTATATCACGTTCCGGAATAATAGAATTGCTCGGAACAGGTACCATTTTAGCCATTCTGACTTCCCTCCTGTTCTTTTCTGGTGAATTTATATTTTATAATTCCTCTTATCTGTTTAGCTTTCTCACTGTTTGTAAGAAGCATTGCCAAAATAAGAACTACTGCATAAATAAGCATTCTGTAATCGGCAAGTTCCCTGAGCAGCTCCGGAAGCATATAAAGTACTGCGGTTGCAATAATTGTTCCTGGTACATTATCCATTCCGCCGAGAACAACAAATACAAGTATAAGAATTGAGGTATTGAAATCAAATTTCTTTGCTGCAATTGTTGAGAAGTTCATTGCATATAATGCTCCTGCCATACCGGCAAGAACAGCAGAGGTAATAAATGCCGTAAGTTTATATCTTGTTATACCGATACCTACAGATTCTGCTGCAATTCTGTTATCGCGAATAGCAGTTACGGCACGTCCTGTTTTACTGTTGACAAGATTAAGAACAACAAAAAGTGAAAAAAGTATGAGTAAAACCCCGGCACCGAATCCCGAAATTCTTGAAATTCCAACAGCACCCTGAGGTCCGTTTAAAATCAGTTTTCCGTTTGTCATTCCGAGAGAAGCGGCGTCTTTCATGCTGAAGTGAAGGCCTGATGCATCTTTGCCGACATAAAGACAGTTAATTATATTTTTAATAATTTCACCAAATGCCAAAGTTACAATAGCAAGATAATCACCACGAAGTCTGAGAACGGGTATTCCGATCAGAAGTCCCGCAATACCTGCAAATATTCCGCCGACAATTATAGCCGCAAGAAGCTGCATTTCACTGCTTGATACAGAATCCTTCAGACAGATAGCTGTTATAACTCCCGTAAACGCGCCGATGCTCATAAATCCGGCATGACCGAGACTGAGTTCGCCGAGAAAGCCGACAGTAAGTGCAAGTGATATTGCCATAACAATGTAGGTACAGATAGGCACAAGCTGTCCGCTTATTGAGTTGTTAATCATACCCATGTTTTGCATTGGGAAAAGAACAGCGAACGCTATAAGCACAATACCGTATGATTTCAAATTTGTTAAGGTGAATTTATTCATATTTTTGAGTTTATTCATTTTTACCACCTCACACCTTTTCTGTTATTTTCTTTCCGAGTATTCCGGTAGGTTTAACCAGAAGAACTATAATAAGTACTGCAAACACTATAGCATCCGAAAGAGCTGTTGAAATATATGATTTACTGAATATTTCTATTATGCCAAGAAGTATTCCGCCGATCATTGCACCGGGAATTGAACCGATTCCTCCGAATACTGCGGCGGTAAATGCTTTAATACCCGGCATTGAACCTGTTGTCGGAACCAAAACAGGATACGAAGAACATAAAAGAACACCGGCTATTGCCGCAAGTGCGCTTCCTATTGCAAATGTGAGTGATATTGTAACATTTACATTTATCCCCATAAGTTCCGCTGCATCTTTATCTTCCGACACGGCACGCATTGCTTTACCCATTTTAGACTTTTTTGTAAAGACAGTAAGTGCTATCATGATAACTATACATGCTGCAACGGTTACTATAGATTCACTTGTTATTATGAGTGATTTATCAAAAAGAGAAACAGAACCGAATTTTATTACAGAAGCAAATGTTTTTGGTGCACTACCCCATATCAGCAAAGCAATATTCTGCAGAAAATAACTTACGCCGATAGCCGTAATAAGAACAGCCAAAGAACCTGCTCTTCTGAGCGGTTTATAAGCCAATCCCTCAATTAAAATTCCCAAAAACGTACATACAACCATTGCTCCGATTATTGAGACAATCGGCGGTAAATTGAGATAGGTAGTCATACAAAAAGATACATATGCACCCACCATTATTACATCACCGTGAGCAAAATTAAGCATTTTAGCAATACCGTAAACCATTGTATAGCCCAATGCAATAATGGCATATACGCTTCCAAGACTTATACCGTTAATTAAATTGGAAATAAATGTCATTAGTTACACCCCATATATTGTTTGTATATATTAATTGCTGTCAACAATTAAATTCACAAAAACGAGGAGCCGCATTGCAGCATCCTCATTTCTGCCATAACTTATTTTAATTAAATTAATTACATACCAACGTATGTGCCGTTTTTAATAACCATACCTTTAGGTTCCTTTGAAACTTCACCCGATTCTGACCATGTCATATCAGAACCTGTAAGGCCGTTGAATTTAAAGTCAGATGATGTAAATTTTTCAACAAGTTTATCACAGATATCCGAAGCACTCATATCTGAAGTAATACCCTGAGCTTTGCAAGCTTCATATATTGAATAAATACAATCATATGCATCGGCAGCAAACTGGTTCGGAGTTTCATTGAATTTTGATTTGTATTCAGATACAAAGTTCTTTGTAAGATCATCTTCGGCATCAGCCGTAAACGGTGTAAGAAGCATTACGTCTTCTGCAAGTGATTTATCAAAGTTTTCAAGTGTGAGTATTCCGTCCATTCCGTCAACACCGAAGAATTTGGGCTCATACTGCATTGATTTAGCCTGCTTAAGTATGAGTGAAGCCGGTGTATAATAAATCGGAAGGAAGACAAGATCTGCTCCCGATGTTTTTATTTCAGTAAGCTGTGAATTAAAGTCGTTAGCAGAGTCATCGGTAAATGTTTTTACACAAACGATATCAAGACCGAGTTCATCTGCTTTTTTCTGGAATTTCTGATATATGCCTGTTGAATAAGCATCAGAGTTGTTGTATATTACGGCAATCTTTTCACCGAGGTTCTGTTCTTTAATATACTGTGCGGAAGCAACACCCTGGTTAGGATCTGTAAAGCACATCTGGAACATTGTGGATTTACGCTGAATTGTTACATTACCTTTATCATCGGGCTGACCGCCGAGAACATCTGTCGATGAAGCTGACGGTGTAAGTGCGAAATAATGGTCGGTATCAATTTCCGTAGAAACAGCTATACACGGCTGAGTTGTTACCGTTCCGAGTGATATCTGCATACCCCAGTCTTTAAGATTATTATATGCATTGACTGCCTTTTCGGCGTCATTTTCATCATCTTCAAATTTAAGCTCAAATTTAAGATCGCCTTTTTTATTAATTTCTTCAACGGCAATTTCAGCACCGTTTTTGGCAGCCTGACCATAAATGGCAGCTCCGCCGGTGAGCGGTCCTATTCCGCCGATCTTAATTGTGTCTGAACTTGATTCTTTCTTACCGCATCCGCTGAAACATGCAAAAATTAATGCAGCAACAGCAACTATGCTTACAATTTTTGTCATTTTTTTCATGATATATGCACCTCTCATTTTTATATTATAAAGATTTTATCACACTTCTTGCAATATGTCAATGCAAAGTGAATATAAAAATTTTATGTATATGCCTCGAAAAATCAGCAATTTGTGCAAAAAACAGCATTTTATCTGAATCATAAAAATTTTTGTCTTCATCCAATTTTGCAAGTTTAATTTTCAGAAAATGCATTTTGCACACTGTTTCCTTGTTTTTTATATATTTTTTGATATGAATTAAACATCTCCTTGCAAAAAAGCAATTTTATAACACAAAACAAAATGAATCAATCAGATTCTTTTAAATTTGCCGATTATTACGAAAACAATGAAAAATATTAAATTAACAAGAGTTATACATGCTCCCGTCGGTATACCGTCCAAAAAAATCGTAAGTATAAATCCGCACAAAAAACTTATAACAGATATTACAACGGAACTTACGGTTACCGAAAAGAAAGATTTGAAAACCCTCATTGAAGACATGGCAGGAAAAACAATCAATGCAGATATCAGCAGCGAGCCCATAAGACGCATTCCGATTACAACCGTTATCGCTGTAAGAACGGCAGTTAAAACATTATACACTCCCACATGGCAGCCCGTTGCCTTAGCAAACTCCTCGTCAAACGTAACAGCAAATATTCTGCTGTAAAAAAATGAGAAAAGTATTATTACCATTGAGCATAAAACAATCGATAAAACCATATCTTCCTTATCAATCGCATATATACTTCCTATAAGATAATTATTAAGATCGGCGCTGCTGCCCGCGTATGAAATTACCATGACGCCGAAAGCCAGGGCGGCGGTTGATAAAATTGCTATTGCTGAATCACCTTTTATTTTTTTGCCGTTTATGCGAAGCAAAAAGATTGATACAGCAATTACAACCGGAATGGCAATTTTCATAGGACTTAGACCCATTACCGATGCAACGGCAACCGCTCCGAAGCTTATATGAGACAAGCCATCGCCAATCATCGAATAACGCTTCAGAACCAATGTGACACCGAGAAAAGATGAACAAACGGTTATAAGCAACCCTACAATAAGCGCTCTGCTTATGAATCCGTATGAAATTATTTGACTGATTATATCGAACATGACAACTCACTCCCACACCGTACCGCTGCTTATTTTTTCTTTATACTCTTTTGCACTGCCGTAAAAAAGCATTTTTGAATCTCTTATGTGCAAAATATGTTTTGCATACGCAAGAACCCTGTTTATATCATGAGATATCATAACTACGGTAACGCCGCTTTTGTTAAGCTTTGAAATCACCTTATACATCTCATCGCCCGCAGCCATATCAAGACCGGTTACCGGTTCATCGAGTATAATAAGCTTATCTGAGGCGCAGATTGCTCTTGCAAGAAGAACCTTTTGCTGCTGACCGCCGGATAAATAATGATAACATTTTGATGCTATGTCATCTATCTCAAGCTTTTTCATTGCATCGGCGGCGCTTTTTTTATCGGAAGCTGTATAAAACGGATGAAATTTTTTCTTTCCGAGAGTTCCCGAGAGTACCACTTCTTTAACGGACGCCGGAAAATCTTTTTGATAATCTGATTGTTGAGGCAGATATCCGATAAGAGAACGGCTGAGAGTATTTGAAAAGATGATTTTTCCGGAATCTATCTTCTTCAGCCCGAGCAAACCTTTTAAGAGTGTTGTTTTTCCGGAACCGTTCTCCCCTATTATACACAAATAATCGCCGTTTTCGACGCTGAAACTTAAATTATCAACGACTCTGTTACCCTCATATGACATTGATAAATTTTCTATTTTAATAAGAGACATTTCAGTAAAGAGCCTCCTTAAGATTAATTATATTTTGATTCATAATATCCGCATAAGTTAGACCGGAATTAAAATCACTCTTACTTATATTCTGACATGAATTGAGAACAAGCTTTTTTGCGCCCGTTTCTTCACATATTGTATCTGCCATTCTGCCGTCGGAGAGTTCAATGGTAAAAACAACGGGAATATTATTTTTTTTGACTGCTTCCGTAATATAAATAATTGTTGACGGATTGGCATCGTATTCCGGGGAGCAACCTGAAAAGGCTGCACAGTAATCTATGCCGTATTGCTTTACAAAATACAAAAACGGGAATCTGTCGCCTACTGCAATTATTTTTCTTTTTGCACCCGATAACACATCGTGCATTTTCATATCTGCAGCACTTATTTTTTCAACGTATTCATCCGTGTTTTTTTTATAGTAATCGGAATTTCCGGGATCTGATTCCGATACAGAGTCAGATATTGCTCTAAGCATTTTATTTGCGTTGGAAAAAGAAAGCCAGATGTGTTCGTCATATCCGCTGTAATTTGCCTTATCACTACCGTCATGTACATCGGAACCGTCTTCGTGGTCATGGTGTTCTTTTCCGATATAGTCCGGATGTTCCTCGTACAAAAGATCAACACTGTCCATTAATCTTAATGTTTTGATTTTTTTGCCGTCAAAGGAGTTTAATATTTTATCGATCCATTGTTGAGATTCACCGCCCGTATATACAAGCAGATCAGCCGATCTGATCATGTTAATGTCGGACAGAGAAGGTTCATAGCCGTGTATTTCGGCACCGGGTTTTGTAATCATATAAACATCTGCATATTTGCCGCACACCGCTCTTGCAAAATCGTATTCAGGAAAAATAACCGTCACAACTTTCATTTTACCGGAATTTGACTTTGATATATCGGAAGTGCATGCGGTTAATGAAAACAACAATAAAATTACAGCAATAGAGCATATTATTTTTTTGATATTCATACTGAAAATGTCACTCCCGTCCGATATATATTATTGATTCCGTTTTATTTTTTCTTAAGTCTCTTATCTGACTTAACGGCAAGTTTTGTTCCCGCAGACTGGAAAATCTGAACCAGTATTATAAGGAATATGACTGCAATTATCATTACAAGATATTTATAACGATAATAACCGTAATTAATTGCAATTTTACCGAGACCACCGCCGCCGATAATACCGCTCATTGCCGAGTATCCGAGAATTGTTGTTATTGCAATTGTAAAATTAGAAAGAAGTGACGGGATGCTTTCGCGAATCATAACCTTTACAATAATCTGAAAAGGTGTTGCTCCCATACTTTGAGCAGCTTCTATGATGTTGGGGTTTACCTCTCTCAAACTGCTTTCCACCAATCTTGCAACAAACGGAGCCGCCGCAATAACAAGCGGTACAATGGATGCTGCAGTTCCGACTACTGTTCCCATTATAAGCCTTGTCAGAGGAAAAACAAGAATCATAAGTATAAGAAACGGAACTGATCGGAGCAGATTTATTATTATATTAAGTATACCCATTACAGGAGCGGGTAAACGCAAAACACCGTTCTTTTCTCCGGTTACTATGAGTACGCCGAGCGGAAGACCAATAACTATAGAGAAAAACGTTGCAACCACGGTAACATAAAAAGTTTCCCAAATTGCCATTAACAATTCACTTTTGAGGATGTCCACAGCCTCAATTACCGTTTCATTTGATAGTATCTGTTCAAGCATTTGTATTTACCCTCCTTGCATAAATATTAGGTGTATTCTGAAGATATTGAACCGCTTTGTCAAATTTATCGTCATCTTTGATTTCCAAAAGCATATTTCCGAATACCTTATCACCTATGCACTTTGTCTGTGCGGCAAGAATATTTGCCGCTATTCCTTCTTCAATCGCCATTTTGGCAATGAGCGGAGTATCGGCTACCATTGCACCGTTATATACAAGCCTTATAAGGGCACCCGATGCAATTTCGGGAATAACCATTGAATCTCCTCCCGGAAATACAAGCCGTTTAGCCGCCTCTGATTTCGGATTGGTAAACACTTCACTTACGAGACCTTCTTCAACAACCGATCCGTTATCAAGTATTGCAACCTTATCACATATCTTTTCAACCACGCTCATCTGATGAGTTATAACTATAACCGTTATACCGAGTTTTTTGTTTATATCCTGAATAAGTTCCAATATCGATTGTGTCGTTTTCGGATCAAGAGCACTCGTTGCTTCGTCACAAAGAAGTATTTCCGGATTGGTTGTAAGAGCACGTGCAATCGCTATACGCTGCTGCTGACCTCCGGAAAGCTGAGCAGGATATGAGTATCCTTTATCCGGAAGTCCGACGGTTTCAAGCAATTCCGCAGCTTTTACACGTGCATCTTTCTTTTTCATTCCGGAAAGTTCAAGCGGAAAGCAGATATTGTCGAGACAGTTTCGCTGCATGAGAAGATTAAATCCCTGAAATATCATTGTCATTTTCCGTCTCTTGCTGCGCAGCTGCTTATCCGAAAGCTTGCCTATATTTTCTCCGTTAATTATTACTTCTCCGTTTGTCGGTCTTTCAAGCATATTTATGCACCGTACAAGCGTACTTTTACCGGCACCGCTCATTCCGATAATGCCGTATATTTCACCGTCATTAATTGTCAGATTTACATCCTTAAGTGCATGAACATTACCGTCTGATGTTTCAAACGTTTTTGAAATATTCTTTAGTTCAATCATTGTTTCCTCCAGAATTTCCGTAACTATCCATAGGCTGACATAGGAGAGTCAGACAAATTTGTCTGACTCTCCTCGTTTAAAGCTGAATAATTATATTAATTATTTTGATTTTATTGCATCAAGATTTTTCTGTTTTCCGCCGTAAAGACCTATAGGCTCAACGTGAAATGCACCTATCGATACAAGCTTTGTTCCGTTTTCTTTATTAAAATCTTCAAGATAAGGAAGATGCTGGAAATAGTTTGCATCGATTTCACCGCTGTCTACGACATTGTTCGGCTGTACATAGTCCGTAAATTCCTTTATGTCAAGAGTAATGTTTTTCTTTTTCAATATATCTTTAACAACCTGAAGAATTTCAGCATGCGGTGTGGGAGAAGCGGCAACAGTAATTTTCTCTCCGGATAATGCATCGTAATCAACGGATTCATCATATCCGTCACCGGGATTATCAACCGTACTTACAACAGCTCCCTCGTACTTATCCGTTATAAAGTCCTTAACTTCTTTGCTTTCAAGCGCAGCCTTGAGAGCTTTAATTTTATCTGTTTTTTCATTACCCTCTTTAACAGCAACTATATTACCGTATTTTGACGATGAATCTTCAATTAACAAAGAATCGGAAACCGGATTAAGATCTGCCTGAATGGCATAATTGGAATTTATAACCGCATAATCAAGATCGGACAAAGAATTGGGAAGCTGTGCGGCTTCTATTTCTTTAAATTTAATATTTTGCGGATTGCTTTCTATATCTTTGATTGTTGCAGTTATACCCGCGCCGGATTTAAGCTTGATATATCCGTTCTTTTCGAGAAGCAAAAGCGCTCTTGCTTCATTTGTTGTATCATTCGGTACGCCGATTGTTACCGTGCTGCTGTTACTTCCGCATGCAGTAAATATTGAAAATATAATGCCTGCCGTTAGTATTGCCGATAGTATTTTTTTCATGTTGATTACCTCCGTGATCTTTAAATTATCTCTTTGTTTTATGTGATTATTATATCACCGTAATATATATTTGTCCAATACACGTTAACTATACAAAGATATAAATTAAATTTATAACTAATTATAATAGTAATTATAACATATATCAAAAAAACACAACCGCATTATGTCCGATATTTTTATCGTGCATATCACGGTTGTGTCATATATTCATTAAGTTTTGACAATGAAAATATAATTATTTGCCGTTTGCAGACGCAGCACTTATTACAACAACTGCTCCGGCTTCAAATACACCTGATTTGGTTGTTCCGGTTACGGTTACTCTTGATCCGACCGTAAGAGCCGAAAGCTTAATTGTTTTTTGTGTTTCGTAACCCACTATCGAGGCATTATCTTTAACAAATATGGATTCGGTTTTTGTTTCACCCGTTAATGAATCAACATATTCAACCTGAATAAGACCGTATGAGGCATTAACCAATGTTACCGTTCCGTCAATTGTCATAACCGTATCATTATTAACCGTTTCTATTGATACAACAGTATCACTGTCCATCTTTACAGATGCCGAAGCTCCGACTCTGAGGTCATAAAAATTGCCCTCTTTGCCGCCGACTTTTATTTCCGCATCATTTGTTACGGCGAATGTAAGTTCTTCATTTCCGCTTACAAGAGTTATTCTCGGATTTTTGGATATAATAACTTCTTTTATGGTACCTGTTTTCGTCGTAGACTTACTTGTTGCAGTTATTGAAGAAATTCTGCCGTAATTAAGTGTTGCAGTTATACTGTCTCCGGCAACAATATCTCTTGCCGATGCGGTTTTACCGTTTTTCTTAACAGTTACACTTGATGACAACAGATAAGCAGAAATTCCACCGCCGTTTTCTTCAATTGAAATTGTAAGAACAGGATCAATGCTTACGGAATCAACACGACCTGTTACAGTACTCGTTTTGCTCTGTGCTTCTATAACCGTAACCTCATTCTGTTTGATTGTCAGCTTAACATAATATCCCTGTTTCAGACTCTGGAGAGAGCATGTGTTACCGTTATATGTGATTACACAGTTTTTGCTCATCTTATATGATGTCTTGTTGGTTGTTTGAATGTCGGTGTCGGTTTCTCCGAGCTTATATATATTTATTGTATCGCCTTTGGTTGTGGACGAAGCACCGACAAAAGATCCGTAAACAACATCATCAACAAGTGCATCTGAAAAATCAATTGCATACAGAACTTTATCTTTATAAGTAACAAGAGCGTTATAATTCTTCTGAATGTCGTTGACATTTATTAATTCACCGTTATGTCTTAAAATTGTACTGCTTGTTATATAATGAGAAAGGCTTTCTCCGTCTGTAGTATTGATTTTTATATTTCTTGTTGTCTGGTCAAAATATGTTACATTACCGGATTTAAATGTATATTTTGTTTTATCCTGAAGTTTGAAAAGGACTACAGCAGCCTGTGCTCTGGTAACTGTTTCATTCGGAGCAAATTTGTTGCCGTCCATACCCTGCATAAGATTATTTTCACTTACATAAGCAACATATTTTTTTGCATTTGCCGGGATATCCGAATTATCGGTGTATGTTAATTTAGATATAATCTCGGAATCTATTGAATTTTCCGCATCAAGAGCCTTTGTAAGAAGAATTGCAACTTCATATCTCTTAAGACCGTCATCACGATTTGCCTTTGAAATATAATCATCAAGCTCGGATTTATTAATTACACCTTTCATAAGAAGATAAGCAATTTCCTGACTTCCGAAAGATAAATCATAATCCTCAATCGTATCACAATACACATCCCATGCAGCTGTAACCAAATCTTTGTTTGCTTCATCATTCATGCCCAATATTCTTGATACCAAAACAAGCGATTCAAGCTTTGAAACCGTTTTTGCGGGAGCAAAGGAACCGTCTTCATAACCCTTAATTATACCTTCCTTAGCCATTGATTCAATAGCCTCTATAGCCCATGGATACGTAGTGTCCGTTACATCGCTGAAAGTCGATGCAAACGATGTGATTCCTACAGAAGCCGTCAGAGTTGCAGCAGTTACAATTGCAAGTGATTTTTTAAGTACTTTTTTCATTTTTCATCCATTCCTTTCTTTTTTACTTTACATAACCAAATTATTGTAAAGCAATTAATATATGTTTAATATCTTTTGATATTTAACAGCCTTTGTTTTCATCTATGCCCAAATACGGCACTGCATTAAGATCCATACCGGCAAAATGATTTTTTTTCATTTCATAATATGCACTGCATCCGATCATTGCCGCATTATCCGTACATAATATCGGTGACGGATAATAGACGGATATGTCACCTTTTCTGTTGTCTAATTCCAGGCGCAGTCTTGAATTTGATGCAACACCGCCTGCCAAAGCAACTTTTTTGCAGTTTCTTTTATTTGCTGCAGAAAGCAAATTATCTGTCAAAACTTCGCATACACTTTTTTGAAAGCTTGCAGCTATATCACTGCGGTTATACGACTCACCCTTTTGCTCAGCCGCGTGGCAGTAATTTACTACTGCGGTTTTAAGTCCGCTAAAGCTAAAGTCATAGCAATCATCACCGAAATTCACTTTTTTAAATTTTACAGCATCCTCATTGCCATCACGCGCAAGCTTGTCTATCTTCGGTCCGCCCGGGTAGCCGAGACCGAGAACACGCGCAACCTTATCAAAAGCCTCACCTGCTGCGTCATCCCGTGTCTGACCGAGAATTTCATACTCTGTATAATCATGAACATGAACAATATGACTGTGACCTCCGGATGCGACAAGAGCAATAAACGGCGGTTCAAGATCTGGATGCTCAATAAAATTTGCGCATATATGACCTCGTATGTGATGTACGGGAATAAGCGGTTTATCAAGTGCCATAGACAGCGCTTTTGCAGCCGAAACACCAACAAGCAGCGCTCCGACGAGCCCCGGAGCATATGTGACGGCAACATAATCAATGTCTTTAAAGTTCACCGCTGCATCATCAATAGCCTGCCTGATAACAGGAACAATTGCTTCAAGATGCTTTCTGGATGCTACTTCGGGCACAACGCCGCCGAATTTTTTGTGTATATCTATCTGTGATGAAATTACATTTGATAAAACAGTTCTGCCGTCTTTCACAACGGCTGCCGCTGTTTCATCACAGGACGATTCAATTGCAAGTATAAGAGACAATTTATATCACCTACCCCTTGAGTGTTTTTGTCATTAAAATGGCAGTTTCCCGATTGTCGGAATAATAATTTTTTCTTCTTCCAACTTCTTTAAAACCATTTTTTTCATATAACTTTATTGCATTATAATTTGACTCTCTTACTTCAAGTGTAATAAAGCTTAATTTTTCATCAAAAGCAAATTCTTCTGTCAGCTTAAGCAATTTTGAGGCAATGCCCTTGTTTCTGAAGTCGGGATGCACGGCAAGATTGGTTATACTGCCCTCATCAAGAACAAAATCAATTCCGCAATATCCGACAGCCTTGCCGTCACAGACCGCAACAATATAGTAAGACTTTGGATTTGAAATTTCATTTTCAAATACCGATCGGCTCCAATTAACATCAAAACATATGCTGTCCAATTCGCAAACCGAATCCAAAAAATTGCTGTCTAATTTATGATAAGTTATTTTCATTGGCATTACCGTATAATTTTAAATATATATTATTCACAGCATCATAAAGCTGTTTTGCACACAATATATATGTTTTTATATCACCGCCAAAAGGATCGGCTATATCACCTGTACCCGTAAATTCACCCACGGAATATATTTTACCGGAGTAATCCGGGAACATTTTTTTTAAATAAGCGCTGTGCACTGATGTCATTGTAAATATATAATCAGCCTCAACAATTACATTCATGTTTAAATTTGCTGCAGTATGATCTGATATATCAACGCCGTATTCATCAGCAGCAAGCATAGCGTTATGGCTTACGGGGGCGCCTTCATCCGCTGAAATACCGGCAGATATTACATTTACGTTTTCAATATTATTTTTTTTGCATATATGCTTCATAAAACCCTCTGCCATTGGGCTTCGACATGTATTTCCGGTGCATACAAACATAATATTCATAAATTCACACCTCTATTATTTTATGACCTGCGGATTTATACAATCTGTTCCTGACAGCTATTCCGATGCCGCTTTCTACGGCAAATTCCGCATATATTCTTTTGATTCCTTTTTTATCAAACATTCTCAGCATCGTAAAAAGATTATGCGCATACTCGCCCATGGAATCACCGGCGTTAAGCGTCAGGTCCGAATTGCCGTATTCACCGCCTTTATAGGTTAAAACACCGACGCTTGATTCTGAATTTAAGCATTCGGAAATATATTTTCTGACGTTGGTTTTTTCTCCCTGAACGACAATAACATCAGCTTTCGGTGAATAGTGTTTATATTTCAGTCCCGGGCATTTGGGAACAGCATCGTTATCTACGAGTCCGCTGTCAAGATAAGCATTATCTATATGAAATTTTACCATTTCGAGAGTCACGGCGCCCGGACGTAAAATAACAGTATCTTCACCGGACACATCAATAACCGTAGATTCCAGACCTATCTCGCAGCCGGTGCCGTCTATTATATAATCAACTCTGCCGTTTAAATCATCTATTACATCCGAGCAAACCGTCGGACTCGGGCTTCCTGACAGATTAGCGCTGGGAGCCGCCACCAACACCTTGCTTTTTTTTATAAGATCATGCGCTGTTTTGTTTGACGGGAAACGTACCGCAACAGTGTCAAGTCCTGCTGTTACTTTGTACGGAACCGATTGCTGTTTTTTGAAAATAAGAGTCATCGGTCCCGGCCAAAATGCGTTGATCAGCTTCTCGGCATTGGAATTAATTTCAAAAGCAAGCTTGCTCAGATCAGACAAATCGGATATATGAACAATAAGCGGATTATCTCCCGGTCTGCCTTTAGCTTTATATATTTTTTCGACAGCTGTATCATTGAATGCGTCTGCACCGAGACCGTAGACGGTTTCCGTCGGAAAAACCACTGTTCCTCCGCTTGCAAGACAAGCCGCTGCCTCGTCTATATCATTTGATTTTACAATCTTAGTAGTCATTATTGTTTCTTCCTGTTATTCTTCATTCAATTTCAGTTTTTCACTTTGGTCAGAAGTAATCAAAGCATCGATTATTTCATCAAGATCTCCGTTCATTACTGATTCAAGCCTATGAATTGTAAGACCGATGCGATGATCGGTAACTCTGCCCTGAGGATAGTTATACGTTCTTATTCTCTCGCTTCTGTCTCCCGAACCCACCTGACTTTTTCTTTCTTTTGAAATAGCGTCATTCTGTTGACTCAGCATCATATCATAAACTCTTGAACGAAGAATTTTCATAGCCTTATCTTTGTTTTTGTGCTGTGATTTTTCGTCCTGACACGAAACGACAACGCCTGTCGGGATATGCGTTATTCTGACAGCCGAGTCTGTTGTATTAACGCACTGACCGCCCGGACCGCCGGCACGGAAAACATCGATTCTCAGATCATTGGGATTAATTTCGACCTCAACATCTTCCACTTCAGGAAGCACCGCCACCGTTGCAGCCGATGTATGTATTCTGCCGCCCGACTCCGTTGACGGAATACGCTGAACACGGTGGACACCGCTTTCAAACTTAAGGCGGCTGTACGCCTTTTCGCCGTTAATGGCAAACGTGACTTCTTTATATCCTCCGATATCTGTCGGATTGGCTGATAAAAGCTCAACCTTCCAATTTTTGGTTTCGGCATACATTGAATACATCCTTAGCAGATCAGCGGCAAAAAGAGCAGCCTCTTCTCCGCCGGTGCCTCCTCTTATCTCAACAATAACATTTTTTTCGTCGTTAGGATCTTTAGGCAGAAGGAGTATTTTCATTTCATTGCAAACAGATTCAATTTTTCTTTTGCTGTCTTCCATTTCTTCTTCGATCATATCTTTTTCATCCTTGCTGAGACCGGAATCTGCAAGCATTTTCTTTGCCTCTGCAATATTATCATTAAGAGCTTTGTATTCTCTGTATTTTTCAACAATCGGCCCTATATCCGAATGTTCCTTGCATAACTTTCGCCATAATTGCTGATCGGATATAACTTCCGGATCAGCAATCTGCTGTTCTAATTTAGCAAATCTTTCTTCTATGAAAGACAATTTATCAAACATACTGCACCTCAAAATATATTTATTTATAATTATAACATAACACTTAATGATTTAAAATACATTTCCTTAATTATTAACATTAATGTAATATTAATAAGTTAAACTAATTAAATATATCCGAATCATCAAATTGCCTGAAAAGTTTATCAATTCTGTTTCTGACTGCGGTATACTCTGCCGATTCAAGGTTCGGATCTGCTTTCATTACAATATCCGATTCACGTTGAGCGGCTTCAAGCAAATCAACATCCGAAAACAAATTTGCCACCTTAAGCTCCGGAATACCGTGCTGTCTTGTCCCGAAGAACTGTCCGCAGCCACGAAGTTCAAGATCTTTTTGTGAAATTAAAAATCCATCGGTTGTTTCGGTCATGATTTTCATTCTCTCGGCACAGTTATCCGTTTTACAGTCAGATACAAGTATACAATATGATTTTTCCCTTCCCCTGCCGACTCTGCCGCGCAGCTGATGAAGCTGCGAAAGGCCGAATCTCTCGGCGTTTTCAATCATCATAACCGTTGCATTCGGAACGTCAACACCAACCTCTATTACTGTCGTCGATATTAATATATCAATATCACCGTTTTTAAAGTCATTCATGATTTTATCTTTCTCAGAGGATTTCATTTTGCCGTGAATACACTCCGATTTCAAATTACCGAGTATACTGTGTTTCAGTTTATCTTTTATTTCGGCAACCGATGACAATTCGGCAGAAAATTCCGATTCCTCAACAAGCGGACATACAATATAACATTGTCTGCCAATGCTTACTTGCCGATAAATGAATTGGTATGCCCTGTCAAGCTTTGACGAGGTTATGTGATATGTCTCTGTTGAAGCTTTAAGTTTCGGCATGGATTTAATAACCGAAACGTTCAGATCACCGTATAAAATCAATGATAAAGTACGCGGTATGGGCGTCGCACTCATAACCATAATATGCGAATTTTTACCCTTAGACGATAAAACGGCTCTCTGATTTACGCCAAATCTGTGCTGTTCATCTGTTATGCAAAGAGCAAGATTTGCAAATTCCACATTTTTTTCTATAACGGCGTGCGTTCCGACAACAAGGCCGAATTCTCCGTCTTTTATCTTTTGCAAAACTTCGTTTTTCTTTTTAGTTGAAGAAGTAAGAAGTGTTATTTTTATATCATCGCCGTACATTTTTTTCAGAGTTTCAAAATGCTGAACAGCAAGTATTTCCGTCGGAGCCATAAAAACGCTTTGATACCCGGCCGCGCACACGGCTTTAATTGCAACGGCGGCAACGGCGGTTTTCCCGCAGCCCACGTCTCCCTGAACAAGTCTGTTCATTTGTTTTCCGCCCAAAAAATCGGCACATATTTCGTTAAGTGCTTTTTTCTGACCGTCGGTAAGTTCAAACGGAAGCGTGGCAGCAAAACTGCGCATGCTTTCCGCTGCATTATTTATTATATATCCGACATTGGCCAAACGCTTATTTTTTAAACATCTGAGCGCAATGCTCAAAACAAATAATTCTTCGAATGCAAGCCGTTTATGCGCCGCTTTGATATCCGTTTCGTCATTGGGCAAATGAATCCTGACAATCGCTTCTTTAATGTTTAAAAGTGAATATTTGCTTTTTAGGTTATCCGGTATGCAATCGTTAAGAAAATCCGCATAATTAAGAGCCGATTTCACATATTCGGATATGGTTTTCGTTGTAAGCCCCGTTGTAGCATGATATATTGGGACTATACGCCCGGTATTCGAAAGCTTATCGGCTTCTTCCATGAATTTAAGTTCAAATTCATATCCGCTGCCGGATGAAACAGCTTTTCCGTACACCATATATAACACTCCTGCTTTCAGCCTCGGCTTGGAAAATGATGCCGAAAACCATTTGACCGTTACCGGATCATAACCATCGGTAGCTCTTAAGATAAAAAGCGAAAGCTTGGATCTTATTTTCTTTTCAACCACCTGTCTGACAGGTCTTATTTTTATACAGCAATATTCATTCGGAACGCATTCGGAAATTCTACACACTTTTCTTCTGTCTTCATATGTCCTCGGAAAATAATACATTAAATCCCAGACGGAATATATCCCCAGTTTATTAAGCAGCAGGGCTTTTTTAGGCCCGATTCCCTTTAATATTTCCACGGAAGAATTAAGCTTGTTCTGTATGTTGTCTTTTTCTTTATCCATTTTTTCTCCACATAAGATTATCTAAAATAAAAGCTCTGCAATATACGGCAGAGCTTTTCGTTTTTATTCTACGGATATTAAGTAATCATATACCGGCTGACCGCCAAAATGCATAAATACATCACAATCGGAATATGTGTTTTCAAGTTTTGCTTTCAGGTCGGCGGCTGTCTTTTCGTCAATATCATTACCGTAAAATACCGTTATAACGCTTGAATCATCATCAATTGCCGCGTTAAGGCATGACATAACGGAAGAATCGATATCTGAATCGGACGCTTCTATTTTTCCGTCCAGTATTCCAAGATAATCTCCCTCTTTAATTACGGTTCCGTCAACAGAGGTATCTCTTACGGCATGCGTAATCTGAATACTCTTAACACCGGCAAGTGCTTCCTCAAAAGCAGCCTTGTTTTCATCGGGTGAAAGAGTTTCATCAAAACAAATCATGCAAGCCATAGATTGGTTTACGCTTGATGTCGGTATAACACATGTATTGTCTCCGCAAAGTCTTTCGGCCTGCTGAGCTGCCATTATTATATTTTTATTATTCGGGAAAATAAAGATATGCTCCGCATTGATGTTTTTTACGGCGTCAACAATATCTTCCGTGCTCGGATTCATTGTCTGTCCGCCTTCGATTATTGTGTCCACACCAATATCTTTCAGAGCTCCCGAAATACCGTCACCCGCCGCAACAGCCACAAAAGCATATTTCTTTTTTTCTTCGGGTTTGCTTTCATCTTTTTTATTAATAAGGCTGCTGTGCTGCAGCTTCATATTTTCTATCTTGACACTTGAGAGAATACCGACTTTTAACGCCTCACCGAGAACGATATTGGGATTGTTGGTGTGAATATGAAGTTTTACAATTTCATCGTCATCAACAATAACTATGCTGTCTCCGAGTTTTTCAACAGCAGTTTTAAATTCAAATGCCGACTTGCCCTTAAACGATTTTTCAACTATACATTCGGTACAGTATGCAAATTTTATGTTTTCTCCCTCAGTATGCGAAACACCGCTTTGGGATACTTCCTGCTGTTTTTCGCTGAGTTCTATAATTTTCCCCTGCGAAAGACAATAAAGCATACCCTCTGCAATGAACATCAAACCCTGACCGCCGGAATCGACAACACCTGCTTCTTTAAGCTTCGGCAAGAGATCCGGAGTTGAGGCAAGCGCTTTTTGACCTGCGTCAACAACTATGGCAATAAACTGCTCCACATCTTCGCAATCACCACTGTATTCAACTGCACACTCTCCCATTACGCGGGCAACGGTGAGTATCGTACCCTCCGTCGGCTTCATTACAGCGCGGTATGCACAATCCGATGCTGATTTAAACGCTTCGGATAAAAGCTTAACGTCACATACTTCATGCCCTTTAAATGCCCTTTTCACACCGCGCATAAGCTGCGAAAGAATTACACCCGAGTTACCGCGTGCTCCTCTTAAGGTATTGTTGGCAACCGATTTGAGGACAGTATATATATTGTCCTCATCAGATACATGTGACAAATCGGATAAACACGCTTTCATAGTCATTGACATATTTGTACCCGTATCACCGTCAGGCACCGGGAAAACATTCATATCATCAACCTTATGTCTGTTATTGATAAGGTTATGAGCACCGGATATAAGCATATCCGACAATAATTTACCGTTTATTTCACGTTTCAATTGTGTCACTCCTGTTCCTGTACTCTGAATCCTTCAACATATACGTTAACCTGTTCTACATCAAGCCCCGTCATATGAGTGATCTGATATTTTACATTTTTTATTATGCTTTTTGCTATAACATTAATATTAACGCCGTATTCAATAATCGCATGCAAATCGCATGATATTTTATTTCCGTCATTGACAGCAACTTTAATACCCTTTGTTATATTTTCTCTTTTTAAAAGACTGGCAACACTGTCTGTTTTTGATCGGTATGCCATTCCGACAACACCGTATGACATGGTTGCCGCATAGCCGGCAATTTTAGCAATAACATCTGAATCAATTGAAACTGCTCCTTTTGCAAGTTCAAATTCTGCATTAGCCATATTATTCATCCTTTCTTTATTATACAAGATTTTTATTTTAATCTTTATTCTTTTAAATCTATTATTATAACATCATCCGTATCGGCAAAATACATGCCCTCTCTGCTTCTGCATGTTGTCAGAAACATTTGCCTTTCACTCGCATATGAATGTATAAAATCAAGAAAGACAACCGTTTTTGAATCATCGGCAGATGTAAATATATCATCCATAAATACCGGTACGCGGTCATCGCCGTATTCAAGTGCCGAAATAACCGAAAACCTTATCGCCAGACGAAGC
Source organism: uncultured Clostridia bacterium (assembly GCA_934463165.1). GTDB lineage: Bacteria > Bacillota > Clostridia > UMGS1810 > UMGS1810 > RGIG1828. Next base: position 291,239 of record CAKSJG010000001.1, read on the forward strand.
AAATCGGCAGTTCCTCTGCTGAGTGACTTATAGCTTTTAAGCTCTCCGTTTAAAACAACGCAATAATCGCCACCCATTGCTTTAACACTGTCAAATCCCGCAACTGCCGTCGAAAAAATTCTGTATGCATCACGTGAAATATCGGGAACCATGCTGTTTTTCATAACCGAATATGCACTGTCCAAAATATCTTCGGCAACATCATAAAGCCTTGTTTTATCATATATTTTAATTAGATCATTATTAAGCTTTTCAGATTTTTTCTCAAGATCGGAAAGCTTCAAACGCAGACTGCTGCTTTCAAATGCAACATTATCATACATCATAAGCTGAGCTTCAAATCTTCTGAGTTCATCTTCTTTTTTACATATTATATCATTTAATTCTTCTTTTGTAAAGGCATTTATTGTGTTTTTATTGGTTTCGGTGCTGTTTTTTTCGGATAATAAATTAATTTCAGCCTGTTTAATCATGTTTTTTATTTCACTTATTCGGTTTTTACAGCCGGCAATATCATTTTTTATGTCTCGTATACTGTCATCATTATAATATATACCACCCCTTTTTAACATGCATACCAAACCAAACGCAATGCCTGTGATGCCTGCGGCGAACGCAAAAATAAAATACCTGCTTAAAACATTTGTAAACGATAAAAAAATAACCGCTGACGAAATAACCGCAAGAAATATACCCATGATAAAGATTTTGGATTTATGCCTTCCTGCCTTTTTTTCATTTTCAATCAAATACCTGTCATGCTTATTTTCCAATTCTCGAAGCTGCAAATCGGCACTTGTCTTCTGCATTTTAAGTTCGCTCAGTGAATCCGCCCTGTCTTTTAACGCATTGCTGTAATAATCGGTATCACGTAATTCTTGTTTCAGCTTTTCAATATCATTTTTTATTACTTCCCTTTTTGATATCAGTTCATCATTTTCGGAAAGCTTATTTTTAACATCGGTAATTTCCGAATTACATTTATTCAATTTTGATTTTACGGCATTTATCTGAGAATCGGCTCTTTTTTCGGAAGAAATGCCGGATCTTTTCTCGTTAAGCAGCGTTTTCACTTTTGAATATGAAATTTCCGAGGTTGAATCCGTCAGCAAACGTATTATGTCGGAATCAATGTCCGAATCGGTAACCGAAAAAACATCGCTAATGAAAAATGTGTCGGAAAAAGCTTTTTCGTCAATATTTCCGATTAACCCGGCAGGCGAAATATCCGTCATTCTTTCTCCGCTTTCGCTGTCATATATTTCAAGTTTTTTGCTGCCGTTCTTCATTCCCTCGCTCCGATATATTGTATATCTTTTTGACATATACGTAAGCTCTATGCTTCCGCTCATCGGCATACCGTTCCATGGCATGTATTTTTCTTTAAAAGACAGATCACCGGGCAATTTTTTCACCTTTGTTCCGTAAAAAACAAATTTTATGAAATTCAAAAGTGTTGATTTTCCCGCTCCGTTTTCTGCGTAAATTATATTAAGTCCGTCACCCGGTGTCAGATGAATATCGCTGAGGTTACCGAAGTTATTTATTTTTATCTCATCTATCGTCAAAAAATCATCCCCTATCCGCTGCTTTTATCAAGAAGTTTAAACAACAGTGCACATGCGCGCCTCAAAAGCTCTTCATCTTCTTTTTTATCATTAATCCGTTTTAATGTCTCGGCTGCGCAAAATCCGGACAGGGTTTTATCCCGACAATATTTTTCCGCCTCAAATTTAACTGCTGATTTATCGGTTATTTTTATATTATATTCCGACAAAGATGTATAAATATAATCAAGGTCGGTGAATGCATCAATGCTGTTTTCTCCGACTAATGTTATACTGTAAGAATCATTTGATGATACAAGGAGAGTGAGCAGCTTGTTTGTAAGTTCATAATAACTGCATATACCGCTTATATTAACATCAAGCCTGATGTATTTCGACTGCGAGCATACAATAAAATTGATTTCCGTTTTTCTATCGCTTACCACTGCTTCAATAAATCCTTTTTCACCGCATTCGTCAAAGCCACGTCCCTGAATGATTCCGGAGTATGCATAAAAAGTATTTCCCACACGCTTAAGATCAGAAAATTCGTGCATATGCCCGAGAGCCGCATAATTAAAACCGCATTTTGAAAGCGACAATGCCGACAGCGGATTATAGACACTGTTTGCATTATTTGCATCTCCGTGAACACAAAAGATATTAATATAGTTGCCATCGGCGCGAAAATCATTCGGCAAAAGCGTCTTTGGCTCATATTCCGAGAAAAAAGATATACCGTAAATTTTTGTATTCAGCCGTTCAAGAGTAAAGCATTCAATTTCACGACATCCGAATATATGCAGATTATCGGGAGCATTTGCCAAGCAATATTTTATTATATCCGACGAATACGGATCATGATTGCCGCATGAATAAAACACGGGAACGGCACATGACCTGACAAACGACAAAAACATGTCGGCAAATTTTGTGCCGACATTTCCGCCGTCGAATATATCTCCGCTTAAAACCGCCGCATCACAGGCAGATGCCTTCAGAAAGAATTTTCTGCATGAATTTTCTTCATTTGCGGATGCAGACGAACTCCCCAAATGGAAATCTGCTCCATGCAAAATCTTTATATGAGACATATATCACACCCCTTGCGTAAAATTGTTTAACATATATATTTATTATTTTAACATTATAAAGAGTAAAAGTCAATAAAACTGTCTAACTCTTATTGACAATAAATTCTCTGTTTGTTATAATTTTTAATGTTTACATAATTTAACAGAAAGGAATGGTATGATAATGAAAATTGCATTTTCAACGCTCTGTTGCCCGAACTATGAATGGAAAGATATTTTTTCTATGGCTACAGACCTGCGATTTAACGGAATTGAAGTGCGTCACATAAAAGAAGACGACTCATCATCTCCGTTTTCGTATGAAAAATGCAGCGAAACAGCTGCAAAACTTAAAAAGTTAAGGATAGAGATACCTTGCCTATCTACGGGCGGATGCCTTAACGACAGCGAAAATTGGAACGAAACTAAGAAGGAAATCATTTCATACCTAAAAATTGCATCACGTATCGGTGTGAAATATATCAGAATTCTCGGAGATCTGAAAGCCGAACCGGCGGAATCGGTCAGCGATGATTTGGTTGCCGATAAGCTTCGCGAGCTTATTCCGTATGCTGAAGAGTCAAACGTTACTCTGCTTGTTGAAACCAACGGCGTATATTCGGATACAAAAAGACTTTGCACACTTTTAAACGAGGTTGCAAGCGATAATGTTGCGGCATTGTGGGATGTTCACCATCCGTACAGATTCTTCGGAGAAAAGCCCGAAGAAACCCTTACAAACCTCGGTGCATATATCAAACACGTTCATATAAAAGATTCTGTTATGAACGAAAATAATGAGGTTGAATATAAAATAATCGGCGAGGGTGATATTCCGATTGACGATATCATGCTTGCGTTAAAGTCTATAAACTATGATGGATATGTAACGCTCGAATGGCTCAAGCGCTGGAACCCGGATTTAACCGACGCATGTATTCTTTTTCCCAAATTTATTGATTTTATGGAAAAATACACTATGGGTTCGTCAAGAAACAATCATCTTCAGGATAATATCCGCGGAACCGGAAAATATGTATGGCCGAAAGAAACGATCATTGATATGACATTTCCGCAGGTACTTGACCGCATGGTAGATGAATTTCCCGATCAATACTGTTTCAGATATACAACTCTTGATTACACACGAACATACAGTGAATTCAGAGACGATGTTGATACCTTTGCACGTTCGCTGCTCGCGCTTGGTGTAAAACCGGGAGATCATGTCGCAATATGGGCAACGAATGTCCCGGCATGGTATATAACATTTTGGGCAACGGTTAAAATCGGCGCAGTGCTTGTCACGGTAAATACGGCGTATAAAATATATGAAACCGAATACCTGCTCAAACAATCCGACACACATACTCTTGTTATGATCGGAGAATATAAAACAAGCAATTACATTGAAATTATGCAGACTCTCTGCCCTGAGCTTGCAAGCCTTAAAAAGGGTGAGCAGCTTCATTCAAAAAGACTCCCGTTCCTCAGAAATATTATAACCGTCGACTGTGAAATGCCCGGCGCACTCACATGGGATGAAGCAATTGAGAAATCTTCGGAAAGAAGCATTGAAGAAGTATATATGAGAGCTGCGTCGGTAAATAAAAACGACGTATGCAATATGCAGTATACATCCGGAACAACGGGATTCCCAAAAGGCGTTATGCTCACGCATTATAATGTCGTAAACAACGGCAAGGCAATCGGCGACTGTATGGACTTATCCACTGCAGACAGAATGATGATACAGGTACCGATGTTTCACTGTTTCGGAATGGTGCTTGCAATGACCGCCTCCATGACGCACGGTGTGACGATGTCTCCGATACCGGCATTTTCACCGACAAAAGGACTTGACTGCATTAACAAAGAAAAAATAACCTGTTTCCACGGTGTGCCGACAATGTTTATAGCGATGCTTTCCAATCCGAATTTTGACAAAACCGATTTTTCTCACATGAGAACGGGAATAATGGCAGGATCGCCGTGCCCCATTCAGACAATGAAAGAAGTTATCGAAAAAATGCACATGCCCGAAATATGCATTACATACGGTCAGACGGAAGCGTCACCGGCAACAACAATGAGCAAGATAACTGATTCCGTTGAAACAAGAGTAAACACGGTCGGCGGGCCGATATTCGGCGTTGAATGCAAAATTGTCGATCCCGAAACGAACGAAGAGCTTCCCGACGATACGGACGGAGAGTTTGTTGCAAGAGGGTACAACATAATGAAAGGTTACTATAAAATGCCCGCAGCAACAGCCGCTGCCATCGACAGTGAAGGCTGGCTTCATTCGGGTGATCTTGCAAGAAGAACACCCGAGGGGTACTTTAAAATTACGGGAAGAATCAAAGATATGATTATCCGCGGCGGAGAGAATATATATCCTAAAGAAATTGAGGACTTTATATATACGCATCCCGAGGTAAGCGACGTTCAGGTTATAGGGGTCCCTGACAAGCAGTATGGTGAAGAAGTAATGGCATGTGTAATTCCTAAAAATGACAGCACGCTCACGGTAGACGAGCTGCGTGAATTTATTGTTGCAAATATCGCAAAACACAAGGTACCGAAATACATAAGGTTTGTTGACAGCTTCCCGATGAATGCAGCCGGAAAAATTCTTAAATATAAAATGAGAGAGGAAGCCATAGAATATCTCGGGCTGCAGGATGCAGACAAAATCGTTACGGCATAGGTGTGCGCAATAATACTTGTAAAATTTATATTTTTGTGGTATTATATTATTAAATACTGTTACGGAGTTAATTTTTATGCCAAATAATGATAAACCGATAGGAGTATTTGACTCCGGTCTGGGCGGCATCACGGTCCTTTCGGAGTTATATACTCTTATGCCGAATGAAAATTATATATACATCGGTGACAACAAAAACGCACCGTACGGAACAAAGAGCGAAGATGAGGTATTTGACCATACCGAGGAGAATATAAAAAATTTGCTTAAAAATGAATGTAAGGCTATTGTCATTGCATGCAATACCGCTACAAGCATTGCGGCCGAAAGACTGAGGAAACGTTACAGTGTACCGATAATAGGTATTGAACCGGCAATTAAACCGGCGGTCGTTTATCATCCGTCAAGTGTTGTTATTGTTATGGCAACGCCGCTTACACTCAAAAAAGAGAAGTTTTTAAACCTAATGAATAACTACAGCAGCATTTCAAGAATAATACCGCTCCCCTGCCCCGGTCTTGTTGAATTAATTGAAAAAGGCATAACGGACGGTGAGCAGATAGACATGTATCTTAAAAAGCTGTTTTCACCGCTTGCGAATGAAAACATAAGCACTGTGGTGCTCGGGTGCACACATTATCCGTTTATAAAAAAATCAATTGAAAAATATTTTAATTTTAAGACGGATATTATAGACGGAGGCGAAGGAACGGCAAAAGAAACAAGAAGGAGACTTGCCGAAATTGATTCTCTGAATAAAAACAAGCACCCGGGAAATATCGATTTCAGAAGCAGCTTGGATTTGAAAACCGAAATTGACCTGATGAAAAAAATGTTTGAACGTCTTAAAAAACAATAACCGGCATATAAAAAGCAGAAGCACACAGCATAGTGAACTTCTTGCTTTTTATTTTATGAAAATATTAAATTATAATATTTAATATAGCGGTATTTAATCAAACAATATCTCCGACAGCAACTCTGACACAGTAATCTGTTCCGTAATCGTATCCGGTAAAATTGACTGTCAGATCATCCTCATCCTTTGAATAATCAAGCTGCTCGTTATTATCCATCCATTTGATATTGGCAACATTAACACCGATATCATTAAACTTGATCATTCCCTCCGTTCCGGAAATATATGTCACATCACTGCTGCCTTTTCTTGCGAGATTGATATAGAAAAAATACAGATGTTTATCGTCTTTTAAAATAAAAACACTCGAATCCTCTCTATACCAATACGGTCTGCCGTTATAAACCGCATTACCGAAAATATTTATCCATTTACCTATAACATTAAGCGTAGCAAGAGGATACTGCGGAATATTTCCATTTGAATCAGGACCTACATTAAAAAGATAATTTGCTCCCGCAGAACGTGATTTTACTAATGATGTTAATATTTGCATAGGTGATTTATAGTTTATATCATCGGCGATACCCCAGTGCATATTTATGCTGTCACAAACTTCTCCGGATATATATTTGTCCATTCCGTCTCTGTTAATCGGACGTGCATTCCCTCTTTCATATGTTACGGAATCAATCTCCGGATGACCGACACTGCCTGTCGATGACAAACCTGTATTTGTAATTATCATTGCATCGGGCTGATATTTTCGGATCAAAGAATAAAGCTTATCTTCCTGCCATATATCACCCTCACCTTTCTTGCTCCAGTTTCCGTCAAACCAAAGTCCGCCTATCTTACCGTAATTTGTGCAAAGTAATTTTACATCGTTTCTCAGATACTCAAGATACCTGTCAAAATTCCCGTCAAAGTCCGGATGCCACCACTCCATTGTTGCATAATAAAAAAACGGAACAATATCATGCTTTCTGCAAGCTGTGACAAATTCTTTTACAAGATCTCTTCCGGCTGCGCTGTGCATCACATCAAATTCGCTGTTTCCGCATGCGTCAAACAAGTGAAATCCGTCATGATGCTTTGTTGTGAGAGTTATATATTTTGCACCGGAATTTTTTATTTGCAAAACCATATTTTCCATATTGCCGGGATTAAATTTTTTTGTCAGCTTATAATAATCCTCTTTTGTTATCAAGCCTGTTCGCAGTCTCGCGCTCCACTCGCCTTTTTCCAATATTGAATATAATCCGAAGTGTACAAAAACTCCGAATCCGAGTTGCTCAAAATCTTTAATATATTTTTTTGCTTCAGGTATACTCATTTTTAATTCTCCTAATGTTATTAATCTTATAGCCATTTGTAAAAGTCTGAAAACACAGGTTTCAGACTTTATTGCTATACTCATAAAGTTTGCATTATGACCGACAGTATTGGTATCATTCGAAATATCTCTTTTTTAGATAACTGTCTTCTTTATTAGTTTTTATAATTTTACGATCACCTATTGTTAGCTTTCAATGTTTAAATCGCAGCTTTCCGTATGAATTCCGTAAATTTTTGTGTATGCGTTGTCATCACCTATCTCGGTTATCGAGTCAGCTTCATTTACACGGACATTTTCAAAAACAATTTGCACAGGGGTTGCGGACAATAAGCGACCAGAACATGGAGTCCTTAAGAGTTATGCCCTCAACATACACTTTTTTCCAATATCCCACAGCACACAGTGTACTGCAGGATACCGTCAAATTTATATAATTGTTTTAAAATTCCTTTTCACTGATCAATAAAAGCTTATGAGTATCGGCATCGGTTATATAGCATTTAATGCGGTTTAAGCCGGTAATATCAATAGGTTTTGTTTCGTATGCGGTAATACTGTTTGCTTCGATATCATATTTTTGAACGTCTGCCTTTTCAAGCTTTGAATAAACCTTGCCGTCAACCTCTTCATCGGAGTAACCGCAAATAATGATTGTTCCCTTATAGGAGTTTTCATCAGATTTGATTATATTTGCAGAAAATACCGCCGTGCCTTCGCCCTCATCAACGGTTATTTTATCGCCGAAAATTCCGAAGCCGCCGTCGTTTGAAGTTCTAAATGAATATTCATAGCTGTGCGGCAAAAAGACGTTTTCGTTTGCATATGATGAAACAGTATCGGAAATAACAAGCTTATAATCGCTGTCTGCACTCATAAGCATACCTATACGGCTCTTTGAAATAAACCACAGCATATAATGTACTGTGGTTTATCATCTTAAATTATAAATTGTACATCGTTAAGTATTTCTTTGTATTTGCGCACATTTCCGCAAACAATTTTTTTGCATCTTTAAGACTGCATGTTACAAGCGGATCATTTGAAAATGCAGAGAAAATTTTATTTAAATCTCTTTTTGCTATGGCATCCGAAAGAATCTCCTGTTCACCGCATATACGCGATATAAGAGGATAAATGCTTTCGGGTATATTACCTGCAAATACAGGTGTAACGCTTCCGTTTCTGAACACTGCGTTTGTTTCAACAATTGCACCGATAGGCAGATTCGGGATTTGTCCTCTGTTGGGAATATTGACGTTTGTGACAAATTCATGAAGTCCGAGAAGTGCTCTGATCTGGTTAACACCGTCCTCACCGGTATTTTTTATTTCGGTTTTTTCTTCTCCGCTTATAAGCCGTGCACTCTTGGCAAGACGTTCTTTCAGATCTTCTTTTCTCCATGATACGGGGGTCAAGCCAAAATGCATTTCGGATACTCTCTCGGGGCTTTCAAGATACCATTTTCCCTCACAAAATTCAGACAAATGTCTGTCACCGGCTGCAGCGATAACACCAAATCGGAGGAACAGATCCATTTTAACCTTTTCTTCGCATCTGAAATGACTGTTGAGCCAATTATCGTCAATATTTTTTCCCTTGCAATAACCCGCTTCGGCATATTTTTTGCAAAATTCTTTGTAATACGGATATAAATCAATTCCGTTATATTCGGCGCTCGTAAGCCATGTGAAATGGTTTACGCCCACAGGATTAACCTTAATTTCACAGCGTTCAGCTTTTTCAACACCTAATACCTCTTTTACCATTTCAGCCAAAAACTTTTGAGTGCCGAATACTTCATGGCAGCAGCCAAATGCGTTTATCTCGGGAAAAACCCTGTAAAGAGTTTTGGTGCATAGAGTCATCGGATTTGTATAGTTTATAACCCATGCTTTCGGACAATATTTTTTGATATTTTCCGCAATTTCTTCATACATCGGAACAGTTCGCATGGCGCGTATGATTCCTCCCGGACCTGATGTATCTCCGACAGACTGATAAATACCGTATTTTTCAGGTGCATGAACATCAGACTGCATTTCGTCAAATGTTCCGGGTAAAATCGATATTACAACAAAGTTTGCATCTGTCAACGCTTCCTTTGCTGTTTTTACGGCCTTATAATCCCACATTGTAAGCGTGCCTTTTGCATCGTTAAATTTATTGCCGATTATTTCATTATGTTTGGCTGCCTCAAAATCTATGTCATAAAGATATACGCTTCCGCTTATATCATCATGAGATACCAAATCACTCATAAAGCCCCACGCCCAACCGCGCGAACCACCGCCGATATACGCAATTTTTATATCGGATATTTTGCCGTTTTCTCTTTTCATAAAAACAAGTCCTTTCTTTATTTACACTGATGTATCATCTGTCATATGCTTTAATCGTAAATTCATCGTTGTTTAATCCGATCACATTTATTATATTTCTGTCAAGATCATATTCAACATGAGCAACGCGGTCTATATTGTTCAACACAACAGAAAAATCCTTGGTAAACAAATATCCGCATATAACCATTTTTCCTTTTCGCGGAATGTTCACGGGAACGCGGTGCGCCTTTCTTGCAGCCTCGGGAAAAAGAGAAATACTATCCATTTGCTCGTCCGTTGTATTTCCCCAGTGTTCTCTTGTGCCGATGCCCGGGAGTTCCATATATGAAATATAATTATACTTATCCGTTTTATATGCTTTTTCCATAAAACCTCTTGCTTGTTCGATTCCCACTCTTAAATCAGTGGTGCCGTGAATTACAGACATATAAGTGCATATGTTTTCCACAGCCGTTATGCCACTTCTTGATGCATATGCTTCTTTGTTTTCAAAATCACCAATCCAGACATCAAGTTCATCTCTGAATTCGCCTATCGAATCGTTTTTATACCACAGTTCATAATCCGATATTCCGCACATGGATGTAATATGCGCAAAATAATCGGGGAATTTGCACGCAAGAGCATATGCGTTTCCTCCGCCGCCGCTGCCTGCTTCAAAATACACAACTTTTTCATCGATTATATATTCTTTATAATGTTTTTTCACATATTCAATTCCGTCTATAATGTCATACAGTTCCCAACCGTTGCAATCTGCACTTCCGTCGGAAAACGCCCTTCCGCGCATATCAATTTGAACCGTCAGATATTCACCCTGCGGCTTATCAAGCGGATGAAACTCCTTAATGCTCATATGCCAACCGTGTGTAGCCGCCTTTATATATGACGGCTTATCCGGTTTATATACAAGCATCGCGAGTGTCAGCTCAGGGTCATGAGTTGAATTATAGTATATTAAGTCACAGTATTTCGAATATATATTTTTCTTTTCATCAGATTTTTTTCCGATTCTTTCTTTATCTTCAAAAATGTCTAAGTTGTTTTGCATATTAAAACTCCTTTTCAATCACCCAACAGCATAATTGGAATTACGCCAACTGTCGGCCTGCCATTTGATGTAAGAACTGCAAAAATACGGTTTTGAGCAAATACGTTTTCGCCGGCGGTTATTTTTATTGAAATTCCATGATATCCTCCCGGCTCCATAATATGACCCATATAACCATTGGGGACAAAAAAACTCTTTGGATATTCTGCTGTCCAACCATCAGGCATTATGAGTTGCAGGTTATAATATCTGCAATCATGCATTTTATTTATTAATTTCAGATCAAATGATATTGTTTCTAAAGGAGCAATACATGGTTCACTATCAAACTGAATATGACCCATTCCAATAGTAAAGTCATATGCTTCTGTAGAATATCTTTTCCTTTCGGTAAGAGTTTTTATGTCATACCATTTATCATATGTCTCATGTTCTGAAAAATCACTCTCACCATCCGTGAGTTTAACACATATTCTATTTGCTTTAAATACTGACGGCATTATCTGCATAACTCTTTCAGTAAGTTCTGTACAACTTTTCGGAATATCACCAACCGTGCACCGTGTATCTATTGAATCGCACCATATTTCATCACCAATGTGTTCAACCCAATCAGCAGGCAGACACTTTGTTCCATACATTATTCCCATCAATGCACCAAGTGTTGCAGCTGTGCAATCAGTATCATCACCGCAATTTAATGCTCGAAGCATTGATTTTTTAAAATCACCTTCACCGTAAAGTAATCCCAATATAACAAAACCCACATTAGCCGGGGCCATAAACCATCCTAGATCTTTACATATATTAACAAGACCGTTCCTGACAATAACCCAATCTATCCCTTTATCATATTCATTCACTACATATTCAACTGCCTCTGTTACTCTGCAATCATGCGGTATATATTCAAGAGCCTTGCTAATCAGTTTTTTGTGATCTTTTTCATAAAATGCTATGGATTGCAGTGCAGCTGTAAACATTTCGGCATATGTTCCTTCTCCCATTCCATGGTCAATACTTGAATCCATAAATGCATATCTTACAGCTATTTTTGGAAAGCCCGGCGCTGTGCAAGCCCAAATTTCGGAGCGAATCCAACCGCCGTTTGAATGCTTGAATTTTTCATTATTAAGCTCACCGCTTGCACCCGGCATAATACCCATACGAAGGTTTGATTTTGCAATATTATATTCTGCACAATTCATTGTAATATAACTTATCCAGTATTCAGCTAATGAATTTGCGGTAAGAGACCACGGTCCGACTTGCTCCAAAGCAAGTAAAAATACAAGTTGCAAATCCAAATCATCATTGGGAATTATTTTTCCTGCCGGAGTTTTAAATCCTGTTACGTTCAGGATCTCTTTTGTTCCCTCATAAGGAGCTCCCATTGTACCTCCGATATTCTTACCTATCCAGCATGCATAAATCTTGTCTTTTATTTCATTTGTATTTAATTTAACTATTCTTATTTTGTTGTCTGCCATTTATGTGTCTCCTTAAAGTTTCTTTTCAGATATCAATATATTTTTATTGGTATTTGTATCAGTTATAAAACATTTAATGCGGTTTAAGCCCGTAATATCAATAGGCTTTGTTTCATATGCCGTAATACTGTTTGTTTCGATATCATATTTTTGAACGTCTGCCTTTTCAAGCTTTGAATAAACCTTGCCGTCAACTTCCTCATCGGAGTAACCGCAAATAATGATTGTTCCCTTATAGGAGTTTTCATCAGATTTGATTATATTTGCAGAAAATACCGCCGTGCCTTCGCCCTCATCAACGGTTATTTTATCGCCGAAAATTCCGAAGCCGCCGTCATTTGAAGTTCTGAATGAATATTCATAGCTGTGCGGCAAAAAGACGTTTTCGTTTTCATATGATGAAACCGTATCGGAAATAACAAGCTTGTAGTCGCTGTCTGCACTCATAAGCTCGGCAAAATTCATTTTGACGGATTTGTTATCATCGGCAACGGTGTAATTAACGTCAAGCTTTTCGTCACTGTTTGCTTTTTGGATATATACCTTATCCTGAATGCCGTCAAGGCTTACGGGAGTTGAAAAAGATATATCTGCCGTTGTTGTTCCTATAGGCACAACCTCGCTGCCGTCAAGCTTAACGCTGTTTCCTTTGTAGTCAACAGCGCTTACTTCGTCAAGAACGGGCACAACCGTTTCGCCCTGCTTGATATTCGTAAATACGCTTGCCTTTTTTGTGGAAAGTCTTGATGATATCGTACCGCTAAGACTGCTTTCTTCACTGAACGCAATATTAAGCTTTGCAGCTTTATCCGTATTGATTTTAAGAATCGCATGACGTCCGTCGCCGCTTTCAACTTCATAATCTACGGCTTCGCCGGTGTAGCTGTCTGTAATTACAAAGTCGCCGTTCTCCGGTGCACGGTCAAGATATTCCGAGAATGCAAGTTCTGTATAAAACTTTTCATTTAAAGTGTACAAATCGTCAGCAACTAAATTAATTGATGAATCATTCCTATAATGCGTCACAAAAATATTATCATACAGACCCTCGTTGACACTCCCGTCTCGTAGCAGAAATGCCATTCCCTTATATCTGTTATAATTTGCATCTATACGCGCAGGTTCATTATCCATTCTTGCCAATTTTTCACCATCAATCCATACATCATATATATTTTTATTCAAATCAATTTCAACATCTATATGAATCCACTTAAGCGGTTCCACGATTAACTGTGTTTTTCTATTAGCACAGTATGGCATGCCTGAATTACTAACAAGAGCTTCTGATGAATTGTAAGGAATAGTTAAAATATGTGTCTGTTGTTGTCCAACAGCACCTCTTAAATCCATAACATCATTAAAATTGTAATTTTTCATGATTGTATTGTCATTATAACTATTTACGTTTTGCGTATTAAATAACACAAGATCAGCTTTTGTTTTATTATCAGTTTTAGGTATTTTAAAATCATAGCTTATTTTCAACTTGTCGCTTGATATAATTTTTCCAAACGGTATAATATCTTTGATTTGTCCCCGTTGATTATTAATCTTCAATATGTTGTTTGAATCTTCATAATCAGCATGAGCAAACGATTCAATATTCTCTACCTCAGTTTTATTGTTTACCATATATTTTGATATTACCCAACCGTTAGGCGTGCCGTCAGATTCATAGTCTGAAAAGCTTGATATATATATGGTGTCTTCATAGCTCTCATCTGCATATGATAATGCGGACAGCGACAATGCGGCAGTTATTGCCGCTGTCGCCGTAAATATTGAAATTGCTTTTCTTAATTTATTGTTCATAATGTTTCCTCCCGATATAATTAATCTACAAGGTTTAAGTATGTAAAGAGTTTTGTGTTTTTCGTAAGTCCGATACCGCTTGCATACTCTATCCATCCGCGTCGTCCGTTTCCGTCGTCATCGTTATACAAAACGGAATAGCCTATGCGGTCACCGGCTTTATATGACATATCCTTGCCGAAAATAACCTTCCACGGAATTGCAAATTCATAATTTGTGGTTTTATTTGTTTCATCTCTTACAACGGCAACCTCACAGTCGGTTATCTGCCCTACTTTGTCCTGATCTTTGTATTGGTCCTTGAATTTATATACCGCCGGGCCGCCTTTCAGGAGTGCTATGCCGATTTCGTTAAAATCGCTTAAGCCTTCGCCCTGGGCTATGTGCGCATACTCGGGATTATATACACCGAACTGGATGCTGTCGCCTGCCCATAGTCTGCCGACTTCGTTCGGATTGGAGAACACATTGTCGGTTATGGACGCATAAAGATAGAGATTATCTTCATCCCATTGCATCATGGTGTAGCCGCTCAGGTCATTAACTCCGGCCCAGTCCGTAATCTGCTTCACGTTTTCGGCAGAATCGGATATCATTGCAGTGCCGAGATTCCATTCGCCTTTTTCTATCTTGCCGTCCACATTAATTTTTGTTTTAGCCTTGGGTGCAATTGTGAAATCGAGCTGCTGATTGAAGTTATATGTGTTTCCGTTATCAAGTATTACGTCATAATCGAGATAATACAGCTGCTTTCGCGATACATCGGGGCAGTTCACCGTAATGCGCGAGGTTTTGCCTTTAAGGACGTTGCCTATGTCAAAATCATATTCTCCTTTAAGCTCATTCGGTGAGTTGATGCGTATTTTGCCTTTTGCAACGTTTGAAAGTGATTTGTTCGTTATGTCAAATACCATTTGCCATACGTTATAGTCACTGCCGCCAGGGAATTTGTTTGTAACGGTCGCGTCTATTGCATCCGATACCGTGAGGCGGACTCTGATATATTCGCTTTTGTTTCCGTTTTCATTCACTGTGCCCGTGATATACATTATTCCTTCGTGACCGGGTGTGAGCGAATATTCAACAGCTGCTTTGCCGCCCGTAAACGGTTCGTTTTTAAGCGGAACGGCAAAATCGGGCATTTCAATATCTAAGGTTGATCCGTCGGGCGCATTCGGCTTTGTCACCTCAAAACGGAATATATCACCTTGAGCTGCCGATACTTCGATGTCGCTGTATTTTGTCTCTACACTTTCACATTCTTTAACGGAGGCGAAATCACCCATTATATAAAACGGAGTCTGCGAAACTGTGAAAGTGTATTTTCCGTTTGAGCTTTTCAGTTTTGTTTCATTGCCGTATTGGTCAAAAACGGTAAGCTCCTTGCAGCCTGCGTCAAATGTTTTTTGAGCTTCGGTATCTTCAAGCCAAATTGCGGCAATGTTTTTGCCGAATTTTTTGCTTTTGAACTGCTCAATCCACATATTTTCGTCTGTTTTTTCATAGTTTGAAAACTGTGCATTGCCCAAAACATAGTTCATTCCCGTGAGTGATACATAGCCGTCGTGCGGAACAAATGCCCTTGCGTTTTTGCGAATCACTCTCGGGTCACCGGCATCTATATTACCAAAGTTATCCTCGCGTTCGCTCGAGGGTCCCAAACGATCAAGGTTGTAAATACATGTCGGAGCATTGAAGTTAACTCTGTCGGAACGGTTAACAAGGCATTCTCTCACGTTTTTATATGCCTGCTTTTCATCTGTTTCAACATATTGACCGATCGGGTTACCGAGCTCGGTTATCCATGCAAACATGTTTTTCTTGCCGGATTTTTCTTCCATATAGTCAACATACCAGTTGAGTTTATCGAAAACTTCTTCATCTTCATATTTTCTTGTATTGTATGGATGAAACGATACACCGTCCGCGTAATCGGCAATGCCCATGTCAACAATAAGCTCATGGAATCGTTTTGCGGAGCCTTCACCGTTTTTTTCAACAGTAGAATATGAATTATAAGGTCCGGCATATGAACCTATAATTACCGGATTTTCAGGGTCAAGCTCGTTTAAGTACTCACGCATAAGTTTGACATAGTTAAAATACCCCTTTGTTGTTTCTTCAAAATTCTTAAAACCGAAGCTTGCAAGGTTTGGTTCGTTCCACATCTCATATGCAGAAATCACATCTTTACACTCATCAGTGATAAGCTTTATGTATTGATACATATCTTTTTTCAGGTCATCCGGATATCCGTCTGTTTTGGTCAACGCCTCCTGACTTGTGTTGATGCCATTGATATAGGCTGCCCAATATTTAATTATCATGGCAAGTTTAAGATTTAACCTTTTTGCCTCATCCACAAGCACCTGATTTTTTTCGTTAAATTTCGGCGAACCTAATTCACCGAATGCATATCTCTCAAATCCTGCTCTTACACCTACGGAATTTGACTTTTTCACCATTTCCATGAGATCGGTTGCCTGTTCTTTGGCGTATCTTCCGACATGGGCGTTCCAATACATAAAGTCGTTTGCTATGCCGTCGGGGTCTGTTTTTACTATTGCAAAGTTAAAAGGCTCATATTCACATGATATACCCTTTGACGGAATTTCGATCTTTACAATGTAGGTATAAACAGAGCAATAGTCCGTATCTATATTTATATCTTTCTGCAGGGTTTCGTTTGCCTTTAGGTTTAATGCTTCGCTGCTTTCCCAACGCGTTTTTTGGTTTTGATCAAGAGCTTTGTATGTGATATTAACATCGACATCCTCATCAAAAGTGTTTGTTATTTTATTTGAAATTGTCTTTTGCTCTTTATACCATTCAAAGGTGTTGCCGCTCTCGTTCGTTTCGGCAATGACCGTCACGGGCTTTGCGGCAATATGACGCGTAACCTTGACGGATTTAATGACCGGATTAGCCGGTGAAGCTGTGTATAAATTATTATTAATTGACCTTGCTGCCGTCACGGCGGATAGCCAGAAGTCAGCGCCGCCGTTAAGCCTTTCGCCAAAGTAGGCATCATCAAACGTGTATTTAACCGTTTTCCATGAAAGATCATTGCCGACCTCGGTAAGCTCGCCGCGCGCGGCTTCCGTAACTACGGAATCGTATTGGAGTTCAAAGTAAGCGTTGTTTTCGCTGAAATATGTTATTTCAAAATCAAATACCGATCCGTCGGACACCTGATAAGCAAAATCATTATCGAAGTTAAAATATACATAGGCGTCTTTGCTGCTTGCATTTGCCGTGAGAGAAAGTCCGCTTACGGCTTTTTTCGATTCATATTTAAAGCTGCCCGTGCCGGTTGTGATTTTTGAAAAGCCCGTTTGTGTTATACCGCCGCCGAATTCCGCTTGGGCAATGATTTCCGTATCCGAAGAAACGGCATCTTTGCTATCTGAGGCAAATGCGGCTCCAGGATATACGGCGGAGAAAGCCAGAAACAAAATCAATAAAAGTGAAGTCAGTTTATTTTTTGCCAATATTTATCGCTCCCTTCATTATTTGATATAAATATTACTGCACAAGGGTTTAACTGTTTTAAATCCGTCCCAAAGGAAAATGCCGACCTTATCGTATTCGGTTCCGTCCGGAGCGGAGATTGCCTTTTCAGCATATGAATTTTCAAGCTCGCAGGTTGTAAGATACGTCAGCTCGCCGCCCTTGAAGAAAGAAATTATGAGCTTTGCATTTGAATTTGCTTCTGCATCACTGCGCACATCACCTATGACGGAAATATCATCAAGATTTTTAAGGCTGACAGATCCCTCGTCGATTTTTTGCATGTTTTTAAACAAATTAAGCTCAGCGCCGCTGTGTTTCAGGCTTATCGGAGCTTTGGTTTCGGTTCCGTCAGCTTCTATGATAAAAGCATATGCCTTGTTTTGCGCGGTGATCGTGCCGCAGTCGAATCTGTAGTATCCGTCATCGGACGATGTGCAGAAATTTGCATAAAGCAAATTCTCACTGCTGATATTTTTTGAGCTTGAAACATCTCGGTCACTTACCAAAAGGATTACCGTGTCACCCGAATTACCGCCTTTTGTGTTGCCTTCAACGGTGAATTTTGCTTTATTTTCGTCAACATTTATTATGCTCGCAGTGTTATCCTCGCCGCATACCGCATAAAACGGCTCTGTTGACACGGTGTAGCCGTTTTCGGTTTCAACTGCTGACGGATCTATCCTATTGCCCAAAAAGTCATAATATGCAATTACTTTTTCGGGGATTTTATAGCTGATTTCTTTGTTATCTTCAATTCCCCAAAGCATATAAACCGTTTTTTCGCCGCTTCCGCTGAATTTTGCAACCATTTCGCCCTTTGTGCCGTAGCCGTTGGTTTCTGTTTCATAATCGCCGGTGTAAAGGTCATCCACCGTGTTGTATGCAAATTCGGCATTCGCGAGGCCCGCCGTCATTTTGTTAAGGTTAGAGACAGCAAGGTACGAAAGCTTTGCCGCATAAGGAGTGGAATACAGTTCGCTGTGAATAAGACCGTAATTTGATTCCTGTGCATTTGTCACGATATCATCATCTATAAAATCATATATAAAGAGCTTGTCATCATTATTGCGCGTATACATAGACGCATACTGACGGATTATGTTTTTCGCCTGCACATAATCATCACCGATACAAGCTGAATTTGCCGGATATTTTGCCGTTGACCAGCCGAATTCCGTGTGCCATGCGTTTGCCGTATTCATGCCGTATGTTTTTGCAATATCCGTGACACCCGTCAAATCTCTCTCGCTTATAACCTCGGGATTAACAAGATATGAATACGGATGATATGTGATAACATCAACATCATTAAGCTTGGTATCGGCTTTGCTGCCGTCACCGTTCGGATCGCTCAGATAATCAAGAGCGCCTTTAACAAAGTTATCGGCACAGTATCTTCCGTTCCAAATATATCTGCTGCCGTCTTTGTCAAATCTTGAATCTATTCCGCAAAGTGACAAAATTCCGATTTCGGCGCTGTCACCTCTTTTGGCGCGTATGGCGTCTATCATTTTTTCACATATTTTGCCGTATGCTTTTCCCTTGGCTGTGTATACGGATGTTCTTTCATCCTTGGTATCTCCGGTGTACTTTAACTTTTTTTCATTTTCGTCATAATAAATCGCAATGTTGGGCTCATTGCAAAGCTCAAAATGATTAACGTTTTGCATGTCGGGTTCACCGAGAAGGTTATTAATAAAAGCCGTAATGCCGTCCAATGCGCCGGAATCGGGCAACCCACTGTTGCTTTTATCTATACATGCTCGCGGATTTGTCACAGCAATAATAATATAAGGATCCATGCCGTATTCATTGCATATTTTGTAAAAACCTATGTCGCTGTTTCTTAAAGAAGATGTTCCGTCGCTTTTTTCATACACACCCCAGGTTACTCCTTCGCGGACAAGCCCGAAGCCTGCGTTGCACGCAAGGGTCATGTAATTTTTAAGCGTGCCGGCATCCCAGGTTCCCGTATGCATGCCGACACCGAGAGCGTTATTTTTGCCGTCATTGCCGACGCATTTTGAAAACTCGACGCTTGCCGCCGTGTATGTGCGTCCGTTTGAGGTGATGTCGGCTTCAAGCAAATAAAGACCGAAGTCCGACACATTCAGTGAAAAGCTTTTTACAATGCTTTCACCTTTCTTTACGGTTTCACCCTTTAAAACTTGTTTGCTTAAGTTCTCTTCCAAAACGGGTTCGCCGCCGGTTGTGTATTTATACACATTAAGGTTAACGCTGAAATCCGTGTCGGATTCCGCATTGTTTGCAAACACTACGCTGAATTCGGGCAGGTCTCTGTCATAGAAGATATTGCCCGTTTTGCCCGATTTGATCTGCGCTTTAACCGGGAGCTTATCTTCTCTGTATACCTTAACGTTTTTGATATACACGCTTTTGGGGCTGTATTCAAATATTGAGCTTTTGGCGGTGCGGATTGTCTCAACGGTAAAGTCATTTAATTTTGAAAAGTCGACGTTTTCAAGCCTGAAAATATGGGTTTTATATTCACTGCCCGCCTCGTTAATTTTGCTTGCCGCGCTTACTCGGTCTGCAATCGGGCTTGAAAGATCACCGGTATCTTCGCAGCATACAAGCTCGGTTGTTTTTGTTTTACCCGATTTATCAGTATATGAAATATTAAAGAAGCCGTAAGAATAATTTAAATATTCCACTTCAACATAATAGTCATTATAGCCGCTCGGCACTGTTGTGACATTAAACAAGATATTTGATGTCTGCGCATTTTTAAGTGTTTTCGTGCCGCCTTTAACGGTATCGGCAACCTCGATAAACGGGGTGAGCTTCAAGCCGTATTCCGTATGCGTGCCTGATGTTTTGCAAGACATATTTTTGCTTACGTCACCGCTAACGGACGCTGAAAATGCATATGAAGCATACACTCCGCCCGATGGCGACGGAGCAATTGCCGCCGTCGCCGTGCCCGAAAAAACCGATGTTAAGCTTAAAACTATAGCTAAAATTAAACTTATCTTTTTCATGTAATTATCCTCATTTATTATTTATACACAAATATGTTCAAAACCCTGCCTGAATCCATGGAGCAAAGAATCTCGGAATAATCATCACCCGACGATTCAAAATCGTTTATGTCGGCAAGAGTTCCTTCTCTTATATATCTGCCGTCTCTCTGCTTTGTTTTTTCATGAACAATAATCGGTGCACCGGCAGATTCTATGATTTCATCATAGACAAAATCACCGTTCCAGTCAACATAAATCACTGTCCCTACCATTTTTAAAACTTTACCCTTTGTCATTTGTCGTGCTTCCAAATATCTTATATAATTTGATAAATATCCTCCACCGACCCAATTCTCATATGAATTTGTATTTCCATACGGATACGGTTTTATTTTATTTGTCTTCATGTCATACACTTTTATCAAACCGTAAACTCTATTATTTGCTTCATCGCTATCAACAATCACTATATCTCCCTCACCGATTGTTTCCCTATTGCCGTTTGAATCGGTTGACATTAGAAGAGAATCGTCTATAGAATATGCTTTTTCAACAGAACCTGACATTAATTTAATAAATGTTGAATCATTTTCTTTGGAATCAAATGCCCGGGTAAATCCTGTTACAAGTCCAAGATTTCTGCTTCTTTCCGCAATCTGATAGTGATAAGCCACACACTCTGCGTAAGGCATGTCTTTATTGCAGTCATAAGCGTCAATAAAATATGAGTATACAACAGAAAGCTCTTTATAACCTACGCTGTACATATCATCATCAGCCTTTATCTTATTGCCGCTGCCATTCAAAACATATTCCTGATTATTCAAATACGTGCCTTCTACATTTACAAACTTAGCTTCATGCATTAAATATCCCTCGGAATCCGTGAGCGGAATATTAAACATTATTGAATCTTTTTCGGTGAATATTATATTTGAGTCAAGTCTGTTTATAACCTTTCCGCCTTGAGAAATTCTTCTTAACTGTTTGCGGTTCTTTTCAACACCCGGAAGAATATTTTCATACACATTATCGGGATATTTTGTGAGGGTGTAGCCTTCGTCGGCTTTTTCTTTGTCGGTTGTGATCGATGTATCAATCTCTTTTAGCAGTCCTTCAGAATCGGTGCGGTAGCGTATAACCTGTCTGCCGACCGTATATTTTCCGTCCGCAAGCTTAACATCCGGGAAGATGTTCGTCGGGTTTGCGGCAATGTCATCGCTTTCGCGCTTTATGCCGTCCACGGTTATTTTGCCGCTTGCTTCAACGGTTATGATCTTATTATCCTGATCAAGAAGCTTAAGCTTAAACGGACGATCACCGAGCGATAAAGCGTTTTTTGCATAATCCATCAGATAAGCAAGGCGCAAGCCTTTTGCATTCTGCGTTTCGGAAATGTAGATAGCATAACCGAATTCATCGGCATAAACCTCACATTCGCTGCCGTATTTCGGCATTGTTATTGCAGAAAGGATTGACGCGTCTATTTTATATTCCTTATCTTCAACTCTGATAGTGCCGTCATTCGAAACGGATGTCACCTTGCCCTTAACATCGGGTGTGCGGTAATAGATAAGGCTTACGGCTTTTTTATCGGCAGATACAGCTGCCATGTATACGTTATCCGGTGCAGCATTATTTTCTATAATGCTGTTTCCGTCATAAAAATTAATGTAATCGCAGGAATCAATATCAATGATATCCGTGTTGTTATATTTGTTATATATTTTCCCATCGGAATCAAGATGACCTACGGTAAATGCACGGTATGCTTCAATTACGACAAGACTGCGGCTTTCGGTGCCGTAATCTTTAATGTGAATAGTTCCGCGGTGAGATTCGTTATCAAAATATTCACTGAAGAGTTGTTTCAGCGAACCGCCGTAGGGCATGCCGTTAAATATTATTTTTGCGCTTCTTGAAAAGCTTGCCGTTGAAGTTGAGCCGGATTTTTCGGTGTCTCTGTAATATGTGATTGTGTTTGAAGCGCCTGAGAAGCTTACATATTGCTCACTGTCTATTATTGTGCCTTTATTTTGAGATTTATCGTTTTCAAGGTATATTACGGTGTCTTTGCCGTCTTTTTCTTCATATAAAAATTCAACATAGTTTGTGAAATACGGTTTCGGATTTATCGATGATGAAATTTTATATAGAGTGCCGCCGATTTTCACTTCATCCTTTGCGATAAGGTCGGAATCCATGCTTCCGCCGTAGTATTCCGTCAGACAGCCTTCGTCTTCATAAATATCCCAATATATCGAAAGCAGGGTATCGTCGGACTGTTTATAATCAACACTGCCGTTTGATACGGATTTGATATCAAATATGCCTGTGTTCATTGCATTAAAGAGAAGTATAACTGCGTCGGCATATTTGATATTGCCAGATATTTCGGCGCCGTTGGTAAGCTTAAGACTGTTTGCCGTCTTAATATATCCCGTCGGATATCCTCCGTTACCCTCGGCATAGACTCCGTAGCCCATGGCTCTGACAAGGATTTTTGCCGCCTGCTCATAGGTGATTATGCTGTCGGGATTAAAGAGGTTATCACCTGCAAGAGATACGATGTTATTTTCAACAAGAGCATTGATATACGTATAGGCTCTGTGGTCTGTTTTTACATCGCTGAAATATATCGTATCGGTTGAATTTTTAATTTTTAACGCTTTTGCAACCATCTCGGCAAATTTTGCACGTGATACGAGGTCATATGCATTGCCGCCGTTTTCTGTATTGAAATCACCCACTATGCCGATGTGAGCCAAAACCGACACGGCTTTATCATAATCTCCGGCAAAGAGCATTTCTTTTGCAGATGAACTTTGCATTCCAAATGCAGGGATAATCATAATTGCGCATAAAAGCAATGATAATATTTTTTTCATGAGAATCTCCTTTCTGCCGATTACTTTCTTGAAATCATATATATGATTTTTGCCGCTTCGGCCCTTGTTGCGTTTTGCTTGGGATTAAACATGTTATTGTTGTCACCGCTTAAGATGCCCGAATTTTTAAGAAGCTTAACAGCTTCGGACGCATAGGGATCTATTGCAGAGCTGTCAGCAAAGTTAAGCTCGCCGCCGTCGGTAAATTTATAGTCAATGGCTTTAAGAGCATTGACAACCATAACCGCTATATCCTGGCGGCTGATGTTAACTCCCGTGCCGAATATATCGGCGCTTATACCGTTTATGATTTCGCTGTTGTATGCTATGTTGATATAGTCTGCATACCATGCACTTTGATCAACATCGTTAAACGGAGCGTCGTTTCCTATTGTTTTAAGCTTAAGTGCGGATACAACGAGCTTAACGAACTCTTCTCTGGTGACATTGGCATCGGGGACATACTCGGTTGTGCTTTTGCCCGAGACAACGCCTTCTTTATAGAGAGTTTCGATATATGTGTTTGCCCAGTGATCTTTTTTGACATCGTCAAATATGTTTACGCCGCCCGTGGTATCATTTTTAATATCTACATTATCATCAGCAGTAACCGGGGCAAAGGTGCCGCCGCCTCCGCCGGAAGATGAACCGACCTTTTTGCCGCCGGAGGATGAGCCACCCGTGCCCGAAGAACCGGAAGGCTCTTTGAAATTATTCAGAGCTTCTTTGATAACGTCAAAGCTATAGTAATTATCTTTGCCGGCAATCGATGAACAGAAAGCATCGGTAAGCTTGGAAGAATCTATGCCAGAAAGATAGGCAAACTTTTTGAGTATTGAGGGGATTTCGTCCGTGCCGTCGTTAAACTCAATGGTTATTCCCGTAAAGGCTTCGGCAAGGGTTTTGTCATACTCTGCAACGGATAAATATTTTTTTGAATTCATTTTTTGATTCAAAATATCCGAATGTTCTTTTTTAACATAGTTCGAAAGGCCGAGGGATTCCGTGCCCATTGCGTATTCTATATCGTACAAATCGTTTGTTATGCCCATGTTGAGAGCCTCGGCTGAAAAGGCACGCAAAACCGCTCCGCAAAGATCTTCGGCATAGTTTTTGCTTTCTTTATCAAAATTATCGTCGCATACATAGTCATAAATGTATTTTGCAGCGTTGTTTTCGTTATTATTTGTGCCGGATACAACATTTGAATACAAATCGTCTTTAAATCCAAAGTCATATGTGTGGTTTTTAAGTATGTCTGCTATATCGGCAATTGCAGTTTGTTCATTTTCGCATGCGGAAATTACGGCATCAGCAGCACTTTTTTGAGCTGTTTCGTCAATGTGTGTCACATAAAAAACATCCGCATTGCCGTTTTGGTCAAATAAAAAGCATTTGTATATACCCGATTTTTCAAGTATGATATTAAATTCACATTCACCGTTTTTATATTTCACATTTTGGTTTATAACACCGGTGTTATAATATGACAGTATTTCGGGGTCTGACGCGGCTAAATCCGTAATTTCTTCCCATGTCATATCTTTGCCGGAATTTTTTATTCCGGATACGTTTGCTATTGCAAATGTCGCCGTCTCGCCCGGAGTCCAATCCTCTGTGCGCGAAACCGTGATGTATTTATCGCCCTTATCGGCAATTGAAGCTTCATCGGCATAAGCCGTAAGCGATGACGCTGCAAGCATAAGAGCTAAAATAAGAGAGGTCTTTTTCATGTTATGTATCATCTCCTTGTAATTTCTGCAGTTGCATTAATAATACTGTTATAAGTAATTTCGCAACAGGCAGCAGCTCAAAATAAGTTGCCGCCAAGCTGCGAAATCTGAGGTTTTATATTACGCGGTAATGATTATAGCATTACTCGGTAACATTTGTAAATATTTGCGGTCTCTTGAGAGGGGCGCTGCTGTCGGCATCCCAAGCAAAAAATTTGACCGTTGTGTATGATTTGCCCTCGGAGAGTGTGGGCATTGCAATTTCAAGTATCGGAGTCTGCGCATCAGCTTCGGATTCAATAACCTGATCAAAAATACCAACGTTCACAAGCTCGGCAAGCTCGCCGCTTTCATCATAAAACGCTGCAACGGCTCTTATGTTTTTGGCTGCACCCGTAACATTTGTCACATTGAACTTAAGACCGAGATTTGCTTCGCCGGGTATAATATCGGCAAATGATGTAACCTCTTTCCATGAATCACCGCTCTTTACAACAGCCTTGCAGCTTGTAAGCTTAAAGCCGCCGTCGGGATCAACCGCTCCCGTATATGTTCTTGAGAAGCCTTTGTCAAGAGTTGAATACGGAGAGGAAGCGAAGCTGACATTCTTTGCAATATGGAGCGAATATGTTGTGTCGCTTGAAAGAACATCATTCAGCGTTATGATAAATTTGTTTCCGTCAATTTCCGAAGTGTAATCCATGGGATATGCTGCATTTTTGCTTCGAAGTTGGATAACATCTTCTATGCAATCATAAACTGCGGTTGTTGTTCCTGTTACACCATTGTTTGAAAGAGTAATCGGAGTTAAATCTTTTTTAAGTGTTTCATCAAGATCTTCACTGAATGTAACGGTGATCTTCTTTGTGGAATAAGGTATCTCGTTTGTGTTCATCAATGATACCGTGTCACCGTTAAGCTTTTCCGCTTCAATATCTAAAATGGAGTCTTCACGAGCGTACGTTATTTCCTTACCAGATTGATCACAAATATATGCTTTAATATTATCTAATGTTATACCCCAATTATCTATTGCATCAGTTTTTGCTTTGGGATTTGAAATTTGAAAAGCAATTCCGGCAATATCTTTTTTATTATAATCTTGATTATCAGTAAATGTACATATTTCTATGTTATCAATACTTAATATATATTTCGTATTGCTTTCCTGTGGAACAGCAATAATTTTGTAATGCCTCCATTGATTAGCTGTTTGAGAATTATCACTTGTTATAGCTTCATAATATTTAGTTCCATTATATCCATTAATAATCGTACTGCTACTCGCATTAATGTTGCTTTGTTTATTAAATGTATATTTATAAAGATTATTTTTTGTCATAGCAAGCAGATTTGAATTTGTAAATAATTCTCTAGGCTCTTTATCATTATAACCAATAAGTTTTGCCGTGCGAGATACATCCACAGGACCATATACCCAAGTTGTATCATCATTCATATATTTTAAATCAAATTCTACAGCATAACTTTGTCCGTCAGAAATATGTCTGTTAAACATAGTCATATAGTATGGCGATTCTGACGTTGTTGCATATAATTTTAAAGCTTTATCCGAATCTTTACCACTTTCACCTACATCACTTGATGCATTTCTATTATATAAAGGTGCAGTAGTAGATGGAATCAAGTTTTTAGTCGAAATTCCTTTCATAACATTGTCATTTGTCCAGAAATACGGGAATCTTACACTTGAAATTGCATCATATCCATTAAAATTATGGTCAAGTAATTTATTGCTTTTTGTATAAATTTTTAAATTATCTATATCCAAATATGCATTTTGACTATTTGAATTGTTGTTTTCATAAAAATATATTCCTTCAATACCATAACCAAACTTATTCCAAGCACCATAACTTGTATCAAGACTTTGTGAAATATTACCACTTTCATCGGTAACATAAATATCCATATTACCTTCTGCCATATCAAAATCAAGTTTGATATGAGCCCATTTTTCAGAATCTATATCAATATTAGTGTCGACATTCCAAGAGCCATTCATATAAGGTTGCGGATAATGATTATTTGCTGTTGATTTTGTTATATATAAATCAGGCGCTACACTTCCTCCGTTATTTGAAATTCCCATTCCTATTAATGAATTATTCTGAATTTGATTGTTAAGATTAGTATCATTATCTAATTCAAGTGCGGTACTCAGCCAATTCCTATACGGTGCAAATCCTATACTCCAAGCACATTCTGCGTATTTCATGTCAAATTCAACTGTATAATTTCCTGTGACAATGCCACGCGGAAAATAATAATACGCTTGTATGCTGTTTTTAAGTCTAATCGCATTTCCACCATTTTTTCCGGAAACAGGATTTATTTTATTTTTCGAATAAGCGGATGCCGAAAGATATTTATTATATTGTTCGCTATAATTTCCATTTGTTAAGTAATTGTAATCAATAACACCGAATGGAAGTTGTCCACTATTTGTAAACTCGTCAAAATCTTCGTTCGCATAATAATATAAATAATTATCGTCTTCAGTACTAATAGATACAGCATTTGTTCTAAACGTTGCATTTGCGCCCCTTGCTGATACCTCTGTTACTGTCCCCTTTACATCACCATTGTATGTTACATTATAATTTGTATTTCCTTTAAGACCCTCTGCTGTGCTGAAATCAAGTACACAACCGGATATTGTTTTCTTAAGTATTTTAACACCGCTCAAAACGGTTCCGTCTTCTGCAGTTATAACAAAATCGCTGTCTATAAAATCACTTTTAAACGAATCATTAAATGAAACGTTAAGGAGTTTGCTGTCATTTTCAGATGGACCTATGCCTTTTTTTCCGGCATCTGCAACCATCTGAATTACATCATTATTATAATAATGTGTTATATTAATATTATCGTAGTATATTGGTTCAGTTCCATCCTGATAAAACCCAAGCCCTTTGCATTGTATTATGTCACTATTAATTTTTGAAGAATTACCATCCGTTCTAATCAATTTTTCTCCATCCATCCATACATCGTAGAACTTACCGTCCATATCAATAATAATGTCTGTGTGACTCCACTTGTTAATTTCGGATGATTTATTCGTATCATTATTGGATGAATACAACAGACCTGTGTTTGTTACAGCTATTTTATCACTTTCATTATATGGCACTTTCAAAATCTGTGTTTGATGTTCACCAATACCACCCCTGAAGTCTGTAGGACTATACGGTTCATATTCATTTATAGGAACATCATAAGTAGAATATTTTTTCACATTTTTAATATTTAACAATGTTAAATACATAAAATTTTTTTCTGCTGAGACACTAGGTATTTTGTAGTCATAACTAATATGTAATTTCCCATCAGATATTATTTTGCCAAATGGTATAATATCCCTCAAATTTTTTCCATCAGAATTTTTTATTTGAAGAATATTATTATGGTCTT
Organism: uncultured Clostridia bacterium; assembly: GCA_934463165.1. Taxonomy (GTDB): domain Bacteria; phylum Bacillota; class Clostridia; order UMGS1810; family UMGS1810; genus RGIG1828. The sequence continues at coordinate 320,021 of CAKSJG010000001.1, forward strand.
GTTCAAAGAATGTATATGCATCTGAAGCTTCATTTTTCACTTCACTTTTATAACTTCTGATATAGTCCGACTTAACCCACCCCTTAGGTGATCCATTTGAATTATAATCAGAAAAGCTTGATTTGTATAAAACTTCTGCTTCACTATTTGATGCAAAAACAACAGGTGCGGAAAATACAAGTAAATTAGCAATTATTGTAAGGCATACAAATAACGATAATCTTTTTGATAATTTTTTCATACTATAATTATCCTTTCTGTCTTAAATTTTGTGTTGCTTATTATTAATTAACCTTTTACGCCGCCTACGTTTATGCCACCCATGATTTTATTCTGGAAAATCACGAATATTATAAACGGCGGTATGCTTGCAAATATGAGACCCATGAGATATGTATTCATCTGAACGGTGTTATCCGATTTTGCAAGATAGAGCATTACCGGGGTTGTCATTTTTTTGACGTCTTTCAATATAAGATACGGGCCAAAGAAGTCTGACCAGGCGCCGCTTAATATATTAATTGAAATATATATGATTACGGGCATTGAAAGCGGAACAATTATTTGATGAAATATTTTCATATCTCCGGCGCCGTCAATTCTTGCGGCCTCAACAAGAGATATGGAAACCGCATCAAAGCTTGACTTGAACAAAAGCACATTGAATGCGCCCGTTGCAGCGCCCAAGCACATGGGCCAATAGGTATTAAGAATGTTTACACCGTGAGCACCCGACGCAAACGGAAAGCTCATGTATGATATGTAGTTCGGTACGGTTCTGAGCTGCTTCGGCATCATAAGCGTCCAAAGAATGAGCGCGAGGACAAGCTTTGTGCCCTTGGGCTTTAGTCTTGAGAGTACGTAACCGCCGAAGCCGTCAATCAAAATTGTGGACACGAGCATACCTATTGATATGATTATTGTATTAATCATGCTCCTGCCGAGAGCCATTTTCTGCCATGACTCGGTAATTCTTGTTACAACCTTTGACCATGTAAGATTTTTAGGAAAGAATGAAAATTCCTTATAAATCTCCTGAGTGTCTTTGAAGGCGGTGAGTATCGTCCAAAGGCAGGGTATTACGGTTAAAATGCAACAAAACATCAAAACCGAGAAGAAAAACCAATACGCGAATTTGCCTTTGGCGGTTTTGAGGTCAGACGAGCTTAAAACGCCAGCCTCTTTTTCTGTAAACTTTTTCAAAATATGCCGCCTCCTTATTGCTGATTGTTTACACGTTTTTCAAGCTTGAAGTAGAATACCGTCATAACAAGTAGAATAACGAATATTATAACTCCGAGAGCCATTGCGTGCCCTACTCTGCCCGATACGAAACCGTATTTATAAAGCTGATAGCCTATGGAGATTGACGCTCCGTTCGGCCCTCCGCCGGTCATTGTCATCGGCTGCTCCAAAACCTGAAATACACCAATTATCTGATTGACGAACGTCAGAAGAAGAAGCCCCGATATCTGCGGTACGGTTACGTAGCGGATTCTTTGTAGTATTCCCGCGCCGTCAAGGGTTGCGGCTTCGTAAAGCTCACGCGATACACCCTGCAGCGCTGCGAAATACATAAGCATCGTTCCGCCGAATGAGCTCCATGTCATTTCTATTACTATATAGAGTATAACGAAATTCGGGTCATTGAGCCAGCCGTACGGCTTTATGCCGAAGCAGGCAAGCAATGAGTTTAAAAGTCCTGTTGCGTCCGGATAGTATATAAAATACCACATCAGCATTACCGCAACTGCCGGGATAACCTTAGGCAGATAAATCAGCACTCTGATTACTTTTTTAAAATGCACCATCTCATTAATCATTATAGCGATGATAAGCGGCGGAAGGTAGCCTATAATTAACGACCAAAATACATATTGAAGCGTATTTGCCATTGTCGGCCAGAACTGTGTATCTTTAATGACCTGAACATAGTTTTGAAGTCCGATGAATTCCGTTGCCTTGTAGCCTTTCATTCTGAAAAATGACCAATATCCGCCCATAAACGTCGGGCGCCATACAAGCAGATAAAAGACAAGGACAAGCGGTAAAAGGAGCATCCATGCCCTTACATCTTTGCGTATCCAAGTGAACCTTGAGATACGTTTTTTCTTAACCGATTTCATTTATTGTCTGATCCTCCTTAAATGCAGGTTAATATTTGCCTGCGTTATATGTTAAAAATTAATATGTTATATTATCTAAGAAGTTTGTCTGAAAATCGGAGTTTGCTTTTTTGAGTATTGCTTTGCAATCTGCATCTTTATCTGTAAGCACCTGCTGAATGCAGTTATCCAAAATACCGTATAAATCCTGTGCACATGCAGGCTCTTCGGATTGAACTTCAATACTTGTGTCGCTTAACGCTTCATTATAGAGACGAACGTGATTTTTGTTAACATTACAATACTGATCGATAAGTTCTCTCTGCATCTTTGTGTTCTCGGTATTATCTTTCCAAAGACTCATTCTGTACACTCCGACAAGCTGATTGTTTTCAACCTGACGTTTAAGTTGTGTAGTTGTGTTGTCTCTCAATTCATCACTAACTTCGGGGCTATATGTCCTCTTATACCATCTGACAACAGCGTCCATCTGATCATCCGTTGCGTTATTAGACACTACAAACACAGAACCACCCATTAAAGCAACATGACGCCTGGGTCCTGCAGGTATAGCAACCATACCGAGCGAATTAGGATCCATTCCGTATTGAGCAACACTGGCGTTTATTGAGCTTGCAGCAATTGCCATTGCAGTGTTGCCTACCGCAATGTTCTGATTAATTTCGTTATTTGTTGTTATTGTGGATTCAGGAAGAACGTTATACTTCCATTTTAAATCCTTTACAAACTGAAGAGCGGCAGCACATTCATCGGAATCGAATGTAGCTTTCCATTTGCCGTCACTTGTTTTTTTCATAAAACTTGTTCCGTATGACCATGCAATATTTGTAAAGAGCCATCCGCCTTCGTTATTTGATGTCGGCAGGCTGAAGCCCGATTTACCGGTTGCTTCTTTAATTTTAACGGCAAACTCTGCAAGCTCATCCCAGTTCTTCGGCTGCTTAGGTGTTCCGTCAGCTTCCATAAGGCCGGCTTTTTCAAACATATCAATGTTTACAGCAAGACCGAGCGTGTATACATTCCATGGCCAACCAACCATTTCACCGTCACTGTTTTTAACAAGACCCATAACCGTATCGGAAAACTTATCGTACATTTTGTACTTTTTAAGCACATTTGTCCAGTCGCGGTAGTATCCGCCGTCCGAAATTTTCTTGATTTCAGTCAAAGCAAGCGAGAAGGTTGTCGGAAGCATTCCTGCTTCAGCCTTGGGATAAAATGACTGAATATCAAACTGCCATGAATCGCCCGTAACTTCGACATCAGGATTTGCCTTTTCAAATTTTTCTTTACCTGCATTCGCTATGTCGAGATCCTTGCCCTCCTTTGCAGGCCACGGTGATACGGAAATATGTATTTTGCCGTCACCGCTTTTGTCTTTACCGCCGGAGCATCCCGCAAACGCACCTGCCGCCATTACGGTTGCAAGAACCGCGGCAAAAACTTTTTTGAGTTTTTCTTTTTTCATACTGTTTGTTTCTCCTTTCCTGCGGTAAATTACCGCTGATGTTTGTTTTATTTTTTTGCAAACAGCCTTTGTGAAATTTTACCTGCTTGCACCCCGGGTCTGAACCCTTAAAAGCAATATATCATCAAAATGTTTCAACGTCAATATGCAGTTTTTAATCTTTTTGCAAAAATTAATCTGATATTAAACTTTTTATTTATTTAAATTCAAACTTAACATTTTTCTTGACTTTTTGTGCAATATTTGTTATACTTTATACCACAAAACGTTTAAGCTATGATATATTAGGTAATTTTAACCAACAAATTATATTTTTTACAATTTTCAAATCGGAGATAAGATTATGAAAGAATTTTACTCAAAATTTAAACCTGCAAATAAGAAAATAATACACAAATTTTTTATCATTTTATTGATTCCCGTAATAATATGCGCCGCGTTTTCTTATATACTGAATGAGTATTATCTTGAAACTTACGAAACGTATCTTATAAATGCGTATTCAAACGATATGAATTCTTTTTTTAACTCAACGGAAGAAAAGCTTACGGATTTATATGTTGAGGCAAGATATATGGCTGATGACTCATATGTGACAGATATACTCAATACAGAAGCTGCAGATGAGTTGACTGATTCTCAAAACATAATTGAAACCGAAAAACTGCTTAAAAAGACGATTTTGAAGTATTCTTTTTTACATAATATTATTATTGTAAACAAAAATACGGGGATTGCCGTAAATGAAAACGGAATTTATAACGCAGAGGATTACTTTACCAAAATATATGTATATAATGATTATACATTGGATGACCTGTATAAAAACAAACCAATTGCAAACAGTCATAAGATTTTAACCCCATCCGGCGCCGAGCAGACCATATATAAAACCGACAGTCCCATAATCCCCATGCTATATTCACCTATATCTCCGAACGGAAGCGGACTGATTATATTCAACATTCAGGCACAGATGCTGTATGACTCTTTTTCACAGTTTCATTTTACTGAAAACAGTGCGCACTACATGTTTAAAAACAATTCGGATGACTACATAAGCAATTCGGGCAAAAAGCTTACGCTTGAGCAAATCGGAAGCAATTACATCGAGGACGGACGGTATTATTTTACAACAGACAAGAATATTGACGGCGAAAAGCATCTTATTATATGTTCAAAGCCAAGTATATCGCTGCTCGGGTATTCATATGCAATTGCAATCCCCTACTCCGACATACAGTCAAAAAGCAAGCATATACAGACAAACACGATATTTGTGCTTTTTGCAATGATATTTTTGCTTTTGATATTTTCGGTTTATGCGACGGCAAAATTCTCGTCACCGTGGAGTAAAATTGCAAATGAGCTGGGATTTAACGATAATGACGGCGGAGAAAAAAATGATACGATATCAAAAATCAGCAGTTCGATAACCAATCTTGTGCATCAAAACAATAATTTATCCGACAGGCTGGCTACAATTTTACCGCTGAGTCAGCAGCGTTATATAACAAAGGTTTTGAATTCGCCGTCTAATCAGATTGACGATGAAGAAGATTACAAATCAATTTTTAACTATGATTATTTTTATTCCATAGCTATAAAGATATCGTCACGGTCGGATGATCTTGACATAACAATGCAATTGTATTCTGAGTTTTATATTGCCATAGAATCCGTTTTGACAGAAAATTTTACGACATTCAGACTGCCGAGCACAGGAAATACGCTGTATTTGCTGCTTAATGTTGATGAAAATTGCAGCGAAGAAACAATAGATGAAAAAATCAATCAGATACGCACGCTTTTTAAGGCAGATGAAGAAATCTTGAATATATATATCGGTACGGGAGGACTGCAAAAGGGCATTGACGGGCTCAGAATTACGCATCAGATTGCACTTTCCAACCTTACGGATGCTATTAATGCCGACAGAATTCAGACAAACGGATCGCATTTGTTTCATGATTATTCTGTTATTGAAAACCTTGACAAGACATTATTTAATTACATCATGGCAAATTATGCCGACAAGGCGGAAGCGCTTATCAGATCTATTTTTGACGTGAGCAAGGAAAAATCTTTTGAATACAAGCAACTGATATATACTCAGATATTTACAACGCTTAAAAAAGTGCTTGGCATCAAAAAAATCGAATATCCCGATTTTACTTATGATACAAGTGACGCATTTTTGAAGGAGCTGCTTCAAAAGCCGGATGAAGCCATATGCGAATACCTGATAAATTTATCGAATTCATGCACGGAGAAAAAATCGCCGACGCTAAAGCTTGATGTAATAAAGGTTATTACGTATATTCAGGAGCATTTCAGAGAAGATATATCTTTGGAAATGATAGCGGATTTTAATCATGTATCGGCTCCGTATCTTTCAAAACGTCTGAAAAATTCACTTAATATGTCATTTAAGGAATATCTTACGGGGCTAAGAGTTGAGGAGGCAAAAGTTCTTTTATGCAAAAATCCCGACATGCCGATACATGAGGTATGCGCAAATTCGGGATTTTTCTCAAGTGCGTCTTTTACGAGGACATTTAAAGCGAACACGGGGCTTTCACCGCGTGAATACAGGACTTTATACGGGAGAAGATAGGATCATATTTATATGTTTTATAAGTTCATCGGCAATGCGTTTTTCACCCTTTATATTCGGATGACCGAATGCACCTGTTTCATTATCTTCTCTTTTTACATGCTTTATCGGCAAAAATGATATATGAGCATCGGTGCATTTTAATTCAGCAATCAGCTCTTTAAGAATCGGAACATATTTTTCATTCATCATGCCGTACATCCAGATAATTTCGGCATCTTTGGCATCGGTTCTCACCAATTTCACAAATTCTCTTGCGCCTTCTTTAAATTCATCATCCGAAACGCCGCCGCCACAGTCATTTGTACCGAGTGCAATCACTATGATATCGGGTTTCGGAGAAAAATCCATTTCAATCGGCAGAAAACGGCTTTTCATATTATAAAATCTTTTGAGCGGCTCAGTTCTGTCACCTGCGCACGACGCAACAACTCCCCTACCCGAAACAGCGCACACTCTTGCTTCGGCATTTAAAGCTTCGGAGGTCAGATAAGCATATGACACGGTATAATCATTATCACAAATACGGCGTTCTTCGCAATCGGGTTCTGCAAGTGATGCCCATGCGTTTGTTATGGAATCACCGTAAAAATCAATTACCGTCTTTCGCGGTTCGGGAGCATCCCAAAGCTCAAATTCACCCTCTTTGCCAAGCTCAATACCTGTGACAAGGAGATAATCTTTAATATTATCTATCGGAGAGTAAACCTCTGTTATGCGAAGAAGTTTAAAAGTATGTACTCCGGATCCTAAATTATCCGTAATAAGAGCTTCATTTGAATTTGATACGGCTGTCTTTTGACGTTTTCCGTCAACTTCACTGTACACATATACAGGCATGTCACCTGATTCGGTTTCAAAAAAAACTCTTATAAAATCGCCCGTAAAACGGATTTCAAAACCGGAGCCGACCCAATCCATGACAATTTTGCCGCTGTGCAGAGCACACCTGCCGCAAAGCGTTATTTTATCTTTAATTTTTTGTATAGGCAACACCATTTTCATTCAACCTTTCCGAATATTTTATTCAGTTTTCTCATTTTATCTTCAGACGGAATTTCAAAAACGGGAGCATTCATACCAAGCGCTCTGTATTTATTTTCACCCATTTTATGATACGGCAGAAGCTCAACATTAATCGGATTAAAAGGCGACAAAAAGTCTTTTATTTTTTGCATTTCTTCGTATGTATCATTAACATTCGGAATGACAGGTATTCTGACAATTACATTCATGCCGCTTTCAAAAAGTTTTTTTAAGTTTTTTAAAATAAGCTTATTTGAAACGCCTGTATATTTTTGGTGAATATTATCATCATATGTTTTTATATCATACAGAAAAAGGTCCGTATAAGGTAAAATTTTTTCAAACCTCTCCCACTCAACACAGCCTGCGGTATCAACGGCAGTATGTATTTGAGATTTACGGCACATAATCAATATCTCACGCAAAAAATCAATCCGAAGCATGCATTCTCCGCCCGATAACGTAACACCGCCTTTTGATGTATCGTAAAAAATTTTATCGGTTATGATGATATCAAAAAGCTCATCAACCGAATATTCTCTTCCGCAAATTTGCTTTGCATCGTTCAGGCATGTGAATTCATCATCTAACATATTGTGATTCTTGCATCTGCCGCATTTTTTACATCTGTCCTCATAAAACATGATTTGTTTTTCCGGGGATTTGCCCTCAGGATTATGACACCACTTGCAGTCTAAATTGCACCCTTTGAAAAACACTGTTGTACGTATTCCGGGACCGTCTACAAAAGAGTTTTTTTGTATATCAAATATTGTTGCTTTCATAGCAAAAATCTCCCATGATTTTATATTATTGCATATATTTGCTTTAATGTCAATATATTTGTTATAATTAATGCCGTCATTTATTTATAAAAATTTCGCGTAAGCACTTCTTGCTGCCACTCGGGGGAAAGACTTGTAAATTTTGCGGAAAATCCGCATACTCTTACAATTAAATCCGGATATTTTTCAGGGTGTTTTTGAGCATCAAGGAGAGTTTCTTTTGAAACACAGTTAAGCTGAAGCGATTCTATTGCCGAATATGCTGTTGCTCTTAAAAAAGCTTCACAAACATTGAGTTTTGTTGTGCCCGGAAGAATTATATTTATTACGTTATTGCCAGCGAGCTCCGTTTTATCAAGTGACGCCATAGAATTTACAACATCGGTAACATACGGGATTTTTTTCAGTCTCGACGGTGTAAGACCTTGCGAAAAATAATCACCGTTATAACGCCCGTCGGGAGTTGCAAGAGTTTTTTCTCCCCAAAAACGTATCTCTGTGTATGTCATATGGCCAAGATTAATTTTACCGCCATACATACCTTTAAGACCCGAAAGCATATCATACAGATCGGTATTGAATCTTTTTGCAAGGGAACACGATTCCTTTTTTCCGTCACCCCAGCCGCTGCACAAAAGCGCATCGCTGCGCATTTCATCACAGCCGTACCAATTGTTTCTTACAGCGCCGAGAAGCTGTTTGAGAGAATATTTCTTTTTATCAAAACAAAGTGTTTTTATTACCATGAGAGAATCTACAATGTTGGGAAAGCCCACACACATATATTCATCATTATTATATCTTGCACCCCTGTCGGTAAAATCTCTTTTATTTTTTATACAATCGCAAAACAAAGATGAAAACAGAGGAATCGGGTCAACTTCATTCCAAATCTGACCGCCCCTTGTTAAAATTCTTGTTTTTTCGGAAAATAAGATTTTTATGTTATTGCATGTTATGTCATAAACTTCATCAAATGTTTCCGCATCGTCAATCGGTTTGAAAAACATATTTACTTCTTTCATTTTATCTTTTAAGTTATGAATCTGATATTCAAAAACTTTCAGCAAATTTGTATAACTTCCGGCACTTTGACCGCTGCTGCAATTCGGACTCATATCCCAGCATCCAGACGCAATATAATCTTTTGCGTCAGTCTCACTTATTCCGCTTTTTATAAGAGCAGGAATAACCGCATCATCATTTTGATAAAGAATTGTGCTTGTGCCGTTTATTACAGGTTCATTTATCAAGTCAAAATATTCTTTTGGTGAATTATGAGAATATCTGCACTTGATTTTGGGAAAGATAATTTTTTCATCGGCATTTGCTTTTAAAAACATTTTTGTCAATTCATTAAATACGGGATTGCCCGATTCGTCGCAACCGCCGAGAACATATGTATTTTCAAGTTCGTGATCCGCATAACCTTTCATTTTCATATCATGGTCATAGTGACAGTCAAACGTTATTAAAAAACGGGATATAAGAGAATATGCCTCGTTTTCCGTAATCAAACCCGATTTAATATCCGATATATAAAACGGATACAAATCAACATCAACACGGCCGAAAGTATTAACTCCGATACCTTCGAGCGAGCCTATAACCTTACGCATAAAAGCATAAACGTTCAGCGCTTCATAAAAGCTTTGAGGTTTTTTCCACGGGCAGCGTGCAGCAGATTCCGCTATTCTTTTATAGTTTTCATTATTCGGATTTGTTTTTAACAGCTTTTCTGCCTTTTGAGCAAATTTCTCACTGATTTTTTTTACACACAGCAATCCCTCACATGCCGATTGCAAAAATTCTCTTTCTTTCGGATCATTCGTATTGTCCAAAGCACTTTTCACATCTTTATAAACTCCCTCAAGCCCTTTTTCGAATATCGGCCTGTGATTTATTTGAAAATGCTGCGCATTATCATTGTATTCACCGCATACCAAATAAAAAAGTTCGCGTCTTTGCCTGCAGGTCAAATCCCACAGTTCTTTATCCTGATCAATAAATTTATGTCTGTTTTTCCAATATGTGGCGCCGCCTATATTTTTGCAGCCGTGATATTCTCTTGCGCCATCGGAAAATCCCGGAAGAATACCGGTTTCATAATAGAACGGTGAGTTTTCAAATATTACGGGTTCTATCATGTCGGTTATGATTTTATATTGAACAGCTTTCATTTCATACGGTGACATATCATCCGTATATTTTTCATCAAAAATTTTCAGTCCGTCATTTAAATATCTTTCGGCATTTTTATATGATGTAACATAATAATATTTTTTCAGTTCATCTCTTAATTTATAATAATTCATTTTTCCGTTCCTCCTTAAATATAGCTATACTATATAACAATGCGGCTGATTTGTAAATGGATTATAAAGAAGATTTGTAAAATACGGAAATAATTATTTACATTTTATCATTGACGTGCTATAATAAACGCATATAAAAAGCACGAGGTGATTTTTATGAATTTTGAAAATTTAAAAATTAAGGAAATTGACACAATTGTTAAATACACACCCGAAACAAATTCATTCACCAATCAAAACAGAACGAACCATATTATAGGAATACAGCTCTCGGGAAAAGCCATGCACAAATTTAAAAACGGAGAAATGATTCTCGGGTCACCTGCAATATATTTTTTTAATCAAAAAGATGATTACAGTGTAGATATAATCGAAAAAAGTTTCGCGTTTTCAGTCCACTTTAAGACATATGAGCCGATATGCACGCCAACATTTTTTATAAATGTTACCCAAACATCAGAAATAGTGAGACTGCTTGAAATCATGAAAAAAAATGAATTATCGGTACAGGACAGGCTGAAACTTTATGCTGATTTTTATACATTATGCGCTTATTTCAATAAGATTTACAAAAAGAAATATCACTTAAAAGATGAAAGGATATTAAGCGCCGAAAAATATTTATCAACTCATTTCAAAGAGGAAAACTGCCTGTATCGTGCAATACATACATGCGGTCTGTCGCAGCGCAGATTTAACGATTTATTTAAAAATCATTTTGACATAACGCCAAACAGATATATAACTAATTTAAAAATCGAATATGCAAAAAGACTTTTGAAAACAAAATATCTCTCTGTTTCACAAATTTCGGAAATGTGCGGTTTTAAAGAAATCTATTATTTCAGCAAGGTATTTAAAAAAGAGTGCAGATACACACCGAGTGAATATAAAAATTTGAATATATAAAGCAAAAAGCGCGAAAGCAAAATAACTCTTTCGCGCTTAAAAATTTTTAATTTTAAAAGTGTAATTATATCATTACGCCTTATTAACGGAACCGAAAAGTTCCATTTTTTCTTTAACGGTAGCTTTAATAGCTTCTGCACCGGGAGCAAGGAGTTTTCTCGGGTCAAAACCTTTGCCCTGAAGATCTTTGCCTTCTTCGATATACTTTCTTGTTGCAGCGGCAAAAGAAAGCTGACATTCGGTGTTAACATTGATTTTTGATACGCCGAGCGAAATTGCCTTTTTAATCATATCGGCAGGGATACCTGTTCCACCGTGAAGAACGAGCGGCATCGGGCTTGTCTCAGCGCTGATTTTTTCAAGAACGTCAAAACGGAGTCCGGGCCAATTTGCAGGATATTGACCATGAATATTACCAATACCTGCGGCAAGGATATCAATGCCGAGACCTGCAATCATTTTGCATTCTTCAACATCTGCAACTTCACCGCTGCCTACAACGCCGTCTTCTTCTCCGCCAATTGCACCAACTTCGGCTTCAACAGATATACCCTTTTCTCCTGCTATTTTAACCAATTCTTTTGTTTTTTCTATATTTTCATCGATAGGATATTTTGAACCGTCAAACATAACGGATGAGAATCCTGCTTCGATGCATTTAAGAGCGTGCTCATAGCTGCCGTGGTCAAGGTGAAGTGCAACCGGAACCGTAATGCCGAGTTCTTCAAGCATACCGTTAACCATGCCTACAACCGTCTTATAACCGCACATATATTTACCGGCACCTTCGGACACACCGAGGATTACAGGTGAATTAAGCTCCTGTGCCGTAAGAAGAATAGACTTTGTCCATTCAAGGTTATTAATATTAAACTGACCTACGGCATATTTGCCCTCTTTTGCTTTTTTCAGCATTTCTTTTACTGATACCAACATATATTATTCCTCCAAACGCAATAATTTGTTCATATTAATTATACATTCTATTGCAAAATATGTCAATAATTAAAAGAAATATTTAAATAAAAAAGATTTAAATATTTTTAGTGCAATGTAACAATACCTATCAGGAGTTCATAATTATTTTTGCAAATTCAAAATATCTGTGCCAATCGTCACGTGACTGATAGTGTGTGCCGCTGCGCATTGAGTATGCTATATTTCCGCCGGCATAAAAACAGCCGGTGTACGGGTGTCCGGCTTCACATATGAAGCCCGCAAGGCTGTAAAGATTCCACATATATGACGCCATGGCACACGACAGATAAGCATTGTTCGGATCTGCCCACAGATCTTTTTCTGCAGAAGAGATAAGAACATATCTCGGAGCAACGGCGGCTATCAGAAAATGCTGATCAAACGGAAGTTTATCTTCATTATCGGCATATTTATAATAATTTTTGCAAAACCAATACGGAAAACTGCCCGTTATATCTTTAACCGTTTCGCCTTTGCTTCCTCTTGAAACCGCGTCTCCGCTGCAGCCTGAACCGTTTACAAACGCACATTTGACACGTTCGTCAAGAGCAGCCGTCAGAAGAGATGTCTTGCCGAGTCGCGAATGTCCTGCAACAAACATATTATCATTATCAAAGATATCCATATCCGTAATCATATCTATTACCCTTGATGCAGCCCAAGACCACATGGCTATTTTACCGCAGTCGGAATCTCCCCTGTCTTTGCCTTTATAAATTATGCCCGACAAGCCGGTTGAGAAGTCATTATCATCACTTGTGACCTCTTTGTAGCAAAAAGACACAACAGCATAGCCGTTATCGATAATTTCCTCACTCGGCTGATATTTATCGGGAATATCGGGTCTGAAATTTATATGGACAAACACCGGATGCTTAATATCATCATTCGGTCTGACAATGCGAACCGGAAAGGCAAATGAATCACCGTCATTTATATATGAAGTGAGCATATATATCTCATATACGGCTTTTCCGGCACAATAATTTTCATCGATGCTTATTTTTTCATATGATATTTTATCGGGAATCGGTGGAGGATAGCCGTATTCTTCTCTTAAAAGCATATCAAGCATTAAGTGCCTGCCGGTCTTGGGATCTTTTACATTTGATTTTTCAAAAAAATCCTTTATTTCGGGAATATTAAATTCTTTTATTTTATCCTGAATCATATCATCATCTCCGTTTTATACTCCGCTGTATGCATTGAAACCGCCGTCAACGGGGATTACCGTGCCGTCGATAAATCCTGACGCGTTATCATTAGCTAAAAAGAAGAGTGTTCCGATAAGCTCTTCAGCTTCGCCGAATCGTCCCATGGGAGTTGCAGCAAGTATTTTGCCAGTTCTCGGGGTCGGGGTTCCGTCATCATTAAAGAGCATTTTTTCATTTTGCTTTGTGACAAAAAATCCCGGGGCAATTGCGTTAACTCTTATGCCGACTTTTGAAAAGTGAACGGCAAGCCACTGTGTGAAATTGGATATTGCGGCTTTTGCTCCGCTGTATGCAGGGATTTTTGTGAGCGGACGAAAAGCGTTCATTGATGAAATGTTGATTATATTACCGCATTTTTTCTCTGCCATGTCTTTTGCAAATACCTGCGTCGGAATAAGTGTACCCAAAAAGTTAAGATTAAATACAAAAGAAATTCCGTCGGAATCAAGATTAAAAAATGTTTTAATTTCGTCTGTTTCACTGTTTAAATCTTCTTTGTCAAGATATTCTTTATCTGTTGTTCCTTTGGGATTGTTGCCGCCGGCACCGTTTATAAGAAGGTCGCATGTTCCGAAGTCTTTTGCAATTTCATCTCTTGCGGAAATGACAGATTCTTTTTGAAGGACATTAACCTTATACGCCTTTGCCGTACCGCCGTCCGAAATAATTTCATCGGATACCTTTTTTGCCGCTTCCTCGTTAAGATCCAAAACGGCAACCTTAGCGCCGCATGAGGCAAGAGCTCTTGCAAACATGGAGCAAAGCACTCCGCCGCCTCCGGTTACAACAGCTACTTTGCCGCTTAAATCAAGTTCGTAATATTTTTTCATCATTTATTCTCCATTCTGTCAAGTGCTTCCCATACACCGTTAATATAGACACTGCCGAGCGCTCTGTCATAGAGACCGTAGCCCGGTTTGCCCTCTTCGCCCCATATCATTCTGCCGTGGTCCGGACGGATATAACCTTTAAATCCAATGTCATGATAAGCTTTTATTATGCCGAATATATCGAGAGAACCGCATTCGGTTTTGTGTCCGGCTTCTTCAAAGCATCTTTCACCTGTTATTTTAACATTTCTTATGTGAGCAAAATGTATTCTTGTGCCGAACTCTTTAACCATGGCAATTATATCGTTTTTCGAATCTGCACCGAGCGAACCGCTGCAAAGAGTCAATCCGTTATATTCACTGTCATACAAAGATAAGAACTTTCTGATATTTTCGGCATTTGTGATTATCCGCGGAAGCCCGAAAATCGGCCATGGCGGATCATCAGGATGAATAGCCATTTTGACCTTAACCTCTTCGGCAACCTTTATAACCTTATCAAGAAAATATTTAAGGTTATTCCATAAATCAGCTTCGCTGATGTTAGAATAAGCTTCAAGAAGAGACTTCATTTCGTCTTTTGTATAGCTTGAATCCCAGCCCGGAAGAGAAAGATCACCGCTTTGAGGATTCATTTTCAGAACCGTTTCTTCATCATAGCTGAGTGCATATGAGCCGTCGGGCAGCCTGTGGTGAAGATCGGAGCGCGTCCAGTCAAACACAGGCATAAAATTATAGCATACACAGTCAATTCCCGCTATTGAAAGATTTTTAAGTGTTGTGCAATAATTTTCTATATACAAATCCCTGTTTCCGCAGCCCATTTTTATATCTTCATGCACGGGAACGCTTTCTATCACCGAAAGTTCAAGACCGCAGGATTCAATCTTTTCTTTAAGCTTCAATATTCTGTCGAGAGGCCACACCTCCCCTACCGGAATATCATATATTGCAGTTACTATTCCCTGCATTCCGGGGATTTGTCTTATCTCGTCAAGTGTGATAGGGTCATCTTCGCCGTACCACCTAAATGTCATTTTCATATTTCAATTTCCTTTCCGTTGTTTTTTGCGCTTTCATATAATGCAAACATTCCATACATTGTATTTTCAACATCTTTAAGCAAAACACAATCGCCCACGCCGTTATATACGGAATCAAAAAGTTTTATGTGTCCCGTTCCGTAACAAGTTTTACCGATATGATTTGCGTCGTTTTCAGCAATTACTTTATTATCGCAAAAAAGCTTCCCGTTTGTGTAGCTGTATGTTTTCTTTTCAAAATACATATCTATCTGCACGGGAGTATCGAACGGGAAAGAGTTTGTAGCGTAAAAGCATGCTATGCTGCCGTTTTTCATCACAAAACGCGCGTCAACGGTGTCTTCAACTTCTATAACATTTTCGAGCGAATAATTACAGGAAGATGCCTTTACGCTTTCAAAACCTCCGCCGAGATATCCTATAAGATCAAGAGTATGTATCGCCTGATTTATAAGAACACCGCCGCCCTCATATTTTTGAGTGCCGCGCCATTTGTCCTGTCCGTAGTATGCGGCGTCTCTCTTCCAAAGCTGGACGCCCTTTATCCCCAAAAGCTTACCGTTAGCGTCGGTATCGGATATGAGAGATTTCAGCTTTACAACCGCGGCATTTGTTCTGTTTTGAAAAACAGGATATACCGGAGCATTGGAATATTTCTTCATAAGAAGCGAAAATTCGTCTTTAGTCATTGTGACGGGTTTTTCAACCACAACAATTTTGCCTGCAAGAACGGATTTTTCAATCATTTCATAATGCAAATAATGCGGAGTGCATATATGAATCGAATCAATATTGCCGTCTTTGAGAGCATCGTCAATATCATAATATGCTTTGCAGGAATTTTCTTTTGCGCCGCGGTCTGCCTTGTCTCTGTTGATATCACAAACAGCATAAATGTTTACATTATCTATATTTTTAAGCGCTTGCGCATGAACCGGACCGATCGAGCCGAATCCGACTATACATATGTTTACCATAGTGTTATACCTCAATATGTTCCTTCAAGATTAACTGTCTGTTCAACAACGTTTTTCTTTTCAAATTTTGAGTTTTTGATTTTTTTCCGAAGCAATTCATAAAATTCATCATGGGGGAAGTTTTTGCAGTCTGCCCACTTACCCGTCCATGCGCTGTAATGAATGGAGTTTGATATTGTGAGCCCTTTTACACCCTCAACACCCGGAGCCAAAAGCTTTTCTTTTTTACCGAGGACAACAGAAGCAAAGTCGTTCAGTATTCCGACGTGCTGCAGCGAACGATTAAAATCAACCGGAATTTCACAATGCCAGCATTCGGGCTCGCCGAACGGAACTGTGTTTGATTTGTTGAATTCACGTTCCGAAACCCTGTTTCTGTCGAAAATCAGTTTATCGTCTTCGGCAATTATTCTGCCCATATCACATGCTATTTCAAGTCGATTTGTTCCCGGAGCTTCACCTGTGGATGTGATATACGTACCCGTCATTCCGTTGTCATATTCCAAAAATGCCGTAACGTCATCTTCAACTTCTATGTTATAATACTTACCAAACGAGCAATGAGACATGATTCTGTCGGGCATGCCGAACATCCACTGCCAAAGATCAAGCTGATGCGGATTCTGATTTATAAGAGTTCCACCGCCCTCGGTTGCCCATGTGGAACGCCATGTAGCACTGTCATGATAAGCCTGGCATCTGTACCAATTTGTTATTATCCATGAAACCCTTTTAATTGCGCCGAGCTCTCTGGATTCTACGAGTTCCTTTATTTTTGCATACATGGGATTCGTACGCTGATTATACATTATACCGAATACCTTGCCGCTTTTTTCTGCTGCTTCATTCATTTCAAGAACCTGCTTTGTGTATACCCCGGCAGGCTTTTCGGTAAGAACATTCAGACCGTATTCAAAAGCTTTTATAGCAAGAGGCGGATGGTCATAGTGCGGAACAGCTATGAGAACGGAGTCAACAAGACCGCTTTTATACATATCTTCCGCGTCGGAAAACGTTGGGATATCAGAGTATTTTTCTTTAACCGCATCTAACTTTTTGGGGTCAATATCACATATGGCGGCAAGCTCGATTTTCGGAGTTTTGCCATCCATAATATTTTTTGTATGCACCATGCCCATGTTACCGTAACCGATAATACCAAGTTTAATTTTGTCCATCTTCTTCTATCTCCTTTAAAATTTTATTTAATGAGTTATATGCAAGCGTAAATTTAGCTGCATCGCTTTTTTCAAGTTTAAGCATTTTATCGTCAACCTCAAGATCGGTAAGACCGCTGAAGCTACCGAGATGGGGCTCCAAGCTCAAAAATCCGTTATAACCGTTTGCAGCAAGATCCGATAAAATGTATGCCACATTACCGTCACCGTAACCCGCCGGAACAACATCACCGTTTGCAAAAAGCGCGTCTTTTATATGCATATAAACAATATAACCTTTCAGCTTTTCCCATGCTGATTTTGTATCAACCTTACACTGAACAAAGTTTGCAGGGTCAAACACGGCTTTGAAATTATCACAGAACAGCTCTTTCATAAGGTCAATACAGCAATCATCGGTATCGCCGTAGATATCTTTTTCATTTTCGTGAAGAAGAATGATATCATTTTTTTCGGCATAGTCAATGAATGCTTTGAGCCTTGAAATAACCTCATCACGGTAATCTTCTTTCTTGCAGCCGTCACTAAAATAAAACGAAAATATTCTTATAAATCTGCAGTCAAGTTTTTTTGCAATTTCAACAGTTCTTTCGAATTTTTCAAAATGGGGTTCAAAATCATCTGTTATCTTTATTTTTCCGATCGGAGAACCAATTGAAGAAACCTTGATACCGTATTTTTTCATATCGGAAGCCAACTGCTCAACCTCGGCATCATTAAGCTCAGAAATATTTTTTCCGTTTATTCCGCGCGGTTCAAAATATTTTATTCCAAGCTTATTTAAATGCTCAAACTGCGTTTTTACATCCGACGAAATTTCATCGGAAAAACCTGTTAATGTAAATTTATACATAAAATCACCTGCCATTAGAATTTATTATACTTTACCACAAATTTTTCAAGATTACAATTTCAATATTGTCCAAAACATTTCTTATATTGCTCAATTTTACTTGATTTTTGCCGTAAACAATGATATAATTACTGCAGGTGATAAAAATGGATATTAAAACACACGATAACTCGGGTTTAAACAGTTTATACATTATCAATTATACAATCGACGAGACTCCTGACGCAGGCCAATTTAAACTTCATTCACACGATTCATATGAAATGCTGATTTTTTTCTGTGGGGATGCGGAATATATATCGGAGGGAAGCATTTATCCCCTCGGAAAAAATGATCTTGTCATTGCAAGACCTCATGAAATGCATAAGGTTCATCACCTCAGCAATAAAAGATACAAGCGGTGTGTTCTGGGAATAAATAATGAATTTTTTAACAAATACAACTGCAGTGAATACAAAGATTTTTTTTCAAGACATTCAGCCGGAACATATAACATGATAAAGGGCGACAAGGTTATTGAATCGGGAATACTTGATTTATTCAACAAAATCAAAATGTACAGCAACGATTTTAAAGACATATACCAGCCGGTGATATCGGCAATAATAATTGAAATACTGTATATATTAAATACAAAAGAGGATATTTATGAGGCATCGAGCCAAAACACACTTATCAGAAACACGATAAGATACATAAATGAACATTTCTGTGAAAAATTGAATTTGTCGAACATTGCACGTGATAACTTTGTATCAAAATATTATCTGTGCAGGGTTTTTAAAGATAAAACGGGATATACAATTACTTCATATGTAAATCACAAAAGGCTGCAGTATGTCAGAGAGCTTTGCAATGACGGGATGGGAATATCAAACGCATCCGTTGAAGCCGGATTTTCAAACTATTCCGCATTTTACAAGGCGTGCATGAAAGAAACATCGTTGCCGCCCAAGGACATGGTTGGGAAATAATGCATAAAATATTATCCGTCCGTATTGACAAAAAAATGCTTATGTATTAAAATATAGTTATCAAGCATTAGGAAGTGAAAATAATGGCATTTAAAGTCAATTTTAACGGACAGACTCTGGGCGAAGAAATAGCAAACGCGGTATCGCACGGCATCGGCGCTCTGCTTGCAATTACGGGAACGGTTGTAATGATTGTAACCGCGTGCTTTATGAGTGATACCATAGGAATAGTAAGCGCGGCGCTGTACGGCGCATTTACGATATTGCTGTATATGTTTTCAACAATTTATCACTCACTTACAAACACAAAAGCCAAAAGAGTTTTTCAGATATTTGATCACTGCTCGATTTTTTTGATGATACTGGGATCATATATACCGATCTCTTTATGTTTAATCCGCGGTGCATTGGGCTGGACGCTCTTCGGAATAACGGTTTTTCTTTCGGTAATAGGAATTGTATTTAATTCAATCGACTTAAAACGCTGGCACAAACTTTCAATGATACTGTATGTACTTATGGGCTGGTCGGTTGTGTTTATGTTTAAAGATGTTGTATCAAAAGTACCGGTTTTCGGGCTTGCTCTGCTTGTCGGAGGCGGTATATTCTACACGCTCGGAATTATATTTTTTAACAAAGACGATGTAAGATACATGCACTACATATGGCATATATTTGTATTACTCGGAAGCATAACTCAATACTTTTTCATTTTATTTTATGTAATACCGCTGTAGAAAACCCGGGAATAAAGCACAGTAATCGGCTTTATTCCCGGGTTTTCTGTAAAGCAATTAAAGTTCATAATAATACGGATAGATATCTTCATAGCTGCCGTCTTTCATGCAGAAGCCGTTCGGAATAATACCTATTTTTTTGAATCCCATTTTTTCGTAAAGCTTTTGTGCAACAACATTTGATGCAACAACCGCATTAAACTGAAGAATTTTAAAACTGTGCTCTTTTGCACTTTTTAAACAATCTTCAACAAGAAGCCTGCCTATACCGCAGCCGCGGTAATTTTTATCCACGGCGTAGCTTGCATTGCATATATGTCCGCATCTGCCGACATTGTTGGGATGCAATATATAAAGTCCACAAATTTTGTCTTTCTCAGTATCATATGCAACGCCGGTATATGTCTGAGATGCAAAAAAGTTTTTTCCGCTGTCTGAATCAAGCGTCTCTTTCTGCGGAAAGGCATTTCCGTCTTCAACTATACCGTTCCATATATCAATCATTTCACCAATATCGCTTTCTTCATATTTACGTATTACCGTATGCATCATTATTCACCCTTGATTTCATATTGTTTTTTATAATCGCGATAATAGTTATAAAAATTATTATCACCATGCTTGACCTCATTTAAGTATTTATGCGCGCTGAAATCTTTATATTTTGCTTCCATAACGGATGCGGCAATATTTGAACAATGATCCGATATTCTTTCAAAATTTGCTATATAGTCTAAAAATGAAAAGCAAAAATTAATTATACAGCTTCCGTTTTGAACTCTTTCTATATGACGTTTTTTGGCTTTTTCGGTCAGCTCGTCAATTACCTGCTCAAGCGGTTCAACCATTTCTGCCTTTTTAATGTCATTTAAAGTAAATGCATCTGTTGTAATGGAAACAATATGCTCTATTGCATTTTTAATATTTGTAATTTCAAGTTTTGCATCTTCGGAAAAAACAGCATTTTTCAGGTTATTTTCTTTAGCTATATCGGTTATATTCAGAGCATGATCCCCTATTCGCTCATAATTGCCGACAACGTGTATAATTTTTAAGACCGTTTTACTGTCTGAATCGGAAAGAGACTGCATGGAAAGCTTTGCAAGGTATGCTCCGAGTTTATCTTCATACATATCTAACCGCTGCTCGCTATGATTAATTATTTCTGCTGTTTTGGCATCATAGTTATCTATAAGAGACAGAGCAAGATGCATATTCTTTTTTGCAATACATGCCATATCGTTAGTATGATTTATACACTCAGCAATTGCAATTGAAGGAGAGCGAAGAAGACGTTCATCAATGTAAATATCATTCTCTTCATCAGACACAGCCGAGGTATTTTTGACAAATTTCTTTGTGATAATCGCAATCCACTTTGAAAACGGCATAAGGAGTACGGTTGCAATTATGTTAAAAAGAGTATGTACTATTGCTATTGTTACGGGATTAACGGTATTGCCCAAAAAATTCCATTCAAAAATAAAATTAAACATGTAAAAAAGCGGCAAACAGATCACCGTGCTTATGACTTTAATTATCAGATTAACCGCCGCAACTCTTTTGGCATTTGTATTAGTGCCGATACATGATATAATAGCCGTTGCAGCCGTTCCTATATTCTGGCCGACAACTATCGGAATTGCCATACCGTATGTAATATCACCTGTAAGAGATAAAGCCTGCAGTATACCTATTGAAGCTGCCGAGCTTTGTATAATTGCGGTGAAAGCAGTTGCAACGATAACGGCAAAAAACGGATTATTAAATTTCATCAAAACGTTTCCGAATTCGGGAAGTTCGGCAAGAGGGCTTACAGAGTCACTCATAAATTCCATACCGTAAATCAGAATCGTAAATCCGACAAACACAGTACCTATACTTTTGTTTCTGTCCTTTTTTGAAACCATAAGCATTGCTGTTCCGATAATTGCAATTATCGGGCAAAAATTTTCGGGTTTCATCATCCGAATCCAAATATTGTCGCTTTGGATTCCCGAAAGTGAAAAAATCCACGATGTAAGTGTTGTTCCGACATTGGCTCCGAATATGACGTTTATGGTCTGCGAAAACTTCATTATACCGGAATTAACAAGTCCGACAAGCATTACCGTTGTTGCGGATGAAGACTGCATGGCAATTGTAATGGCTGCACCGAGAACAAGACTGACAACCGGGTTTTCGGTCATTCTTTTTATCATCATCTCAAGCTTGCTTCCAGCCATTTTTTCAAGGCTTTCGCTCATTACACGCATTCCGAACAGGAAAAACGTCAACCCA
This sequence comes from uncultured Clostridia bacterium, assembly GCA_934463165.1. Taxonomy (GTDB): domain Bacteria; phylum Bacillota; class Clostridia; order UMGS1810; family UMGS1810; genus RGIG1828. Next base: position 342,331 of record CAKSJG010000001.1, read on the forward strand.
ACCATTAACTTGAAAACCATAAATATGCTCATTATCGGATCCTCATTTCTGTTTTATCGCCAAAAAGTTTATGTATGTAAATTAAATTCGTTTATATAAAAGTCTAACTTAAAAAGATTAAGGTATCATTAAAAATACGTTATAAAATTATATCATTCATTATATTCAGAATCTTTTTTCGAATAAGGCTGAATCATCAATTTATCAACGGACGGATAAACCGTGAATATTATTATATAACCGACAAGTGAAAACGATATTATTATCGAAAGAATCGGAAGTATAATATTAATAAACACAATAATTGCAATAATAATTGTCAAAAAAATATTGGTCGGTGACTTTGCAAGAGAGAAAATCATGGAATTTTTCAGCAAATCTTTAAACTTAAGTTTAAACGTGACCATCATAAGATACATATAATGATGCATCCACGTATAAACCAATGTGATTACCGTAATTACCGCCGCAAGAAACGGAGCAACAGACTTTATTTGCTGAAAAGCCGTTCCGTAACCGCCGAATGCATAAAAAACAAATGCGACATATGCCAAATTATAGATAATGAGATCCATAATTCCGACGAGAACGGATTGTTTATAATTTTTAACAAACTGATCTTTAAAATCACTGAAAATCCAGGCATGTTCCTGGCGCTGAAAATTTCGGATTACAAAAACAAATCCCGCTGTTGCCGGTGCGCTTACAAAAACAGACAGTATCATTAAAACCAAACCTATAATATCGCCCGTATATACAAAAAGCGGTCTGCTGAATATCAGCTGCGGTGTTTTAACGATATCCGGATTGACATTAACCGACAAATATATTCCGATAATAAGCGGAAGAAGTGTTAGAAAATAAATTAAATTCAAAATTATTAATTTAGAAAATTTTCTGAAAAAAAGTTTAAAAAACAAAAAAAATCTGTATTCTTCCGGCTCATCTTTGGACACGCCTTTGCCCTCTTTTAAATATCTGTTAAATATTCCCATATGTATCATCAACTTTCCTTATTTATTTGTATGTATAAATATCATTTAATCATAACGCATCTTAAAAATTATAACATATACGGCAATAAAATGCAACACAAAATTATGCTTGAATTTGGGCTTATTATTTGTTTATGTTTAAAATATGAAATACACAGGCAAAAACTCCGTAACAAATAGCGAAAAAAGGAATATTATAAACATTGGAAGCATGATACAGACATATATAACGGAGGTGATATTATGAATATTCCATTTATGCCGGAAAATCCACGTCTTGCTTTTGCTTATATACCCTATCAAAAATTTGAAAATGTTTATCCTCCCGAAAAAGCATTGTGCTGCGGAACAATGTTTAAAGATTTGAATATACCATTTGAATGCTATAAAGATAATAATATCATGAATCCTTTTAAACAATAATTAACGGAGGTAATATATTATGTTTTATCCACCGGCAGAATGCTGCCCGTTTAATTCGGATGAAGCCTTTCGCTCTCCATCCGACAATTCAGATAAAACAGCGAGTAACAGTATGGATGATGCTGCTGATTTATCAAAAATGGAATGTGAAAAAAATAAAAATATACAGTGTGAAATGCTGAGAAAAATCCGTGAACTCGGATTTGCCGTTACAGATCTTAATCTTTTTCTTGACACGCACCCGAATTGCAGCGAAGCCTTAGAACTATTTACAGAGCTGTCTGCATCACTCAAAAGCCTTAAAAGCGATTATCAGGCCAATTATGCTCCGCTTTATGCATGCGAATCTCCCGACTCGACTCCATTTGCATGGGTAGATTCCGAATATAAATGGCCATGGGAATTTTAGGAGGTAATGTGTAATGTGGGACTATGAAAGGACTTTAATCTATCCTGTAAAAATTAAAAATCCGAATCCGCGCCTCGCTCAATATGTAATAAGCCAGTACGGCGGACCGAACGGTGAACTCGGAGCTTCGCTCAGATATCTGAGCCAAAGATTTACTATGCCTGATTCTGTTACAAAGGGAATTTTGACAGATGTTGCGACGGAAGAACTCTCTCATTTGGAGATGGTTGGTACAATTGTATATCAGCTTACAAAAGGCACTAATGCTGATTGCGTAAAGAAAAGCGGATTCGATAATTATTTTATAAATCATTCTACCGGAGTTTATCCCGCGGATTCATCGGGTGTCCCGTTCAACGCCGCGTGTCTTGCCGTATCTGCTGATCCTATAGCTGATTTAAATGAAGATCTTGCAGCAGAGCAAAAAGCACGTGCAACCTATGACAATATATTGAGATTAAGTGATGATCCCGACGTAAATGATGCAATAAGATTTTTAAGAGAAAGAGAAATTGTACACTATCAAAGATTCGGTGAAGCTTTGAGAAGAATTCAGGAAAAACTTTCGGAAAACAATAATTATTATATGGGTATGAAAAATCAATAATATGTTTTTAATTTCAAAACACCGGCATATAGAACAGTATATCTGCCGGTGTTTTGAATAAAATTAAGTATTTATGCTATTATATCCAATCTATGAATCATTTTTATCCGTAAGAGATACTTTTTCAGTAACAGAAGCTTTTTTATCAAGACCATCATATACCGCCGAAACATCTGACGATTCAAGATTCTGTTTTACGCTGCTCAATTTACTGTCTATCATTTTTTGAAGCTGAGCCATTTCATCCGAAAAATGTGCCGATGTCTCATCTTTTGTTTCGGTATATGTTTTTACCATAGGACTTGAATCATCACCGGGAACAGGCTTTGAATTTTTCATTATTTTTTCACATACACAAACGCTGTCACCAACTAGCATCTGACCGCAATACGGACACTTTCTGCCGTTAATGCTCTTCGGCTTAACCGTTATGCCAAAATCTGTACAATTGCATTTTTCACCGCTTTTGAGCGGTCTTCTGCAATATACACAGTATTCATTTGATTTTTCACGGTTTGCATCAACCATAATGGTATTCAATGTTTTATTCTGCTCACTGCGACAATTACACACGGTTCCTTTTTTTACAAAATTTCCGCATTTTGCACATCTGTAAAAATCATTACCGGGTTTTCTTTCGGCATTTGCTTCATTTTCTTTTCTCTTAGATTTAATGTAATCAATTTGCTCCTCTTTTTCAATATCCGCAAGCTTTGCATTTCTTATGCTTATTAAGGAATTAATACTCAAAAGCATAATTACAACCTGCATAATACAATATATCCACACAAGCGGCATAGGAACAATATCATCCGTACCCATTACAAGGACTATTCCCGACAGGGTAACACAAATAAACAACGAAATCGTATATGTTATTACATTTCTTATATTATGGTTTACATCAATCGCATTTATATATGCGGCAAAATAAGGAGCTGCAATCAGGTACAGCATATATTTTGTCGGTTTCATGACATCGCTTCCCGCAATTTCATGACCGAAAATAAGATTTATTCCGGTTGCATATATTCCGCCCGAATTGAAGAACGGAAAGAAAAGAAGAAAAACCGAAATAATTTGCAAAACAATTATAACATACCTTATAATGTTTTCATTCATTTTTGAAGCTATGCCGCCGATACGCTTTTCAAACTTTGTTGCCATTATATAAGCAGGAACCGATCCTATAACAGGAACAACGGTATTTATAAATGCGGCAAAAAATCTATTATGCTGTTTGCCTCTGAAAAGCAAATAGATAATCTTACAATATGAAACATAAAAAAGAAAAAGCAAAAAGATTATCAGTAAAGCCGTCAATTGAACCTACCCCATTTCAATATGTAAAATTAGTTTTCTCCGTTAATAATACAATCCATGCTGATACCGAAAATTGCAGCGCCGGAAAAGATCACCTTAAGATACCATGCCTCGCTGAGGGAATCCATAAGTGCATACCATGCCATCATTCCGAACTTACTGTCATATATTGTGATTGCCTCATAAAAATCTTTTGCCTGACACATACCCCAAGCAATAAGTGAAAATATTGTAATAAAAAGACTTACAAGCACAGCTATAAATGCCTGCGATTTTTTCTTTTTTATAAAAAGATCTACGGCAAAATATATCGGGAATAAATTCAAAACAAAATAAACAATCATCCATAACGGATTTGCCGATCCGACGGTTGACTGCACCGTTTCGGAAAGAACACCCTCAAATTGTGAAATCAACATGTTGGATATTGAGCCGAACGCTATGGGAGTACATATATCTGCCATGAATCCGAAAAAGCACACAAGGTAAATCAAAGCAAGGGCAGCAAAAGATACCATACCTATATTACGCAGGGTATTATTTCCGCTTTGTTTAAGCTTAGGCGGAACCTTTGAATATAACATCATAAACAAACCCGAGAATTTTGATTTTGATTTTTCCTTAAAATCGCTCTGCTTCACATTCTGCTGTGATATCTTTTCGTCGCTTTCATCACTGCTTTGAATATTATCATCCTTCTCTTTTACACCAGTGTCATCCGATGAAAAAACATTGTCGGAAGCATTGTGTATTTTAGAGAGTAAATCATTTGTAGATCCGATATCAAAATTATCGGTTTCCGACTCTCTTACGGCAGAATCACTTCCATGTCCGCATTTTTTACATATTCCGTTATCAGCTGTGATAATGGAACCGCAATTTTTACATACTGTCATAGTTACTATTCTCCTTTGTAGGAATTTTATTTAACAATATCACCTACACCGCTTAAAACATATTTCGGTCTGTAGGGGAAAGTTTCAATTGTCTCTTTTCTTGTCACTCCGCTGAGAACCAACACTGTATCGATTGAAGACTCTATACCCGAGACAATATCGGTATCCATACGGTCACCGATAATTACCGTGTCTTCGGAATGAGTACCCAGTCTTCTCATGGCATGGCGAATAATAAACGGATTGGGTTTTCCGATAAAATATGCCTTTTTGCCCGTTGTAATTTCTATCGGCGAAATAAGTGCACCGGTAGCCGGAACTATTCCCGCTTCCGTAGGTCCGGTTGTATCGGGATTTGTTCCTATAAGACGTGCACCCTTATTGACAAGAGCAACTGCCTTTTCTATTTTTTCAAAGTTATATGTTCTTGTATCTCCGACAACCACATAATCGGGATTGACATCATTCATATATATTTCTGCATCATACAGCGCATTCATAAGACCGGCTTCTCCGATAACATATGCACTGCAACCCGGCTTTTGAGTTTTCAAAAACGTTGCCGTGGCAAGAGCGCTTGTATAGAAGTGTTCAATTCCGACCTCAAGTCCCATTCTCGAAAGCTTTCGGCTGAGTTCCAAAGGCGTTCTTTCCGAACTGTTTGTTAAAAAAAGATAGTTCTTTTTCTCATTATTAAGCCATCCGACAAATTCGGATACTCCATCAAGAACTCTGTTGCCATGATAGATAACACCATCCATATCACATATGAATCCAAGCTTTTTTTGTATTTCAATCATATATATCCCTCCGATGAACAATCTAACGCATAATAATACATATTATACTATAATAATTAAGATTTGTCAAACTTATTAATTTTCATAAGAAAAAATACCGAGCAAAACATATTATGCTTTGATTCGGTATTTTTAATTATAACCTATTCAAGAATTTCGTCCGCAAGCTTATCAAGTGCCGGTTTATCCGTTTCTTTCATAACAGATTTAATTGTCACAACGGTATCGCATACTGTAATATTTTTCATACCGTCAAGCATCGTTTTAATCGTTCTTGCAGCAGTCGGTCCCCAGGAACCGTTTTCTATAAGTCCGATTTTTCTGTTCTTATATCCTTTCATTGCAAGATGACCGAGAAAATCGTGCATAGGAGCAAAAACACCGCCATCATATGACGAAGCAGCCAGTACAACTCTGCCGTATTTAAAGGCATCCTCAATGCACTCTGCAATATCCGAACGGGAAATATCGGCAACGGCAACCTTAGATGCTCCCTTTTTCTTTAAAAGCTCGGCAAAATATTTTGCAGCCTTTGCAGTATTTCCGTGTATTGATGCATACGCAACAAAGACACCGTCCGCTTCGGGCTCATAACTTGACCATGTATTATACAAATCTGTATAATATTTAAGATTTTCTTTAAGGATCGGTCCGTGAAGCGGACAAATTATTTTAACATCAGTATCTGAAAGCTTTTTTAATACAGACTGTACCTGGACACCGTATTTACCGACAATATTAAAATAATATCTTCTCGCTTCACATGCCCAGTCTTCATCGGTATCAAGAGCTCCGAATTTGCCGAATGCATCTGCCGAAAACAGAATTTTTTCGCTTGATTCATATGACATCATAACTTCGGGCCAATGAACCATAGGTGCAAATACAAAATTCAAAATATGCGCACCGAGTTCAAGTTTGTCACCGTCGCTTACAATAAACTTTCTGCTGTTAATATCCATATCAAAAAACTGACTCATTATGGTAAACGTTTTTGAATTGCCTATGAGTTTCATTTGAGGATATTTTTCTGCAGCAGCTTTAATGCCTGCGGAATGATCAGGCTCCATGTGCGATACAACCAAATAATCAGGTGTTCTGCCATTTAATTCTTTTTCAAGATTGTCAAGCCAATCGTTAAGTTTGCGTGAATCAACCGTATCCATAATTGCAATCTTTTCATCAATTATCAAATATGAATTGTATGAAACACCGTTCGGAACCACATACTGACTTTCAAACAAATCAATATCATGATCATCGGTTCCGATATATCTTACGGAATCGGTTATGGTTATGTCTTTCATAATATCTCGCCTTTCGTGCTTAATTTTTTATATTATAACATTAATAATCGATGCAGTCAAGGTAAGTTATCATATATTATTTGTAATTTTTAATTATTTTTTCGAAAGTGAAACTATTTGTTGTTTTTACTTAGAAACGGTAAAAGAGATTTATTTTTTTATTTGTTTTCCCGTATTATCGATTTTATAATCGTCTTTATATATAAGTTTGGATATGGGAACTGTTTTATATCCGTTTTCTTTCAGATATTGAAGTATTTGCGGCAATGCCTCAGGGGTGTTTTTTGCAGCATTGTGAAACAATACTATTGCACCCGGATGAATATTTTCGGTTACTCTTGAATATATTTCGTTTGCTGTAAGATTCTTCCAATCAAGACTGTCTACCGACCACTGAATAGTATAATACTTACAATCGGCAAGTGCATTGACAACATCCGAATTATAATCACCGTACGGC
>CAKSJG010000002.1 GCA_934463165.1 uncultured Clostridia bacterium
AAAATGTGTAGCACAGATTGTCGAAAAAATCAAGGAGAAAAAATCACAATGACAGCAGAATCAATAAAACAGTTTTCATGTCAGGTCGGAGATGCCTTTTATATGCTTGACAGTAAGCAATTCAGAAAAAATTTTATAGAATTAAAATTGGAATTTTCAAAAATCTATCCTAATTTCAATATAGCATATTCCTATAAAACGAACTATACGCCAAAACTGTGCCGGATTGTTAATGAACTCGGTGGATTTGCCGAGGTTGTATCAGACATGGAAATGGAAATTGCACTGCGGATAGGTGTAGAGCCGAAGAAAATCATTTGGAACGGTCCATACAAAAATGCAGAAAAAGTTGAGCAGTTGCTTGTTATGGGTGGTACAGTCAATATAGACTCTGCGTATGAAATTGATCTTGTTGCCGATATAGCGAACAAATACCCGAATCATAAACTCAATATCGGAATACGTTGCAATTTTGATGTTGGTGACGGTGTTGTATCAAGATTCGGTTTTGACATAAAATCCAATGATTTCAAAAAGGCGCTTGCATTGTTTGAAACGTACAAAAACCTTTATCTGATCAGCTTGCAGTGTCATTTTGCAACACGCCGTTTAGAAACATGGAAACCTCGTGCAGAAAAAATGCTTGCTTTGATAGACAAACTTGGAATTGTTCCGGAACATATTGACCTCGGAGGCGGGTTATTCGGAAAAATGGCTGATTCGCTCAAAGCACAGTTTGATTCAAAAATCCCGACATACAGACAGTACGCAGAGGCAGTTGCTCCTGTTTTTGCAAAGCATTTTGAAAATGCTGCAAAGACCCCTTTGCTTTTGATTGAGCCAGGCAGTGCGCTTGTCGGAGATTGTATGAAATTTGCTTCAAGAGTTGTGAATATCAAAGAAATCCGCGGTAAGGCTATCGCCACATTGCTCGGCAGCATTTACAATATCAATCCTACTCTCAACAAGAAAAATCCGCCGATAGAGGTTTTCCCCATGGGTGAAGGACAAAAAGAATACATGGATTTAGACTTCGGAGGTTTTACCTGCATTGAATCTGATTATCTGTATCGTCATTACAATGGTAAGCTTGCAAAGAATGATATGGTTGTATTCGGAAACGCAGGCTCTTATTCAGTTGTCTTAAAGCCGCCGTTTATTCTTCCGAATTTTCCTTTAATTGATGTATCGAATGGACATATTGAAATGATTAAACGCAGAGAAACTTTTGATGATTTGTTCCATACATTCAGCTTTTAAGAGGTCAAAATGTGGTATTTACTAAATAGATTTTTGAAAAGATTTTTTGATATTTTGCTTTGCTCTGTGGCATTGATTGTTTTATTACCCGTGTGGTTAATTATTTCGGTTGCAATAAAATGCGACAGTAGAGGCCCCATCCTATTCACACAGAAAAGACGTACGAAGAACGGTCAACTATTCAAAATGTATAAATTTCGTTCAATGGTTATAAATGCGGAGAGTATGGATACAGGACTGTTTAATTATGAAAACGATCCTCGTGTTACAAAGGTTGGTCGCTTTTTAAGAAACAGCAGTCTCGACGAACTTCCTCAACTCTGGAATGTGGTAAAAGGCGATATTTCATTGGTTGGTCCTCGTCCATGCGTCTCCTATGAACTTGGGGATTTTGACACGCTAAATAAGAAATATAAAAAGCGTTTTGAATTCAGAGGCGGAATTACAGGACTTGCTCAAATTAAAGGAAGAAATGAAAATTCTTGGGATGAGAAAGTTACATACGACAATCTATATATCGACAATTTCAAAAAACAAGGAATATTGCTTGATATTAAAATTTTGACTAACACGGTCTTAAAAGTATTCAAGAAGCAGGATATATACGAAGAAAAATCAGATGAGAATATAAACGATGCAGAAGCGGCAAAGCTCGCGGAAGAAGAAATTATCCGTATTGCTCATCTGCCCGATGAAGAAGCGGTTAAGATGATAGAAATGAAATAAGAGGTAAAAAAGGATGAAAACAAATGTTGAAAACAGATTCATATGGTATAAAGGTGCAATTGTAAATGTCAATGATGCAAAGATTAATATCCTTGCCCCGACATCTCAATTTGGTCTGAATGTTTTTGAAGGTATTCCGTGTTATTGGAATGATGACGAAAGACAACTGTATGCATTTCGCCTTGATGAACATTATGATAGATTACTTCGCTCTGCAAGACTTATCCAAATAGATTGCCCTTACACCAAAGAGAACATGAAAAAGGCTCTTGTTGATGTTATAAAAGCAAATGAATATGATGAAAATTTATCTGTCAGGCAGACCTTGTTTGTTGACGGCTTCGGCTCTTGGAATTCTTCCGAGCCTGTGAATATGTTTGTAGCACCAATACCCAAAAGAAAAACAAGTTCTGAATATAACCAAAATGGACTTAATTGTTGTGTTACCTCGTGGAGAAGAATATCTGATACTACCCTCTCTCCGAGAATTAAGTGCGGAGCAAACTACATAAACAGCCGTATGGGACAGCGCGAAGCTTTGCGCAACGGATATGATACCTGTATCTTTTTGAATGACGCCGGAAAGGTTGCCGAAGGACCCGGTTCGTGTTTCTTTATGGTTGCAAATGCTACTCTAATTACACCAAAACTTACGGATAACGTTCTTGAAAGTATTACAAGAGACACGATTATCCAACTTGCCAAAATGTGGGATTACAAAGTTGTTGAGCGCAGTATTGATCGAACAGAACTTTATACATGTGATGAAGCTTTCCTTTGCGGATCAGCTATGGAGGTTACGCCCGTGATCTCAGTAGACAAATACGAGATTAATGGTGGCAATGCAGGCAAAATCACAACAGAACTGCATAAAGCTTACCTTGATGCTACAAGAGGAATGAACAAGGATTTAAAAAAATGGGTTACACCCGTTTATTGATGCGATATATAGGGAGGATAGACGATGGGAAGAACGTATATAGATGGACTTGTTTCAGTTATTATGCCAATTTACAATGCGGAAAAATATCTTACAGATACACTCAATTCGATCTTTGCACAAGATTATAAGAATATTGAGATTGTTCTTGTTGATGATTGCTCAAAGGATAACTCTGCAAAGATTATTTCAAAACATCGACTGGAACACCCCGAAACCGTCTATTATCTCCAAGAAAAGAATATGGGAGCAGGTGCGGCAAGAAATAAAGCATTGGAGCTTGCAAGAGGACAATACGTTGCTTTCCTGGACAGTGATGACATTTGGCTACAAGGAAAAATCACTCGCCAAATTGAATTGATGAAAACCACCAAATCTCCATTTTCGTATACAGCTATTGAGATGATGGATGAAAACGGTAACACGATTAAAAATAAACGTAACGTTAAAGAAAGCTGTGATTATAAATACCTGCTGCATAACACGATTATTGCAACCTCATCGGTTGTAATTGATAGAGCAGTTCTTGGTGATTTTCGTATGTCGTTGAGGCGTGGCGGTCAGGACTATGCGACATGGCTTATGCTGTTGCGAAGATGTGGTATTGCTTGCGGAATCAATGAAGCACTTGTACGATACCGTATTGTAAGCGGATCGCTTTCGTCAAATAAATTCAAAAGCATAAAACAGGTTTGGGAAATTCAAACACAGGACGAAAAAATCAATAAACTTAATGCCGTACTTCATGTAATGTGTTTTGGATTTAATGCGTTCAAAAAGTATTTTATGTGATGTACGTCATGACAAAAATATGACTAAAGAAAAATAATGATTATGCAATGTGGCTTAAGATTTGCAAAAAAGCCAATTGCTATCTGCTTGATAAAACTCTTGCACAATATAGAAAACGAAGCGGTTCAATATCTAATCACAGCTATGTAAAACTTATAAAATACCATTATTTACTGTATAAAGAGGCAGAAAACAAGAATGCAGTTATAAGTTTTATAAATACTATTCGAAATATTATGTTTGGAATTCATAAAAAAATACACTATGTTTTATAATCATTAGGAGATAATCATGAACTTATATGAAAAAATTAAGAACAAAACAGAAAAATTATCATTAATCGGTTTGGGTTATGTAGGAATGCCGATTGCAGTTGCATTTGCAAAAGAAGGCGTTGATGTAATCGGATTCGACCTTAACAAGGCTAAAATAGAGCTTTACAAATCAGGAATAGATCCTACTCATGAAGTCGGCAATGATGAAATCAAAAATACATCGGTATTTTTCACCTCTAATGCAAATGACTTGAAAAAAGCCAAATTTCATATTGTAGCTGTTCCTACACCCGTGAATTCTGATCATACACCTGATCTTGCGCCGGTAATCGGTGCAAGCGAAATACTTGGAGAAAACCTTACAAAGGGATCTATAGTTGTGTTTGAATCAACGGTTTATCCGGGAGTTACGGAAGATGTATGCTTGCCAATACTCGAAAAAAAATCCGGATTAAAATGCGGTATAGATTTTAAAATTGGATATTCGCCTGAGAGAATTAATCCCGGTGATAAGGTTCACCGCCTTGAAAACATAAAAAAAATTGTGTCCGGAATGGATAATGAATCACTTGAAGAGATCAAAAATGTTTATGATATGGTTATAAAAGTCGGCACATATCCTGTATCCACAATAAAAACAGCGGAAGCAATAAAGGTTGTTGAAAACAGTCAAAGAGATATAAACATTGCATTTATGAATGAATTAGCTATGGTTTTTGATCGAATGGGAATAGATACTGCCGAGGTTGTTGATGGAATGAACACAAAATGGAATGCTCTCGGGTTTAGACCCGGTCTTGTCGGCGGTCATTGTATAGGTGTTGATCCTTATTATTTTACATATGAAGCCGAAAAACTCGGATATCACAGTCAAATTATATTATCCGGAAGAAAAGTAAATGACGGCATGGGTGCATTTGTAGCCGATGCAACGATTAAGCAGCTTATTCTTGCGGGAAAAGCACCAAAAAAATCAAAAGTAGTAATTCTTGGCCTTACATTTAAAGAGAACTGTCCGGATACAAGAAACAGTAAGGTTGAAGACATAATTAACAGATTAAAAGAATACGGTATATCACCAACCGTTGCAGATCCATGGGCAAGCGAAAGAGATGCTATGAATGAATACGGTGTAACATTAACCGATATATCTGAAATAAATGATGCTGACTGTGTGATACTTGCTGTTGCACACAATGAATTTAAAGCTATGACTTACGAAGAAATAGACAAGCTTTATAAAAACTGCGATAACAGTGAAAAGATTTTGATAGATGTTAAAAGCATTTTTGACATAAAACAAATCGAAAAACTCGGATATAGATATTGGAGACTATAATGAATATACTACACATAAATTGCAATTATGTTACTTCAAAATTACATAAAACTATGATAGACCATTTTAATGATCCGGAAATAAAAAATACGGTTTTTGTTCCTGTTTCTGACAGACATAATACAACAAGCAATTTATATACCGATAGCTTATTTGTTATAAACTGTTTTAATAAATATGATAGAATGTTTTATCATTATAAGCAAAAAAAAATAATTAATAAGTTAAAAGAAAACATTGGAATTCAAAATTACGATCTAATACATGCATATACCGTTTTTACTGATGGTGGGATAGCCTATAAATTAAAAATGGAATTTGACATTCCGTATGTTGTGGCTGTGAGAAATACTGATGTCAACACTTTTTTTAAATATATGCCACATTTAAGAAAATACGGAGTTAAGATATTAATGAATGCCGAAAAAATATTTTTTCTTTCAAATTCATATAAGGAAAGAGTTAGATCTTATATCCCGAAAGATTATATAAATTATTTTGAAAACAAAAGTCAGATTATACCTAACGGAATAGATGATTTCTGGATTGAAAATATATATGATAAACCTAAAACCATATTAAAAAATAAGTTGAATATATGTTTTGCAGGTAAAATTGACAGCAATAAAAACTGCAATTTAACAATAAAAGCATGTGACATGTTAAGAAAAAAAGGAATTAATGTTAAATACACTATTGTTGGCGATCTCATCAGCAAGTCTACAAAAAAAATGATAAATCAAAAGAAATATATACAGTACATACCAAGAAAATGTCAAAATGAACTTATCAGCATATACAGAAAAAACGATATATTTATTATGCCATCTAAAAAAGAAAGTTTTGGACTTGTTTATGCAGAAGCGATGAGCCAAGGGTTACCTGTTATTTATACAGAAAATGAGGGGTTTGACGGACAATTTAAGGAAGGGTATATTGGATATTCCGTTAATCCTTACTCGTATAAAGATGTTGCAAATGCAATAGAGAGTGTCATTAAAAACTATAGTTATTTGCAAAAAAACACTATCAAAAGTATTCGTAAATTTACTTGGGATAATATCGTACAGAAGTATGAAAATATTTATAAATCTATTGTGAGAAAAAGTTAGGGAGTATTAATAATGAACATCTTTTTTGTCGGCCAAATAATACCAACTCAAATTTTAAACAATAATTTTGAGAATCTCAACAATTATTGTGATGCTGCAGCAAATGTTTTTTACAACAATTTGTTGAATGGTTTATCTGCTACCGGAAATGATGTCAGCACTATATCAACAGTTAAAAACAGATCAAATATTGACTATACAGATAAAAAAATAAAATATACATATACATTAAATTATGCAAATAAAAATGGAATATTTGACCATATAAAATTGTTGTTTAAAACATATGCAGAGCTTAAAAAATGGTCAAAAAATTCAAGCGAAGAAAAAGCAATTATTTTTAATTGTTTAAGATTTACACAATGTATTTCAGGTATTATTTTTTGTAAATTGCATGATATAAAAAGTATAGCTGTTGTAACTGATGTACCCGGACACAGATCAACACCTCGTAATGAAATGACATTCAAAAATAAATTTATTGATTCTATGACAGGATATATGCTTTCAAAGTATGACGGTTATGTTTTTCTTTCTGACTATATGAAAAATGTTATACCAAAATCATACGGAAAATATATTGTCATTGAAGGAATTTGCAGTGATGACAACAATTATCAAAATCCTGTACAAAAAGATAAAAAATTCACTGTAATGTATGCCGGTTCACTAATGAAAAAATATAATATTATGAATCTTGTTGATGCGGTAATAAACCTTAACGATAAAAATGTCGAATTAAAATTATACGGAAAAGGCGAATTAGAAAGTGAACTTGCAGACATATCCAAAAAGTATACTTGCATTAAATATTATGGGAGTGTCTCTAATAAAGAATGTTTAATTGAACAAATGAAATCACATCTGTTAGTTAATCCCAGGAGTTCTGACGAAGAATACACAAAGTATTCCTTTCCGTCCAAAAATATTGAGTATATGAAATCAGGAACACCTGTTTTATATACTAAACTGCCAAGTATGCCAAAAGAGTATTATGAATATGTTAATATAATCGACGATGAAAGTGCATCAGGTATAGAAAAAGCTATCCGAAAAATCTTAGAATCCGATTATAACCTGCTTTTAGAAAAAGCTAATAGAGCAAAAAGTTTTGTTGAAAGAGAAAAAAACTCATGTATGCAAGCACATAAAGTACTAACACTAATAAAAAATTATTAATGTAATAAATTAAGGTGAAGTAATGAAAATAACAAGTTTTGAAAAATTAAATATGTATAAGAAAGCTGAATTATACTTTGCAAGTTTTTGCCTAATATATTTATCATCCGGTTTCGGAGTAGGTGTGCGTGGCGGATACGTATTATTAATGTATTTTTTATGTCTTTTTTCTTTTGTTTATCTAAGAAACTTTAAAAATGCTTCAAAAATAAACATACCGGCTTTGTTTTGTTTGTTATTAGCTGTTATTTCTTTTATATATAACGGTGAAGATATGAAACAAATTTTAATACTAATATCTTATTTTTTAACCGCAATGGTATTTTGTAGTGCATATGACTATGAAAAATGGTTTGGTGCTTACGTAAAAATTATGTATGTGATTTCTGTATGTTCAATCATTTTATATGTATTGGATATATTAATTCCATCATTTTCTTCATATCTTCCGACAGTAACAAACTCCATGTATTTAAAGAAAGGTACCATACTTTTTGCAGTTACACCAACAAAAAATAGAAATTACGGCTGTTTTTGGGAACCAGGAGCATTTCAGACATATTTAGTTTTAGCATTTATTATAGAAACATTTATCTACCAATCAAAATACAAAAAGAGAATAACTTCATTGTTGATAGCGTTAGTAACGACATTTTCTACAGCCGGTTATGCATCAATGCTGACAGCCATAACAGCGCTTCTTGTATCGGGCATCACAGATAAGTCAATGTCTAAATCAACAAGAAACACAATAATAATTGTTTTGCTTGCGGCAATAACGGCATTTTGCATTATAAAATATTTGTATCCTCAATTGTACGGTACTTTATTCGGAAAGGTAGAAAAATATAATGTAGAACAAAATGATAATTCATCAACAGGCGTCAGATTAAATTCAATTACTAAAGTGTTTTCTGTATTTTTTGAACATCCCATTTTTGGAGTCGGAAAAACTAAACTTAAAGATATGTTTAAGTTGACATACAGACATACAATGGCTACCTGTACATATGCAAACTGGTTTGCATATTTCGGGGCTCTTTTTGGTTGCATGATGATTGCCGGACTATATAAATTCACAGAATTATTTTCAAAGAAGAAGCTTATAAGAATAATATTATTTTTAACGATAATTTCGTCAATAACAAGCGAAAATTACGTAATGAATCCTACAATTTTAATGCTTGTTTTTTACGGATTCACACCAACACCTAAAACTATTGATATTTTAGATACGGAGGCGAGATGTTATAAATATACTGGAGATAAATTCATGTAATTACGGAAGTACAGGAAATATAATGCTTGGTATAGCTAAGGTTGCTAATAATAATTTTAATGTCACCGTAGCCTATCCGTCAAGCAAATCGAACATGAAAAATCATAATAGTAAAGATATTGTAATCGGCAACAAAATATCAAGAAATGTTCATTTAATATTAGGTTATTTAACCGGATTAAACGGCTGTTTTTCGTATATCGACACGTTGTGTTTTATAAAAAAAATTAAAAAAATAAAACCTGATATTATTCACTTGCATAACTTACATAATTGCTATATTAATTTGCCGCTTTTGTTTAAATACATAAAGAAAAATAACATAAAAATCATATGGACATTACATGATTGCTGGGCTTTTACAGGGCATTGCCCGCATTTTACTATGACAAATTGCAATAAATGGAAAGACAAATGTCAAGAATGCAAACAATATCATGATTATCCGTCAAGCCGAACGGATAATTCAAAAAATATGTATTTTTTAAAGAAAAAATGGTTTACCGGTGTTAAAAATATGACAATAGTCACTCCTTCGAAATGGCTTGCCAATCTGGTAAAACAATCATTCTTAAAGGATTATGATGTAAAAGTAATTAATAACGGTATTAACCTTGGGGTTTTTAAACCAACAAAAAGTAATTTCAGACAAAAACATAACTTACAAGACAAGTATCTGATTTTGGGTGTGGCATCACCTTGGAGTAAAAGAAAAGGATACGATGTCTTTACGGAGCTTTCAAAACGGCTCGATGACAAATACAAAATTGTCCTGGTGGGACTATCAAAAGAGCAAAAAGAAAGTTTACCGACAAATATATTAGGTTTAGAGCGTACAGCAAATCAAACGGAGCTTACGCAGATTTACAGTGCCGCAGACGTGTTTGCAAATCCGACACGAGAGGATAACTTTCCGACCGTAAACATTGAAGCGTTAGCATGCGGCACACCGGTTGTAACATTTAACACGGGCGGAAGTCCTGAAATAATAGATGAAAATTGCGGCAATGTCACGGACTGTGACGATATTGACACATTTGAAAAAGAAATACGGTATGTTTGCGAAAATAAACCGTATAGTCAAGAAGATTGCTTGAAACGTGCAAAAATCTTTGATATGAACTATAAATTTGAGGAGTATGTGAAGGTATATGGTCTGTATTAAGAAATTCGTATTGAATAATAAGTTGTTATTTAATTGCATATATCCGTTTGTGAAATACAGCCGTCAAAAGCAGTTGTATAACAGCATAAAAAAGAAATTGAAAAAATCAAAAAAAGTTATCGGCAATAAAATTTTTTATCTTGGAATACCTGTTCATGCTAATTTGGGTGATTTGGCACAGGGAATGTGCATAAGAAACTGGATTAAAAAAAATTATCCAGGAAAAACAGTTATTGAAATAGAAACAAATGCACTGGTAAATACAAGGTTTTCCGTTCTTGATTTTTTGAAAGAAGCATATAAAAAAGGAGATTTAATTATATTTCAAAGCGGCTATACAACAACCGATTTGGGGGGATATGCGGACGAGATGCATAGAACAGTAATGGAAAGTTTACCTTACGCTAAAATGCTTATGATGCCGCAGACAATTTATTTCAGAGAGGAAGAAAATAAAAAGCGTACATCAAAATGCTATAATTCAATGAGTGATTTGTTGTTTTTGGCAAGAGACAGAGTATCATATAATATGGCTTTGGAGATGTTTCCCGATATTGAAATTATGCTTTTCCCGGATATTGTAACAACTATGATAGGTAACTTTTCGGTCAACACAAAGAGAGAGGGAATAATGTTCTGCTGTCGCGATGACGGAGAAAAACTTTACAGTGATGAACAAATAGAAGAACTAATGCAAAAATGCAGATGCTTAGAAAAAGTAAATAAAACAGATACAACTAAAAGGGTAAATGTTGCTGAAATAGTTAAGAATGCGGAAAAATATATTGTTAATGAAATAAAAGAATATTCAAAATATAAACTCATAATTACGGATAGATATCATGGAACAATCTTATCACTTGCAGCAGGAACTCCGGTAATTGTAATTAAAACAACAGACCATAAAGTTATAACGGGTACAGAATGGTTTAAGGGTGTATATGATGAGTATGTATATACTGCAAATGATTTAGAAGAAGCATATGTTATGGCTGAGAAAGTTATCAAAAAAAAATTAGATTATAACTTAACACCATATTTTGGAAAAAATTATTATGATAAGTTAAAAGGTTATACGGAAAGGCAGAGATTAAATGGAAATATGCAACATTGACTCTTGCACGGGCTGCGGCGTGTGCTGTAACATTTGCAAATTCGGTGCAATCATATGTGAGGAGGATAGACGAGGATTTCTATATCCTAAAATAGATGCTGATAAATGTGTGAAGTGCGGCTTATGCCAAAAACACTGTCCTGCGAATAATGTTTATACCGCGGAGTCTCTGCAAATCGTCTATGCCGGCTGGAATAAGAGTAAATTAATAAAAAGAAAAAGTTCTTCCGGCGGTATTTTTTCGTTGCTTGCAGACTGGTTTATAAATAATGACGGCTATGTTGTCGGATGTGCATGGGAAAATAATTTTTCAGTTAAACATATTTGCGTAAATAATAAGAATGATTTAAACAAGCTAAGGGGCTCAAAGTATATACAGAGCGATACGGGATATATATATATAAAAGTAAAGTCCTTATTGGATAGCGGCAAAAAAGTTCTTTTCAGCGGTACTCCATGTCAGGTTCATGGTATGCGGGCTTTTCTTAACAGGGATTATGAAAATCTGTATACTGTTGATTTTGTATGTCACGGCGTTCCTCCATATAAAATGTTAAAAAAGCATTTGCAGGAGGTCTCAGAAGGTGATGTTGACAAAATTGCAAATGTATATTTGCGTTATAAAAAACCTTGCTGGAATTTTGGCAGTGTGCGTATTGAAATGAAATCCGGTAAAACATATATGTGCCCCACTGTTCAAGATGCATATTTTAATATATTTAATTTTAACTACTCATTAAGAGACAGTTGCCACAAGTGCAAATATACAAATTTTAACCGAATCGGAGATATTACATTATGCGATTTTTGGGGATTTTATCCTAAAAGCTTTAAATTATTCAGCTATGATAAAGGTGTTTCTGGAGTTATTGTAAATTCGAATAAAGGATTAGAATTGTTCAATCGGATTAAAGGGATGGCTGTTTATGAAAAGGACAGTGTAAAAAGGTTATTAAGCGGTAATAAATCGTTGGATAAACCATTTAAAGCACCGGATGATGTGTCAAATTTTTGGTGTGACTATGAAAACGGAATGTCAATAAATGAGCTAAATAAAAAATATGTGAATAAGCCATATAAAGTACCGTCACTGCTCAAACTAAGAATATTAAAATCAAAATTCAAATGGATTTTGGAAAGGTAATGAAGTATGACAGAGTCAAGAAAAAAAAATGTTTATTTAAATGTGATATTCGGATATGTGGCGCAAATTGGCATAATATTACTTTCATTTATAGGCAGAAAAATATTTTTAAACTATTTATCAATTGAATATTTAGGAATCAACGGATTGTATTCGAATATACTTACTATTTTATCACTGCCAGAATTGGGCGTGGACAGTGCGGTTGTATATTTTCTTTACAAGCCGGTAGCAGAAAATAATCAGGAACTTATTAAAGCATATGTTAAATATTTTGAAAAAATATATTTTTTACTTGCAGTAGGTATATTGTTATTGGGCTTATGCTTGCTGCCATTTTTACAATATATCATAAAAAGCGATCTGTCTTTGAGAGATTTAAACATATATTATATACTGTTTTTAGCAAACACTTGTATGTCATATTTAGCAGCACATAAAGTAGCACTGCTTTCTGCATATCAGGAACAAAGAGTGCAGAAAATGGCTATGCTGAGTTCTAATATAGTATTGCAATTATTATATATTGTAGTATTGGTTATTTGTCATAATTATTATTTATATGTTATAACTACTATTTTAGGAACACTGACAAATAACTTAATACTGAACATATTATGCAACAAATATCACCCGTTAAAAAAATCAGCTAAGATATATTCCATAGAAAAGAAATCTATATTAAAAAAAATACAATCAACATTTATATATAAGATAGGAGTTGTTTTAATAAATAGCACAGATAATGTTCTTATATCTGTTCTTGTAAGCACAAGCGCTGTTGGACTATATTCAAATTATTATACGGTAATCAGCGGCATAAGTGCGTTTATAGCAATAATAAATACATCTTTAATAAGTTCTGTTGGAAATCTGGGGGCTAAAAATGAAAGTGAAAAACAGTATAAGTACTTCAATTTAATAATTGACTTCTATCATTATGTAGCGGCGACAGGAGCAATAGGTTTTTATATGCTGTTAAATAATTTTATTACAATTTGGTTGGGAAGTGAATACTTATTTGATCAAAGCGTTGTTTTTACAATAGCTTTCAGTTTCTATATTACTACAACTGTAAATCCTGTTTGGATGTATCGAGAAGCAAACGGATTATTTGAGAAAGTAAAGTATTTGATGATTATTACTGCCGTTTTAAATATTATATTATCGATAATATTTGGAAAAATGTGTGGAGTATTCGGTATATTGCTGGCAACCTCGATATCACGTATTATCACAAGTGTATGGTACGAACCCAAAATATTGTTTAACAGTGTATTTAAGAAGAATGTTGCAGTATATTGGAAAAAACAAATAAAAAACGTTTTGGCAACAATAATATCTTTTATTGCAGTGTTTGTTTTAATTGGAAATATGTCTGATACAGTATTGTTTTTTTGCATAAAAGGAATGATTGTTGTGGCTGTCACAAGTATTGTATTTATTATTTTAAATTTAGATAAAGTAAAAATGTTAAGGAGAAAAGACAATGTTTAAAGGAAAAACCCTACTAATCACAGGCGGAACGGGATCGTTCGGAAATGCGGTTTTAAACCGTTTTCTTGACACCGACATAGGTGAAATAAGAATATTCTCGCGCGATGAAAAAAAACAGGACGATATGCGCCATGAATATCAGGCGAAATATCCCGAATTGAGTAGCAAAATAAAATTTTACATTGGCGATGTGCGAGATATACAAAGTGTAAAAAATGCAATGCATAATGTTGATTACATATTTCATGCAGCAGCTCTGAAGCAAGTTCCGTCTTGTGAGTTCTTCCCTATGGAGGCTGTTAAAACAAATGTTGTAGGAACGGATAATGTTCTTACTGCGGCAATCGAAGCAGGGGTTAAAAAAATCATATGTCTTTCTACAGACAAAGCCGCATACCCTGTTAATGCAATGGGCACCGCCAAAGCAATGATGGAAAAGGTTGTTGTGGCAAAATCAAGAACTGTATCTCAGGATAAGACAAGCATGTGCTGCACAAGATACGGTAATGTTTTGTGCTCAAGAGGTTCTGTTGTTCCTCTTTGGATTGAACAAATAAAAAAAGGTGAACCTATAACACTTACGGAACCGAATATGACAAGATTTGTTATGTCACTTGAAGAAGCTGTTGAGCTTGTTATATTTGCATTTAACAATGCATCAAGCGGAGATATAATGGTTCAAAAAGCTCCTGCATGTACTATTGAAGTACTTGCAAAAGCCACAAAGGAATTATTTGATATAAATAACACATCAGAGATAAAAATAATAGGAATTCGCCACGGAGAAAAAATGTATGAAACCCTTCTTACCAACGAAGAGTGCGCAAATGCAATTGATATGGAAGATTTTTATTGCGTCCCTGCTGATAAGCGTGATTTAAACTATGATAAATATTTTAAAGACGGTGATTCGGAAAGGAATGTTCTTACAGAATTCAGTTCAAGTAATACAGAGCTATTAAATGTGGAACAAGTAAAAGAAAAATTACTGTCACTTAAGTATATTCAAGATGAACTGAAAAAACAATAATACAAATTTGAAAGGCATAGAAAATGAACGATATTTTCTTTGGAATATTACAGCTTACCGGAAGTGCATTAAATAATAAAAAATGTATTTTACCAAAAGATTTTGATTGGAATAAAGCAATTGTTATTTCAATGCAGCATCACATTGCCGTTTTAATTTATTATGGTGCATATAATTCAGGTATAAAAATTCCGTCACCGTACTCGAATATTCTATACAAATATACATTGCAATCAATACAACTGGATGCTGTTCAAAATTATAACTTTAATATTATGTCGAAATCATTTGGCGATAATGACATAGATTATTTGCCGCTTAAAGGAATAATCCTAAAAAAATATTATCCTAAATCCGAAATGAGATTCATGTCTGATATCGATATTTTAATAAAATCAGAACAATACGCCAAAATTTGCAATGTAATGAACAATCTGGGTTTTAAATTTAAACTCGAATCAAATCATGAATATGTATGGGTAAATAATAACAGTAATATAGAACTTCACAAAATGCTTATACCCTCTTATAACAAAGATTTTTACAGATATTACGGAGACGGTTGGAAGCATGCGAAATGCAGCGGAAATAATATGTTTAAGCTTAACAAAGAAGATTTTTTTATATATACTTTTACTCACCTTGCAAAACATTACCGTGACAGTGGCATAGGAATTAAACATTTTTTAGATATATGGTTATTGATTAAAAGCGAGAAAAACTTTGATTACAAATATATTGAGCGAGAGCTAAAAAAAATTGATTTATGGACATTTTACCGTAATTGTGTTAAAATGCTTGATGTATGGTTTAATGCAGAAGAAAGTGATGAGATTTCGGATTTTATGACCAATTGGATATTCTCAAGCGGGGCATACGGAAAAGATGACAATAAAGAATTATCAGCCGCGCTGAAAAAAACAAATTTGCCTAATATAAAACACCGACAAATATTATTGTACATTAAAAAAATATTTCCGTCTTATCAAGAAATGAAAAAAGTTTATATCATACTTGACAAATTACCGTGGTTACTTCCTGTAACATGGTTTATCCGAATTATGGATCTTATTATTTTCAAGAGAAAAAATATATCAGCAAGCAATCTCAAACTAAAAAAACTGACAGATCATAACATTAAAAATTACCAATCCGCATTGGAATATGTCGGATTAAAGTTTGATTTTAAGGAGTAAAGAAAATGAATATACTGGTTACAGGTGCAAAAGGATTTGTTGGAAAAAACCTTGTTGAGGCTCTAAAATGTATACGTGACAAAAAAGATAAAACAAGAAATATAAATTCAAATATAAATATTTTTGAATGCGATATAGAAACAACTGCCGATGATCTCAATTATTATTGCAATAAATCTGATTTTATTTTTCATTTGGCAGGTGTAAACAGACCGAAAAACGAATCTGAATTTATGTCGGGCAACTTTGGATTTACATCAATATTGCTTGAAACATTGAAAAAATATAATAATAAAGCTCCGGTTATGATAGCCTCATCAATTCAGGCTGAATTGGATAATCCGTACGGAAAATCAAAAAAATCCGGTGAAGATTTAATTTTTAAATATGGAAGAGATAATGGAGTAAAAACACTTGTTTATCGTTTCCCGAATATTTTCGGTAAATGGTGTAAACCAAACTATAACAGTGCCGTTGCAACATTTTGCTATAACATATCTCATAATTTACCGATTGTTGTAAACGACAGAAATCATTTAATGACTCTGGTTTATATTGATGATGTTGTTGATGAATTAATAAATGCATTATCATCAAATGAAACCGTATGCGGTAAATATTGCAGGGTTGCTGTTGAACATAAAATTACGCTTGGTGAAATTGTCGATTTACTGAACAGCTTTAAAAACAGCAGAGAAAATAATTATATACCCGATGTTAAAGAAGGATCAATATCAAAAAAACTGTATTCAACATATCTTTCTTATTTAGAACCTGATAATTTTTCATATAAATTAAAAATGAATTGTGATGAACGCGGAAGTTTTACAGAAATACTTCGTACTTATTGTGCGGGACAATTCAGCGTTAATATATCAAAACCGGGTATTACAAAAGGCCAACATTGGCACAATACAAAGACAGAAAAATTTTTGGTTGTCAGCGGTCACGGATTAATACAACTCAGGAAAATCGGAACTGATGATATAATCAATTACGAAGTATTTGGTGACAATTTAACAGTTGTTGATATGATCCCGGGGTATACTCATAACATTATTAATTTATCTGACACTGATAATTTGGTTACATTTATGTGGAGTAATGAATGTTTTAATCCCAACAAACCCGATACTTTTTTTGAGGAGGTATTAATATGAATATTAACAAACTTAAGCTTATGACAATAATAGGTACACGCCCGGAAATTATAAGATTAAGTGCCTGTATAAAAGCTTGTGATAAATACTTTGATCAAATACTGGTTCATACAGGGCAAAATTATGACTACTCCTTAAATCAAATCTTTTTTGATGATTTAGGCTTGAGAGCACCCGATTATTATCTTGATGCTGTCGGAGAAAATCTTGGCCGGACAATGGGTAATATAATATCTAAGTCATATGAACTTATGGTTAAGGAAAAACCAGACGCTGTTTTTGTTCTTGGAGATACTAACTCATGTTTATCGGTAATAGGAGCAAAGAGGCTGCACATTCCTGTATTTCATATGGAGGCCGGAAACCGTTGTTTTGATGAATGCTTACCGGAAGAAACTAACCGTAGAATAGTTGATATTATTTCTGACGTTAATATGTGCTATTCCGAACATGCCCGAAGATATTTAAATGCCTCATCGGTTGCAAAGGAAAGAACATATGTTGTAGGCTCTCCCATGGCTGAAGTATTGCACTCAAATTTTGATAAAATTATTAAGAGTGATATTTTACAAAGACTCTCTCTTAAAAAGAAAAATTACATTCTGCTTTCGGCTCACAGAGAAGAAAATATCGATAGTGAAAAAAACTTTTTCAGCCTCATGAATGCGGTAAATGCAATGGCTGAAAAATATGATATGCCTGTTTTATACTCTTGTCATCCACGCAGTAAAAAATATATTGAACAGCGCAATTTCAGTTTTGACAATCGTGTAATTCAGCACAAACCATTGGGATTTCATGACTATAACAACCTACAGATGAACGCATTTGCTGTAGTATCAGACAGCGGAACACTTCCCGAAGAAAGCAGTTTCTTTCTTTCGATGGGATTCCCGATACCGGCAGTTTGTATACGGACAAGTACCGAAAGACCTGAAGCATTAGATAAGGGGAATTTTATTTTAGCAGGTATTTCAACCAAACAGGTACTTCAAGCAATTGATGTAGCAGTCAGAATGAACAATAACAATGATATAGGCATACCGGTTCCAAATTATACCGATGAAAATGTTTCAACAAAGGTTGTAAAAATAATCCAAAGTTACACAGGTATTGTAAATAAAATGGTTTGGAGAAAGGATGAGCAATTTTGAACATTGCAGTAGCAGGAACAGGATATGTGGGATTATCAATTGCAACGTTGCTTTCACAGCATAATAAAGTAACGGCAGTAGATATAATCCCCGAAAAAGTTGAACTTATAAATAACAGAAAATCGCCGATTCAGGATGACTACATAGAAAAATATCTGTCAGAAAAAGATCTTGACCTCACAGCGACGCTTGATGCGGAGAGTGCATATAAGGATGCGGATTTTATTGTAATTGCTGCTCCGACAAATTATGATCCCGACAAAAACTATTTTGACACATCCGCCGTTGAGAGTGTTATTGAACTTGTTTTAAAATGCAATAAAAGCGCATATATGATAATAAAGTCAACAGTACCGGTCGGATATACAGAAAATGTCCGTAAAAAATTTAATACCGATAAGATTCTTTTCAGCCCTGAATTTTTAAGAGAAAGTAAAGCACTTTATGATAATCTGTATCCGTCGAGAATTATTGTCGGAATGGACAATAAAGATGAACGCTGCAAAAAGGCTGCTGAAAATTTTGCTGAGCTTTTAAAACAAGGCGCAATTAAAGAGGACATTCCTACCTTATTTATGGGATTTACCGAGGCTGAAGCTGTGAAACTTTTTTCAAATACATATCTTGCTCTGAGAGTTGCATACTTTAATGAGCTGGACACTTATGCGGAAGTACGTGGTCTTGATACAAAGCAAATCATTGAGGGAGTCGGTCTGGATCCCAGAATAGGAAGCCATTATAACAATCCGTCATTCGGTTACGGTGGGTATTGTCTGCCGAAAGATACTAAACAACTTTTAGCAAACTATAATGACGTTCCAAACAATATTATTGGGGCAATTGTTGATGCAAACAGAACAAGAAAAGACTTTATTGCCGAAAGAATTCTTGAAAAAAATCCTAAAATTGTTGGTGTATACCGACTTACAATGAAATCAAATTCCGATAATTTCCGTGCATCGTCTATTCAAGGAGTAATGAAAAGAATAAAAGCAAAAGGAATTGAAGTTGTTGTTTATGAGCCAACTCTTGACGATGAATTATTTTTCAATTCACGTGTTATACGGGATCTTGAAAAATTCAAAAAGGTGTCGGATGTAATTATAGCAAACAGATATAATGACGAAATTGCAGATGTAATAAACAAAGTATATACAAGAGATTTATATTTTAGAGATTAAAGCTTTTAAACTTCGTACAAGTCTCTTTTAACAACAATATCAAGTATATTTCTATTACACATAAACTCACCTCCGATTTATCTATTTTATAAAGATAAATCAGAGGTGCAATTAATTAAGTCAAAAACACCTCAAAAGGTGCAATTAATTGTTTAAAATACTTGCTTTTTGGTGCAAGTTATGATATAATAATTGCAAAATAACGTCTGGAGGTATCCTTATGGAACGAAATGCAACTCAAAAATTAATTAATTGGAATAACAATAAACGCAAAAAACCTTTGATTGTATGGGGTGCCAGACAGGTAGGTAAAACATATCTTATAAAAGATATATTTGCAGAAACCTTTTATAAAAAAAGTTATATTTATATTGATTGCAAAATAGAAGATGAAATTCGTGAATTCTGCGAAAAAACAGCAAATGCAGAAAAAATTATTGAATATATTTCTTTGTTTAAGGGTAAAAAAATAACAAAAGATACATTATTAATTTTTGATGAAGTGCAAGAATGCCCGAATATAATATCTTCACTTAAATATTTTTGTCAGGATTTCAGAGAAATACCTGTTATTGCTTCCGGCTCAATGGTTCGGATTAAAATCCAAAGAGAAACTCATAAAAGAGGTGCAACCGACAATGGAAAATTTCTTTTTCCCGTTGGCAAAATAAACCAGATAACCGTTTATCCGATGACATTTGATGAATTTTTGATAAACAGCAATAAAGTGCTGTATGATGCAATAAAAAATGCATATGAAAACAAAAAGCCTCTTGAATCTAAAATTCACGAGCTTGCAATAGAACAGGTGTATAAATATTTACTTGTAGGCGGTATGCCGGAGGCTGTGGAAACTTATATTGATGATGATAATCTTTTTGAATCAAGGGAAATACTTAAGGTTCTTTATGACAACTACCTTGCCGATATGGATTTATATCAGGCAAGCCGCGAAGCAGTTCTTCGTTCGCGCACACTGTTTTCAAACATTTACAAACAACTTAACAAGGAATCGAAAAACTTTTCTCCCGGACTTATTGAAGAAAAAAGCAAGACAAGAGATTTTGCCACTGCAATTCAATGGCTTACCATGGCACATATCGTCAATCAATCATTTCAGTTAAAAGAACATATCACCACTCCGCTTATGGCAGATAATGAGGGTAATTTCCGTTTATTCTTAGGTGATATAGGAATGTTTTCATACCAAAGCGGAATCAATGCGGCATCATTTGTATCTAACAATGCAGATAACACATTATCGGGAATCTTCTTTGAAAATTTTGTGGCAAATGAGCTTATCGCCAAAGAGCACAAGCTGTTTTATTGGAAAGGAAAATCTTCTTCGGAACTTGAATTTATAGTTGAGTCCGATAACAAGTTATATCCTATAGATGTTAAAAAAGGTAAGGGAACATTAAATTCTCTCGAAAAGTTTGCAAACCATAATAAGTTTGAATATGCAATAAAAGTTTCGAAGAATAATTACGGATATAATGCCGAACAAAAGCTGTTGACAGTACCGTTTTATTTCTTTCCGTTTATTGCCAAAGACCTTGCGGACGGAACCATGAAGCTTTAATTATTAATAATTTATAAAAGAGGAAAACGAGAGATGCTGCGGCATTCCGGTTTTCCTCTTTATATTCTGTGTCAATTATTTCGTTTTAACGAAAAACGCAATAAACTTTTAATTATAATATATTCATTAATGATGAAACAGTCTCATTCCGGTAAACACGCACACCATATCATTTTTATCGCAGCATGAAATCACAGCATCATCACGAATTGAACCACCGGGTTCGGCAATATATTTTGCTCCGCTTTTCAGCGCACGCATGATGTTATCGTCAAACGGGAAAAACGCGTCGGACGCTACGCTGACATCTGTTATACCGTCAAGATATTTTCTTATTTCTTCATCAGTGAGCGGCTCGGGACGCGTTGTAAAATATTTCTGCCATATTCCGTCGGCGCACACATCCTCTTCATTTTTATTAATATATCCGTCTATGACATTATCCTTTTCGGGGCGCTTGAGCTCCGGTTTAAACGGCAAAGACAAAACCTTGTCATATTGGCGCAAAAACCATGTGTCTGCCTTAGAACCTGCAAGACGTGTGCAATGAATTCTTGACTGCTGACCTGCGCCGACTCCTATTGCCTGTCCGTCATAAGCATAGCATACGGAATTTGACTGAGTGTATTTAAGAGTTATAAGCGCAATTATCAAATCGCGCACGGCCGACTCCGGCAGGTTTTTATTTTGGGTAACAATATTTTTGAGCAGCTCGGGAGTTATTTTAAACTCGTTTCTCCCCTGCTCAAATGTTATGCCGAAAACCTGTTTATGTTCAATCGGTTCGGGAACATATGACGGGTCTATTTTTACAACGTTATAGTTTCCTTTTTTCTTTTGCTTTAAAATTTCAAGCGCTTCATCGGTATAACCCGGGGCTATGACACCGTCTGACACTTCGCGCTTTATCATTTTTGCTGTTACGGCATCGCAAACATCCGAAAGCGCAACCCAATCACCGAAAGAGCACATTCTGTCCGTTCCGCGCGCTCTTGCATAGGCACATGCAAGCGGTGATTCGTCAAGACCGTCTATATCATCGGCAAAGCATGCTTTTTTAAGTTTATCGGAAAGCTTGATGCCGACAGCTGCCGATGTAGGGCTTACGTGTTTAAATGATGAAGCGGCAGGCAGGCCTGTTGCCTCCTTAATCTCTTTAACAAGCTGCCAGCTGTTGAATGCATCGAGAAAGTTAATATATCCCGGCTTGCCGCAAAGTATCTCTATAGGCAAATCCGATGAATTGTCCATGTATATTCGTGCAGGTTTCTGATTGGGATTGCAACCGTATTTAAGTTCAAATTCTTTCATTTTATTCTCCGTTCCGCCGTGTATCGGCATGTTATTCATTTTTATTTATGAGCCTGTCTTCATATGTTTTGCTTTCAAGATCGGTGTAGCGAACATAGAGCGAAATTTTATTATCGGCATCCAAAGAGTTCCAAAGAGAATCGGTAAATTCATCAATATCATCGGGAATGATTATGCGCTCCGGCTCTCCGCAAAATGTGGGAATGGGATCGCCGTCACAGATATATGTATGAATAAAATGACCGAGACCGCAAAGAGGTTCATATGAAAAATTATATCTTGCACAGCCGTCACCTGTTGCATTTTCGCTTTTTAATATGCTCATCGAATAGCTGAATCTGTCTTTGAAATCCAAAACGGCGCTGATACGCGGTGTAAAATTCGGGCTGTCGGGCTCAAACTTGCGCACCGTAAGCGCCTCTGCAAATGATTTGCCGCACTTAAGACCGTCATACACGGTGTCTGTCTGATCTCCGTTTGTAACAATAAGTGAGCTTTCAAAAGTTTTTACGGCCGAATAAATGATAAGACTCGGATCCTCAACCTTTGATTCGTCAAACGGTTTTGTATATATGTTTCCGTCTTTCTTTTCAAAAATTCGGTTTCTGCTGTTTGCACTGCGCCCCATTATAAAATACGCACTGCATGCTTTTTTGCCGTCTTTGCTTAGGCCTGCAGCTATTCCCCTGCCGACATAAGAATTACCTTTTATAAGTTCACTTATTGGTTTGACTTCGTATATATTCATAAAAACCTCCGATTATTTGCCGAATATAATCAAAAAGACACATACCTTCTGCTTAAACAGAAAATATGTGCCCAGACGGTCGGCTTATCGGCTTAATGCTCCTTTGTGGTAATCCACTTATCCGTCAGTAACAAAAAGCCATTTTTCTTTAACATTATATTAACATATATACGGCTTATTGTCAAGTATAAATTTATTTTAACGCAAGAAACGGATGCGCCTTTGCGTGTAAATGTAGTCGAACAGTGAAAGCACTCTTTCTTGCGTATAATCGTATTATTTTGTATGTTTTATGAAGCGGAACGGTGTGGGCACCGTTCCCTACGAATAAATTGACAGGTATGTTTTCAATTAACAAATTGGTTTAAACAAAAAGCTGTAATATGATTCCGTTTAATAATATATTGCAAACTTGTAATGACTGTGTAGGGAACGGTGCCCACACCGTTCCGCAAGCACAACACATATACTTTATATAATTAAAGGCACGGAATTTATATTCCCGATTATCCGCCCGAAAAAATCAAAAGTATACCCTAACCGCGATGCATAAAAATGATAAACTTATCAAAGTTCGGATATTGACGCGCACGGTTAAGTTCGCAGGAAATGAACCCAATGTGGTTTAAAAAGAAATTTTTGCATAATACCGCAGAAAATTCATCAAATATACATCACCCGGTTAAGCGGAACCTCATCACACACCAAACAAATGCCGCGGCTGCAGATATGATACCTATCGGATATGCCGCAGCTGAAGAAATGTTCAATCCCTCGGGTGCCATTAAAATATACGTTATGCTGACGGCGGTCATAAAGCTTGCAGGAATTGCCGATATCAGAAAGCTGTAATTTTTTTTGTTTTGAATAAGATATGCCGAGATACACCAAAGAGATATCATCGCAAGTGTTTGATTGCTCCATGAAAAATATCGCCACAAAACATTAAAATCAATTTGGGTAAGAATTGCTCCGATGCCGAGAAGAGGCACGGTCAATATAAGCCTGTTTTTTATTTTATTCTGCTTTAATCCCGTGGTTTCGGCAAGTATTATCCTTGCCCCGCGAAAAGCCGTATCGCCGGATGTAATTGGGCAGATAACAACGCCTATAACTGCAAGAATGCCCCCTATCCTGCCGAGCAATCCTTTTGAAATATTATACACAACCGATGACTGACCGAGATTTGCAAGCGCCGAATTTAATGAACCGTCCGCCTTATAGTATGATAAGCCTGCAGCAGCCCAGATAAGAGCTATGACAGCTTCGGTAATCATTGCGCCGTAAAAAATGTTTTTTCCCTGTTTTTCATGTGTAATGCATTTTGCAATAAGCGGAGACTGCGTTGCATGAAATCCGGATATTGCACCGCACGCAACCGTCACAAACATATACGGCCATATGGGAAGCTTATCGGGATGTATATTTTTTAATGTAATATCCGGAATTTCGTAACCGCCGAAAATCACTCCGCCGATTATGCCGAGCGCCATAACGATAAGGGTTATGCCGAAAATCGGATACATTCTCCCTATGATTTTGTCTATCGGCATCATGGTTGCAAGAACATAATATATAAGTATTGCCGCGGTCCATAAGTCAGCATTTAAAAAGTCCGGCGTAAGTTCTGCAAGAAGTGATGCGGGGCTTGTAACAAATACCGTGCCGACCAAAATAAGGAGTACAACAGAAAAAGCACGCATCGCATATTTTGAACTGCGGCCGAGATACTTACCCGACAGCTCCGCCATCGACGCGCCGCCGTTGCGCTCGGATATCATTCCCGTAAAATAATCGTGAACTGCTCCGCCGAGAACAGAGCCGAAAACTATCCACAAAAAGACCGATGGGCCAAATACAGCGCCCATGAGCGCACCGAAAATAGGACCCGTGCCGGCAATATTCAGCAACTGCACAAGAAAAGCCTTCCACTTTTTCATAGGCACAAAGTCAACACCGTCGTGCATTTTAAGAGCCGGGGTTTTTCTGTCATCGGGTGAAAAAATTTTTTCAGCAAGCTTTCCGTAAAAAATATATCCCAAAATCAAAAGTATTATTGCTGCAGCAAATGATATCATTTTTTTCATCTCTCCTTGCATCTTTGTATTTAGTATTCTACAAATAAAAAAATTCATGACTAAAATCACAAAATTTTTATTAAATTAAATAAATACCAAAAATTTAAAAATTTTTGAAAATAATACTTGATTTTATGTTTGATTTATGATATAATAATATTTGTTGTTAATATGCGCCGTTAGCTCAGCTGGATAGAGCGTCTGACTACGGATCAGAAGGTCAGGGATTCGAATTCTCTACGGCGCGTTTAAAACCCCTTGAAAACACAATGTTTCAAGGGGTTTTATTTTAGTGTGGTATTTATCAATAGGTCTTCGGTTCGATACTTGTACAGTAATGTTCCCTAAATTTAATCATTTTTCAAACAATCTTTTATAGCATTTCTGATGAATTCAGATTTGCCGATGCCGTCATTTTTAATTTTTCTTCCCACTGTGCAACAAGTTCTTTCGGTAAATCAGCAACCACACGTTTGTAAACTTTGTTTTTGTATCTGTGGATTACCTTTGATGATGTGTTTACTGACACTCCATTATGTATTTATTATCGTTCGATTTTAAATTGCCTATAATCTTATTTTCTGTTTATATATCTGTCATAAGCCGCCTGATAAATTTCAAGCATTCTGTTATACCCTGCTTTTTTTGCTTTATCCGCAAACGAATCATACTCGCTGATATTCCTTTTTCCTCTGATAATGTCCGTAATTCCAACATTAAGATTTGCTGCTGCAAGCTCTTTGATTTCTGTTATCTCACTTTGTTCATCAGATGTAAAGGTTATGGGAGGCATAACATGCTTTCGCGCTTCATCAACATACTCATTCCATATTTTAATGGCATCCTTTTGCTCGTCGTATGTATAATAGCCGTCAAGATAGTCCGGATGCTGATTAAGTCCCGGTCCGTTTGCCGGGCGGAAGAACTTGTAGAGCGCACCATTTACGGAGGAAGCACCCACGGATTCAAAGTTTGTTATCTTATCGGTGTATACATAGTGTCCGTCTTTTTTTATATATGTATCGCCTTCTACACCGAATGAAGAAAGAATGCTTCCTTCGTCACTGTAAAGATAATCACACCATTTCATTGCATTTCCGTAATTTCCGCATCCTTTGGTTATTCCTATTGCGGGATCTGCGGATTCCGGAGAAAGATTCTGAAACATTGGTATGTCACCGGCATTTTTAACGGGATAAGGACATGCAACAAGCGAAAACTCAGGATTGCTTACTCTTGCAGCCGGAATAATTTTTCCTATACCTGAACCGACAAAACCAAAGGAAGCGACTGAAAGTCCGTTTGCCATGTTACCCTCAATTTCCGTGGATGAATTTGTTACAAACCCGGGATCTATATATCCTTTCGAATACCAATCTGCAAGAGTGGCTGTATAGTCCTTATATCCTTCCTCAAACGGACCGAATTTAACCTTTTTACCGTCAAGATAAAATGATTTTCCGACGTTAAATATAGTGTTAAACGCATCCGATTCCACAGAAAAAGCAAACGAATCCGAGCATGTAAACGGCTTTTCAATGCCGTTATCCTTTGCCGTCTTAAACACGTTTGTCCAATCATCAAGAGTTTCGGGAACATCAAGTCCCCATTTATCGAGGAGATCTTTGCGGATATATATTCCGCCGAAGCCCCTCGTGCTTCCAATTGAAAGATTTTTAAAGCCATAGTAATTACCGTCGTCCGTCATTGACTGACGCTTATAAAGACCACCGTTTTCTTTGTTTTTTTCTCCGTCCATATATTTGTAATAGTTAGGAGCATATTCTTTCAGATAGTCATTAAGAGATATTATTACCCCGTCATCAATTGCCGCTTGTGCACCACCATCATATGACGTCCAGTTTGCTTCAATCATATCCGGAAGCTTACCCGAAGCCATAAGAGTGTTGAAAGCCTCACCGCCGTCAGATCCGGCAACAGGGTGAATAAACCGGACATTAATGCCGGTGGCTTCATTGATTTTTTGATACATCAGCATATCGTTGTATGAAGCGATAGTCTGTGTTGACGCACTGTCCATTACAGCCCACATGACAAAATCCTTAATGTCCTTTTGATTTTTTGTTACATCGCTGCCGTTTTTTCCGCCGCTGCAACCACATAGCAACGCCGCAATAATTCCAAGAGCTGTAACCGTTGAAATGATTTTTGTTTTCATTAATATTTACCTCCAGCGTAATATAGGCAGTGTCAAACAGACACCGCATTTTTATGTTTTAAATATCCGTAAAACCATGACCTTTTAGGGCTTCATGTTTTACATAATTATATCTGTTTTGCTTTATAACAGAATCATTATAAGCAATCGGCTAAACAGTTAAAAAATTTTTCGCCGTTAATTAAAGACTTATTTCATGTTAATAATATACGTACCGCAATATGTCGTTTTTTCGGGCAATATTTTAAAATGGGAACAACACCCGACGGATTTGGAAATTAATGTTCCGTCATCAGACATAACCTTGAAATCATTTTTGGCACTTACCGTAATATTTGCAGGTTTATCAGAATAAACGGAAAATCTGTCTTTTTCTGTATTGCATATATATACATCTTCTTTATCGGCATAAGCAATACCGCCGTCAAAGTATATAACCTCTTTTATATAACCCTCGGTAACTCCGACACATGCAGAAAAACCGTCAATTCTTATATATGCATCGATTGTATTGCCGGCAGTTAACCAATCAGTGTTCAGAAGATAAATCTTTCCGCTTTTTTCGCCTGATTTCCAAACAGAGCTGTAAACCTCGCTGCTTTGATCACATACAACAACATCTGCTTTATTATGAATGTTTTTGCACAACGTTTTGAAAAACCCATGCATAAAGTACTTTAACTTCTCATGACCGGGAAAAGCAAATGTATTCAAAAGATACACTGTCCCGTTGCCGAGTTTATATCTTGTGACAAGAGGCTTTCCGCTGTTTTTATCAGTAATTATCGCTTCTGAGCCGCACATGACTATATCGGCTATCTTACATTCGCCGTCCTCATTTTCATCCTTATTCGGCTTTCTTATCAGCTTTTCTTTAAAACCGGATATGTTAAAAAAATCACTTGCACAATTGTTTATAACAGCAGAAGAATACTCCGCTTCGGATTTTCCGATAACCTTTACACCGCAAAGCTCCGAAATATCCCCGTTATTATAAAGCTTTAAATCGTTCATATCTGTAAGAAAGTCCCTGTCTGACCGTGTTGTAAAATGAGGGACGGAAACAAACAGTGTGCCGCCGCTTTTTACATACCCGATAAGCTTATCATAATCACTGACTTCACCATTTTCCCTCATTTCCATTGTATGCCAGTTCAAAACCGCAACAAGCTTGTATTTATCAAATATATTTTGCGGTGCTTCCACAGGCAGCTGATCGTATTCACCATACGGATTACCTCCAAAAAATTTTCGTACTTTTTTGTTATTCTGCTTAAGCGGCGTTACATAAATCCCGGGTGTGAGAACATCAAGCAAATGAAAGCCCTTTTCGGGTTGCCTGAATCCCCAGTTTTTTTCTTTTCTTCCCTTGTGACCCCAGACGGGAAAATCATCATCTGAAAAAGTATTGTCTCCGTTATTGTTTGCTGACGAAATTCCATTGAAAGGAGGAGCGTATCTGCCCTGAAGGATTGCGATATCTACCGCATTTTCACCCTCACGCGGATGAGTTGACGAATATTTATAAAATCCTCGGGTTATCTCCTGCTTCAACCTGGTATGATAGTCGTCACCTGCCATGCGTGTGCATTTATAGTGCGCGAATAAAGAATCTTCTTCAAATGCAAATGTGCTGCCATAAACCCACGGAAGATACATTCCAAGAAAATAGCGGCGTATTCCGGGCTCAAATTCCGGCTGATGTGCATGCTGAGAAGCGATATGTACACCCCAATTGTTTTTACCGAAGGCTCTTGCGTTCCCCCTTGCATTACTAAGAATAAGAGCATGGTGACATACAAAGGTTTCATGCCTTATGACATCAAATCCGGCAAGATATGCGCATCTTGTTCCGCCGCTTGCATCACCCATTCCTACAGGAAATGACGCAACCCCGTACATATCCCTTACAGCCCTGAGCTTTTCTGTTGAAGCTTCCATGGATTCCTTCATGTTTTTACAAGAATCGTCTGTTTCATCTCTTCCGTAAAAAATGCCTGTATGCTCATGACCTCCCACGCACATACATAATTTATCAGAAGAATAAGCAATTACTGCCTGAGAGTTCATCCATATTGCATCGGTGTATATTCCATGCTTACGACAATATTCTCCGCAATCCCAAAGTACGGAAGGATGATACGCATTATTGTGATAATCTCTGAACACAGCGAGATTGCCAAGCTGAGAATTATACGATTTTTTTAGTAAATCCATGTATTCAAACGGGGAACCTGTCCTGACCTCAAAGCCTGTCTTTACCGGAACCTGCTCTTGTATAACATCCCAAACAGCATCAACAACGGCACAGCACCGTCTGCCGCTCCATTTATCAATAAATTCAATTTTACCGCCGATATTACCTTTAAGAGGCTCAAAGAAAAATTCGTGCTCACCCTTTTCAAGAGCAAGAATTTCAACATTAACCATATTTACCGGACACAATCCCGCAACAGATATTTCCTGATGTAACTCTTTCTTGTCGGTTCCGATAATAGTTTGCTTAAATTCATTTTTATCATAGTTAATTTCAAGGCAGGACGCAGTGTTAAAATTAACCGTTACGGAAAATATCCGACCCTTGAGAGCCCATTTCGGACACCAGACAAGGGACATATGCTTTTTTTCATATGGTTCAATTAAAACACTTTGCAAAATTATGCTGAACTCATCATCCATGTTTAAAATTTCTATTTTATTTTCTCCCCTGCACAGCAATCCGAAGTCGACATCTGCCCAAACCTCTGAAAAGAACTGCGATGCAGTATCATGCCACGTGTCAAATTTAACATTTCTGTACGCATCCTTATTGTTAATCCTGATTACAAATTTTGCAACCCCACGCGCATTGACTTCCCTTTTTGAATCATCGCTCAATACATACCTTATTCTTATTTTACATGCCGATTCGCAGAAAGAGTCACAACAATCCGTAAGATTTATACTGACGCTTGCCTTTGCAGATGAATGCGGCTCAATCATTCTGCCTTTCACTGTAAAAAATTCTACGCATTTCTGCGGACTGTCAAAATCTTTGGCATCAACAAGATACTGACCTTCTCTCAAATCGGGTAAGTACCACTCGGAATCATTAAATTCAACATGAATAAACGCCATTGAATATTTCTCTCCGACAGGAAATACAATATGCTTTTCTTTTTTCAGACGCTCCGGTGTAAACTTATAGGTTTCACTGCCGATATTAAGACATATAACAGAATCGTCCTCAACATCAGCTTTGAATCTTATCCCTTCAAGCCACTTTAATATAACGGAATTCCATGAATTGCCGTTAAGCTTAATAAA
Source organism: uncultured Clostridia bacterium (assembly GCA_934463165.1). Taxonomy (GTDB): domain Bacteria; phylum Bacillota; class Clostridia; order UMGS1810; family UMGS1810; genus RGIG1828. The sequence goes on from CAKSJG010000002.1 coordinate 30,748, forward strand.
TTTTTTTGAATATACATACGGACCCCACATTTCATACGGAATTTCTGCTTTTTCCAGAGATTTTAAATTTCCGTTTCCTATTTCAATACTTCCGCTGAAATCCATTTTTACACAATACTTATCACCAAAATAACCGTGCCAGTATCCCCACTCAACTCTGCAATTAATTTCGTACACAATATACCTCCCAATGATACATTATTCCGTCCGTATAACCTTTTTTATTTTTATGAGAAAAAATATCATAAATCATAAAATCCATTATTTTTAATCAATAATTACCAATATGCTTTTGTTCCGTTTAACATACGAACAAGAGCTTCCATATAGTAATAACATCCCCAGATGTTACACTCATCAACGCCATCGTTTCCGGGCTTGGAATAAACGGCATGCAGCAAAAGACCGTTGGATTCGGGTGTATCCTTTGTGCTGTAGTTTTCATATAGAGAATACATGATTTTGTCAATCACGCCCTCATATATCTTCTTTAGGGTTTCGTCTTTAATGTGCGGCGTCATTTCAAGAAGACCGCAAACCGCAATAGACGCCGATGATGAATCTTTTTCTTCGTTATCTCCATCCTTAAAAGATAAATCCCAATACGGAACAAAATCCTCAGGCAGATGATTTATGTAGAAATTTGCGACTTTTTCAAATGTATCTGCCATACTTTCATCCCTGACATATTTATAAGTAATAGGCAGTCCGCTTATTATCCATGCCTGCCCTCTCGCCCAGCAGGATTCATCGGACGCTCCCTGAGCGGTAACACCTTTGTCAGGTGTACCGTCATCATTAAAATAAAACGTGTGATATGTAGATGCATCTTTTCGGATAATATTTTCAATGGTTACTTTTGCATGACTGTACGCTTTATCATAATAGTTTTTATCTCCCGTGACTTCTGATGCCCAATACAAAAGCGGTATGTTATTCATACAGTCAATGATAAGCCTTCTTTGATCGCCTACATTGCCCCATGCCTGAATATATCCGCCGGGTTCAATATATCTTGTTAAAAGGTGATCAGCTGCTTTGAGTGCCGCTTTTTTTGCAAGCTCGTCACCTGTTAATTTATATGCGGCAACACACGACGGAATATATAAAAATCCCATATCATGATGATTGACTCCGAGCTTTTTATCAATTCTTTCATAAAAGCTCGGAATGTGAGAAATCGCCCGTATACGATATTTTTCATCACCTGTTGCCTCATATGCAAGCCATAACATACCTGTCATAAAGCCCGTATTCCAACCTTCTGTATTATCCGATTCGCCATATATACCGTCAACGCTTGTATGTGTTGCAAAATTGCCGTGAACATCCTCCCATAGCTTGTCAATCTTAACCAAAGCATCATCAAGAGCTTTTTTTAAGATATCATCGGTCATCATCTTACCTGATATATACCTTTCGGGATTAATAATTTTCTGCCTTATTATATTTTTCATAACATACCTCTCATATTTATTTTTTATACTGATTTTCAACACTAAAATATGGCTTTTACCTGAATTGATACCGAATACGGCTTATGACTGTACACTCATAATTTCACCTAAATATATTAACTGTATATCATTAATTTGTTATTTCAAAAACTTCTCCGCTTTTTCCGAAATACTCTTTTTCTTCTCCTCCGGCTGCCAAAATTACGCTTTTTTTAAATCCGAAAACTATTTTGACCTTTTTAACCTCTCCATTTTGCCAAAAAACATCTAACTTATGCCCGCCCGGAACCTTTATTCCGCATAGTGAGCCGCTTTTCCATTGTTTCGGCACTGCGCTCAAAAGATGAACCTTATTATCGTATGAGCTTATTATCGCCTCTGTAATTGCTGCAACGGCACCGAAATTTCCGTCAATCTGAAAAATACCGGGAGGGTGCAAATCCAATAGGCTGACGGTTGCAAAATCCTTTACAAGACCTTTAAAATTCTCATAAAATTTATCCGAACAGCCAAAGCGCGCATAAAGACACGACACCCAAGCCCTGCTCCAGCCTGTATGACCGCCTCCGTGCAGCAATCTGAAATTCAAAGATTTTTTTGCAGCATTATACTGCCTGATTCGCTCTTTTTTCATGAATATATCAGACGGATATATCCCGTACAAATGTGATAAATGCCTGTGACCGGGTTCAGCCTCGGTTTTCTCTTCGTTCCATTCGAGAAGGCGGCCGTCTTCTCCGATTTTAAAATCGGGAAGCTTATCTCGCATTCTATTCCACAAAATAACCTTATCGGTGTCTGTATTTAATATCTGCGCACTGTATATTGCGTAACCTAAAGTGTCATATGCAAGCTGTACATCCATTGCCGATGAAACGCACAGGCTGACATCATACCGTGTTGCTCCCTCAAATCTGTTTTCAGGAGACTGGCTTGGAATCACCTGAAGAATTCCGTTTTCATCTTCTGTTAAATAATCTTCATAAAACTCAGCCACAGCCCTGAAATACGGATATGCCTTATTCTTTAAAAACACACTGCATCCGGAATATATATACCGCATCCATAAATGCTGCGCCATCCACGCGGCAGCGCCAATCCAGATTCCGTAGCATCCCCCTGTCGGTGTTGCCTGTGACCAGACATCATCCGCAAGCGGAAGTAAAATTCCCCTGCACCCATAGCACTTTTTTGCCGCGTCTGCTCCGGCTTTCATATACCTCATAAGAAAATTGACAAGCGGATCTATGCATTCCGGAATATCTGCAGCCTCACACATCCAATAACACATTTGCAAATTAATATCAAAATGATAATCACTGCCCCACGGAGGCTCTGTCATGTCATTCCATTTTCCCTGTAAATTTGCAGGAAGCCTTGCACATACTGAGCATGAAATCATAAGGTATCTTCCATAGTTAAAATAAAGCTCCGCAATACCGATGTCATCTTCGCCGCACCGAACCTTTTCGATCCGTTTCTTAACGGTAAGATTACCGAGCTCATCAGAGCCCGAAAGCTTTAATTCTACTCTGTTCATATATGACGAAAATTTTTTGGCATGCAGGATTTTATCCGCTTCATAATCATATTCGGGAACCACAGTTTCATCATCAATACTGTCTGTCTGAACTTCAATATTAGTTTTTGTATTCAGATATGCAGCATTGTCAATAAATAAACTGTTGCCACGGCAGGTAACCTTCCCGTCTGTTTCAACCTCAATCGTCACACTGTAGGAAATACCTCCCTCAAAGCTGCAAAAAAATCGTATTTCACTTTGTGTTACACTCCATTTGTATCCGGCACCGTTATCATTACGGCGATTAAAGGAAAGTACGCCGCCAAACTGCTCATTGCTTATCCATTTGCCAACTATTACATCTTTTACACAATCAACATAAAATTCTGATTTAAGTTTGTCTCTGTTTACCGCGGCAACTGCATTCTTCATATCAAGCTCTCTTGAAATAAAATCATATTCATCAGCAGGAAAAAAAATTAAATCACCTGCCGGCTGATATGAATCAACAGGAAAATTTGTTTTATCCGAGCCGAAATACTTAACCGCCAACTCGGTTCCCCTGCCGCAGTCTCCGTCTTCAAAGACGTTTCGTACTTCTCCCAAATGCTCCGAAACATTTTCCATTCTTTTTTCCCTGTATATACCTCTCCACAGCCCTTCATGATTAAGCGACAGGATATCTTTTTTTTCATCTCCCCAAACCATCGATGCAAGCCTTCCGTTACCTATCGGATAGCCCTCCATCCATTCCTTGGTCTGAGTATTGTTGTATAATGTTTTCATTGTATCATCCTCTGCAACAATATCACACATAGATTTGTGCTGCCTCGCTGAAAGAGGCAGCACATAACCGCCAAAATTTATCTTGATATATTCAGACTTCTTGCCCCCGTCAAAGGTTTTGCACTATCCAATGTTTCAAAAAACATTAGTTTGACATTTTCCGCCTCGCCGGATAACGGCAAACCTTCAACAGCGCCTGTATCGGAAGTATCAAGCTTTACAAGCTCCGAGCCGCTGTATTGCGCAACAATCAATACACCTGTTGCGTTAAACATTTTTACATCGATATTATCGGAAGAAACAACACCGCGCGATATATATTCACCATTTTGCTTTACAATATATATACTTGAATCAGAAATATCCTTGACAACGTAATATTCAGCAACTTTGCCGTCTTTGGAAACCACCGGAACAACATTACCGATTTCAATTAAATCGGTATCAGGATCAACCTGAGTATCTAATGTATAATCGGTATAAATTTTTATTCCGTCGGCTACGCACTCATTCCAAAGGTATGAATCGTTTTTATTGTCAATATATATTTCACGCTTTACATCATCAATTGCAAGATCACGAATTGTTGTAACAATCGGATCAACAATATCGGATTCGTAGTCATACTCGCCGGCATATACTTTGACGTTGTCAATAGCGGCAACAGCATTTGCGCCTGCAACATCAAACCCGACTGTGTGGACATATTCACCTTTGCTGAATACGTTAAGATAACCAAGCTCTCTGCCGTTCAGGTATACAGTACCGCCGCCTTCATTTATGTTGAATGTTGCGCCGATATGATACCAGAGACCCGGCTGCCATTTAAGCCCCGAATCTGAGGTCGAATTGTAACTGTTATCGTTTGAAAACAAAATTTTTCCGTCGGGTGCAAAGGTTACAATCGGTCTTACACTGCTCTCGTCAAATTCCTTAAGATATAAAACCGCACTGTTACCGATAGTATCGGGCGCAAGAACTCCCGATTCAACGGTAACCTTCTCTGAATCAAAATACATAAGAGGCTTGCTTTCAAGCCTTGCCTTTGCGCCGCTGCCAACGGTTATGTAATTTGCATTACCTAATCTGCCCTTACCGGAAGGCTTTATTTCAGAAGCGCCGCCGTTCAAAGAAAATAAACCGCCGTCCGTCTCAAAATCATTGCTGAACCAAACAGTGCTTTCGGTATATACCGGCAGATATATTTCCGCACCGTCTTTAGCACGGAATACAACATTGTTTCCGGCAACGGATGATGCACTGCTTGCAGGATATCCGTCGAATGTGCGAACTTCAAACGGAACATTTGAAGCTGTATCTCTCACGAATTCGGCTACCGTATATGAATCATCCGCAACATAAATTGCGTCTGTCTTAATATCAGCCTTGCTGTTTGTTGCCGAAATTTCAGGATTCAGAATCTGCGCATCCGCATTGTAGCATGTAACGGACGAATCATCAATATAATACCCGTCCGCAACACCTGCTGTCATTACATATCGTGTTGTTATTTCGGAGGTCGACGATATAACCTCGGGTATTAAAATATCACTTGCGGCTTTAAATCCGTTTACGTATACGTCCATAATATTGGGTGATCCGGTTTTGATAACAAAGTCATATTTATACCACTGATTTGCTCTCATTTTCGGTAATGAAGTACCTTTTGTATAAACATATAATCCATTTGCGTCAATTCTGAGGATATCTACATTTGAGCTTGCATGCAGCCTGATAATCTTACTTGCAGGCGAATCATTTCCGACTGCCAGAAGCGTGCTGTAGTGCAGTATATCGCCACTGCTGAAACCGCTGTTGCTTATAAGTATATCTGTCATTGCCGAGGTTGCCGCTGCCGACGGCGACTCACTGCCTGCAAACATCGACTTATCGGAATCACGTTTGCCAAACATACCGCTGACAACCGACGCACTTGAAGAATTATCAATTTTTATAACATTGCTGCCTATTGTGTTATTATCAAAAAATCCGGAAAAAGGCTCCAGAAAATGTGATTTATATACACCGGCGTCAATTATTAAAGAAACATCGGATTTGTTGGCAACACTGACCAAAAAATTATCTATTCTCATTCCTGTAGCACTGCTTGTATTCGTTACAAACTGAAGTATGTCGAGAAAATATTCATTTCCCGTAAAATAAGGATCATCCATAGCTTTTACAAGCTTTCCGTCCTCGCAAAGATAAACCTTACTTGAATCAAAATCCAAATAGATATCAAAATTATACCACTCGTTTATACCGTAGCCGCACCAGTTGTCGCCCCACACATATATTTTACCGTTTGTATGAAACTGAACAATTTCACAAAATGATTTATCTGTACTGCGTCTTATCTGGAAAGTTTTATTGGCAACTCTGTCTTCAGCAAGCATATCAAAATTGATATGCAAAACCTTACTCTCGCCTTTTTTTAACTTTAAATGATCGGGATAAAGCTTTGCGCCTACAGCATATGCATTTGCGCCGCTTAACGATTTGCGAAAGCGAAAAGCTTTATCAGCTCCGTCAGCAGAACGGGCAACAAATTCGGCAGCGTCTCTGTCATCGCCGTTTACGGGACCTCCGGGAGCATCTGTTTTTGAAGCAAAAAGCATTTCACTGCTTAACGAAACACCCTCGGAAACCATAGTTGAATCAGGGAAAGCTGCAGCATCCCATATGCCGCCGATACCATAACCGTTAAAATCATTGGTGTAGTGAATAATTGCAGAGCCCTCTGCAATTGCCGGAATTACAATATACGTAAACATAATTGCAATACACAGCATTAAAATAACAACTTTTTTAATAGAATTTCTCATTTTCCAAATTCCTTTCTTTAAAATTTTTTCTCTTCCATATCGTTATTCTTTGGCATCACTCCTTTTTTGCGGTTTTTTTCAATACCGTGCAAATTTCATTAACAAAGCAAAGCTGCAGCCGAATTCGCTTTTCCGCATTAAATTTGATTTTTTTATAAAAATCATGAATGTATTTCGGTAAGACACCTTTATTCCCTATTTAAGCAATCACTCTGTAAAATTATATGTGAAAATTTTACTTGAAACAGGAATGCGTGTAGCCCAACCATCTATAACAAAAGCTGCAACCGATGGGTTGACAGAAGGTATTGACAGTTTCGGTGCGGTTACTATCGTTTCGCCTTTTTCCGCAACACATGTTTTAGATATAATTTCCTTTACAACGCCGTTTTCGTATGTTACCATGACAACGGTAACATTTCGCGCCAACGCTGAATTAAAAATTTTTGCCGTAAAAAATATATCGTCCACCGCAGTAAAGAAACCACTGCAAACATCAAGTTCTCTCGGAGCAACACTAAAATGTCCGACTATTTTATGACCGAACGGACTTCCGCTTGCAAGCTTCGTATTTTCGTCAAAAATAACTGTATAAGTATACGCGGATTCGAGATTATTTTTAAATGTTACGGCAACCTCGTTCGGGGTCCGTTTTTTCACACTTTCAATTTCGGCATCCCCGAGTTCATTTTTTATCTTAACGCTGTTAAGCTCAATATCGCCGATTTCACCATTTAAAACACAAATTATGTTCTTTGAATCATACGAAACCGGCGATTCGCCGTACGCTCCGACAATACTTACAATCTGCGGATAATCACCTGTTAAATACGCTTTTATATTTGAGCACGAAATTAATCCGTCTTTGCCTGCTCCCTGCAAACATGTAAGTCTTATTAATGCTACCGAATTGAAATTCGAATTCTCAATGACAGTTTGCGTTTCTGCCGCTGTCATTCCTGAATTGATATCAATGAGTTTAAATTCAAAGCTTTTGTTTTTTGCGTCAACCCTACATAACATACGATATTTTCTATCCGGCTCATATTCACCTATATTTGTTCCCGAGCTGTAAATTATACCGCCGACAAATTCAATAATACCATGTATATCAATCTTTGTTTCACCGTCATTTTCCAAGCCCCTTATCATTACGCTCCCGTTAACATCAATGCTGCTGAAGCTTATATCCGATTCACATGAGAGCACTGCATTTGAGGCTGTATACTCAAAAGTCAGATTTTCACCGACACATATATCTCCGTAATCGTCTCTCGACTTTACCCTTCCTTTAACGTCATAAATACACACGGCATCATTAAGATCAGAATCATAGCTTTGAGAAATATATATTTTAACGGCGTCACTTGCAGATTTGCCGCCGATGTCATATGCGACTGCCTTAACCGTATGCTCTCCGAGCTCACAATAACCCAAGTCAAACACATAAGGAGCCGATGCTTTTCTGCCTATGATTTTGTTATCCAAAATAAGCTCAACATATGCAACGGCGCTATCGTCGGCAGCGTAGACACTAATTTTCGGTATTTCATCCAAACTGAACGTTTTCCCGTCAAAATCGCCTTCAATCTTTACCGCAGGAGGCTCATCCGTAAAAACAGAAATTACAATTTCATCGCATTTTCTGCTGCCGCCCAAAATATCATGTACCACCGCATAAATTCTGTATTCTTTGAATTCATCACTAATCAAGACGCTGCAGTTATACGGATAATCCGCATCACTGAAAACCAGTATGTCATTTGCATAAAACTCTACTCTCTCTATATCTGTACAATCACTGCCTGCCTCAGCGGTTATGATTACAGTGCTTCCTTCTTCGGCAACCTCACCCGACTTCGGAGAAGTTATGCGCACATACGGCAAGGAATAATCGGGCGGAGCAGTTGTAAAGACATATTCGCTTTTATCAATCTTATTTAAATAAAAATCTTCTGCATCAGACACACAAATTTTATATTTTTTTAACGGTTCAAGAGGCTTTGTAAGCTTTGCTGAGGCAACAAAACCGTTAATTTCGAATTTTTCATCTACAGGCTCATATGTATCGGAATTCAAACCGGACACATACAGAGATATATTAACATTTCCCTTTGGTATTGTTGCAAAGTTGACTGTTAGCTTATCTGTTTCAGAAACATCGACCATCTCCGATTTATCGGAAGGCTTAGTAGTAATGTTCAATAATGTTGCATTTGTTGTACAAAAGCTGTATAAATTAAGAACAGATCGTGTTTCATTTACGTTGCAGGCATTTAAAAACATAAACTGAACGCCCGACTCGCCGACTTCGTCCCCGATGAACGAATTATTTTCAGAAAGCAGCTCACCGTCAAGATAAGCACTTATTGTAGATTGTTCTATATCAACTGCAAGAATCATTGAGTGCCTTACATCATAAAAGTCGGACTGCGCATACATTGTCAAAGACGATCCGATACGGATTGTATTATCCTGAATCCAGACAAGACGGGATTTTCTGCTTGCGGCTGTATCATCACCACTCCAAACTATGTAAAAATACTTATTAAGCTTTACGGCATCTGATGAACAAACCATAAAATCAAACGAAATCAAAAGCTTGTCATTACCGGATATACCAAGCTTCGGCGAACAAAACCTTGCCTCGGCTTTGCCGGAAGCGGCTTGCGTGTCGGCATCGAGAGAGACGTACCCGCAATCGGTATTTACTGCGGCATTAAATGCTGACGATTTCCAGCCGTTAAAAGATTCAGCCTCCGAAAAATCAAATTGCATCTGCGCAATTGTCTGAGCATCTTCAGCATAAGTCTGAACAATACTTCCTAATACTAATAAAAGAATCAATATAGCTGATATAAATTTTCTCATGTTTTCTCCTTTCTTACCGCTATCGGATTATTGAAATATTCTGTTCTTACGGCAGAGGAACAAAACTTACCGATAAGTTAATATCCTTACTGCCGGATATTTTTATCTGCAGTTTTTGATAATCTTCATTTGAACTGTTTTGATTAACACCCATATCAAAAAACGGCTCCGCCTTTTCGCCAGTAAGCTGCGTATTGTTTGCATCGGAAGAAACGTTAACTCTAAGCCTTTTGCCGTTTAAAGTAAGCTCGGCAGCAGTATTATCGATAATTCTGATATTTGCTTTTGTATGCATAAACCAATATACCGTGCTGTCGCAGCTTTTCAGATGAATTTCATCATCAATCCGAGCCGATGACCTTCCGTTTGTAAGCCTAAAGCTCCTCTTAACAGAATTTGCTTTTTCTGAATACGCCGAAGTTAAATCAAGAATGCTGCAAGGATCACTATCATTAAAATTGCAGCTGATAACCTTTGTATCAGCATTTATACTTTGACCTGCCGACATATCCGGGTCTATCACAAGCGTGTTATGAGCTTCTGCTCTTGTACGATAATATTTATATCTTTCAGCCTCATCAAAATATCCCGGTGCATTGTAATTGTCGGCACCCAAATCGCATGCCCACCTCTCTCCCATTGCTTCAAAAATAAAAGTTCCGCAATCAATATGAGAATGGTTTTCATAAGCTTTTCCGCCATGATATGAAATCCAAACTGAATTTTTATCCCAACCGCTCCTGGATGAAACATATTCAACACCCCTGAAATATGCGTCAAGAGGCATATCAATATATGCGGAAGAATATGAATCATCATAAAAAATCAAATCGTAAACAGACGGACTCAAGCTTCTGCTTTCTATAGCTGACACTCGTGCAATGCCGTATTCAGGTTTGTTGTATATCTTTGCAAGCCACATAAGCTGAGGCGTATCACCGGGATTTAACCATGCATCATGAAAATTGTTTATTACTTCCGCTCCAATTATTTGAAGCATGAAATCTCCCGCTTTATCCATGCCGTCATAGCTTGATATTCCGAAATTGCTTCCAAAGCATCCGACAAGTGAACGTTCAGCGATCGATAACATTTGAAACATAAATTCAACATAGTCATATCCTTCCGTCCACGCGCCGTCGGGCGAGAATTTTTTAAGCGGAAGCTTTAAACTTTGTAAAGCTTTTTTTATAATGTAAAAGCTTAGTTCGGGCTCATTATCGGCAATTGCTGCCGCACCAACTATCATACCGCCGTTGCATACAACATTCCAATTATGGTCAGCAAACTGCCACCAACCGGTGTTATTTTCCCCTCCGGTTCCACTGTATGCCTCTTTGCCTTCAGCGACTCCCTTATTCTTGATATATCCGCTTATCTGCGTACGCTGTTCATCGGTAAAAGCATCGTACATCCAGTCATACCCTATAGCAAACGCTCCCGTCATTTCGGCAGTGCCGAGGAAGTGATGCGGAGCCCAATCCCGGAAATTGCCTGCCTTGTTCATAATTTCATATGCTTTGTCGGCATATACTGCGTTATCCGTAATCTGATATGCCATTCCTAAATTTTCCATGAATTTGCGCACCTTTTGAGCCATATACAGCAAAGTGCCGTCGGATATTGCACTGTAGTATATTTTATATTCGCTGTCTGAATCAATATCCGCGAGAACAATTCTGTCTGCTTCCGAAATAATCGCACTCTTCCAGCCGGACAGATCTGAGTTATTTTTTATTTTTTCAAAATCGCTCTTTGAAGCAACAATTCTGGGATGAATATTTTGCCCGTGTATTGCAAACAAACGGCTTAGCTCATTATATACAGGAGTATCAAACACAGATTGATTATAGACCGACTTACGCTTTAAAGGTATAATTCTGTCTGTAGATTCCATAATGAAAATCTCAAGCGTATCGCCGGACATACTGCCGTCAATTTCAATATCGCAATCAATTACGGCAGCTTCATGAGAATTTATTATATACTCATCTGAAATCTGAACCTTGCGCAGGTTATTATTTCTCATATGGCTCAGAATCATCCTCGCACTTTTGGGAATATTTGTATCATTAACAATCAATGATTTTCCTTTTATTCTCCCGTTTTTAAAATTATTTACCGGATACAGACTGTCATATCCAAGCTCTGATTCAAGCAAATAGTAAATTGCACACTCCCCCACAAACAGTCCCATGCGTATCGATGTGTCCGAGCTGTATTCAATGTCGTCAATATATATATCGGCTTCATAAGGATTTGAATTATATTGCGGCGTTGCTTTAACAATTGTTTGAAACCTGAACAAGCACGACTGCACACAAAAATCCTTCCAGGAGCTTTCGTGAACGGCTCTGAAGTTCTCCACCCGACATTTCATAACACCGTCCCGATAAACAGCAATTTCACCTGACGCAGAATTTATTTTTACTGTAATATCAGCATACAGACTGTCTGAAATTTCTTCGGTATTACCCTCCATTTGCGGAAGATACTCTATTTTACCGTCGGCAAGACGAACAAAATTAATAATTGTTTTATATTCATCCGCTGAGCCGACCTCCGATCTGAGGCTTGCAACAACACCGCCCTCGTTGCTGTTTGCGTTGCGTATCCGAAAAGCAAAAACCGATTCATACCCCAAATGCAAGCTGTCTGTTGTGAAAACCGAGCCTTTGGGCACACCTGATTCGCCGACAATGTTTATGTAAGAAATACGATTGTTATTCTCTTCGACTATTTTAACATCTTTTTTTTCAGCAATCATTTTTGTGCCGTTATATTGCCCAGACGTACAATCCTCAAAATTTTCGGCTAAAAAATCCGCGTTGTCGGTGCACTTGTAAGAAATATTATCCACATAAGCTTCTGCCTTATATGATTCGAATTCACTGTGCGGCGATGCTTTAACCGATGTTTGAAATCTGAATAAGCACTGCCTGACGTCAAACTCTCTCCACGACGCTTCGTTAAGGCTTTTATAGTTTGAAACCGTACTCTTGATATTGCCGTCTCTCCAAACACTTATTTCACCCGTTATATTATTCATTCTCACCGTAATGTCGGCATATTCATTATCCGACAAAGATTCTGATACCGGCGACATCTGCGGAAGATATACTATACTCCCATTACTTACATCAACAAAGTTGATTATTGAGCTGTATTCGTTCGGTAAACCGTAATCGGACCTTAGCTGAGCAACTATTTTGCCCTCAGAGCTTCTTGCATTTCTGATTTTAAATGTGAATATTGACTCGGAATTCAGCATAATGGATTTAGACGTAAAAACCGAGTTATTACCTGACCCTAATGATCCGTTTACCGTTATTCGGCACACACGGTTGCCTCCTTCTTCAACAACCTCTGCATCTTTTTTTTCGTCAATCATTTTTGTTCCCGTATATGCACCTACGGGTAGCATATCAAAGTTTTCAAACATTATGTGCGAGCTTTGACCGGATGATGAGGCTTCGGCATATTGCGGAATAAGAATAATTTTAAAAATCAGGATAAGACTCAAAAATAATGTTAAAATTCTTCTCATGCGCACCTCCGTTATTTATATATGCATGCAAACTCCGTAATACTGTTCCAATTATTAACGGAATTTCCGTAGCAATTCAGTCTTACATATCTTGCGGTTGTCTCCGGGACATGTATAACTTCAATTTCGTTTGTAAGGCTTGTAGTTCCTATATAAATGTTTTTCCACTCTATTGCGTCATCCGAAACGTCAACACTGTATGATAATGTACGTACTTCACCGTTGTATGTTGCAATTCCGAATGCATTGAGCTTCTGCTGCTCTCCGAAATCAAGCATAACCCACTGATCAAGTCCCTCTGCCGACCATCTCGTATTCAAATCGCCGTCAATCACATTAACATCCATGTTTTCTTCCTGCGGATTTTCGCTGGCTATAACATTTTTAACCTTTATTCTATCAATACCGTCATTGGCATTATTTACAAAAATTTCACGGTAGCCTATGTAATAATACGAATATAGCTCATGGTTGTTTTTATTTATAACCTTAATAACACTTGTTTCGGATAAGCTTTGCGCATCGGTAACCTCACAGTAGCAATCCTCAGGCACATCTGCCGTAACTTTCGGCACTCCGCTGCCCGTCGGAACATTAATACGATAACTGTTTTGAGCCTTATCGAATACTGTTATGACATCACCGTCTGTATATATCATATCCGCCTTCGGAAGCCTCGACATTTTTCCGTCGGGAACTGACCAGTTAGCTATTGGCAGATCACTCATGGGCTCCCTGCTTGCAGGATCATCATACGGAATAATTTTCACTTCAATATATGTATCGCCATCGCTCTTAAATTTAAGAGCAAGCTTGGTATACTGCGAGTTATCCGCTTGATTTTCCACAACGGGAGACGTGTCAAGCGGCTTTGCATCCATATCCGATAGAATAAACTCTTTTGCATTGGTTTTAAACCGAACCAGAAATTTCTTGCTGTTAATTGTTAAAATCGCCGTATTATTGTCAACAATCTTTACATCGGCCTTTGTGTGCATAAACCAATATGCCGTACTTGACTTTTTGAGGCACATTTCATCCCTTATAACAACACTGCGCCTGTCATCTTCAAGTTTATAGCCTCTTTTATATGACGATGCATACGCCTTATATGCATCATCAAGATTTAAAACACTGAAAGCCCCTCGCTCTTTGCTCTCAAGAGTTTCAACCTTTGATACGCTTGTAAGAGAAATACCCTCGCTCTTGTCCGGATTTATGACAACCATGTTATGTCCCTCGGGACGAGCTCTGTATAGTGTATATCTCTCATCGCTGAAATATTTTGGATGAGAATAGCTCTCAGCTCCTAAGTCGCTTGCTATTCTTTCACCAAGCATGTCAATTACGAATGTTCCGCTGTCAACATGACCATGATTTTCATCGGCTTTTCCGCCGTGAAAAGATATGTATGTTCCGCTCTTGTCGCTCCATGATGACCTCATGGATACTGCCTCGCTGCCTCTGAAATATTTATCGAGAGCAAAATCGGAGTTTGAATCCAGCTGACTTGTATTACACAATATCATATCAAGAGTTGACGGATATAAATCATAGCTTTCCATTTCTTCATATCTTATCTTTGCAACAGCAGGGGCGTCATATTTATCGGCAAGCCAAAACAGAAGCGGCGACATATACAAAACCTCACCTGCGTCATGATAATTATTTGCAGCAACGTAGCCGTTTGCATAAATCGGTGTTTCTGCCGTTTTGCTTATCCCCGGCGCTTTTGAAATGTTAAAATCTTCTTTAAATGTTGCATCAAGACTACTGCATGCTCTGACAAAAAATTCGGTTGCAAACTCCCAGTATCCTATTCCCTCAGACCATGCTCCGTCGGGATAGTATGAAGCAAGTGCGAATTCCATGCCTCTTAAAGCGTTCTCAATAACTTTTGAGCATACATCGGGATAAACATCCATAAGCGCAACGGCTGCACATATGCTGCCGCCATTGCAGACAAGATTCCAGTTAATTGTTTCTTTTGCCCACCAGGCGCCCTCACCATAGTAACCGGAAAGCGCATAATTCAAGCCCTTTTTCATCATAGCATTTTCAAGAAAGCTCTTTTGGGCGTCTGTCCAGCAGCTGTAGAGCCAGTCATAGCCTATGGCAAATGCCGTCATATACTCCGATGTGTTAAGAAAATGCTCCGTAACCCAACCGGGAAAATTGCCGGCAGTCTCAAGCTCTTCCCATGCTCTTTCGGCATACTTTATATCATTTGTCAAAATATATGCCATTGCAAGCGCTTCAATTCTGTTTTTGATAGCCTGCGGGATCGGAAGCAAATCGGTACCGGACGTAACCGAAGGGTCAAACTGCTTCGGCGCAGTCTTAAGATAAGAATCAGCCATAAATATTACTTTATCGCCCCATTTTTTCATTATTCCGCCTGCGTTGTAATTGCTTTTTATACTATTGAATTTTTCTGATGTAAGCATAACTCTCGGGTGAACGTTTCCGGAGGTTTTATTGAACTTTTCCGTTATTTCGGTTGCTGTGGGGCGGTCATAAAGCATATAATTGTTTGCATTTGAAACAAATACGGGATCCATATCGAGTTTATCATCACTTATGACAATAAGACCATGTTCATCCCAAAAAACATTTTTACCGAGAGCCTCCTCAGCCAATGCACGAAGCGGCAAATATGCAGCACCGTTTTTTATTTCGGGAGCAACACCAAGATCAACCCTTTTACCGTTAACAGTCATTGATTTTTCACCGACCGTCATCTCAACTATGCTTCCGATCATGACTTTTTTATTCTCCGCGTCCCACGTCACATCAAAGCCAAAGCCCTCGGATACGGCTCTGACGGGAACAAGTGTTCTGTCTTCCTTAATATACGGCGGATTATCAAGCTTAAGTTTTTTTCCGTCAGCGCGTAGGATTGTTCCACCGTACAGATGAAGTGCAACGCTGCCTCCGAGTTTTTGAGCAACATCCGAATATGTCGGCATAATACTGTTATCGTCAAAAACAACCTCTTCCGATCCTGTTAAATTTTTAAATGTAACCCCGTCATATATTTTAAAATTGTCAAGCTTGATGTTTGTTGAATTGCTGTCTAAAATCTGAACACGGAAGAAATTCATGTCCGAAACCCGAATATCGGAAAATCCGACATTTTTAAAAACAATCCTCTTATCTGCATATATACTGTACTTTTTTTCTTCAAAGTCAAGCGCAATTGCAATATTAACCCACTTTCCGCTTTGAAGCTTTGTGACAACCGTACCGTCAAAAAGCGTGAGACGACCACTCAAATCAATTTTCAATAAATATAGGTCAATTCCTTTGGTATCTCTGAAATATATCGATGTGTTGCCGGGATTATCGGATGATATGTCAAATTCGACCATCATATACTCTCCGCTCTCCTTTGTACTGATATCAAACAAACAATCGCTTGCAACGTATTTTATCATATTCAGATATTTATTGTCATCACCTTCTACAGAGATTTTATTTTCTTTGGCATAGACAGTCATACCCGCAAAATCGTTTGAGCCCTCATCATATGTCCTGTTAAAATAAACCGCTGAACCGACACCGCCTTCTTCAATGTCGTTTCTCTCATTGGCACCGGCAACAAACTTCTTTTTGGGAAGCTTTTCATCGGACAGAATCTCATTACCGCTGTATATATATAAATTGTCAATTAAAACCTCGCTTGCCGTATCCTTGTTTTCACCTTTAAACAAATATGAAACAGACGATACGACAGCCGGTGAATTTTCACTTATATACCAATCGGAAACAGCTTTTTTACTGTTAATATATACGCTGTATCTGCTGTTTACAAGATCGAAAGTCATATCAATATGTACATTCCTGTCAGGACTGATACCTCCTATAATTCGCTCATCATATGTGCAAATTCTGCCGCTTGGCTTTATCTGTATCACAACAGTTTCAGCTCCTGCAGAGTTTTTTACCGATATTTTCCCATTTGCAACGGCAAAGCCCGATTTTATGTCGAATGACCACACAAACCGGGAAGCCGGCTTACTCAAGGTATACGAAAATCCCGTATTCTTTGTTTTTGTTTTCATCATAAGTGCCTTGCTTATTCCGGGCTCATTTTCCGAAATATAAACATTCTTGCCCACAATACCTTCAAATGCCGGTGTGATATTTGTCACATAATTATCAAAGCTCTCCGACGCATAAAACTCTATGCTTTTATCTGCCGCAAATGAACTGAATGCAAACAAACTGTTTAACAAAAGGCTAACCAATACCGGGCATATTATACCAAATATTTTGATTTTTTTGATATACATACTCCTTCATCAACTCCTATTTGCTTAAATACTTAACGATTGATATCATCAAAACACTTCTCAATATATTTTATATACAACAACACAATAGGATCTTCCCGATTGATACCTGCGCGCAACAACATAATCAGCTGCACTTCCTGCCTTGTTATAGTCATTTATTTCTTCAAGGTTGGAATGGCGAACCGCTACACGCTTTACACCCGAGCCGTCAGGCGTGCGCTTTAAGTCAACAAACATAATACTGTTTGAACTGACTGATAAATTAATAAGATTATCACGATTAAGCTTATCGGGAACTTTCGGATATCCGCCGACAACCTGTGTATCCGTAAAAATACTCATATAACCGTTTGAATAATTATATAACAATCCGCATATGTATTCACTGTTACCGCCTACCGAATCCACCATAGATCCCAAAGCATAATTTTCAATATCAAAGTCACGGATAACCGATGTTGCAATTCCCTTTTTATTTACACTCATTCTGACAAGATCCCCGGCATGCAGCTTTAAAATGTCATTATACGTTTTTGGTGATGAATAGTATGTAACAAATTTTCTGACATTATTTGCAAAGCAATATCCTTCTACGGCAAGCGCTTCTTCACCGTCCGGATTTAACGAATCGGAAACCCTCTCAACGATAAGAGTTCCGACGGCATCTTTATCCGAGGCTGACTCATCAAAACATAATGTCGCACCTGCAAGGCTTGACTTATCCAAATCATAAGCGGAAATGTTATACTCTATGCCGTCAACAAATGATTCTGGCGAATACACTGCGTAATTATCTTCTGTATTTCTTTCAGTCTTTGGAATAACAAAGCTATATGTCGAAGAATCAACACGAAACGAGATTTTTGACCCGGACTCCAAAGAATAAAAAATAGATGTTGAAGACCTGTAGCTTAAAGCTCCGCTGTCTTTTGAAATATATTTAACAAAATCACTCTCATTGCCGTATGCAGCTCCGGGCATAGTATCCGTTTTTGCATCCTCGGACAATATTATCTTATTTACGGCATTTTGTTTGTTTACCGAATATTTAACAAGCTTTTCTTCATCGGACAATCCATCTATAATATTACACACATCATCGGACGATTTTGAACTTCCGTTAATTGTAAGCTTGTCGGCCAAATCAGCTTCAACCATGATTCCGTCCTGAGAAAATATCTTAATTTGCGCATTTTTTTTCAAATCATTCCTGTTATTTGCACAGGCAACAATCCAGCCGTACTTAAAACCGGATTCCGATTTTGAAAAAGCAACTGCTGCACTTCCGTCCATGCCGAAATAAAATACGGCTTCTTTACCAATGGCAATATCGGAAAAGTATGAATTATAATATTTGTTTGTATTGTATTTTTTGCCGTTTATATATATTTCTCCCGTTTCTCTGTCAACAGCCTCCAGTTTACCTTCAAGCTTTTCGTTACAAACAAAAATGTTATAAAGCTTTTTATCGTCCGATACAGTAAACGCGATAAGCATATCCTTGCCCAAATCCGAAAGAGAAATCGGCTTGTATCCGTCGGCTGTGCAATCGTAAATATGATAAACACATTCACTGTCCGACAAATCTATATAGCTGTCCGATGTATTCTGATCCGATATTGTTAAATGAAACGGATCAACCGATGAAATAAAACTATATCTGTACTCCCGGACATTTACTATGTCATACCTGCCGTCGGAATCATTGTCAACTAAAGTTATCATGCCTGAATCCATGGTAAAAAGCGAGCTTTGGTCTGATGCTTTAACCGGACGCTGCTTGCCGTTTATAATATAAACATAGCTTCGATCCAACCTATATTTCTTGTTTTCTCCGTTTATGTCGGTTTGCAAAATATAATCCTCGACCTCATATATTTCAGATGACAGTAGACTTACTTCCAAGCAGTCATATTTATACATATATATAATTGTTCTTTCACTGCCTGCGCTTCTATAATAATATTTTACCTTATACCCAAGATAATCGCTGTATTTGTCGTCATATATTGTATATGTAAGCGAATCAATTGCCAGCTTGCCGCGCGCAACACTTACATTTGAATCGGTTAAAGCGCCATATCCATTTGCGGTTACAATGCCTGTTGCTTCATTTATTTTGTGATAGTGATAAAGAAAAGTGTCATTGTTCGTTTGAGACAAATCATAAACACTGCAATGGAGAAGATTATACAAAAGAATAGTGATATCTCCGTATTTTATCGATTCGGATTCGCTGTTTATACCTTTGTCCAGCTTTAACGATGACGCAACTCTCAAATATCCGAACGGATACCCCGACATAGCTTCCGCCTGAGGCGCGTATCCTGCAGCTGCAACCGCCATCTTAACTGCCTGCTTATATTGTATCGGTTCGTTAGGATAAAAAAGCTCATTTTGACTTACAATTCCCATTTTAGCCAAAAATTTTACAGACGGTGCCGCAGGGTTATCATATGCCAAATCAAAGAATAATTGCTCTTCACCGGAAGAAAATCCGATTCCGAAAAGTCCGGCAAGCATTACTGAAAACTCGCCCCGTGTTACGGTTGAATCAACTGACAACAAAGGATATTCGGGATATACCAAGCGTATAACCGACACTTTCGTCTCAAATAGTTCATTTTTTACTTCACTGTCTTCGGCAAAAATCATAGTTGGCAAGATTGATGACGCAGCAATTGAAATAATCAAAATTAAAATAAATGTTCTTTTTATCATTTGAGCTTGCCCCCTTTTTAATGAGCTGAAATATAATCAAGCACCCGACATATCAAAGCCGCCGATTGCGCTCTCGTTGCCGTAGATTTCGGCTCAAAATTTTCCGGTGATGTACCTTTTACAATTTTATTTCCGTATAAAAATTTCACCGGATTTACCGCGTATTCGGATATGTCATCCATATCTTTAAAATAGAGCGCATCATCTTTATTATCTGCCACGGAGCCCATGCACCTGTACAATATAACACACGCATCTTCACGGGTTATATTTTCATTGGGCAAAAAACAATTTAAATCGTTTCCGAGTACAATATTATGAGCTGAGACTCTGTAAACATAGTCGGCGAACCAATCATTGTCTGACACATCGGAAAAGCTGCGCTTACGTCCGGCACCAATTTTAAAAGCTTCACAAACAAGCTTTACAAACTCCGCTCTCGTAATTGCCTGCTCCGGACGAAAAGAGCCGTCGGGAAAACCGTTTATTATTCCGAGGCTGCTTAATGAATAAACATAATTTCTCGCCCAGTGCTGATCCATATCGCCATATTTATCATTATCTAAGCTACTGCCGGCACCGACAGGGCTTATAATATTTCCTTTGCTGCCTTTTGAGGATGATCCGGAGCCTCCTGAACCGCCGTGGCTCTGCTTTTCCGATGAATAAGCAATATCAACCGCCGACAGAAAAGCTTTTTTTGCATCAGCAAAAGAATTTATTCTTTCAAGCACGCGATACATTTCCATAAATACATAATTTTTATCTGAAAGCTTATCATACTTTCCGTTTGACTCATCAATCAGCGGCAAAATATTAATATACAGCTCTTCACCGTCACTGCCGCCGAGAACAGCTTGTTTTAAACCATTCCACGACTTTGATGATTTAATAAAAGACAGCGCGCGAACCTCACAAAAAATCTCATCTAAAGGCTTTGAAACATAATCAGCTGCTTTTATTAACGAAAAAAACGATGTCTGAACATCCGCCGGATATTTTATAAACTCATTTTCATAGCTTATGCCTATTGCCTCTCCGTATTTTTTTAGCACAGCAGCAACATCAGCACCGCTTTTAATCGTTGCCCATGCATGACCTTGATCCAGGCGGACAGTAAGTGAATCGGCATTTAAAAAACCGTCCTTGGGCTTCATATAATAAATATAAGACGCAATTACGTTTGCATTAGCATCATCTGAGTAAAGCACGCTGTCAATACCAAGCTCTTTTTGGTTTTCACCGAGAACTGATTTCATTTCGGCAACGGAGCCGACACCGTTAACCATCGAAAGACATGATTCAACGTCTTTTTTTGCTGAATAAATAAATTTATCGTCACTGCAAAAATTCGAGGAAGATAGATAAATACTATATGTATCTGTCTGCAGAGCAGCGGGCAGATAAATATCAAGATCAATTATACCTCCGTCTGTCGTATGAGCCATTTCGGTTATTACGGGAAGATTGGCATCGCAGACATCCGATATTGACATATCTGAAGCTATAACGGTAATAACAAACGGATAGTTTTTTTGCTCGCTGCATTTTCCCGAAACAGAAATCATATGACTTGATTTACTGTATGAAAACGATGCATAATATCCATCGTTAGCAGATACAGGGCTTGCTTTTAATATACACAGCAAAGCGGCAAATACAAAAAACGCAAAAATCTGTCGCTTCGCTTTCATCTCCTTTACTGCGCAATACAATTTGTTCATCATTCGCTCCTTTCATATTTTATAAACAACATTATGTAAACAAAATTTTTTGGAAAATTCCGCATCAGAACTCCTGATTATACTTTTCACCAACATACTCAGATTTTAGCTCCAAAACCTTCAACGACTTGAACTTCCACCAACTTGCAAAAGCTTCAAAGCCTATTTTTCCGTGTTTATGAATATCAATGGGATCGGGATCCGACACCATAAGCCCCAATCTTCCGTTTACCAAAGTAAAAAGTATACCGCCGACATTACCGAACTGAAGGTGATACTCCTTTGTCGGGTCAAAATCGAGCATTCCAGTTGCAACAACGAGCTTATATTCAGGCGACTTTTCAAATCCTATATTACCATGCCAAAATGCCTCAAGACCGGTGACATATCCGACTCCTCTTTCATCTTTTTCCAAATTCCAATCACCGTGAATCATAACATTTATATCATGAGTAGACGGTTCAACCATCTTTGCTGTTACGTCAAGCATAATATCACCGTAATAATTTTCTTTTGAAATAATCATTCCCGGCCAGGATAAAGAATTTTTACCGACCACCCATCCGTCCTCAACATACCATTCACCGCTTTTAAACTCAAAATCGCGTTTTAAGATTTCATAATCAAAATCGTCCTGCGCGTATAACACCTTTGATTCGTTAAGATGAACATTTGTGCCGCAAAGCATTATAACGCCATCAGGCTCTTCTTTTAATATCTTTGCATCTCTTTCATATCTTTTAATTATTCTCCCCATTTTTAACACACCTCATCTAAAAAATTTCTGATCTGACAGATTTTATTCATGTTTATTATATCACTTATCCGCAATAAAAACTTGTAATATTATAATAAAAAGTATAAAGACTTTACGATTATATAAATTTTAGCTTTAAATCGGAATAAAGAAAATTTTATAATAAAATAGTGATTTTAAATATACATTGAATTTTATTATATAATATTTTCATATAATTTTATACAATTATGCCATTGAAAAACTATATATACTTGTGCTATAATATTAAAAAAGATAAACACTTTACAAAAACCATCAGATTTCTTTAGCTTCATTATATCATTGACGAGTAATATATACTTGTGTTATTCTAACAAAAACTATAAAAATATTACGAAAGCAGGTGACATAATATGGCAAGTTCGGGGTTGCATGAAATGACAATACGAGGGACACCCGATTTTCCGATTGAATACACTAAGATTTCTCACGAGCACTACCAGTATAATATACTTGCACATTGGCACAGGGATTTTGAAATGATTCGTATTCTAAAAGGCGAAATGGATATGACTCTTAATAACAAGACCGTAAGGCTTAAGCAAGGTGCCCAGCTTTTTATACCGGGCGGAGTTATTCACTCTGCGACTCCGTATAATGCAGAATATGAATATATTTCGGTCAATCCGTTGGTTTTGTATTGCGTAAAAAAGTGCAAAAATCTTATTTATACAAATATCTGTAAGCCTGTTATTTTAAATAACAGCGAGGCGTTCAACAGCCTATTTGATGAATATGCAAGCCAGTCAATTTGTGAGTTCAGTATAATATCACTTATATACAAGGTGGTTTCTGAAACATTTAATGCGGCATGGACCGTTCCGGTTTCTGTGGAAAGTAAGATTGATAAAGTTAAAGCGGCAATAACATATATCGAAGAAAATTATTCCGGCAACATTACACTCTCTGAGCTTTCCGAAAAATGCATGATGAGCAGTAATTATTTTTGCAAGTTTTTTAAAGATCTTATAGGAAAAAGCCCTGTTGAATATATAAATGCATACAGAATAGAGATAGCATGCGATATGCTGTTGTCGGGCTCATCCGTAACCGATACGGCATACGGATGCGGCTTCAACGATTTAAGCTACTTTATTCATGTGTTTAAAAAACATATAGGGATTTCACCCAAAAAATATATATTGAACAATTAATTTTTTGTTTTAAAAATCAAAGCTGCTACGTCGGTTAGACAGTTTATTACTCTCACAAGAAGCGAGATTGATAATATCACTTTGGTTTAAAGAGAATGTCGTTTATTCCGGTGCGGAGATTTATTAACAGAAAGATTACGGTACGGCTTGTAAATTTTGCTGCTCACTCTGTCTGATTAATAAAAAGGAGATTCTTTCCGGAATTCCTTTCTTCCCCGCTCCGCTTAAGTTTATTCTCAGTTTTAAAACAATTACAATAGAAAGGAGTTTCACAATATTATGATTTTTTACATAGCACAGGCGATAGGTATTATTACAACAATCTGTTCTGTTGTTGTTGTGCAATTTAAAAGTATAAAAAAGATTTTACTCGGTCAAATAATTTCAAATTTACTTGTTGCGCTTAATTATATGCTTCTCGGAGGCTTGTCCGGCGCAGGTGTTTGCATACTTGCGACGGTTCAGACAATATGGATATATTTTTATAATAAAAAAGATAAAAAATTCCCGCTTGCTTTTAATATAGGATTTATGGCAGGCTACACAGCTATAACTTCTTTTTCGTTTGTCGGTATTGCAAGTATTCTTTCATGCATTGCTGCTCTTTTATATGCAATGTCTGTAACACAGGAGGATTCAAAATATTACAGAGTATACATGCTCCTTAATAGCTTTATTTGGATAGCTTACGATGTTTACACATGTGCATATACAACTATTTTAACGCATGCTTTCATTGTTATATCAATAGTTTTGGCAATGATTAGGTTAGACAGAAAAGCAAACAGTAAACAAAATATCTGAAATTCGGTATTTGCGTGAGATTGTATAATACGTAATTTATAACGGTTAAATCAGCATTTTTGTATGAATACAAAAATAAAAAAACAGTTATATAATAACATTAATTATCATCATAAAATTCAGGATAATCAATCCGAAGCGCGGCTCCACGGTAAACTTTCAGCTTAAGATAATATATCACCTCCAAATTTAGCGAAAATTGTCTAAATAACAAATAATAATCATACAGAGAGTCAAGACCACCGGCTTAGCCGGTGGCTTGCACTAACCCTATAAGGGTATAAATACCGGCAGCGCCAGTAAGCGCATAGAAAGATCTGCCAATCGCACTGTTTTTCAGACTACCGCTAAGCGGTTTTATTTTTGCTTTTTTTATTGGCTCACCCGTAAACGGATCTATATACTCCATCAAGCTTATTTGATCTGCTACACTATATTTTGGTGGTATTCTTACAAGCATATGTACGTGGTTCGGACATCATTCTGCCTCAATTATTTCTATCGCATAACTCCCTCAATATCTTTCCGGCATCACTTTTTATTTTTCCATATATTATTTGTCTTCAATATTTTGGTGCAAATACTAAATGATACACATGAAATTATTTACCATTCTGATAACTTTTACATTCGGGAAGCGGAAAACCATATAAGATTCCACTAAGACAGAGATATACGTGTAAATTCCATTGCAAAAACTTCTTAATCTGTCACCGGAGTATTTCAGCAGGCTTTTCAAATGTGAAACAGGAATTTAACCACAACAAATGATAATCAAATACAGATTAAAAAGAGCTTGCCTATTATTGGAAACCACAAATCTTAGCGTGTCTGAAATTTCCAATTCCGTAGGTGTTTCCGATACAAGGTATTTTTTAAGCTTTTTCGTAAAAATATTTCATATTCCCCGGGAGAATACAGAAAATTAAAACAATTAAAAGAATAAGGACTTTTGCAGGTGCAAAAGTCCTTATTCTTTTAATTTATAAATTCATTATCATATACAGTACCTTAGCAGCCTCTGCACGTGTTAAGGTATCCTTCGGACGAAAAGCTCCGTTTTCATCACCGGTTATGACTCCGGATTTGACCATATCTTCCACAGCTGATAAAGCATATTCTGAAATTTCTCCAAGATCTGAAAAATTTTTCATTTGATACTTTTCCGTTAATTTCTTTCCCTTGTAATTTAACATACGGCAAACCATGACAGCCATATCTTCCCTGCTGATACTTTTTGTTACACCGAAATGTGTATCATCAATTCCCCGGATTATACCTGCTTGCAGAGCTGCATAAATATACGGCGCATACCAAGCATCTGCGGAAACATCAACAAAATTTGTTTCTTCTGCATCAGACAACGGAACCCCCATACCTTCAGCAAGCATTTTTATAAATTCCTCACGTGTTACATTGTCTTCGGGAGCAAATACTCTATCCCCTTTTCCTTTAACAACCCCTGCACGGAAGAGAGCCGAAATATAATTGTTTGCCCAATGATGATTGGGAACATCAATGAAATTTTGAACCTGAGATGATGTCTCTTCTGTCTTTTGCGGATAACTTGCAACACCCGCGAATCCTCCGGCTGATGATTTTCCGCCTACGGAACCGCCACCCGAACCGCCGCCGGAGCTGCTTTCGGAACCTGTACCGATTACTTTTAAACGAAATTGTTTTGAAACAGACTCACCGCCTTTTTCTAACACTGCGGTAATTGTAAGCTGCACTGCTTTATCCCGGGGGCTGATAATTGCATTGTTATTTTTTATATTGCACACCACAGGATTATCCGAAGTCCATGTCAGCTTGATTGAAGCATCGTCCAATGTGGGTAAAGTAAATGATTTCGTAACATTATTTAAATTTTCAATTACTAAACCTCTTGACGCTTGCTCCAAATATGATTTCATTGTATCATTACGGAGAATACTGATTTCTGAAATTCTGACAGGATCCAAGCCTTTTTTAATTACTGTATATCTCAAATATCTCGCCTCTGTCATATCAAAATCCAGTGTCTGATCTCCGCCTCCGTCAATAACCGTCAACAGCGTCCATACCAGGTCATTATCGGAATACTCCACCTTTGCCTGCTTAACTTCGTTTCCGTCTTCACGGATTATCAGCTTATTAAATTTTTTCTTTTTAATCAGATCAATTTTAATCCACGGTTCTTTATCTGTTTTGCTCGATTGCCATGCGGTATCAGCCTTGCCGTCAGTTGCTGATGAAGCTGAATTGCCGCTCTCTGCGGTACTTGCCGTCACGTATCCACTTTCTGCCATATCACTGTAAATAACTGTAATATCAAATGAACGGGAACTTTTTTCGGATCCGCTTACAGCAAATGCCGTTAAACGTACCTTATCACCATCACCGTCAATCCGATCGGAAGAAAAAACCGTTCCGTCGGAAGAAATTGCCGACTCATTATCAGAAGTCCACGTAATAACACTTCCGTTAGCTCCTGCAGCAGGTAATTCAATATTTGTCGTATCGGAAGTATCGACGGTTGCAGGCAAGGAAATTGCCGCAAGGTCATCTGCAACGATTTCGGCATTGGTTTTCAGCCGCAGAAGCCGCAAACGAAATTCTGTTTCACGTGTAACAAAACCATTGGAAATCCGAGCGGTCAAAACAACCTCGGCATCCGAAGTATCAGACGGCGGACGATGCACTGATGCGGTATTATTATCTATGGTAATCACTGAAGTATTTGATGATTCCCATGATATTATTGCCCCGTCAACACCGTTTGACGGGAGAAAAAAGTCTTCGGTTACCTGATTTGTATCAATATGATTTAAATTAAGCATAGCAAGAGACTTCTCTATTGCTTCATTCGGATCCGGATACAGATATAAATAATCTGCCGCAGTTACGGCATCGGATCCTTCGCCTGTCATATATGATATTTCTTTTAAATTATTTAACATTGAAGCCGATTGCACCGTTCCTTTTTTTATACCGTTGCAAAATACAGTTACAGTTTGTTTTTTTTGGTCTGTCAAAATTTGTAAATCCAGCCATTTACCGCATATATCTTCCGACAATACAAACTGCTTTTTTCCGATAGTTGCTTTTAAATTACCGTCCTCGGCATTTAAAGCTAACACCGTATAATTTTCGCTGCCGATATTGAAAATATCGGCCGAATCAGATTCGGAATTTACTTTAATTTCGGTTTGAAAAACCAATCTTTTGTCGGTCTGAGGTATTTCGACAGACACCTTTCCCGAAGATGTGCCGGAACCTTTAACAATAAGATTGCCGTCTTGTATTTCTGCACTTCCGCATAAAACTTTCCAGTCAGCCGGAATGACAGATATACTGTCAAAATCTTCATAAATCAATGATAAGGATTTTTCAGCACCTTGCTTTAATACCGTTATGGGGAACTCCCGTTTCCTTGTGACACTGCCTCTTTTAATAACAGCGCTTAGTACCAATGAAACATCTTCGCTTCCGCGGTGCACAACGGCCGTTCCATTCTGCAAAGTTATTGCGGAATTCGACTCAGGATCTATACTCCATGTTACTTCGGCAAAACTGATTCCGTTTTCAGGAAGCTCAAAATCAGAAACAATTGCTCCGTTGTTTGGAATTTCAAGTGATTCATAGGTACTGTCAACAGCTTCCTGATCTGTGGATTCGTCTTTTCTAACCAAAAACAAAAAATCCTTTTCTGCGCTTGTACCGTCATCCCACGTCAAATGTGCTGTAAGTTTAACATCGGTATTATCCAATTGTCGGTTGACCGCACCGCTTTCGGGATCTATTACATTAGGGTTGCTTGATGTCCATCTTATTGTACTTCCGAATACGCCTTCTTCCGGCAAAAACAAGTCTTTGGTAATTTCATACGGTTTTTCATCTGTCAGCAATGGTGCCGAAAGCCACATCCGGTCATTCAGAAATCCGTATTTTTCCCTGTCAACCTCTTCGGTATCGCTTGACCATACTTTAATGTTGTCAATATACATCTTGCCTTTTGGTTTAATCTGAAAAATTGAAAAATCACTTGCGGCAGTTTCCAGAAACTTCTTATCTTTTATTGAAAATAAAGTCTGCTCCGTACCGTCGTCCGATATTGAAACCGCACTGTAATTAAAGACTGACGATCCGCTTACATCATCAATTTCCAAATGTAATTTTGTCCAATCATCAGGATTTACAGATGTCTGTAATCCAACGGCGCTGCCGCTTCCTGCCGATAAACTTCTATAAAAAAATTGTCCGTTATACTCAAGCTGAACCGCGCGCTTTCCGTCCGTGCTTTGAACCAGCATCAAGTCACTCGCCGGCATGGAGTTAACCGGTTTAAATGTATACTCTACAACAAGCTTCTTTCCTGTCAGCGACGGATCAAACGACAACTGCAATACAGAATCGGCATTAGCTTCGGTAACCTCCAAAACATTGTTTCCGTCAACCGTTGCCAAATTTAAACTCGGCATTGAATCGCTGTTGAATATGCTGCTTATCCTATCTAAATCCGCATCTTCCATATCTTCCGAAAATACAAGATACGGCGGTGCGATAATTTCATCGGTCATATAGTCATCATAAATACATAGGACCGTAAATGCAAAGCTTTTTTTCGTAAATGCATCTCCGCTTTGAATAAATGCTGTTAATGTGACCTGAACATTTTCGTCCTGCGGACGTACAACGGTTCCGTCTTTAGCGATAACTTCTTCATTATCGGATTCCCATGTAATACTGCTGCCCCATACCACCCCGCTGTCAGGCAAAGAAAGTGAATTACAAATACGGTTTACAGGCTCACCGGTAAGTTTATCAACAGTTAAATTTTCAGCGTCTTCGCTTACTTTTTGTTCATCACTTTTCTGTTCAACTTTTTCTTTTATAACCTTAAAACAATCAATATACATTTTGCCCTTGGGCGCTATCTTAATACTGCTTACATCACATGCATCCGGTTGAAAAAGCCTTTGTTCACCTGTGGTAAAAAGCTGTGTTTCCGAGCCGTCGTCGTTACATGTCCATGCAGTGTAAATAAATTTTTTCTGCGCGTTATCAGAGCTTCCGATATTTTTAAGCTCTACCTTGACTCTCGTCCATTTTGAATTATCAACTGTCTTATTGAGACGTTGAAGTCCTCCCGGACGGTGCAAAAATCCGCCAAGTCCCTGATTATATTCAAATAAGCCGGCAACCATGGTGTTTGATGAAATAATACGCATAATATCACTGTTCGGCATATCGCCTGCCGGCTTAAATCGATACTCAAATGCCAAATAATCAGAATTCAAGTAAGAATCCGGAATCCATTGCAGCTCTCCATTATTGCCGTCGAAATACAAAACATGATTACCGTCAATCTCCGCTACGGATATCGACAATGAATCCACATTAAACATCTGTTTTATATCATCATCGGTTACATTTTCAAAATCCGTCTCCCATACTGTTTCATATTCGCTTTTCTCCGCACTGACAAAAGTGTGTGACGCATTCAAGCATATGCATATACAACAAAATACACTGAATATTTTTTTATATAACTGTCGCATCCTTCTCTCCTCCTGATGAGTTTATCTGATATATGGTTACAGCTCTGTCAGCATTATCGATAACTGCATGCTGATGTTTTTATATCAGAACTTCTTCAGAGCCTGATTTTAAATCAAGCTCTGAAACCTAAATTACATTATTTAAAATAATACTTAATATCACTGCCTGCTTTTTTTACATAATCCGCAATTGCATTTGCCATAAATTCAGCACCGCCGCAATTATAACTTGTGTCATCGGCATAGTATGTATTTGAAAAATGAACGGAATTCAAGTCTACGCAGAGTACGCCCGCACTCTTTGCACACTCCATTGCCTTAACGGCAAAAGCACTGTAATCGGCATTTTTTTCATATGGCTGGATAACAACTGCTGCATTTATACCCTTATTTTTAGCATCCGCAAGCATGCTGCTTACTGCTTCTCCGTATTCATCTGCACTGTCGGTTAACGAATCTTTTATTCCGAATGATATCAGTATCCAATCTCCGGATTTTGCATTTTCCATAAGTTCACTGTATGCTGCACTATTTTTAAAATCCTTTGCCGTCTGAGAATCAACCGTTGCCGATACATTTACTGCTTCTGCATTATTGTCAATCAGCGAAGTAATATAATAACCCCAACCTTGAATATCTTGATCATCATCCCATACAGCGCAGGTCTTATCACCGCAAATATAAATAACGGTATCGGGCATTACTTTGTAGCTTTCTGCAAGCGGCGTATTATTATTTCTTGTCCATATGAAGAGTCTTTCACCCGCTTCGGTCTCTATTTCTTCAGGCGTGTTATCCAGTGAAAGTTCCTGAACAGATACACTTTTCATGACTCCGTCGTCATCATAAACAGCTTTGTATAATGTTGCTTCAACCGCTTCTTCGTTACCGACGATAATTACCTTGCCGTTTTCTCCGATACTCCATTTTGCGCGTTTATTTTCATTATCATCTGCATCTGATGCCTTGACCAAAAACAAAAATTCTTTTTCTGCTGTTGAGTTATCGTTCCACGTCATAACAGCTTTCAGTGTAACATCGGTGTCTTCCGTTTGACGGTTTATTGCTCCGTTATCGGGATTTATTATATTCGGATTGGTTGATGTCCAGCTTATTGTACTTCCGAATACGCCTTTTGCCGGCAAAAATAAATCCTTGGTAATTTTATACGGCTTTTCATCTGTCAGCAATGATGCAGTAAGCCACATCCGATCATTTAAAAATCCGTACTTTTCACTATTAATTTCTTCAGTGTTGCTTGACATAACTTTGACATCGTCAATATATATTTTTCCTTTAGGCTTTATCTGCAAAAGTGAAAAATCATTTGCAGCAGTTTCCAGAAACTTCTTATCTTCTATTGAAAATAATGTCTGCTCCGTACCGTCGTCCGATATTGAAACCGCACTATAATTAAATACGGATGATGTTCCGCTTATATCATCAATTTCCAAATGTAATTTTGTCCATTTTTTAGGATCTACAGATACCCCTAATCCGACAGCACCGCCGCTTCCCGTTGATAAACTGCGATAAAAAAATTTTCCGCTGTACTCAAGCTGAGTCGGCTTCTTTCCGTCGGTGCTTTGTATTATCATCAGATCACTCGCCGGCATGGAGTTAACCGGCTTAAATTTATACTCAACAACAAGTTTTTTCCCCGTCAGCGCCGGGTCAAATGACAGCTGCAATACGGAATTAACATCAGCTTCGGTAACCTCCAAAACTTTGTTTTCGTCAACTGTTGTCAAAGCTAAGTCGGGCATTGAATCACTGTTGAATATTGTTTTTATCGCATCAAGGTCAGTATTTTCCATATCCTCTGAAAATGCAAGATACGGACCTTTTATCTGATTTGTCGTAATTTTAAAATCATCAAAATACATTTTGCCCTTCGGCGTTATCTTAATACTGCTTACATCATATGCATCCGGTTGAAAAAGCCTTTGTTCACCTGTGGTAAAAAGCTGTGTTTCCGAGCCGTCATCGTTACATGTCCATGCAGTATAAATAAATTTTTTCTGTGCATTATCGGAGCTTCCGATATTTTTAAGTTCAACCCTAACCCTGGTCCATTTTGAGCTGTCAACTGTCTTACCGAGCTTTTGAATATTGCCGGTCCGATACAAAAATCCGCTAAGATCTTTATTATATTCAAATAATCCGGCAACCATGGTGTTTGACGAAGTAATACGCATAATATCACTGTTCGGCATATCGCCTGTCGGCTTAAATCGATACTCAAATGCCAAATAATCAGAATTCAAGTAAGAATTCGGGCTCCATTGCAGATCTCCTTCGTTACCGTCAAAATACATAACATGATTACCGTCAATTTCCGCTACGGATATCGGCAGTGAATCTGCATTAAACATCTGCTTTACATCATCATTGGTTACCGTTTCAAAATCTGTCGACCATATTGTTTTTGTCTCCGTTTCTTCTGCTGCACCGATACTGACG
This sequence comes from uncultured Clostridia bacterium, assembly GCA_934463165.1. Classification (GTDB taxonomy): domain Bacteria; phylum Bacillota; class Clostridia; order UMGS1810; family UMGS1810; genus RGIG1828. The sequence continues at coordinate 63,262 of CAKSJG010000002.1, forward strand.
GGAAAGACTGACATGCATATGCATATACAGCAGAGAATACATAAGATTTTTTTTCGTAACTGTTTCATTTTTCTACCTCCGAATTAAGTTTTTCATATATACGATAAATCATTACCGCCATCTCCGCGCGGCTTGCGGCCGCTTTCGGAAGAATTTTATTTTCTTCTGTTCCGTTTATCATTCCGGTTGCCACGGCACGGCTGATATAAGGACGAGCCCAGTCGCTTATATTCTCATCATCCTGAAATACAAAAACGGAATCCCGCGGAACTTCTTTCTCACATGCACACACTAAAATTTTGATAAGCTCTTCCCTTGTTATAAAGTCATTCGGACGGAATTTTCCGTCACTGCCCTGCACTATTCCTGCGTTTGCGCATGCTGCCACTCCTGCAGCATACCATTCATCCTCTTTTACATCCGTAAATAAATTATTTTGTTCTGCAGAAGACAATTTTAAGAGCCGGGCAGTTAACACAGCTGCCTCTGCACGGGTAATTTTACGGTCAGGATAAAAATTCCCGTCCGGTTCTCCCTTAACAATGCTGAGTGATGACAAAAATAAAATCTCTTTTTTTGCCCAATGCCCGTTTGTATCATTAAAATCAATGATCTCGGGCTTAGTCGGATCGGGAGTGTCAGTTGGAGGAGCAACAATCGTACCGCCTGCACTTCCGCCGGATGATCCTCCGTTCCATGAACCGCCTCCTCCTCCGGACCCCGCATTTTTCGGAGACTTGATTTTCAGCAAAAATTCGGTCAATTGCTTTGAAGATATAATAATATTTCCGTTAATATTACTCTTTATATACGGCACGTCCTGTGAAGCAGCCATACCCAAACTTTCCCACTTCCCGTTATCTTTCATATATGAAATTTCGGATATATCAAATCCTGACAGGGAAATTTCACAGGGAAGGTCAAGAAAAAGATTTTCTCCGTATTTTCCGACAGTCAGTAAAATTTCATTTCCGTCTTTTGATGCCGTAAATGAAATATCTCCTTTCCAGTCTGACGGTCCCGTCACCTTTGTAAAAGGTAAAAGTGATATTGAAGCATTACCGTTTTCAAACGTTATACTGCCGTCGTATCCTGATGCACCTACGTATCCTTCCATAAGCTTTGTGACAGGATTTTCATTCACATCCGAAATTCCGTTGTTCGCATTCAAAATCAAATAATTGTTTTTTACGGGTGCATTTATCACCTCGCCGTTATATAACACCTTAGAAACATTTTCTTCAACACGAATCTGAATATCGTTTCCTATATCTTCAAGGGAAGCAGAAGATGAAAGCTCCAATGTGTTACCGTAACGGTAATATCCAAAATCATTAATAATACTGTTGCTTTTTATAAGGGAAACGGATGTTCCGTCTGCATTGTACTCAAGTAATTCTGTGCCTTTTTGCAAAATTAAGTTCCGTATTCTTCCGTTATTTTCCTTTACAACAGTACACATCTGCGCTGCGGCTTCGTAGTCACCGAAGCGGCGTTTCTCTCCGCTTTCTTCCTGATCAATATAGTAATATACCTTTTCACCGTGATTCGGATAATTCAAATCTATTTCTGCCGCAGAAGCTACCGCAGACTCAACACCCGTATCTAAAGGGCGGGAATACACTTGTCGGATATCGCCGTCTTTTGTCGGAAAAATAACCGTATCAAAATTTGCAGCTCCGTTTTTATAAACTGTATAAGCGGGATATTGATCTGCCGTACACAGACGCGAATTGTTTTCTATCATTCCGTATCCGTCTCTGAGTTCTGCCGTTACTGCATCCGGGTTTGCGGGTACAATCTGCACATTGGCACCTGTCCGGAAATTACTGACGGCACGTTTTGTTCCGTCATCGGTAATTGAAGCTGTCATAGGTTCCATATGCCAGTTTTGCGTATATTTATGCTCCGATTCGTCCGGGGGAATAATGTAATCGGATACAATCCAAAATCCCAGATTCTTAAAAAACGTGATTTTTCTTCTTGTATCGAACTTCTGCTCAAAATCATCTTTCAAGCGGTTTAAATCAGTTCTTCCTTCAAAAAAATCATAGCAGCTGTTAATAGTCATATCAGATGTTGTAGATGTTTTCCCGCCTGTACGGTCCAAGACGTCATCCCATGCACGGTAATCATCCATTTCGACAACATTGTGAGAGCGCGACTGTTCTTTTTGAAAGTCATAATGCGGATGCTGATCACTGTAAGATGACATACCCGTATCCTTAATTAAAGCTCTTCCGTAAGCATAAATACTTATACTGAGTTTATCACGGTGATCGTGACCTCCCGCATGACCCCCGTTTATAAACCCGAACAGTGCGTTATTCGGATCAATCCATCCGCGACGCTGAATACCGATACGTGCTTGAGGATAATATACAGATTCGCGTTCAATTTTATTACCGCGCTTACCGTGTGTTCCAAAATACAGAAATTTATTGCCGTATTCACGGTATATAGGATCATCAAGTTTTAAATACGCCTCTCCGATTTTAATAAACTGATCCGAGCTATCCTCTGCCAATTCTCCGTCGCCAAACTGCTGAAGAGTTCCGCTCGGCCATGCCGAATCAATCATTGCTTGTGTAAATCTTGCAAACTTATTGTAAAATTGATCTGACATTGCAACGCCCATTTTCTCAAACAATTCCATATATGAATACATTTTCGCCAAAGACAGCATTCCGTATCCCGTATCTGATTCACTGTAGTAGCCGTCATCAAAAACCAAATCGGTAAGCTTTTCAATACGCTGCATGATTTTTTCACTCCACAGTCCGCTTGACACACCGGAAAACTCGGGGAACATCGAAGAAATATTTAGAAACCCCTCTGTTGAAACTGCACCGTGATTATTAAATCCCCAAAAATTTTCATCCTGATAAAGATAATCTGCATCAAGCCAGAAAAGTTTAATAAGGTTTGTATTTACTTCCGGTGTCATATACACACTCTCAAGCAAATGAGGATATACTGTCATAAATATACTGCTTCGCTCTCCGACCTCCAAGGGACGCATATAACCGGGACCGTCTCTGTCGTGCGAAAAATCGGTTAATATGCCGAAAGCACCTTTAATATACTTCTCATCTCCGGTTGCATAATATTCCGCCATCAAGTTTTTCAATGTATAAAAACGCGTTTGTACATTAACAAACTCATAATTCACATTATATTCCGTATCATGCTGTGCCCAATCCGTTCCGCCTTCTATACCATTCCATGAAACCGTACATGCAGTGACTGAATTCCAGGTCATGGTATTTTCATCAAAGTCCTTTGTTTCCGGCAAAAACAGCATTATGTCTTTTTTTTCGGCAGGGTCATCTGTCTTTCCGTAAAGTTTCAGTGTTGCGGATGTTATAACATCACTGTCCTTAATTCGCATTTCTCCCGCAGAAGAATCGAACAGCGAAAATCTAAAATAGGCACGGCAGTTACCGTCCTCAAACGGTGAATCAACACCGTAATCACATACTCTCATTTTTTCTTCGCTTCCGTAATTTGCAGTTCTGTCTTCAAATGATACATATGTGTCGGCTGCTGCCGTATACCGACGTTTTTCGTTACCGTTCAATACAATCTCCAAAACAGCCGGATTTCCGCCCTCTTTTGTTCCGAAATCTGCAAATGAAGCTGCCTTATCATGAGCAAACAACATAAAGTTTTCATTTTTATCTTCTATGCTCTCTGCTACATCAAATGAATACTCTTTAAACTCATTTCCGTAAACAGTAAAGTTTTGCAACAATGTTTCATCAAATGTAAAGATCCAGTCTAACGTCATATCGGCAACTTTTGTGCTGCGACCTCCGACTGATTTTTTTTCATAGTTCTTATTTTTGTAATACGCAAGAAGCTCACGGCTCGCACTTTCATAATCTCCGACTTTTGCATAATCTCCGATAACCGCCAACGGAGTCTCACCGTTATCATCAAAGTACGAATAGTCAAGTTTACCCTCCGTAATCCATTCGCCGTCTTTCCAAACGCCGAAAAATTCTTCATCTGATAATTTTGATGTGTCAGCAAGCTGTACCTCGTCCGCCGAACTGCAAAATGTCCACTCGCCCGTTTCTGCTTTTGCAGGCATTGTAAATAATGTGCCGAGCAAGACGAAAACAACGATAATCGAAATCACTTGTCTCATTTTTAACACCTCACTCATTTATAATTAAGATAACCTTAATTGCAGCATTTCTCATGCTTATATATACATCTGACGGATTCTGTTCACCATTCGAAACAGTACGAATATCATCGGCAGTTCCGACATATACGATATTTCTTTTCTTCTCATAAATATAAACAGGCGGCTTCTGATTGACTGAATAATAAAAGGTTCGCAAATCCTGCACCGTTTCATCCCCGACATCCAAAATCAACATATCCTGTATGCCGGTTGCGGTATCAGACACATAATTTGTCTTAACATACTCCGCTTTTCCAAACGCTTCGGTCCTCTCACCCTCATAATAAAAGTAATTCTTTAATTCATTTCGCTTTTTAATAATTTCAATTTCATTAATATAGCCTTTATAATCTGTGGCATAATAAAATAAATCTCCGCGTTCCAATCGATTTATATTGCTGTCGAAATCCCCAAAAACCTTTATGAGATTCGAGGCTGTATATCCCTCAAGGCAAGAAACACTGTCTCCGTTATCATCTAAAACTTCAGTAATATTACCTGCTATTGATGCCTTGGTTAAATTATTAATGCCTGCAGCAGCCGAGTTATCCGTTGTAAGAATAACAGCCGCCTTTGCAATCCGAGTTTCGTCATCTACATCAAATCCAAGTATTTCATAGTTTTTTTCATCCTCCAGCTGATTTACAGTATGATAACTATCCTCATTAAATTCACTCTCTGTTTTCGGTATGCATATCAGCCGTGTATCCTCATCCATAACAAATGCTCCGCCTACCGTACCGCCAAACAACCGGTCACGAACATTCAATGTACGGTTTGCCGTTACACCGAGCGGCTGCGCAATCTCTATTTCACAAATTTCGTTTTTCATGTTTGTTTTATAAAGTATGACGGAATTTTTACTCGGATTCTTAGGATCAGCACTGATATAATTCATCAGCTTATCACTTTCTACACGAATTCCGTTTAGCTTTACTCTCTGCGCTACGGAATGAATCCGAATATCGGAGTTACTTATTTCCAAATATCTTGTGTCAATCATACCGTTTTCATCGGTATCTTCTTCTATTTCTTTTACAATTCCTCCTATAATCAGGCGTAAGGATATATCATCATTTAAAGAATTGCTTTTGGATACGGCCTGTACAAAGCCGTAAGTATATGTACCCGAATCCGACTGTTCTTCAAAGCATACAATTCTTCCGTTAAAATCAATGAAAAACGTTCCGTTTGCTCCAAGCTTAATATCCTTTAACAACTCATCATTATCTTCATACAAAGAGTATACCGAATCGTTAATCGTAACACGAATTTCTCCGTCTTCTTTCCCTATGCGGTTTACCGAGCCTGTTATCGAGTTTGTAATTAAGCATACTTTTATCACTTCACCGTCGGCAGTGGTATATACAGCGAGGGAATCATCTGATTTAATATCTTCCAAAGAAATATTATCTCCGTTATCAGTTTGCAAAATGACGGAAAAATCAGATTCATCTTTTTCTAATTTTATCAATGGCAACTTTTTATTATCATGAAGATAAATAACTTTGCGTACAACATCTGTACGCTTTACAAAAGCAATATGAAAATCTTCAATAAAGACCGTATCATATCCGTTTTTGCCGTCCCAATCCAAAAATTTTATTTTAGCCGTATCTGTCAAAAAATTTGATAAGCTTGCTTTTGGAGCGATCCTTCCGTTATATATCAGTTCTAAAGTATCGGACAACTGCAACTTTTTAATTTGATCACCGTAATAATAATAAAATGTATTATCCGAAATTTTATCCGCATCCTTTCCGTTTACGGAAATCTCGCGGTATTCTCCGTTTTTCTGAATTGCGGTAATTTCTTCAAATCCGTCAACTTTAAAATAATATTCCGTATAATATCCCAATAATTTTTCGGCACCGCTTTCTCCCGCAAAAAAACGTTTTCCGTCAATTGTCACTTCTCCGCTTCTCAAATTGACCTCTCTCAATTCCTCGGAATCATATGAAGAATCAACTCTGCCTTCGCCATAGCTAAGTCCTAAAATTGCACAAAGATTGCTGCGAACCGTACTATTTTGCTCAATATAAGAATCTTGAGTGCCTATTTCTTTTACACAAAAATGTGCATCCAGTGCACTGTCCAAAATTTGAATTGCCTGTCCGACTTGAAGCGGTTTCTCAAAATTATCACATGCGGAACAATCAATACCTACTCGCTGAACAGCACATAATATATATCCGTCGGGGTATCCGCCATATTGAGCTGCCACCGAAGAATAACCCAGTGCATTAAGCAGAATTTTTAAAGCATCAACCGCACGAATAAAATCATCAGCACCGAAATCACCCGTTGAATATCCGGTTATAATCCCCAACTCGTACGCCAATTTTATTTCATAATCATAATTATCCGACTCATTCGCAGACATACCGGACAAATGCATAACAGCACGCAAAAACTCACCGCGCGTCAGAAGTTTATTATTATTTACCACTTGCTCCGGTTCCAATATATTCAGAGCCAGTAAGTGAAATGCGTCATTATTCTCTGATTTTTCAACAGCAAATGCCGTTACGGAACAAGCTCCAAACAAAAAAATCAGACATATTGCTAAAATTCTTATTCTGATATTAATGTACCTCATACTTCCTCCTTGTGTATATAAGCATATTTTTTACAACTTCAACACCGTCCGGAACACAAATATTTGTTTTGACTCCGTCTGAAGTTTTTTCATGATGCACCGCGATTACTCCGTGCGGCGTCGGGATTTTTCCCTCCGCGTAGTCGAGACTTCCCAAATGAGGCTCGATTATTATTTTTTTGTATCCGGGCTCTGCCGGCTTTACTCCGAGTATCCGTCTGCTTAAAAATGACGTAGGGCCGCTTGCCCAGCCGTGGCAAAGACTGTGACGAAACTTCGTGTAGCAAAATCTGCCACAGTCACCGTGTACATCTTTTTTGCCCTCTTGTGGTAGCTCGTCAATCCGAAAAGCGTTTTCTGCCCAATCAATGTCAAAATCTTCCCAAAAGGTTGTCGCACCCATATCAAGCATACCGCCCCAGTAGCGGCGCATAACTTCCAATGCGAACTCCGTCTCCCCGGCTTCGTCCAGCGCCTGAAGCACATAATATCCCCAAAAGGCTGAAAGTCCTTTTGCGCCGCCCGGGCGGATTATTTTGCTGCAAACATTTTTTATGTCTTTCAATCCGCAAAGGCCTGCCATTGCCGCTGCCTGCTTATTGCCGAACAAAACGTAATTTCTTGCTTTAATTCGTTCAATCGCTTCCGTGCACCTGACGGCAAGCTCATCCGAACCGCCGAGAATGCCGAGCAGTTCGGAGCCGGCAGTTAACCCCATAACAAGTACGGCATAAAAAGCTGTTTCCTCATCGTAAGCGTCTTTGTTGCTCCATTCAACAAATTTATCGCGAATATTGCAGCAACCGTCATCATTTATATGAGATAAAATGTTTTTAAGCAATGATTTGATATATTCCTTCTGCTCTCCAAGATATTTTAAATCGCCGCTGTCCCAAAACAAATCCCGATGGATTTTAAGCCACCACATGCTGTAGCTTGCAAATGTATTCATAAAGCTGTCGGGAGATGTATTATCTCTCACAAAATCAAGCGTTTTTTTCACGACATCAGTCTCGCCGAACACCATGGAGACCGTTGAAATCTCCGGATGCATATCGCCGACCCATACTAAGCGGTCACGCTTGATTCCGTCCCAAAGATATTCCTGCATGTTTAAATGTACGGTGCGTGCGCCGACATGCCAAATCTCATTGAGTCGTTCATCACTACAGTTAAACGTTCCACGGTATTCCAGATCACGAAAACGCGAGACACCCTGCACCGATGAAATTGAAATGTCCCCGGCTTTTGCCTCCAATTTTAAAAAGCGGTATCCCGTGTTTCCTATGGTTATATGTGAAATATCCGGAACATCAACAATGAAATCACGCGGCGAATGATCGTTTGTCGCATTTTTCTCGCCTATTGTGCTCAGAGCCTCGGATGCACTTTCTCCAAATACCACTCGAAGCTTTGCCTTTCCGTTTTTTATCGCCTGTACAACAATATCCGCGCCACCCTGAAATTCGCATCCGAAATCAAGTAAAATGGACCCGCCTTTTTTTATGGTACATACCGGCATTTTTCCCAAAAAAGCCTGACGCGGATGCTCGGTGAGCAGAATTTCCGCATTCTGCGCATTCTTCTGCAGCATAATCCGCTCGGGAATCAGATATTGTGTTTTTATTTCATTTTGTACGGATGATAGTTGTAATCCCATTGCGGTAAATCCTCTCTGTTTTATTTTATCATAATTTAGATTATAATGCAAAATATTTAATTACTTGACTTTATTATACAGCAATGATATACTATAATCAATATAGCAAATTTTCCATTAATATGGATTGATTTAAGGTGATTACATATGAAATTATTTGAAAAAAGCCTTGAAAAGTGCAGCATAAGCTTCAATGTATGTTTGGACCGTATTTCGGAACCGCATACACACGACTTTCTTGAGCTTGCTTATGTGCTTCACGGCACCGCAATGCACAAATTTAACGGAACCGACGAAAAACTCATCACAAAGGGTGATTACTTTATTATTGATTATCGCACAATGCACAGCTATAAAAGCATTGACGGCGGTGATCTTGCCGTGATGAACTGTTTCTTTCTGCCGCAATTTGTTGATAAAAGTCTGTCATATTGCAAGGACTTTCAAACTCTGCTGCAACATTATCTGATACATATAGGCAGTAATGATATTCAATTTAATATTTCCGATTGTATTTTTCATGATTCAAACGGAAAAATATTGGAGCTTTTAAAGGAAATGATTGAGGAGCATAAAGAAAAAAACATAGGATGGTTTGAAATTTTAAGGACAAAAATGATTGATCTGCTGATTTTGACAGCGCGGAAAATATCGTGCAACACTCCCAAAGACATCGTTTCAAACGTAATTGAGCAAATTCATCAGAATTACGCCAAAAACCTGATGTTGAAAGACATTGCAGACGAATTTAATTACAGCCTGCCGTATTTAAGCAAGCTTTTTAAAGACAAAACCATGCTGACGTTTCAGCTCTACTTACAAAAGACAAGAATTAATGAAGCATGCAGACTTCTTGCAAATACCGATGAAAAAGTACAGACAATTGCAAAAATGGTCGGATACTCCGATATTATTTTTTTCAGCAAGCTATTTAAAAAATACAACGGGGTCACACCAAAGCAATTTCGACAACAAATGAAAAAAACAAATGAATTAAAAGAATGACATCACCTCTTGAATACTGCTGTGAACAAACAGAAGTATTCAAATTGTAAAATTTTATGAAAATATAAGAAAAAGGCTGTATTTTTATTACGCAATGTGTTATAATCTAATTGCAGGCAGCAGAACTTTTAAATACAGTGTGAGGAATTATGGATAAAAAAGAAATTATATACGAATTTATGTCTGATAAGATTTATACGCCGATGAACTTCAGGCAGCTTTGCGCGGTGTTGTGCGTTCCGAAAAGTGAAAAAAATAATTTTATGAACCTCTTGCTGCAGCTTGAACAGGACGGAAAAATATTTAAAAATGCAAAAAACAAATATTCCGTATTGGCAGGCTCGGGGATTATAAAGGGTGAATTTCGCTCTTCCGGAAAGGGATTCGGATTTTTAACCGATGAGGACGGAAATAAATTTTTCGTTTCACCGTCGGATACACTGAACGCATTCAATAATGATACGGTGCTTGCAAAAATAACAAAAAAAAGCAGAACGGCGGACAAGTGCAGTGAATGCAAAATAATAAAAATATTATCTCATTCGGATTCTCCCATTGCCGGAAAATATATTAAAGAAAGAAATTTCGGGTTCGTCATAGCTGATGATAAAGCATTCGGATCTGATATATACATCCCGAAATCAAAAAATTCGGGAGCAAAAAATAATTCAAAAATGACGGTAAAAATAACAAATTGGCCCGAAAAAGACAAAAATCCCGAGGGAGAGATCACGGAGATATTGGGCAAAGCCGGAGATTATGCTGCGGATATTAAATCTATAGTAAGAAAGTTCGGAATTGATGAAAATTGGCCGGAAAAAGTTGAAAATCAGACAGAGGGCATAAAAGATTCCATTTCGGAAGCAGAAATAAGAGACAGGCGCGATTTCAGACAAAACATCACATTTACAATTGACGGAGACGATTCCAAAGACTTTGACGATGCGGTAAGCCTTGAAACACATGATGACGGATATAGGCTCGGTGTTCACATAGCCGACGTTACACATTATGTGACGGAAAACACCCCTCTTGACATTGAAGCACGCAGACGCGGCACAAGCGTATATCTACCCGGATATGTGATTCCGATGCTGCCCAAAAAGCTTTCAAACGGGCTGTGCAGCTTAAACCCCGATTGCGAAAGACTCACGCTTTCGGTAATAATGGATTTTGACAAGGACGGCAAAATAAAGGATCATGAAATATGCAAAAGCGTCATAAAATCAAAATACCGTATGACATACAATGACACAAGCGCTATTCTTGACGGAGATAAGGATTTATGCACAAAATATTCGGAAATAACCGAAATTTTATCGGATATGAACAATCTTGCTAAAACGCTTAAAAAAAACCGCCTTGAAAAAGGAAGCATAGATTTTGACTTTCCCGAGATAAAGATTGCGGTTGATGAAAACGGCGAAGCAATCGATGTTTATAAAGCAAAACCAACGCAGGCGCACAGCTTAATAGAAGAATTTATGCTTGCGGCAAACAAATGCGTTGCGGAGGATATGTTTTGGTGTGATATTCCGTTTATTTTCCGTGTTCACGAAAAGCCGTCTGCAGATAAAATAAAGACGTTTAACAAATTCATATCATTTTTCGGTTACAGATTGAAAGGTAAAGCCGAAAACGTACACCCGAAGGATTTTGCGGATCTGCTAAGCAAAATTAAAAATACGGATAAAGAGCTCATGATCAGCAAAATGATGCTGCGCTCGCTTATGAAAGCGCGCTACAGCGAAGAATGCATCGGTCATTTCGGACTCGATTTTAAATATTACTGCCACTTTACATCTCCGATAAGACGTTATCCCGACTTGGTTATTCACAGAATAATAAAAGAATATCTGACATCGGGATTGAATGAAAAACGAAGCGAATATCTTTCAGAGTTTGTAAAAAAGGCGGCAAAGTCATCAAGCGAGGCAGAGATAACCGCCATGGAGGCGGAAAGAGATGCTGACGACATGATGAAAGCAAAATATATGCAAAGGTTTATCGGCGAGCAGTTTGATGCTGTTGTAGCGTCGGTTACGTCATTCGGTCTGTTTGCGCAGATACCCTCGGGAATTGAGGGGCTGATTTCAATGACGGATCTTGATGATGACTATTATGATTATAACGATAAAAACATGACTCTGACGGGACGAAAATACGGAAAGGTTTTCTCCGTTGGTGACAAGCTGCGTATAACCGTGAAACGCGCTGACCCGCAGACTAAAGAAATTGACTATATTATAGAAAACGGTGATTTAAATGAATGATACGGTAAAATTAATATCAAACAACAAAAAAGCATACCACGATTATTTTATTGAAGAAAAATATGAATGCGGAATAGAGCTTAAAGGCACGGAGGTTAAATCCGTGCGTATGGGGCATGTGAACATCAGAGACTCGTACGCATCGATAGACAACGGCGAAATATGGCTGAAACAGATGCACATAAGCCCTTATGAAAAGGGAAATATTTTTAACTGTGATCCGCTGAGAGCGCGCAGGCTGCTTGTTCATAAATATGAGATACTGAAGCTTATCGGAAAGTTAAAGGAAAATGGATATTCACTGATTCCGACACAGGTATATTTTAAAGGGCAAAAAATCAAGGTTGAATTGGGTTTAGCAAAGGGTAAAAAGAACTACGACAAACGTCAGTCCATAGCCGAAGCTTCGGCAAAGCGTGAGATGCAAAGAAAGATAAAGGAATTTAATCAATAAGAGAATATACAAACCAACAATGCATGCCCAAATAACGGACATGCATTGTTTTTATATTATTCAGAAATATATTTCAGCAGTATATCTGTTGTATTTTTGATAAACGCGTTTTTATCTTCGGCGGTGAGCGTGTTGTGAGACAATTTGGCAATGTTTATTATCTCACGGCATATATCATCTTTCTTGGTTTCATCACCGATGGAATCAAGCTTTTGAACAAGAGGGCTTGCACTGTTGACGATAAGAGTTCTTTCGGATTTGGGGAGATTCATCATACCCATGTTTCCGTACATTTTAGACATTTCCTCCATACGTCTTGCCTCTTCTGACAAAATATACATTGCGGATATATCGGCTGATTTCAGAGCCTGAACCTCAACCTTTGCCCCGCCTGCAAATTTTTCAAAAAGGGTCTTTAACGCTTCATCTGTATCCTTATTTTCATCGGATGATTTGAGGCTGTCACTGACATACGAATCTACCCTTTTAAATTTCAGACCGGGGTTTTTATATTCCAAAAGGCTTATGAAATGATCGTCTATTGCATTGTTTAAATAAATCATCTCTATATTTTCGGATTTTAAAAGCTCAATATACTGCGACTGCGCCGTGGGATCGGTAACATAAAAGATTTCCTTGGAATCACGTTCAAGCAGATCTTTTAAAGAAATGTATGTGTCATCAAGCTTTTTGAATATTAATATATCCTTAACTCTGTCATAAAATTTTTCGTCACGCATGCAGCCGTATTTGATAAACGGGTTTATATCGTCCCAATAAGACGTAAATTTTTCGTTTTCGGTTTTATAGAGACTGTTGAGCTTGTCCGCAACTTTCTTTATAATATGAGATGATACTTTATTTACATAGCCGTCATTTTGCAAAAAGCTTCTCGATACGTTAAGCGGAAGATCGGGGCAGTCGATAACGCCCTTTAAAAGCATGAGATACTCGGGTGTAACTTCTTTGATATTATCGGCTATAAACACCTGATTGTTATAAAGCTTTATCTGACCTTCTATGCTCTGGAATTCATGATTAAGTTTCGGGAAGTATAAAATACCTTTCAGGTTAAACGGGTAATCGACATTTAAATGAATCCAAAACAGCGGATCGTTAAAGTCCATAAATACCTTATGGTAAAATTCCTTATACTCCTCGTCGGTACAATCACACGGCTTTTTGAGCCAAAGAGGATTTGTATCGTTTATCGGAGCTACCTCCTTATCCCCTTCGCTGCCGTCGGTAAGATAAATTTCAATAGGAAGAAATGCGCAATACTTATTAAGGATTGAACGTATCTTGCCTTTTTCGAGAAGATCGGCATTTTCATCGGATACATGAAGTGTAATGTCCGTTCCGCGGGTTGTCTTTTTGCTTTTGGTTATCTTATATTCACTGACGCCGTCGCTAACCCAGTGAACAGCCTCAGAACCGGGGGCATATGAGAGTGTATCTATCTCAACCTCCGATGCCGCCATGAATGCGGAATAAAAGCCCAAACCGAAATGACCGATTATTTTGTTATCGTCATCTTTTTCGTTTTTATATTTTTCAACAAATTCTTCTGCTCCCGAAAAAGCAACCTGATTGATATATTTCTTTACTTCTTCTTCGGTCATTCCGATACCGTTATCACTAATGACAATTTCTTTATCATCTTTTTTTACTTCAACATTTATGGCATAGCTGCTTTCTTTTTCGGCTTCGCCGACGGAAACAAGCTTTTTGTGCTTTGTTATGGCATCCTGAGCATTTGAAATAAGCTCACGCATAAATATATCCGTATCCGAATACAGCCATTTTTTGATTATCGGCATTAAATTTTCCGTATTGACTGAAATTTTTCCTTTAGCCATTTTATAACATCTCCTAAGTTTGATTATTTGATATATATTCAAAAATACCGCAATATATTGAATATGCTATTTTATCCGTATATGAATCGGTCAAAAGCTTTTCTTTTTCTTCATCATTGGATAAAAAACCGCATTCCACCAATACTGCAGGCATTTTCATATCCTTAAGTACAAAAATTGAGGTCTTGCTGTCTTTTGCTTCTCTCCTATTTTTGTTATCTGCAATTTTACGCATATTTTTTTGAATTATTTTGGCAAGAGCTTTGCTCTCTTGTGATTTTCCCTGATAAAACACCTGTGCTCCGCTGTATGATTTATCGGAAAACTTATTCATATGAATACTGATAAAAATATCGGCATTGCTTTTTTGAGCAATCTTTTTTCTGTTTTTTAAGTCATCAAGCTTTATATTTCGTATTTTATCATTAAGATTATCGGTAACGGCATTATCGTTTTCGCGTGTATATACAACATTTGCGCCGCTTTGCTGTAAAAGCGAACCGAGCTTTTTTGATACCGTCAGATTTATGTCTTTTTCAAGAGTTCCGTCATCGGCAACAGCGCCGCCGTCCGGAGTGCCGTGACCCGGATCAACAACTATTGTTTTGCCGCTTATCGCAACCGCGGATGTTTTCTCGGTAAGAATACTGGAGTTGCCCCGAAAAATAAACGTACACAAAAGTACAAGAAAAAATATGCAATTATATACCGTTTGTTTTTTTATGCAAAAAATCACATGATCACCGCCGATAAAATATTAATTAATATAATTTTATGCGGTAATATTTTATATCATTATTCGGTTTTAGTATCTTTTTTCGGCTTTTTCTTTTGTTTATATATTATTTTGGGGAAATATTTTTCTATAAGGCTAAAATTATGAGCACCCGAAATATATCCTGTTATACACGGGATGTACATAACAAGACAAACAAGCATTCCGTTTAAAACATATTTAAGCGTGTGGGTTTCATTACCCAAAAATCCCGCAAAAGTAAACTGGAATATCCTGTGAGTTATCCAAATTGCGTTCATACCGGCATTACCATGAAAATATGCAATGACAATCACCAAAATATTAACAATGAAAAAAGGAAATGCAATTTTTGCGCCTGTCAACTGTTTTTGCTTTATTGGAGGCTCACCATCTTTAAGATGGTTATTCTGTATGATGATATTTTTTCTTTCTTTGTTTCCGAGCTGCCAGAAAGTGGAATGAACGGCGCCCAAAAAGAGCCACGCCGTAAAAATGCTGTAGATAATGTCATTGTGAATCCATTCAAAAAAAGGATAAAAAAACAATGACAGAATTGAAAAAAATATTTCCAATCCGAAAAGCTCCAAAGCTATTAAAACGTATTTTTTTTTCATATGTATTAATCTCCGATACAAAACATTTTTATATTTATAATATATTATATATTTTTATTGCAAAAAAATCAATACTTAATTTATACAAATTTTAAACAGAACAAAAAAACAGCAAAAAATATTTGACACTAAATATTTAAAGTGATATAATTATATAGTTATACAAAATGATATTTTGAAAGAGGTAGAAACAAATGCCTATAATGCAATACTTAAAGAAAAATGCCGAGAAATATCCTCAGCAGACGGCTCTTGTTGAAATAAACCCCGATATAAAAGAAGTAAGACGGGCAACATGGAAAGATTATGAACTGATTGAAGCGGGATATGCCGAAGAATACAGACGTGAAATAACGTGGAGCGTTTTTCAGGAAAAGGCGAACAGATGCTCAAATCTTCTTTTGAGCAGAGGAATAAAGAAAGGCGACAAGGTTGCAATACTTTTGATGAACTGCCTTGAATGGCTGCCGATATACTTCGGAATATTGAACACCGGCGCACTTGCCGTGCCGATAAACTACAGATTTACGGCAGATGAGATAAAATACTGTCTTGACCTTGCGGATGTTGACGCATTAATATTCGGACCGGAATTTATAGGACGAATAGAGGAAATATACGACTGTATGCCGAATGTAAAGCTGCTTTTTTACGTCGGAGATACATGCCCCACTTTTGCCGAAAACTATCATCATCTCGCGGCAAACTTCTCAAGCATATCACCCGATATTGAGCTCACCGATGAAGATGACGCGGCAATATATTTTTCATCGGGAACAACGGGATTCCCGAAGGCTATTTTGCATAATCATGAAAGTTTGATGCATGCGGCAACCGTTGAACAAAAGCATCACGGTCAGACGCATGACGATGTATTTTTATGCATACCGCCGCTTTATCACACAGGAGCAAAAATGCATTGGTTCGGATCTCTTGTAACCGGAGGTAAAGCCGTGCTGCTTAAGGGAATAAAACCTAAAAATATAATTGAAGCGGTTTCAAACGAAAAATGCACCATAGTATGGCTTCTTGTTCCGTGGGCGCAAGATATTCTTGATGCAATTGACAGAAAAGAAATAAATTTGGACGATTATTCGCTTTCACAGTGGAGGCTTATGCACATAGGGGCTCAGCCTGTTCCGCCAAGTCTTATAAAAAGATGGAAAAAAGTATTTCCGAATCATCTTTATGATACAAACTATGGTCTTTCGGAATCAATCGGCCCCGGTGCCGTGCATCTCGGTGTTGAAAACATACATAAAGTTGGTGCAATCGGAATACCGGGTTACGGCTGGCAGATCAGAATTGCCGACAACAACGGAAATGACGTTAAACGCGGTGATGTGGGTGAACTGCTTCTTAAAGGCCCCGGTGTCATGACATGCTATTATAAGGATGAAATAGCAACGGCGGATGTTTTGCATGACGGATGGCTTTCTACCGGAGATATGGCAATGCAGGACGAGGACGGGTTCATATATCTTGTTGACAGAAAGAAAGATGTTATCATAAGCGGAGGAGAAAACCTCTATCCCGTTCAGATAGAAGACTTTTTAAGATCACATCCTGCAGTAAGCGATGTTGCGGTTATCGGTCTGCCCGACCTCAGACTCGGTGAAATTGCGGCCGCCATTATACAAATCAAAAAAGACGCCGTATGCACGGAGGATGATATTAATACATTCTGCAAGGCTCTGCCGCGTTACAAGCGTCCGCATAAAATTATTTTTGCAGATGTTCCGCGTAACGCAACAGGAAAAATCGAAAAACCAAAGCTTCGCAAAATATATTGCGGTGAAAGCCTTGTTGCAAGTCAAATAAAATCATAATTAAAAAGAATCCCCGAAATGATCAAAACCATTTCGGGGATAAATTTTTAAAAAATTAGTTTAAAGCTGCTTTTGCTTTTTCTACAAGCTCTGTAAAAGCTGCGGGATCTGCAATTGCAATTTCCGAAAGCATCTTTCTGTTTATATCTACACCGGCTTTTTTAATACCGTTCATAAACTGAGAATAATTTGTTCCGTTCATTTTGCAAGCTGCACTGATTCTGGTGATCCAGAGTCTTCTGAAATCTCTCTTTCTCTGCTTTCTGCCGATATATGAATATACAAGTGATTTCATTACAGCCTGTTTTGCTGTTCTGAATAATTTGCTTTTTGCGCCTCTATATCCTTTTGCAAGTTTTAAAACTCTTTTACGTCTCTTTCTTGTAGCCATAGCGCCTTTAACTCTAGCCATTTTAAAACGCCTCCTCTATATTATTTATACAATATCAGTCTCTTGATCGTAGCTGCATTTGCCTTAGAAGCATAAGTATGCTTTCTGAGCAATCTCTTTCTCTTTGTGGATTTCTTTGTGAGAATGTGTCTTCTGTAAGCTTGATTTTTCTTAACCTTTCCGTTTTTGGTAAGGCCGAATCTTTTTGCCGCGCCTCTATGGGTTTTGATCTTAGGCATAGTCTTAATACACTCCTTCCGATTATTTAAGTATATAAGTTTTGGTTATTTCGGTGCAACGGTCATAGACATGTTACGTCCTTCAAGTTTGGCACCCTTTTCAACATTTCCGACTTCGGATACAGCTTCCGAAAATTTTTCGAGAAGCTCGTTGCCAAGACGGGTATGATGAAGCTCTCTGCCGCGGAAACGAACCGTAATCTTGACTTTGTCACCCGAAGAAAGGAATTTCTTCGTATGATTAACTTTTGTTTCAAAATCATGGACATCAATTGACGGACTGATTCTTATTTCTTTAATGCTGACGGTCTTCTGATTCTTCTTAGCTTCTTTTTCACGTTTTGACATTTCAAAACGGTACTTACCGTAATCCATTATTTTACAAACGGGTGGTTTTGCCTGAGGAGCAATCTTAACCAGATCCATGCCTCTGTCTTCTGCCTTTTTCATGGCAATATCCAAAGATACGATATCCAGCTGTGTTCCGTCGGAATCAATCAATCTTACCTCTTTGTCTTTGATCTCTTCATTAATCAACAATTCTTTGTTACTGATGACAAAGCACCTCCATAAATAAATTAAGCAAAGAAAAGCAGAATATTTTCTGCACTCTCAATGATATGAGCATTAAAAAAAGTGGGCGAACTCACCCACTTATACAAAACGCGATAAGTATTAACCTTATAAGTACCTTTAAACCATAAGGTGAGAGGTGAATCTCTGCTTTGCTTTCTAAAACATTATATCACGTAAATTTCGTTTTGTCAACAAAATTATTACTTAAAATCAATTATTATCCATAAAAATAGAGTGCATAATACACAAAATCACAATATAACTTTCATTCCGTCAGTGCATATATACGCTTCATTGCCGAATATATTTTTTACGGTATTCGAATATGCCGCCGGATTTTTTACGATGCGTCTGTTATTGTGCGTAAAATAAAGTTTTTTTACGTTATGAGTCCTTGCATATTCACACACGGCGGACGGGGTTACATGACCTGTTTCACACATAAGTGCATCGCAGTAATCGGATATCGGATCATCAAGCTCCGAAATAGATTCAATATCACCCGAATACACTATTCTCTCGCCCTCACACTCAATCAAAAAACAATATGACATTACGGGGTTCAAGCCCATATGAGCCGTGGGGAAAGCCGTCACTTTTATATTTTCATCGCGGTAAATTTCACCGCTTTTATATTGTCTGCCTTCAAGCTCAAACAATATATGGAATGATTCTTCCGTATTTCTTAATATATTCATGAATGATTCGTATGTGGAAATATTCGGAATAAATACCGTTTTTTTGCACACACCGTCTTTATAATCACAGTTATAGTGCAGCTTTCTCATATTCCAAAGTAAATTACCGAGACCGCCGATATGATCCATATGAGTATGCGATATAAATACGGCTCTGACGGCTAAAAGATCAATGCCGCACAAATGCGCCGTGCGCGAACAGTTCTCGCCCGCATCAAAAAAATATACGCTGTCACCGCATTTTAAAGCCATACTCTGATGACACGCTCCGCGCAAAGGTTCCGTACCGGAGCATGTACCCAAAAAATATATATCCAAGTTATTCACCGCCATATCTGCATAACATATATTTATTATACCACCGATCGGATATAATTTCAACAACAACTTGTTAAATTTTTTCAGCCGTCGGAATCATTTTCATTTCTTATATTTTCAAAATGGATAGGTACCGTTTATATCGGAGGGTTAACAACGGGATTTTTTGAGGACATTGAAAGTACACCGTACACAAACACAGACGCAACCCAGCGTTTTGAAGCGCTTTTATTGTCAAATTCTATTGCGTTGAAAATCCCGTTCTCCTTTGCAATTTTAAGATACCCGTCCGGATAACCGCCGTTTTTCTCTGCTTCATCACCGTAGCCCCATGCGCCGATCAGCATTTTTACAACCTGTTCGTTTGTTACTTTTTCTTCGGGATAAAACTTACCGTCGGTAAATCCGTTTATTGCACCGTTTTCATATGCAAAGTTTATGTAACCCGACGCCCAATGCTCTGCCAGAACATCTGGAAAATAATTTTTCTGTTTCAAATCATCATTTTCCGTTTCATTCTCGCAGCCCATAGCACGACACAAAACAGCGACAAATTCTGCTCTTGTTATTTCATCATTTTCGCGCAAATTGCCGTCGGGATCACCCACGATTATGCCGCTTTTGTTGAGGATATCCATCTCGCGCATTATTGTAATTTTACCTTTTTCCGTCAATTGAGATGGAGTTGTAGATATCGGAAGCGGCGGTCCCATGGTTATTACATATACCGGTTCAGCATAATTAACATTTTTGTTTTTATTAAGAATATCAATAGAATCTATCGCCTCTTCCACTGTTTCAAATTCAATCAAAATGCTCCCGGTTATTTGAATTGTTTCAACAATTGTTGCATTAGGCACCAATTTATTTAATAGTTCTCTTTTGTTTACTTTATTATTCATATTAACAAAAACCCTATTTGTGAATGCAGAAATATCTGACAAATTTTTGTTTTTCACCCTAATTATTTTTCTTTTAATTTCGTCATAATCAGTTGATTTTGATACGTTATTTGCATAGGCAATGCATCCATTACAAAAAATAAATATGCTTATTAAAGTCGCTATGATTCTTTTCATTATAAAACTCTCCTCCTCTAATTAAATGACAAACGAGTATTATATACCGGTTCTGCATAGATAACACTTTCATTTTCGTTAAGTACTTCAATTGAACTTATTGCTTCCTCAACCGTTTTAAATTCAATTACAAAACTGCCTGTCAATTGGATTTCCTCAATAATATCTGCATTCGGAACTAATTCATGCAATAGTGTTATTTTATCAATTTCATCACTAATATTTACAAAAACCCTATTTGTAAATGACGATTTTCTTGCCGTTCTTTTCATATCAAGTATTCGTTCTTTTATACTTTTATCATTTGATCTCCTTGGTGCTTTTCTGGGTATGGGAGAGTCATTGCAAAATGAATTCCACACATTTAACGAACCACTACTGGAAATTTTATCACTAAGCTTGCTATCATATGATACGTTATTTGCACCTATTAATCTTTGTTTAATTTCTAACGGTGTCAAATTGGTATAATAAGACTTGATAAGTGCTGCAGCACCGGAGACGTGCGGAGCAGCCATAGAGGTTCCACTCCTTAAAAGGTAATCACTATTCGGATATGAACTAAATATATTAGTACCAGGAGCTGCGATACTTGTATTTCCCCCATAATTTGAATCCGGCGATAACATTCCATCACTCTTAAGGTTTGCAACAACAATTATGTTTTCCACATCTGCACACGCAGGATAATGATCACTATCATTTGATAAATCAACTCCATTGTTTCCTGCCGCAACAACAAATAATGTCTTTGAGGCCTTTTTCATTGCAGTTTCCAATTCCAAAATAGACATCTCACTGTATCCCCAAAAATCCACACTCATATTTGCTATTTCTATATTATTATCTTTTATATATTTTATAGCATATATTAAGTTATATATATCTTGATTATATGTAGGTACATTGTTTATTGGCATTCCTAATACTTTAATAGGAACAATTTTTGATTCGGGTGCAATTCCCGATATGCCATCAGTATTATTTTGTTCGGCTGCAATTATTCCGGATACATGTGTTCCATGACCGTGTTTATCCATACAACCATATCTTCTCCAGTATTCAGTAACTATATAGGGGTCCGGATCATTGTCTGATACGATCCGCCAACCAGAAGGATTTATTTCTTCATTACTATTATAGATTGTTGATCCAAACTTTTTACCGTTTATATAGTCATGCCCCCTTAGTTAATTATTCCTATTGACATTATATCATATTTTTTTACCGCTTTCAACATCAACACATCAAAAAAATTGCAAAACCGATACTGCAAATCCGCATCCTGCAAGTATAATTAAAGCATACATCGTCGGATAATTATTTGTTTTTGCAGAAAATTTTATGCAGGAAATCAAATATTTTAATATAAAAAGCAACAAAATTATTTTAAAAATAAGCACAGGCACACACCTCAGTTAAAAATCACATCGGACAAAGAATTTTCATTCATAAACTTAAAATAGTCCGATGATGTTATAAAAAGTCTTTTTGAGTAATACATACAATTAAATATGTCGTAATTCTCGGCAAAATTTTTCTTTGCAAGGCTGAGAAAATCATCCCTGCCTTTAAAATCATCGGGAATTGCCAGATGTAATCTGCCGTTTTTCAGAAAAACAAACCTCGAAATAAGCTTTTTTCCGTTTTCGGATATCAGCGTACGGAAATTTTCACAGTTGTTACCGTCTATAATTTTCACGTTGTCACCGGTGTTATAAAATGAAACAGCGCATATATTCGCCAGGCTGCCCTTATCCATATCAACCGTTTTAATTACCGGGATTACGGCTGTGTAATATTTATTATAAACAGCAAGCGCAATATCGGATATTGAACAGGATACGTCCGAATTGCTTTTTTCAAACATGAAAGAAGTAAAATTCTCGGTGTTTCCGTCATATTCGGTACTTATACAGTCAAATATTTCGTTTCCGCCCGAGAGATCGATGCAAAAATTAACCATGGGATTCATTTTTATTTGCCGGCGAATATACGGCTCGTCATCTTCAAAACAGCTTTCCAGATAGTTTTTATCCGAAATGAACAGGCTTACGTGATCAAGATCTATTTCTCCGCCTCCGTCGGACTTAAATTGTTCAACGGCTTCTTCAAAATTTTTTGATTTAAATTCATATATTTTTGCCGATGAAACGAAGCTTCCGTCCTCGCCGCCGTCTTCTCCCGACGGAACAGAGACATAAAACTTATAGATCTTCCCCGAAAGAGCCGCCTCCGCACTGCACGCGGTTACTATTTTTTTATTTTCTATTTCTGATGACGCTGTGCATCCTCCAAACAAAAATACAAAAGCTGCCACAATAAAAATTACCGTAATTTTTTTCATAATAACCTCCGAATCGATAATTACAAATTACGCTTGATACCATTTCTTCTTTTAAAGACCGTAATCAAAGGAACTGCTATTGACAAAGCAAACATCAAACACGAAACAAATTCATATAAATCCGTATTAAATTTTAATGAACACGAATTGTACAAAAGCAGTGAAAGGCAAATTACAAACGGTTTTGTATCGTCAAAGTTTGTAAGGCTGCACAAGATAGACGAACTGATAATAAGACCGACAGATGCCGAAAATACATTTATCAGAATTATTACAAAAAGCAAAATGATTTCGTATCTGTGAAATATGCTTCCTTTTGAAACTGATGAAAATACAGCCTCCAGCGAACTAAAATACAGCTTGCCCATAGGATACGGAACAGTGAAAACATAAATCAGAAGCAACATGGCGCATATCATAAAAATCACGAGTATTGCTTTTTTTACACATGAGGTAAAGTTTTTTTTACATCTGAATTTATCTGCAATAAAAAGCACGGCGAATATGCCCCCGAAAGCGGATATCGGATGAAAGTTTACTGCTGAACGTAAAACGTCTTTTCCAAAAAGCGGATATATATTTTCAGCATCCCACGCATCAAGCGTAATTACAGTCATAAGGGATATTAATATAAATGTTATGATTAAAGATATATAAGAGCTTCTTGTCAGCGCTTCCATACCGAGTGTTGCGCAAGCGGCGGCGCTTATACACAAAAAAAGCGATATATCGTCCGTTGCAAGCTTTTCGGTTCCGAAATTTATAATGTTGCCGCTGTAAAGAGAAAAGCTTATACATGTATACAAAAATATTACAGCAAACGAAAGCAGCGTAAAAATTATGAATATATATTTCGGAAATGACGTTTTTACCACATCGGTAATATTCAGACCGCCAAAGGTTAACGTATATTTTTTCAGACAGTAAAAAGCGATAAAAGCCGCACCGAGAGCAACAATCAAATTAAATACCGAAAAAAAACCCGAAATATTATACGTTCTGTCTATAACGAACATTAAAAACGGACAAAGAGAAAAGAGTGTTACCGCCGCACCCGCCTCACCGCTGCCGATTTTTATTTTCATTTATCCTCATCTCCCCCTGAATTTTTATTGACTCCCCGCAAATAATCCGGACTTTTAACCAAAAAGTGTGTATCAAAAACAGCGTGGTAAAACGGATGAGCGGATGTTTTAGGAGAAAACGGAACACAAAACGGCACGCCGAAATTTTTTGTCCCAAGTATAAGCGTCATCTGAACCGCAAAAAAGCAGACAATTCCGACAAGACCGAGAAGCGCCCCGGCAAAAATATAACCAAACCGCGATATCCTGAATGAAAACGACAGCGAATATGACGGAATTGCAAATGACGCTATGCCGCATACGGAAACAATAATTATCACTATCGGGCTTGCGATTCCTGCGGTAACCGCAGCCTGACCGAGTATCAGGCCGCCGACTATTCCGAGTGATGACCCTATTGCACCCGGAATCCTGATTCCGGCTTCTTTGATAAGCTCAAACGACAGCTCCATTATTATGACCTCCGTAAGAGAAGAAAACGGAACGCTGGCACGCGCTGATGACAAAGAGACAAGCATATCCGTCAGGATGGATTCGGTATGGTATTTTGTAACGGCAAGATATATGCCGGGTGTTAAAAGCGACAGAATTACGGCAATTATCCTGATCATTTTTATAAATACCGAAAACGGTTTTCTGAGATATGAATCCTCGGGTGATGCGATTATATCCGTTATATTTGACGGAAGAATGAGCGCATGCGAGCTCCCGTTTAAAACAAGAGCCGCCCTGCCCTCCGCAAGAGATCTGCACACCTTGTCGGGTCTTTCCGTCGTTATAATCTGCGGCATCGTAATCAAACTTCTCTCTTCAAGCTCTTTTTCCACATCAAAAACGGAAAATATAAAATCACCCTGTATATCTTTTAAACGCGATTTTATATTTTCAAGAAGTGATGTATTTATTATACCATCTATATACGCAAGTGACGCGGATGTTTTTGTTTTTTTTCCGAATTCGAAGCTTTCCATAATTAAATCACTGCAGTTTACCGATTTTCTGATAAGAGCAGTGTTAGACCTTAAAACTTCGTTGAATCCCTCGTGAGGTCCCTGGACAACATCTTCGTTAACAGGCGAATCCACGCCTCTGTGTTCCCATGATTTTACGTCTATGATAATTCCGCATGTACACCCGTCTATCACCAGCATAACATTTCCTATGTTTACAAAATCGGTCATCTTGGTAAGGGAGGTTTCGTATGTTATCTGTATCTGCGGCATGACATTTTCGGCAAAGTATTTTATGAGATCGTCATTGTCGGGAGTTTTATCCGATGTATATTTATTTTTCATAACGGGCATCAAAATGTATTCGTTTATCGAATCCGAATCCGATAAACCGTCGGCACATATGATAAATCCTTTTAAGGAATCGTTGTTAAAATTCCAGTTAAAGCGCCTCACAACTATATCGCCGTTTATATCGGCATGAAGAACCGAGCACGCATTTGTATAATTAACATCGATATCTGCCGATAAGCTTATATCGTTTTTTTCGTCTTTAATTTTTTCCGTCTTTGTTTCAAAAGTCAAATCAAAATCATTTTTTTTATTTGACGGAGCATATTTTAAAAAGTCAAACATAACAATTCACCCTATGTTATGTTTGACAGTTATTTATTTAATATTCAGGAATATTTAAACAATAAACCGTCAATAATAACCTTAATTTATTAAACACGGAGGGAAATTTATGATTCCGAAATACAATATCGATTACTACAGAAAAATGATTCAAAAAAATACGGGAAAAAAGATCTATTTGTGCATAAAAAAAGGGAGAAAAATGTTTACGCTGAAAAACTGTATTATAGAAAATGCATATCAATCTTTGTTTATCGTTAAAATTTACGGAGAAAATTTGCTCCGTGTGAATACCGTATCGGTATGTTATGCCGATCTTTTAACCGGATGCGCAAGGGTTACACTCATAAATGATGCACAGGAAGCATAGCACTTAAGGGGCCTTTTTGTCATTCGCTTTATACAAATTGTAAAAAATTTACCTGCAAACAATTTTTTTACCAAAAACATCTTGCTTTTTTTTGAGTAATATTGTATAATATAGCTAATCAATTATATATATGAGGAGGAATAAACAATGGTAAATTTAATTGTTGGCAAAAAAGGTTCCGGAAAGACAAAAGCAATGATAGACGGTGTTCACGGTGCGCTGGAAAATGAACACGGTGATATTGTGTTTATATGCAACGGAGACAGGCATGTGCTTGACCTTAATCATTCCGTAAGACTTATTGACGTTGCGGAATATAATATGGATGAATTTAAAATATTTAAAAGCTTTATCAACGGAATCCTCTCCCAAAATTATGATATATCTTCCGTTTTTATAGACAGCTTATTTAAAATAGTTCCCGATGATATTGACAATCTTGCTTCTTTTATAGAAGATATCGATAACATTTCACAGAAAAAGAATATAACGTTTACTGTTTGTATCAGTGCCGACAAAGAGGAATTACCTGAAAATATTTATAAATATATATAAAACAGTATATTAAATTTGATTAAAGGTGCGGCGGGGAATTATCCCGCCGCTTTAGGTTTATTTATGAACAATATATATCTTACACCGGCAGAGCGGGCATCATCCGAAGTAACGGAAAAACGGTCTAAATTTATAGGCGATATTGCCCATGTAAAAGACGAAGCCGAAGCAATTGATTTTATTAAAAACATCAAAAAAAAATATTTTGACGCAAAGCACTGTGCATATGCATATATCACAGGCACAACCAAAAGATACAGTGATGACGGGGAGCCCTCAAAAACGGCAGGCATGCCGATACTTGAAATACTTGAAGCAAACGGACTCACGGATTGTGTCTGCACTGTCACAAGGTATTTCGGCGGAATACTTTTAGGCACCGGAGGGCTTGTGCGCGCATACGGCCTGAGCGCAAAGCTTGCTCTTGAAAACGCGGGAATTAAAAAGCTTACTCTTAACGATATTTTTTCGGTCAGCATCCCCTACAATGCATTTGACAGGTTCAAATATATTGCCGATCAATCGGGGTGCAGCATAATAGACAGCAATTATGCTGAATCAATCTCTTTAACATGCGCCTGCACATGCGAAACTTACGAAAGCTTCGTTAAAAAAATCGATGATGTGTTCGGTCCGTCGGTTACAATTGTTAAAACAGATACAGTTTATATGTAAGAAGGTGAATACTGAATGAACAACAAAAGAGCAATACATTTACTTGCCGTTTTTTGCGTTATGTTTATAACGCTTATCGGATATATAACATATATCGAAATACGACACGGAAATGAATATACGCAGTCTGTATACAATGCCAGAAATACCGTAAGAGACCGGAAGGTGCTGCGCGGTTCAATCTACGACAGAAATATGACCGCCCTTGCATACAGTGAAGAAGAGGACGGAAAAATCACACGAAAATATCCGTTTGACAATTTGTATTCCCATGTAATAGGCTATGTTTCAAAGGATTATTCAAACAGGACTCTCCTTGAAATGGAATACAATGCCGATCTTCTCGGAGGTGACAGCCTGAGCAATGTTATGAACATAAAAAACCGTATAGAAACAGGCAAAGCCAAGGGAAATGACCTTTATCTGACGATTGACAACGAACTGCAGAAAGCGGCGGATGAAGCGCTCGGCAGCTATAACGGAGCTATTGTTGCAATGAACCCGAAAACAGGAGAAATTCTTGCAATGGTATCAAAACCGGATTTCAACCCAAATCCCGATGTTTTATCAAAAAATTATGATAAACTTTCGGATTCAACGCTGTATTCAAGAGCATTTCAGGTTACATATCCGCCCGGCTCAACTTTTAAAACGGTTATGAGCGCTTCAATATTTGAAAACGGATTTGAAAATGAAACGTATAACGATAGAAACGGTCAGATAACCATTGAATCCGACAGCGGCGACAAGCTCAACAACCATACTTTTCAGAATGAAAACAAAAAATATGCCTACGGAATGACTGATCTTAAAACGGCATTCCGATATTCAAGCAATGTTTATTATGCGTATATGGGAAGCATTATGGACACGGACATGCTTCAAAAAACAGCGGAGGATTTTTATTTTAACAAAGACATAAGCTTTGATATGCCGGTTAAGAAAAGCAGCTTTCAAACCGGAAGCATGACGAATACGGAGCGTGCAATGGCATCTATCGGTCAGGGAAAAACAGAAGCAACGCCGCTGCATCTTGCTCTTATTGCATCTGCTGTAGCAAATGACGGAATAATGCCGAGACCATATGTTGTTTCATCGGTAAAATCGGGAGCTATACCGGTTTATTCCGCAACAAACAAAAACATAGGGCGCGTGACGGATAAGGAAACAGCGCAGAAAATAAAGGACATGATGCTTGATGTTGTAAAAAGCGGTACGGGCAGCGCAGCGCAGATAAGCGGAATTGACGTTTGCGGAAAAACCGGCACAAGCGAAAATGCGCTGACTGCGAGCGACAAGAAAAACTCATCAAAAACACATGCACTGTTTATAGGCTTTGCGCCGTATGACGATCCGCAAATAGCGGTCAGCGTCGTAATGGAGCATGCAGGCTTCGGAGGATCTGCCGCCGCACCGGCTGCAAGAAAGGTTATGCAGAAATTTTTTACCGAATTACAATAAAATACCGTAATAATAACGGACGCTGTAATCATAAAATATTGCGGAGGCGATTTTTATGGTTATGGCGTCTGATTTTAAAAATAAAGAAGTTATTAATCTTGTGACGAGCGAAAGGCTCGGATATGTTGCCGATTTTGAAATTTGCACTTCAACCGGCGAGGTTTCCGCCATTATTGTTCCTGATAAATCAAAATTTTTTTTGGCATCAAAATCAAAAGGCCTGCGGATTCCGTGGGGTGATATTTCGGGTATCGGCGATGATATAATTCTTGTGAATTTAAAAGAATGAAAATTCCCGAATGGGTTGAATATTTTTGCTTAATATATCAATAATAATATATATCTTAATTTGAAAGGAATGATTTAAATGTGTGCAAAACATTTTTTATGTGCTATGACGGCAGGCGCTGTTGTGGGAGCTGTTATGGGAATGGTAATTGACCCTATTAACGATAAACAGCATAAAAAAATACACCGCAGTGCAAACAACATGTTCAAAACGCTCGGCTCTATTGTTGACGGTATTATATCTTAAAACATCCTATTCCCGATAAACTTATAAGCGGTTGAATATACTTTGATTTTTTAAAAGTATATCCAACCGTTTTCATATACAAAAATCAAAAAAAACGACAATAATTAATTTTAATGTAGACATTTTGTACTTTATATGGTAAAATATGTTTGAGGTGATTTTAATGGATATAATAAACAGCAACAAAAAATGGATTAATGACACTTGGGAAAAAATCGACAAAAAAATGCAGAAAGTTGCAGTAAGAAGCAGAAACAAAATTCCGTATACAGCTATTGACGGTGTGCATGACGACAAGGCTGTAACAGACATCTGCTGGTGGACAAACGGTTTTTGGGGCGGGCTTATGTGGCTTTTGTATATTGATACCAAAAACGAAGAATACAAAACCACAGCTTTGAATGCCGAAAAAATAATGGACGGCGCACTCAAAGACTACTACGGTCTTCACCATGATGTCGGATTTATGTGGCATATTTCAAGCGGCGTAAACTACAGAAAATTCGGAGATAAAGAATCAAGAGTCAGAGCTATCTACGCTGCAAACTGCCTGGCTGCAAGGTTTAATTTAAAAGGCGGATACATAACAGCCTGGAACGGAAAAACGCAGCAGGGATGGACAATTATCGATTCAATGATGAACATTCCCCTGCTTTATTGGGCAAGTGAAGACAGCGGCGACGACAGATATGCATCTATTGCTATGGCTCATGCCGATATGGCGATTAGAGATCACGTAAGAGAAGACGGAAGCGTAAATCACATTGTTGTACACGATCATGACACACCCGAAGTAATAGAAACTCTCGGCGGTCAGGGAAGATGCGTAGGTTCATGCTGGTCAAGGGGTCAGGCATGGGCGCTTTACGGTTTTATCCTTTCTTACATACACACAGGCAAGAAGGAATACCTCGACACAGCTAAAAAGGTGGCAAATTACTTTATTGCGGCATGCTGTGACGATTGGCTTCCGAGAGCGGACTTCAGAGCTCCCGACGAACCCGTTGTATATGACTCAACGGCTGCGTGCTGTGCCGCATGCGGACTTATCGAAATCGCTAACAATGTTGACGAATTTGAAAAGAAAACATATCTTTCGGCTGCAATGAATATTCTTAAAGCAGCAGATGATCATTTTTGCAATTATGATGAGAATACCGATTACCTTGTGGGATACGGAACAGAAAGATACCCGAATGACGAAAACACACCGGGTGTTCATATTCCGATTATCTATGCGGATTATTACTTTACGGAAGCTATATATAAACTGAGAGGAAATGATTTTCTTGCGTGGTAAAAATCAGCAAAAAATTATTATAAATAAATTAAGATAAAACTTAAGAGAGCCCGAACCTGATGCGGTAACGGCTCTCTTTTTTGATTCAAATTATAAATTTATGCTTCATAATCGGAATGCGAAAACCGATTAAGTGTTTCGAGAACGGTTTTTGTATTTGCAAGGACATTTTTATCAGACTTATAAATAATTTTGGACTTTTCGCCTGATACAAATTTCATTTCTCTGCCGTATTTTCCGACAAGACGAACCACAGCATCGGGATCGGCGTTATTGGTAAATGTAAATACAACATCGTTTTCCCTCTGAACTATATCCGTAATTTCGCATTTTCTGCAAAGTGATTTGATATATGCAATATCAAGCAGATTTACAATACACGGCGGCAGGTTGCCGAAACGGTCTATAAATTCACCCTGAATTTCATAATAATCGTCAATTGAATCTATCATTGCTATTTTTTTATACAAATCAATTCTTTGCTGCTCATACTCAACATATGATTCGGGGATATATGCATCCTCTTTAAAATCAACGCTTATCTCCATGGGAGCAATATATTTCTCGCCTTTTAATTCCTTTACGGCCTGCTCCAAAAGCATGCAGTACATATCATAGCCGACAAGATTCATATTACCGTGCTGCTGCTTTCCGAGAAGTGTTCCGGCACCTCTTATTTCAAGATCACGCATAGCTATTTTAAATCCCGAACCGAATTCCGTAAACTCTTTTATTGCCTGAAGCCTTTTATGTGCAACGGGATCAAGCATCTTGCCGGGCCGGTATGTCAGATATGCATATGCAAGCCTGTTGGAACGCCCTACCCTGCCGCGAAGCTGATATAGCTGTGATAGACCTAGTTTATCGGAATTTTCGATAATTATTGTATTGACGTTAGAAACATCAAGACCCGTTTCTATTATGGTTGTGCAGACAAGAACATCGATTTCACCCTCAAGAAGCTGCATCATAACAGATTCAAGCTGATTTTCCGTCATCTGACCGTGTGCTATACTCACCTTTGCATCGGGCACCATACTCTGAATGTGCGCGGCAGCCTTCTCTATTCCGTCAACACGGTTAAAGAGATAATAAACCTGCCCCCCTCTATCCATTTCACGTTTAATGGCATTAACAACAACCGATTCATTGTATTCCATTACAAATGTCTGCACGGGATATCTGTCGCCGGGAGGTTCGGATATCACGCTTAAATCTCTGACGCCGATCATTGCCATGTTAAGCGTACGCGGAATGGGCGTTGCGCTCAGTGTCAAAACATCGACATCCTTTTTTATCTCTTTTATCTTTTCTTTATGATTTACACCGAAGCGCTGTTCCTCATCTATTATAAGTAAACCGAGATTTTTAAAACTGATATCTTTCTGCAAAAGTCTGTGAGTTCCTATTACAACATCCACGCTGCCATTTTTTAACCCTTCAACCGTTTTTTGCTGCTGCTTTTTTGTTCTGAAACGCGAAAGCATTTCAACACTCATGGCATATTCGCTCATACGGGCAAAAAAATTGTTGTAGTGCTGCTGAGCAAGTATCGTTGTCGGAACAAGATACGCAACCTGCATTCCGTCCATAACACATTTAAATGCGGCGCGTATGGCAACTTCTGTTTTTCCGTAACCGACATCACCGCAAAGAAGTCTGTCCATGCATTTGCCCTGCTCCATATCTTCTTTAACCTCATGAATACATCGGAGCTGATCTTCGGTTTCTTCATACATGAATTTACCTTCAAATTCTTTTTGCCATTCGGTATCTTTTTCAAAAACATGACCCCGAAGTCTGCTCCTCTCGGCATACAGATTAATGAGATCCTGCGCAAGAACGTCAACACTCTTTCTTACTCTCGATACCGTTTTTGCCCATTGACTTCCCCCGAGACTGTTTATCTTTACGTGAGTATTTTCCGAGCCCGTATATTTTGATAAAAAGTCAAGCTGATTTGTCGGAACATAAAGATAATCGGAGCCTTTATATTTTATTTTAAGGTAGTCCTTTGTATTACCGTCGACGGCAAGCTGAACAATACCGACATACTGCCCGATACCGTGAGATCTGTGTACCACATAGTCACCCTTTGAAAGATCCTCAAAGCTTTTGATTGCATCACGGCTGCTGTGTTTTTTGTTTTTGATTTTGATACTTTGCGTGCGCGATGTATCGGCATCGGATATAACAACGGTTTTAATCGTGGGGTATTCAAATCCTTTTTCGAGATGCCCTTTGATAATATATAATTTACCGTACGGCGGCAGACAGTTTTGAAGCGATGCTCTTGCCGCTTCAATACCCTCATCATAAAATGAATTAATATAGTTGCTTATTCTCGTTTCATCACCACACACAAGAATAACTCTGTAATTCATTTTGAGCCAATATTTAATATCGTCATAGAAAAATTCAGACTTTCCGCTGTAATTTTGAAGGCTCTTCGCAGTTATCCCAATAAGCGCTTTCGGATAAATATCGGGGCACGAATGCGAAATAGAGCTGATTGACAAAACAGTTTTCTGCCCGCAAAAAGATATGACATCGGTATAGTCAATGTAATATTTCATTTTTGTTTTCGGAAATAAGCCCTTAGACATTAAATCGGATATTATCTCTCCCTCTTCTTTGCAAAAAACCTCCGCATTGTCATAAAGCATTTTTGCCTCATCAAGAAATATTACCGTGTCATCATCTATATAATCAAACACGGTATATAACCCGGTGCTTAAATACGGCATATATTTATCGGGAGATGAAAAATATCCGTCGTTTTCAAGTTTGTCGGCATCGGAATATAAATTTTCGTTTTTCAACTGTCTTATGGCGTGCGCAGCCTTAAGTGCTGCTTTGCTGTCATAAAGAAGTTCCTTGGACGGAAACACCGTAACGGAATCGATATTCTCTGTGGAAAGCTGCGTACGGACATCAAAAAAACGCAGAGAATCGACCTCGTCGTCAAACAAATCTATTCTGACGGCGGACGAATCCGACGGAGAATAAATATCAATAATAGAACCGCGAACACTGAACTGACCTATTCCGTCCACAGACGGCATTCTTTTGTATCCCATGAAAACAAGTTTGCCTATTATATCGTTCATATCTACGGTATCGCCGATTTTTATATTAAATGAATACTCATAAAAAAGTCCGGGGTCAGCGGTATATGTCAAAACGGCATCTACAGATGCAACGGCGCACGGAGTGTTTTTTATATCTGCAAGAGAGCGAAGCCTCGAATATTCGGAAGTATGGGATGACGCATCAACATTATAGAACATGTATTCCTTGGATTTAAACGGTTTTATTTCATGACAAAAGAGGAACGATAAGTCGCGGCTTATCCTTCCCGATTCATTTTCATCATATGTTATTACAAACCCTTTTTTTCCGAGAGCAGAGCATACCGAAAATATAAAATGGCTTTTTTGGCTTCCCGTCATACCGGTTATATGCACGGGAGTTTTTTTACCGTTTATACTTTCCATGCATTGTTTAAATTCGCTCATGTCGGAAATCATGCCTGAAAAATCACTCATATGTCCCACCTATAAATACTTATTTGCAATCAATTATATTTATTCATCGCCCTATCCGCGCCTGATGTTATAATCATGCTTATTGCGTCGGAAACATCGCTGAGCACGGATGATAAAATTTTCATTTCATCCTTTGAGAATTTTCCCAAAACATAATCCGCCAGATCATAATCCTTATTTTCGGGCGCACCTACACCTATTTTTATTCTGATAAATTCATCAGTGCCGAGACGCGAAATAATCGATTTGAGGCCGTTATGTCCTCCGGCACTGCCTTTGACGCGTATCCTCTGCCTGCCGAGCGCAAGACTTATATCATCATTGATTATAATAATGTTTTGCGGCGGGATTTTATAAAACGAAACAATTTCGCTTACGGAATCACCGCTTAAATTCATATATGTCTGAGGCATTGCGGCTATTATTTTTTCACCGCCGATAACACCCTCACCGTATACGGCTTTGAATTTCTTTTTATTTAATTTAATATTATTATTATCGGCAAAAAGCGCAAGTGCGGCAAAGCCTATATTATGTCTTGTGTAATCATATTTCTTTTCGGGATTTCCGAGTCCGGCAACAAGATACATTTTGGTTTCTCCTTAATTATATATGTCAAAACAACAGCCCTGCAATTATTTTACAGGGCTGAGCAAAGTAACTATGTATTATACGAATAAAGTACTTACGGAAATATCTTCATATATTCTTTCAATTGCTTCAGCAAATAAATCAGCAGCGGAAAGAACTTTTATTTTATCAATTTTCTTTTCTTCCGTAAGAGGAACGGTATCTAACACGACAAGCTCGTCTATGCAAGAATTCTGAATTCTTTCAATTGCGGGGCCGGACAATACCGCATGTGTGCAGCATGCGTATACTTTTTTGGCACCCTTTTCCATAAGAGCTTTTGCACCGTTAACAATCGTGCCTGCTGTGTCTATCATATCATCAACCAAAATAACATTTTTATCTTTAATATCACCGATTATATTCATTACCTCCGAAACGTTCGGCTTCGGGCGTCGCTTGTCTACAATGGCAATCGGAACATCGATATAATCCGCAAACTTTCTTGCTCTTGTAACACTGCCGAGGTCAGGAGATACAACTACCGTTTCACTTTCCTTGCCATCAAACATTTCTTTGTAATAATGACTGAGTATCGGCTGGCCCAGAAGATGGTCAACCGGGATATTGAAAAATCCCTGTATCTGTGCTGCATGAAGATCCATTGTAAGAACTCTGTCGGCACCTGCTGCTGTAATGAGATCAGCGCAGAGCTTTGCGGAGATAGGATCTCTCCTTTTGGCTTTTCTGTCTTGTCTTGCATAGCCGAAATAAGGCATAACAGCTGTAATTCTGCCTGCAGAAGCTCTTTTAAATGCATCTATCATTATAAGAAGCTCCATGAAGTTATCATTTACGGGAGAACATGTTGACTGTACTACAAAAACATCGCTTCCTCTGACGGTTTCATTAATATTAACATAGATTTCTCCGTCCGAAAATTTACCGACATCCGAATCCCCAAGCTCCATACCAAGCTTTTTGGCAATTGCTTCAGCAAATACTTTGTTTGAATTTGCGGTAAAAATTTTAATATTCTTGCCGTGTGCTATCATTTCTTATACTCCTCTTTTTTTATTTTTTTCTCCAGTTTTCTTTTACAACCTGACGTGCCCGCGCAATAGCAAGAGAGTTTTCGCTGACATCATCCGTAATGGTTGATCCGGCGGCAATGAAAGAGTTTTCTTTAATTGTAACCGGTGCAACAAGATTGGCATTGCAGCCTATAAATGCATTGTCCTCAATAACCGTGCGGTGTTTACTTTTACCGTCATAGTTAACTGTAACCGTTCCACAGCCGAAATTGATTTCTTTGCCGACATCACTGTCTCCTATATAGGTCAGATGCGACACCTTAGTACCGTCGCCTATTGTTGAATTTTTAATTTCAACAAAGTCTCCTATTTTGATATTAGAGCCTATATTGCAATTAGGCCTTATATATGCAAACGGACCGACATTGGTATCGGAACCGATGGTACTGTCTGTAACAACAGAATTAATAACCTTTGTATTCTCTCCTATAGCAGAATTTTCAACCGTTGTTGAAGGACCTATTACGCATCCCTTTGATATTTTTGTTTTTCCGCGCAAAAAAGTGCAGGGATAAATTACCGCTCCCGGTTCTATTTCAACATCGGAATCGATATATGTAACCGCAGGATCAATTATCGTAACTCCGGCTTCCATATGTTTTTTGTTGACAGCCTCTTTTTCAATACGGTATTTCTCCGCAAGAGACGATTTATCTTCCAATTGTTTATTACTCAAATTTTACACTCCAAACATTATTATTTGACGTACAATAATATTATACGTATTTTTTGTATTTTTTTCAAGTTATTTTTCAAAAAAACTTTCACAACATTTGACATAAAGCCTTATATATTTTTTACATAGGCAATATGCGTCAGTTTTCAATATAATTTTTTATTACGCTCCATTTTCCGATCAGGCGTTCAAGATTCCACGCGGCATTTGCCGGTGATGTTGACGGGAGACAGAAGGCATCTTCGGAAATATCGGGTTTGATATATTTATTATAATATTTTTCGGCTGTTTTTCCGTTTACGAATATCTGAGTGATATCCGATTCATTAACAATGCGCGCTATATCATTTACCGTGACACTGCGGATGGTGCTGTCAGCGCTTCCGTCTATATCGCAGGAAGCAATAACATCCCAAAGTGCAATGCGATGTCTGATTAAAAAGCTGCGTTTTTCGTCTGTATTTTTCGGCAGAGCATCGCAAACAACGGCAGAGAGCACTTTCCAAAATCGGTTTTGCGGATGAGCATAAAAAAATTTCTCTTCTCTGGATTTTACCGACGGAAAACTCCCGAGAATAAGTATGCGTGAATCTTTGTCATAAATCGGAGTTATGGGATGTATTGTCATTTGAATATTTCTCCAATCACAATATTTATTATTTATTTTCAGTTAAAGTCAAAAACGGTTTTACCGTCTTTGAGCGCAATACGCGCAGAAAATTTTTTGCCCGTTCTGACAGATACAAACGAATCTATGATATCGGTTTTTCCGTCTGTCAAAAGCTTTTTGGCATTTGTCAGCGATATTACACCGCCGCATATTTTCATTGAAAAAGCAAATTTACAGCCGTCTTTGTAACCGCGGCAGCCGTAACCGAATTTGGTACGGGTAACATCTTTTCCGCAAAGCGGACATTTTCCGACAACATCTCCCATGAATCCTATGTCATTCTTTTCGGCATCGACACTTTTGCCAAATACTTCCTTTATTTCATTTTTGGCAAGCTCCACACTATCAGATACGGTAATTTCTCCGCGAAATACGGATTTCAGCGCCATTCCAAGCTCGGATGTTTTATATTTATCCATATTTATTCCCATATAACCGAGTGATTCTATCATGTATTCGCCGCCCGGAAGAATGGTATATACGTCTTTTTTCAAGCTTATATATCCGCTTTTCCGCGCATTATCTATAATACCTGTTCTTGTGGCTTCCGTTCCGAGTTCAAGACCGCGCAGCATTGCACGGTACTCCTCATCATCATTTTCATCATCCGCGTTACGGTTCTCGTCACGAAACGGATTTTTAAGATAATTGTTGAGCGTTTCGATTGTATAATGCCGCGGAGGGGTTGTTTCTTTTTCTGTCGGAACAAAATTAACCTTTACTTTGTCTCCCTTTTCAAAATTAGGTATTATTTTGTCTTTTTTTGTGTAGTCATCATACTTTGTCCATCCCTTTTGAAGAATGACCGTTCCTTTAACATTAAATTCCTCGGTATCCGCAACCGAAATTTTTATTTCCGTCTTATCGGCAATGCAATCCTCACCGCAAAAAACTGCAGCAAACCGACGCAGAATTGTTTTATACACAGTGAATTCTTCTTCACTAAGTGATGACGCATTCGGAATTTTATACGTCGGAGTAAGAGCCGAATGCGATTCTATTTTTGAATCGTCAAAAATATTCTTTCCGGTTTTAAACTTTACATCGTAGCCTATTGATTTGATTTTATCCAGTACTTTTCTTATCTTATCCTTTTCCGCTTCGGCAAGATACTCCGAATTTGTACGCGGATATGTAACATAGCCCTTTTCATATAAATCCTGAACTATCGAAAGGCTCTTTTCCATAGGCATTTTATATTTTTTTCCGAGGACATTCTGCAGCTTGGAAAGAGAATAAAGCTTACCGGGCGAGACCGTATCTTTTTTTCTCTTTTTACCGATGACAATCGCATCATTTTCGTTATACTTACGGCAAAGCGCTTCCGCGGCGCCGTATTCGGATGATGAAAATTTTTTTTTGCTTACAAGCTCAAGAGGAACACCGTCAATTTCTGTCTTACTGACAGGGCAGTAATATTTTTCGGGTTTAAAATTTCTGATAAGCATATCACGGTCATAAACAGCCTTGACTATAGGAACAATTACTCGCCCGACTCTTAGCAGCGTTCCGGTTTTAAGCGTGGCATACCTTGTAAGGTTAACGCCGAAAAGCCAGTCTATATATGTTCTTGCATAACCCTCATATGCAAGATTGTCATATTCCGAATCGTCTTTCATTTCCGCAAGAGCGCTTCTGACCGTTTCATCCGTCTGATCCGGAAGCCAAAGTCGGGTAATTTTTTTATTCTTAACACCTGTTTTTTCTATACAGGTGCGTACTATTATTTCACCCTCACGGTCGGAGTCTCCCGCATTGACTATTGTATCTACGTCATCTCTGAGGCACAGATTTTTTATGATTTCAAACTGTCTTTTTACTCCTTCGTCGGGTTTCCCGCCGCTGCCTTTTCTCAGTTCAAAATGAAACTTTTCGGGAAAACACGGTATGTTTTTCATTGTCCATCTTCCGTCATTATCCGGGTTATAATATTCTATATCGGCAAGCGAAAACAAATGACCAAACACCCAGGTAATAATATATTCATCGTTTATAAAATATGAACCTTTTTTTGTCTTAACACCGAGAGCGGAAGATATATTCCGTGCAAGACTGGGTTTTTCAGATATAATTAACTTCAATTTTACCTCCGTACTTATTCGCTGAACAGTCTTTTTGTCTTTCTTGATATTGCCGCCTTCAGGTCTGCGTCAAAATCATTAAATTCGGATATTGCCGCAATCATGCCGGCATATGCTTTATTTATGTAGTTTAAATCTATATCCTTTAAAATTTTTTCTTGCCTCAGAATATAGTCATAATCCAGATTTGAAATATCCGCTTCCGGATTGGCAATATAGTCTTTTGAAGAAATTTTACTTAATATATCATCACAGAGAGATTTGTCCGATGCAAGAGCAACCTTAATGAGAAAATGCCCGATCTTCTCGAGCATAAGCGGATACGTCTTTAAAAAATCAATGCCGGTTGTGTATATGCATTTTTCTTTAGGTGTTAAAAATGTGCAATTAAGCTCAAGCATATCCGTCAGATATTTCACCTCGTCGTATCTGTCTCCGTAGCCCTCGGATATAACATGATAAGCTCTGTTTGGGCGGGAAGCTTTTGAAAGAATCGGAAGCAAAAACGAAACATAGGTATTTTCGGAACTGAAATCAAGAATATCCGCATTGAAACCGGGATCAAAATGACATATTATCTTATCTTTTATTCCGCTTCTCTTTAAACGCCTCGGAAGAGAATGTAAGCCGTTTTTTGACAAAAACACAAATATTATATCAGCTTTTTTAAAAACTTCTTCCATTGAATAATGAACGTACATATCATTTTCTGCGGCAAAAATTGCCGATCTGCTTATATCCGATATATAAACACCGCCGAGCTCCAGCGGAGGAGTGATACCGGGGTGTTCATGCCTGTACATTTTGATGTAACGTCTCAGCGCGGATGTAACCGACATAGCTGTTTTTGAAATACCTAAATATGAAACCTTCATTAAATACCTGCCCCTTCAAGATTATCTCTGACATTTGTTTTTAAAATCTCAACGAGTTTTTCAGAATTTGTTATTTTTTCATCGGTAATAAGCGCTACCCTCGCCTCACCGCCGACAAAGTGGCAGTCAGAACCGCCGCATGTCAGAAGATCATATTTTTTTGCCCAAGCGGATGCAATATCATTTCTTGAATCATGGCCCGCATGACCGTTAAGTATTTCAATGCCGTCTGTTTTTGACGGATTAACCACTGTCATTCCGTCTCTGAACGGATGAGCCTGAAACACAAGCATATTGTTTTCGTGAGCAAGTGAAACAAATTCTTTTAAATGCATGTTAAGTAAATTATGCTCATCGTCACGATTGTGCTGCCTGATAAATTCTTCTGTCATACCGTATACAAGATAATCGTTCGCTGTGTAAATATTTCTGTATTCCATGCCCAAAAGTATGCTTATTCTTCCCTTAGCTTCTTTCAGCAGGCTTTTATACCCGTTTATAAAAAATGTGTTTTTTTCCTCCCACGATGCATCATGCAGCCTCTCAAAAGTATATACGGAATAATGATTTGTGAGCACTATTGTATTATATCCGTTTTTTTCGTAGCAGCTGACCAATTCCTCATCAGAAATAGAAGCACAAGCGCTGACGTTTGCGCTGTGACAGTGAAGTTCTGTTTTAAATTTCATATCTGTAACCCTCCAAGCTCCTTAATATCAGAATTTCGTTCAAATCTCTTATATGACAAATAAGTATATAAATATTAACATAAAAAATTTTATTTATGATATTTTTCATTTGAATTAATTTTGAAGCATCTGTAAATCTGCTCTGATAAAATGACCCTCATAAGCTGATGCGGAAAAGTCATGCGTGAAAAGCTTAATTTAAAATCCGACATAGCCTTTATGTCATCGGAAAGACCAAGTGACCCGCCTATAACAAAAGAAATTTTGCTTTTCCCGAAATTCATTACCGATGATATTTTTTCGGCAAATTCCTCGCTCGAAATCTGTTTTCCCTCAACACAAAGAGATATTATATATTCACTTCCGTTTAAATGCTTTTTAATTCTTTCGCCCTCGGCTTTTTTGATTTTGGCTTCTTCGGAGGACGAAGCATTATCGGGTATTTTTTCGTCGGAAACCTCTGCATAAGAAAAATCACAAAACCTATGCAAACGTTTTGAATATTCCGAAACGGCCTCTTTTAAATACTTCTCTTTAAGCTTACCTACGCATATAACGGTAATTTTCATCGTTTTTTTCCTTTCAGTCAAAAGTGTAAAATAAAAATATCCTGAATTGATTATATCAAAAACAGGATATTTTTGCAACATGTTTACATAAAATTCTACATATGTTCCAATGCATACAACAGTATTTTAATATCAGAAGTATCATTAAAAACACCTAAGCTGACTCTGACAGTACCGTTTTCGGATGTTTTTAGCGCTTCATGCGCTTTATACGCACAGTGATATCCTGCTCTGGTTGCTATTGAATAATCAGAATTCAGATAATCGGAGACGGACACACTGTCTGACTCCGAATGGCAAAACGAGATGACACCTGTCCTGCCCAAGCAGCCGTTAACACCAACGATCGATATTTTTTTATTTTCTGAAAGTCCGCCTAAAAGATATGAGGTTAAAGACAATTCGTGTTTCAGTATATTTTCCTTACCGTTTTGATTTATAAAACGTATACCCTCGGCAAGGGCACATATCCCCGGAACGTTAAGCGTGCCGCTTTCAAATCTGTCTGGCAGCTCGCGCGGCTGATGCAGATGACGGGAATAGCTGCCTGTTCCGCCGCAGATAAGCGGATTTAAGGCAATATCGGAATTGATGCACAAGACCCCCGTGCCCATCGGACCGTAAAGTGATTTATGCCCCGGTGCCGCAAGAAAATCAATACCTTGTTTTTTCATATCTATATCAAGTATTCCCGCACTCTGGGAAGCGTCAAGCAAAAAAGGTATATTATGCCGGTGTGCAATCTCGGCGACTTTTTCTGCAGGCATTATTGTTCCGCAGACATTTGACACATGCGTCATAACTATAAGCGCTGTGTTAGGACGGATAAGCTGTTCTATCTTTTCTGCACTTACATAGCCGTTTTCATCGGCATGCGCCATTGACGAATCAACCTTGTTTCTCAATGAAAATATCGGCCTCATAACGGAATTATGATCCATCTCCGTGTAAATAACATGATCTCCTGGGTTTAATATTCCGTATATCACAAGGTTAAGCGCATGAGTTGCATTTGAGGTAAATATAACATTTCCGGGATTATCAAGCCCGAAAAAATCCGAAACAAGCTCACGGCACTCATACACTTTTTCTCCGCTTCGAAGTACCATATCGGATGCTCCGCGCCCGGGATTTGCTCCGTATTTTGTCATACACTCGGTAATTTCGTTTATAACGGCAGCAGGCTTAGGCCATGTTGTTGCGGCATTGTCGAGATATATCATAGCAAAGGCACCTCTTATCTTAATTTTTCATAATCCATTTCTCTGTATATGCCCTTTGTGGACAACCCGTTCTGAGTCACAAGATCCCATACGGTATCAATATGCTCAATGCTGAATCTCAGGCAATAGCTGCAGCTTACAATCGGCAAAGCCTTCGGAGTCTGCATCAGGGTCGAGTTGATACGAAATTTTTTGTAAAGTACGCTTTTTACTCTGTTTGCTGTTGTAGCAGAGGCAAAAACAATCAAACAAAATTTCATGATATTTCCTCCTCTGTTTAATATATTCACATAACTGCAATGAAGTTACCGCGATTAACTTTTTATGACAAAAGCGCCATGCCCTTTCGGACACAGCGCTTTTAATGCAATATAATATTTTTTAACGTTTATTAACCTTTTACCGCACCTATCATTATACCTTTTACAAAGTATTTCTGAACGAAAGGATAAACAATAAGGATAGGTATTGTTGCAACGAGTATTGTTGCATATTTGATATTTTCGGCAAGACCTATATTATCAACAGCACCTGCATCGGCATCTGTTTTGTCCTGAAGAAGAATCGCACGGAGTGCAAGCTGAAGCGGAACTTTTTTGGTATCGTTGATATAAAGCATAGCATTGAACCATGCATTCCAATATGCAACACCGTAGAAAAGAACCATAACCGCCAATATAGCTTTTGAAAGCGGCAGAACTATGTTCCACAGAACGTGAATGTCATTTCCGCCGTCAACCTTAACGGATTCTTCAAGGCTGGCGGGAATTGCCGCAAAGTTTGTTCTCATAACTATCATGTTATATACACTGATACATCCCGGTACGATAAGCACGAGAAGTGAGTTATCGAGATGAAGAATCTGTGTGAACACTATGTATGTCGGGATCATTCCGCCGCCGAAATACATTGTAAAGAGCATCATCCATGTAAGAAAGCCTCTTATTGCAAAGTTCTTTCTTGTAAGAAGAAATGATGCGATGGATGTCATAGCAACAGAAAGAAGCGTACCTACAACAACGACAAAGATCGTTACAAGATATCCCGTACGGATTGTAGGCATTGTAAGAACCTTTGTATATGCCGCAAAGCTGAAGCCCTTAGGCAGAAGCATAAGAGAACCTGCGTTACCTACTATATTTTTTGACAATGAACACGTTACGCAATACCAAAACGGATAAAGAGTTATGATAATCATAAGTGCCATAAACAATATGTTAAATACATTAAATATTTTTTCACCGATACTCGGTTTATATACCATTTTATTCGTCCTCCTTTATAATTAGAATAAGCTCGATTCACTGAATTTTTTGGAAATAGTATTTGCAATCGAAAGGAAAATGATATTAACCACTGACTGGAAAATACCGACAGCTGACGAAAGCGAATATTTTGCCGATCCGCCGCCGAATGATTTTTCGTATACATACGAAGAAATAACTCGTGCAACGTTTTTAGTGTAGTCTGTCTGAAGAAGAATAACTTTTTCGTATCCTACACTGAGAACCGTACCCATTCTCATAATAAAGAGGATGATAATTGTTGAAGCTATACCGGGAAGTGTGATATGTATAATCTGCTTCCATTTTCCGGCGCCGTCTATAACGGCTGCCTCATAGAGCTCCTGGTCAATTGAGCTGAGAGCAGAAAGATAAATGATACTTCCCCATCCGACGCCCTGCCATATATCGGAACCTACAAATATTGCTCTGAACCATGTCGGCTCAAGCATATAGTCTGTCTTGGCACCGCCGAGCATATGAATAAGCGCTGTAAGAATACCGTCTTCACGGAAGAATCTTGTTATCATACCGCAGATAACGACAAGTGATATAAAATGCGGAAGATAGGTAATTGTCTGGATAACCTTTTTGTATTTAAGGCTTTTGATTTCATTGAGCATAAGCGCAAAGATAATCGGAGCCGGGAATCCGAACAATATACTGTAAAAGCTG
The DNA here is from genome assembly GCA_934463165.1 of uncultured Clostridia bacterium. GTDB lineage: Bacteria > Bacillota > Clostridia > UMGS1810 > UMGS1810 > RGIG1828. Next base: position 107,675 of record CAKSJG010000002.1, read on the forward strand.
ATGAGAATTGTGTTTTTCAGAATTGAGAAGAACAGCGGGCTTGCAATGAAATCATAAAAATTCTGAAACCCGTACATGCCTGCCCATGCAGTTCCGAGAATACCCTTAATCGGTTTGTAATTATCTTTAAAAGCTATTACAAGACCAAACATCGGCAAATAGCAAAACAGAGCAAAATATACTATAACAGGTATAGACATTATGTAAAGAATATAGTTTTGCTTTAATTCTTCGCCTATGCGGACTCCCAATCCTTTCTTGATTTTTGTTTGTTCAATTTGGTTTTTCACTAATACCGCCCTCCAAGTGGTGTAATTCTTACATCCGTATGCAAAAATTACATTTGTGATATAAATTAACTTCGTACGGGCAAAACAAGTTTAAACTCGTATCATATTGCTTATAAGTATCTTGCACAAAACTTAAAGCAACACAAAATGCCGCATACATTGTCATATTTTGATGAATTTCACAAAGTTGTAAATATCATCAGTGAATACTATAATATTATATATGAAATTTTTACAAAAAACCATAGACAAAACGATATTTATATGGTATAATACGGTACATACAGTAATTTTATTTGATAAACGGAGAAATTTTTATGGATAAAGAAGCAAAATTTGATTTCGATTTTATCTCTTCGGGAGATATGAATGTTGGTAAAATAATTGCCGCACACAGATATATTACACCGCCGAGCAGCTATATAAGATATGCAACGGAGACAAAGCACGACAGGCTTGTGTATGTTGTCTCAGGATCTGCATCATTTGACATGTTCAGCGATAAGCCCGTTGAGGCCGATGCCGGAAGCCTGATTTACATACCCTGCAATATTGCATATGTTACCGAATGGAAGCAAAGCACCCGCGCGCAGATATATTCGATCAGCTTCATCCTTACCGATGAAAACGGATATCCCGTAACGCTCTGCCCCGAAATATATAAAATCAACGGTTCAGACATAACAAGCGGATTATTTAAAGAGTGCTGCAATGCGTATCTCCGTGAACAGTACGGACACTCACTTAAATGCAAGGAGCTCTTTTATAAACTGATGTATGAAATAACGGTGAGCGAAAAGAGAACAAATTCGTCTAAGGTATCAAAAGCCATACACTATCTTAATTCAAATTATCTTGACGATATCCCGATCGGAACACTTGCAAAAATGTGTAACCTCGGAGAATGCATGTTCAGAAGAGCATTCAAAAACGAAACGGGTGTCTCACCGCTGAAATACAAAAACAACCTTAAAATAAACAAGGCCTACGAGCTGATAAGGATTGAAGGCTATTCCGTAACGGAAGCTATGGAACTTACGGGATTTTATGACGCGTCTTATTTTAACAAAACCTTTAAGGCACATATCGGAACAAGCCCGTCAAAATGCCGCGAAAAGAAAATTTCAGCTGCCGATTCGTGACGGGAAATCCGAATATATTTTTTTGCATATTAAAAAAGATACATAGCCTAAAAAGAATCCGAGCGCCGCACCGAATATTACATCCGTTGGAAAATGAACGTAAAGATAAAGCCTTGAAAAAGCCACCAGAGCGGCAAATACAAGCGAAATTATCCCCCACTTTCCGCAGCAGAAAAAAAGCGCCGACGATGCTGCAAACGATGCACACGCATGTCCCGACGGGAAAGAGAAATCTTTCGGAGCGGCAATTATAAGCTCAATTCCGCTTTTTACATCAAACGGTCTTGTTCTTGCAGCAAGCGGTTTTATGATACCGTTTACCAGGATCAGATCAATGATAAGTGCTAACGACACACAAACTCCCGCCTTTCTTGTTTTTTTGAATATAAGAAGAATCAGGGCAAGAGCTATCCATATAATGCCTTTGTCCGCTGAAAAAGAGACAGCGGACATTATTTTATCAAGATAGGGATTACGGATTTTTGATATTGAATCAAGAATTGAAAACTCTGCCGTAAGTAATTTTTCATACATAGATGTTCACCTTTATTTTAAGAAATCCTCTCTTATCGGACTGAAAGTATCAAGAAGCACGGAATTTTCCTCCAGTGCTTTGCAGCCGTGGAGTACATTCGGGGCAATATACACCGTATCACCTTTTGTCATAATGCTTTTATCACCGTCAAGCTCATATTCAAAGCTGCCCGACACAACGTATGAAATCTGTTCGTGCGAATGAGTATGCAGAGAACCGACGGCATTTTTTTCAAATGATACCTCAACGTTCATAACGTTATCTCCGTAGCTTAATACCTTTCTTGTTGCGCCGTCACCGGCAAAATCACTTTTTACATCAGAATTTTTTTTAAACATAATTATCATCCTTTCCGTCTCTCACTACAATACGTCACCATAGTTTCTGATCTTTTTCCTGTATCCTGCTTTTGACTTAACTTCTTCGCTGTCGGAAAATACACCGGCAAAAGCATCGGCATCCGAAACGGCAATATAATTTAATCCGCCGTACGAATCCGGCAGCAGCCTTATGCCGCTTAAGACCGAAAAATCGAATTTGGATTTTTCGATTCTGTTAAACATTAATGCAATCTGCGCGCTGCCGTCAAAATTAAAAACACATTTTCTTATGTATTCAAACGTATTGTGCGAAATTTCAAACAGATTATCGGATTTTATACATATGCCGGATTCACAGTCCGAAATACGGTTGTTTATAATCTTAGCTCCGTTTTCAGGTGTCTGCAAATCTCCGCATCTGTCGGCAATTGATATTACAGAGAGCGGAGCATCGGTAAATTCGCAGTCATGAATATTTAATCCGCGTGAGCTGTTTCGGGCATATACGGCATATGAATTGATTTTATTGAATCTGCACCTGTTAAATTCAATATTACTGCAGCCGTCAAGATAAAATACCGATGCGATGCCTCCCGATTCCGTTACGGAGCATGCATAAAAATCAATATTTTCAAAAAAAATATTTTTGCATCCGCAAAGGTTAAATAAAATCGGGGTGACGCTGCAGTGCAGCGCGCAGTAACGCATATCTTCTCCGTCTTTGGTACGCAGTGTATACTTTCCGCAGCCGTAATCGGCAAAGAAAGAATTTTCGGAAAGATCCGAAAAATCACTTACATTAGGATATTGCTCAAGCTTCTTGCTATTTAAATATATATCTTTTGTAAATATGGGACAACCGTTTGAATCTTTAAGTTCAAAAGAAAACAAATTATTTCCCTCAGCTTTAAGAATACTGTTGTTTACTCTTATCAAGCCCGTAATTGTTGCATACATATCGTCATAAGGCTTAAAAATGATTTTTTGCCCGATGCCGTTTATATTTACAGTCGAATCTATTATATGAACCGCATCCGAAAGCATAACGCAAAATGTATATTCAGCATCGTCCGAAGCACTTTGACATATTTCACGGATAACATCTGCCGCCTTTGAAATTGTTTTATACGGATTCGACATTGTACCGATGTTTGAATCCGACCCGACAGAGGGGTTTACATATAATTCTATATACATATCATCACCGTTAAAACCTTTATTGTATGATTATAACAATATATAAAAATTATGTCAAGAAAATATTGATTTTTTTAAAAAAAATGTTAAAATAGTAATGAGATAACGTAAAGGGGTATTTTTATGAGCAAAGAAAAATTTATTGAAATATACAACAATAATATCAAAAGAGAAGGAAGTGACAAGCTGCTGTCTTATCTTACGGACGGGTGCGACTTTTTTACCGCGCCGGCAAGCGCAAGGTTTCATTCAAGCTATGCGGGCGGTTTGTGCAAACATTCCGTCAATGTGTATGAGTGTTTGGCGGATTATTTAAAACGCGACAGAGTAAAAGAAATGTATAATTTAAACGTAAGTGACGAAACGGTCGCAATTGTCTCCTTGCTGCATGACGTCTGCAAGATAAATACATATAAGCCGTCAACGCGAAATGTCAAAGACGCAAACGGCGTCTGGCATCAGGTACCGTCATTCTCTTATGATGACAGACTTCCGTACGGACACGGAGAAAAATCCGTTTATATCATCTCAGGATATATGCGGCTCACAAGGGAAGAATCGTTTGCAATAAGATATCACATGGGATTTTCGGGCAACGAAGACAAAGGGAACGTCGGTTCGGCATTTGAAATGTTCCCTCTTGCTTTTGCTCTCTCCACGGCAGATATGGAAGCGACATACTTTTTGGAACCCGTCGAATAATACAAACCGATACAAAGCGGTCAGAGCGGCTGATTTGTATCGGTCTTTTTGGTTTTATATTCCATATGATATTTATAAGTATCCTTTGAGATATCATCGGCGTATTTGGTCTCCGAAAGCGATGGATTGGTTACAAGCTCTTCTTTTTCGGAATGTGAAAGTTTTTTGATAAAACATTCAAGCTTTGACGCTTCCGATCTGCCGTTTGAACTCCACACCGCCTCAATGCTCAGGGGTTTATGTCTTTTTGTATATTTTGCTGATAATCTACTGCCCGATTTATGCTCGAAAAAACGCCTGAAAACATCGGTTGTTATACCCGTATAATATGTTCCGTCTTCGCATTTTAATATATAAGTATAATACATAATGCCGACTCTTATTCTTTTTGACTGACAAGCTTAAAGAAAGCCTTGGTTCTCTCATTTTTGGGGTTATCGATAACCTCTTCGGGTGTACCCTCCTCGGCAATTATACCGTTATCCATGAATATAACCCTGTCGGACACACTGCGGGCAAACCCTATCTCGTGAGTGACTATAACCATTGTTATATTCTGTTGCGCCAGGGATTTTATAACCTTGAGAATTTCACCCGTAAGCTCGGGATCAAGCGCCGATGTAGGTTCATCAAAAAAGAGTATTTTGGGTCTTAATGCAAGCGCACGCGCGATCGAAACACGCTGCTGCTGCCCGCCCGAAAGTTCACACGGATAGTTTGACATTTTTTCATAAAGACCGACTCTCTTTAAAATCTCTACAGCATCGGCTTTAATATCCGAATAAATCTCTTTTTTATTTTTTTTGAAATCTGGTGATTCCTTGGCAAGAAGCTTAGGAGCAAGCATTACATTATCAAGAACACTGTATTGCGGAAAAAGATTAAATTGCTGAAATACCATTCCGAAATTAAGCTGCGCCTTTCTGAGCTCGGAAGCTGTCATTTTTTTATTACTTGAAGCGTCAAATACTACCTCGTCATTAACACTGATAACACCCGAATCTGCCTTTTCCAAAAAATTAATACATCTTAAAATAGTTGTTTTGCCGCTTCCGGACGAACCGAGAATCGAGAGCACCTCGCCCTGATTCATTTCAAAGCTTACTCCCTTTAAGACCTCGGTACGACCAAATTTTTTGCGCAGATTCGTAACCTTTAAAATACTCATACGGCAATGCCTCCTATCCTTTATAGTAATCAAGCTTTTTCTCGATATATCCAAATAAAAGCGTTAAAATTCCGCAGAATACCAAATAATATACAGCCGTATAAAAAAGCGGCCACAGGAGACCGTCAGATTTGATAAATTTCTGCGCATTCCATATTATTTCATAAACCATAATGGTTCTTGAAAGAGACGTGTCTTTTACAAGCGTGATTATTTCATTGCTTATGGGCGGTACAATTCTCTTTATAACCTGCATAAGAACAACCTTAAAAAATACCTGAGATTTTTTCATGCCGAGAACCTGACCGGCTTCATACTGACCGGCGGGAACAGATTCTATTCCGCCGCGGTAAATCTCTGAAAAATAGCACGCATAATTAATTACGAATGCAATTATCACCGCCAAAAATCTGTCAAAGCATTGCCACGTCGCTACCCAATTCACAAAAAAACCGGACGCGCCGCCGGCAATCATTTTCTGTGCCCAGTTTCCGGCAAGACCGGGGCCGTAATATATGACTATAAGCTGGAGCATAAGAGGTGTTCCTCTTATAATCCATATAACGGTTTTTATTACCCATTTAACCGCGCGCGCTCTGCACATTGACCCAAAGCTTATAATAAGTCCGAGAGGCAGTGCAAAAGCAAGCGTCAGCAAGAAAATTTTAAGTGTCATCCAAAAACCGTCAAATAAATTTAAAGTTACCTGTGAAAACATATAGATACCTCTTTGTATTATTACATATAAAAGCAGAATAGACACGGAAAGGCAATAAGCTTAAAAAGCTTACTGCCGTTTCAGATTATTAAATAATCAGCTGCAGGGTAAAATTATTTACCGAGAACAGCCTGAGCCATTGTAAGGTCAATTATGCATGCATCACATGAACCGCTTGCAGCCTCCAGAAGCGCATCCGTCTGAGCAGTAACCTCAACAATGTTATCTATTCCGTTATCGGTTGCCGCTTTGCTGCCTGCAGAGCCTGCTTCAACAGCTACGGAAAGCTCCTTCATATCTTCAGCAGTTTTGTATTTATCGAGTTTATCCTTGGGAAGAACCACAACCTGAGCATTCTTTGCATATGCCTTTGTGCAGCTTGTATTCTTAAGAACCTCGTCCGAAATCGTCATTCCGTTCCAAATACAGTCAATCGATTTTGATTCAAGAGCAATAAATTTGTTATCCCAGTCAATTTCCATAAATTCAGCTTTAACACCGAGTTTTTCACAAACGGCTTCAGCGAATTCGGTGTCAAATCCTGTCCATTCGCCTTTTTCGTCCTGATAATTCATGGGTTCATAATCTGTAATACCGATTATCATTTTGCCTTTTGATTTGATATATTCTATATCCGAAACATTTACGGCGTCGTTGCTTTTCGGCTCGGCATTTTCCGTAAGAACGATATCATACTTATCCGCAATTGCCTGAAGTGAGCCGTCGGCATCCATTTCATCTATGTATTTGTTAACTTCCGCCGTAAGATCGGAGCCTTTTCTGAATGCTATACCGTATTCTTCGCTTGTAAGCTCAAATGCCGCTGCAAGATTATCATAGCTTGATTTTTTATCTCCTGCTTCTGACGTAACGTCCGTATTGGTGTCGCATACTTTCTTTCCGCATGCGGCAAAAGAAAAAACCAATGTTAAAACTGCTGCTATTGCAATTATTTTTTTCATGATTATTATCCCCTTTTTTAATTTTAATTACTTTGATATTTTATCATGCTAAAGCGATAAAGTCAACGGCATTTAATCACATAAAAAAAAGGAATACGGCTTTAATTTTGTGAATGTATAACAAAAACCGTATTCCGATTATTAATACAATAAAATCATATGAATCCCAGACAGGTGCACGCAACAACGACCGCGCCCAAAGCAATTCTGTACCAGCCGAATGCTTTAAAATCATGCTTGCGTACATAGCTCATCAAAAATTTAACCGCTATTATCGATACAGCATATGCAACCGCCATTCCGATGATGAGTAATATCCATTCGTTTGACGTAACAGGGGCATTACCGTCAATATATACTCCTTTAAAATATGAACCGATTTTCAGAATACTTACACCGACCATTACGGGAATTGCAAGGAAAAACGAAAATTCCGCCGATACCGAACGTGAACAGCCGAGTATTATTGCTCCGAGAATTGTAGATCCCGAGCGTGATGTTCCGGGTACTATTGACAATACCTGAAAAAGCCCTATAAGGATTGCCGTTTTATATGTCATGGAGTTAATATCGGTAACTATGATTTTACTGCCGATATTTTCAATAACAATAAACGCAATACCGTAAATTATGAGAGTAATGCTTACTACAACCGGCGTTGAAAATCTATCCATATAGTCATTAAGCAAAAGTCCGAATATTGCAGCAGGAAGGCAAGCCGCTATAACCTTGAACCACATTTGCCATGTATCGCGTTTTTCCTGCACGGATTTAGACGGCGCAAACGGATTCAATTTTCTGAAATACAGAGTCACTATTGCAAGAATAGCGCCAAGCTGAATAACATACAGATATATCTGGGAATTGAAAAAGTCATTCTCACCTATTTTCATAAATCCGTTTGTTAGTATCATATGCCCTGTACTGCTTATAGGAAGCCACTCGGTTATACCCTCAACGATACCCAATAAAATAGTCTGAATAATTTTTAAAAATGTCATATCAAAAGCACCCCGGTCAAACAAATATAAATTTTATTACCAGTAACCCTTTACGCCCTTAATAAGACGTGAGAGAGCCTCCATATAATAATAACAGCCCCAGATATTGCACTCATCAACACCGAAATTACCGGGCTTTGAGTATACCGCATGAAGAAGAAGCCCGTCGGATTCCGGTGTATCTTTTGTGCTGTAGTTTTCATACAGTGAATACATCATTTTATCCACGGCGCCGGCATAAATTTCTTTTTGCTTTTCATCTTTAAGATTTGGTATCATCTCAAGAAGTCCGCAGCATGCAATAGCGGCCGAAGAAGAATCGCGCGGTTCATCACCGTCGGTAAATGTGAGATCCCAATATGCAACGTAATCCTTGGGAAGATGATTAAGATAATAATTTGCAAGCTTTGCATATAATGTTACAAATTTTTCATCATGTATGTATTTGTAGGTAAGAGGCAGTCCGCTGAGAATCCATGCCTGACCTCTCGACCAGCATGAATCATCCGAAAAGCCCTGACAGGTTGTGCCTTTATCGGGTGTACCGTCAGGATGAAAAAAGAAAGTATGAAACGTTGAGCCGTCTTCTCTTACTATGTATTTTATTGTCGTTTCGGCATGAATATGCGCCGCATTTTTATATTTATCGTCACCTGTAACCTCAGATGCCCAATAAAGCAGCGGAATATTGTTCATACAGTCAACTATAAGACGCAGTTGTTCTCCCACTTTGCCCCATGCCTGAATATAGCCTCCGTCTTTATTATAACGCGTCATAAGATGATCGGCTGCCATAAGAGCTGCCTCTTTTGCTTTTTCATTTCCTGTGAGCTTATATGCTGCAACGCATGACGGAACATATACAAATCCGAGATCGTGAGTTTCGCATCCAAGCTTTTCTTCTATTCGTTTATAAAACGTCGGAAGAAGCGATTCGGCATGCTTACGGTATTTTTCGTCGCCGCTTGTTTCATATGCAAGCCAAAGCATACCGCACCAAAAGCCTGTATTCCAGCCCTGATCGTTTTCAACCGCAACGTATCTGTTGTTCACACTGCTCTCACTCGGAAATTTACCCTGCATATCATCCCAAAGCTGATCAATTTTTTTAAGCGCATCAGAAAGAGCCTCCGAAAGCTTTTCATCTGTCATGAGCTTTGCACCAAGGAATCTTTCGGGAGACTTTACACTGTCGCATTCATATTCTTGCACATTTCTTTTCATAATTACATCCGTCCTTTTTTATTAAATACTTGTGTTAATACCAAGCCGTCGGCTTTATCACGGTTTTGATATTAACGAATGAAATCAAGGTATAATTCATTAAGATCAAATTACACCCTGTTATTATATCACATAAGAAAATTACCGTCAACAATTTTAGGCAAAATACATCTAAATTATAAGAAAAGACTTAAAATATTCAACCACGGACGAGCTTTCTACCAATTCTCTTGTCTGTGGTACGGTGTGCAGAATATTAGTTACAAAAATTGAAAATACAGCTCCGATTGTTATTCCGAGAATAAGACCGGACACCTTGTTTACGGGCTTAATAATCGGAAGGGAGGAAATAACTCCGAATACTCCCTTTGTCATTTTAAGAATTAGCCTTATAATTATGTACAGTATAACCGATGCGGCAAAAAATACAATCGCATCGGTGCAATTTTCGGCTACGGCACTGTCATAATTTGCCGTGATTGAATTTCTGATCATATCGCCTGCCGGAGACTTTGAAACTGCACTTACAAAGGAATCTTTTGCAAAATATACAGCTATCAATGAAACCACAATTGAAAGCAGAGAATATACCGAATTGATAAGTCCCTGCTTTACACCCAAAAAAGCAAACAGGGCAACAACCGATATAATACAAATATCATATATCACATAATCACCGTCCTATCAGTGTTTTACAGACATTAATGTCGCAACGCTGTCTGTTATTGAAAACGCAAAGTTATAGTTCTTATATAACACTGCTTTTTGAAAATCCGCATCGGTGTCTTTAATTTTCACAACCACGCCGCCATTGTCAAGAAGCACGGTTTCTTTATCAAGAGATAAAAGATAATATCCGTTGTTGGCGCTGATATATCTCACATTGTTTTTGCTGTTATAAAGTCCCTTGCGCTTGCCGTCGGTGTTGTATATCTCAACCGTTGAATCGCTTAAGTCGGAATTATATTTATTAAAGACAAGACCGAACTGTCCGTCGGAATCTATATCATATGTTTTAAGATTTTTTCCCGAATAGTCTATTCTCCATTTTTGCGTTCCTATTGAATTAAATCCTGCGGTGTAAGAATTTCCGAAAGCAATGAAATTATCGTTATCAAAATAATAAACTTCCGACACTACGTTATTATCACATTTTACTTCTTTAATAGGCTTTGTTTCGGTTGTATCAAAAAATATAAGCTTGCTGCACACCCCCGTATCCGAATAATCAAGAACAGCAGCAACCATATGTTTACCGTCCGGAGAAAGAGCGGAATCTATTATATCATAATTTGTATGCCATTTATAAATTGACTTGTTGCTTTTGTCATAAGCCGTAAGACATGCGTTGTATCCCGATTCGGTTGTAACAAGTATATAATATCCGCGCTTATTTACAGACGCACCCAAAATCGTGTCAGATGCCTGACTTTTTATGTAATTTTGCTTGTCGGATATATACAAAACATTTTTGCTGTTTTTGTAATATATAATAGCGTATGAGCCGTTTGTGCGGACAATCGGAACGCCGCTGTAAGCGTTTATTTTGCTTTGCAGGCTCATATCGGGACCAAAGCACATTACGGAGCCGTTTGATGCATAGATAACACTGTCGCCGAATTTGTCAAAATCGCTGCTCTGAGTCTGCCCGACGGTATATGTATTGCCTACATACGATCTGTGATATGCATTCGGCAAAATCGGAATATAGTCAAAAAGGATAAGCAGAACAAACGTAATTGCCAAAAGTATCATAACGATATTTTTTATGAATTTTTTCTTGCTGTCGGAAGCAATTTTTTTCCCTATGACGGAAAGATCGCCCTTTATTTTTTGTGCGACCTTATAATCGTATGTTTCCTCACCTTCCGCCGTATTTTCATCGGAGGCGGAATCTGCGTCATCGGAACTTTCGTCATAATCATCCGTCTGCGACGGATCTTCGGCATTATTATTCACGTCCGCATGTTCTTCATCTTCCGCGTCCGCAGTTTCTGCCCCGGCAGCGGAAGCTTCGGGTTCTGCATCCGTGTTTTTTGAGACATCACCGTTTAAATTGTTTTCTTTATTGTCATTTACTTCGCTGTTTTCAAAAATGTCTTTTTCCTCGGGAGAATCAAATTCTTTCATTTGTATCCTGCTCCTTTGAATCATAATATACTTTAAAGAGCGCAAGACCCTGCGGAGGGGCCGTCGGTCCTGCGTATGATCTGTCTTTTTTCTCTATTATCGTTTTAACATATCCGGGCTCGGTCTTGCCTGTTCCGACATTATAGAGTGTGCCTGTGATAATTCTGACCATGTTATAAAGATAACCGTCTGCATTGATATAAATTTTAACGGTTTTGCCGTCGCGGACTATATCTATATTATTAACCGTCCTGACAGTGGTTTCCATTTCGGGTCCCGATGTCATAAACGATTTAAAATCGTGAGTGCCTATAATGTATGACGCCGCATCTTTCATAAGTTCACAGTCAAGCGCTCTGCGTATCTGCCATTCGTATCCGGCGGTAAAAACACCAGCCTCGGGATCCGTGTTAACCGTATATTCATATGTTTTCGATACGCACGAAAACCTTGCATGAAAATCTTCATCCGCTTCCTCGGAACTCAAAATCCGTATATCATCGGGCAGAACGTTATTTAAAATCATTGCGATTTTTTCGGGCGGAATCGGAACGCTGAGATAAAACGAAGCGCAGTAATCCGCCGCATGAACCCCGGCATCCGTTCTGCTGCACCCGTAAACCTTGATATCTTCACCGGATATTTTTTTAAGCGAATCCGAAAGAACACCCTGAACTGTTTTAACATCAGGCTGTATCTGAAAGCCGTGATATGCCGACCCGTCATATTCAAGTTTCAGTTTTATATTTTTCATTTTAATAACCCATTATTTTTATATTAAAAATATTTAATGTAATAATAACCGCCGTGAACACAATCATCATAAATAATGCCTCAAAATCCACCTGCGATACCTTAAGCTCTTTCATTCGTGTGCGGTTATCTCCTCCGCGGTAGCATCGGCATTCCATTGCCGTTGCAAGCTCATCGGCACGGCGGAAGGAGCTTATAAAAAGAGGAATAAGCACGGGAATCAGTGCCTTTGCACGGTTTATGATATTTCCGCTTTCAAAATCGGCACCTCTTGACTTCTGAGCCATCATAATTTTTTCGGTTTCAAGAATGAGAGTCGGAATAAATCTTAAAGCAATAGACATCATCATTGCAAGCTCATGTGCCGGAAGACCTATCTTTGAAAAGGGCTTCAGCAGGCTTTCTATACCGTCGGTAAGAAGCAGCGGCGAGGTTGTGTATGTCAGAAGAGAACTGCCGACAACCAAAAATATGAGCCTGAGAGCCATATTTATTGCATTCAAAAGACCGGTTTCAGTAATTTTAAGAAATTTATATTGCCAGATGACATTATCTCCGCCTGTAAAAAACAAATTTATTACCGCCGTGATTATAATAATAATCAGCAGCGGCTTCACTGATTTCAAAACCAACCGCATCTTGATTTTTGACAAATACACCACGCCTGTGCAAAATAAAGCAACCGCAGCATATGACGCAACCGAATTTGCAAAAAAGACCAATATTATAAATACAAGCGTAAAAATTATTTTAAATCTCGGATCCATACGGTGTATGGGTGAATCCATCGGAAAATACTGTCCAAGTGTAATATCTTTAAGCATTATTTACCTGCCTTCTTCAAATAATCCGCAACAGCCTCTGCTGCATCGTTTATCGTGAATATATCACTGCCAAGGTCAATACCCCGGCTTTTAAGGTGATTGACAACCCTTGTAACCTGGGGAACGTTAAGCCCTATCGCCTTAAGCTTTTCGGAATCGGCAAAGATCTTTCCGACGGTATCATACGCAAAAAGTCTGCCGTCCGATACAACCATTATTTTTTTAACCGTATTTGCAACATCCTCCATACTGTGAGATACCAATATAACCGTAACGTTTTTATCGTCGTGAAGCTGCTTTATGCTGCTTAAAATCTCGTTTCTGCCGGCGGGATCAAGACCTGCCGTCGGTTCATCAAGAATTAAAATTTCCGGTCTCATTGCAAGCACGCCCGCAATTGCAACGCGTCTTTTCTGCCCTCCCGAAAGTTCAAACGGAGAGCGCGAAAGAATTTCTTCATCAAGCCCGACCACGGATATTACCTCATGTATTACACCGTCAATTTCTTCGGGAGTAAACCCGAGATTTGTCGGACCGTAGGCAATATCTTTGTATACGGTTTCTTCAAACAGCTGATACTCGGGATATTGAAACACAAGCCCGACTGTGCTGCGAAGCTTTTTCATATCAACCTTGGGCTGTGTAATATCAACACCGTTGACAACGATTCTGCCGCTGTCGGGTTTTATAAGACCGTTAAGAGTCTGAATAAGCGTTGATTTGCCCGAGCCCGTATGCCCGATTAAGGCTATAAAATCTCCGTCATCTATTTTAAATGATATATCGGTAAGAGCTTGCTTCTCAAACGGCGTACCCCTGCCGTATAAATAGCTTATATTTTCCGCAATTATCGGCATAATTTATATATCTCCTCCGTACATTCGTCTACACTTAAAACATCATCCCTGACCGGATACCCCATTTTTTTCAGTTCATAGGCAAGAAGTGTTGCCTGGGGAACATCAAGCCCTATGGATTTAAGCTTTTCAACGTTTTTAAAAACATGGCGCGGAGTGTCGTCTATGATAATTTCTCCGTCGTCTATTACAACAATTCTGTCAGCCTTTGCGGCTTCATCCATGTTATGTGTTATAAGCACTATGGTAATTCCGTATTTTTCTTTAAGATTAAGGATTGTCTGAATAACCTCTCTTCTGCCTATTGGGTCAAGCATGGCTGTCGGCTCGTCCATGACTATGATATTCGGCTTCATGGCTATAATACCCGCAATCGCAACACGCTGCTTCTGACCGCCGGAAAGCATATGAGGAGCGTGTTTTTTATATTCGCTCATGCCGACGGCATCAAGAGCCTCATCTACTCTTTTTCTTATTTCTTTCGGCTCAACCGCAAGGTTTTCGGGCGCAAAGGCAACATCATCCTCCACAATGGAGGCGACAATTTGATTGTCGGGATTTTGAAACACCATGCCGACCTTGCTTCGGATATCCCATAGTTTATCTTCGTCCGAAGTCGGTATTCCGTCTATATATACGCATCCGCCGACAGGAAGAAGTATGGCATTCAGGTGTTTTGCAAAAGTTGATTTTCCCGAGCCGTTATGACCGAGAACGGCAACAAATTCACCGTCGGATATATTAATATTTATATTTTTAAGAACCTGCTGTACGGTATTATTTTCATGACTGTACGAATAAGAAAGGTTTTTTACTTCTATCAATTTTTTTCCTCCGAAATCATTCACTGTACCATCTTGTTGTATATCCGCACGGAAGCGGAAGATTGTTGGAGCTCATCATCAAACACAGCTCATCGGATGTTATATTTCCGCCGTACTTTGACTTGATTATAAAATTCAAAACATTTGCAACAACATTATGCGAAATACCTGTTGTATAAGAATTGACTATCACAAACAGCGGATTATCACTCAAAAGCTCGGCGCAAAGCCCGGCAAGAGAATAAAATTCATCTTCAAACCGCCACAGTTCACCCTTGGGACCTCTGCCGTATGTCGGCGGATCCATAATTATTGCGTCGTATTTATTGCCGCGGCGAATTTCGCGCTGCACAAATTTAACACAATCATCAACTATATAGCGTATGGGTGCATTCAAAAGACCCGATGAATGAGCATTTTCTTTTGCCCAGCTTACCATTCCTTTTGCAGCGTCAACATGCACGACGCTTGCACCGGCATGAGCTGCGGCAATTGTTGCACCGCCCGTATATGCAAAAAGGTTAAGCACCTTGATATCTCTTTTTGCGGATGTGATTTTTTCTGATATAAAATCCCAGTTTGCCGCCTGCTCGGGGAATATTCCCGTGTGTTTAAAGCCCATGGGCTTTACATTAAATATAAGGTCTTTGTATTTAATCTGCCAGCTTTTGGGAAGTCGTGTACGATACTGCCACGCTCCGCCGCCCGATTTGCTCCTGTGGTATACGGCATCGGCGGATGTCCATAATTTTTTTTCGGTCCTGCATTGCCAGATTGCCTGGGGATCCGGCCTTACAAGATAATAGTCTCCCCATTTTTCAAGCTTCTGACCGTCAGACGCGTCTATAAGCATGTAATCTTTCCAGTTATCTGAAGTAAGCATTTTATACTCCTTTGTCAGCGTTTACTATTTCTCTGATGTCTGCCCCGGCAAATCTGACCGGAGAAAACTCATTTTTAAGTCTCGACATTATTCTTTCCTGATAAATTTCGTTTATTTTATCTAAAGTAAGATTGGTATTTATGATTATCGGTTTTTCATCCGAAATCCGTGTGTTTATCAGATCGAAAAATACCGACTGTGTATATGACGTGATAAATTCTGTACCAAAATCGTCTATAATCAACAAATCACAGTTATATATGCTGTCATATGCGATTGAATACTCGTCTCTGTCAACCTTTGAAAATTTATATTCTTCAAGGAACTGCAGGAGCTTATATGCGGATTTGTAAATAACAAAATATCCCCTGTCGGTAACGGCATTGTCAATGCAGCCTGCCATGAATGTTTTTCCGAGTCCCGACGGACCGTATAAAAAGAGATTACCCGAGCCGTTGCCGGAAAACTCGTCACAGTATTTTTTGCATCTCATAAAATTAATTTTCATGAGGTCATATGGTGAATACCCTATTTGCGGGTCTTTATCCTTAGAATAATATGAAAGCTCAAATTTATCGAACGAAGATTTTTTTAAAGAGGCATTTTTGCCGCTTTCGCCCGGAAGCCTTATATAAGACTGCAGTTTTTTCATATAGCATCCGCATTTTGAACCGTCGCTTCTAAAGCCCGTATCCTTGCATTTTTTGCAGCTATACTCAATTTCATATGGCTTTATACCGTTTAAATCAAGGATTGCCTGCCGCTCTTTGTTAAGTGAATCGGCGCTCATTTTAACAAACTTTTCGGCTTCTTCGGGAGAAATATTCTCTTCAAGAACCTTTCTTGCCGCATTAACCGCAAGCGCTGCAATTTCAGAATCAATCTGCTCTATGCGCGGAAATCTGTAATACAACATTTGTTTTGCTTCAAGTTTTTGAGTTTCGTGATCACTTTGCATTTTGGCATAATCAGACATTATTTTTGAATGTATTGAATTAATCATTTCCATTGTTTACACCGCCCTTATACTTTGACATCATCTTATCAAGCATTTCTTTTTCGGCATCGCTTATGTTATATGTCGGCGGATAATTTCTGAATTTGCTGTTTTTGACATTTGACGGCACGTCTCTTCCAGACGCACCGGATTTGTTTTCCGATTCGTTTTTTAAAACAGCATCCATATATTTAAACGAAATTTTACCGGTATTTAAAACAGAAATATTATATGCCGAAACAATCTGTTCTTCACTCAGCTTCATGGTGTTAATCCACGAAAACAGCATCTTTTCTTCATCATCCGAAAAATCTCTGCCGTTTATTTTAAACAGCTTTCTGTAATGATTTACAACCGAGTTGCTTTCACTCAGCTGCTTTATATATTTAAGTGCCTTATCTGATGTATTAATGCCTTTATCCGCCCATGAATATGCAATTTTCTCTATATATCTCATGTTGGTTTTTCCGATCGATGTGCAATATTCAAACAAAATTATAATAACCTTATCGGGAAGTGACAAATAATCAATAAAGCTGTATATTATTTTATAATCATTTGCGCTCAGGCTTTTTCCGAGCATTTGCTGAATAAGATCAAAAAGGTGTGCAAGCTTGTCATCACTCCGGATCGTTTTCACAACGTTTTTTGCCCTGTATGACGAAATGACAGATTTATCCGCCGGGTAGAGATGTTTTTCGGGCTCCGGCATCGGCTCTTCTTCTCCCGATGCCTGCGGAGCCGAAGCATTAAGATTCAAAATAGATATTGCGGAAGCTCCGTCGGACGAGGACTCGCATTTCATAACGCCCTCTTTGCACCAAAACTTGATTGCATTTATAACATCAGAACCGAGAAGCCCCGTATCTGCTGAAATTTTATCAAGTGACAGATTACCTGAATTCCTGCTGTGCCTGAGCATATACAAATATATTTTTATATATGAAGCGTTAGCGTCTCTTATGTATTTATCGACAAAACGGTTACTTATCGTAAACGAATCAGATTCGGACGCTATTTTAAATTCCTTCATTTATTTAACCACCCAATCGACAATATAAATTAACTAATAGTAATTATATCATATTCACATCACCATTGTAAAGTAATTTAAGAATATTTAGGGTATATTAACAAAAATATCGGGATTTATCTCAAATCAAAGTATATATGATTTATTGAAAGGCAAAAACATCTGTCTGACGAATCAGGGGTATGGCACACTATTAATTTTTTGGAAAGCTCAAAAAATCAATAGTATGCCATACCCCTGATGCCGGTTAATATTTTATTAAAAATGAATATCAGTATAAATTATATCAGTCAACTTTAAGAACAACCTTGCCGATATTTTCTCCTCTGTATAAAATATCATGAGCGGCTTCCGCCTCGGTTATGGGGAGAACCTTATATATCGTAGGCTTAACAAGACCTGCCGAAACCTTCGGGAAAACATCCTTAACAAGTGAAGCTAAAATCCGTGCTTTTACCTCCGGAGTTCTTGAGCGCAGGGTGCTTCCGATGATTCTTACATTTCTGACATATATATTTTTAAGGTCAATCTCTGTTTTTTGACCGGCAAGAGCAGCAATCATTATCCATCTTGCGCCGTGTGTGAGATAGTGAATGCATTTGCCCATAATCTCACCGCCGAGACAGTCTATTGCAACATCAACACCGCGGCCCGCTTCAAGCTCGGATTTTAAAACCTCGGTGATATCTTCTTTTTTTGTGTTAACAACTATATCCGCATTGAGATGAGCTATTGACTCTTTAAGCTCATCGGAAAGTACGGTTGTTATAACTCTTACACCAAACGCCTTAGCCATGGGAATTATAACGCTTGCAAGACCGCTTGCACCGGCATTCATCAAAAGAGTGTTGCCCTCTTTAATTTTACCCTCCCAAAAGAGGTTGAGATATGCTGTGGCAAATGCTTCGGGAATTGCGGAAGCTTCTGCCATTGTGCAGTTTTCGGGAACGGGCATGAGCATATCGTATTTAACAGCAACATACTCTGCATAGCCGCCTCCGCCGAGAAGCGCGCATACCTTGTCTCCGATTTTCCATGAGCTTTTTTCCGCTGCTGCGGAACCTACCTGCTTTACCGTTCCGGATATTTCAAGGCCCATCCATTCGGGGCAGCCCTCCGGAGGAGGATAGTCACCCTCGCGCTGCATGAGATCGGCGCGGTTTAAAGCGGCGTATTCGATTTTTACGAGAACTTCGTCATCTTTTATAACCGGATCGGGAACGTTATCCCATACAAGACTCCGATCGTCCTTTACCAATATTGCTTTCATAATCCATGCTCCTTTTTGTTTTTTTATTTAAATAAATTATAACATATTGACTTTAAAAATAATATATATTATACTATTGTAAAACGAAACAATTCTATGATTTATTCCGGAGGTGAATTTTATGAACGATATATCGAGAATATCAAGACTGTCTTTTTTTAAGATGAGCAAGTATTGTTATGACAGGGTCCACATATGCGATTTCAGCAAAACACCGAGACCGCATTACTGCATGGGGATGATTCTGAAAGGCAAAGGGGTTTTTGCGTTTGAAAATGAGGAAGTACATGTAAAACACGGGGATATTATATTTGTTCCCGAGGGTTCAACATATATATCTACATGGAGCGGAGATCCGGATATTCTTTATACGAGTGCACATTTTTCGTTTGAAAGCGGATCGGATTTTTTAAGACACAAAAGGATTAAGATACAGAAAGTAAGACTTACGGATATTGAAAAGGCAAAAAGATATTTTGTTGAAATGTCGGACGGGTGCGAGGGCTCTAAAACAGAACAATTCTACGCAATCGGGGCTTTTTTCAATATTATCGGGATGATTTTTCCGAAGCTTATCTACACGGAAATAAATAAAATCGACAGTCAGATTGAAAAATCCGTTGAATACATTGAGCAAAATTATTCCGAAAACATAAGCGTTGACAAGCTTGCCGATATGAGCAATATGAGTGTATCGCATTTTCATTCACGGTTTAAAAACTCAATGGGATGCAGCCCTATTGAATATAAACACAGGGTGTGTATACACAGAGCGGAGCTTATGCTTATTGCAAACAAAGAAACATCCATAGAAGAAATCAGCGAAGCTCTCGGATTTTGTTCAAGCACGTATTTCAGAAGACTGTTTAAAAAAATAACCGGTCTGTCTCCGCGTGATTACAGATATAAAAGTGAAGAACTTTAAAAAAGCCGTCTGCATTTTATTTTGCAGGCGGTTTTATGTTATATATTAATCTTTTTATTATTTATAATTCTGTCGGGAAAAACAGAAGCATTAATCAAATCTGCAGGATCCACTTCAAGTGCATCGGCAATATTATAAAATACTTCTAAGGAAAACGGATGTGCAATACCCGGTGCTTCTATGGCACTGATATGAGAACGGCTGACATGAGCCAATTCAGCAAGCTTTTCCTGCGACAAACCCCTCATTTTACGAATCGTTGATATCGCAATACCTAATTGTATGAATCTGTCACGGTTTTTAAAACCTACCTCACCACTCACTTTGAATCACCTGCCTCTTATATATTATTATACTTCAATTTAATATTTATGTCTGCATTTACAAGAGAGCACTTGATTATTTTGGTGAGCAATGGTATAATAATATATGTATTAGCTTATATCAGTAAACACATATATGCTTATACACTATTACGAAAAAAGGTGTTGATATGAAATGATTAAGGAACATACATGCTGTTTCTTTGGACATAGAAAAATAGAAGTTACGGATAAATTGGTCGAACATTTGAATGATATTATTGAAAAATTAATCACGGACAAAAGCATCGATACATTTTTATTTGGCAGTAAAAGTGAATTTGACACGCTTTGCCTTAAAGTCGTGACAGAGCTTAAAATAAAATATCCCCACATTAAACGAATATATGTGAGAGCCGAATATCCATATATAAATGATGATTACAGGGCTTATCTTCTGAAAAGCTATGATGATACATATTACCCGGATAAAATGTTGAAGGCAGGACGGGCGGCATATGTGGAGCGCAATTATGAAATGATTGACAACAGCAGCTGTTGTGTAGTTTATTATGATGAAAGCTATAATCCGCCCAAACGGAAAACCGCCAAAAAAAGTCAGAGCAATTATCAGCCGAAAAGCGGCACAAGGCTTGCATTTGATTACGCTGAAAAAACAAATATAATAAATGTAATAAACGAATTAAAAAATATTCCCAAAACTTAAAAAATTTTCAAGTTTTGGGAATATTTTGTTTATGATACAAAATTTACTTTCCACACTATTCAATCTCCACACTTTCACATTCAGTCTCTATTTTTTTCGGGTTAAAACCAAGTCCCATGCAAACATCGTCAAAATCATCATAACTTGATGCATCTGTTTTGTTTGACACGTTCTCTGCTTGCGCGTATAATCTGTTTTCTTCAATTCTGTCAAGAAGCTGTTCCATTTTTACAGCTTTTTCAACAAGTGTTTTATACATATCCAGAGAAATAACCATCGCTGTCGGTTGATTATTCTTTAAAACAACATACTCAGTATTATTATTTTTTACATCGTCAAAAAGCTGTGCCGTCTTTCCTCTGCTGAAATCGGAAATAGGTACCAGATGCTGTGTAAATTTAAGCAAACCGTAATCAATGTCCATACCGTTCATGCCCGCTTTCATGATAATTTTCACTCCTAACATATGTTTATTACAGTATTATTATACACTGCACTTTTAAAAAAGTCAATAATTTTCATAAATATTTTCGTGAAAATTATCATGTTATATGTATTTCAAATGCAAACAATTATTTTTACATTTCCGCGAACAGACAGATTTTTTTCGGATATCAGAAGTCTGTCACCCTTTTTTACCTCCGCAGCGTTTATTGCGCCCTCACCGTCTGTAACTACGGCAACCGAATAGGGTTTTTCGCAAACAAAATCCGCATTGCCGTCCAAAAGGTACATGGAAAACTTATCCGTTAACGACTTTCCGAGTATTTCATATACGCCTTCGGCAATTTTCTTAGGTTTTGGCATATATTTTTCTTTAACTTTTTCAAGAGTGTATCCCGTATAGTCAAAGACATCAAACATTTTTTCGTAACCGAGACCCATGTGGATTTTTTCTTCCGATATTTTTCTGCCGGACGGTGTAAAACGCTCGCCTACAACCATCAGGTCACTGGGCTCTTGCAGCTCCAAAATGAAGCATCCCTCTCCTATTGCATGAGGAACCCCACCGTCAACAAAGATAAAAACGTTCTTTTTCACGGGTATTTTGTTCATCATTGAAATTATGGCTGCGGAATCATTGTTATTAAATGCGTCAATAAATTTTTCTCTTGAAATCCCCCTTTTAAAACCGAAATATACAAACGAATCCGGCATGCATTCAAGAAAATACCAGCATTCCGTTTTGCCGTAAGATGAATTTAAATTCATTTTTGCAAATTCTCTCGTGGGGTGCGCCTGAATAACCAGCCTTTCATCGGAGTCGAGAAGCTTTACCAATATATGAAGATTGCCGCCCGTGATATCTCTGACAAGAACTCCGTCGGATGTTCTTCCGAGACCGTCGTTTTCCTTTTCGGCGGAATTACCGAATGCCGTTGTAACGGATGCCGTCCAGTCTTCGGGATAATAAACGCTGCTGTCGGCTTTTAATTTTTCACCCGTAAATTTTTCTATGCGGCTTCCTCCGCGGTATGTTCTTTCAACGCGGTTACTGACCAATTTATATATCATGATTTTTTTATAACCTTAAAAACACACGCGTCATTTGACGGAATAATTTTGTTTCCGTAATATACTTTTCCCGTCTGCCAGCCGTCTTTGAGTTTTAGGTTTAATTCCGTTTCGTTTACATCATGGTTTATTGCAACAATAATGCGCTTATCGGAATCGATTATGTGCTCGGTTATAAGAGTCATCGGATTTAAACTTCTTGCAGCTCGCTTGCTGTCCTTAAGCAGATATTCATAAAACTTAAAATATTCGGGTTTGCCGCTGCCGAAGGGATATATTGCCTTGCCGACAGAATATTCAAGCTTATAAGGCATATAATAAATTTTCCCCTTTCCATATTTGTTGCAGACAAAAAACGGTTCTCCGTCGGCGGTTTCCGCCAAAACCTCACATGTATCGGCTACGCTCTCCACACAGTATTTTAAAGCATCGTGGAATTCAAATTCCGTTTCGTTTAGTTTTACCTTGCTGCTGACCGTCGGAGAAGATGAATGTATGGTTAAAATGCTGTTTAATGCGGCAATAAAATACCGCGAAAACAAAAATTATCTGCTTTCGGTTATCCGAATGACAGCTGCGGAAATAAGCTTTCACGGCGAAAAATTAACCGATTCAATATCGGGCAAATCAAAAATTGTGTCCGATACAATGCAATATATTAACCGAAACTTCCGCAGAGATGTAAATCTGATAAATGCAGCCGGAGAAATGCATGTGTCACCGCAGTATCTTTCTGCTATTTTTTCAAAAACGGCGGGAATTACGTTTCAGAATTATATGATAGAAAAACGTCTTTCGTTTGCTGCGGCACTTCTTAAAGACGGAAAGCATTCCGTCACCGACATTTGTTATGAATGCGGATATACTAACCTTTCTCATTTTGTCAGAAGCTTTAAGAAAAAATATAATGTCTCACCAAAGAAATTCAGCGAGACATTATAAACAAAATTTATTTTAGTTTTGCGGCATAAACAAATCTGCATACACGTCCGTAAGTATCTTTGATTTATTCGGAGTGCTTGTATATTCTTTAAATCCAGGCCGCTTCGGTGCAAAACCGATAAGATACTTAAAAAATATATAAACCGGAACGGCAGACCAACCGTGGCAAAGACTGCCGGCAAAGTCGAAATCATCGGCGCCTTTTTCCGTCTCCCAGAACGTATCGGTATCGGAATATACCATCTCGGACCATGTTGAAACAATATCGTCAATTACACCGTCAAGGTATCTGATATCAGATGACAGCACGGCATCGTATTTATATATTGAAGTGCTCAGACTCGTTTTTATAAGATGTTCATTGCCGTGCACAAGAGCAGGCGCAATATCCGATGAATGCTCAAGGCAACAAAGAATTGCAAGGCTTTGCGTAAGCTCATGAAACATTCCGCTTTTAAGGTCTGTTTTGTAAAATCCGCTGTCGGGATCGTAAAAAGTTTTTTCAACTTCTTTTTTAATATTTCCGGTATTGTATTTTTCGGCTCTGCCCAAGTATCGGCATATATCGTTATATGCACTGCAGGCAAGAATATAATACATATTGATCACACTGTCACAGCCTATAAATTTACTTCCGTCAAGACCGCTGCGCCATTCGTAAAAATGCCAGTTTTCCTCTATATCTTCCGTTTTGACAAGATTGTTTTCCACTTTAAAAAAGCCGATTATTTTATCAGCACACGAAAGCATGCTTTCGCCGAATTTTATATCTCCGCTGTATAGGCAATAATTTTTGAGAGCAATTACCCAGCAAAGAGAAAATGACGGTATTGTAAATATAAAATCAGCCGGGGCACAAATCCTAAGAAGTCCGTCACTTGTTTGCGAATCAGCAAGAAGCCGCAAGCTCTCACGCGCAAATTTATATTCGCCGAATGCGTAATATCCGCAGAGCATCTGAACCAAAGAGTCAAATGCATAGAGAGACTGTTCTCTCCACGGGCAGTCTTCATAATGCTCATGCATGCACAGCCTTAAAGTATTGATACTGTTTTTATATATTTTATCTATAAGATAATTGCCGCTTTCAAAGCGCGCCGTTTTGTCTGTCGGGTAATCCGTCGGTATGATTCCGAATTTATAAACCGTAACATCACCTTTCATGCCGGTTATGTTAACCTGCAGATACCTGGCACCGAAGCGCTTAAAACAGCCCGTATATTGCTGTCTGCCGTCTTTTGACGTATAGCTCACGGCAAAACATCTTCCGCCGGTATATGTTCGCACCCGCATATCATCCAAATGTTCCCCAAAGCCTATATCAAAACGTGTTCCGGAATCGCATTCAACATCAAGATACAAGTTGCCGGCATATTCCCTGCCAAGGTCAATTATAAAATACACACCGCCGCTGTTGTACTTTATTTTACTGCCGTCAAAAACCTCTTTTACATCGGCAAATGACATAAAATCTTTTTGCATCATATATGCAGGGCTTCCGCTTGTCTCTCTTTTTATATAGCCTGCGGTTTTTATTTTGCCGCACTGCAGAGCGCCGCGGACAAGCTTTTTAACCGGTCTTTTTTCGAATGGTATATGGGTGTCTATCACCTTCGGATTTGTATAATCCGCATCATCGCAGCTTGCGTTAAAATGATAGCTGTACCCTATTTGCGGCGAAATTTTTTCTGTTTCGCCGCTTTCATAAGCTTTTAATATGCCGATTTTTGTGTTTTCGTCCGAAACAATAAGAGTGTCGCCCGCCGAAAGTGCAAAGGCAAGCCCTGCCCTGCCGGGGTAATACGTAAAAGATGCGGTGTGCTGATGATATGCGTCTATTTTAATTTCATTTTCACCGTTTATTATATAATCCGAAACATCATAGGTATCGTATACGCGTCTGTTATCAAAGGTTCTGTACTGACCGAAACCGACAAGACGTGAATTTATATACAAAGCGTATTCCGTTTCACAGTATATTTCCATAACAGCTTTATCAAAATTTCCGTCCGAATTAAATTTTTTTACGGCTCTTACATATTGATTGACAGATTCGGCGTCAGTCCATATCTGTTTGGATTTTTCAATCATAAAAACCAGCTCCTTTAGCATTATTTGTCACAAATCAGCCGAGATATCTTTTGAATGAGTTTTTCATGCTTTTCCGCAAAAAAATCATCACTGACATATCTTTTTTCGTTCCATACGTTTTCCGACATTGCGGCAAGATTCTCTATGACGCGGTTAACCTCAAGCTCAAAAGTACACTCCCATGCGCAAAGCTCTCCGCCAATGACCTCATCACAGGGCGGAACATTTATCGGGTTTAAGCATGTATCGTTTTTCTCATTGTGGCTACCCCAATTATAAACGTTCCAGCCAAGAATGTCAAACGGAGAATAACGGTGTTTTAAATTCGGAATTATATAGAGAGGTTTACTGCTTGAGTTAATAATCTTAAAGCCCTCGCGCAAAAGGTCTTCAGGTCTGTGATACGATGTGTCCCAGCCGTTTACAATAGTTTCGCGCGGAATATTTTCGCTGCCCTTTATCGGGAATCCCTCCCAAACAATCGGGATTTTGCCCTTTGCAAGAATGATTCGCGTCATTCTCGAAACATAGTCACTGTAGAGTGAATAAATATCTTCGATGTTATTATCTTTCATATATTTATTGCAGACATCACAACACTTCCATGCCTTTATATAAGCCTCATCACCGCCTATATGGATATACGGTGAATCCGGGAAAAGTTCAATTATCTCATCGGCAATGACAGAAAACGCCTCCGTAACCTCATTTTTTCCTGCGCATACAACGGTATCGGGGCTGTAAAATTCATTGCTTCCCTCCATAAGATCTTCATCGGGTTTTGTAATCGTATTTGCAAATATTTTTTTGTACTTTGAAACATATATTTTGGCGTGACCTGTGGTTTCAAATTCGGGGATAATCGTGATTCCGCGTTTTTTTGCATGTTCGTTAAACGATGATACATCGTCATACGTATAACTCTGACCGTCCGTAACCATATCCGGAAAAGCTTTTGACGGGAGGGTGTATCTCTGATCATCTATAAAATGAATATGCAAATATTTTATTTTATAGATAAAACACAAATCAATATATTTGTGAATTTTATCGGGAGCATGCCATTCTCTTGCCGCATCAAGCATAAATGACCGAAATTCTTTGTCGGGGTTGTCTTTTATTTTAATCTGCGGAATTTCAAATTTGCCGTCTTTGTATTCCACAAGCTGCAAAAGAGTCGATACGGCATAAAACATGCCCTCGGTATCCGACGCATAAAGCTTTATGCCATCGGTACATTCTATTGCATATGACGATTCTTTTACATTTTCATCATAAACAAGCTCCGCACCGGATGCGTCATTGCCGCATTTTGCGCTAAACATTAAAAATGCACACTCAACGAATGCTTCTGCGCAAGGCAAAAACGGTTTATACTTTGTAAAGACACTGCATGGGATTTTTAAATTTTTTTCGTTTAAGATTTCTGTTGATTTCGGGTTTGGTATTATTGATATTTTTTTATCTTTCATAGCTTCTATCTCCGTTAATATGATAATTTAATGCAAAAAATTATATATCTGTTTGGTTATTAAAATAATACATATTATTTTCAAGAATACCGCGTATAACCGGTTCAAGTACTTCCGCCATTCTGTAGCTTCCCAAATCATTCGGATGAGTTGTATCGGTTGTGCAGCAGTGACGGTCTTTGTCGCCAAAAAACGTTTCGCCGTCGATAAAATACACATCTTCACCTCTGTCTAACGCATTTTTATATGTTTTGCGTATTACCTCGCGCCGCTGCTCACTTTCTTCAAAATAATCAAAATCCGGGCATGACGTCATAATTATCGGTATGTCGGGTTTTCTTGAGCGGATATACCTATAAAACGGCTCGTGAGTTTCATCCAGAAATTTTGCAGTGGGAGCATTATGGTCATAATCGAGCACAAGCATGCTTATATCAAGAGTGCAAATATATTCTGCAAATTTCAAATCACCTCTGGCACTGCCGGAAAAACCGAAATTGTAGTAATCTATATC
The DNA here is from genome assembly GCA_934463165.1 of uncultured Clostridia bacterium. Taxonomy (GTDB): domain Bacteria; phylum Bacillota; class Clostridia; order UMGS1810; family UMGS1810; genus RGIG1828. The sequence goes on from CAKSJG010000002.1 coordinate 134,993, forward strand.
AAGTCTGTCAGATATAAGCGCCGAATATGTATTTGACATTCGCGTCACATGAGCGCCCTCGGTAATTGATGAGCCGTAATAAAGCATCGGTTTGCTGAATTTATATCCGGTAGGCGGCTCAATTTGCGCACCGTCCTCAATTTCAACCCATGCGTCGGCTATTATTTCACCCATCGGCAAAAAAACGGTTATATCTTCCATATCACCGCTTTTTTTAAATTCTCCGGTGAAGCTTTTCTGCTCGTAATTTTCAGGAAATACAATACCGGCATAGCGCGATTTTTTTCTTTCACCTATAAGCACCTGCGCCGACTGACACGCAAAAATTGACATTCCGATATCAACCGACAGCGTTTCGAATGTGATGCCTATGCGAAATGTTTCCGAATTGGTACGAAAACACATTCTTGCACCCGGGCAACGTACTCCGGTTTTCGGAAAGCACTGAAGTATTCCCTCATAGCTTTTTGCCATTTCATAAGGCAATCTTTGCAGTTTTTTTGTTTTATCAAAATGCGGAACACCGAATATTTTAACCGGTTCATCCGTATACCTTATTTTCTTCATATAATATCCCTTCTTTTCATATGCAGTCCGCATCGTATTGTTTAATATTGCTCATCGTTTTTCATTACCTTTCTGTCTCTGACAGCAACGGCAACCAAAAGCGCTGCAAGAACAACAGCATGCGTTACAAGATTTCCGTATGCAAAAGCAAAAATATCATACACAATCCAGATAATAAGATTGGGTATGTATATTGCTCTATAGTATTTGGCATTGCTCTGTGAAACACTGAGCACAAACAGCATCGCCGCTGCAAGCGAAAGTGAGTCATACCATGCACGAAATGTTAAAAGGTTGACAGCGGTAAACGCGGCAAGATGCAATGCAAGCCAGATTTTTGGCAACGGCCTTGATTTTGACGCATAAAAAAAGTTAATAATAAGCTGCACGGCTGCCGTAAAGCAAATTGCAGCGCCGCTGAAACCTCCGACAATCAGATAGCTTATCGCTATAAGAACGTTGCCTATAAGGCTGAATATAAGTACTGTTTTCATTTTCTTGTTGAACGGTTCAATCAGGCTCAGCACGGTTGCAATGAATGAAGCCGCATATGATATATATTCCATGTGTTCCTCCGATTATTTTTTTCTTGTTGCTGTTTTGTCATTTGTATTGAATGCAACATTTGTGTTTGCAAAAGCTTTTTTTACATCTGCATTAATAAGTGATAACAGCTCCTTTTTACCGATATGGTTTTTCGGGTTGAAATTATTTCCCGAAGCATAGCCTATTATTCGGTCTTTCAGCATGTTTGCGGCAGGGTCCGCGTCGTTAAAATTAAGGCTGCAGACGATAAGTTTCCCTGAAAGGCAGGAAAATTCAAACAATGCCGACTGCCTTATAACATATTTATGAGTGGACGCGACCTCTATGATCGGGTCAAACTTAGCTTCAGTACCTTCAAAGCACACCGCACTGCCTCCCTCTGTGAGACCTGCAAACTGCCAGCCGCAAAAACCGTCATGCGGAAAATCACAGAAAACGGGGTGATCATATATCACGGTCGCAAGATTGCCGGATGTACGCCCTGCAAGAGCGATGCGCCAGCTCAGCGCAAGACTCGCAAAAGGTTTTGAACCGAGAAGAACAACGTTTTTTCCCTGCTCCAGAAGCTCTGTCAGAATGCTCTCATTTGCTTCGTTTAAAACGGTTACATTGTCATATGACTTATTCTCGGTTTTCGGAAACAGATACAGCTCCCATTCATTTTCCGCAAAAAAATTATCGCTTTCAACTGTTGCATAAAGCTTCATCTCTGCCGCTTTATTTGTATGCGGAAGAGTGCAGGTGAATTTTGCGATACTTTCAATTTCACCGTTTTCAATGTCATGCAGATTAAATCTGCTGACGGCATGCAATTTTTCACCTGTAAATAATCTGACCGTCAGACTTGCTCCGCAAAGTTTTTTACCTCCGTAATATGACAAAAACATGCTGCAGCCGAAGTCTTCCCCGACATAATAATTTCTCTTTTTACCTATATCGGTAAGAATTACGGATTCTGAATTATACATTCTTATATTTCTTACGGTTTCACCTTTTTTCAGCTCATAAAATTCGTTCATCATTCCCACATCATAGCCAAAGGTATGCCAATGGGTATCAACGGGACCTAAAAAATCATAACCCGACACGGTGCGGCTCATGCGCAGATTTTCAAAACAAAACTTTCGGATTCGCCTTTGCCACTCGCATGAATTTTTGTAGTAAACCGGCGCTTTATCAAGAATGTTTTTTTCTAAAAGATGTTTTTCTACCGATGAGAACATCTCTGTTTTTCCGAAACGCGAATTTGAATACCTGTCTTTAACGCTGAGATCGGTATATGTTCCATCTATACATATCTCATGGCTCAGACGAGGCTTTTGGTATACATCAGAATACGAGTCGAATTTTTTCGGATCGCAGGTTGTCGAAAAATAACTGTGAACGCCGTTCGGATAAGTGCAGTATATATCACTGAATTCCCCGAGGGCTTTAAGCCTTTTCGGATGGTGTTTAAACGGATGCATGCTAAGCTCATTTTCAATACCCGGTTCACACCAAAAATATTCCACTCCCCTCATGGCGCTCATAGGCGCAAAAAGCGCGTCGGTCTCGGTATGGACTTCTTTTGCGCACGCTCTCAGATATTCAATAAAGGGTTCATCGATCAAAAGTTCATTTCCGCAGCAATAAATTACAACAGATGTATGATTTTTGCAAAAACGCACTATCTCTTTCCACTGTTTAAGTGTTGTGTTATTTGGGCACTCAACCTGAAGAAGCATACCAAGTTCATCCGCAGCATGCATATATTCTTCTTCGGGGATATATGTGTGAAAGCGAATAAAATTAAACCCGAGCGATTTAAGCTTTTTTATAACGGATCTGTAGTGTGCACCGTCATGATTCGGATGCACGGTATCGGGATAGCAGCAATGCTCACATGCTCCCCTTAAAAAATATTTTTTGCCGTTTAAAATCAGATCCGTTCCCGAAGATATCAGTCGGCGAACGCCGAACCACCTATCAAAAACGGCATTTCCGCAGTCTATTTTAAGAGTATACAAAGCAGGGTTTTCGGGCGACCAAAATTCAAGCCCCGATGTATCAAACGAAAAATCTCCGCCCGACACTCCGCATTTAAGCGTTTTGTCACCGCCAAACACAGACCACGAAAGCTCCGCTTTTTCAAGTAAATCAGCATGTACAAAAACCGTTTTCAGATCATCAGAAACGGTAAGCGTCACATCCGTGAGCGCACATTTATACGTTCGTATTTCAACATCGCCTGTTATGCCTCCCGTACATTCGTTTGCAGCACGCGTTGTAAGCCCCGATACAGGCTCACCGCAGTAACCCTCAAGCCGTTTATTTGAAACTGCAAGCACAATTGTATTTTTACCGTCAGTTATAGTATTTTCCGGTATTTCAATTTCAAACGGCGTGCTGTAACCTGCATGAGTACCCAAAAAAGCGTCATTCATCCAAACGGAAACAGTATTCTGAACTCCGCCGAAATATATTTTTTTTAATCCGACATTCTTTTTGAAGTCAAAGCTGCGTCTGTAAAAAAAGCTGCCCGTAATGTTTGGCAGAGCGGTATCGGGAGGATTGCCGGATATAGGATACCGCTGAATGCCATACTCGGGATTGTATCTTAATTTTGAATAAAATGACGCATACGAAAATGCGTCGGTCATGTCTTCCCAATATCCGGGAACAGCATTTTCAATAATATCGGCACATATGCTTTCGGGTTCGGTTCCGGCATAATCCGTATCTTCCGAAATACTTTTAAACGGATTATCAGCCGATGTGTATTTTTCTGCGATGTATTTCATTTCCCAGCTTCCGTTCAGTGATTGTTTTATATAGTGCATAATCTGTCCTTTCGTTTATCATAAACAGTGCCGACATTAATCTTTATACATCAATAAAGCAAAGATTAATATCGGCACAAAAGCAGGTTTGGAATAATTATTTCCTCAGAACTACCATTTCATTAGCCGTAAAATACGACATCCTTGCAACAACGGTATCTCCGGGCATTACCTCGGGGAAATCAACCTTTCTGTAATCGTCATCTTTAAAATCGTATAAATATGCAACAGACTCGTTCGTATAGGAAATAGCATAATAGCCGCCGCTTAAATTATATTTTACAATTATCTTTCCGTTCTTTCGGTCATTACGGATAACCGTGCCGCCGGCTATAAATGAACTGCTGTGACGGGGTGTACTGTAAAAGCCGTTGGAATCGGGAATGTATTTTGATATCTGGGTAACATCAAAATTTTCATTCATAGCTATACGTATCGGATCGCCTTTTTTAAGACTGTATACTTCATTTTCCGTAAGGTAAGATGATGTTTTAACAGTCATGGATATCTCTTGTCCGTGCCAGTAACCGTTTATCGACGGACACTCTTCACCTTCGGAAGTAAGCGCGCTGCCGACACTTTTTACAATAATGAAGTTAGTCGATCCGCCTATGGCTTTAGGCTTCTGATTTATCGAAACTATCTTTGTAACAAGATTTTCGTCAACATCATAGGCAATTATATTATACTCCTCGTCTGCAGGAAGCGCTGAAACTCTCATAACATCAATATCGCTTTCGCGTGCATTATCGGGAATAATAAACACGGCACATTCTTTGTCAAGAAAAAGCATTCCGCCAAAACCGTTGTATTGGCTTCTTAAGATTTCGGATCCTGCATAGGATTTTCTGAAAGTGTCGTTTTTTGCAGCATTTATGGCATCATCGGAAATAAGGCTCACGTCAGTCATGTCAATCGGGCGTTCTATCTGTGTGACCTCGCCCTTAAGATTTACTTTATATTTAATAATTCCGCGATATCCGTTTGCCGATGACAGCAGAAGAGAATATGCATCCTCTTCCGACATCGATTTGCCGCCGTCTATTTTCAGTCTTTTTGCAAATCTTAATGTAACCCAACGTTTGTTTTCTGAGAAAATCCGACATGATATCTCACCGAGATTTTCACTTTTTAAACCGTAAAGATAACCGTAAACCGCACTCTGCTCCGTTTTGATTGCGGCTATGCAGCCGAATGAGTCTACATAAAACTGATAAATTTTACCGGCAAAGATCTTTTGAAGCACGGATTTATCCGTTTTATACTTTATACCGTCCGCAACGATGTAATCATCGCCGGTTTCCGATACCTTAGCTGCAAAATTGTCATCGGACACAAGAATTTTCTTGTAGTTTCTTCCCTTTCCGCCGGATTCGGCAACAAGAAGCAGATTGTCGCTTTTTATACTGTCCAATAATGCCGCACTTCCGTTTTTGATAATCTTAAAGCCGTAGGAATCCTCATTGGGATCAAGCTCTATATCCGTTCCGTCATCGGTATATACGAGTGATGAAATTTTTGAAATTCCCGACGCTATATACGCAGTGTAAGCAGTGATGCTCACAACGGTATAAACTGATGAGGAGTCGGAGGATATGAACTTCACACTGCCCTTTCCGTATTTATAAAGAAGATCGGCAGCTCCCGAAGCCATTTTTCCGTTTACAAGATATGTTGCATACGGAGAAACCTTTATCTTTTCATTTTTGTTTTCAAAATCGTAAGTTATTTCATTACCGTTTACGACTATATCATCAAGATTACATTCAAAAACCTTTGTATCATCGGTATTTTCGATATAAAGAATTTTCGGATATGATGATTTTTTTGCATTGTCATAGTATATTTTAACATCGCAGCCTATAAATGACTCTGCATCGGACGTTCCGGCAAAATAGTTTTTGCCGCCTATCGTGACATAATTTTTGTCTAAATCCGATTCTTCCGAAAGAAGATCGGTATATCCGTTTGCTGAAATTATGCCTTCGGTGTTTTCAATTTTTTTCCATTCCGTGAGAGGCGTTATGCCGTCACGAGATATATATTCGTTTTTGTCACCTGCGGATGTAAGAGTCATTATGTCGGCGTCTGCCGCACTTTTTAATATGTCGCATGCAACAGACAACGTAAGAGGTGAATTAATATCGGTTATGTTTATGCCCGTTAACAGACCGGCATCTTTTGCCGTACGTATATAACCGTTGGGATAACCGCCGTATATGAGAGCTGCATATTCATAACCGAGAGTATCCGTCAAGATTGCAATACCGCCGCCGACGCTTAATATACCGTCTGATTCATTTTGACTGAATGTAAGGCTGCCCTTTTTCAGTCCGTTTGCCATAGACAAAAACTGCGAATATGTAAGGGTCTGATTGGCGCTATACGACAAATTTTCATCCAAAACGCCGACTGCCTTTAAAAATTCAAAGCTTCCTTTACCGCTTTCCGTTACAAGCGGATTAGCTGACGAAGACGCAAGATAAAGCTTCTTTTTTTCATCTTCACTTATCGGTGTAACAGTATTGTCTATGCTTATGCGCGACGTGATTTTATGCTCCTCGGATTTAACGGTAGGATTATTTGTATAAGGCACATAAGCTTTAACCGCATTATCAAAGGCTTTTTCAAAATCTGCCGCGCTTGCATACGGAATACCGCTCATAAGCGACATACACAATATATTTTTATCTTTATCCGAAAAAGAATCAAACTTATCATAATATCCCGATGAAGCAAGGAGAAAATCCCTGTTTTCGGCAATATATTTTGCCATGGAGCTCCATGATTGATTATTCAGCCCTGCAAGGATGTCAACAAACTTAACGTCAAATTCGCGTGATACGTCTGTCTTTAAAGTTTTTCCGCGCTTGGTAAAAATCTTATCGGCAAGAAGAGTGATTTTGCAGCGGTAAGTCTCGGTTACGGGACCGAAAACCTTAACGGAAAGCTTTTTACCGTCGAGAGCTACGCTGTATGCCGACTGCGGCAAAGCGCTTCCGCTTTTAGAAACTTCAACCGCCGCGGTGTAGTCTTTGGGGTAAAGCTCGGAATCAAATGTGAAATCCACACCAAAATCTCCGTTTTTATCGGGTTCAAGCTCCGTAATGTTATCAACGCTCGATATGGGGATATTCAGTTCTTTTCCGTAGTCACTTGTTTTAAGATAAATACTGTCAAGATAAAAATACGAATCGGCATCATAAGACGTGTTGCCCCAGCCGCTTGCCTGAATATGGAAAGAGCCGAGGCTCTTTCCGTTTTCACTTTTTGAAAATATCGATGCAAAAGCCGAAATACTCAGGGTATACTCCGTCCAGGTATCGGAAGTATCGATCATTCTGCGCCAGTATGTATTGCCCGATGTAAGATTTTTCGGGCCACAGAAAAGCAGGTTTACAAGCTGCTTCGGCTTTTCGGTACGATACCTCATGCAGAAGGTGTCGTACTCGTTCCAGTCCATACCGTCGGGCATGATTACCGAAAGAGAAGCGCCGAGCTTGAATCTTATGCTGTGGTCGCTCCCGGGGTATGCAGTATCGGAGCATACCTCAACCCTGCCCGATACATTCGAAGCAAGATCTGCCCTGTTTCCTTCAACAAGCTTTATATAGCCCAGGGTCTCATTACCGTCAGCAAAACCGCTTATTCCGACGGCAGAGAATATCATAATCGGTATTAATATATTACTGATTATTATTTTAAAAATTTTGTTTTTCATAAACTGCTCCTTTTTAAGGATATTATTCTGCAGCGCTCGGGCAAAGCGGCATCATGCCGGATATGCTGTCCCATGCAAAAGCTTTATAGGTGCATCCCGAAAGTGCCGAGATATCATCTATTGCTGCAGTGATATCATTTGTTAAAACCGCTCCGACGCCGCTGTCGGATACGGCAAAATCTACCAATGTGTTATCGCTGTCATATGCAGCAATGATTACATAGCATTTATATCCGTTCTCTGTGTTATTATCTACTGTCAGCTTTGCAGAAGCATTTGTCTCCGACTTTTCAACTCTTAAGTCTCTTAAGGTTAAATCTTTTGCTGTAGTTGTAAACGGATATTCATAATCTGACGCAAGGGTTTTAAAATCGGTTGAAAGGACTTTACCTGCTACAAGAACGATATTATATTCCGTATTTTCTTTGAGTGCATCGGCAAATGTTACGGTAAGCTTGTTTCCGTCTGCCATTGCGGAGAATGCCTCATTTGAGAGAACTCCTGCGCTGTATACTCTTACGGCATTGTTATAGTCTGCTTTTTTGATATCTTTGTCGAATGTGAATGTTATTTTATTTTCGCCCTCAAGGTATCTGTTAACCGCATTTGCACTGTCAAGAGTACATGTCGGAGCGCTGAGCGTTGCTTCCGGTGTTTTTTCAAGCCATATACGGTCAATGTAAAGATTTGAACCGTCAACCGCATCGCTTCCCTGCGTCATGGTTATGGAAATACTGTTCTTTTGGTCTGTTGCAAGTTTTCCGACTATATCTGCGGTATTAAATTTATAATCTCTGAATGCATCTCCGTATACATTACATGACGTTGTAACTTCACAGTTACTCGGTACCGTTACATATTTTCTCGAAAAACCGATTATAAGGCTCTTTGCCGCATCGGCACTGATTCCGTCACCTACCGCTCTCATTCTGAAACAAATTTTGTCATAGTCGGTCCAGTCCTGCAAAGAAGTAATGCATCCGTCACCTGATATACCCCTGTAACAAAAAACTCTCCCGTTACTCGGTTTCATCGATGTTTTATAAGCATATGTGCTTCCGGTGTCAACAATATCCGTATTTCCTAAACTTCCGTTAAAATTTTTAACGCCTTCGCCGTCTGTTGCAACAGGTAATGTATTCTGATCGTTTGTATTAAAATCAGCAACCGTTTTTGTACCCGGATTGCTTTTTGAAGAATCTCCGGAATAATATCCCGTATATTCAATCCATATACTGTCTATGTAAATTACCGTACCCGCATCAATCGTACTGTTTCTTATTTTAAGTCTCGGTATAAGCGAGTCATTCCATATATAACCTTTAGACTTTATAGAGTCAAGCGGTATACCTTCATCTTTCCAGTTATTATTATTTACACTGAAAGGATATGAACCCCATGTCCCGCTCGTTCCGCCGGGCAGTACATTGGAAAAATCAAATGTTACTCTGTGATTTCCGTTTCCGCCCGGTCCGCCTTTAGGGTCAAAAGTATATCCGTCCTGATATTTATAGCGAATCATAAGTGTTTTTGTACCCGGAAGATCTTCTATATTAAATCCGCCGAATAGGAATATAGGGTCATTTCCCACAACAAATTTCAGGCTTTTGCCGCCCTCATGATATGCAACCTTATCGGTGATTTCAATTTTATCTTTAATCTCACCGTTTAAAAGTCTGCTGTAGCTTCCGTCATCAAAAGAAACAAGGACAACCTTGCCCGGCGCACCTTCTTCCGCAGACACCGAAAGCGGTGTCACGCAGAGGGCTGACATCAAAATCAGGCCCGTTAAACACAATGAAAATAACTTTTTAAACATAATACTTCTCTCCTTTTTAAATTTTATAATTAGTTAATTGTAAAATTACAAAATGTCTTATTTAAAGCACATTCCGCGATATCTTTTTATTTACATTTTCTCCCGTAAACAGATGAAAATGTTTATTTTTTATCGGAACGGTGTGGGCACCGTTCCCTACGTAGTTATTATTAAATATTCGTAATTTAATAATTGGAATCATATTGGTAAATTTTGTTTAAACAAATACAATTAATAGGAACTATACCTGTTAATTTATTTGTAGGCAGCGTGCACCACAGCGTTCCGCAAAAATTTATCCACATTTTTTTCATTTTTATTTTACAATCACCTAAAATTTTATAATTAAAACCGGTCGTTCTTAAATTGTAAAATTTATTTTTTATTCAGCTTTATTGCCGGTCTTAGATCCGATTTGCTCCAAGCCATACCGCATACGCTTGCACACGTACCGGTCAGCGTGATATTAAAAATACCGGCTGCTGTTTTTTCATTTTTTTTGGAGGCAAAGTCTTTCAGATATATATCAATCATTTTACCGTCCGACCCGTATATCGCAACGATAAACATTACATTTTCATCTTTGCCGCCGATCAACTCACATTTCGCATTTATGTTTTTTTCTGACATACACTCATCCCGAGTTATCTCTTTGCCGCTTTCATCATAAAAAGTAATTCATGAAGCGCTTTTACCCTCGGGAACAAAGCTGCATTTCATACTTCTTCCGACTGAGCCTTTCATGTTGTATGTTATTGTTGTTTTGCCGTTTTCCGTCTCTGACGATGCCATTTCATCGGAGGATACACAAGTCAGCGCCCTATCTGCGGTAACGGAAAGAGATTCCAGCTTCTGAGTCGGGTCGGAAACGGCAATTTCATATGCGCCGTCCGATTCTCTTACCATAAGCATGCAGGGTTTATCGACCGTAATACCGCCGAATGTGCCCTCGCTCCAGAACACGATGCCTGTTATACCGGTTGATACATCTTTTACTGCCTGAATGTTTTCGTTATTTATAAGAACATTTATATTCTCTTTTTCGGCATATGCCTTTGTTTGCTCCGCAGTCATTCCGGGGAGGAGAATATATGCATAGCCTCCGTTTGTCGGATTAACACCGTGAGAGAACCACATTTCAAAACATGAATTTGTTCCGCGCGTCCAGCGTGCTTTGAGCACTCCGCTGTTTTCGGCAGCATTTTTGGGGAATACATAACCACATTCATCTGCGGCATTTATCCACGTTTTTGCCGAAAGATCAACATCGTCGCCGTATATATTAAGCCTCTCGCCGTCTGCAATTATATTATCGGAGCCAAATATATCCTGCGGTTTTCTGCCGACGCTTCCGTCGGCATTGGGAGGATAGATCGCACAGTTTGAAAGGCTGACCCAAGCCGTACCGCCGCTGTTACCGAGGTTTATGAATTTAACGTATCTGGCATCGGAATTACCGAGGGTAAAGTATTCGTTTGTTTCACTCTTACCGCTGCTTTCACCTGAAAAAACCTCTGTCCAATTTAATTTATCACTTGAAACCTCAAGGTTGAAATATTGCTTTCTCGATGATCCTTTTATAAACGAAAGGTCTATAAATCCGAGGTTTTTAACCTCGCCGAGATCCCAGATAACCTCTGCGCCCGTATAACCTGCGTATTTGGTTGTGTATGAATCGTCTATGGTGTTTTCTGCTGTATTCTCGGGCTCGGGAGTCTGATTTGCTTCTGCGGATACAATCTCATACGGAGGCTGCTCGGTTACATCCGATAGCGAAACCGTATTTTTACTGAGCTTGTTTTCAACAACGGTCAGAACCTCCGCATCGTTGTTATCCTTGGCATTTACGGCAGAACCAAGGCATACCGTCTCATCGTCAAACATGAAATATGCTTTTTTTGCCGTGAGGTCACTCTTGTGCGCCGGGTTAGGACCGGATGTGCCGAAATCCGTATCGTTATGATAGCTTTCAAGCTCCATCGCCGCCGCACCGAAATCGCCGAGGCTCACGCCGCCGACAAATTTTTTTGAGCTTAGATATTCGTTACCCTGATTTACGGAAGCACGCTTGCGCTCCTGTGTGTCAACCGTTGTGCCCGGCATACGGTACTTATCTACGGCGCTGTAATATGCTTCGGTAGAATTGATATCGTTTCCGCGGAGGTAATATTCCGTTCTTCCGTCGGAGAGATACCAGCCGTTGGTGTTTTGATTATTTATGCTCTCATAGTTAAATATTCTTGCCGATGACATCGATACTGCCATGCTCCAACGGTCTCTTTTGTGAATAACCTTATCGGAGTTATAATAAACCTTGTTGAGGTTTTTCTCTTCCGAAGACTTTACAGACTCGTCATTCATAATTTCTTCAAGCTTTTTCAGATGAGAAAGCGGAAGCTTAGCTTTAACAAGAGAATAATTGCCGAGGGCAGCGCTCTTTATGTCGGAATATATTCTTGATTTTGCATCATCGTCAAAATAATCTGACATAACAAACATATTGCATACAGGCTGAACCTCTGCCGCATTGCGCTCGGGTCCTCTGCCCATTGTCCATCTGAAAAGCTTATTGTCATATATGACCGGTTTAAACGAATTTTCGTATATCTGCATTACGTTATCCGTAAACGGAATATTCATACTAAGGTTGGTGTTTGCAAAAAGCGACAGGATTTTTGAAAACGTATTCATCTGAACAAGACCGTATGAACCGAGATGAGGATGCAGAGTGTGAAGTATGTACGAACCGTCGGTGAAAAATCCCGCGCCCTTGATATCTGTATATGACGCGCGTCTTGCATCCAAAAGCGACTCGGCAAATCTGTCGTTATCGTCGGCATACAAAAATGTTTTTGTAAGAAGAGTCTGCACCCTTACGACTTTTTCAACATCATTTTTGAGAAGTGCGCTGCCGATAACCCCGAATGCCATATCAGTGTAGTTGGCGCCTGTCATTCTCGGAATCGGAACACGTCTGTTATAAAACGCAAGGTATTCATCAATTTGCTTACTGTTGAACATTCCCTCTGTTACCATAAGAATATTAACAAGCTTTGCCGGAACTCCTATATCCCAATCCCACCAGTTATTAAAGCCTGTAGGAATCCAATCGGCGTTTGCGCTTCTTGAATATGAATCCTCATTATATCTGTTTTCTTTGAGCCAATCAAGAGAGTATTTTATATCATCTCCGAGATCCTTATCCATATAAAGCGGGCTGCCGCTGCAGCCGTATGCATATGCCATTGACTGAACGCGTTCATACGCTGTTGTTATATCAGCTGATTCCTTTGAATCCATATCGGAAAACAGCTCACCTGAAGCGGAATCTCTGACAAGAAACTTGCGGGCAGACACGGCAGAATTTGTTATTGAATTAACACGGGCGGCTATGTCTGCATTTTCCATGTCGTTAACCTCGGGGCTTCCGACAATTGAAAGAAGCCAGTTTTTCTTTGCGTTTGTGCAATCGTCAGCGCTGTAGTTTGCAGCGTTGTATTCGTTATGATACGAATTGTATGACGCAATTTCGCCCGATTCATTAACGCCTAAGTTTTCTGTTCTTTCAAGAGCTTTTATGCTGTCCGTCTTGCCTATTGCAAGAAGCTTGCCGTCCGTTACCGTCTCCAGACCCAAAAGGGACGCAATTTTTGCCCCCGGAACATAGATCAGTCCGTTTTCAGAATAAGCCTGCACGGGAAGAAGCTCTTCAGCATCGCCCGATGTAACATTTGCGGAACCGATTTTTCCGTTTAAAAGCTTTTCTCCCAAAGAAATTGTATATTCGTCGGCAGAGGTTTTAACATCCGCTCCGAAATACGTTTTAAAAAAGTCAAGCGGCACTGTAACACATTCGTTTTTATATCCGAAGGTATAACCTGACTTTTCGCTCCCTGCAGAAAGCGCTACGTTTGAACCTCCGGCATATACCGCAGCGCCCTCATTAAGCGCCTGTGAATAAGCATTGATTTTGTCTTTGGAATAAAAATTATTCACAAAGTTAAATTCATCTTTTTTTATAATCTTAAGTGAACTTATGTACAAGTCACTTTCGGGATTTGCAACAAGATTCCAGCCGACGCCGAAACAGAATCTTACCGACGTTACATTCTCCAAAGACGGTGAACGGCTGACGTCGAGCTCTTCGAGATTAAACTGAAAATGCTTCCAGCCCGTCCAACTTATTGTGAGCTTTTTATAAAAATAGCTCGGACCGAGAGCGGACGGCGGACACATAACCAGAACCATAAAATCGGCATTGGTAGCTTTTTCGGAATAAATCTCAAAATCGAGGATAGTATACTCGCTCCAATCCATAAGATCGCCGTTCATGTAGATGTATATATCGGGATTTGTGACCTGTTCGTTACACCTTATACTGTATTTGTTACCGTATAAGGTGTTGTCGGTACACGGCGGAAGTCCGAGCGGTATGAAACCGCCTGTACTGTTAAAGTCAAACAGACTTCTTTCATAAACCGTTTCGCTTCCGCTTTGAACATAACCGTCCCAGATATCTGTTGCCGCAAAAGACGCAGTACCTCCCGATATAATCGGAAAAAGCAGAAAAAATGATATCAGCTTTAACAAAGTTTTTTTCATCGTAAACCTCCTTGCTTATTTCTTAAAATTACACAAATTAATATTTTAAAAATCAAAACATATTGTATATATTTATTATATCTTTAAATTTTGTTTCATTCAATAAAGTTATTGTTTAATTTTTATATAAAATTGTTATTTTTTATGTAAATATAAGGATATATTTACAATTTATTTCATTTCTGAGTTAATTAACGATAATTTTTATCAACGATAATTTTTACCGGATATTCACCCGAAGCAGCGCGAAAAACATTTTGCATACTCAAATCCGTTTCTGTCTCGTATCCGTTAGGCAGGCGCACATATCCATGCATACCGCAAGGCACGTTAAGCCTTAAGATAATGTCGCCGCTTTTTTGTCTTTCCCATCCGACAGAAAGCTTTCCGCATACGGTATCGATATATCCTTTTGCATATTTGAGCTTTTCGGTAAAAATCGGTGATATTTCAACCTCATGCACATCAGTATCAAACGGATTAATCTTTATACCCAAAAGATATTTATAAAACCATGCGCTGACATGACCGAAAAAGTGATGGTTTTTAGACGTCGGACGCTGATATTTAAGCAAAAACTCCTCAGGAAGAGCGGTGTCACCCTCCACTTCTACCATGTATCCGTATGAAGGATATTTCGTATCCGAAATTATATCCGCTGCCGTATCGGCTGCGCCGAACTTTGACATTACATCAAATATAACTCTTAAGCCAATACAGCCTACATCAAGTTTCATATTATTGTCTTTTAAGTATTTCATCAAAACACCGAAGGCTGCTTCTTTCTCCGACGGTTCAAAAAGATTGTATTCTATTGCCATTGCCTGAGATGTCTGGCATCTTCCCATAACAGTTTTGCCGTCAGATTCTATCAAAATTTTTCTTGCCGATTTTCTTATGTCATTATATAAGTAAGAAGCAAACCGCGCCTGGATGTCAAGCCCTGCTGCATTAAACATTTTATGCGCCTTGGTGCATATATCCAAGGTTTTAAGTGTATCTGTCACCTCAAGAGGGCACTTCGGATATTCACGCTTTATCGGGACCCAATCTCCGAGACCGATGTGAATAATTCCGTTTTCATCTCTCTGTTTTGATATGTAGTCAAGATATCTCATTATCATATGAGAATTTTCGGTTATGATATCGGTATCTCCCCTATACTTCCATGTATAATACGGAATATCGGTGATTACGCTGTCCCATGCCGGACCGTTCCGATTAATAAATCCGTATCCTGTTGTCGGAATAATACCCGGAAGCGCTCCGTCATCACGCTGAGCCTTTCTAATATTGTCGAACCAGACATGATAGCTGTTTTCGGGTTTCATATTAATAAGCATTTGTTCTGCCGAAAGCGCCGCATCGGCTGTCCAACCGTTTTTTTCACGATGAGGACAATCCGTCGGAAAATAATAAAAATTTGAATAATCCGCATTTACAGCGGCTTTTTGAATTTTATTTATCACACTGTCGGAGCACTCGAAGAAACCGTTTTGATTTATATCGGAATTCATTACCTTATATGTAAGCAAATCACTTGTTGCCTGCTCCTTTGATATGCCCGAAACAAGCGCATAGCGAAATCCCTGATAAGAAAAGAAAGGAGTATAAACCTCTTTGCCATCGCCCTTAAAGGTGTAATATATTCTTTGGTTCAGATAATGGGGCTGGACTCCCATCGTGCGCAGATCAAATCCGCCATCTTCGGCAAGAACTTCTCCAAACTGTATTGCCACTGTCTGTCCTCTTTTTCCATGTAATGAAATTACGATATTACCTGCGGTATTTATCCCAAAGTCATACATGTAACCGCTCATTAGCTCTTTTGGAATTTCTCTCGGGCTGAATCTTTCGTCAATTTCGGGAAGATGTGTGATGTGTCCGTTTGTAATCGAAACTGGCTTTAATTCTTCTCTTACGGTTATAGGCTCTGCCGTACACAGCTTTGCCTCTCCGCGCGGGCACTCGGCATACATTACGTTTCCCCACTCCGAATCGTCAAAATCCGGCATATTCCAACCGTCAATTTCGAGACGGGCATCGTATATCTCTCCGCATCTTAAATCATCAAAAAGAATCGGGGACGGGTGTGTTTTTAAGCTTTCATCGGCTTCAGAATGAATTTTTTCTCTGTTATTTAATTCAATATCCAATGACATCGCAAGCTTGGGAGCGCTTCGGTAGCGAGCAAGCTGAAAATCCCACGCCGTTCCTCCAGTGCAATTGAGCATACCGTTTCCGAGGATGAAGCTTATTGTGTTTTTTCCGCTTTTAAGGTAAGGCTCTATATCATAAGAATCATAATATAAAATATCGTCCGGGTTTGATATATACGGTGCCAAAAAACCCTTGGTGATATCGGTACCGTTTATAAAAATCTTATAAAATCCGAGTCCGCATACGGTTACGGACGCAGATTTCACATTATCCGCAAGGAAAATATTTTTTCGGATATACGGCGCAGGCACGTGGGTATCATATGTGGTGTATTCTTTTGACGCGCATATAAATTTTGTGGATAACATTATAACTCCTCCATTATATATCAATAAATATTTGTCATCTGTACATAATAATTATATCTGTATATCAGCGGATTATCAACAAGATTTTTGTCTATTACTTACATATAATTGCTGTTTGGGTTAAATATAAATTTTCGTTTAAACTAATTTGCTAATTGAAAATATATCTGTCAATTTATTTGTAGGGAACGGTGCATAAAACAAACTAAATCATGCTCTTAAACGCAAGAACCATAATTCCGAATTACGCATTCCGAATTCCGCATTAAATTAATGTTTAGCAGCATAATTTGCATTTCATCTCTGATAAAATGTTAAATTATATTAAGGACATTCTTTTCAAGAGGGGATGTGCCTTCCCCTCTTGGACACCCCTCGTTTTTTTCTTGAAAACCAACCTGCAAATCATTTCAAAAATCTCAGCCGACTTGATTTCCTCAAATTATTTCAGAAACAAGTCTGAATTCCGCCCGAGGTTCAAGGGAACCGATTATATTCGGGCGAAATTCACTTTCGATTTTTTCATGAAAAAACCGCAGATTGATTTTCAAACAAAAAATGTTCGCAAAAATATTCGTTATCACAGCTCACGAACTATGATAACGTGCAAACAAGCGGGACATGCTATCCGCCCCTACGCGTACGGAACAGAAAAATTTCTTGCATAATATTGCGTATAGTGTTTATAATTTGCATACGGAACGCTGTGGGGCACGCTGCCTACGCAATTATTTCAAGGTTGCAATTAATTATTAAACGGAATCATATTACAGCTTATCGTTTAAACCAATTAGTTAATTGAAAGCATACCTATCAATTTATTTGTAGTGAACGGTGCCCACACCGTTCCGGTGCATAAAACAAAATCATGCTCTTAAACGCAAGAAACATAATTCCGAATTACGCATTCCGAATTACGCATTGTATTCAAAACGGGTACTTGACATTATTATAAAATTGCGTTATACTATAATTAATTAATTTATCATATAATTTACAATTCAAATTTTGCTCATGTATAATACAGGCTTTAAGGATGCATTGGGTTTAAGACTTAAAAAAATCATCTTACACCTTTTGCATAAAATTGTTATTGAGGTGTTAATAAATGGAAAAATCAACAGTTAAGCCAAGTATACCGGGATATAACATACATATTGAACTTATGGATAACGGAATCGGCGGAACGGGGACTTTGCATTTTCATAATGAATATGAACTCCTTTGGGTGGACAAATTCTGCGTGGATTATTATATTAACGGCAAAAAAATTGTAATGGAACCCGGAGATACAATGTTTGTAAATGCATCTGTTCCTCATTATACCGATGTACCGAATGGAACGGACGCAAGGCTTTTGCTGTTTGATACAAATGCGGGTTATGATTCAAATGCCGTGTTTAACCATATAGCAAGGCTGGGACTTCACAATAACACCGATTACTTCCTGTTTAAAAAAGATTCCAAATACGGCAGTGCCGTTTCATGGCTTATAAACAGCGTGTGCAACGAATATGATGCAAAGGAAAAATCGTTTGTATCGTTTATCACAGCATTTGTAGACAATATAACCGCGATTCTTTACCGTGAAAATATTCTTACAGACCCTAACGAATATTATGACATGAAAAATATGAACAGACTTATGCCTGTTTTGGAATATATTGAAAATCATTACAGCGAGCATGTTAGTCTTACGGATGTATGTCAACTTATAAATTTAAGCGAATTTCACTTTTGCAAGCTGTTTAAAAAATATATGAAAATTCCGTTTTTGCAATATCTTAATTTTGTCAGAATCTGTTATGCGGAGGTTTTGCTACAAAAAAGTGAAAAATCAGTATCGGAGATAGCATATGAAACGGGATTTTCTTCACCTGCGCATTTTTCAAGCATGTTTAAAAAACAAAAGGTTATGTCTCCGACGGAGTACAGAAAGTATCTTGCAGGATAACTTTACGGTTGTGACAGACAATACATTGGTTATATGAGAGGGTGTCGTTATAATGGAAAAAGAAATGGTACAGCCGAATATTCCCGGATGCGATATACATGTGCAGGTAATGACAAACGGAAACGGGGGGTTGTGTGATATTCACTTTCATAACGAATATGAATTTATTTGGGTTGATAAATACTGTGTGGATTATTACATAAACGGCAAAAAAATCACCGTAGAACCGGGAGATACAATGTTTGTCAACGCTTCCGTTCCCCATTATACCGATGTTGTGAAAGGAACCGATGTTAAGCTTTTGCTTTTCGGCAAAAACGAAAAAAATAATTCGGACGCGGTGTTTAATCACATATCAAGGCTAGGTCTGCACAACAATGTTGATTATTATTTATTTAAGAAAGACACCGACAGCGGCATGGAAATCGGAAGACTTGTTAACAAAACATGCAACGAATTTGAAACACGTAAAAAATCATTTGTGTCATTCATTGCAGCATATATAAGCAACATAACCGCGATTCTTTATCGTGAAAGTATTCTTACAGACCCTAACGAATATTATGACATGAAAAATATGAACAGGATTATGCCGGTTCTTGAATATGTTGAAAATCATTACAGCGAGCATATTTCTCTTGCGGATATGTGCTCACTCGTAAATTTAAGTGAATTTCACTTCTGCAAGCTGTTTAAAAAATATATGAAAATTCCGTTTTTACAATATCTTAATTTCGTGAGAGTTTGCTATTCGGAAACTTTGCTGCAAAATACAGAAAAAACGGTATCGGAAATTGCATTCGAGACGGGGTTTTCGTCTACGGCGCATTTTTCAAGCGTATTTAAAAAACATAAGCTTATGACTCCCACGGAATACAGGAAATATCTTGCGGGATGACATAATATATTTTAAAACAAAAACCTCAGTGCAAAAAGGATATTTCCCGTTGCATTGAGGTTTTATCACATAAAATCAATTTTACTGAACCGTGATTTTTTGCTTCTCTATCACATTGCGGATGAACAATATGCATATGACAACAAGAAACAGAGAAACAGCGGAGAGAATCTGCTGACCGAAAATGTGAATGCCGAACAGAGTTAAATCAGATTCCTGCACAACGGAAAGCAGCTTACCTGCAACAAGAGACGCGCCGAAGCCACAAATTCCCGATATGCTGCTGCGAAGCGCCATAACCTGAACGAGGTGCTTTCTGTCGGAATAGCTGAATGAAATATTATAAAAATTTTGCATTGTGCCGGCTTCGCTGATATTTAAAAGCACCGTATATATAATCACAAAATATCTTGTCTGTCTCACCGTGAACATATTTATAAAATACGCAGCCGCAGCAATGATCATTCCGAGCTTCATTCCGATTGCATACGAACGCTTATCCGAAAACTTGCCGAACGGAATGCTGATAAAAGCACGCAAAAGGCTTGATACGATATTTATCACCTGAATTGCAAACACGGAATACGCAAGATCCTTCGTCTTGAAAGTTCCCATAAATCCTACCGTAAAAAATTTTGACATCTGAAATAATACCGAAAGCAAAATTATATTGCGCACATTTCTGTTTTTTGCTATGTAGCCGAGAGATTCACACACGCCGACATCATCTTGTTTTATCGGGGATGAATCTTCCTTTTTCATAAGCACAAAGCATATGAAATTAAAAATATTCAGCACAAGTACAGATACCGAAATGAAAAGAAACGCACCGGTAATGCTGCCGATGTCTTCAAATCTGTCTATTATATACCCCGTAACAGCGGTAAAAACCATTCCGAAAATAAGCGAAACAATTTCTTTAACCGCGGAATATCTTGCCCTTTTATATGGATCAACATTTGAATTTGCCCACTGAAATCTTATTGAATTTATGGCATATTTAAATGTATAAGCAATAAAAATGCTTAAGACAACCAACCATGTCTTAACCGTTTTGCCCATATTTAAAAACGGAATAAGATATATCGCCATAAAAAATACATTGCTCAGAGTATCGAAAATCAAATTCATCTTCTTTGCACCGAGCCTGCATTTAACAAGGACAAGAGAAATAAGCTCCATAATCATGAAAAGCGATATAAGCGATGATATAATTCCTATCCGGGCATCACTTATACCTATATACGAAAGAAGTTTTGCCAGAAATGCGTCGGTCAGCATAAGCGACACGCCGTATTCAACGGCACACTGAACAATATATGCTATACGCGACCTTTTATACGGCAGAGTTTCAAATTTATCCACTGTAATCCCTCCAAAAACAAACAATCATTAAATGCATTATACAATATCCGCCATAAAAAATATATATAAAATCAGATACATATTATGTAAATCCGTATAATAATCAAGCTGTATTATAGCATGGAGAAGATGCAGTGTCAATAAGATTATTGTCAATATTTTTTACAATATTGTTCAAAAAGGAGCCGTACGGGACGACTCCTTTTTTATAAAACATATTTTAAATTTTATTCTTCGCAAAATCTCATAATAAGTGCCGCTGTTTCGGCTCTTGTCATGTTTTCTGCCGGGCAGATGTGAGTTTTGCTCTTGCCGTTTATATAGCCCTTTGATACCGCATAGCAAATTGCATTTACAGCATAGGATGAAATGTCACCGCTGTCGGTGAATGAAGAAATATCAAAATCGTTTGCGGATTCAGTATCTTCACCCTTATACTTTGCATAACGCGCAAGAATAGCTGCAGCCTGCTCACGGGTTATGTTCATACCGGGGGCAAATTCGTTTTCGGAAATACCGTTTACAAGCTTATTCTCTGCCGCCCATGCAACGGCATCCGAATACCACGAGCCTTCAGCAACATCATCAAATGACGTTGTGCCGGATTCGGAAGTCTCATCTATTCTGTAAAGAATTGTGACAAACATGGCGCGTGTAAGATTTGCGTCCGGCGCAAATTCGTTTTCGGACACACCGTTCATGATATTATTTTTTGCAGCATAAAGCGCATATGTATAATACCATGCATCTTCTGTAACATCGGTGAACGGATTTACAAAATCTTTATCATCACCCGGCTCGGCATCCTTTTTCTCCCATTTTGCATACAGGGTAATATTTGCCGTAACCTTTTCGGAGAAATCAAATTCTTTTGTAAGTTTCTTGTCCGTATACCAGCCGGCAAATACAAATCCGTCACGTACGGGATCGGCAGGCTTGGTTATTGTCTTATTTTTTGCAGCGGTAATATCCTTAATTTCATCAGCGCCGTTTGTATCGAACTTAACGTTTACCGTTGAAGATGACGATCCGCCGCCGGAGCTGTGCCATTTTTCAGAACCGTATTCATTTGTGTAATCGTCAGTATAAAACCATATAACCGTTGAATTTCCTGTTAATATCACATCACGGCATCCCTTGTTCGAAACTGTTCCGTTTACCGAAAACATCCATCCGGAGTTGCTGCCGTGGTCAAATTCTTCATCAGATCCTATTTTTGAAATATATCCAAACGTTTTTTCTTCGAATGATATTTTGTTTTCGACCGCAAAAGTGTTTAATGCATCAAAAACTGTCTGTCCGGACGAAAGAGATACGCTTCCGCTTGCAAGCGCTGTATATTCACGAGCATTATTTTTATATGTAAATTTACCGTTACATGCATTTTTGCTGTGCGTCATTATTTTAATTTTTGTACTTATCTTTGAGTTGCCCGATGTCGGCTTGCCGGAAAGCGAAACCTTTATGTTCTTGGGAGTGTGGTTATTCTGTTCTTCTTCAGACACGGTTACAACTGATTTTTTTTCCATATATCCGTCTTTTGAAACAGTATAGTTGTATTCGCCTGCCGTAAGGTCAAACTTATTTTCGTAAACAGCGCTTTGTCCTTCTATTTCTACAATCGCATCCGACGGAATTACCTCAAATGTTACCGGACAATTTTTTGCCCATGATGCCTGAGCAGTTTTCTTTGGTAATGATGAGAAGTCAAAGGCATTCTTTTTTATATTATTTTTTAATATCTGCCATGATACAAGACCTCTGAAACCCTGTTCGGTTGCAAAAGTGTTATTAGTCGGCTTAAATCCGTCATTGCTGTCGGATATATATAACATAAGACCGTCTATAAGACTGTTATTATTGTTTTTAAACTCTGATGCATCTATGCCGATGGATGAAAGAGCCGTTATAACCAGCCCTGTAGATGCAGCATTTCCGCATGAACCGTTTTCGGACTGAACATTTTTTATCAGATTAACGGATTCGTCCAGCATGGTTTTGACTTCCGAATCCGATTCGTAATATGGCGAAAGAGCAGTAATCATCGGCGCTATGGCGTCGGTTCCCCATTTTGTGTTTTGCCACGAGTTCTTTTGTGATTTAGCCGAATTTATTAAAAATTCTTTCTGCTCGTCACTTAAATAATCTTTTTCCTGCGTCATTGCAATTATTACATACGGAAGTGTATATACGTTAGTGACTTTAGCATTTTGTTCATCAATCAGATTCGAAAGCTTTTCAACAATATTTAATGAGGAAAAATCGGATTTTACAACATTTGTCGGATCAAATCCGAGAGATGAAAGAGCTATGATATATTTTGAAAGATCAGACGGAGCTGATGCTTTATTCGCAGAGTCTGCAAGTAAATCAACATATTGCTGTTTCTGTTCGTCCGAAAGACAAAATTCTGTATCAGAAAACACTTCACAATAGTTTTCCATATCCGCTGCAAGCCACGGTGCATTTGCATCCGCAGCTATTCCGGATTCGGAATATTTTTTTGCAATTGCATTCATAGTCTCAATTGGCAAAGGCTGTTTTTTTCTCTCAACCGTTACCGTGCATGAAGCTGTAATTCCGCCGTCCGCCGATGTTGCCGTAATTATAGCGCTGCCTTCTTTTACTGCTGTCACTTTTCCGTCTGATACCGTTGCCGCCGCTTCGTTGTCGCTGCTCCATGTGACAGATTTATCCGTAGCATTATCAGGTTTTACACTATATTGAATTGGTTTTATATCACCCTCGGTAAGAGTAAGAGCGCTCTGCATTTCTATATCGGTTACATGAACGGATTCATCAGCAGCGTCATTTGTTACCGTGAGCATTGCAGGATTCATAATAACGGGAACCTCCGATACATCCGTTCCCATTGCTGTTATGTAATATGTTCCGCATTCGGTATCTTCGGGTATGTTTATAACTGCTTTTCCGTCCTCATCAGTGTACAAACCCGATATCTCCGTTACGGCGCCGCTCGAAATATTAACCCAGCCGAGAGATACCGATTCACAGGTCCCCGCAGATGATTTGAAATCTGCACTTGTCTTATACATATACCCCATCATAACATAAGATGCTTTTACGCTAATTTCAACATCTGTGCCCGGTTTAATTTTAAGGTCACCGTCTATCCATGTGTATTTATCAAGATAGTCACTTAAATCCTGATATACAAAAAAATCTATTTTATCATTTTCGCTGATTTTTTGTGTTGTGACGGTTGTTCCGTTATAGCCGCCGTAAGAGCTTTCTGTTCCGTCATTAGGATAACCGCCGTTGATCAGAAATCCGAATGCGGAGGTACTTTCTCCGAAAACCTTTGTAACATATCCGCCGGAAACGGCAAGAAATTCACTTGCTGTTTCCGCGGTAAAGTCTTCGCCGAAAATAACCTCGTGAATTTTTATCAATGCGTCAAGAACCGATATCCCGTCAGTTACAGAATCGGTATAACCGTATGTATCGGAAATATCGGAAGATACCGAAACTGAATCAAGAGGTGCAAGGAACCCGCCGTATGCCTGAGCGGCAACAGTGATATTAACCGATGATGCAGAGACTGAATCCGCAAATGACGGCATGGAAATTGTTCCGATTACAATAATCAATGCCAATACCAATGACAATAGTTTGTTTTTCTTTAAGTTAGTGTTCATCTGAATACCTCCATTTGAATTATGTATATATAAAGCCGAAAAATACGGCATAATTTTTAAAATTAAAAAGCGGCAACCCTCTTTGCAAATAAAAGAAGATTGCCGCAACAGTGTGTTTATGCGTGCATCACAAATCGGCATATACGCTGACGTATATGCTCAAAATATTGTTTCTGCCGCATCAGGCGCGGCTTTGCGAAACAATATTAAAGCAGGTCTTCTGACTCATATCCTACAGATAATCGGATTTGTCTTTGCATATATGTTTTGCCTTCTCGGTTTCCCAATGACCGGCTTTCACCGTCAAACATAAATGCGCTCGGATATACACAGCGGCTGTTTACCGTACGGGGATCCCACCCGTTTCCCTTTTCACCGATTATGCCCGATACCGACACGTAACCGCCGGATATATGACCGATAAATATCAATTAAAACAGCATAATCGACACTTAATGTGAATATTTAATTATACATTTATTATATCAAACAAAAATATTTTTATCAATACCGAAAACAAACAATTAATATATTCATACAAACATTTTTTTGTGATATATATTACCTTATGAAAGCCCGGTATATTATCACTTGCTTATTTCGGCATTAATTTTTTCCGCATATCTCACGGTTTCCATAGCGTCTGCGGCATATTTATCCGCGCCTATCATAGACGCGTATTCCTCTGTAAGAACAGCGCCGCCGACAACCGTTTTTACACTCGGAAAACGCTTCTTTATAAGTCTGACCGTCTCTTCCATTGCAGGTACGGTGGTCGTCATAAGAGCGCTGAGACCGACTATCGGCGCATTATGCTTTTCGACAGCTTCAAGCACCGTTTCGGGGGCTACGTCTCGCCCGAGGTCAATAACGTTAAAACCGTAATTTTCAAGCAAAACCTTTACAATATTTTTGCCGATATCGTGAATATCACCCTGAACCGTTGCTATAACAAAACGGCACTTATCACTCCCCGAGCCGCCGCTTTTAGCAATTTTTTCTTTCACGGCGTCAAATGCCGCCTTTGCCGATTCGGCGCTTATAAGGAGCTGCGGCAAAAAGACGGTTTTATCCTCAAATCCTTTGCCGACAATATCAAGAGCGGGAACAATCTGCTCATTGATAAGATCAAGAGGTTTAACTGTTTTCAGGCACTCTTTGGCAAGCTCATACGACTTTTCTTTGAGACCTTTAACTATGGCAAACTTAAGGTTTTTATCATCGGACGAATCGTTTGCCGAATTTGCGCTTTCTTTTATACTTGAAACGGTTGTGACATTTTGTGAAAACTCTATATAATCCATACAGTTTTCATCCATTCCGGAGAGAGCAACAAAGGATTTATATACCTTCATCATTTCAAGACTGTGAGGGTTCATTATTGCTGCCGAAAGCCCCTTTGTAAGAGCCATGGCAAAAAATGACGAATTGATATATTCACGGTTAGGCAGTCCGAAAGAAATATTTGAAACGCCGAGACTTGTATTAATTCCGAGTGATGTCAGCCTCTCTACGGCTTCAAGCGTGCACAGAGCGGATTTATTATCTGCGCTGATCGTCATTGCAAGCGGATCGACAATGATATCATTTTTTCCTATTGAGTATTTTTCGGCTTCGGATATTATCCTCTCCGCTATTTTTACTCTCTCCTGCGCCGATTTGGGTATTCCATCTTCATCAAGTGTAAGCGCAACCACGAGGCCTCCGTATTTTTTTACAAGCGGAAATACAGAGTCCATGCTTTCTTTGGTTCCGTTTACGGAATTTACCATGGGTTTGCCGTTATACAGACGCATAGCGCGGCCCAAGGCATCCGAATCGGTTGTATCTATCTGAAGAGGAAGCGCCGTAACCGACTGAAGATTGGTTACCGTTGACTCTAAAACTTCTGCTTCGTCTATCTCCGGCAGACCAACGTTGACATCTAAAATATCGGCGCCTGCGTCCTCCTGCTTTATTCCCACATTCAAAATATAATCGGTATCGCGGTTTCGGAGAGCCTCTTTAAAAAGCTTTTTGCCCGTGGGGTTTATTCTTTCGCCGATTAAAATCGGTTTTTCGCCGAAGTATACGGCATTGGTATAAGAAGATACACATGTTATATTTTTTTTGCTTACAGGCACAGGTCTGAAATTGGCCGTAATCCTCTTTACGGCGCTTATATACTCCGGTGTTGTTCCGCAGCAGCCGCCGAGAACATGCGCTCCCGTTTCGGCAATTTCTTTCATTATTTCGGCAAATTCAATACTTCCGACATTATATACCGTCTTTCCGTTTACGGATGTTGGCAGACCGGCATTCGGGCTTACTATAATCGGAAGAGAAGAACATTTTACAAGTCTTTTGACTATAGGCAACATATCTCTCGGTCCGTATGAACAATTCATACCTATGGCATCAACTCTGAGCCCTTCAAGCGTTGCACACACTGCTTCAGGGGAAGCTCCTGTCATAAGCTTGCCCGAAAGATCATATGCATTCGTTACAAAAACAGGAAGATCGCTGTTTTCCTTTGCGGCAAGAACAGCAGCCTTTGTTTCATACAAATCATTCATGGTTTCTATAATGATCAGATCGGCACCGTATTTTACCCCTGCGCGGACAGTTTCGGCAAAAACATCAACTGCTTCTTCAAAATCAAGGGTTCCGAAAGGTTTTAAAAGCTTTCCGCATGGACCTATATCGAGAGCAATCCAACAATTACCGCCGAATTTTTCGCGTGCCTTTTTCGCATTATCCATGGCAGCACCGACTATTGTTTCTACAGTTATACCGTTCTGCCCGAAAAACTTAAATCTGTTTGCGCCGAATGTATTTGCGGTGATAAGGTTACTTCCGCTTTTCATATATTGAAAATGAATATCTTCTATTACATCCGAATGTGTTATATTCCACATCTCGGGCATTTCGGATGTTGTAAGGCCGCGCTGCTGCAGCAACGTTCCCATACCTCCGTCAAAATACAGAATTTCTTTTCCGAGTTTATCTTTTATGCTCATACTCCATCCTCCGAAACATTTCTTCTGAAAAGGCAATCGGTCTTTTGACACGATTCGCACCCCGACGGTACACAGCCGCTGTCACAGTCCGAAAGACCGATAATTGCGGAAACGGATTTTGTCGGCAGCATCATAAGATCGTCGGTAAGAGTCACCCCTATGCGCCTTGAACTGTCGGTAACGCGGATTATATCCGTCTGATATTTTATTGACAAATCTCCGTAACCCGGACTGAAGCGCGGTCTCATACACAACCCGTCAGCCGATATGAGTTTTTCTATATCGCGGCAAAGCGTATCGGCATATGTCTCGGCAGCCGCGGTTGAAATTGCCGATACCGCAAGGGCAGACGATGGGCTGCAGCGTGAATATTTTGATATCACCCTGTCAGCACCCTGACCGCATGTTATTACAAACATGCATACATGGCTGCACCCTTTCATATTTTTTGCAAGAAACCGGGATTTAAAAACAATATCCGAAACCTTGACCGAATCAAACGAAACATCGGTATCTGTTATCATATACACTCCGCGCAAAGTAAGACTTGCAAGAGTCTCTGCAACGTGCTCCGACACAAGCTTTTTTTCAGCATCCGTAGCATTTTTGCCGCGCGTACCCATATAACGGTACACCTCATTGATATTAATATTAAGCTTATTTGCATCCGCACTATGCGAAAATAACACATCTTTATATTTCATATTATCCCCACACTATTTCAGACAAGCATTCTGTCATCATTTCTGCAACCCACGGCTGATTCATGGAATAAACATGTACGTTATTGACGCCGTTAGCATAAAGGTCTATTATCTGCTGTACGGCATAATATACTCCCGCTTTGCGCATAGCTTCGGGAGAATCACCGAATTTATCAACAATGGCGATGAAACGCTGAGGAAGAGTTGTGCCCGAAAGTGAGCAGATACGCTTGATCTGTTTTTTATTTGTAACAGGCATAACACCTGCTATAACCGGGACGTTTATGCCCATATCGCGTATACGGTACAGGAATCTGTAAAGAAGATCGTTATCAAAAAACATCTGTGTTGTCAGAAATTCACATCCGCATTCAACCTTGTGTTTAAGGTTTTCAAGATCAGCGGAGAACGAATCGGACTCTACATGACCTTCGGGATAGCATGCGCCGCCGACGCAAAAATCACCGTGCGTTTTTATAAATTCTATAAGGTCACAGGCATATTTAAAATCTGTGCTCGGAGTGAATCCGTCATCGGACGGAATGTCACCTCTGAGAGCCAATATATTTTCTATTCCGTTTTCGGAAAGCTTCAAAAGACTGTCTGAAACGCTTTTTTTATCAGAACTTATGCATGTCTGATGGGCAATTGTGGCAACTCCGTATTCGGATTTTATTTTTTTTGCAAGAGGAACGGTATTTTCACTCGTGCCGCCGCCGGCACCGTAGGTAACACTCATAAAATCAGGCCTTAATGACGCAATAGACAAAGCAGCGTCAATTATTCCGCTGCCGTCGGTGCCGTTTTTAGGCGGAAAAACTTCAAAAGAAAGGGTTCTCTTTTTTTCTTTAAAAACTTCTGTAAGTTTCATAATTCATAACCGTCCTTTGTATGCATTGATATTATAATGATTTTAAAACCGATGATATACACAATTAAAATATATAATTATTATACAACATTATCTGATTTTTGGCAACATAAAAATTGCATACAAAAAGACTGCCGCGCGCTGTGCCGACAGTCTTAATGCATAAAAATCAGTTGTTTTGTTCGTTGGATTCAAAGCTGTTGTTATTATTTTGATTTTGATTATTCTGCTGGTTCTGCTGTTTATTCTGCTGGTTCTGCTTATTTTGCTTGTTCTGTTTCTTTGACATCTGAAACACCTCCAAAGATATTATGTCCCTGCATTAAAAGTTAATACGCATAATGCAATAAAATATTTCGGAAAATAAATTTATGTTTATGGGCGTAATTTGCATTTCATCTCTGATAAAATGTTAAATTATATTAATAACATTCTTTTCAAGAGGGGATGTGCCTTCCCCTCTTGGACACCCCTCGTTTTTTTCTTGAAAACCAACCTGCAAATCATTTCAAAAATCTCAGCCGACTTGATTTCCTCAAATTATTTCGGAAACAAGTCTGAATTCCGCCCGAGGTTCAAGGGAACCGATTATATTCGGGCGGAATTCACTTTCAATTTTTTCATGAAAAAACCGCAGATTGATTTTCAAACAAAAAATGTTCACAAAGAAATTCGTTATCACAGCTCACGAACTATGATAACGTGCAAACAAGCGGGTGGATGCTATGTATAGTGTAGTAAGATAGTAAACAGGTAGTGTAATGACATAGTATACAGTTTTACTCCTCCACGGCATTTAAAACACTCCTTTTTCAGCATTTTATATGCCTTTATTTTATCATAAAACTGTATACCATGTCCTTACACCAATTGTATACTATGTTACTCTTGACATGCTATCCGCCCCTACGCGTACGGAACAGAAAAATTTCTTGCATAATATTGCGTATAGTGTTTATAATTTGCATACGGAACGCTGTGGGCACGCTGCCTACGCAGTTATTTCAAGGTTGCAATTAAATTAATAAATAAAAGCTTATTGCAAATTTTCGTTTAAACTAATTTGCTAATTGAAAATATATCTGTCAATTTATTTGTAGGGACGGTGCCCACACCGTTCCGCTGCATGAATTAAACAATATCATACTTTTAAACGCAAGAAACATAATTCCGAATTACGCATTCCGAATTCCGCATTAAATTATAATTTGCCGTATTATGATTTAACATTCAGACATCTTTTATATTCCGTAGGAGTTTTACCGACTATTTTCAAAAATACTCTGTTAAAAGTACGCGTTGTATCGAACCCGGAGTTATATGCAACATCGGTTATGGAGCATGTACCCGATTTTATGAGCAGACACGCACTTGACACTCTCAGCATATTAATATACTCTCTGAAATTAATATGCATTTCATTTTTGAAAATATAAGACACATATGACCTGCTGATAAAAAGCGCATTTGCTATGCTGTCGGTCGTCAGATTTTCTTTGTAATGATTATTGCAGTAATTTAAAATAGCTTCAATATAATTGACTTTTTTCATGTTTGATTTTTCAAGCTTTACACATTTCAGAATAAGGCCCGTAAGTGACAGGCAATAACCCGATTTAATTATATTATCCTCGGTTTTATCGTTTTTTATAAAATTAAACAACGTAAGAATTTCTATATAATATTTTGCATTTTTGTCAATTATCGGGTTCATCGGAACCCAGAATTCAAATAATTCCCCGTAACTTTTTAAAAATGTCGGTGAAATAAGCACACGGTCAACAGTTAAATCGCAGCTTTCGGATGTAAAACTGTGTATTTTATCCGGAAAGATTATTATGATATTACCCTTTTCGGCACGGCAGCTACTCTCATTAATTTTGAAGCTGAGGCTGCCGCTTTTTACACATATGATTTCAATATATCCGTGAACATGAAAAGGACATACGATTGATGTGCATTCTTCATATAAAAAATTATTTTTTATTATTTCGGAATAATATTTCACGATAATCCTCCAATCTGCACAAATTTGCAATTATATACAGCTGATTATTATCAGACCGATTGCGGAAACTGTTTTATTTTTTATTATAAATAACATAAATTATTGACTTTTTTATAATTTTATTATAAAATAAAAACATAAATTATGTTATAATTCCTTTGCTGTTATATAGCACTGATTTGTGGTGATTATTATGGAAGAAATTAAATTACACGAAAAATGCCCGGGATGTGACATCCCCGATGATGTTGAAGATGACAGAAATCCGATAAAGCTTCGCGTGCCGTCTTTTAACCCGAACGGAACATTTATTCCTCATTGGCATGAACATACGGAGTTTCATTATATAGAAAAAGGGCATATGAAGCTTCGGTGCGGAGCGAAAATAATCGACGTTGCCGAAAATGACTGTGCCGTGATAAACAGTTATGAACTGCACGAGGGCTTTGACGGGAAATGCGATGATTACTGCATTATTTTGCCGCCCGAATTTTTTGAAAACAACCATATAATTTTTAAAAACTATATAAGAGACGACAAGGTTATTGAATACTTCAAAAAAATATTCAAAATTCAGGAAGAAAAAGATCCTGCTTATATATTTGAATTAAAAGGTCTTTTATATAATCTGACATCATATCTTATAAATAATTATTCGGAGAGCTTTATTTCCGAAAACAGCTATCGGAAAAATCTAAAAAAGCTGAAAAAGATTAACAAGGCAGTGTCGTATGTAGATGAAAACTATGCGGAAAATATTACTACTCTTTCGCTTGCAAATATGGTGTATTTGAGTGAATCACACTTTTGTCACCTATTTAAAGAAACAATGGGAAAATCCGCAAAAGAATATTTGCTTGAAGTACGAATCAAAAAAGCCGCAAGCATAATTTCAGGCACGGATATTTCAATATCCGACGCAGCATTTATGTGCGGATTTACGGATGCAAATTACTTTTCAAGAGCATTTAAAAAAACAACCGGCAAAAAGCCAAGTGAACTCAGAGATGCTAAAAAATATAACCTCAAATAACGTTTGTCCTTTGGTTTTATATGTTATCGTATTTTATCCTTTTGTTGTTATCGAGGTTGCCCGGAAACATGGGTTTGGCATGTAATGAATTTTACAAAAAATATCTGCTCCGTAAAAATATTTTGAAAAAGTATTGACTACAATTAAAATCTATGATACAATGTGTATAAATTAAATAGACCTATGGAGAGTACGTGAGAGACAGACTCGTTGACCGTACACCAACCTACCGATACGGCAAGGTGGTAAAGTCTGACCGATAGGAAATGATATAAACGATTACCAATCCTATCGGAAACGATAGGATTTTTTGTGCTCTCCTAAAAAAAGTAAAGGAGACAAAAAAATGAACAGAACAATTGAAAATTTAAGAAATGTGATAAGCGATAAAATTTATATTTATTGCGACAATGAAAAAATCGGCAGGCAGTTTATGCAGGATGCGGAAAATGAGGGTTACAGATTCGGAAAAATAAAACCTACCGAGAACGGTTCGTCAAATATTGTTGCATTGGAGCAAAATAAACAGTTAAGCTATGTCGGCTTTTGCGATCATATGGCTTTTCAGTGCAGCGGCGGTAACAATGGCAATTTGACGCGGATTGATTATAAAAAGTATGCTAAACGTGATAAAGATTTTATATTCAAAGGCAAACCACTGAATGAAACCACTGTTAAAAATACTATTCACGGAGATATAATACTTGTCGGAGAAGATTGCTTTGAAGCAGCTGTTAAGTTAAAGGAGTTACTAAGCAAATATAATGAAGCCGATGACATCGATGCTATTTGTGATGTAATTGAAAGCAAATATGATGTTATCGTTATCACGGAAGAGGACTAAATCAAGAAAGAGAGTAATTAAATGCCGATTTTGATAATTTTGGGAATTGCAATTGTAATCATTATAATAAGTATTTACGAAAATACCGGGCATAGCAAACATGTTTTTAGTAAAGATGAATTAGAGCAATTGCAAAAGGATATGTGCGGAAAGCCGAAAGATGAATGCGCGGCTCTTTTAAAAAAATACAGAAAAAAATAGATTGGAGAAAAAATATGTTCGCATTAACATTAACACACGTAAACGATAGAAAAATTTTGAAGTTAAGCAATTCAAAGGATGAAATACTTGCCGAAGGAAATAAGGTATTTAAAACATTGTCGTATAGCGATGGAATACTAAGCTGTATCGAAGCAGATTTTGATAATGATAATAATATTATTAACAATAGGTATAAATTGTATAATTCCTGGATTTAAAAAGTGACCGAGCGAAGAAACCTATGAGGTCTTTCTGCTTTGGAGAGACCTCATATATTTTTATTTGGAGGTGTCGAATTTTGATAACAAAAAATTTCCCAAAAACTTTCCCAAAAATCTCCCCAAAAACGAATTTCACCTCCCAAAAACGCAAAATTTGGGGATTTTAATAATTACAACAAGCAAAAACCCGGTGTTTATCGCGTTTTTCGCCTATCTCAATTTTCCCAAAAAACACAAGTTTAAAAAAACACTATGTTACTTAGCAACATCCTTTATCACCTATGATGCAATTTTCATTATCATCGGCATTGCTTTTTCATGTCAATAAAATTCCAGTTTTATTATCAAAATTCTTAGGTTTTACAAGGTTTTCAGCCAAAAAAATATAACCTCAAAGGACGTTTGTCCTTCAAGGTTATATGTTATCGTATTTTGTCCTTTTGTTGTTATCGGGGTTTGCCCGGAAACAAAAAGTAACCTCTTAATTACATTTCTTTAATTTTAGCCTGTGCTGCAGCAAGACGAGCGATCGGCACTCTGAACGGTGAGCATGATACATAATCAAGACCGATCTTGTGGCAGAATTCTACGGACGTAGGATCACCGCCGTGCTCTCCGCAGATACCAACATGGAGATCCGAACGTGTCTGCTTACCGAGTTTGATTGCCATTTCCATAAGTCTGCCTACACCTGACTGGTCAAGCTTTGCAAACGGATCGTTTTCAAAGATTTTAGCGTCATAGTAAGCATCAAGGAATTTACCTGCATCATCTCTTGAAAAACCGTATGTCAGCTGAGTAAGGTCATTTGTACCGAAGCAGAAGAATTCAGCGTCTTTTGCAATTTCATCGGCAAGGAGAGCTGCTCTCGGGATTTCGATCATTGTACCTACTTCATACTTAATATCAGCGCCTGCTGCTTCAATTTCAGCGTCAGCTGTTGCAGTAACAATATCTTTAACATATTTAAGCTCTTTATCATCTCCGATAAGCGGAATCATGATTTCGGGAACGATGTTCCAATCACTGTGAGCTTTTTTAACATTTATAGCGGCACGAATAACAGCCTTTGTCTGCATCTTTGCAATTTCAGGATAAGTAACTGCAAGACGGCATCCACGGTGACCCATCATCGGGTTGAATTCGTGGAGTGAATCTATAATAGCTTTGATATCTTCAACAGATTTGCCCTGAGCTTTCGCAAGTGCTTCGATGTCTGCTTCTTCTGTGGGAACAAACTCATGAAGCGGGGGATCAAGGAATCTGATTGTAACCGGGCAGCCTTCGAGAGCTTCATAAAGCTTTTCAAAATCACTTTGCTGCATAGGAAGAATCTTTTCAAGAGCTGCTTCTCTCTGTTCAACATCATCTGCACAAATCATTTCTCTGAATGCAGCAATTCTGTCTGCTTCAAAGAACATGTGCTCCGTACGGCAAAGACCGATACCCTCTGCACCGAGTTCTCTTGCTTTTTTAGCATCCTTCGGTGTGTCGGCATTTGTTCTTACGCCAAGGGTTCTGTATTTATCTGCCCATGCCATAATTCTGCCGAAGTCTCCTCCGATAGAAGCGTCAACGGTTGTGATGATGCCGTCATATATAGCACCTGTTGAACCGTCAAGAGAAATTTCGTCTCCCTCATGATATTCTTTACCGGCAAGAGTAAACTTCTTGTTTTCTTCGTCCATTACGATGTCGCCGCATCCGGATACACAGCATGTACCCATACCACGTGCAACAACGGCAGCGTGAGATGTCATACCTCCGCGAACTGTAAGGATACCCTGTGCTGCTTTCATACCTTCGATATCTTCAGGTGATGTTTCGAGACGAACAAGAACAACCTTTTCACCTCTTGCAGCCCATTCCTTAGCATCTTCGGCTGTAAATACGATTTTACCGCATGCTGCTCCGGGAGATGCGCCGAGAGCTCTGCCTACGGGAACTGCCTTCTTAAGCTCTGCAGCGTCGAACTGCGGATGAAGAAGTGTATCAAGATTTCTCGGATCTATCATAAGAACCGCTTCTTTTTCGGTAATCATGCCTTCGTCAACGAGGTCGCAGGCAATCTTAAGGGCAGCCTGAGCCGTTCTCTTACCGTTTCTTGTCTGAAGCATGTAAAGCTTTCTGTCCTGAATTGTGAATTCCATATCCTGCATATCTCTGTAGTGATCTTCGAGAGTTTTGCAGATCTTTGTGAACTGATCATAAACTTCGGGCATAACCTCTTTAAGCTGATCAATCTTCTGCGGTGTTCTAACACCGGCAACAACGTCTTCACCCTGAGCGTTCATAAGGAATTCACCCATGAGGTGTTTTTCACCTGTTGCGGGGTCTCTTGTAAATGCAACACCTGTACCGGATGTTTCACCCATATTACCGAATGCCATCATCTGAACGTTAACGGCAGTACCCCATGAATAAGGGATATCGTTGTCACGACGGTATACATTTGCTCTGGGGTTGTCCCATGAACGGAATACCGCTTTGATAGCTCCCATGAGCTGTTCCTTCGGATCTGTCGGGAAATCCTCACCGATTTTGGATTTATACTCTGCTTTAAACTGAGAAGCAAGCTCCTTAAGGTCATCAGCTGTAAGGTCAACGTCCTGAGTAACGCCTTTCTTTTCTTTCATTATATCGATAAGCTGTTCAAAATATTTTTTGCCGACTTCCATAACTACATCAGAATACATCTGAATGAATCTTCTGTAGCAATCCCAAGCCCAACGCGGATTGTTTGATTTCTTTGCGAGAACTTCAACAACTTCTTCGTTAAGACCAAGGTTAAGAATTGTATCCATCATACCGGGCATAGAAGCTCTTGCGCCGGAACGAACGGAAACGAGAAGCGGATTCTCTTTATCGCCGAACTTCATTCCGCAGATTTCTTCCATTTTTGTGATGTATTCCATAATTTCAGCCTGAATATCATCATTAATCTTACGACCGTCGTCGTAATACTTTGTGCAAGCCTCAGTTGAAATAGTGAAACCCTGTGGAACGGGAAGACCGAGATTTGTCATTTCGGCAAGGTTAGCACCTTTTCCTCCGAGAAGGTTTCTCATAGTAGCGTTACCTTCGGAAAAAAGATATACATACTTATGTGCCATATTTTTCAATACCTCCAATTTCTAATTATCCAAAGTTAATTTTATAACAAATTCACTTAAATTTCAACCCTTTATTTTAATTTTTTCTAAAATCGGTAAATTTTATTAATTTTAAAGAAAGCGAATATGTATTTGAAACATTTAATTGTATAAATTGGTCAAAAGCCTCCAATTTTATTTTATGCAACTTATTGCCAAAGCCCAAAAAATATTGTTAAATTTTCTACAATCTCATAAGAGACTTCATATACTCAAGTTTTTCGGATACAATATCAAACTTATTCACAAGATATTTTTCGCTGACCGCGTTTGCCAGACGTATATTTTCATCAGACGCTTCGAAAGAAAAAACCGATTTATTGTCTGACTCACATATGAATTTGAGCATGCGAAGCACCGCACGGTTTACATGCACAGCGTCAAAAAAAGCGTTCGCCTCTTCCTCGGCACAGTTTTTGCACAGTACTGCGCCGCCGTAAACGTCAAACCATTCGACATCGGTTTTTGCTCCGCACTGCGAGCAGGCAGAAAAATCTGGCATATATCCCCCGCTGCACACTGCTTTCATTTCAAGAATTGTTTTAAGACGTATTATTTCGGTATTTATATCGGATTTATCTTCATTTTTGCCGCTTCTTGATGTAACAAAAAGCAAATTGAGCACGAATTTAAAAAAATCTTCGTCATACATTATTTCTTCCGACAGTATCGATACAAGATCACAGACATATGATGCAAACGCAACCTTTTCGGGTGCTTGTCTTAAATCATAAAAATTTTCTATTATCTGAGCCGATGAAACATAATACAAACCCGTTTTGGACTCAAACACAAAATCATTATAACTGAATGGCTGCATGGCTGCAAAGTCCTTGTGCTTGTGACTTCGTATTCCTTTTGACATAGCGCTTACTTTGCCGACCTCAGGGCAAAATATTGTGTAAAGCCTGTCATTATCGTTAAAATTACACTGTTTTAATATTAATCCTCTTGTTTTTACAGAAGGCATAGTTATATACTTCCTTTATCAATTGTCTTTTTCGGAAAATCCGAATTCTTTGAGCATTGAATTTGAATTTCGCCAATCCGATTTTACTTTTACCCAAAGTTCAAGATAAACCTTTGCATCAAGCATTTTTTCGCATTCGATACGCGCGCTTGTTCCGATCTGCTTAAGAGTTTTTCCCTTACTGCCGATTATTATTCCCTTATGAGAATCTTTCTCACAATAAATATTGGCACTTATGTCATAAAACGGAGATCCGTTTTTTTCGGACTGTTTCATTTTCAGTATCTCCACGGCAACACCGTGCGGAACTTCCTTATCCAGAAGCATAAGCATTTTTTCACGTATTACCTCGGAGACAATCTGCCTTTCCTGCTGATCCGTAATCTGATCCTCGGGGTAATACATCGGTCCTTCGGGAAGATGAGATTTTATTATATCTTTGAGGACATCCATGTTATATCCGTTTTTCGCACTCACGCAGATATAATCAAGAAAATCATGAATCTGTGAGTATTTCTTGATTACGGGGAGCATTTCTTCTTTTTTTACTGTATCCGATTTATTGATTACCAAAACCGACGGTATGCTTTTAATCTTCTCTATAAGCTTTTTTTCCGATTCGGATACTTCATCTTTGGGCTCGACAATGCAAAGCACGATATCGACATCACCAATTGCGGAATCAACGGCATTCATCATTGTATCTCCGAGTTTGTTTTTCGGTTTGTGGAATCCCGGGGTATCAAGAAATACCGTCTGACTGTCGCTGTCCGTCATAACAGCAAGAATTTTTTTTCGCGTTGTCTGCGGTTTAGGTGAAATAATTGCCACCTTCTGACCGAGCAACGCATTTAAAAGTGTTGATTTTCCCACATTAGGGCGTCCTATAATTGCTGCAAATCCCGATTTGAATTTATCCATCAGTTTATCTCCGTTCTTTTAAGATTAAGGTTATTCATTATATCTTCTTCCTTTTTGCGCATAATCGCACGCTCCGATTCAATTTCATGGTCATAACCTATGAGATGAAGCACGGAATGACACGTAAGGTATCCGAGTTCTCTTCCAAAGCTGTGACCGAAGCTCTCACTCTGCTCCTTTGCCCTCTCACTGCAAATCACAACATCGCCAAGAATGAGTCTGCCGTTTTCATAGTCTCCGGCAGTGATTTCATATGAATCATCCAAAAGATTGACAACCGGAAAAGATAGAACATCTGTAACGCTGTCGATGCCGCGGAATTCATTGTTGAGCTCCTTTATTTCATCAGCATCGACAATGCTTATGCCGAGTGTGCACGGCATTTCTATATTTTCATACTTAAGCGTTGCATTCACAACATTTGAAAGAAATTCATCATAGGTACCCGACGGTTCGGGAATATTTCTGATATCTCTTACTGTTATTTCATTATTCATATTGCGTCCTCCGTTGGTTTTTAATGTTGATATCCGAACTTTTCTAAGGTTACAGGTATATGTATTTTTTGGGCTCGTGAGCTTCAGCGCTGCTGCACTGTGTTTGAATGATTTAAAATGAAATTCATATACATGTAACCGAAACGAAAAAATTCAAATTCCGACAAGTATTCTGATATTATCGCAACGGTTTAGGTCTGTTCATGCGCGAATCACGTTTTTCATATGCCTTTATTATAGCCTGTACCAGTCTGTGACGGACAACGTCTTTTTCAGTCAGATAGCAGAATTTTATATCGTCTATATTTTTAAGAACGCCCACAACATCTTTAAGACCCGATTTTTTGCCGTCGGGCAAATCCATCTGTGTTATATCGCCCGTTACTATTGCTTTTGAATTGAATCCGATACGCGTGAGAAACATTTTCATCTGCTCGGGGGTAGTATTTTGAGCTTCATCAAGAATGATAAAGCTGTCGTCAAGAGTACGTCCGCGCATATATGCAAGCGGTGCAATTTCAATTGTTCCGCGTTCGGCAAGCTTTGTGTATGTCTCCATTCCGAACATTTCATACAGTGCGTCATAAAGCGGACGCAGATACGGATCTACCTTATTCTGCAGATCGCCCGGCAAAAAGCCCAGCTTTTCGCCTGCTTCAACGGCAGGACG
Source organism: uncultured Clostridia bacterium (assembly GCA_934463165.1). GTDB lineage: Bacteria > Bacillota > Clostridia > UMGS1810 > UMGS1810 > RGIG1828. Next base: position 174,562 of record CAKSJG010000002.1, read on the forward strand.
CGTAAGAATAATGCGGTTTACGTTTTTTGCCTTGAATTCTTTTACCGCCATTGCTACGGCAAGATATGTTTTACCCGTTCCGGCAGGGCCGATGCCGAATGTTATCGTGTTATTTTTTATTGCTTCTACATAATTCTTCTGCCCCAGGGTTTTGCTTTTTACGGGCTTTCCTTTGGCGGTTATGCATATGCAGTCTTTGCCGTAGAGTGCACTCTCGTCTATTCCGCTTTTTGCCATATCGATGGCATATGATAAATTCTGATCTGTTATGCTGTCGCCGCTGTCAAGTAATTTCGAAAGGCTCATTATCGTAGTTTCAGCCTTTAAAACGTTTTTTTCGCTGCCGGATATTTTAATCATATCGTCGCGGTTTACTATCGATACGTCAAACTCACGCATTATAACGTTGACATTCTTATCAAACTGACCGAATATGGCAATTATTTTTTCCATATTTGTTATGTTCAAAACCTTCTCCAATTTAAAACCTCCGTTTTATTCATATGTATTTAAGGGACTTTCGACCGCTATATCTTCCATACATTCAAAATTGATTTTCATATGAAATCTGCCGTTCCCGATATCCGTGACCGTTTTTTCGCAGCTTATTATTGCAGCACCGTCATTTAAAGAAAGCCGCAGTTTTTTGGTCAGCTCATCGGCGGCATATGCCTCAGCATCTTTTTTGCTCATTTGATATTCTTTACTTATTATCTCACAATATTTCTTTTTTGTAAATGTCCAAGGCAGATAAAATTTACCGAATATTTTTGTTTTTTTTGCCGGATATATCTGTGTAATGCAATTTTTGGAGTCAAATGAGTCCTCAAAACACAGATTAAACACCGACAGCCGCCAGCCCGATTTGTTTTTTTCTGATAATTTATATTCCGTCTTTGTGCCGCTGAAATCGGATTCAAGGCTGTATTTTGTTTTTGCATATACACGGGCACGCGCTCTGACGTATCTTACGGGCATATCTTCTGATTCATCATATACACCGCTGACGAGTATGTCTCCTTTCTTTACATTTACACCGCTGTTTATCGTCGGTATTCCTGTCTCGGTTATAATCTCGGTGACGTATCCGTCTCTTGATGCCTTTATGTCGCAGTATTTTCCGAAATCATATATTTCGGGCGTCTGTACGGTTTCGCGGACATCGGCAAAAACAACGGTACCCTTTATATCTATCCATATCCACGAAAGTGAACCGCAATTTTTAAGCACATCATTCTGAACGTTCAGTTTATCTATGGATTTTGAAAATGTTCCCTTCTCCACTCCGGCATCGGCAAGAAGAGAAAGTATCTGCGAATCGGCAAGACGTTTGTTGCCCGATATTTTTATGTCTGATATAAACAATGAATTAAGCGCAAGAATAATCAGAAAAAATATTGCCGCCGAAAAAAAAGCATATCTGCTGCGATACAAAAAAAGCTTCATTGCCAGACCGAACCTGCCGGTTATTCCGATGCTTACACCGCGTTTTTTTAAAATGTCATAAAACCTTTTTAAATCCGAACACTTTATATCACAATATATCATCCCCGAAAGGCGTCTTATGTTTTTCAGCTCAATATCATTTTTTCTGCAGTCATTTATCACTGCGGAAATATTGCTCCCCGAAAGCTTCACCCTGACGTAGCCGACAACAAACCAGAACATGAAACATCACCTCCGGGAAAATGATATATTTATTATCGTGCCCGAAATGTATATTTCATCGGAACTCATGTAAGTTACTGCAAGTCCGTCACCTTCAACCGATACAGTATCCCCGCTGCATTTTATAACAATCATATTGTCATCGTATGCTGATATTGAGTATCCTCCCCTAACGCATACGGATTCATCCGTATATATGAGTTTATATTTAACATCAAACGGCGGTGATACAGAAAAGTCCAACAAAAACACGTCCTTAGGCAAAATACTTAATCATTCTAATTATTATTATGAAATAATATAATTAAATATGATTGCAAAAAGCATAAAGGAATGAGTCCGAATGAGTAAAAAAAGAGCTTCCGTTTTGTTTTTGGTATGCGGATATATTGTTTTTTGTCTTGTGAAGTATTTTCCAGATATAAAAAGCGAAATTATTTCTTCACTTGAAATGTGGGCATATGTCCTGATACCGTCTCTGTTTCCGTATCTTGTGATTTCGGTTTTTGTGACATCATCGGGAATACTTAAGATTTTTCTGCCTGTTACAAAAATTATCGCGGCAATTTTTAATATCAGCGAAAAAAGTGCAGAGGTATACATATGCTCGCTTTTTTGCGGATATCCCTGCGGAGCGGTATGCAGTGCGGATTTATGCCGCACAGGTGAAATAAGCGACAGCGAAGCCGAAAAGCTGATTTGTTATACAAACAACGCAAGCCCGTTATTCCTTGTTTCGGTTGTGGGGTGCTCGTTTATCGGGTCGCTTACGGACGGAATTGCCCTATATGTGATACAAACTTTGTCCGCCTTTCTTTGCGCAGTATTACTGAGGCGAACCGGCGCGGAATATAAAATCAAACCGGCGCGTATGCAAAATCCCCATACGAATATAGCTTATTGCTGTGAAAATGCCGTGCGGATTATGATCAATATCTGCGGTTTTGTAGTTTTATCCGCTGTATGCTCCGAAATTATTTTTATATCATTTAAAACCGTATCTGATGCGCTCAGTATAAATATGCCTAAATACATTGAATGTGCATTGTATTCTCTTTTTGAAATATCTAACGGTGCTAAAAGAATCACCGCGTATTATAACAACAAAGCCGGGTTTGCTTTTCTTTGTGCAGCGGTATCATGGTCGGGAATATCGGTATTTTTGCAGATAAAATCCGCAGCAGCAAAAAATATAAAAACAAAAAATCTGATTTATGCAAAAAGCATTCAGGCATTTTTTTCTTTATGTCTCGGTTATTTTTACAAATCCATGCCGCAGAAAATCACCCGATTTTATAACGGAAATAAAATGATTGAAATATCCCTTGCACTGAGTGCAATCATTTTCATTATTTATATATACAAAAAAATAAAACAAAAAGCATGAGCTTCGGCTGCGTTTGCATCCAAAGCTCAACAATAAATTTATTCAAGTATATAAACATCTACGCTTCGTCTGCCGAATTTCAGACATTCGGCGCGCGTATCATAATAAAGATCTACCTTATTTCCTTTAATTGCGCCGCCGGTATCTTCAGCCGTGCACAGTCCGTATACCACGCTTCCGTCGGATGAAACTATATACATCTTGGTACCAAGAGGGATAACGCTCGGGTCCACGGCAACGGTGCCTTTTTTGCAATACGTACCCGAAGCTGTTATACCGTAACCACTCTGCCCCGGCTTTTTACCCGTGCTTTCATATGAAAGGTCATAGGCGGTTGCCGTGCATGTGAGCACTTTTTTATAACTGTATGCCGTTCCGTTTACCAAAATTGTATTTGCACCTGCGGACGAACCGCCGGCGGAACCGCTGTATGATGACGGTGCATATGACGGATCAACGTTGGTTTGCTGCGGAAGTTCACCGGTTCCGAAAACAACAATTTCATTAACTGCTTCTTTTATCACGGTTTCGTCCGCTGCAACCCTTGAGACCTCAACAGAATCGTGATAAAGCGATATATACTTAACCTTTTTTAAGCCGTCCTCGCCTTTTATCTTGACTATTTTTGAACCGCTCGGCAAGGTTGAGTCATATTCAGCAACCGTCTCATACGGAATTTTTTCTTCAACCTCTTCCGCTACGGTTCCGACTTTTGTAATTATTATTTTATTGTTGCCTTTTTTTAGCTTGTCATCAACATCTACATTTATGCTGTCCGATTCGTCAATTTTTATGCCGTTTTCTTTAAAGAAATCGCGATATGTTAATCTGTCTGTCCAATATGTCGTCGTAATGCCGTTTTCCAAAATACTGACTTCTTTATATCTTTTTACCGTGATTTTCATTGCGTCGGAAATTTCGGTTTTGCCGCTCGGCTCTGTAACATCGCCTTTGCCGAGTTTTATCCCCTGCTCCTTAATTACATCGGAAACAGTGTTTTTTTCGGTATAAATATTAATCTTACAGTCACCGTCGGTAATGGTAACATAATTGTATTTCGGTGCTGCATAAGCAACACCTATTGAAAATGCAAGCATAACCGCCGCAGCGACAGTTATGATCCTGCGTATTATTACAGATTTATTATTAAAAATAATATACACCTCCGATTAATGCTTATTGTTAAAATCATCTGCAAGATTTCGGTACCCGTCATAACCGTAGACCGAGTTCAGAACATCAATCATCATATTTGCCGACATCCTCACCGGAAGGCCGAGTTTTTTTAGGAAAGCGCTGCGCCTTATATGACTGTCCGCTTCTCCGCAAAAACCGTCCGAAAACAAATCGGCTTTTGTTATCTTTTTGCCGAAAGAAGCTTCATCCTCAATGCAGGCGGCATTTTTTAGCGCATTTATAATTATATCGTCATCAATGCCCTCAACACCTAAAAATCCCTCTTTGGACGGTTTGTCCTTGCGTTTTTCCTTGCCTTTCACGTCGGGAATATAGGCATGCTTTATGTTTTTTCCGCTCAAAGAATTTTTAATGTAATTTCTTATCTGAAATCCGGCTCTGTCACTGTCGGTAAATATAATTACCCCTCTTTTATCGGCAAGAGTTCCTATCATTTTCAATAGTGACTTGTTTTTAAAAATCATAAAACCGTCGGTTACGACAATTACGGTGTCCACAATTCCGGAAAGCTTGATTTTGTCGTAGTTCCCTTCGACAACTATCGCTTCTTTTATTTTCAGCATTTGCGCGCTCCTTTAGTTTCTGAGGCTGTGTATCGGCGCTGGGATTCTTCCTCCGCGTGCTATAAAATCTTCGCTTGAAAATTCAGATACGGGCATTACGGGGCCTGTTCCGAGAAGCCCGCCGAATTCAACGATATCCCCGACTTTTTTCCCCGGTGCCGGAATTACTCTTACGGCGGTTGTCTTATTATTTATCATTCCGATTGCAGCTTCATCGGCAATTATTGCCGATATTGAAGATGCACTTGTATCTCCCGGAATAACTATCATATCAAGTCCGACAGAACATACGCATGTCATCGCTTCAAGCTTTTCTAAGGTAAGCGCCCCGCATTTTGCAGCGTCTATCATGCCTGCATCCTCACTTACGGGGATAAATGCACCGCTTAATCCGCCGACATATGACGAGGCAAAAACTCCGCCCTTTTTAACTGCGTCATTCAGAAGTGCAAGAGCTGCCGTTGTGCCGTGTGTTCCGCATTTTTCAAGGCCCATTTCTTCAAGAATATGCGCAACGCTGTCACCTCTTGCAGGGGTCGGAGCAAGAGAAAGATCGACTATTCCGAAAGGAACTCCGAGCCTTTTTGAGGCCTCGAGAGCAACAAGCTGACCCATTCTTGTTACCTTGAATGCGGTTTTCTTTATGGTTTCGGATACTACACCGAAATCACATCCGCGCACGCTCTCAAGCGCATACTTGACAACACCCGGACCGCTTACGCCGACATTGATTATGCAGTCCGCTTCGCCTACTCCGTGGAAAGCACCTGCCATAAAGGGGTTATCTTCAACGGCATTGCAAAATACAACAAGCTTGGCACAGCCGAAGCCGTCGGTTGATTTTGTAAGCTCTGCCGTCTTTTTAACTGTTTCACCCATAAGCTTTACGGCATCCATGTTTATTCCGGCTTTTGTGGTTCCGACATTTACGGATGAGCATACAATTTCTGTCTCGCTGAGCGCTTCGGGTATGGAAGATATAAGGGCTTTATCTGCATTGGTAAAGCCCTTGTGAACAAGAGCCGAAAAACCGCCTATAAAATTAACGCCGACATTTTTTGCGGCATTGTCAAGCGCCTTTGCAAATCCGACATAAGATTTTGTATTGCTTGCACCTGCAACCAATGATATCGGAGTTACGGATATTCTCTTGTTTATAATAGGAATTCCGAGCTCTTTTTCTATGCTTTCTCCTGTTTTTACAAGATCCTTTGCCTTAAGACAAATTTTATCGTATATTTTTTGCTGAGCTTTTTTTTCATTCGAATCCGCACAATCCAGAAGTGATATACCCATTGTTACGGTTCGAATGTCAAGATGCTCGCTGTCTATCATGTGATTTGTTTCAAAAGTTTCGCGGTTGCTGATCATATCGTCACCTCATTTATATTCTGTGCATTGATTCAAAAATGCTTTCAAGCTGTATTCTGATTTCCACTCCGAGCGCGCCGCTTTCTTTTGAAAGCAGATCGGAAAGAGCATTGAAATCGCATTTTGCGGAGTCAATATCCACGATCATCATCATTGTAAACATATCGTTTAATATCGTCTGAGAGATATCCAGGATATTAACGTTGTTTTCCGAAAGAATTTTCGTAACACCGAAAATTATTCCTACTTTGTCTTTACCTATTACGCTGACTATTGCCTTTTTCATAATAATATCATTCCATTTCTAAAGTTATTTAATGTTTTCTCTGCGTCTTACGGCTTCATATATCATAAGGGCACCGGCAACCGATGCATTAAGCGACGATATTTCGCCTTTCATGGGGATGCGAACCAGAGAATCGCATTTTTCTTTTACCAGATGGGATATCCCCCTGCCCTCGTTTCCTACGACTATTGCCACGGCTCCGCTGAAATCGTATGTGTATATCGTATCTCTGCCGTCCATATCCGCACCGACAACCCATATATTATTTTTTTTGAGCTCGTCTACAGTCCGTGCAATGTTTGCAACCTTAGCGACGGGCGTAAACTCAACAGCTCCGGCAGAGGATTTGTTTACGACCTCGGTTAGTCCGACGCTGTTATGCTTAGAAATTATAACTCCGTGGACTCCGGCTGCGTTTGAAGTTCTGATAATCGAGCCAAGGTTATGCGGATCTGTAATGTTATCGCAAATGACAATGAACGGTTTTTCACCCTTTGTAGCGGCAATATTAAGAATATCATTGACCGTGACATATTCCTTTGCGGCGGCATATGCTATAACACCCTGATGAGCGCCTGTCCGCGATATCCTGTCAAGCTTGGCCTTTTCAACATAAGATATAACTATGCGTTTTTCTTTTGCCATTGCAATTATTTTTATGAGGGATCCGTGTCTTTCGCCGCTTTGAACAAGTATTTTATCTATCGTTCTTCCGGAACGGAGAGCTTCTGCAACGGGATTTCTGCCCTCAATTTTATCTGATGTATTTTCGTTTTTATAATCCATTTTATCCTCCGGGCAATACTAAAGAAACTGCGGAGACGCCTCATACGGACGCTCCGCAAAAAAATCGTATTTTTATGCCAAATTAAATTTCTCATGTATTGCATTTACGGCTCTTTCGGCATTTTTCTGGTTTATGAGAACAGATACCTTAATCTCCGATGTCGATATCATATGTATGTTGATATTGGCATCATAGAGAGCTTCAAACATTGTGCATGCAACACCCGGGTTGTTAACCATTCCGGAGCCTACAATAGAAACTTTTGAAACTTCGGAATTTGTTTTTATCTCTTCAAAGCAAAGCATATCTTTATTTTCGTTAAGTATATCCACAGCCTTTGAAAGGTTACATTCATTTACGGTAAAGCTGATATCCTTTTTCCCTTCTCTGCCTATTGACTGCAGAATAATATCTACATTGATTTTCTTTGAAGCAAGAAGTGAAAATACTTTAAACGCCATTCCGGGTTTATCCTCTATGTTGCATATGGAAATTCTTGCAACATCGTTATCTCTTGCTACTCCTCTGACTATCATCTTTTCCACTTTACTTACCTCCTTGACTATTGTGCCGGGGTGATCGTTCAGGCTTGAACGAACCGACATGTTAACATTGTATTTTTTTGCCATTTCAACAGATCTGTTGTGAAGAACGTTTGCACCGAGACTCGCAAGCTCAAGCATTTCATCATATGATATTGTGTCAAGCTTTTTGGCATTCTTTACTATACGCGGGTCAGCCGTGTATACTCCGTCAACGTCTGTATATATCTCGCAGAGATCTGCCCTGAGCGCTGCAGCTATTGCAACGGCTGATGTATCCGATCCGCCTCTGCCGAGAGTTGTTATATCATCATATTTGTTGATGCCCTGGAATCCGGCAACAACAACTATATTGTTGGAATCTATCTCCTTGTGAATACGCTCGCCGACAATTTTTGAAATACGCGCATTTCCGTAGTTGCTGTCGGTGCGCATGCCGAGCTGCCACCCTGTCAGCGATACGGCATTATACCCGAGTTTTTGAATTGCCATGGCAAGAAGTGATATTGATATCTGCTCACCTGTCGAAAGAAGCATATCCATTTCTCTTTTTGACGCTTTAGGATTAATTTCCGCAGCTTTTTCGATTAAATCATCTGTGGTATCTCCCTGAGCAGAAACAACCACCACTACCGAATTACCCTGTTTAAAGGTATCGGTAACACGTCTGGCAACATTCATGACTCTTTCGGCATTGGCTACCGATGTGCCGCCAAACTTCTGAACTATTAACGACATTTTTCTTCCTCCCGAAATCATTCTATAACAGCGCCGCTGTTATCTGCTTCAAGCATAACAAGACGCCAATTTCTTAAATTATTTTTTATCAGCTTATTCATATTATATTCAAATTCTTTGCAATCCTTGTCAATTATCGACATAATTGTCGGCCCTGCACCGCTTATATATCCTCCGCATGCGCCGAAACGCTTTGCACAGCGGATAATATACTCACCGCTTCTTATATACGGGAATCTGCAGCGCTGATGTAGCTTATCTTTAAAACACGAAGCAAGAAGCGACGAATCGCTCTTTGACATGGCGCAGGCAAGAAGCGACGCATGCGCTATATTATACGACGCATTGCGCAGGCTGACATAGCGCGGAAGCACACTGCGTGATTTCCTCGTTGCAAGGTAAAAATCGGGTATCATTGCCGCAAAACGAAGATTACTGCTGACCTCCGATTTGCTGTACACTATTTTTCCTCTGTCAAAAACCGAAACTGTAAAACCGCCGAGAAGCGCGGGTGTGACATTATCGGGATGCCCCTCTATTTCGTATGCTGTTTGGAGAAGCTCGGACTTTGAAAATTTATCTCCCAAAATGTGGTTTGCACCCACAAGACCGAGTATTATCCCTGCCGAACTGCTGCCCAATCCGCGTGTTACCGGAATATCGGAATATGACGATATCTTCACGCCCTCAAATTTTCTGTTTGCTTTTTTATATAAAAGCTTCATTGACTTTATTACAAGATTATTATCATCTTTGGGAATATATGCACTGCTGTCATCTTTTATGATAACCTCAAATTCTTTGTCGGTTTCATCAAATTCAGCAGTATTATAAAGCTTAAGAGCTATGCCCATACAGTCAAACCCCGAACCGAGATTTGCCGTTGACGCAGGAACCCTGACCTGGAACATGTTGACCTCCCAATCCAAAACTATTCAAGAATATTCAATATTTTACTTACATTTACATCAATTGAATCAAGTTTTGATTTAATATTATTTAATGTGTCAGGCTGCGTTATAAAAGCAGCTTGGTCTCCGCTTACGATTAAGTTTATATCTGTGCCGAAAGCTTTCTCAAGTACGGTTTTCAAATCCGGATTATTGCCCTGCAGCCTTACGTATGCCTTCATGGCAACCTCATTTACATCTGCAAGGTCACTGCCATCCGAGGATTTCCACGGAGCTTTAAACTCTGCATCGGAATTTTTTGCCGCAAAGACAATATCGCTCACTACAGCGCTCGCCGTCGGGAGCTTGCCCGCTCCGCGCCCGTAAAACATTGATGTGCCGAGCATATTGCCGCGCACTACAATACCGTTAAACACGCCGCTGACCGCATAAAGCGGATAATCCTTATCAACAAGCATAGGTGCAACAAATGCAATGTCAGAATCACCGAGGTGCCTGTAGCATCCGATAAGCTTTACGGAATATCCGAGTTTTTCGGCAAATTCCGTATCGAAAACGGAAATATCTCTGATGCCCTCTGTGGGAACATCTTTAAAATTAACCTTTTTACCTTTAATGATCGATGCAAGAATGCTTATCTTTTTGCCTGTATCAAGACCGTCAACATCCGCAGACGGATCTCTCTCGGCATATCCTTTTTGCTGTGCTTCTTTCAAAGCATCTTCAAAAGAAACTTCATCCCTGAACATTCTTGTAAGAATATAGTTTGTCGTTCCGTTAAGTATACCGGAAACGCTCTTGATTTTGTTAACCGAAAGTGACGATTCGAGAGGACGGATAATCGGTATTCCGCCGCCGACGCTCGCCTCAAAATAATAAGCACAGCCATTTTGTTCGGCAAGCTTAAACAGCTCGTCCCCGTAATTCGCAACGAGCTCCTTATTTGAAGTTATAACCGTTTTGCCCTTTGAGAGCATAAGACGCGAAAATGTGTTCGCAGGCTCCAGCCCTCCCATAGTTTCAACAACTATGCTGACTTCATCATCATCGGCTATAACATTTACATCATTCGTAAAAAGATTACTTTCGGGATGGTCTGAAAAATCACGTATATCTAAAATATACTTAATATCGATCTTCTGCCCGGCAGCACATTCGATCTCTGATGCATTTGTTCTGATTACTTCGTATACGCCCGACCCTACAACGCCGAAACCTATTATCGCTATTTTTACCATTTGCAGGCCTCCCAACCAAAAATAAAACTAAACTATATTATAACATAATGTGCGGATTATGTCAATCAGGATTGAATTTTGTCGGCATTAAATTTAATATTTTGCGGAAATTTTTTTTCAAAATCGCCGAGATTTGAGAAAACATCGTTTTTACCGACGGTTTCCGAGGCGATACTGCGTGAGTAAACAACATTGATTACGGGACAATTTTCAAATATTGAACTAATAACGTCTTTTATTACATTCATATTCTCATTTTGCATAATCCTGTGTTTCTTTTCTTCATCATCAACCGTTATGCAAAGCTTTTCGCCGTCCGCCGATGCATGTGCGGCATACAGATCGGTATAAAGCAATATCTTTCCGCCCGAGCTTATTTTCGTAAGAATCTCACTCCAGCGTTTCAATATCTCAGATGCCAAATTATCCGCTGACGGCAGTTCGGGTTTTGCCGCGCTTTTTTGGCGGGATTCCGTTTTTTTAACATTTTTATTGTCTAAGGCAATATTTTCTCCGGTTTGTCGGTTTGAATCAGATAATATGCCGCTTTCGGGATCAGACACAAAACGTTCGGATTTTACATCCGATGAGCGATCATCCGAAGCGTTAATTTTAACTTCCCCCGATTCAATTTCGGCGAGTCTCTTTTCCAAAGCGGAAATACGCATAAGCAAAGAATCCGAATCTGAATTTATTTCCGGTGAAGAAAGCTTTATCAGAGAGCATTCGCAAATCACCCTCTGAGATGTCATATTTTTAAACGCCGACAGACATTCACCCATTGTATCAATATAATATATAAGAGTCGGAATGTCAAAATCATCGGCACATTTTGAAAGAAGATCTCTTTTAATCCTGCTGACAGCAAATTCATCCTTGTTTACTTTATACATAAGAATTTCACGAAATGTGAGAAGCAGACCGTTTGCAATGTTATCACAGTTTTTGCCCGAATTGACGCAGTCATTGAATTTTTTGAGAAGCGTCTCCGTGTCTCTTTTTGCTATGTACGAAGCGAAGTCATATAAAATAACATCATCAACCGCTCCGACGGTATCAGTAACATCATCAACAGTCAGATTATCGTTTGAAAAAGCAAGACATCTGTCTAAAATACTTAAGGAATCACGCATGGAGCCGTCGCCGAGAAATGCAACATATTCAAGAGCGTCATCATCTGCAGATATACCCTCTCCGGACAATATTTTTTTTAAGTTACCGACGATATCGCCTATGCTTATTGTTTTAAAATCAAACCTCTGACACCTTGAAAGTATCGTGGCGGGAATTTTCTGAACCTCTGTTGTTGCAAGAATAAAAATAACATGAGACGGGGGCTCTTCTATTGTTTTGAGAAGTGCGTTAAATGCTCCCTTGGAAAGCATGTGAACCTCGTCTATGATATATACTTTATATTTGCCAGATGCCGGAAGATACTGAAGGGAATCTATAATATTTCTGACATTGTCAACACCCGTGTTCGATGCTGCGTCAATCTCCTGAACATCAAGGCTTGTCTCATTTAATATTTCTTTGCAGTTTTCGCATTCATTGCAGGGATTGCCATCTTTCGGATTAAGACAATTAACGGCACGGCTGAGTATTTTTGCCGTTGTTGTTTTACCCGTGCCCCTTGTACCGGTAAACAGATATGCATGTGCCACCCTTCCGGAGCATATTTCATTTTTTATCGTATCAACAATGTGACCCTGCCCTATAACATCATCAAAAACAAGCGGTCTCCACTTGCGATACAAAGCCTGATATGCCAATTTTACACACCTCCGCAAAAAATTACAATTACATTTAAAAAAAGTCGTACATCCTTAAATCGAATTATCGCTCCTATGCGTTACCTGCCAGTTAACTCAGAGCGGGCACCCTCGCGGCACATGCATAACACTGCTTATGGCTGCTTGATTCCTCACCTGACCAGGTTCACAGGAATGCATTGCGCAAGACCCGCCCGTCAACATCACTTAACAGGCACATTCATAAAATCGATAACCCTCAATAAGGATATAACCCTTGCTATAGCGGATTGCAAGTACAGGGCACCGCTACCGCCCCGGCTGTACGACTTATATATTATACTACAAAAATTCGGAAATATCAAGAAAAAAATAGTATTTACACTAACTTTATTTATTTTGATTAAATATAGTCGGTATCATATGGCTAATATGTTTAATTTTATTGGTATGCAAAACATGTATCTTTCATGTTTAAAACATTTAAATATAAGTTGCTTAACACACCTGTCAGATAAAAAATACATGTAATATTCGTTAATATTACATAATGCCATTTACATAAATTTTATGATATAATTATATCAGCAAACGGAAGGCGAAAAAACAACACTTAAAGTCAGGAGGAAGTTTTAAATGATTTATACATACGAATACAATTCACCGCTCGGAACGATAACACTTGCCTGCGACGGCGAATTTATTATGGGACTGTGGTTTAACGGTCAGAGACATTTCGGAAACATATTACCCGAAAAAACGGAGATGAAAGACCATCCGCTTTTTTTCGATGCAAAGCGATGGCTTGATATATATTTCTCGGGAAGTGAGCCTGATTTTCTTCCGCCGCTGCGCTATGATTCGACGCCGTTTCGCAAAGCAGTATGTAATATTATGCTGACCATCTCCTACGGAAAAACCATGACATACGGCGAAATTGCATCGGAAATTGCAAAACAAAAGGGAATTGAAAAAATGTCGGCACAAGCTGTCGGCGGTGCCGTAGGGCATAATCCGATTTCTCTTATGATTCCGTGCCACAGAGTTGTCGGTACAAACGGCAGCCTGACGGGTTACGGCGGAGGAATAAAAAGGAAAGTCAAACTGTTGGAGCTTGAGCAAGCAGATATGAGCAGCTTTTTTATTCCGAAAAAAGGCACTGCACTTTAAAAGGAGGAAAAACAAATGATTATTTCAACAGCTATTGAAAAAATGATTGAATTTTACAAGGGCAATCTGCATGATATTGCCCACTTTATGAAAGTCTGGGCATTTGCCAAAACTATCGGAGAGCAGGAAAAGCTTGATGCGCACACTCAGACGGTTCTTGAGCTTGCCGCTGTCATTCATGATATTGCATGCCCTCTATGCCGTGAAAAATACGGTAACACAAACGGTAAAAATCAAGAGCGTGAAAGCTCACCGCTTGTAAAAGAATTTTTGTCCGATTTACCCGTGTCGAAAGATGACGCAGAGCGGATTTCGTGGCTTGCGTCACACCACCACACATACACAAATGCAGACGGACCCGATTATCAAATTTTATTGGAAGCGGATTTTCTTGTTAATGCCGATGAAAGCAACTATAAGATTTCTGCAATTGAAAGTGCAAAGAAAAACATATTCAGGACAAAATCGGGAATACATTTGCTTGAGTCGATGTATCTGCGTAATGATAAGTCTATATAAAATATGTGAAATAAAATTAAAAATGAGGTGTAATTATGTCTGACTGGAGCGCGGCACAATACAGTAAATTTAAAAAAGAACGAACAATTCCGGCTGTTGATCTGGCTAATGCAATAAACAATGAAAATATAAAAACAGTACTGGATATCGGCTGCGGAATTGGAAACAGTACAGCCGTTTTGGCGAAGAAATTTCCGAATGCCGAGATAACCGGCGCAGATAATTCGGATGATATGCTTGCATCTGCAAGAAAAGAGAATCCCGATATTGAGTTTATAAAACTTGACGCGGAAAATGAGATTGACAGCTTGAAAAAACGTTATGACCTTGTGTTTTCAAACGCTTGCATTCAATGGATTCCGAATCACCGCAAACTGATTAAAGATTTGTTTTCTCTGCTGAATGACGGCGGAATTCTTGCAGTTCAAATACCGCAGCAATCAAAGCATCCCGTTCATAATATTATCAAGTCGCTGGCAAAATCCGAAAAGCTGAAAAATAAACTTCATGTTGAAAGAATGTATAATAATCTTACCGAAAACGAGTATTATGATATTTTGTCGGAGCTTACGGATAATTTCAGAATTTGGGAGACAACATACTTTCATTCCATGCCGTCATATGAAAGCATTGCGGAATGGTACAAAGGAACAGGGCTCAGACCTTATTTGCAGCAGCTGTCTCCCGAAGATCAAAAAGACTATTTGGATGATTTTATAAAGTGCTTAAAGGATACCTACCCTATTCAAAAAAACGGTGAAATAATATTCAGATTCCCGAGACTGTTTTTTACGGTGCAAAAATGATTTTTAATAAACGACGGATAATATCCGCTCCTATAATATACAAAATCAGGAGTTGAATTTATGAAAAAGAAAGATAATAAGAAAGTTTCAATCGTGCGTTCATCTGCCTCGGAATATTTAACATTTGTTGCCTCAAGCGGAGATGATAACGACAGTAACCTTTCTGTTTCAAGCTATGTTGAGCAAGAGGACACAAGAGAAAAGATAGATATTACGGAGCTTAATAAGCAAATTTTCGAAATCGTTGCAAGAGAACAGGTTTTGCGTGATGAAATTGATAAAATAATTGCAGAAATTGAAGTATAATATATTCAGAAGGCGGAACGGCTCAAAACCGTTCCCTGCTTACAAAAGGAGATTTGAAAATGGATAATAATTTTCTTGAAAAAGTTGGAAATATCCTTACACAGGCAAAGCATAACGTAAAAACAGCCGTTAATCCTTCTATGGTTTACACATATTACGAAATAGGTAAAATGATAGTTCAGGAGGAACAAAGCGGTGAGCAAAGGGCAGAGTACGGAAAATACATTTTAAAAGATTTGTCTGAATACTTAACAGAAAATTTTGGAAAAGGATATTCTGTGGATAATTTAGGGTTAATGCGAAAATTTTACATTATTTATTCAAAAGATTTAATTTCCGAAACAGTGTTTCGGAAATCTAAAAATTTGCCATCAACGGAAACAGGAAGAAAGTTTTACCTTAACGGTCGATGAAAACAATAAAACAAGCGGTGACACATCATCAAAAGCGTTTACGGTGACGGTAACACGCTCGGGCAATTCATCCGGCAAAGGAGCTTCATCCGGCGGGGGCTCGGGCAGCGGAATAAAAAACCCGAATGTGACAGCGCCCGACACATCAGATAAAAAATTTACCGATATTACGGGACACTGGGCCGAAAATGACATTTACGAATGTACCGACGACGGATTATTCAACGGTGTTTCCGATACACTTTTTGATCCGGAGGGAACCGTCACAAGAGCAATGGCGGTCACCGTGCTCGGAAGATTTTCAAAAGATGCTTCAGAAAACTTTTCAACGGTATTTAATGATGTTTCCGCAGACAAATACTATGCTGATTATGTTTCGTGGGGTGCAAAAAACAGTATCGTAAAAGGTATAAGTGAAACAGAATTTGCCCCCGACAATTTTGTTACGCGTGAGCAAATTTCATCAATGATAGTGCGTTATCTCAGATATAAAGGCGTGCAGCTGCCGAATGAATCCGCCGATATAAAAAATCACGCAGATTATGATATGATTTCGGACTATGCAAAAGAAGATATGGCGATATGCTGTGAAATGGGGCTTATAAAAGGGCATGACAGCGGACTGATTGATCCTAAAGGTAATTTAACACGTGCACAGCTTGCTTCCGTTATGGCAAGACTGTCAGATTTGATTTAAAACATATTACAAAACCCGCCGAACATTAAACATACGGCGGGTTTTGTTTTGTAAGTCTTTATTTAACTGTTTTTGTAATTATAATCTTCTGCTGTGATTCATTCCATTCAACCGTTGCTCCGAGGTGTTCCGAAATAAATCTGATAGGTGTATATGTGCGGTCATTTTCAATAAATGCGGGAGCGTCAAGCTTAACATCCTCGCCGTTTATTTTTGCATACTGTGCACCGATTGTGATAAGAATTGTAACGTCTTCATCCTTTTCGTTTTTACCGGTTACCGTAACAATTCTGTTTTCTTCATCCCAATCCACCTTTGCGCCTAAGTTTTCGGCAACAAAACGTGCGGGAAGCATTGTGCGTTCGTTCACAATTTTCGGCGCAACATCATTTGTTTTTACTGTTCCGAAAACATCGGCATCTTTTTCTCCGACAGTGAGAATCAGACTGTTTGATTTTGTGTTATCATCACTTGTATTATCGTCTTTTGTGTTGTCATCCGTGTTGTCATCGTTTATATCATCCGTCCATGCGGCAAAGAGAGTAAAGCTTCTGATAACTTTTTCAGAGAAGTCATATTTGTTTTTAAGCTCTTTATCCGTGTACCAACCGGCGAACGTGCAATTTTCCTTTGTGGGGTCGGCAGGCTGTGTTACGGATGAATTTCTTGTTACTGTCTGAGACTGAATTTTGCTTCCTCCGTTCGTGTTAAAGCTTACGCTGTAACGCATAACTCCGCCGCCTCCGCCGGAACTTGCGGAACCTGTTGCGGGATATACAACATTAATAGATTTCGAATCGGCAGGATGAATAACATATGCGGCACCTTCAAATTCAAAGCCGTTTTCGGGTATTCCCTTTACCGTATAATTCGCTTTAGGCATAATCGCAACCGTCGCTGTGTATACCGTATCATATGCAAATTTACCGCTGACTTCCGGAGTCCAATCTACGGTTGCGGTATATTCATCGGTTTCTATCGATGTCTGCGGTACCTCGTTTTTAACCGGCGAGGCAAGAGGAATCTTTTTATTTACCGTTTTCGGAAGTATCTCAAACTCTGCCGGTTCACTCACGAGGCCTTTATATGCCGATGTTTCGGCAACGGTTGCCTTAACGTAATATATTCCGGCATCTGTCGGAACGGTTGAACCGTATGAACCATCTTTTTCGTTTGAATATGTAAATACTGGAGTTCCGTATTTTGCTTCGGCTGTAGGAGCATTGGGTGTATCACCGTAGGTCCAGCCGATTATGGAAAGAGCAACGGTAAACTCGTTTTCTTCCTGCGGAGTTGTTATTTCTTTCCAGACAGCATACAGAGTCAGGTTGCTTGTGGTTTTTATTTCATCGCCCGATTTATACTGTGCATCTGTCGCGTCCTTATCTGCCGACCAGCCGAGAAATTCATATCCCGGTCTTGTCGGAATAAATGATGTTACGGTAAATACAGCTTCGGTGTCGGCCGGTATTTCAGCGCTTTCGCCGTCCGGCGCTTTTTCACCGCCGTTTGCATCATAACCGAGATATACGGGGTATTTTACCTCTTCCCCGCCGGTTGTTTGTGTAAGCACTATTTTGTTGTTTTCAAGCTTTAAGGAATAATCACTGTTGCTTAAGACGAGCCTTGCCATATCATTATGTGTAAGCGTTACTCCGTCTGCCGCCGAAGCTATAACTCTGCCCTCAATTGTATTTTCTATTGTGAGTACTGCCGGGTTTTTAATTTCGGAAGTGATTTCTATATATTTATCAACAGAAGAATCATTCATAAGATAAATATCATTGCCTTTATCTATATTTGCGTCACCGCCGATTTGCAAAACGGATAATGCGCCCTCTCTGCAGCTGTGGAATATTGCGCCGCCGTGTGCATCATCGCCGGCTGCGGTATTATTTATAATCTTTCCACCTTTTATTGACGTTTTTCCAAATGATGAATTATAGATCGCACCGCCGCTGTTTGAAGAGTTGTTCTGAATTGTGCCGCCGTTTACCGTGAGCTGTGCTTTTCTTACATAAAATGCTCCGCCGCCGTATTCGGCATAGGAAAGCGTCGTTTTATTATTCTCAATAATTCCGTCATTCATAATAAATTCGGAACCATCTCTCATATACACCGCTCCACCGTAGTTTCTTGCTTTGCAGCCCGAAATCTTTCCGCCGTTCATTGTAAACTTACCGTAGAGCTCAACTGCTCCGCCTTTGCCTTCCGACTCATCTTTTGTATTATTAATAATGCTTGATCCGTCATTCATAATAACCTCGCCGCCGCTGTAAACATAAACGGCGCAGTTCTTTGTCGGGATATTATTGCCGTCGAGCGTAACACCGTCAAGCGTCAGAGTTCCTCCGGCTTCGACATCAAAAAATCTGCCGAGCAGATTATATCTTTCAATTGTTCCTCCTCCGGTCACGGTAACATGACCTTCGCCTATAGTCACCGAATATTTCATGGTTACGGTTCCCGTTACGTTTATCGTAAGATCTCCGCTTGTAGTGATACTGCCGAGAATGTCGCCGTCATTCAGAGTTATGTCCGAAGAAATATTACCCGAAATCTCTTCCGCATATACGGTTATGCCCGATATCGCAGTCAACGACAAAATCATTGAAAGCGATAACAAAAGTGATAATATTTTTTTTGCTTTCATAAAGCTGCCTCCCTAAATTTGTTTAAATTATATGTTAAAAAATATCACATAAAACGATGTTGTCCCCTGTAAGCGGATAGGCCGGAGCCATTCCGCTTATAAAAATCCTCCTTGTTAACCGACAGCCTCATTCGGGTCATCATATGCCGGAACAGTGGTGTTGATCTTAATAAGTTGATTTGCCTCATCCCAATCTACGCGGCAATCGAGTGCGTCGGTTACATCGCGAAGCTTGAAATAGTTATTTCCGTCAATGTTGTAGCATGTTGCCGAAACGGGTATGCCGTCATAGGTCAAAAATGCGGAAGATGAATATGCCGTCCTTGTTGCACCGTCACCGGGAGTAAGCTCTCCGCCTGCCGGAGTGTAGTCAAAATAGCTTAACATATCTATCGAATTTGTTGCCGCGTCATACTTCACGTCAAAGGTTTTTACCGTTCCGTCCAGAAGCTTAGCTATATCACGCAGTTTAAAGTAGTTATTGCCGTTTATATTATAAGCAAGCGCACTGTATTTTGTTGTGTCAACATAAAGCGGCTGATTATTTGCAACTGTTGTTTTGTTATAACCGTTACCGGGGTAATAGGTAAATGCCATGGGTGCGTCCTGATTCTGAATAATATAACGGACGTTTCCGTCAAACACAATTGTGTAAACCTGACCGTTTTCAACATATTCCGGATCATCCGGATCGGGAGTAAATGTATAGTTTTCTATCTTATACACATTTGCCCAGTCATTTTCATTGAGTATACTTATAGATCCGTCTATCTTAAGAATTTTCTCAAGCATTGTGTCTGATTCATATGATTGTCCGTAGTTATACTCCTTATAAATCTCATATGCTTCGGGAGAATATGCCATTGCTCCGTAAGCGCTCCACGGTGAATCAACCACAATAACACCTGTCGGTGCTCCGAGCTGTGCAATTCCCGAGCCGGACGGAGTTTTCTGATAATTTGTGAGCATAGCCGTTTCAACATAACACTCTTTTGTGTTGAACCATATTTTGGTGAAAGTGCCGTTTATATTGCTGTCAATAATGTCGAGCACCGCACCCTTTTTTGCCTTTGCAACAACCGAGCTGCTCTTATCCGAAGAAGAATAGATGTTTAACGCGTCATTCGCTTCGGCAGTATATATGACAACCGGCTTTTGAACATTATTGAGTTTTATGTTTACATAGTTTGCGTCAACATAATACAAACCGTGCTTATAGTAAATTTTATAGTGACCGTTATTCGGAGTTGCATCCACAACCTGGAATGACTGATTGGTTCTATATACACCTGATTTTACATAATCGGTTGCATCGGGTGTTGTTTTTATCATAAGCGGACAGGTTGCCTTACCCATTGCCACGATTGCGGGAGGTGTGGACACCTGATTGTTTATATCCAATATATAACAATATTTGCGCGGATAAAAATAAACTCCGGGCTTCCAGCTGCCGTAGGGAATATACTTCTGACCCCCGCATGGAGTTCCTACGCCACGGCTCGTATCAACACCGCCGTCACTCCATATTGCAACCCAGTTTTCATCATATGCAACAACTTCAAATTCGGTTGTGTTGAAGTTAAAGAATGCCCAATTCCCGTTTCCGCTCTGACGGCTGTATTCAACAGCGACCGGAAGATAACCTATTGCTTCAAGTTCATCGAGTCTTCTGACATGATAATTGCCGGACGGACTTCCCGGATAACCCTCCGGATAGAACGACGCTCTTACCATGCCCTCTTTGCCCTCATCGCCGATATGAAGTACAGCCTTGCCGACAAGCGGAAGCGAATCGGGACGTTTGTGCCTCGTCCATTCATCAGGCATTTTAACATATGTATAGTCCTGAACCTTTTCACCGTCAAGCGACTTGCTGCCGCCGTAAATATAGTCTTTCAGAAAATACATGTTTATACCGTGCCGGTATTTATCAGCATCAGACGGCTTTGTTTCTTCTTCATATCTTTTTTCGGTAACCTCTGCGGATTCAAGCGTATCTTCTCCGTTTGCATAAGCACATACGTATCCGACAGTACCGTTTTGAAGCTGAACTTTATGATAGTTATCGCTCTTTTGACCTTCTCCGTTTATAT
Source organism: uncultured Clostridia bacterium (assembly GCA_934463165.1). Lineage (GTDB taxonomy): Bacteria > Bacillota > Clostridia > UMGS1810 > UMGS1810 > RGIG1828. The sequence continues at coordinate 195,658 of CAKSJG010000002.1, forward strand.
ATGCCTCCAAAACCGTCAGGCTGTCACCTTTTTCCACCATGTCAACCGAGCCTACAAGTGAAGCTGTCTTAGTGACATTCATGCTTCCGACCTTGACATACGCCTTACAACCGTCTGTTAGTCCGCCTGCATATGCAGGGACGGTAACAAATGAAAGTACTGCAGCAAGTGCAAGCAATAAGCATAAAAATCTTTTCATCACAATTCCTCTTTTCTTAAAAATTTTATTTGAATATCTCTTCTTTCCGCCAACTTTTCTTCATTACATCGCGGGCATCCGGTCAAACTCGTTGAACGGCTTTTAAGCTGCGTCTGCCATGAATGTCCGTTTTTGCACTTCCACCATACAGGCAGGCTGCTGCTGTGATTGACCGAATCGGGAGTAACGGGGCTGTTTTTCTCTTCATCCCACTCCTCAAGCAGATATAGCTTCCCCTCTTTTTTACAGTAACTTTTAAAATCCAATAAATATCATCTCCTCGACGAATTGACTTTTATCATTTCGTATGATATAATCATTATACACCGTACATTGATGTTCGATGCAAGTGTTTTTTAAAATAAATTGTGTGAGGTATGCCATGAATGATAAAAATAATATGTTTTCTATAGGTGAAATTGCAAAATCAATAAACATTACCAGGAAAATCATATTAAATTATGAAGCAAAAGGGCTTATAACCCCCGACATAAAAGACGGAATTACAGGAAACAGATATTACACAATAGATACGTTTACGCTTATCAGAACGATCCGTGTTTTTCAGAATCTCGGTCTATCGCTCGATGAAATAAGGGATTATTTCAATGGCAAAACCGATCTGCATCCGTTGATTACGCGGCTTGAATCGCTGCGCGATGAGCTGAATTTAAATATAGAGCGGCTGTATGAGCGAACAAACAAAACACAGGGTGTAATCACAAAAACAAGGATTGAAGCGCAAAATGCATATTGCCGTACATATAACACATCTTCGGTTGCGGAAAAGAGTGTTCTTCTCAGGGAAACAGCACTCAAAGCTATGCGCATTTACGGAACGGACACAACAAAGAGAATGTATTTTATAGAATATTCAACCGACAACCCGGATGAAATAACATTTTGTGTTGCCGTACCGCCTAAAAGCGAGGGAGAAAACATAATTAACTTTCCCGCTTTTGACGCTGTATCGACATATCATCACGGCGCATATGAGGAACTTGCAAATGTTCGCAAAAACCTTATCGTTTATGCAAAGGAAAACGGACTGACCGTTTCGGGCAAATGCCGTCATGTTTACCTTGAAGGGCCGCCGCAGCATAAAGATCCTCACAAGTTTATAACACAGGTTCTGATTCCTATAGAGGAATAAAAAACAAGCATATAAAACCGCCCGTATATTCAAGTGTATCATATTGTGATTATAAAATGAATATATTTGTATTTAATATATAATATAAAGCCATTGCACTTATTTTCCGGTCAAATATAATTTATATACAGAACAAAAACCTCAGCGCAAAAAGCATTATTTTCTGTTGCATTGAGGTTTTATCATTTAAAATCAATTTTGCGGAACCGTGATTTTTTGCTTCTCTATCACATTGCAGATGAATAATATGCATATGACAACAAGAACCGGCGAAACAGCGAAGAGCACCTTTCCGAAAATAAGCGAAACAATATTTTGTGTAAAGTCTTTACGAAGCCTCCAAGATGATATATTATAAATATCATTTTGGAGGCTTTAATTATGCCAAGGTACAAATTAAGTCCCGAGGAACGGGCAGCTGAAAAAGAACGCAAGGAGAATTTGCGTAACATCATGAAAGGGCTGGATGTAAAGAATTTTGATGACCTGAAAGATGTGTTTAAAATGATGGTCGGAGAAATGCTCGAAAACGGTCTTGACGGTGAGCTTAACGATGAATTAGGCTATACCAAGTATGATTATCGCAGCAAAGATTGAACTATAGTCAAGTAAGTAGACACAAAAAAGCAGTGATACAAAACGGACTCCAAAAAGTTTAGGACTTTGGAGTCCGTTTTGTATTAATTTCAAATTTTCCGTCAGTTCCATCTTCCCATGGCATTTCTGCCGCCGTCTATCATAATATTTTCACCGTTTATAAACTGCCCCTTTTCGGACGCCGTAAAAAGAATCAGATCAATAATTTCCTGTGGATCTGCCGCCCTGCCCAAAAGTGTTCTCATGCCTGCCATTGAAGCTCTTGTGAGCACGGGACCCGGAGACACACATACTGCGCGTATGTTATATTTTGCTCCGTATTGCGCAAGAGACTTTGTGAGTCCGAACATTACACCGCTTTTTGCCGTGGGATAATCCATTCCGCGTCCGTCTCCTTCCATGCCTGTTATTGAGCCTATATTTACAATAAGGCCGCTTTTTTGCTCTCTCATCTGTTTCATGCATGCATGTGCAAAGTAAAACTGCCCTTTAAGGTTGACATCTATCCCCCAGTCGTATACGTCAATCGGAATATCCGGAAACTCAAGACTTCCGTCAATACTAAGCATCCTGACAGCGGTTCCGCCCGCAAAATTAACAAGAATATCTATTGAATTAAATTTTTCGACAGCTTTATCTCTTGCAGAGCAGACGGCACTGTAATTACGCACATCACAAAGACATCCTTCCGCTTTACCTCCGTTTTGAAAATTAATTTTGCTGACTTCCTTTTTAAGCGCATCCTCATTTACATCACACATTAAAACATTTCCGCCGAGTCCGGCAAAATTTTTTGAAAACAAAAGCCCCATGCCAGATGCAGCCCCGCTTACCACTGCCGTTTTTCCGTTAAAGTTCATATTAAACATCCCCTTTTATTTTTAAAATTATATCACATTGACATTTTAAATAAAATATAATATAATGCTGAATATGAGAACAATACTACTGCATGGTGATAATATGAATATACTAAACAATACAAAACTTTTGTTTTTGAACATAGGTAAATATGATTATATGCACACGGACGAAAATGATTTTTCAAATAAACCGCGTCCCTTTTTCAGCATCGGGATGATTATTAAAGGTCACGGATGTATACGCACAGACGGTACGGATGAAATCGATGTTTTTCCCGGAGATATCATTGTTATTCCGTATTCGGCAACATACAGCTCAAAATGGACGGGAAATCCGAACATTACATATATTACATTTCATTTTATACCCGAAAACGGATTCAGCACTATCATTCCCATTCAAAAAATTACGGGATTAAAACATTTGACAGATGAGTTTGTGTATGCATATGACAATTTTAAGATACCGTCACAATCGTACAAGATACTCAGTATTTTTTACGGCGTTCTTAATGATGTTTTTTCCGAAATTACAATATCATCCGAAAAGCATATGAATAAATCTATAAAAAAAGCTTTGGATTATCTGACCGTCAACTATAAGGAAAATATAACAATCAAAGAGCTTGCCGAAATTTCGAATCTTTCTCAGTCTCGCTTTTTTGCTGTTTTCAAAAACGAAACCGGAATGACTCCGATTGAATACAAAAAACGAATTGCTTCCCGAAATGCGGAAAAAATGCTCATAACAACTGATTATTCAATTGAAGAAATAAGCGAAAAACTCGGATTTAATTCAACGTCATATTTCAGACGGACATTTAAACAGTTTACCGGTAAATCACCGAGTGAATATAAAAAAGGTATTAAAACAGGCTTTAAGCTTTAGCGCGGATTTTTATATTCAGATTACCGATAAGTAGTTACCCCGTATAAGAATTACATCGAAACGGCTGAACACGGTTCTCCCTTATGCCCTAAAATTACAGTTATTGTCTTTTGCGCAAAACATTCGAAATAAATTTCAGATATTTTTTTCACACCCGGAATTGCTACGCAAAAAACGTTTACCGTCTTTTTGCGGTAAACGTTTTTAATTTACTTACTATATTTTTTATTTTTGTCTTTTTCACGAAGCTCAACACGTTTTATCTTGCCGGAAATAGTTTTCGGAAGTTCATCGACAAACTCTACAATACGCGGATACTTATAAGGCGCAGTAGTCTTTTTAACATGATCCTGCAAAGCTTTTTTAAGCTCATCGGACGGGTGATACCCCTTTGCAAGGACAATTGTCGCCTTTACAACCTGACCTCTTATCTCATCGGGAACGGCTGTAATTGCAGTCTCAAAAACAGCGGGGTGCTCCATCAGAGCGCTTTCAACCTCAAACGGTCCGATACGGTAACCGGAGCTTTTTATAACGTCATCGGCTCTGCCGACATACCAGTAAAATCCGTCTTCATCGCACCATGCAAGGTCACCGGTGAGATAATATCCGTGAGTGAAAACAGAATCGGTTTTTTCTTTGTCTTTATAATAACAGTCCAGAACACCTGCCGGCTTGCCGCCGCTTATGTCAAAGCTTACCTGACCTATCTCACCGGGGTCACACTCAGTAAAATCATCTCTCAAAAGAGCCGCCTTAAACCCTGCCGTCGGTCTGCCCATGGAGCCGGGTTTGGGATCATCCCAAAGAAAATTACCGAGAAGTATCGGAGATTCCGACTGACCGAAGCCTTCATAAACCTTGAGTCCCGTTGACGCATAAATCTGATTGAAAACCTCGGGGTTAAGAGCCTCACCTGCCGTTGTGATGTGCGTAAGTGAAGAAAGATCATATTTGCTCATATCTGATTTTATGAAAAATCTGTAAATCGTCGGAGGTGCGCAGAAGGTTGTTATTTTATATTTTACAATCAAATCGAGAAGATCCGTCGGAACGAATCTGTCACTGTAGTCATAAACAAACTGAGCGGTACCGGCAATGTACTGACCGTACAGCTTGCCCCACGAGCATTTTGCCCATGCCGTATCCGCAACCGAAAGATGAAGTCCGTCATCCACAACATCGTGCCAGTATTTTCCTGTTGAAATATGACCCAAAGGATATGTAAACGTATGGAGAACCATTTTCGGATTTCCTGTCGTACCGGATGTAAAGTATACAAGCATCGGATCACCATTATGCGTTGCATCCTCACCCGTCGGGCGCGGGAATTCATCACTCTCGGTTTTTATTTCTGTATCGAGATTATACCAGCCGTCATATTTTTCTTCGCCGAGTATACAGCATTTTTCAAGAGTTTTACACTCGGGAATGCTTGCTTCAACATGCTCTCTCGTCTCGCCGTAATTTGTGCAGACGATCATCTTTACATCGGCACTGTTGCAGCGGAACACAATATCTTTTTTTGTGAGAAGGTGCGTTGCAGGTATGGCAACCGCGCCTATTTTATGAAGCGCGTATATCGACGTCCAGAACTGATAGTGTCTTCTTAAAATAAGAAGAACAAAATCGCCTTTTTTTATTCCGATTCTTTTAAAAAAATTTGCTGTTTTGTTAACCTCGCGGTTAAGCTCGCCGAAATTAAAAATTTTCTCTTCGCCCTCATCGTTGCACCATACAAGCGCACGTTTTTCAGGTGCGATTTTTGCATATTCTTCGATAACATCATATGCAAAATTAAAATCTTCGGGTATTAAAAGTTTAAATTTATTATAGTAGTCCTCATAGCTTTTAAATTCGCTTCGGTTTACAAAACGATTTAATAAATTCATTAGTATCTTACCTTTCCGTATTATAATCAGTCGCTTACAATGGCAAGAAACACGGCTTCTTTTCCGTCTAAAGCTCTCATTCCGTGCCAGTGTTTGGAATTAAACATAAGGGAATCCCCTTTTTCCATAATTATTTCCTTACCGTTGATTATAATACAGACTCGGCCCTCCAAAACATAGTTGAATTCCTGACCCGGATGACTTGTCAGATTGATGCTTCCCTCGTTGTCGGAAGGCGGAACATTTACCAAAAACGGTTCAAAGCTTTTGTTGGCAAAATTAAACGCAAGATTATGATAACCGTATTCTTTGCGTCTTTTTACACCTATTCCCTGATCCGCTTTAACAAATTGGTAAAAGTTTAGCTTAGGAGCATCACCTGACAAAATGGCAGTGAAATCAACGTCAAATTTATTGGCAAGCTCATAAAGAATGCTGATCGGCATATCGTCTTCGCCTTTTTCGTATGAAAGATATGTATCGACCGAAATGTTCAGATAATCGGCGACTTCCTGAGCGGACAGATCGGCAATTTCTCTGAGATCCTGAATTCTTTGACCGATGAGTTTTACCTGTTCATTCATTTTCATTTGCTCCTTTACAAAATAATTACCTTTTATTTTAAACAAAACTTATATTTATGTAAATATTCATTTTTCAACTTTATTTAAAACACACAAAAAAAAATTGTATTATTTTCAAAAACAGTGCAATAATATATTTGAAAGGATGGTAATTATCATGAAATTCAAAAACACTGTTTTATCATTTATTTTAACGCTTACTCTCGTCTGCTCATTTGCGGCATGTTCATCCGGCAATACGACAGACGAAAACAGCACAAACAATTCAACAACGGGCACAAGCAGCAGTGATGATACAAACAATTCCGTAAAAAAAGACACAGACAGCAAAAATACAACAGGTGACACAACCGTTGACGACAACACCGACAAGGTAAGAAAAGATATTGAAAACAGCGTAAAAGACACTAAGGATAACATCAAAGACGCGGCTGACGATATTAAAGATGATGTTACGGGGTCAAATTCAAAAAACAATACTCAAAACAATCAGTAAAATACATGATTTATATTTACAATTAAAAACAAATGATGTATAATATAATACGGCGAAGTAAATATTAAGCAACTTTGCCGTATTTTGATTAATTTACAAAAACATTAATTAACGAATTAAAATATTATCAGGAGAAACACAAATGAAACAAACAAGCAGTTATGTATGTTCCGAGTGCGGATATGAATCACCGAAGTGGCTGGGAAAATGCCCCAAATGCGCAAGCTGGAATACTTTTTCGGAATGTGAGATTAAACCCGCGGCAAGATATGAAGCAAAGAAAACATTTACCTCTCAAAGCGCAAAGCCGTTAAATGATATATGCCTCGGAGGAGAATACGAAAGAATAAAAACCGAAATAGCGGAGCTTGACAGGGTTCTCGGCGGAGGAATAGTACAGGGTTCTCTCGTTTTGGTCGGCGGTGATCCCGGAATCGGAAAATCAACCCTTCTTTTGCAGATATGCAAGAATATTGCCGATAAAAACACCGTGCTCTATGCATCGGGCGAGGAATCCGACCAACAGATAAAACTGCGCGCGGCAAGGCTCGGAGTGGAAAAACAAAACCTCTATGTATTATCGGAAACAAATCTTGACACCATACTTTCGTGTGCTTCGGGGCTTAATCCGAAAGCGGTTATAATAGATTCGATTCAAACGATTTTTAAAGAAGAAATTCAGTCTGCTCCCGGAAGTGTAAGTCAGGTCAGAGAGGCAACACTGTATCTTATGAAATATGCAAAAGAAAACAATGTTGCGGTGTTCATTGTCGGGCATGTAACAAAGGACGGAAGCATTGCGGGCCCGAGGGTTCTCGAACATATGGTTGACTGTGTGCTTTATTTTGAAGGAGAAAGAAGTCAGAGCTACAGAATACTCAGAACGATTAAAAACAGATTCGGTTCAACCAATGAAATTGGAGTATTTGAAATGACCGACAAGGGGCTTATCGAAGTTGCCAACCCGTCAAAAATGCTGCTTGAGGGAAGAGCCGAGAATTCAAGCGGTTCAACGGTTGTTTGCACCTTGGAGGGGACAAGACCCGTCATGGCGGAGGTTCAGGCACTGTGCTCCCCGACCGGCTTCGGAAATCCGCGCAGAATGGCAACGGGAATAGATTTTAACAGAGCGGTGCTGCTCACTGCAATTCTCGAAAAAAAGCTCGGGTATCCCATGCAGAACCAGGATGTATACATAAATGTCATTGGAGGAATAAAAATACTCGAAACGGCAACGGATCTTGCGGTTATAATTGCAATAGCCTCCAATATCAAGAATTTTATCATCGACTCAAAAACGCTTATCATAGGCGAAGTCGGGCTTACAAGCGAGGTACGCTCCGTAGGCTTTTGCGAAAAAAGAACAGCGGAGGCGGAAAAAATGGGTTTTGATTTTTGTATCCTGCCCCATGCCAATGCCGAAAAACTCAAAGGAAAAACAAAACTTAAGCTTTTGGGCGTAAAAAGTGTTTCGGAAGCCATACAATATCTTAAAAAGATTCAAAACTACAGAGAAAAATCCGAAAGAAGCGAAACAAATTAATCGGCAAAAAATATTTTTTGGGTTTTTAATAATACTCACGCAAAACAAAACTCCGCACATTACCGGCGGAGTTTTGTTTGTATAATGTATTTTTATGTAGTGGTATAAGCTTTATTTATTGCCCTCAATAAATCTGTGCCAAATTGCCGCAAATTCGGCTCTTGTTGCATTTTCTTTCGGGCTTAAAGAAGATTCGTCTCTGCCGTTTATAAGACCGGATCCGACTGCCCAGCGAACAGATTCTGCCGCGTAGTCCGAAATTGAGGCGAAATCACCGTAAGCTGTGATATCAGCGCTTGCCGCATCGGATACATCAATACCTTTAAACTGCGCATAACGGTAAATCATTGCTGCAATCTGCTCACGGGTAATATTAATATCCAGTGCAAATTCGGTTTCGGAAATTCCCTTTACAATGCCGTTTTTATGTGCCCATGATACCGCATTTCCAAAATAAGCATTTTCTTCAACATCGATAAACGGACTCGGTTCATCAACCGCGGGCTCACCTTCGTTTCTGTACAGAACGGCAACAAGCATTGCACGCGTCAGATTTTTGTTCGGCGCAAAGATTTTTGTATCCGTTCCGTTCATAAGACCGTTTGATAAAACGTAATCGGTATCAAGGTGATACCACAGATTTATATCCAGATCGTTAAAATTCATTGACGGGCAGTCATGCTTATCATTTCCGGTCGGGGTATCTTTACCGTCATTGTCTCCCGATGTGTTGTTATCGTCTTTATCTTCTGCCGATGTTTTATCCTCCGTCCACTTTGCATAAAGTGTAAGATTCTTTGTCACTTTTGATTTGAAATCATATTTTTCGGCAAAATCATTGCTTAAGTACCAGCCGTCAAATATATATCCGTCTTTTTTCGGCTCGGCGGGTTCCTTTGCAACACTGTTTTTTATAACATTTTGAGTGTTGACAGTTTCTGCGCCGTTCGTTTCAAATTTAACCGTATAGCGCACCGAGCTTCCGCCGGAAGAACCGGATGATATTCTGTCATAGGCAACCGAATAAGTTGAAAATTCAGAAGAATAAATATAAATGCATCCGTTTTGCGTATCTGCAAAGAATGTTCCGTTATCAAACGGTTTTACGGTGTCTCTTTCGGAAAGAGCAGTAAACTCCCGTACATTTCCGTCATGATATCTGTAAACCTTAATATTCCTTTTACCCGAAAAATCATAAGGCATTTTAATCTCTATAACGCTTGATGCCAATGTTATATTACCGCCGCTTAATTTTTTCAGCGTAATGTCATAAAAACCGAAATTATTCGGTGCATTTTCAATACTTCTTATTGCCGTTTGTTCTGAATCCTCATTTGCCGCATCAACAGTCTTAACCACAAGCTCAATGTCCGTTTTTTCCGATTTTGCGACCTCATTGATACCGTCTGCCGTTACATTTTCAACACTGCCGTCATCATCGGAAACAACGCCGTGTACCCATTTTGCGTAAAGCGTTTTGTTTCCGGTAAGCTTATCTGTTTCAAAATTCCACTCGGTTGTAAGCTCGCCGTCCGCAAACCAGCCGATAAATTCAAAACCGTCTTTTATCGGTTCGGTTTCCGGCGAGGTAATTGTCTGATTGTATTCACAAGTCTTGCTTTCAACATCCGTGCCGCCGTTGGAATCAAAGCTTACAGTTATCATTTCACCGACCGAAATTTCTACTGTTTTGTCGCTTCCGGCAAGGTGATTTTCCTTTTCTTTATATCTTACCAGATATTTACCGGCTGTAAGATTTATAATTTCGTTTCCGGCAACATCGGTATATTCGACTGCGCCGTCTGCCTTGTACTCCATGGTGCTGTCAACGCCGGTAATCTTACCGTCCGATTTTCCTTTTATTGTTTCGCCCACAGCTGCAGGAGTCTCCGGTGAGGGCTGCTGTGCTTTTGCAATGCTGAAATCAATCACCTTGGTAAGTCCGTCAAAGTCATCTGTTGCAGCAACGCTTAATCTAACCTTATAGTCTCCGGAGTTTGTCGGAACTGCAGCTGTATACGCACTGTCTGCATCGTCGGCTTTCTTGTATTCAATTTTTACATCACCGAATTTCACGCCGTATGAAGGGATGTTTGCGTTCTCGCCGTATGTCCAGCCCATAATAATCGGATCAAGCGTCCAATTATTATCTGACTTTGTTATACGGAAATCCAAAGTAATTCCCGAAACATCGTCGGGCTTTCCGTTCCAATGATAATTTACACTGTCTGCCAATTCAAGCTTAACGTCATATCTTCCTGCCTTTGTTCCTCCGTTGTTCTCTCTGACCACGTAATCATCGGTATCACCGATTTCAGCTTTCTGCAAAGCTCCCGTGTATACCTTGGTGCCGATCGTCGGAATACCAATACCGGCCTTGGCAATGGAGGCATTCAAGAGATTGAAATCGGTATCAAAATGGTTGTCATCGCCGAAAATTTTAAAATAAACCTCGTACTTTCCTGCATTTATACCTTTCGGGAGCTCTTCGCTCCATGTAGCCTTGTTGTCGGTGCTGTACTTCAGAACACCGCCGTCTGCCTTGCCGGCAATGATAAGCACCTGCTTCGTTTTGTCATATTTAAGATTTGGCTTTGCCGTCGGTGATAAACTGAAGCCCGAATGTGCTTTTTCCATGCCGGTAGGTCTATCGGTGATCGTGCCCGTAAAGTTACCGTTTGCAGTAAATGTGGTTTTGTCTGCAACGTTTGTAACCTTGCTCCATTCTCCGGTTGCGATAAGACCGTCTGCTGTAACCGATGCAACAGGTATCTGTTCTTTGCCGTTATATGTCATTTTTTCAAAATCGCCGACCGATGCACCGGTTATGTCCTTGGGAGTAATCACCAGTCCGCCCGTTACGGTTTTGCTGTATGCCTTATATGTATCATCTTCTGCTCTTGTGATGATAACATCATAAGCTCCTGTATCTGTCGGTGAAGCAATGTCCGATCCGTCCTTCCGGTATTTCACGTCAAAGCCGCCCGTAACATTTGCACTTACAGCAAAGCTTTTTGCGCGGCTGTCATATCCTAATGTTTGTACCGATTCGTCAACGGTAACGGTTGTTTTTTCAATATCAGCCCAAATTGCCGTAACCGTTATGTTCTTTGAAATTCTGATAACGTCCCCCGGTGCATATTCCGTGCCGTCAATACTCCATGCTTTAAAAATCTTCCTGTCAGGTGCGGCAAATGTACATTCGGGGAGTTCATATTCACCTGACACTCCGCCTATGCTTGCCATTGTTCCGCTGCCGCCGGCGGAATCAAACGAAACATTATAGACAGCCGTATATTTTAAATTACTTCCGTCTCTCTTTAAAATATAGCCGCTGTTTTTGCCGGAGAGCGTAAACTTGCCTGCAGTTTCATCGGTAACATTTTTTACAACGACATCACCGTCGGAAAATCCCTCGCATAAAATTCTGATATTACCGCCGGTATAACCTTTTGCGTCAATAAGTTCCTTTCCGTAGGCTTTTATGCTGTCATAACCGTTCGGAGCAGTGATCTCGGTATTACCGCACAAATTTATCTTTCCGCTTAACACCACAATACCGTTGGCAGATTTTGAAGTGACCTTTCCTCCGTACAGATTCAAGGTAAGCGTTCGGCTTCCTATAGCTGTGCAAACATCATTATATTCATACTCAACCGTACCACCGTACAAATTAAGAGTATTGCCGGTATATCCTTCAAAATCAATAATTGTATTTGCTTCATAGACTGTCTTTAAAGTTCCGCTGTAAATATTAACTGTCGCACCGTTATTTCTGAATGCTATTACATGACCAACCGAGTTCGTTATTGTACCGCCGCCCGAACAGTCACATATATTTAAAACCGCACCGCTGCCCGGAATAATATTTGCCTCCAGATTGTGTCCGTTTAAACAAATGTTCACATTTCCCGAAACATTAAGCTTTTTTTCATCGGTCAGTATAAGGTCATCACTTAAATAGTAACTGCCGCTTGTGAGAGTAGATCCGTCTGCGATATCCGGCACAAGATTTAAGCTGTTATCTGCCACATGAACTATGCTTTCCGTATGAGATGTGCAATCCGATGTGCCGCATACGCAGTGAACGGTCGGCGCTTTGATAACAATATCACGTGCGAACACTCCGTATTGATCTACAGCGGTTCTGTAATCATAAAACCAATCGTTTCCGCTAAAATCACATGCTTTTATACTGCCGGCATCGGGCGTTGTAACAGCGAGACCGTCATTTAACGTAATCTCTGCCGGTTCACCGCCTCCTTCATAGCTGTCGCGCGGCTTTTCCGTCAGAATAGAAGCAGAATCACTTTCCCAATTCTTTTTGACGGGACCTACAGATTTTACCGAAATCTCGGTTTCCGAACCCGAGATTGTAATGCTCTCTCCGTCGCAAGCTGTAATTCCTCTTCCGTCGCAAACTATATTTGCAATACTGTTTTCAATTACAATTTTGGGCGCAGAGAAGATACCGTCCCAAGATTCCGTTCCGTTTCCCGAATTCACCGTAATATTACTGTTTTTTATCGATGTAACCTCATTGCCCGTAGCATAATTGTCATCAACAATATTAATCCAGATTCCGCGGTTTCTTTTTGTCGAAATATTAATTTCGGAATTTTCGATTTTAAGCGAACCTCTGCAGAAAATTGCTTCGCCGCCGTTGTCATCTCCCTTATCTGTTTTAAATTCATATTTTCCGCCGTTTATGGAGATAACACAGCTTTTCCAGTCATTGCTGTATATTGCAAGGGCATTTTCTTCCGAAGCAACCTTCAGACTTGAGTCATCGCTCCCCTCAAGCATAAGCTCCGCACAGTCATTATCCGCGATAATTCCGTAAATCCAAGCAGTTTGGTGCTTGTCATCTGTATATTTTTCCGATTTGATAACATTCTCACCGGAGATTTTTATCTTCAATTTATCCTTACTTGCCGATTTACAGTAAATACCGTAAATCCTATACATCCAGTCAATGCTGCCGCCGAGGAAATCCTCCTCTTTGTATCCGCCTTTGATCGTCACGCCGTCTAAGTACAGTGTGGGAACGCTGTCTTCAACTTTAAAGTATGCAGTTCCGGATGTGATTCCGTCACCTGTGATATCCGCTGCATTTTCAGCCGTAACAGCCACACCGCCGACATATAATTCATTGCCCGATGCGGTCAGCCAATCCTCGGTTTCTGATGCGCTCATGTCCGCTTCTGAACCGACACGAAAATAAACCGTAACGGCTTCATCACCCTGCGATGCCGTCACCTCATAAAGTCCGCCGTCGCCTTCTGTATAATTTTCTATATCAAGAGTCGGACCCGTTTCCTCGGATAATATATTGCCGTCTTTTTTCCACTCATAAGTTACGTTGCCTCCGTTACCTCCGGCAACTGTGGGAGAAAGAGTTATTTTGCCTCCTGTTTCAGGTAATATTTTCTCCGGTGCATCCTCGTTCTTTGAGCCGACAAAAAAAAGCGTACCGTCAGGCAGAACCTTGCTTTCAATGTTGTCCGGCACATATATACCGCAACCGATCATTACATGTTCCATGGTGGAATCTTTCAGAACATAGCTTCCCGCTGAATGCGAAAGGAAAACGTCGCCAATATCCTCGGCATTCTGAAAACCCGAACTGAAACTTTTGCCGTTTATCGTTCCTGAGCGTTCAATCCACATAGCGCCGTATGATGTTCCACCGTTAATCTCACATTTTTTAACAACGAACGGATATGTATCGGAGGGAGCCGTATAGAACGAAATCGCACGGTAAAAATATCCGTCGTTTATGGTGACATTACCGTTATACACAAAAAGCGAATCGCGTCCCGCACCCTCCTGGGCAACAAAGGTGCCTCCGTTGATTTCAAGCGTACTTTGGTCAACAAATATCGCTTTTTCAAGGTCAGCGGTCGCACAGTCGTAAATTATAGTTCCGCTGTTTGCGTCAGTGCCTGTAACACCGTTTACCTTCAGCGTGGAGCCTCCGGTAACAAAAATCGTTGCCGAACACCTTGTGAGAGTGGGAATGCTACCCTCCCATTTAAAACCTTTATAATGATTTTCATTGATTTTTGCACCTCCCACACGGTCATTGAGCTGAACCACTGTGTCTTCACCGGTCACTTTGACGGATGTTCTGCTGAGACTGTGTCCCTGCAGCTCAACGGTAAGGCTTTTATCAATCGTAACCTGCTGACTTGACGAATCGTCACCGATAAGCCATAACGTATCACCGCTCTCGGCAACATTAACAGCTTCATTAAAGCTTGTGTACTTATCTGCAAATGTACCGTCGCTTTTTTCGATTTGAACGATTTCCGATTCCGCCGCAAACACAGCCGACGGCATTAATGAAATCAGCATTGCTATACTCAAAAGCCATGCCGTAATTCGTTTTCTTCTCATAAAATTAAAACCTCCGTTAAATTATTTTTTTGTTATTGACTTTATATCTATCATCATGTATAATTATAACATGTTCATATATGAACGAGTCAATACTTGGGAGGAATTTTATGACAAAAAAATATTTCAGCGTATCGCAGGTTACAAAATGCTGCGGAATTTCACGTGCAACACTTTTGAGATTGGAAAAAAGGGGACTTATAGAGCCCATTATGACTGATGAAAAAAGCGGATATCGCTACTATGACAATCATAACATTACCCGAATATTGCAAATAAATCATTTGCTTTCCATAGGATTATCATATGATGAAATTCATGAATATTTCATCACAAACGGTAAATCGCTGAATCTGCTGAATTCACTGAAGCTGCGAATGGATGCAACAAAACAGATGTATGAAGAAATGGAGCTCAGAATTAATAAAAAACAAACACTTACATACGAATTTATAGATTTGCCTGAATACATATGCTATGAAAAAAATTTCAAAAATACCGGCATTGAAAACAAATACAATGCAATGTATACTCTTTTTTATGAAGCAATCGGAAAAGGATTGCGTCCGCTTCCATCCGGACCGCTGTTTATAATCAATAAAGATACTGAGCTTTTCGGTGAAAAGGAAGATTCATTCATATGCTGTATTCCTCTTGACCCGAATTATGCACCGAGCGATTCTGCGGTCATAAAAAGCTGTCGTGCTTTTTCATGTTTGCATTACGGTGATTATATATCATTTTATGACGCAAAGAAGGATTTTTCAAAAAAAATCCGAGAATCAGGTGTAAAGCCAATAGGTTATCCGCGTGTGTTCGGCATTGTCGCTCCGTATACAGCAAAAGAATTCAACCCAAAAAACTACGTCTCGCGTATTGCAATTCCCATTGATTACGACAATGAATGAAAGCATATAAAAATGCGGCATAATCCGCCGCATTTTTATGATTCAAAAGTTATATAATCTCTCGGATTCACATAGGATTCACCTTTTTTTATTTCAAAATGTATATGACTGCCGTCTTTGGCTTCACACGGTATTTTTTCTGCGCTGCAGCCTATTATCTGCCCCGCCTTGACTTCATCGCCCTCCTTTGGCAAAAGCTTATCGGAAAGTGCCGCATAGGTGCAGGTGTAATCACCGCTTTTTACCGTAAGGACATATCCCATGTTAACATCATAGCTGCAGCTTGCAACCGTTCCGTCTGCACTGCAGTAAACCTCGCTGTCGGGTTCACAATATATATCCACGCCCCTGTGAACTCTCCAATCGGACATTGTTTTACTGTAGACGGGTATATCGGCGTAATAATCTTTTATTATCTTACCGTATACGGGAGCCATAAATGATATATCGTCCGAATTTTGAATATCGGTATCGGAATTTTCGGCAACAGCATCGGGCAATGACTCTCGGATTTCTTCCGGCGGCTGTGTATTCTCGGCGGATTCACTGTTTTTTTCCTCAACCTCAGACGTTTTTTTCAACACATCTTCAACATCGGACGAAATTCCGCTGCTGTCCTGTTTTATGATATCCGACGATGAAGCAATATTTTTGCCGTCATCCGTTGCAAGATCGGAAGTGACAAACAGTGTAAAAGCGCAAAGAAGCACGATTATAACCGAAAACACTGCGTTTAAAATTTTTCTTTTTCTGCTCTTTTTATCCATATATCACACCTCATATAATTTTCGTTATAATTATATGATGCGTAATTTATTACTGTTTATACATATTTTTAAGATCTGTTCCGGGGTAATAATGTGAAAGAATTTTTTTATAATCACATGTTTTGCCCATCTCATTTGCACCGTATTGACTCATACCGACTCCGTGACCGTTTCCCGTGACGGAAAAAGTAATGTTTTTTTCGTCTGATTTAATTTCAAAAGCAGTAGAACGGAGACCGAAGATTTTTCTTATATCAGTGCCCGATATATCACAGTTGTATATCACGGCGTCGGATACATTGCCGCCCTCCGTGTGCCTTATCTCCCCTATCGGCTCGCTTGCCTCATCTATGTTATATTCACTGTGCTGTTTAAGTTTGTTTTTAAAATCATCAACCGTAAGCCTGACCTTCGTTTTGTATTTGGGTGCGGTTTTATCTCCGGGGCTATCAACGCTTTTAAGATACGCTATATCCCCTCCCCAAACGTCTGCGGCATTTTCGGTTTTACCGTTGCTGCATGAGTGAAAAACGGTTATTGCATAATCACCGCCGTATTCAAGATATTCTCCCCTTGTTTCATATACGGCTTTTTTTATTTTTTTAATATTGCTTTCGTAATCGTCCCTCCAATTTTTCTTTAGCTCACCGTCATTGTAATATGCCTGGCAATGAGCATAATCCGTACACAAATCCGCACCCTTGTGATTATCGATATCGGCATTTACTTTTCTGAGTGCATATGTTCTTGCCGCAACCGCCTGTGCTTTAAGCGCATTTTCCGAAAAAGAAGCAGGCATCTCCGCCGCAACAACACCTGTTATGTACTTTTCAAGGTCTATTTCGGTTACGCAATCGTTTTTATGGTTATATAGTGTTATTTCTTTAATGCTTTTTGGTTCGGAGTCTTTTTCGGAAGAAAAAAAGAAGATAACCAAAAACGGTATGACAATAAACAGGCAAGCCAAAAATGCAACTCGAAATACAAAATCTTTCATTTATGTGTTCCTTTCAGGTATTGTTTTAAAATAGAATAAAGTGTATCTTATCTATATTTCTATGCGTGTTTTGTACAAAAAATGCATTAAATCAAAAAAAAACTTGATTTGCAAGAATTTATATGTTATAATTCATATATAAATATTTTGGTGGTGAAGTTAATGGATAACTTACATGATGTGATAGATTCGATAACAAAAAAAGCATGCAGCAGTTATGTTGTCAATCCTGAAGCTTATAACAAATACAACGTAAAACGCGGCCTCCGAAACAAAGACGGCACGGGTGTACTTGCCGGAGTTACAAACATCTGCGAGGTTCACGGATACGTTGTAAGCGAGGATGAAAAAACCCCGATTGACGGCGAGCTTTCGTACCGCGGATATGATATAAACGATCTTGTAAAAAATGCAGGTATTAACGGGAGATACGGCTATGAGGAAATGTGTTATCTACTTTTGATGGGGTCACTTCCCACAAAAAAAGAATTTGAAAGCTTTTGCAAATATTTGTCGGAACACAGTGACCTTCCCGAATATTTCACGGAAGATATGATACTCAAAGCTCCGAGCAAGGATATTATGAATAAAATGGCAAGATCGGTACTGACGCTTTATTCTTATGACGATAATCCCGATGAATGCACTATAGAGAATATGATGAGGCAATCCTTGCAGCTCATTGCAAGAATGCCCGAAATCGCCGCATACGGCTACAGCGCAAAGAAACATCATTTTGATAAAAAAAGCCTGATATTACATCAGCCCAAAAAAGATTTTTCAATTGCCGAAAACCTGCTCAGAATGCTCAGCCCGCAAAAGGAATTTACAGAGCTTGACGCAAAGGTTCTCGATACGCTGATGATGCTCCACGCCGAGCACGGCGGCGGAAATAACTCAACCTTTACATGCAGGGTACTCTCTTCAACCGGTACAGATACATATTCGGCAATTGCGGCTGCAATAAGCTCTCTTAAGGGACCGAAGCACGGCGGCGCAAATGCACAGGTTATGAACATGATTGAAAACATCAAAGAGAATGTGCACGACTGGTCAAATGACAAGGAGCTTTATGACTATCTTGTTAAAATAGTTAATAAAAAAGCAAACAACGGCAGCGGCCTTATCTACGGTATGGGGCACGCGGTATATACACTTTCGGATCCGAGAACACTGATTCTTAAAGAAAAAGCGAAAGCGCTTTCCGCAGAAAAGGGATTTGGTGATGAATTTGACCTATACGAAAGAATAGAAAATCTTGCACCGAAGGTTTTTGCCGATGTTAAGGGTAACACAAAAGTTTTGTGTGCAAATGTCGATTTTTACTCCGGATTTGTATATAAAATGCTGAATATTCCGCGTGAAATGTACACCCCGATATTTGCAATTGCAAGAATTGCGGGCTGGAGTGCTCACAGAATAGAAGAAGTTCTCTGCGGAGGGAGAATCATCCGCCCCGCATATAAAACACTTACAAAAACTCATTCAAGAAAATACATCCCCATGGACGAAAGATAAATATAAACCAAAGAAAGAAAAATCGTCAACAGAAAAATCCTCAATCGGCATTTGCCGAACTGAGGATTTTTTTGAATCAATTGCATTTCCAGTGTGATAATCCGGAATTTAAATCATAATCGGTTTCCGACGAAGCGGACACACATTTTGCATTTATATATGTATCCTTCGGAGCGGTAATTTTGAGCATAATTTTCCTTACACCGCTGTTAGCGTTTGAATCGTCACTGTACGGATAATTCTCAACACCAAGATCGGGATCAATATACACAAGAGATTTTGCATCCGTCACATCAAGCCTTTCTATTTTTGCATTCGTATCAAATGTCAGAATCATCTTTTCATTGCCCTGCGTAAGCTCAACACGGTTATTATCCAAAACCTTAACATCGCCTTTTGTATGCATAAACCAATATACGGTTGAATCATCATTTTTCAGCCGAAGCTCATCTCTGATTAAAAATCCGTCGGAACCCAAAAGCATTGTTCCGCGCCGATAATCCGAAACATCGGCTTTATAAGCATCGGTAAGATCCATAATATAATACGGATTTTTCTTGCGTCCGTTTTGTTCAACCACTTCGGTTGAACATTTGTATTCCTGCCCGGCGCCGCTGTCCGAGGGGTTAATAACAAGGCAGTTGTGCCCCTCTGTCCGTATGCGGTAATATTTGTATCTTGAATTGCCGAAATACTCGGGAACGGTGTAGTCCTCACTTCCGAGATCAAGCGCCCACCTTATGCCGTTTCTGTCATATACAAACGTTCCGCAGTCATAATGAGAGTGCCCCTCATCGTTTCTGCCTGCATGAGCCGAAAGAAATGACGCGCCGTCGGAATCCCACTCATCCCTCATTGAAAACACCTCGGCATCCGCAAAGTAACCCGTATTTGAAAGCGAAAATTCGGAATTCGCGGCTTCGGAATCATAAAGCAGCATATCCGTTACGGATATCTGTCTGCCGTATTTTTCTATATTTTTGTTCCACAGACTTGCATATATCGGATTATCAAACACATCCGACAAATAAAACATAACAAACGAACCGTAATACTTTTCGGAATTATCATGATAATTGTTGATTTTGCCGCCCGGTCCCATCATATACATTGCATACAGACCGGTTTTCTTTATACCGTTAATATTCAGGTATCCGAAATCCGTTTTAAATGTATTTCTAACGGTTGTCATCGCATATGTCAGATATCTCATTTGATAATCCCAGTATCCGATGCCCTCACCCCAACCGCCGTCGGGTGAAAAATGATGAAGTGAGTTTCTTATTTCAAGAAGATTTTTATGCAGCACCTCAAGCGCCATATCGCGGTATTCGTCAGAATCAAGCAAGCTGATTGAGCCGATTATCATTCCGCCGCAGCAAACGGCATTCCAGTTTGTATCTGCAGACATCCACCACATGTCTTTTGCATTTCCCATATCGGAATTAAAGCAAGGCTTTATGCCGTATTCCGCTATGGATTTTTGCAAAAATGCTCTTTGCTCCGCATCCCAATAACCGTAAAGCCAATCGAGACCGACAGAGAATCCGTGGGTCATCTCGGCAGTGTCAAGATAATGACTCGGATGCCAATCGGGAAATTCCTGTTTTGTTTCGGCATCGGCATTTTCCGTATATCCAGCCCTTTTATATATCTGCCAGAGCATGTCCGCATATTTTTCGTCGCCTGTTGTCCTATATGCATATCCGAGAGTATATGAGCAGTCAACAACACGGTTTGCAATTGTAAGAAGTCTGTCTCCGGTTATCATTTTATATCCGATATACATGCTCTCATTTTGCCTGCTCGGGTCAAACGTAATTGAAGACAACATTTGATCGGCACGTTTGATGATATCCCCGTGTCTTTTAATAAGAACGGAATCATTTTTCAGATTATCGCTGAGTCTGTTCCACTCATAATCGGAAGCAAAAATCTTCGGATGCACATTATATGAATTTTTCATATACAGATTTAAAAGTTCGTCTTTGGTTATTCCCTTTTGAGGATTTTGGGTATACTGTGCACATTCCGACAAAGGACGCATTGCATCGGATATGTCAAGCACAAAGATTTTTATGCGCTCTGCGGAATCGGATGTAACATTAACGCTGCATTCAAGGCTTTTTTCTTCGCCGGCATTAATTTTATTTTCATCCGAAAAATACACATCCGTCATTTTATTTCCGCTGTAGACGGCCGCCGCAAGAACACAATTAACGTCACTGCCGCCGCTGTTTTTAACCGCTGCCTTTGCGCTGTATTTTCCGACGGTAAAATACCCGACCGCATCACCGTCATACATAAGCTCGGGTTTTGACGCATAAGCTCTGCCGCCGGCAGCTTCTCTTTGCAAAGAAGACACCGCAGACGAATTCAGGTAATTTAAGTTTTTCAGTTTGACCGAATAGTCGGAATATGATATCCTGTCGGGCGAGAAAACCCTCACAAAGGCTGATGAATTGATAAAACCGTCGGTAAATTTTGTTCTATTGTCGGATGTTAAAATGTCTGTTCTGTTATTATTATCGGAAAACAACACAGACTTAAACACACTTGTTTTTATATTATATGAATCGACATATATTACCTTATTTTCGCTGTCAATATCATAAACGGAGCTGTAAAGCCTCGGTGTGCAATTTTTTTCATTGAACGAAGCGATATTTTCTATCTCATAAATGCCGATGTTTTCAAAACTTATCTTTTTGCCCGAAGCAAAAGAACCGAATTCAATTTCGGCATTTTGCAAAATATGTCTCGGAAGAGTTATACCCGTCTCTCCGATAAGCACTCCGTCGGCATAAAGGCGTGCAATACCGTCGGGCTGTGATATAACTGCCGAATAGCGAACGCGCCCGTTTTTTCTCACATTTTTAAAATCTTTGCCGAAAAGACATGCGCTTCCGTTTGAGTTAAGTCTCAGTATTTCATAATCAAAATGCTCACCGTTATATGCATTTGCTCTCACCGTAATATCGCATGCACCGGATAAGTCATCAAGATAAAAATCCGCAGCATAGCACGAACGGACAAGGTATTTTTTCATATCGATAATTATGCCGCCGCCCGATATTTCGGATGAATAATTTGAAACGGAAAAAACCTTGCCGTTTTTTAATGCATTTGCAGAGCAGGTAATGTCAAGCGGAGAAAATCCGTCTGCGGCATATGCCGAAACATCTGCGAGGTATCCCGAAAGAAAATCACCGCTGCAGGTTTTCGTATTAAACAGCTCCGCGCTTGAAAAGTTACTTTTAAATCCGCTTATCGGGTCATATTCATAATCGGAATTCATTGTGTCGTCAAAGGCTTTTTCGCATATTCCGTTTATAATCCCGCTGCATTCAGCGTCACTGCCGACAGATGAAAAATCCGCCGTCTGCAGATATTTTAAAATGTCGGCTTCGGATGAATATTCAAATTTTTCGGATATACTGCGCTCAAAATTTAAACCGATATATTTTTTTATACAGCTGTAAAGCCCCTTTTTATATACCGAATCGCGGAGAGATTTGTACAGATCGGGATATGACCTGAGACTTGCGGAATCAATATAAAACTCGGAACCGGCGGATATGTCAAACGAGAGGACTTTCGCATCATGCACGGATAATGCATCCGACTTTACGGAATATATTTTTATGTATGCATCTTTTAACTTTAAATATACATCGGCATCGGAAGTTTTTTGATTTAAAACAATTTTCATACGGCTGAATTTCGTATCGAAAAGTGAAAAATCAGCCGAAACGCCGTCACTTACGGTCTGCGGGATTCCGTTTTTTATTTCGAAAACCTTTGCGCTCCCCAAATATGCGGAAAACGAATACGAGCCGCCGAATACCGACATGTCAAACTCATAGAAAGCGTCTGCACAGCTTGAATATTTTTCACCGTCAAGCTTTAATATTCCACCGTCAGCGGAGGTAACTCTAAGCATTTTGCCGTATCCGTTTATTCCTCCGCAAATTTCGGGTGCGGGCAGGCACGAGTCCGAAATAAAATACGCGGCATCGCTTTCATCATCAAAATCAAGGTCATAAATAAGGCTGCTGCCGTCATAATCCGTCATATGTTTTTTAAAAAATTCATTGCAAAATGAATAAAATTCATCATCGGATGAAAAGTTTCTGTTCAAAAGACCGGCTTTAAGCTTGCTTAAGTCAAAATTTTCCTTTTCAGGAATTTTTAAAAATCCGAACTCATTGTTAAAGTTAAAAAAGCCGTCAATATTTTCGTTTGTAAGACCAGTTGCATATTCATGCAGATAATCATATGATTCAACATAAAAATTATCAAAATAAACATCGGAGGTTCTTGATTCATCAATGTTTTTAAATATCTGAAAAACGCTTACCTTTTCGGAATAATCTCCGTGGGTGTACGAAATCTTTTTCCCGTTTTCATCTACGGTAAATTTTATATTATCATATCCTCTGCCACCGCTTTGATAAGATGTATACTCATCAAAATAATCCGATCTTTTTGTGTTGAGACCGTTTTTAAAGCTTATCGGAATTAATGTTTCACCCTTAGGTGCAATAAAGCACTTGATTGTTCCGTTATCGCAGTTAATTGTATAGCGCATGGTATACCATGTTTTGCTTTTTAAAACATAATCTGTGTTTCTGCCGAATGAATCGCGCAGATGCGCGCTTTCTCCCGAGGAATCCGCCGCCTTTGAAGCAGAGCCGAGCTGAACCCAGTTTGCTCCCGATTCGGTGTAGTCACCTTCAGACCCGCGCGCTTCACTGCCCTGAACTATTCTCCAGCCTCTGAATGCGGTATCGGGGCTGAATTTATCGAAATAAAAATCAAATG
Source organism: uncultured Clostridia bacterium (assembly GCA_934463165.1). Classification (GTDB taxonomy): domain Bacteria; phylum Bacillota; class Clostridia; order UMGS1810; family UMGS1810; genus RGIG1828. The sequence continues at coordinate 219,287 of CAKSJG010000002.1, forward strand.
TAAGCACGGCAAGCTTATCGGCACTGATAAAAAGAGAACAATTATCTTCTATCCCCTCATCACCCTCATACGGAACCTTAAACGACATATCACCCTCATAATCTCCCGACGGGCTCTCAGCCGTGTGACCGTATGAAAACTTGTTTTGGGTATCAAAATTATAATATGTTTTATTTTTTGATTCAATATCCGCAAATGTTATAAATCCCGAACAAAACACAAAAAGAACCAGAAAAGAAACGCATCTGTAGAATTTTGTCATTATCATACCTCTTATTTATATATTATCATCTCTCTAATATAATATTTTAATATAAATACAGGTATTTGTCAAATAATTCGAAAATATTTCTTTGATATTACAAAATAAAAGTCGGATATGATATTAAGTATTGCAATTCCGACAAAAATAGTATATAATAAAAGAATACTCAAATTATCAGGGTGTGAATTTTATTATGAAAAACTTATCGGCGACGGTAAAAAAACTGAGAGAAGAAAAAAATCTGACAGATGCGGAATTTATTCATCTTTTAAATACAGATATATATGACGGGGAGCTGCGCAGAAATGCCGACGAAGTGCGGAAAAAAATATACGGAAACGACGTATACGTGCGCGGTCTCATAGAATTTACAAACTATTGCAAAAATGACTGTATGTATTGCGGTATAAGAAGGAGCAACACAGAAGCGGAAAGGTACCGCCTCGGGAAAGACGAAATTCTCTCTTGCTGCCGTGAGGGATACCGCCTGGGATTTCGGACATTTGTGCTGCAGGGCGGTGAAGATGCATATTACGGAGATGACCTTATGTGCGATATAATATCGTCAATACGAAAAGAATTTTCGGACTGTGCAATCACTCTTTCAATCGGTGAAAAAAGCCGCGAAAGCTACAAAGCATACTATGACGCAGGAGCAAACAGATATCTGCTCCGGCACGAAACCGCAGACGCAAAGCATTATTCCAAGCTTCATCCGTCGGAAATGAACCTTGAAAACAGAAAAAAATGCCTGTTTGATTTAAAAGAAATCGGTTATCAGGTCGGATCGGGATTTATGGTTCAAAGTCCGTTTCAGACAACGGAGAATATTGTTGAGGACTTGCGGTTTCTGCAGCAGCTTCAGCCCGATATGATCGGAATAGGGCCGTATATCACTCACCACGAAACACCGTTTAGGGATTTTGAAAGCGGAACGGCGGCGCTTACGCTTCGGCTGATATCCGTTTTGAGACTGATGTTTCCGTATGCACTGATACCGTCGACAACGGCACTCGGCACAATTGACTCAAAAGGCAGAGAAATGGGGCTGCAAGCGGGAGCAAACGTTGTTATGCCGAATCTTTCGCCGGTTGGAGTCAGAAAAAAATACGATTTGTACGAAAACAAAATTTGCACCGGAGAAGAAGCGGCACAGTGCCGCGGATGTCTTGAAAAAAGGGTGTTATCCGCAGGGTATAAAATAGTTACGGACATAGGAAATGTAAAAAGAAAAAGCGAGGAATAAAATGTTAAATCAATTTTCAAGAACAGAACTTCTGTTTGGAAAAGAAGCTATGGAGAAGCTCAAAAATTCAAGAGTTGCCGTTTTCGGAATAGGCGGTGTGGGCGGTTATACGGTCGAAGCACTGGTAAGAAGCGGATTAGGCACTGTGGATATTATCGATGACGATAAGGTATGCCTTACGAACATAAACAGGCAGATATATGCCACGCGTAAGACAATCGGAAAATATAAGGTGGATGTCGCGGAAGAAAGAATTCTGGAAATCAACCCCGATGCAAAAGTAAATAAATTCAAAACTTTTTACATGCCCGATACGGCAGATATGTTTGATTTTTCGGATTATGACTATGTTGTTGACGCAATAGACACTGTAAAGGGAAAAATAGAGCTTGCGGTAAACGCGCAAAAAACATCAACTCCCATAATCAGCTCCATGGGAGCGGGAAACAAGCTTGACCCGACGGGATTTGAGGTTACCGATATATACAAAACCTCTGTGTGTCCGCTTGCAAGGGTCATGCGTTATGAGCTGAAAAAGCGAAATATCCCACATCTTAAGGTTGTATATTCAAAAGAAAAACCGATAAACCCGATTGACGACATGACGATAAGCTGCAAAGAAAACTGCATATGCCCTCCGGGAACGGCGAGAAAATGCACAAACCGCCGTCAGGTACCGGGCAGCACGGCATTTGTGCCGTCGGTTGTCGGGCTTATAATTGCGGGAGAGGTTATAAAAGATCTGACGGGGGTCGGAAAGTAATGGCAAGAAACCTTGAAACATATCAGCTTATTGAAAGAAGCATAATAAAAAAATACAGAAAACAAATATGGAATAAATTCACATATGCCGTCAAAAAATACCTGCTTATTTTAAAGGACGATAAAATTGCCGTGTGTATATCGGGCGGAAAAGATTCAATGCTTATGGCAAAGCTGCTGCAGGAGCTTCAAAAGCACAGTGATGTGCCGTTTGAACTGGAATTCCTGGTTATGGATCCGGGCTACAACGAAATTAACCGAAAAAAAATCGAGAGCAATGCAGAGCTTTTGCACATTCCGATTACGGTATATGAAACCGATATTTTTGATGTTGCAAACAGCGTGACGGAATCACCGTGTTATCTTTGTGCAAGAATGAGGCGCGGTCACCTCTACAGCAAAGCAAAAGAGCTCGGCTGCAATAAAATTGCCCTCGGGCATCATTTCAGCGACGTTATTGAAACAACGGTTATGGGGATGTTTTACGGAGCGCAGATTCAGGCAATGCTGCCGAAGCTTCACAGCACAAATTTTGAAGGTATGGAGCTTATCAGACCCATGTATTGCATACATGAGGATGATATAATAGCATGGAAGAACTATAACAATCTTGAATTTATTCAATGCGCATGCAAATTTACTGAAAATCACGTTAAATATTCAAACGGAGCCGAAAGCTCAAAAAGGCAGGAAATAAAGCATCTTATAGCCGATCTTAAAAAAATCAATCCCATGATAGAGAAAAACATATTCAACAGTATTCATTCGGTTTGTCTCGATACCATGCCGGGTTATAAAACAAACGGAAAAGAATATTCTTTTCTTGATAATTATTAATTTCGGATCGGGTATGCTCGATATCTTATAAAATAATTTTAAATTACAACGGTCACCCGAAAAAGGTGTACGGATATTTATTTAAAGAAAGGTTATGAAAATATGGTAAAAAGAGTTTTAAAATTTACGGTGTCGGTTGTCTCGGCATTATCCGTCTCGGTATTTGGTGTGATTTCGTCATTTGCATACGACGCGGAAATGCTTTCGGCAGCGGAAACACTGTATAATGTAGGCCTTGCAAAGGGCAATTCGGATGTTTTCAGCGCCGAATCAATGGACCTTGACAGCTATGCAACAAGAGCTCAGGTGGCGGTAACCATTGCAAGAATGCTTGGCAAAGAATCAAAAGCAATTTATCAGCAGAATTCTCATCCGTTTACGGACGTCCCCTACTGGGCATCACCGTATGTCGGCTGGCTGTATGAAAATTATCTGATTAACGGAGTTTCGGATACATATTTCGGTTCAAACGATACCGCAACAACACAGCAATTTTGCGCTATGCTGCTCAGAGTTCTCGGCTACAGCGAAGCCGACGGAGATTTCAGCTATTCTAATGCCGTAAATTATGCGGCAGGCATCGGTATTGCCGATTCATCGGCAATATATAAATACGAGCTGCTGCGCGGAGATATGATGACAATGTGTCTTAAAGCGCTGCGTCTTCCGATTAAAAATTCAATAAGACCGCTTGCAAAAAAACTTTGTGACGATAAGGCAATCGAAAAATCTGCATTATCTGCACTCGGGGTTTATGAAGGAGGTGCAATTGAAACGTATTTTTTACACGTGGAGCAAAACCTGCCCGAGATACATGCACGAAAAAAAGGAAACAAAATAACAATAACACTCTCCGAGCCGCTTGAACATTACGGAGTAAGAGTTTTTTACACTTCATCATCTCATCCTACCGTTACGGAAGCAAAGCTTGATTCCGGTGAAACGTATATGTCTAAAGGTGAGATAAACTATTACAACGGAAGTGCGGCGGGATATATCAATGAGCTTACCGTATATAATTTCAATGACAGTGACGGAAAGTTTGTGGTGGTAAAAACCACAAGCGAGGGAGAAGCATACAACACTGTCGGAAAATCAAATACAGCTTCAATTAAATAATAACGTTTGGAGGGAATAACTTTGAATACAATAAAAAAAATTACGGCGGCAGCTGCACTGTTTTTTATATGCACATTCACAAATGCAAATGCAGCAATTCTCAAATATTCAAATGCCGGAACGCTTTCAAACTGGACGGAAGAAAGCTACTATAACTCACCTACAGTATGCGATCTTGACGGTGACGGCAGACTCGAAATAATTTTTTCAAATTATTCGATAACAGTTCTTGACGCGGAAAGCGGAAGTGTAAAATGGAAAGTTAATTCCGGTCACGACAGAAGCACACCGTTTTCGGAATTCGGAATGAGCGTCGGGCACACATGGTGCGACGCTGTTGTTAAAGATATTGACAATGACGGCGGTCTTGAAATAATCACGGTTCACGGAAACGGACTTATATCTGTTCTCGATAAAAACGGATATTTCAAACCGGGTTGGCCGCAAACTCCGCTGAATGTCTCGGCAAGAAGCGTAAAGGCAGACGATATTGACGGAGACGGAATGAGTGAAATCGTTGTCGGTTACGGAGTCGGAGCGCTTTCAAGCGTATATACATTTACATATAACGGAATGCTGCGAAACGGCTGGCCGCAGCTTGCCGATCAGAGCGGAAAAAGCGGATGGAGCTACGGAATATTTATGAACGGTATTTCAATTGACGATATTAACAATGACGGAAAAAAAGAAATTATCGTCCCGACGGATACATCGTTTATATCGGCTTACAATTCGGACGGAACATTGGTAAAAGCAAACAGCGAGGTATACGGCGGACGCAACTGGGCTCAGATAGCTTTTTATGAGGATTACGCTTCTGAAATCCGCGGTGATAACGGCGGCTGGGGACAGCCTGTCAGCGGCAATGAAATGCGCGAAGAGCTGTATAAAGCCGAATTTGGACACGCTGTGACAACAGTTGCAGACATTGACAATGACGGAAAAAAAGAAATTGTCGCATCGCTTATAATGTGCAACAGAAAATATGCGCCGGTATATCCGCCGTCGGAATATATGAGCATATGCATTTTAAACGGAGACAGAACCCGCTACAATAACACCGCACTTGACGCTGACTGGTCAATAATACCGACGGATCTCGGAAAGCCGCTTGTTCAAAACAGCGAATCCATTGCATCCGGAGTTTGTCAGACGCCGGTTGTCAGCGATATTGACGGCGACGGCAAAAACGAAATACTGTTTAATTCATATAACGGCAAAGTGCATTGCTTTAAGCTTGACAAATCAGAACCGTACGCATGGCCGTACAGCCTTACAAAAAGAACAAGTCCGCTTTATGAATATGCATCGGCACCTGTTTGCGTTGATATAGATTTTGACGGCAAAAAAGAAATTATATTTGCTTCATCATATGACGAAACACAACCGCTGTATCAAATTATGCAGGGAAGCCTTTATATTTTAAATTATGAGGGTAAATTAATAAGCAAAACTCCCCTGCCGCCCTCAAAGGAAGCAAACAACAAGCACAACGGAGTGAAAAGTGCACCCGCGGTATATGATATCGACGGAGACGGAAGATATGAAGTTATATTAAACACCACAAACGGCGCGATATGCGTTTATGATCTTTAAGGCACATAAAAAAACCGCATTGGAGCAGTCTTTGATTTGACTGCCGCCATGCGGTTTTTTGCTGTTTATCTTCTTTTTTTGATATTATTCAAAATGACTATCAGCGCCGCACCGTGAAGAATAAATCCAATGCCGACAACGACCGAAACAAGAAGCGCGCCCGTCGTGAGCGGTGTCAGCATACATAAAACTCCGAGCACGGAGCACACCGAACCGATAAGAAGTGTTACCCACCAATCATTATAAAAACATCTTTTTAAATCAAACGAGTGTATAAATCTTTCGACGCCGAATACCGTAAGCCAAAGACCGACTATAAATGTGAGCATCTGAGCAATTAATATTCCGTTATTCAAAAATGCGATACCGAGAATAATGTCGGCAACGGCGGCAAAAAGAACAGTTCCCGAGCCCATATATCCCCTTGCGGCGGAAAAAAAGAATACAAGAGTTGAAATACCGGATATAAGCGTCATGATTCCTATAATCCATGATATCGACACAAGGGTCACTGCAGGATTGCAAAGAGCCACAATACCGGTTGCAATCATAAGAATTGCCGAAATAATCATCATTACCTTTGAATACGATTTCATAATAAAACCTCACTGATAATTAAATTAAGCACATGTTAATATCCGAACTTTTTTAAGCTTATCATTCGTCGGCATCACGGTTAGGGTGTATTTGTTTGTACACAAATTCATCGTCGGAGACGGTGCCTCCCCTGTGCAAGGGGAGGTGGGTTGCATAGCAACTCGGAGGGGTTGTAAATATTTATCTCTTGCTGATATACTTTAACAATCCCTCAGTCAGCTGCGCTGACAGCTCCCTTTACACAAGGGCGCCGCTCTTTCTTGCGTTTAATCGTATTAACTGCAAGCGTCCGGATATCAACACAACAACTTAACCAAATATTACCATACAATCCGATAATTGTCAAGATAAAAAGCGTATTGAAACCCTTTACAAATTCCAATACGCTTTTGTGTTTTAGTTTTCATTCATAAATCTTGAAAGGAATGCCCTTGTCTCTTCTTTTGCGGGATGAGTGAAAATCTCGTCGGGAGATCCCTCCTCACAAATTACGCCGTCTTTCATAAATACGACATGGTTTGAAACATCTCTTGCAAATGCCATTTCATGAGTTACTATAATCATTGTAAGCCCCTCTTTGGCAATTGCCTTTATAACATCGAGAACCTCTCCTACCATCTGCGGGTCAAGAGCCGATGTCGGTTCGTCAAACAAAATAACATCGGGCTTCATTGCAAGCGCACGCGCTATTGCAACTCTCTGCTTCTGACCGCCTGAAAGCTGCTTCGGTTTTGCATTTATATACGGCGCCATGCCGACTTTTTCAAGATAATACATTGCCTCTTTTTTTGCTGTTTCTTTATCCGCTTTAAGAACCTTACGCTGACCTATCATACAGTTTTTGAGAACCGTCATATTTTCAAACAGGTTAAAGCTCTGAAATACCATTTCAACCTTGGCACGGTATGCGGGAATATTTTTTGTCTCAAGAATATTCTGACCCATAAAGACTATCTCTCCGCCGGTAGGCTCTTCAAGAAGATTTATGCATCTGAGCATTGTTGATTTTCCTGAGCCGGACGACCCTATAATGCATGTTACATCGCCTTTTTTTACAGAAAAATTAATGTCTTTTAAAACGCTGTTTTCTCCGAAATCCTTTTTTAAACCTTTAACGGTAATTATTGTTTCAGACTGACTCATTATTTTGCCTCCCCTGCCGTAAATTTTTCATTCGGCATTGTTGACGAATGATGTATCAGATATGACGACGGCCCGTCGAGCTTGTATTCTATAAATTTGAGTATACGTGTTATGGTAAACGTCAAAACGAAATATACCACACATGCCACAACGTAAGTCTCAAAAATTGACCATGTCATTTTTGATATCTTTGCCGTAAAGAAATACAGCTCGGTTACGCCGATTACATTAAGAACGGATGTATCTTTGATATTGATTACAAACTCATTGCTTATTGCAGGGAGAATATTTCTCATAGTCTGCGGAACAATTACGTTAATCATGGTCTGCCAGTGATTCATTCCGACGGAATATGCACCCTCGAATTGACCTTTGTCTATGGAGATTATTCCTCCGCGGACGATCTCCGCCATATATGCACCGGTGTTTATAGAAACAATAAATATACCTGCCGGGATAAGCGGAAGCGTATCACCGCCGTTCATAAAAGCATATCCCCAGAAAATAACCATGGACTGTACCATCATCGGCGTTCCTCTGAAAACTTCAACATAAATGCTGATTACGGCATTTATTATCTTAAGTATTATTCTGAGAAACAGATTTTTTGACTTTGGGATCGTTCTTACAATACCTGTTATAAGACCTATAACAAGACCGATTATTGTACCGGAAAGAGCAATAAGCATCGTATATCCGATACCGTTTAGAAAATATCCGTAATACTTTTGGACAATATTAATTACTTCTTTAAAAAAATCTAACATAGCAACCTCTGTTTTTTAAAAATTATTCATCTGACGGAGCAATTTTTACCATTTCAAGCATAAGCTCTTTCTGAGCGTCAGAGTCAAGATCGGCTATTGCTTCGTTTATCTTTGCGCCGAGATCGGAGCCTTTCTTTATGCCGACAGCAATGCTTACTTCGTCATCTTCTACCTTGAATCCCGTTTTGTTGTTTTCCAATGCAACATATCCGTATGTCGGATCCTGCGTAACCGCCATAGCAGTGGGTTCTTCTGCCACATAACCGTCGATCGTTCCTGCGCCGAGAGCTATAAACATTGTTGAGAAATCTGCCATTTCGGTTACATCTGCCTTTGTCTGATTCGTAAGCGCATCAAGGTGGAATGTTCCCGACTGTGCGGCTATTTTCTTGCCTGCAAGATCATCGATTGTCTTTACATCCGAAAGAGCGTCTTTCTTTGTTACTATAACAAGGTTTGAAGTATAGTAATTATCGGAAAAATCGATCTTTTCGCGTCTTTCGGCTGTCGGACTCATACCGGCAATGATCATATCAAGCTTACCGGACTGAACACCCGGGATGAGGCTGTCCCATTCATAAGAATATATTTCAAGCTTCTTGCCGAGCTTTTCGGCAATTTTTTTTGCAACCTGAACATCATAACCGTTTGTATACATATTATCAACATTTTTAATTGCTACCGCACCGTTTGTATCATCGGACTGCGACCAGTTATACGGTGCATAGTTGCACTCCATACCGACTTTAAGAACATCGCTGTCTTTAGATGCCGTGTCCGTTTTTTTCGAGCCGCATGCCCCGAACGATAACACCATTACCGCTGCAAGCAAAACCGTGATTAATTTTTTCATAAGTCATTACCACCCTTTTAAAATAATATATTTCTTTACAGACACAAAAAAGCCGTGAACGCTAAATAATAGTCAACGTACACGGCTTAAATATGCCAAAATACCAATAACTACGGATAGCGCTCCACAAAAGTGACAGTGAACAGCATATTCTGCTGAACCCCAACATACAGCCCATGAACAGTAGGCGATAAATTTCGGCGGTGTTTCCTTTCGTATGCTTTCGGCTGTCACCGTAATAAAGCATATTAATAATAAAGACCGCGCCTCTACCATAAATTAATTTTAAATTCTTATTAACCTTTTTGTAACTGTTAAAGTGATTGTCTCACATTTTTTACCAAATGTCAATAGTTTTATTTTATTTCATTATTTTTCAACAAATAATTTTTCGGTAAATCGGCACCGATTATTTATTTTTTCGCCTTCTTCTCGGCGAAAGACGCTCCTTAAGTGCCGAGAGAGCATCGTTATATTTAACCGATGAAAGCTTCGGGAAAGACATTATCATACGCTTTTCCTGCAGGTTAAATTTCTTGGAAAAATCCGAAATGTATTCAAAAACGCGGCTTTTTCGCGCTTTAATCCCTTTTGTAAGAACACCGAGTTTATTTTCAAAGCTTTCAAGCCCCTTAACTGTAATAAATATATCGGTTGCAAGAACAATCAACAAAAATGAACTCAAAAGGCTTATAAAAAGCTGCGGAGCATCGGAGAGCAGCCACACGAGAAAAGGGTGTATAAATTTAATCAAAACAACCGAAAACGTACCGAACGCAAGCGCCCCGAGGAGGCAAACCCTGCCTTTGATATTAAACCTCATATCTGTATAATCCCACCATTTTGCGTGGAAGAGAGTCTCCAAAAGCCAGCCCGTAAAATATTCCAGACTGCAGGTGAGCACCGCTCCGGCAAGAAAGAGAGCAGCCGGATTTTCTATTCTGCCGAGAGCAAAAATATCAAGAAGAGCTCCGAACCCGTAAATCGGGCAATACGGCCCGTTTAAAAATCCCCTGTAAACAAATTTTCTTTCAACTATGCTGCAATATATTGTCTCATAAACCCATCCGAAAAAACTGTAAATCATAAACCAAAGAAATACGTTTTCAATCGTTATAATATTCACGTTTTAAACCTCCGAGAATTTTATCGTAGAGTAATCTGCGTGCCGCAAAAAATTCATTGGCGGCACAAATCTTATCCGCAAGGCACACTATCCAGCTCTCTCTGTATTTCGGAGGGCGGATATTCAGCGGAAACATGTGGCGTTTTATTATGTCGCGCTCAATATCTCCCAAATCAAAATCCTTTTCTGCATTTTCAAGAGCACGCGCAGCATGGTGAAGCCCATGAAGCTTATCGCCGCCCGTATGCCAGTCATAGAGAAAATAATCGTGAAGGAGCGCACCGCGCACAAGTGATTTTTCATCTATTCTCAGAGGTATCATCCTTGCGATTTCAATGCTTTTTTCGGCAACGTTAACCGAATGGTCATAGCAGCTGAAATTCCCGTGCTGAACAAAATTTTTTTCGTTTTTCATTCCGTCGGATAAAAGTATGTCACGCCCGTAAGCCATTGTTTTTTCTGATATTTTATTATAAAACATAGATAATGACTGCCTTTCCGCAGATATTTATAAAAAACCATATATATGTATTATAATATACTGCGGTCAAAATAGCAAGAGTAATCTTATACAACATTATCACAGCACACTTGTCAAATGTTTATAACTCCGTACAATATATTTTTTACGGATTACAGCGTTTGCACGGAACAAATCCTGATGAAACCGCCTCGGAGCGTGAAGAAATATATTTTCTGTTTTTTTCGGCAGGAAGATATGAGCATGACGGAAGGTGAAATTTTTTTGTTTTTATATTGCCTATATAATTTTGAAATATACCGTCGTTTGCCGCAAGTGCATCGGAGATGGATTCCGACGCAGCCGGTACGATTTCATTTTGACTTTTGCATGAACCGTTTTGCGCGGAAGCTGTGGGATTCGTTTCGGCATTTTGATTTTTTGATACGAAAAAGCTTACGGTGCTGCCGTCGCTCTTTGCAATAATGTCACCTTGCATGTCCGTTCGGTATACAACGGCACCGGCATCACGCAGACGGCTGAGAGCAGAATCCGTCGGGTGACCGTAAGAATTGTTTCCGACCGATATTACGGCATATCTGGGCATGATTTCTCTCAAAAAACTGTATGAAGTTGATGAAGCGCTTCCGTGATGACCGACCTTAAGCACCGTGGCACTTATGTCATATCCGCGGTTTAAAATTTCTTTTTCCTCTTCATATGCGGCATCGCCCGTAAAAAGAAATGATGTTGAACCGTAGGTTATTTTCATAACAACGGAGCTGTTATTCCGTTCGGAATTGGGGTCTGTCACGGGGCCTAAAAATTTGATTTTTGCGGATGCAAAGTCCATTTCCGAACCAAGGACGGGATGCTCAAGAGAAAGACCGTTATCGGAGATTTTTCGCATCAGGGTTTTGTATGATTTTGTGTCGGCGGTTGTTTTGGGGCCTATAATGCGTTTTACGGTTATAGTCGAAAGCGGAGCGGAAAGACCGCCGATGTGATCGTCATCCGCATGAGACATAACAATCAGATCAAGAGATGTAATGTTTTGTTTTTTCAGATATGTATACACAATATCCGACGCAGTGCTTTTGCCGCCGTCTATGAGCATTGTTTTATCGTCACACAAAACAAGCGCACTGTCACCCTGGCCCACGTCTATAAAGTGAACTTCAAATTTTGAATTTTGATTTAGGTTGCCTGGGGTTGCAGAATTGTTGGACGCATTATCGGGCGGCGTTGCCGCATCCGGCTGCAAGTTTGAATTTTCTGAGGATGAATCGGATTGAATGAATGTTGAGTCAAATTGGTTTGACACATCCGTACTGCCGCATGAACACAGGCACAGCAGCATGGATAAGCATAAGATTAGTGATAGAAATTTTTTCATGACGGTTCTCCTTTGTTTTTTTTGAAATTTTTGTTTGGGTTATTTAACGCAAGACACAACGGCGCCCTTGTGTAAAGGGAGCTGTCAGCGCAGCTGACTGAGGGATTGTTAAAATATATTTGCATCTTATAATTATTTTTACAAGTGTTAGATATTTACAACCCCTCCGAGTTGCTTCGCAACCCACCTCCCCTTACACAGTGGAGGCATTTGTCCTTGCGTTTAATTGTATTATTTTGTTTGTTTTATGCAGCGGAACGGTGTGGGCACCGTTCCCTACAAATTAATTGATAGGTATGTTTTCAATTATCAATTTGGTTTAAACAAAAATTGTAATAAGATTTTTAATTAATAATTAATTGCAAACTTGCAATGACTACGTAGGGAACGGTGCCCACACCGTTCCGCAACAATATAACCCACAAGTAATATTTATTATTAATTATACTACACATAGTTAATAAAATATATAGTAATTATTACCTATAAATAGAGTTATACTATGTGCAAATGGTTATAATACCATTGATGTAATTTTATAATTATGATGAAAATATATCAAAGGGATGTCTATAAATGAAAAAGGATTATATAAAGAATTCTCTAAATATTCAAATCGGCGATAAAATACGGTATTATCGCATTAAAGCCGGCATGACACAAGAAGAATTAGCTGAATATGTTGATTTATCTCAAAAACATATTTCCAGAATAGAAAGCGGATATCACAACTCTCATTTTTTAACTATCGTTGCAATAGCTAAAGCGCTTGATGTGCCGATTGATGCTTTTGTTCAAGATATAGACAAAGGCTCAAACACTTCTAAAATTCATACAATAATGTCAGAAATATCTAAAATGGATCAATATCAATTAGAAATGCTTGAGGATAATATTGAAATAATTAAAAAATATAAAATCAAATAATTTTTTAATTATAAAAACGTAACATATAACGTATTTTTGATAAAATTAGGTAATCTGCTATGTTACAATATATTTTCATTTCTATTATAATTATATTCAAGCTTTTGAATATTTATGACTAATAGGTACAAAATAAATGGAAAAAATTTTAGATTACAGTAAAATCGGCAAAAAAATTCAAAAATACAGAATAAAAAACGGCTTAACACAAAATACTCTTGCCGAAATGATTGGTTCCGATCAAAAGTATATTTCAAGGATTGAATACGGATACCATAATCTCGGACTTAATACAATTGTTGCAATTGCAAAGGCTCTTAATGTTTCGGTAGACTGCCTTGTTGCCGATTATAATGACGGAACGGATGAAAATAATCTGCATATGATTTTGAATGAGATTCGCGGAATGAACGAAAAGCAGCTGGCAATGCTCAGAGATCACATAACCATTATAAAAAAATATGATATACAATAAAAAACATGAGCGCACCGTCAAAAAAACGATGCGCTCACGCTTTATATTAAAGTTTTATTATTGCTGTTTTAATCAAACTTCCATAATAACCGGAAGTATCATAGGTTTACGTTTTGTTTCCTGATACAGATATTCGGAAACCTTTGTTTTGAGTCCGTTTTTAAGAGTTGACCAGTCTCTGACTTTATTCTTTTCAAGTGATTCAAGAGTCTTTTTGGATATGTTTTTGATATCGTCCATAAGATCTCCCGATTCGCGGACATACACAAATCCTCTTGATATTACATCGGGACCTGCAAGGATATTGCCCGTCTGAGAAGATATCGTTACCACGAGAACAATGAGACCGTCCTCGGCAAGATGTTTTCTGTCGCGAAGTACGATATTTCCGACATCACCGACCCCGAGACCGTCGACCATAACAAGACCGGACTGAACCGTCTCGGTGCATTTTGCACTCTCTCTGTTAATTTCAAGAACATTTCCTATTTCCATAAGGAAAATGTTACTGTTTTTAATTCCCATGAGCGACGCAAGATCGGCATGCTTCTTGAGATGCTTATATTCACCGTGTACGGGGATAAAATACTTCGGCTTTGCAAGACCGAGTATCATTTTAAGTTCTTCCTGGCATGCATGACCCGATACATGGACGCATGACGGATCGTTATACACATCTGCGCCTTTTTTATAAAGCTCATTTATAACATTGCCGACGAGCTTTTCATTTCCCGGTATCGGATTTGCCGAAATTACAACCAAATCACCCTTTGTGATCTCAACCTTTTTATGCTCGGAATATGCCATTCGGTAAAGCGCGCTCATAGGTTCGCCCTGGCTTCCTGTTGTGATAATCGTAAGCTGATGAGGCTTATATTTTTTAATATCGTCAATATCTATCAGAGTATTGTTCGGAATCCTCATATATCCGAGCCCCGTTGCAACCTCAAGCAGATTGAGCATGCTGCGGCCGGAAACAGCAATTTTCCTGCCATTGTTAACGGCAGCGTTGATTATCTGCTGAATCCTGTGCACATTGGATGCAAAAGTCGCAACGATGATTCTTGACTTCGTTGATTTAAACACGCTTTCAAGAGTGAAGCCGACAGTCCTCTCCGACATGGTAAAGCCTTTTCTTTCGGCATTGGTGCTGTCGCTCATAAGCGCAAGCACACCCTTTTTGCCGAGCTCTCCGATTCTGGCAAGGTCAATCATTTCGCCCTGTATGGGAGTTGTGTCTATCTTAAAATCTCCCGTGTGAAGAACAACGCCGACAGGCGTATGGATTGCCATTGCAACCGCATCGGGAATGGAATGGTTTGATCTTATAAATTCAACCTTAAAAGATCCGAGTGTTACGGTATCACCGGGGAACACCCTGTTAAGCTTTGTTTTTGATAAAAGGTTATGTTCCTTAAGCTTATTCTGAACAAGACCTATAGTAAGATTGGTGCCGTAAATGGGAACATTGATTTCCTTTAAAAGATACGGCAGTCCGCCGATATGATCTTCGTGACCGTGAGTTAAAACAACTCCCCTGATTTTCTCTTTGTTTTTCACAACATATGAAAAATCGGGGATAACAATATCGACTCCGAGCATTTCCTCATCAGGAAAAGCCATACCGCAATCGAGTATAATCATATCATTCCCATACGAAAAAACGGTCATATTTTTTCCGATCTCATTAAGACCGCCCAGCGGAATAATCTTCAATTTTGATTTTTTTGCCACAAATATACCTCCATATAAAATTTTCCGTTCAAAATTATACTTCAAATCATACGACAACAGTAAATATCGATAAACTGATTAATACACTGTGAGTGGGATTATCGGTTCAGGCAAAAAAAGCATACGATCCGCAAATGCCGTCTCGGTAAAATAATATTATCGTTAAAATGAAGTAAAAATGTTTTGTTGATTGCCGTATCACGGTGAAAACAGCGATACGGATTATATTGAATCTTATTTAAAATAAAAAATTCCGATCAAAACAGCATATATAGTATACCTCTTTTTTTAATAAAAATAAACCGTATATGCAAAAATATAATATAATTGTAACATTCTATGCAACATATGTATTAAAATTAATCTTCAAATTCTATTTTCCCGTCGGGAGACATAGCGCTTATTTTTGCAAGAGACTCAACCCTTATGCCCTTACCTCTTACCTCTTTGCCGCCGGGTTCAAAGCTTTTTTCTATAACTATTCCCGCACCGACAAGCGAAGCTCCGGATTTTTCAACTATATTTGCAAGCCCCTGAACGGCTTTTCCGTTTGCAAGAAAATCGTCTATGATAAGCACTTTATCATCTGCCGAGAGAATTTCTTTCGATACGACAACGTTATATGTTTTGCCATGTGTGAAAGAATATATCTGCGATGAATATACGCCGCCGTCAAGATTTTTCGTTGTGTTTTTCTTTGCAAAAACAACCGGCACGCCGAAAGACTGCGCCGCCATGCATGCGATTGCTATACCCGATGATTCAATAGTCAGAATCTTTGTGATATCACAATCCGAAAAACGCTTTTTAAATTCCTTGCCTATTTCTTCAAGAAGCTTTATATCTATCTGATGATTAAGAAATGTTCCGACCTTCAGAACATCACCGTTTCTGACCTTTCCTTCTTTGAGTATTCTTTCTTTTAAAATTTCCATTTGAAATTCCTCCTTTTGTAAAAATAAATTAGGTAGTTGCAAAACTACAAAATATCTGATTTAATGCACATTTTGCGATATTCTTATATTTACCTTTTCTTCGGTAAACAGATTTAAATGTTTGTTTTTCACCGGAACGGTGTGGGCACCGTTCCCTACAAATAAATTGACAGGTATAGTTCCTATTAATTGTATTTGCTTAAACAAAATTAACTAATATGATTCTATTTATTAAATTGCCAATATTTAATAATGACTACGTAGGGAACGCTGACCACAGCGTTCCGCAAAAATTCATACGCATTTTTTACATTTTTATTTTACAATCATCTATAAAAATAAATAATGATTTTATATCAGTTTTTTAATATCTCCGAGAGTAACTATAAGCATCAGAAGCAATAGAAGCACAAAGCTTATAAAGTTGACAAATCCCTCTCTGTCGGGATTCATCTTTTTGCCTCTGATCTTTTCTATTGCAAGAAAAAGTATTCTTCCGCCGTCGAGAGCAGGTATCGGGAGCAGATTCATAACTCCGAGATTGACCGAGATGAAGCCTGCAAAGTTGAGAACCGTCTGCCAGCCCATTTTTGCCGCCGCACCTATTTCGCTGACTATTGCAACCGGACCGGATACCGACGATGCCGGAACAAGCCCGCGTATGAGCCACCAAATTGAAAGTATGACGGATTTTATAACAAATATGCACTCCCAAAAGGCAAGCGATATTACGTTCCAAGGGGTTGTTTTTTGAGTTTTCGGAGAAAATCCGAAAAGTTCTCTTTTCTCGCTCTCAATGTATGTCGGTTTAATGTTTTTGGTAAATTCTTTGCCGCCGCGCCTGAAAGTAATATCTGCGGCGCTGCCGCCGTTTAACGATATGAAAACCGAAATGTCTTTGTATGAATGAATCTTTGTGGCGTACATTTTGCCGTCCATTTTAACGATTTCATCACCGCTTTTGACTCCGGCATTTTCAAATGCGGAGCCGGGAATGACACTGTCTATGCTGCGTGAGGCATATGAGCCCACGGATGAATATATAATTACAAATATGACAAAACCGAGCAGTATATTCATAAACGCGCCCGCAAAAAGCACGGCAAAGCGCTTTACTGCGGATTTGTTGCAAAATGCGTCGGGATCCGGTGATTCGCCGTCCTCACCCTCAAGCTTTACATATCCTCCGAGAGGCAGAAGTCTGAGTGAATATTTTGTTTTTTTTCCGAAGCCGAAAAGCTTCGGTCCCATTCCTACCGAAAATTCGTGAACCGTCATCCCCGACATTTTAGCCGTTATAAAATGACCGAATTCATGAATAAATATCAATACGCAAAATATCAGTATAGCCCATATAGCTGTCAGCATGTATACCACCTCATAATTTCAGCATGTCGCTGTATTGTCTTGCCCATTTGTCGCATGAAAGCACGGTTTCTATGTCAATATCCTTTATAACAGTATGCGCGTCCATCGTATTTTTTATTATTTTTGCAATATCCAAAAAACCTATTTCGCCGTTTAAAAATTTTGCAACGGCAATCTCATTTGCAGCATTCATAACAGTCGGCATACTTCCGCCGATTTTTATTGCATCGAGCGCATATTTAAGGCATTCAAACGTATCACAGTCGGGTCGGTCAAAGGTGAGTGTTTTGATTTTGAAAAGATCAAGCTCATCACTTACCGCAAAATCACGGTTGGGATAATGCATTGCATATGAAATGGGAAGCTTCATATCGGGTATGCCGAGCTGTGCAATGACGCTGTTATCCTCAAACTGCACCATGGAATGCACAATGCTCTGACGGTGAACATATACCTCAACATCATCGGGGCGAACATCAAAAAGCCAGCACGCTTCAATAATCTCAAGCCCTTTATTCATCATGGTTGCGCTGTCTGTTGTTATCTTTGCTCCCATTGACCAGTTCGGATGCTTAAGTGCGTCTTTTGCCGTAATATCTTTTAAGTCTTCTTTCTTCCTACCGAAAAACGGGCCGCCCGACGCCGTAAGAAGAATTTTTTTGATCTTATTGTCTCCCCTGCCATGCAGACATTGAAATATCGCACTGTGCTCGCTGTCTACCGGGAGAATCGAAACATTTTTTTCTTTTGCAAGAGGCATAATAATGCTTCCCGATGTCACGAGAGTCTCTTTATTGGCAAGCAGAATATCTTTGCCGCTGTTTATTGCCTCTGCAGTCGGAACAAGGCCGATATTTCCCACAACGGACGTAAGCACGCTGTCTGCCTCACTCATTGCCGCAACGGCGCAGAGCCCGTCGATTCCGCTTAAGATTTCGGTTTC
The DNA here is from genome assembly GCA_934463165.1 of uncultured Clostridia bacterium. GTDB lineage: Bacteria > Bacillota > Clostridia > UMGS1810 > UMGS1810 > RGIG1828. The sequence goes on from CAKSJG010000002.1 coordinate 237,836, forward strand.
GGTATCGGCGGTTCTTTGCTTCAGATCTGCATAAAGATCATCACGCATAATACATGCAAATTTAGGTTTATACTTTCTGATTTGTTCTTCCAAAAGTTTTATGTTGCTGTTTGCCGAAAGTCCGGTTATGTTGATATCACCGCTTTTATCGGCAACTTCAAGAGCCTGCGTACCGATTGAACCGGTAGAGCCCAGAATTGATATGTTTTTCATTATATATAATCCTTTTCAGTTTTCAAATAATCACATGAATATCGGAAAATGAGCCAGCATGTAATAAATGAGCGGAGATATGAAAAGAACCGAATCGAATCTGTCTAAAATACCTCCGTGCCCCGGAATAAGATTGCTGTAGTCCTTTGCTCCGTGTTCTCTTTTTATGCAGCTTGCCGCAAGATCACCCACCTGCGAAAACAGCGCTCCGAGAGCAGCCGCCGCAAGAGCCGACGCATGGTTTACGCCGAATCCGCATATGCCGGATACAGCAAAGGTATAAACAAATACGCAGAGCATGCAGCCGAGTATTCCGCCGAGCGATCCTTCAACCGTCTTTTTTGGGCTTATTTTGGGGCATAGCTTATGTTTGCCCATGGTTTTGCCGAAAATATATGCAAAAGTATCGGTTGCCCATGCGCATATGAACAGAATCCATATCAGAAGCTTTCCCGAGTTTAATGCCCTTATCAATACTATATGCAAAAAGAACACCGCTATATACACTGTACCCAAAAAAGAAACCGCCGCTTCGTTAAAAGACATTTTGTCGTGAAACATAACGGTGAGCGTAAGGAGCAGAAAAACATATATCAGAACCGACAGCAAAAATACATAGCTGTTGACGCTTCCCGCCAGAATCGTATATACATACAGAAAAGCGGCATATGCATAGCCGAGAAAAACAGACGGAGAATTTTTTGAAAACAATCCCGTCACGCGGTAAAACTCCCATAAACCGAGCGCCGCTATAACCGCAATACATACTCCGATAACTTGAACCGATGCAAAAAATATAATTGCGATTGCGGCAATTACTCCCAAAACTCCGAATATAATCCTTTGTTTAAGCATCTTAAACCCCTCCGAATCTTCTGTTTCTTTTTTGATAATCCACTATGGCTCTTATAAGATCATCACGCGTAAAATCGGGCCAGTTAATATCGGAATACCAAAATTCGCTGTAAGCGCTCTGCCAAAGCAAAAAATTGCTCAGCCTCATCTCTCCGCTCGGGCGGATTATAAAATCCGGATCGGGCATGTAGTATGTATACATATTTTCCGACAAAAGCTTATCGTCTATATCGTCGGGATTAATGCTTCCGTCAGCAACTTTTGCTGCAATTTTTTTTACGGCACAGACGATTTCATCTCTGCCGCCGTAATTAAGAGCAATGTTTAAAGTAATTGCGCCGTTGTTTTTTGTGTTTTCTTCGACAGTGTGAATTTTTAGTTTGATTTCGTCCGACAGTCCATCGGGAGAGCCTATAATTCTGATGCGTATATCATCATCGCCGATGAGACGCTTGTAATTATCAAGATATTCTGTAAGAAGCTTCATCAGCGCATCAACCTCTTCGGGAGGTCTCTTCCAGTTTTCAGTTGAAAAAGCGTATACCGTAAGATATTTTATGCCGAGATGACCGGCGTCACGCGTTATTTTTTCCAAAACCTTTGCGCCCATACGGTGACCTGCCGAACGCGGCAGTCCCCTTTTTTTTGCCCATCTGCCGTTACCGTCCATAATTATTCCTATATGCTTCGGCAGGTTGTTTACATCGAGCTCATCAAAAATTTCTTTGTTTTTCTTTTTAAATAAAGCCATAATCATTCTCCGTCTAAAATACAGCCTAAGGCAGGTATTATGCCTAAATCACCATAACACCTGCCTCAAATACCGATTATCTGTTAAACAGACAAAATCTCCTGTTCTTTTGAAGAAATTACGGAATCAATTTCTTTAATATATTTGTCTGTAAGCTTCTGTACGTCTTTTTCCGTTTCCTTAAGATCATCTTCGGTTATTTCACCGTTTTTCTTATCTGTCTTATATGCCTCCATGGCGTCTCTTCTTATTGAACGAACGGCAACCTTACATTCCTCGCCTCTTTTGTGAACGCCCTTAACAAGCTCTTTTCTGCGCTCTTCGGTAAGCGGCGGAAAATTAAGTCTGATGGATTTGCCGTCATTGTTTGGTGTGATGCCTATATCCGATGCAAGGATAGCCTTTTCAACCTCTTTTAATATGCTTGCGTCCCACGGCTGAATAAGAATAGAGCGCGGATCGGGAACAGATACGCTGCCTATCTGCGTAAGCGGAGTCGCTACGCCGTAATAATCCACGGTTACCTTATTGAGTATTGCGGGGTTAGCTCTGCCGGCTCTTATGGAAGCAAGATCTCCCTCAAGCACCGAAAGGCTTTTTTTCATTTTAGATTCAAAAGTATCAATATTTGCAGACATGTTAACTCCTCCGTTATATAAATTATTTTACAAGTGTTCCTATTTTTTCTCCGACCAAAACTCTTCGGATGTTATCCGGGTCATTCAGCCCGAATACTCTTATCGGAATATGATTATCCATGCAAAGTGATGTTGCCGTTGAATCCATAACGCCGAGACCGCGGTTTAAAACATCGATGTACGTAAGGTTATCAAACTTCTTTGCGTTCGGGTTAACATTGGGATCGCTGTCATATACAGCGTCAACATTTTTTGCAAGGAGGATAATCTCCGCGTCTATCTCGGCAGCTCTGAGCGCTGCTGCCGTATCTGTCGAGAAAAACGGATTACCGCTTCCGCAGCCGAATATTACGACTCTGCCCTTTTTGAGATGGCTTACAGCCTTGCCTCTTATGTACGGCTCGGCAATCTGACGCATTTCGATACCCGTCTGAACTCTCGCTTCAACGCCGCGTCTCAAAAGAGCGTCCTGAAGTGCAAGAGCGTTTATAACCGTTGCAAGCATACCCATGTGGTCTGCTCTGGTTCTTTCCATATTCTCGCCCGTTCTGCCGCGCCAGAAGTTTCCGCCGCCGACAACTATTGCAATCTGAACTCCCATATCAACGCATTCTTTAAGTTTGTCGCAAATAGCGCCTATCGTTTTATCGTTAAGACCTGTTTTTTCGTCTCCGGCAAGCGCTTCACCGCTGAGCTTGAGGAGAACTCTTTTATATTTTGGTTCCATTAAGCTTACATTCCCTTCAATAATCTACATATGTTTTTCATATTATACCATAAATCCGACTTAAAATCAACAAAAAATTTTATAATCGTCCGATAATGTGAGTATACATGATAAAAAGCCTTAAAAAAATCGGAATCTACTTAAGTTAGACTCCGATTTTTGTTTATTACATATTGTATCCGCGTTCAAGCGCTTTTATATTGTTCTCAAGCATTGCCGCCTTTGACGAAGGAACAAGCTTTGTTATTGCCTGTTTCAGCTCTTCCCATGTAAACATGCCTGTCTCTTTCACAAGCTTGCCCACCATTATCATATTGGCAAGCTTGGCAATTCCCATATCCATTGCCGTCTGCGTTGCCGGAATTCTGAAAACCTCAACATCGTCTCTTTTGCTCTCTCGCGAGATAAGAGTCGAATCGATAAAAATCTTTCCGCCCGGAACAACCGCATCTTCAAATTTATCAAAGGACGGCCCGTTCATAACAACGAGCGACGACGGATTTATGATGATCGGTGATGCTACGGGATCATCCGATACTATAACGTGACAGTTTGCAGTACCTCCGCGCATTTCGGGACCGTATGACGGAAGATGCGACACGTTTTTATTTTCTATCATGCCGGCATAAGCTATAACCTTACCCGAAAAAAGTATACCCTGGCCGCCGAAGCCTGCAAATATTGTTTCATATGTCATTACAGTGCGCCTCCTTATTCATTGGTTATATCTTTATATACGCCGAGCGGATAATGCTTAAGCATATTTTCTCTCATCCACTCAAAAGCTTCCTGAGGAGACATTCCCCAGTTCGTCGGACATGTGGACACTACTTCGACAAGTGAAAATCCCTTTTTGTCAAGCTGCATTTGAAAAGCTTTTTTAATAGCTGCTTTTGCCTGCTTTATGTGGGGAATTGTATCTACGGTTACCCTTTCAATATATGCAGGGCCGTCAAGAGTGGAAAGCATTTCGCATACTCTTATGGGATTACCCTGTTTTTTTACGTCTCTTCCGTAAGGGGTTGTCTGAGTTACCTGACCCGGAAGAGTTGTGGGCGCCATTTGTCCGCCTGTCATACCGTATATTGCATTGTTGATAAATATTGTTGTGACGTTCTCTCCTCTTGCTGCAACGTGAACCGTCTCGGCGGTACCTATTGCGGCAAGGTCTCCGTCACCCTGATATGTGAATACGACCTTGTCGGGAAGAGCTCTTTTTATTCCCGTTGCAACGGCGGGGGCACGTCCGTGTGCAGCTTCCTGCATATCGCATTCAAAATAATTATATGCCAAAACCGAGCATCCTACGGGAGCAACACCGATTGTGTCTCCTTCTATTCCGAGTTCGTCCATAACCTCAGCAACGAGTCTGTGCACTATTCCGTGCGGACATCCGGGGCAGTAATGAAACGATACATCGCTTAATGAGTGCGGTCTCTGAAATACTTTTTCCATTATTTTGCACCTCCGATTTCTTCAATTTTTTCTAAAATTTCATTCGGAGTGGGAACAACTCCGCCCGTTCTTCCGAAGAAATGAACATCACCTCTGCCGTTTACGGCAAGCTTAACGTCTTCAACCATCTGACCCATGCTCATTTCAACCGTGAGGAACGATTTTCTTCTGTTTAATGCCTTTTCAAATGCTTCAAACGGGAAAGGCCAAAGTGTGATGGGTCTTATTATTCCGACTTTATAGCCTTTCTTCTTTGCCATAGCCATTGCCGTTTTTGCAATTCTCGATGTTGTTCCGTATGCAACAAGAACGATATCAGCATCTTCAACGTCAACCGCTTCATAGCGAAGCTCATTTTTCTCTATTTCTTTGTATTTCTCTTCTCTTTGACGGACAAGATCTTCAAGCTCCGATGCTTCAAGAAAAAGCGAGTTTATAATATTTTTCTTTCTGTTCATTCCCGTGCCTGTTGTTGCCCAGGGCTTTTCGGGAAGAGATGACAGGTCAACATCTTTAAATTCAACGGGCTCCATCATCTGACCGAGCATACCGTCGCCGATTAACATAACCGGGCATCTGTATCTGTCGCCGATGTCAAATGCGTCGGATGTGAGGTCAACCATTTCCTGAATAGAGCTCGGTGCAAGAACAACAAGGTGATAGTCACCGTGTCCGCCGCCCTTTGTAGCCTGGAAATAATCGGACTGCGCAGGCTGGATTCCTCCGAGACCCGGGCCGCCTCTTACGATATTTACGATAACGCACGGAACATCCGCACCTGCTATGTAGCTTATGCCTTCCTGTTTAAGGCTGATTCCGGGAGATGATGAGCTTGTCATTACCCTGACGCCTGCTCCGCCTGCTCCGTATACCATATTTATTGCGGCAACTTCGCTCTCAGCCTGCAGGAACGTACCTCCTATTTTAGGCATTTTCTTTGCCATATATGCGCTTACCTCTGTCTGGGGTGTGATAGGATAGCCGAAAAAGTGACGGCAGCCTGCTCTTATTGCAGCTTCTGCAAGAGCTTCATTACCTTTCATTAATACTTTGTTACCCACGAATAAAACCTCCCTTTATCTTTCGACTTCAATTACAACATCGGGACAGATAGTCGCGCAGAAAGCACAGCCTATGCACTTATCCGTCTCAATTACGGTTGCGGGATGGAACCCTTTTTCGTTAATTCGGTCTTCCGCCATAACAACTATATGCTTTGGACATACATCGCGACAAAGACCGCAGCCTTTACATCTGTTTTCGTTAAAAGTTACTTTAGCCATAAAACAGCCTCCTTTAAAAGTTTATAATCAAAACTGTTCGATTTTAAAATTGTAAAACTTGTTTTCACCCTCGCATGCTGTTATACCAACATGGAAGCTTTCGGGTATTTCCGGCGATTCGTGATGAAACGAATGACCGTTTATCGAAACATCAAAGGTTGTATCCCCTATTACCGCCTCAATAAGCGCCTTGCTTCCGGCTTCTACCGGTACATCGACATATCCGGGCTTCATGGTAAATATAGGTCTTTCTTTTCTTTCGGGCCAGTGAGTGATGCGCCACATATTGCAGCCGCCCTCATATGCCACAAACTCATAGTGAAAATCATATCTTAATATATCGCCGTCTTTGTATATATCGTTTGATACGACAATCAGAGGAGCGCCGAACTTTACAAACGAGCACTCTGCCGAAAGCCTGATATTTCTTTTGTATTTTTCCTTTGTCACCATGCTGACATAGCCATGACCGAAATCCTTGTTGTCATAGTCATAGATGTTTCTGATTCCGTCATCATCCTGAGTGAATTTTTGATATTCACTGCATACCGGCGAATAGACATACATAAAATCATCCGTATTCCATTTGCCTTTTGAAAAATCATATTCCTTTATCATCTCTTATGCCTCCCTGAAAAGTTATTAATTTACAAAATAAACAATTATCATGCAGTGCCCTCGGCATCAAACGGAAGCTTCATAAAAAGCTCAAGCGGGAATTTTTCTTCGCTTATAACGGGGTCAATGCCCGACAAAACAGCATCCGTTCCGCTTACGTACTTAAGCTTTGCGCCGAGCTTTTCGCTCACCTCGCGCACAAGAGCCATTGAATCGTTAATATCCGACGGCGATGTCAGATATGATAAATTCGTATTGTTAACAACAGTGGTTATGCGGCATCTTGCGGCATTGCATATTTCATTTGCAAGAGCAAGAATATCACTCACCTTTGATGTATCGGGACGAAGCGCATTTACAACCAGAAACATTTCATAATCGATATCCTTAAGATATCCGTAATACTGCCCAAGGGCTATTGCTCCGTCCTCGTCTCCTCCGACATCAAGTACGGACGGCGCGCTTTCGGGCGAAAAAACCGAAATAATATCGCTCGGAAGCGACGGAATGTCAAGATTTGTTCCGGCATATTCGGGAGCAATGACTTTTACACCGCTTTCTTCCAAAAAAGCCGACGCGTCGAATGTACGGAAATAAGGGTTTACTATATCCATATCGCATATCACGGACGCCCCGAAAGCATCCTTAAGCTTAAGTGCATAATTTACGGCAAATTCGGTTTTTCCGCTTCCGTAATGACCGGTTACTATATTTACCTTTTTCATTTCACAGCTTCCTTTCCGATAATTTTTACCGCAGTGCCCGATACGGGCATTTTTTTATTCATACATATGAGCGCCGCAGCCCAAATAAGCGCCGCTGTCACAAGCGCGGCAATAAGCGCTTTATTTTTCGCGGCTGCTGCGGCGGCAGCGCATATTATTAAAATCACGGGGACAATATACATCACAAGCGCCGTGAAAAGAATCGCAGAAGAGGAATTTTCTATAACGACCATATCACCGACCGATGCCCGAACTTCATTTTTCACTTTTGCTTTATATGACGGAGCGGTGCATGCCGAGCAATCGGCACAGTCATGTGAGCAGGCGCCGAATTTTGTTATTTTAACCTCGGCAAACTCTCCGTTTACGGAAACAACAATTCCTTTGCCCGTCATAAAATCATCCTCCCGTCTTTGCAAAAAAGAGGCGTATATACCTACAGCCCCTTTTTATATATTATATCAGATTATGCCGGATAATTCAATATAACATTTTTACACAAAATACCAAGGTTTGCAAATTTCGTTTAGACCGTTTTACATATTTTTAAGCGTAATTCCGACATTTGCCAAATCCTCTATAAGTTTATCGGTAACCTCGGCAACCTCGTCTTTTGTGAGCGTTCTTTCGGGGTGTGAGAATATGATTTTAACGGTTATGGATTTTCCGTTTTCGTCATTGTATACGTCCGCAACGCTGACGTCTCTTATAAGGCTGCAATTCTGCTCCGCTATTTTTTCGGCAATGGGTGCAAATTTATCCGATACAAACGACAGGTCAATTTCTATCTCGGGGAATTTTGTCGGTTCAACATAAGATATTCCCAAATCAGTTACTGCCGCAAAAGCGTCGGTATCGATTTCGGCATATACTATATTTGCCTTTTTATCTATCTTTTTGGAAACGGCAGAGTTAACGATGCCGATTTCACCGAGAATCATTCCGTCACAAATAACAGTATACAGATTTTTCGGATGCTGATAGGAATGTGTGTTTTCCTTCTTTTCAAACGTAAGAGTGTTATGCTTGATATCATCCGCAAGCACAGAAAGAATATCTTTAAGCTCAAAATAAATCTCTTCCGTGGATTTTGTTTTGCTGTATAAAGTTACGGCAAGCTTTTTGCTCTCGTTGCAAAGTCCGTTGTCATTAAAACCGTTTACAACTCTGCCGATTTCAAATACTGAAAAATCTGACGCATAAGACGTATTGTATTTAACCTGACAAAGCTGAGTCGGAACAATGGAGCGCCTGAGCGTTTTAATGTTCGGATTTGCGGCATTTATAAGCTCAACATTTTTTTCGACATCCATTCCGAGAGCTTTATATTCATCATGATAAGCCCATACGTATGAATGAAGCTCATGCATTGAATATCTTTTTACAAGTATGTCTTTTATTCTTTCTTCAACGGTTTTCTCCGTCTGAGGTCTGACAGGATAAAGCGGAGATACGGCAGTGTTTACATCAAAATTATCATAGCCGTATATTCTTGTGATTTCTTCGATTATATCTGCCTTTATGGTTACGTCCTTTGTTGCTCTCCAGCTCGGAACGTCAACCGAAAATTCATCGCCGCAAAGCTTAACGCCGAAGCCGAGTGATTCAAGTGTTTTTACTATTCGGTCATTCGCTATTTCTATACCGGTATATTTATTGACAAATGCCTTGTCAAACTTCAAGTTTACCTTGTCATATTTAAATGCATATTCATCGGTAAGAGCCGAAGTTACAACCGCCTCGCTGTCAATATCCGTAAGAAGTTTTACAAATCTTGCAACTGCGTCCGCCGTCATTTCGGGATCAAGGCTCTTTTCGTATCTCATAGACGCGTCGGTTCTGTGAGAGAGCCTTACGGTTGACTTTCTGACAGATGCCGCATTGAACGTTGCGGATTCAAGCGTAAGGCTTGAGGTATCGTCAACGATTTCCGAATCGAGACCGCCCATTATTCCGGCAATTGCAACAGGAGTGTTATCATTGCATATCATAAGGGTATTTTCATCAATATTGCGTTCAACGCCGTCCAACGTTTTAAATACAAACGGTTTGTCAAAACGCTTTATTCTGATTTTTTCAAGCCTGCGCGAATCAAACGCATGCATCGGCTGACCCATTTCAAGCATGAGATAGTTCGTGAGGTCCGCAAGGAAATTGAGCGCTCTCATACCGCAGTAGTAAAGACGTATTCTCATATTCACGGGGCTTATGTGCTTCGATATGTTTGCAAATTTGATGCACGAGTATCTCTGACAAAGCGGATCTTCAATTTTCAGATCAACCTTTTCAAGATTGTCATATTTTGAAAGATCGCACATATCGAGAGGCTTAAGCTCTCTGCCTGCAAGTGCGGCAAATTCCCTGGCAATTCCGTAATGACTCCAAAGATCGGGGCGGTTTGTGAGGGATTTATTGTCTACTTCAAATATAATATCATCTATATCGTATACCGATTTTAAATCGGTACCGAGAGGTATATCGTCGGTGATTTCCATAATTCCGTCATGATTGTCGCTTATGCCGATTTCTTTTTCGGAGCAGCACATTCCGTTTGATGTAAAGCCCGCAAGCTCGCGCGGCGTGATTGTGATATCGCCTATCTGTGCTCCGACTTTTGCAAATGCCGTTTTCATGCCGACTCTTACATTCGGCGCACCGCATACAACATCACAAAGCTTATCGCCGCCGATATCGACTTTGAGCAGGTGAAGCTTTTTTGAATCGGGGTGAGCCTCAACAGACTTTATCTCGCCGACAACAACTCCGCTGATATCACTGCCCTTGTGGTATATATCATTTTCAACCTCTGCCGTTGAAAGAGAAAATTTATTGATAAGCTGCATTTTGTCAAGACCCGAAAGATCAACAAAATCAAATATCCAATTCATAGATAAAAACATGTTACCGCCCCTTTCTTATTTATCATCCGTAAACTGTGACAAGCTTTTGAGACTGCCGCTGTTAAGGTCACGAATGTCTTTTATTCCGTATTTCATCATTGCAAGCCTTGTAAGACCGAGACCGAATGCGAATCCCGTATATTTTTCGGGATCTATTCCCCCTGCCTTTAAGACCTCGGGGTGAATCATGCCGCATGGGCAAAGCTCAAGCCAGCCGCTGTGCTTGCATGACGGGCAGCCCTCGCCTTTGCATATAAGGCAGCTGATGTCAAGCTCAAAGCCCGGCTCCACAAACGGGAAGAAGCCCGGACGCAAACGAACTTTGATATCCTTTTGAAATACTTCCGAAAGCATGGTTTTCATAAAGAAAATAAGATTGGATATCGATATATCCTTATCTACCATGATACCCTCCATCTGGAAGAATGTATTTTCATGGCATGCGTCCGTCGCTTCGTTTCTGAAACATCTGCCGGGGAATATTGCCTTGATCGGCTTACCCTCATTTACAAGAGCGTCTTTATATTTCTTGTAAATGGCATTTTGCGCGGCGGATGTCTGCGATTTTAAAAGCTGACCGTTTTCAAGATAATACGTATCCTGCATATCTCTTGCGGGGTGATCCTTGGGAATGTTTAAGGATTCAAAGCATTCGTAGTCTGTCACAACCTCGCTGTAATCCTCAACAGTAAAGCCCATTGATTTAAAAATCTCCTCACACTGACGCTGAACGAGCGTAATCGGGTGATATGACCCTCTGCCAATCTTCGGCGGCATTGAGATATCAAACTCCGGCATGCGGTTGTTTTCTTTTTCTATTTCTTTTTTGATAAGCTCCTGTCTTGCTTCGGCAATTTTTTCGTTAACCTCGTTTTTGAGAGCATTAACCTCCTGACCGAATGACTTTTTTTCTTCATTTGAAAGAGACTTCATCTCTTTTAAAAGATCCGTAACAAAGCCTTTTTTTCCGATGTATTCCACTCGGATTTTTTCAAGCTCATCCATAGTTTCAATTGTGGCAAGCGCCTGCGTAAACTGCTGCTTAACCTGCAATGTTTTTGATTCCATGTTATTTTTCCTTTCATTGATATTTTAAATACAAAAAACCCGTCCCCGACGGATCGGCCGTATATAACCGATGTATAAAGGGACGAGCTGTAAATTCACCCGCGGTACCACCCAAATTCAGAATGATAACTTCTGCACTTTTAAAAAGCCTTTTTCGTGCGGCTTAAGACACCCTGCTTATACCTTTTTACCGATTTCGCAGGAGACTCCGATGCTGAAATTCATATGCGGATACCTGCAGCCGCTCACAACCGACGGCGACCGCTCTCTTTAAAGTATGTACGCATACTACTTACACATCTTCAACGTCTGATATGATTGTATCACCATGAGAAAAAAAAGTCAAGTATTAATTACCGTTTATCGTCATAATTCTTCAACAATCTTTTTATTTTTTATGCTTATAACCTTGTCGCTTATGTCAAAAGCGCCTTTTTTGTGAGACACTATTATGCATGTTCGGTTTTTAAGAGCGCGTATATTCATAAGCATATTTTTTTCGGTTTCTTCATCAAGAGCCGATGTTGCCTCATCAAGCAGCAAAACCGGAGCTCCGCTGCATACCGCCCTTGCAACGGACAGCCGCTGAATCTGCCCCTCCGAAAGACCGCTTCCGCCCTCACCCAAAAGAGTATCAAGACCGCGCGGCATATCGCATATTATATTCCATATGCATGCTGTTTTTGCCGCCGCAATAATATCTTCGTCACTAATGTCGGGGTTCATAAAGCTTATGTTTTCTCTTACCGTTCCCGAGAGAATCATATTACCCTGCGGAACATATGCAAAAAGTTTGCGTACAGACGCGTCTGCGCGAAAGCTTTTGTCGGTGCAGTTTATAGTTATACTTCCGAATGAGGGAGATATTATTCCGAGTATAAGCTTTAAAAGCGTGCTCTTGCCTATTCCCGAAAGCCCCGATATCGCCACGGTTGTATTTTTATCTATAATGATGCTTGCGCAGTCGAATATCTTTTCGTCTCCGTATGAAAAATCAATATTCTTCACATCTATGCTTTTCATCTTTTCATAAATATCATTAATATCCGCACGATCAATTCCAAGCTTCTCATCTTCAAGATCTTCAAGCTCTTTTATTCTTTCGGCAGATGCCGTCATGGCAAAAAACTGCGGAACCATGGACGCAATATCCTTAAACGGCGTCTGCACCTGACCGACAAGCTGCACAATCGCGGTAAATGTTCCGACGGTCATAATGCCCACCGATATTTTATATGCGCACCACACCACGGCAAAATAATAACCCGTGGTGAGAGATATGTAAAACAGGATATTTGCTATAATGCTGAGGTAGCCCCTTTTCATTATAACCTTCAGATTATCTTTCTGAAGCTTATGCGCCATGGAGGTTATGCGGTCATATACACCGAATGACTTTATAACAAGAATATTTCTTATTGCTTCAAGCATAAATGACTGCGTTTTTCCCTGGCAAGCCTGCGATTTTTTGTGCAGCGGTTTTATCTTTTTGCTGTAAAGACGCGCGATAATCATGACAACCGGCCCTACTATAAGAAATATGAGCGCAAACTGACTGTCAAGAGAATAAAGCGCGGCAAATGCCATTATCATCCCCGACAAAAGCGAAAACAGATTCGGCATAAGAGTCATAACCGAATTTGTTACAATATTTACATCGCTTCCGAGACGGTTAAGAAGCTCACCTGTATGAAACTTTCCGAGAGATGACCAGTCTTTTTTCAAAAGAGATGAAAACAAATTCCGCTGAATATCGTTTTTCAGCTTTGTTTCGGTATGCAGATTAATTATCGTATATATTATCTGGACGGCAAGCTGCGCCGCAACAAGAAGGGCAATGTTTATTATATTGTTTTTAAGTGCTGATCTGCCTGCGGAATTAATTGCAGAATCAAGAAGCTGCTTTGAAACAAGCGCAAACCGCACCGAAATGTACGATACGGCAACCGCACACAGCGTCAGGATAATTATGGGCACAAAAGCATGCCTGCATTTTTTGCATACCCAGCGGACAGAATGCCGGTTTATGTCTTTTTTCATAATACACAATCACTTTCATCGTAATTTTAAAAATCATTTTTTTGCAAAGAAACGTTTAATCGGAGCAATAAAGCGGATAAACCTTACGGCAATACGGCGAAACGGAAATATCACAAGCCAAAGGCGAACATATATTTTATACCAGAGCTCGTCCGTTGTGTGATATTTTCCGTTCCTCTCAAACGCTTTCATTTTTGCTTCAACGTCTTTTTCATATACCGGATATTCCTTTTTTGTCTCATTATCCCCGGCAATTGTCATCACACCGTTTTTTATTTTAATGATACGGTGCAATATATGACTTCCGTCGGCACGTTTAAAAAGGACAACATCATACTTTGATATTTTGCCCGACTTTGTAAGCACCACACTATCGGACATACTCTCAAGAAGCGGATACATGCTGTAACCCGTGACGGTAAGCTTGATATCTTTTCCGCTTGACACTGCGTCGGCTATAAGCGGTATAATCTGATTCATGCTCGGCTTAAATCTTTTTACAATCATTATCTACTCCAAAATATTGTTTTCTTTAAGTGACGATATGAACTCATCAACATCATTTTTTGCTTCATCCGCGCCCACTCCCTCATATTCCGAAAGAAGCGCTTTTGTTATATCTTCGCCGTTCATGCCTTTTTCAAGACATTTCCAAATAAAGCTGCCCGTTTCGTTTGTTGTTATCATTGAGCTGAAATCAACAAGGTTGTCCCCTGTCGGAACTACCACATAGCTGTCGGCTATCTGCCTCAGCATAAATCCGTCTGCAATTTTCATTTTAATCATTCCTCCGTTTTATATTAACTTATATTATATATCATTTGCTTTAAAAAAACAAGTATTTTATTCATCAAAATAACCGAGCTTCCCGTTCGGGAAAATAATATCGGGAATCTTAAGCTTATTGATATATCTGCATTTTTCTTTTGTTTCACGCACTGATTTTCTTACATTAATTCTTTTTTCGGCATTGACGAAAAGATTAAGAATATCGTCACAGCTGAGATACTCGGCGTCCGAAAGTCTCTCAAGCATCGAGCTAGACAAAAACTCTGTGCAAATGCCTTTAAGCTCCTCAGCAGCATTTTTGACCGTGCGCTCAATTCTGCGTTTTATATAATCCGAATCGTAGCCTTTGCCGCAGCCCTGCTTTATTATTTTAACCACGTCACATATACAGTCGCGTTCAACATTTACGGCGCATCTGTGTCGGCTTGCGGTATATTCGGACCTTACAAACAAATCGGGGTTTATGTTTTCAAAAATCTTTTTGCCGCTTAATCTGCGCCCGGCGCGGATATATGCGGATGCTGCTGTGTTTTTCGGTCTGACGGCAAACAGCGAATCTATAATTTTCAGCGCGTGCGCGTCTGCATAAATATGCCCGAAGCAATTCACAAACGGCGCAGAATCATATATCTTACACAGGTTAAATGCCATACACACAGCTTTGCACATAAGAGAAGAAAACAGTATTTTATTTGAATGACTGCCGAAAACCGCAGTTATATTTATATATGCATTGCCGCTGTTATATGCCAGAAACGGAAGCGCGGGAAAAAGATTCCATGCGTATTCCGCCCTTATGCATTCAAGCTCCGAAAACGAATACCTCCAGATCAGAATCACGGGATAAAGCCTTTTATATTCCTCATTTTTAACCATACGGCATATGTCTTTTATTATAAAATACGAAAGTCTGTATTCGCCGTTTTTAGAATCTATACGGCTTACCGCGTCTTTACCTCTCGACACCGAATAAATCTCATCGGGTGCGGATGTATCGGCAGATGAAAAATCATCGGCATAAAATACCTTTATACCGATATTTTCAAAACTTTCTCCGTCGTGTGATGATACGGCATAACCTATCATAATAAAATCAATCCTTAAAAAAAATACTCTTGATTTATTGTATCATTTATATACAATAAAATCAAGAGTTGTTTTTATGAATATCGAATAATCAATACTTTATTCTTATCCACATTTCCGTAAGCTTGGAGTTTCTCTCTTTATTATATGCAAACACTTCCATTTTTGAAAGGAACCCGTCATCAAGCTCGGGATAGCGCATTTTATCATTTTTAACATCATCGGGAAGCTTCTCTTTTGCTTCACTGTTTGATGTTGAATATCCTATATATTCCGCATTCATTTTTGCAATGTCCGTTCTTGTCATAAAGTTAATGAACTTTTCGGCTTCTTTTTGATGTTTGCTCGTTGTCGGAACAACCATGCAGTCAAACCAAAGGTTTGAACCCTCACTCGGTATGGCATAGGCAAGATCCTCATTCTGCTCCATGCAATAATAAGCATCGCCCGACCACACAATGGCAAGGGCACCGCTGCCGTTTATCATGTTATCCTTTATCTCATCGCCGCAATATGCCTTGACAAGCGGTTTTTGTTCTTTAAGGGCCTTTTCAGCCTCGGCAAGCTCTCCGTCATCGTTGCTGTTCATGGAATATCCGCATTTTTTAAGAGCAATGCTTATCATATCTCTTTCCTGGTCAAGCATAAAGATATCGCCTTTATATTTTTCATTCCAGAGTATATCCCAGCTGTCAACCTTATCGTCAACCTTTGTTTTGTTATAAAGTATTCCCATTGTGCCCCACATATACGGAACACTGTATTCATTATTAGGATCAAAGCTCATATTTTTCATTCCGGGGTCGATTTTGTCATAATTCGGTATGTTAGAAAAATCAAGCTTATTCAAAAGGCCCTCGGATCTCATCTGATCAAGCATATAATCCGACGGAAAAACAACGTCATACGGTGATGTTCCTTTGGAAACCTTTATGTACATCTCTTCGTTTGAATCGTACATTTCGTAAACAACATCGATATCGGGGTTTTCTTCTTCAAATTTATCAACAATATCGGGATGAATATAGTCTCCGACATTATAAACAAAAAGCTTTGTCTTTTTTTCGCCGCAGCCCCCCAAAAAAAGTGATAAACATGCAACAAGTGCAATGCAGATGAATACAGAGAATATTTTTTTCATTTATAACTTCCTTTCAGCATAAAATTTTGTTTATAACAATCACGGTATAACAACCGATGATTTGCTTTTTGAATCCGAGCGTCTGTTTATAATAAGCATGAGTATAAGCACAAGCACAAAAACAACCGTGGAAAGCGCGTTATACATAGGATTAAGTCCGCGTCTGACACTTGAATAAATATATATCGACAAGTTGCTGACACCGTTCCCTGTTGTGAAAAAGCTTATTATAAAATCATCGATCGAAAGTGTGAACGAAATTAAAAGACCGTTCACTATTCCCGGACGGATTTCCGGAATGATAATCTTCTTAAACGCATACATAGGTTTTGCACCGAGATCAAGAGCAGCTTCATAAAGATTGCTGTCGAGCTGAACCAGCTTCGGCATAACCGACACAATTACATAAGGTATGCAAAATGTTATATGCGACATTAAAAGCGTCATATATCCGAGCTGAATTTTTGCCGTGACAAACATCATCATCAATGAAACACCCATAACAAGTTCGGAGCTTACCATAGGCATATTTGTAATCGCGTTTACTATGTATTTTGCCTTTTTTGTTCTGTAGCCCTGTATGCCAATTGCAGCTGCGGTGCCGATTATGCATGAGATCACCGCCGAGAGCACTCCTATGGCGAGAGTGTTGCCCATTGCACCCAGAAGATCCGATTCCGAAAACATTCTCTCATACCATCTAAACGAAAAGCCGCCCCAATGTGAGGTTGATTTTATGCCGTTGAACGAGAAAATCATCAGAACGACAATCGGGAGATACAAAAACAAAAATATTAAAAACAGATATATATTTTCGAGTATTCTTTTTATCGGTCTCTTTTTCATTTTTCCGCCTCCGTCACATAACAGACATCTGCACATTCGTCTTGTTAACGATTTTCATAAGACGCATGGACAAAAATGCAAACATCATCAAAATTATAGATATCGCGGAACCGAAGTTTATTCCCGTCGGACTTTTAAAGTTCTTTTCAATCAGGTTGCCTATAAGCATAAATGTTCCGCCGCTGAAAAAGTCCGATATATAAAATGCGGTGAGAGCAGGCAAAAATACCATCGTCACACCCGACATTATTCCGGGCAGACTGAGCGGAAGAATAACCTTGAAAAATACCGACATATGCTTTGCGCCGAGATCCTGCGCGGCTTCAATTACGCTGTCGTCTATCTTTATCAGCACGGAATATATCGGAAGGATCATAAACGGTATAAAATCGTAAACCGTTCCGAGGACAACAGCTCCCGATGTATACATCAGATGCAAGGGCGGCAAGTGCAGAAAATTCAAAAGCGAATTGAGTATTCCGTCATCCTGAAGTATTGTCAGCCATGAATACAGCTTAAGCATTGCATTCATCCACATCGGAAGAACAAAGAGCATAAGCATGCCGCTCTCTTTTTTACCTGCGGCAAGCCTGCGTTTATCCTTTCGGGCAAGAATATATGCCGCGGGGTAACCTATAACAAGGCAGAATACCACACTGATAAGCGCTATCCAAAGTGAATTAAGAAGTATTTTTATGTATCCGGGTTCAAAAAACTTAGCAAAGTTATAAAGCGTAAAACCCAATTTTCCGTCATCGTATGTCACCGTGAAAGCATAAAAAAATATAAGGAAAAGCGGCACTAATACGAATATGAGCATCCACACAAGATGCGGATAAGACAATGATTTTTTATACATTTCCACACCCCGCAAATCAAGATTTTTTCATAATGTGTATATCAAAAGGTTTAACATAAAGACTGACCTCTTCGCCGACATCATACATTACGGTGTTGTGTACAAGCCATTTGTAACCGAATGATTCTATCTGCATTTCGTAGTGCACACCCTTGAATGTTACCGATATAACTTTGCCGTCAATCTTGCCTTCTCCCGGTTCGGAAAGAACAATATCTTCCGGACGGATTACAACATCTATATTTTCATCTTTCGAAAATCCCGTATCTACACATTCAAAATCAATGCCGAAAATATTAACAAGACAATCCTTTTTCATGATGCCGTCTATGATATTGCTTTCGCCGATAAAATCGGCAACGTAAGCGTTTTTCGGCTCGTTGTACACGTCAATCGGAGTGCCTATCTGCTGAATTACTCCCTCCTTCATAACAACAACCGTATCAGACATTGTAAGCGCTTCTTCCTGATCGTGCGTAACATAGAGGAAAGTTATGCCGAGCTCCCTCTGCATATTTTTCAGTTCAAGCTGCATGCCTTTTCTGAGTTTGAGATCCAAAGCGGCAAGCGGCTCGTCAAGCAAAAGAACCTCGGGCTCGTTAACTATTGCGCGCGCTATGGCGATTCTCTGCTGCTGTCCGCCGGAAAGAGAGCTTATGCTCCTGTTTTCAAAACCACTGAGGTTTACGAGGTCAAGAACACGGTGAACCTTGTTTTTTATCTCCGAGCCCGGCAGCTTTTTTATTCTGAGACCGAATGCGATATTGTCAAAAACATTCAGGTGCGGAAAGAGAGCATATTTCTGAAATACAGTGTTGACTCTTCTTTCATACGGCATAACATTTGCAAGGTCAACCCCGTCAAAGCGTATTGTACCGCTCGTCGGAGCTTCAAAACCGGCAATAAGACGCAAAATAGTGGATTTTCCGCAGCCGGACGGACCGAGAAGCGTTACAAATTCATTTTCGTCTATATGCAAATTTATATTTTTGAGCACCTCTGAATTGTCAAAAGTCTTGCAGATATTTTCAAGTTCAATTATATGTTTTGACAAATTTATCACCTCTGTTTAAAATGTCGGCGGAGTCGAAACCCATACCACCCTGGCATTGTTTTTTGTTTTGTTTTCTATGTAATGTACGGAATTTGGCTTATAATAAAAGCTCTCGCACTTTTTCACTCTGTATTTTTTCTCTCCGATATGAAGCACAACACTGCCCGAGAGTACATATCCGAACTCCTCACCCTCATGAGGACTGTCAACATATGACTTTCCGCCCGGAAGAAGCTCAAGGATAATCGGCTCCATAGCGTTTTTCTGCGAATTGGGAACAATCCAGTTTATTATGCTGCCCTCGTCTTTATATTCCTTAACAAAAACATCCTCTTCTTTAAATACGACCTCATCATTCGAAGCATCGTTAAAAAAGTCCTTTAAGTCCGTTCCGAGGCATTGAAGCAAATCCGAAAGAGTTGCAATCGACGGCGACGCAAGCTCACGTTCTATCTGAGATATAAATCCCTTTGAAAGCTCACACCTGTCGGCAAGCTCCTCCTGCGTCAGTCCGTTTTTTATTCTGAGTCTTTTCAGCTTATCGCCGATATCCATAAATGTCCCTCCAAGGAATGCAAATTTGTAAACAAAAAAATTACTGATACTAAACCGGATGTTTTTAATAGTAATTATTTTGTTTAGGAATGCTAAACTTCAACAAGGAATATTATATTCCTAAAGTCACTGTTTGTCAATGCCGTAACGCTATTTTTTTCGCCGAAAAATTACACAAATTTTTCTGCTGAAATGCTATGATTTTTATAAGAGGTTTTTTTGATGTTTTTATGCTTCATACACTCTAAGTCATTTATATCCCGATTTATACAGTACCTTATGATATTTGAAACATATCGGCGAAAAATCAAAACAAAATTAAAACAACCGTTTTTCACTTTATTTTACTAAAAAATTTCATCATTTATATTAAAAAAGACGATTGACTTAAAGCAAAGTAAGTGTTAAAATATAAAGGAATATTTTTAATTTTGGAGATGACAGAATGACAGAACTATGGAAAGATAAAAAAGATATCCCAATGTTTGACGAAAACAGTGAGGACAAAACCGTTCCGTCTGTTGACGAATATATCATACCTAACTCAAGGTCATGTGTTGTAATATGCCCTGGCGGCGGTTACGTGATAAAATCTTTTGACCACGAGGGCATACAGATTGCAAAATGGTTTAATTCAATCGGAGTTTCGGCAATGGTGCTTGATTACCGTCTTAATCCGTACAAGCATCCCGTTCCGCTCTATGATGTTAAGCGCGCAATAAGATATGCAAGGTCAAAGGCGAAGGAATACGGATATGACGGTGATAAAATCGGCGTTATGGGTTTTTCGGCAGGAGGTCACCTTGCCGCATCGGCAGGAACGCTAAAAGGCGATTACGGCTATGCGCATATTGACGAAACGGACAAGCTCAGCGCAAGACCGGATTTTATGGTTCTGTGCTATCCTGTTATTTCTTTTGTTGAATACGCGCATTACGGCAGCTTTGTCAATCTCACGGCAGAACAGAGCCTCAAAACGGCTGTGGAGCTCTCGGCTGATAAAAACGTTGACGCAGACACTCCCCCGACATTTTTGTGGCACACAAGCGGAGATGACGGCGTACCGGTTGAAAACTCTTTAAATATGGCTGCTGCACTCAGCAGATACAAAATACCGTTTGAAATTCACACATTTAAAGACGGCCCTCACGGTCAGGGACTCTGCGACGATTATCCTTACAGTGCGATGTGGATAAAAGTATGTGAAAACTGGATGAAATCAATGAACTATATTGATGATTAATACATAAAGCGAGGATTATATAATGAGATTATCTAAATATTTATTGCCCACACTCAGAGAGGTTCCCTCAGAGGCAGAAATTCCGAGTCATCAGCTTATGATGAGAGCGGGGCTTATACGCAAGCTTGCTTCGGGTGTTTATTCATACCTGCCGCTCGGATTAAAAACCCTTAAAAAAATTGAAAACATTGTGCGTGAATCAATGGATTCACATGAGGCTCAGGAGCTTTTGATGTCAGCAATACTGCCGAAAGAATATTTTGAGGTTTCCGGAAGATGGAAGGTTTTCGGACCGGAAATGTTCAGACTCAAAGACAGAGCCGACAGAGACTTCTGCTTAGGACCCACACACGAGGAAATTTTTACGGATACGGTTAAAAATACGATTAAATCATATAAACAGCTGCCTGTTACGCTCTATCAGATTCAGACAAAATACCGTGACGAAAGAAGACCGCGCTTCGGAGTTATCAGGAGCAGAGAGTTTATAATGAAAGACGCCTACAGCTTTGACAAAGATGAATCGGGTCTTGATGTATCATACAAAAACATGTATGACGCATACAAAGAAGCCTTTGACAAGATGGGGCTTGAATACTTAATCGTTGACGCGGATTCCGGTGCAATGGGCGGTTCCGG
The DNA here is from genome assembly GCA_934463165.1 of uncultured Clostridia bacterium. Taxonomy (GTDB): domain Bacteria; phylum Bacillota; class Clostridia; order UMGS1810; family UMGS1810; genus RGIG1828. Next base: position 259,321 of record CAKSJG010000002.1, read on the forward strand.
TTCGCAGGAATTTATGGTTAAATCAGAAGTCGGAGAAGATACAATTGCATATTGCAGCTGCGGATTCTGTTCAAATATTGAAAAAGCGGAATGCGTGCCCGAAGCCGTACACGAAAATGACGATATGCTTGATATGGAAAAAATATACACGCCGCATTCAAGAACCATTGAAGAACTGACAGGCTTTTTGAATACAACTCCCGATAATTTTGCAAAAACCCTCCTCTACAATGCAGACGGTAAAATTGTTGCGGTTATGGTCAGAGGTGACAGAGAAGTTAACGAAACCAAGCTTGCAAATCACCTCGGATGCATTGATCTTGAGCTTGCAAGTCCCGATGACGTTGTCAAAACAACAGGTGCTGCTGTAGGCTTTGCAGGGCCTGTAGGGTTAGATGTTGAGGTTATTGCCGACAATGAGATAGCTCACATGAAAAACTTTGTTGTCGGAGCAAACGAAACCGAATATCATTATAAAAATGTTAATATTAACAGAGACTTCACCCCGGATTATATCGGTGATTTCAGAAATATTGAAGTCGGAAACCTTTGCCCTAAATGCAAAAACGAAAGAATCAAAACATGCCGCGGTATTGAGGTCGGTCACATATTCAAGCTCGGCTCAAAATATACCGATGCAATGGAATGCACATACCTTGATGAAAACGGAAAACAACAAACTCCGATAATGGGATGCTACGGCATAGGCGTAAGCAGATGTCTCGCGGCTGTCATTGAACAAAATTGTGATGAGGGCGGCATAGCATGGCCCGTTTCGGTTGCTCCGTATCATGTTATCGTAGTTCCTGTAAACAGCAAAAATGAAAAGCAGGCAGCACTTGCCGAAGATATATATCAAAAGCTGCTGAGCGCGGGGATAGAAGTAATTATTGACGACAGAGCCGAGCGTGCCGGCGTTAAGTTTAAAGATGCAGACCTAATCGGTATACCGGTAAGAATCAATGTAGGCAAAAAGGCCGAAGACGGCGAGGTTGAATTCATAATCAGAAAAAGCGGCGAAGTCAGTGAAATGACTGCCGATGAAGCGATTGAAGAAGCAATTTCATTTATAAACGAAAATAAATAATTAAACAGCGGCGGATGAGGAAATCCAAGGCATATTCCTGTTTTATCCTGTGAAAATCTGCTCCGATAAAATTGTTTAAATATATGAGGCAAATCCTCCGTTTGAATACCGCATATACTTTTAAACGAACAATTTCAAAATTTAAGTGTTTATGTCATTTTTAATAACACAGATGACAAACGCAAAAATTTATGGTATAATGTATGGAAAATGTTGATAAAGCAAAGGAGCAATTTTATGATATATATAATCATTGCCGTTTTACTTTTTGCTGCCGATCAGGCAACAAAGCTGTTGACGGTTCACTTTTTAAGCGAAGGGCAATCGGTAAGCATAATCGATAACATTCTTGATTTCACAAGATGCCACAACACGGGAGGTCCGTGGAGTATTTTTGACCAAAGCAGATGGATATTTATAGCCGTTACGGTTATAGTGCTTGCTGCGGAGATTTTTTATGTTAAAAACTACGGACTGAAGCACACACTGAGCAAGCTTTCACTGTCGCTGATCACTGCTGGAGCACTCGGAAATTTTGCCGACAGGCTGTTTAGAGGATATGTTGTGGACATGATAGACGTCAACTTTTTTAATTATCCCGTGTTTAACTTTGCTGATATATGCATAGTTGTCGGATGTGTAATTCTCTGCGTGTACGTGCTCTTTATATATAAAGAGCCGACCGGAGGGAAAAAAGACGGAGAAGATAAAAATGGAAATAATAAAACTGATATGCAATAAAAGCGGAGAAAGAATTGACAAATATATCAATATAGACGGAATGACAAGAGCGGCATTACAAAAAATAATAGAAAACGGATGCGTTACCGTAAATTCCGCTCCGACAAAAAACAACTATAAGCTTAAAGACGGTGACGTTATCGAAATAAAAATCGAGGACGCAAAGGAAGCCGACATAGAACCGGAAAATGTCGCACTTGACATAGTGTATGAAGATGACTCACTGATTGTTGTCAACAAACCTCAGGGAATGGTTGTCCATCCTGCACCGGGGAATTACAGCGGAACACTCGTTAATGCTCTGCTCTGCCATTGCAAGGGGAAATTAAGCGGAATAAACGGCATAATGAGACCGGGAATTGTACACCGAATCGACAAGGATACGTCGGGACTTCTGCTCGTTGCAAAAACAAATGCCGCACATCAGTCACTTTCGCAGCAAATACAGGACAAAACCGTAAAAAGAGAATATATCTGCATAACGGACGGAGTAATAAAGCCTCAAAAAGGTATAATCGACGCTCCTATCGGCAGAAACCCGGCAAATCGGCTTAAAATGGCGGTTACACCCGTAAATTCCAAGCATGCCGTTACGCATTTTGAAGCGATAGAAAACTTTCGTAACAATTCACTCGTAAAATGCGTGCTCGAAACAGGCAGAACTCATCAGATCAGAGTGCACATGCGCTACATAGGATTCCCGATTGCGGGCGATCCGCTCTACGGCGGCAAAAATGTATATAACCTGCCGGGGCAGGCGCTCCATGCAAGATGCATAGGCTTCACCCACCCCGTAACGGGAGAATACATGGAGTTCTCTTCGAAGCCGCCCAAGGTCTTTACCGAACTCTGCGAAAAGCTCAGAAGCGAATTAGAGGATTTTTCCTCTTAAAATTACATGCTTAAGTTTAAGCTCTTTGTCAAGAATAAGAATATCAGCTGTTTTGCCGACGGTTATACTTCCCGTTTTATCGTATATATTTGCGGTAAGAGCGGGATTTTTTGACGCCATCATGCATGCATCTTCAAGAGGAATCCCTATGGATACCAGATTTCTCACGCCGTCTATGAGGCACGTTGTTCCGCCTGCTATCGTTCCGTCCTCGCACCTTGTCTGATTGTTTTTAACGATTATCTTTCTGCCGTTAACGTCATATTCACCGTCGGGAAGCCCGGTTCCTATTTCCGAATCCGTAATCATATTGATTTTATTTCTGCCTTTTATCTTATATGCCAATTTAACAACCGTGGGGTGAACATGGAAAAAATCACATATAAGCTCACACTTTATTGCCTCGCTGCCGAGGGCTCCGCCAACGGCATTCGGCGCTCTGTGATTAAGCGCACTCATGGCATTAAACAGATGCGTTGCCTGTGTGGCACCCCATTTTTCAGCATTTACCACATCTTCATATGTCGCGTCGGTATGACCGACGGATACGCATATACCGTTTTTAACAGCATATTTTATTGTTTCTTCGGCTCCGTCAAGCTCGGGGGCAATTGTAATGATTTTAATGTTTTTACCCGAAATACCGACATATGCCGAAAGTTCATCAACCGACGGCACGCGAATATTCTCGGGCAGATGCGCGCCCTTGTATTTTAACGAGAAAAAGGGACCTTCAAGATGAAAGCCGTGTATCAGGGCGCATTTATCGTTTGAAAAGCCCATGCACTTATTCATGTGATCGCATACCTTTTCAAGCTTTTCGCGTTTTGCCGCAGATATTGCCGGCACAAGGGACGTCGTTCCGTTTTTTGCCTCATATTCGCTGATTATCCGCGCAGTATCGTCCGTGTAATCGATAAATGTATTTGCAAGAGCGCCGTGCATGTGAGTGTCTATAAATCCCGGGACAACATAGCAGCCGTCTGCTTCAATTACGTCATCACCGCAAAGATTTTCACCTATATCGGATATCTTTTCCCCTTTTACTTTAACATCGGCAATCATAAACCGAAAGCCGTCATTTAAAACATTACCGTTTTTTATTATCATTTATAATAACCTCCCAAATATTTTACAGAACATTTATAATAAGCAGAGCCGTGAACGCCGTTATTATTCCGATAATGCATTTAATCGTAAGCTTCTCTTTAAACAAAAATGCAGACATCAGCGATGATAATATGAGTGACATTCCCTGGCTTAACGGATAAAGCTCAGCGGACGAAAGATAGAGTGCCGCTTTTGTCTTGAAATACGATGCTGCATAAAGGCATACCGACATTATTAAAACGTAAATGACAATTTTATTAAAAATGTCTTTGCCGGATGCGCCTCCGGATGAAAATTTGAGTTTAAATATAAAATAAAATATCAAAAGCGAAACCGCGCTGAATACGTATGTGTAAAAATTAAATACGGCTATGTTGGCATCGGCGGACGATTTGACAAACATCTTTTGCGAAAAATCCGTGAGCCCGTTTGCAACTCCGCAAAGTACAAGAAGCAAAAACGAGCCCATGCTCATTTTTGATTTAATGCTGTTGTTATATGAGCACATTATTTTTACCGAAACAAAAAGCACCGCAAGACCGATAATTTGTGTTGTTTTAACCGTTTCGCCGTATACGGCGCAGCTTAAAAATATCGTGACGATAACTCCGAGCATGAGGAACACATCAAGCATCATATATGCGCCGCGTTTTACCGACACCAGCCATGAAACAACAAAAAACGAGGTTGTAATACCGGAGCATGCGGTGATAAACAATGTTTTACCGTCTATGGCAAGAGATTTTATGTTACCTCCGAAAAGCATGACCGCAAGACCGATTACCACACAAAAAAGCATTCGTATGAAATTTATAAACATTGCGTCTTTATATTCCGTTAAAAATCCGCTTGTTTTTTTGCCGCAGAATCCTTTTGTGCTTCCGGCCAGAAGTGATATCGCAAGAAACAGATATCCCATAATTTATGTAATTCCTTTCATATTGTATTTTATCTTAAAATAAATGTAGAAATTACGGAAACATATTATAGCCCTTGGACCATGTATCCGCACCGATGCATTCGTATGCCGTCTTTCTCAGTTCGGGGTACATATGCATCCGATCCGCTGTGATATTTTTCATATGCTGAACATACACAAGGGATATTTTCTTTTTCAAATCGATAATCACAAGACTGCCGTTATAACCCACGCATACATATGCGTCTTCTTTTTCGGTTTCGCTGAAAATTATGCTGCCGATAAGCTCTTTGACACTGTGGGTTGTAAGAAGCTCGTATTTATTTTTTGATTTCCCGAAATTACATATTGTTTCGCAAAAGAGAGCAAAATCATCGACAGATGTGATAAGACATCCGTCATTTTTCGCAAAAATTTCTTCAACGTTTGTTTTTATTTCAACCGGAGTTCCGGAAAGCTTCTCAAAAGAATACTGTTTTGCTATTCTGCCGATATTTTTATTTGTCAGCTTGTATGATGTTGATTTCATTTTAAGCGGTGAAAAAATATTTTTCTCGGCATAATCCGCAAGTGACTGACCCGTCACCTTTCTGATCAGCTTATCTGTATTTGAATAATTATAAAGCTCTATTTCAAGCTTCGGTGTATGACTGTAGCGAGATATAAACTCTGATATGCTGCAATCAGCTTCAAAACCGTCAACATAATCCGAAAACTTATCGTTTAAATGTATTTTATAACTTTCTGCAAGCTGCATAACCGCAACACAGTTTACAAGCTTTGCGGCGGAATGAAGAAAATACAGATCACGTCTGCCGATTCTACGTCTTTTTTCATAGTCCGTGTAACCGGATTTGTATCTGAAAACATTGATCCCGTCATAATATATCGAGCAGTCGCAGCTCGGTATGTCATAGGTTTTTATCAGATCGTCCATATATTTTGTAAGACTTCTGAAATCCACATAAACATCCCCTTTTTCCGTAATTTCACTCATATTGTATATAATATCACAGAAAAGCATCAAATTCAAGTATTTTAAATGACATAATCGTTGGAATAGCTTTCCTTTTCGTGATCCAAAATATCCTGAAGGGTTATGTTGTCAAGATAATCTGTTATGCAATCATATAATCCCTGCCAAACGTAAAGGGTCGGACATTCACCGCTTCTCTCACACTCGTTGGGAGAATTTTCAAGGCAGGAAATCGGCGCAAGGCTGCCTTCGGTAAGCCTTAAAATCATACCTACGGTATATTTATCGGGTGATTTTGCAAGCCTGTAACCTCCCTGAAAACCGCGGTTTGTCTGCAAAACACTCGATTTATTCAGCACGGGTACAATCTGTTCAAGATATTTTTTCGATATTCCCTGACGCTCTGCAATATCCTTAAGAGCCGTATAACCCCCGTCCTTTTGCTTGGCAAGATCAAGAAGCATGCGTATGGCATATCTGCCTTTTGTTGAAATTTTCATATTTTATACACCTACCAATTCGTTAATAGCACTATAATACCATAGATTTAGTAGGTTTTCAAGCTTTTTTTGAATTTTACGCGTTTTTTGTTGCCTTTCGCCTGTGTGCCGACAGCAGAAATCCGCCGTTTACAAGAAAAGTCATTATAACACGTTAATGCCATGCAAGATTGAAAACACCGCAAAATACGGCGGCGCTTCCGAAACATTAAAAAAGTACCGCCGCAATTATTCAGAATATAATTTTTATATACTAAAATCCCTCGAATTCATCAAATCCGCATTCTTTTATTTCTTTCATATATATGCGATAATCGATGTCTTTAAGATTTGTGCAATAATGATTCATGTGCCGAGTGCCGTCCGTAATCCATTTAATAAGATAAAAACTCTTTTCATCTCCTTTTATTTCGAGAGTTCCGACAATTGCCGAAGAATCAGCCTTAAGATGAACACTTCCGTGCATTACTTCTCTGTTTTTCGTAATGTTTGTAACGGTAAATTCCGCATCGGCATCATGCGTAAAGTCATTTACACCGTACAATGTGATATGATTTTCTTTAGGCTCATCGAACATAAAGCATATCGGATTCTGTGAACGTTTAATATATTTATACGCAAGCTTTTTTGTATAATACCAGTCTACCACAGCATCCGAAACCTGCGGCCATCCGTCAATCAGGTTCCACCAAATTATGCCTGTTCTTCTCCATTTTCTGAGTCTGAATCTTTCTATAAAATACTTTTTTGCCTCCGCCTGAGAAATTTGACTCTGACGTACAAAATCGTCAAAATTCTCCTCGGCATGACCGAACAGCTTCACAACCTGATCGTATGCAAGCTTTATTCTGTATGCATACGGTGAATTAACATCAAGCTCCATACCTGCGGCATGTACAAGATATTCATCCGTCGGAACAAAATTGTCATTAAATATACGCTCCGGATTTTCCAAAAATTTTTTAAGAGATTTAGGCGACGGAAAGCCGTGATAACCCGTTTCGCTTGCAAAGCAGCATTTGCTGTTTGTGTAGAAATCACCTTTAAAATAATCTCTCGGTCCCCACAGATGGGCCTCGGCGGTTGCAAAATTATTTTTATATGCCCTCTCGCTTATATACGGTGAGCTCGGAAGATACGGTCTTGTGAGATCATGACACAGCAAAGCTTTTTTTATTACGGATCTTGTTATCTCGTTTTTGTTGGGGTCACATGCAAAAGCGCCCGTTCTCTCGCAATATACCATGTCATTTTCATTATCTCCCGCCCACAAAACAAGCGCCGCATGGTTTCTGAGCCTTTTTATCTGATATACCGCCTCTTCCGTTATTTTGTTCACGAATATCTCATCCTGCGGCGGCACAACGCATGCCATTGCAAAATCCTGCCAGACCATAATTCCGTGTTTATCGCAAAAATCAAAAAATTCGTCCGATTCATATACATTTCCGCCCCAGCAGCGCACCATGTTGCAGCCGACATCGTCAAGGAGCTCAAGAGCTTTGTCGAGCCTGTCTTTGTCTCTTGAATGAAATGCATCAAGCGGAACCCAATTTGTGCCCAGAACAAATATTTTCTTGCCGTTGATTTTAAAACAGAATTCTCCGTTTCCGTCATTATCGATGATATCAGTTCTGTCAAGTTCCGCCGTGCGTATACCCACATTTAATCTGCGGCTGTCGCAGACATTGCCGTTATAAAGCAACTGAACCTCGACGTCATATAAATTCTGTTCGCCCGAATTTTTGGGCCACCAAAGAATGCAATCAGAAATTGAAAAATCAAATTTATAACTGTTGTGCCACATTTTTTCTTCGGTGCAAAATACACTTTCTCCGCACCTTCCGATTATTTTTGCGGAATAATCGCAAATATAATCACCGCATGCGTCAAAATTGATATAACATTGCATATCTGCAATATTTTTATCATAGTTAATGCTGTTTGTATAAATAAAAATTTCATTAATTTTATCCTGTTTTTTCTTTCTTATTTCAACATCTTTCCATATTCCGGCAGATACTATTCTCGGCATGATATCCCAGCCGAACATATGGGCCGCTTTTCTTGAATAAAGAGACGGATAGTTGTATTTTGATGCCAAACAGCCTGCAGAAACATTATATTTTCTTGATTCTATACATGCAGGCTTTATATGCACGACAATTTCATTTATACCGATTTTAAAATCGGCAAAAACATCATAACCGATAAACATATTGTCCGTTGATTTTACCTTTTCACCGTTTACATATATATCCGAATATGTATCGATACCTTCAAAATGCAGATAAATATTATCATCATCCGCCATAAAGGTTGTATAATACCAGATATCCGTATTTTCATATTTTTGTGCTTCAAGAGTATTTACGGAATAATAAAGCGGTTTTATAATGCCGGCATTCATAAGGTCTAACTCAAAATTGCCCGGAACCGTTGCATCAATTGTTTTTAATTTTGTGTTTTCTATGTCATTTATACATTTTATATCTGTACATTCGCTGTGTGCGGCATATGCCATTTTCCATTCAAACATAAATTTGTCTAACTCCTTTTTTACCGGAATAACATATAATGATTTCTAATTATACATGAAATGTCAAGACATTTCAATTGTATAATTAATGATATTATTAATATAATCAACGATATTTTTACCTTAAGGTCACCATTTTGCCTTTTTAATTATATTTTTATTTTTTTTGCATAAAATGATGGTAAAGTTTTTTAAATTGTGATATAATTAAAATATATATGAGGAGGTTTTAACATGAAGGTTCTTATGATTAACGGAAGTCCGCATGAGTTCGGGTGTACATACACCGCTCTCAGCGAGGTTGCCTCATCACTTAAGGCAAACAATATTGAAAGTGACATTGTGTATCTCGGTATAAAACCCGTTGCAGGGTGCACGGCATGCGGAAGCTGTTCAAAAACGGGAAAATGCATTTTTGACGATAAAATTAACGAAGTCACGGAAAACATAGATGATTACGGCGCCGTTGTTTTGGGTTCACCTGTCTATTATGCGGGCGCGTCGGGTCAGGTCTGTTCGTTTGCCGACAGATTTTTTTATGTTAATGCATCAAAAATGGCAGGCAAAATCGGCGCCGCCGTGGTATCATGCAGAAGATGCGGCGCAAGCTCCGCGCTTGACAGGCTGAACAAATATTTCACCATATGCAATATGACCGTGGCAAGCTCCATGTATTGGAACGAGGTTCACGGGAGCACGGCCGAAGATGTAAAAAAGGATCTTGAAGGCATGCAGACCATGCGTACACTCGGTCAAAACATCGCTCACCTTATGAAATCTGCGGAAGCCGCATTGCAAAACGGACTGAAAAATCCGGAATACGAAAAGAAAATAAAAACAAATTTTATAAGATAATCCAAAAAACAAATTAACGGTGCATAAAAATCATCCCGAATCAAATAATAATCGGGGTGATTTTTTTATGATCAAAATTGCAATGTATGATACAAAACCTTATGACAAAGAATCTTTTAAAAAATACAGCGAAAAATATAATATCTGCATAAAGTACATTGACAGCAATTTAAATGCCGATACGGCAGCACTTTCGCAGGGATGCACGGCTGTGTGTGCTTTTGTAAACGACGATATAAATAAAGAAGTTATAGACAGGCTGTGCAGCCTGGATATCGGGCTTATTGCGCTGAGATGCGCAGGATACAACAATGTTGATCTTAAATACGCAAAAGGAAAAATAAAGGTCGCAAGAGTTCCGCAGTATTCGCCTTATGCCGTGGCAGAGCATGCAATGGGCATGATAATGTGTCTGAACAGAAAATACCACAAGGCTTATATCAGGACGAGAGACTTTAATTTCAGCCTAAACGGAATGACGGGATTTGACATGCACGGAAAAACGGTCGGGATAGTCGGCACGGGAAAAATCGGAAGAACCTTTGCCAATATATGCAAAGGCTTCGGCATGAATGTTATTGCCTTTGATCCGTATCCGTCGGATGAAACAATTGAATATACGGATTTTAAAACGCTGTGCAAAAAATCGGATATAATTTCACTTCACTGCCCTCTGACAAGCGAGACCAAACATATCATAAACTCCGATTCGATTGCCGGAATGAAAGACGGTGTATACATCGTAAATACATCAAGAGGCGGACTCATTGCAAGCGGTACACTTATTGACGGACTAAAGCGAGGAAAAGTCGGAGCGGCTGCACTTGATGTATACGAAGAAGAAAGCGAAATGTTTTTTGAAGATTTATCGGATATGACAAACAGAGACGAAAGGCTTGCAATACTTTTATCGATGCCGAATGTTTTGGTTACATCACATCAGGCTTTTTTGACAAATGAAGCTCTCGATGCAATTGCCAAGATCACACTTGAAAACATTTTATGCTGTGCTGAAGGCAAAAAAAGCGAAAACGAAATATGTTTTGAATGTATGGCAATTTAAAGATAATTTCAAAAAATACCGAACATTATGAATAATCGGTTTTTAAAAGGCAATAATAAAATATGAACAGAGTGCTTCGGAAAATACCGAAATTACTCCGGCCGCACTTATTGCTTTGCCGTATTCACCGTTTTCTGCCTGCGGAAAATTATGAATATGTTCATCATCCGCAGGCAGAAAGGTTAGGGTAATTATTATGTCTAATGCAAACAGATCAATCGGATGCACTGTTAAACAGTGTCAGCACCACTGCGGAAGCGAAAACTTCTGCTCACTTGATAAGATCAATGTCGGAACACACGAACAGAACCCCACGGAAGTTCAGTGCACAGACTGTGAATCATTTAAGCTTTGTAACAATTGCAGATAACACGTAATCCGAACCGACGGATAATAAATTGCGGCATATCCCCCAAATGTCGAAGGCATAATTTGCCGTTATCCGAATAAAAATGAGCCCCCTTTGCATGGGTAAGCCGTGCAGAGGGGGCTTGTTTTTATTTAAACACATATTTTCTTAGGTATCCCGAAAGATACAGTGAACCGAAAATACACACAACACCGCTTTCGCCTGCAATATCCGCAGCTTTTTTAAGCGCCTCCTCGGGAGACGGAATAAACAGACAGCATTCCTTTCTTTTCCTTGCATATTCAAAAATTTCGTCTGCCGATGTCTGCCTGTATGACGGAACAGTTGTTATTATCATGGTATCGCACTTATCCGATATAAGCTCTATGCTTTTTTCATAATCCTTTTCGTTAAGCATTGAAAAAAGAAAAACCCTTTTTTTATCCGGATAATACACATCCATACTTTCCATAAGCACCTTTATTGCATGACTGTTATGCGCACCATCCGATACAATATCCGGATTTCCTCTTTTCACCTCAAAACGGCACTTCCATTTTGAATTTGAAAGACCGATTAAAATATCGTCTTTGTCTATCCCGAGGCTGTCTTTAAGCAAAAGTGCCGTTTCAACCGCGGTGACCGCATTGTCAATCTGATAAGTTCCTTTAAGCGAAAGCTTTATGTCTAATCCTTTATATACAAAGCGTGTATAATCAGAGTCATATCTGATATCAGATACTTTTTCTTCGGGAACCGTGAGAACGGCATTTACCGAGGTGCATTTATTTTTGATAACGTCAAGGCATGACTCACCTATCCCCGCACCGACAACAACCTGTGTGCCGGGTTTTATGATCCCGGCTTTTTCAAATGCAATTTCATCAAGCGTATTTCCGAGAATCGCTGTGTGGTCAAGTCCGATTGAAGTTATTACTTCTTCAAGAGAAGTCTTAATTACATTCGTTGCGTCAAACCTGCCACCGAGACCCGTTTCAAGAACAACGACATCACATTTTTTATCGTAATAATATAAAAATGCCGCTGCCGTTATAAATTCAAACTCTATGGGAGTTATATCTTCACACACCGATCTGACCCTGTTTGTATAATATACAAGATCTTCATCGGATATCATTTCATTGTTTATGCATATTCTTTCGCCGAAAAATTCAATATAAGGTGAAACATAGTGCCCCACCTTATATGAATGACTCATTAAAATATTTTTTAACATGTTTGAAACCGAACCCTTACCGTTAGTACCGGCTATATGAATAAACTTAAGTTTATCCTGAGGATTACCAAGTCTTTCGGTCATAAGCTTTATGTTTGAAAGACCGCTTTTTTTTCCGAAACGTGAAAGCGAATGAATATACTCTACAGCTTCATCTGCGTTTTTTATCATTACGTCTCCTTATTTGAGCTTTTCAAGGCTCTGTTTTACTTCTTCAAGCATCTTTGTATATTTAACACCTTTTGCTTTTTCTTCTTCAACAACATGCGCCGGTGCTTTTGCAACAAATCCGGCATTGCCGAGCTTGCCCTCAACACGTTTTATTTCGCCCTCAAGAGTTTTGAGTTCTTTTGTTAACCTTTCAATTTCTTTTTCTCTGTCAACAAGGTCATTGAGCGGAATATAGATTGTCGCCCCCTCAACAACAACGTTTACGGCATTTTCTGCCACTTCGTCGGCACTGTCCTCTATGACCGTCTCCGATGCTGAAGCAAGTTTTTCAAAGTATGGTGCGCTTTTATCAAACAATGCTTTATTATCGGTTACGATTATAAGCTTAGCTTTTCTTGACGGTACAACATTCATCTGTGAACGTATGTTTCTTACGCTTCTGATTGCATCCATGATAACTTCCATGTTTTTCTTATCATCGGAATAGTCAAGCGCCGGATCGTATTCGGGCCACGAGCTTATCATGATGCTTTTCTCTCCCGTGGGAAGATACGAGAATATCTCTTCCGTAATAAAGGGCATAAAAGGATGCAGGAGCTTCAGCGCGCCGACAAGAACAAAACTGAGCACTTGCTGCGCCGTCTTATCCGCACCCGTTTTTTCATAAAGTCTCGGTTTTACAAGCTCAATATACCAATCGCAGTAATCATCCCATATGAAATCATAAAGTTTTGCTGCGGCAACACCGAGTTCGAATTTATCAAGATTTTCGGTAACTTCTTTTATAAGCGCATTATATTTTGAAAGAATCCATTTATCTTCTTTTTTAAGCTCCGATGCATCAGGAAGCTCTATGCTATCCGTATCAAGATTCATAAGAAGAAATCTTGACGCATTCCATATCTTATTTGCAAAGTTACGGCTTGCTTCAACTCTTTCATTATAAAAACGCATATCATTTCCGGGGGAATTACCCGAAGCAAGAGTAAATCTAAGTGCGTCGGCGCCGTAATCCTTAATTACTTCAAGCGGATCAATACCGTTGCCGAGTGATTTGCTCATCTTTCTGCCCTGACTGTCACGAACAATACCGTGTATGAAAACATGCTTAAACGGTTCTTTATTCATATGCTCCATACCGGAGAATATCATACGTGCAACCCAGAAGAATATTATATCATATCCGGTAACAAGAACACTTGTCGGATAGAATTTTTTAAGATCGTCGGTCCCTTCGGGCCAGCCGAGAGTGGAGAAAGGCCATAAAGCAGAGCTGAACCATGTATCGAGAACATCGCTCTCCTGATTAACCTTTCCGCCGCAATGAGGGCAAACCGTAACTTCATCGGCAGATACGGTTGTCTTGCCGCAATCCTCACAGTAGAATGCAGGGATTCTGTGACCCCACCAAAGCTGACGGGAAATGCACCAATCGTGGACATTCTCCATCCAGTTCATATATGTTTTGCTGAATCTTTCGGGAACAAACTTGATTGTTCCGTCTTTTACAACATCTATTGCCCTTTCGGCAAGCGGTTTCATCTTTACGAACCACTGTTTTGAGATAATCGGCTCAACCGTAGTGCCGCATCTGTAGCACTGACCAACATTATGTTTATGCGGAACAACCTTTACAAGATATCCCTGCTCCTTTAAGTCCTCAACCATTTGCTTTCTTGCCTCGTAGCGGTCAAGTCCTTCGTATTTTCCGCCGTATGAATTGATAGTGGCATCATCGTTCAAGACCTTGATCTGCTCAAGGTTATGTCTCATACCGACTTCAAAATCATTGGGGTCATGAGCAGGCGTAATTTTAACGCAGCCCGTTCCGAATTCCATGTCGACATATTCATCGGCAACAACCGGGATTTCACGACCCACAAGGGGAAGTATGAGCATTTTTCCGACAAGATGCTTATACCTTTCATCATCGGGATGAACGGCAACAGCCGTATCTCCCAAAAGAGTTTCGGGTCTTGTGGTTGCTATTTCAACAACCTCGTCACTGTCTTTTACGGGATAGTTTATATGCCAGAAATATCCTTCCTGCTCCGCATATTCAACCTCAGCGTCCGAAAGCGCGGTTATACAATGCGGACACCAGTTTATAATTCTGCTGCCCTGATATATAAGCCCCTTGTTATATAAATTAACAAAAACTTTTTTTACGGCCTCGCTGCAGCCCTCATCCATGGTAAAACGTTCTCTTGACCAATCGCATGACGATCCGAGCTTTTTAAGCTGATTAATTATGCGCGAGCCGAATTTTTCTTTCCAATCCCATACACGTTCAAGAAACTTTTCTCTGCCGAGGTCATATCTTGTGAGTCCTTCTTCTTTTCTTAAGGTCTCTTCAACCTTAATCTGCGTTGCTATTCCGGCATGGTCTGTTCCCGGAATCCAGAGCGCTTCATATCCGCTCATTCTCTTGTAACGGATTAAAATGTCCTGAAGTGTTTCATCAAGAGCATGACCCATATGGAGCTGACCCGTGACATTCGGAGGAGGTATGACTATGGTAAACGGTTCTTTTTTGCTTTTTGCATCCGCTTTAAAATATCCGTTATCTACCCAATCGGCATATATTCTGTCTTCTACCTCTGCCGGATTGTAGGTTTTGGCAAGTTCCTTTTTGATTTTCATTGTTTTATCTCCCTCTGCTACATGCTGAAAATAATTATTGCGGCGGCAAGCACAAATGCAAATCCGACAAGCTTTATATATACTATGTCGGCCTCATTCACCTCGCGCTTTCCGCTCAGAATAAGCTCTGCAATTTTACGCGAAAAAAATGTTATCATTGCTCCGAAAACCATAAGTATGCATATTACAAGTTTCATTTGTTCACCGTCCGTCAATATATTCAGCTTTAATTACGATCTTGAAAGTTTAAAGATGAGTTTATAGTCCTCATCCGAAATTGTCTTTTTCATTGCAAGTCCCTCATTGATATCGACATCGTCAATCTTTCCGTCCTTAACAATTACAACTCTGTTTGACTTGCCCTCTTTAAGAAGATCTATAGCTTTCATACCCATCTGTGCGGCAATTACGCGGTCTCTCATTGACGGGCTTCCTCCGCGCTGAATATGACCGAGAATTGTAGCTCTTGTTTCAACGCCGGTGAGGCTTTCTATCTTCTTTGCAATTTCAAACGAATGTCCTATTCCCTCTGCCGAAATTATGATGTGGTGCTTTTTGCCCACTGCCTGAGCCTTATTGATGTCGACAACAATTCTGTCTACGATTTCATCAACGGAATATGCACTGTCTTTTTCGGGAACAAGAACCATTTCGGCACCTGTTGCAAGTGCGACATCAACAGCAATATAACCGGCACCTCTGCCCATAACCTCAATGATAGAGCATCTCTGATGGCTTGTAGCCGTATCTCTTACCTTATCGACAGCATCCATGGCTGTGTTAAGCGCCGTATCGTATCCGATTGTATACTCCGTGCATGAAATATCATTGTCTATTGTTCCGGGAATGCCTATTGTCGGCAATCCGCTGTTTGTAAGCTTCTGAGCGCCTCTGAAAGATCCGTCACCGCCGATTACGACAAGTGCGTCAAGACCATATTCCTTTGCTGTCTTAACAGCGGTCTGAATGCCCTCGGGAGTTGCGAACTGTGCGCTTCTTGCCGTCTGCAGAACGGTTCCTCCTCTTTGAATGAGGTCGCTTACGCTCTTTGCGTCCATTTCAACAAATTCGCCTCTTAAAAGACCGTGATAACCGCGTTCAACACCTATCATTTTAAACCCGTTTGCGATACCGCATCTTACTATTGATCTTATAGCTGCATTCATACCGGGAGCGTCTCCGCCGCTTGTAAGAACACCGATTTTTTTAATATCCATTTTTCATCCATGCCTTTCCGCCCGAAAAATTTATTAAAACACGCACCGCGCTTCGGGCATGCGCCGCACATAAAATTTAAACAATATTCAAATTATAATCAGTCACCGGATTCTATCATTCCGTGTTTTGTATAAACAGCTGCTCTGCCGTTAATTTTCATTGCAGATGTGATCTCGGTAAACTGCGCAACATAAACCTGACCTTTGTCAAGTTTTTCGGTATGATGGAACTTTGTATCTCTGCCTCTTGTAAGACCCATGATATTGACTCCGTCCTCAAGAGCTTTGATAACGATATAATCATCGCCTTTTTCGGGATAGTCCATTTTTATCACTCCATTCTGTCATTTTCCCACTTAAAACCGCTATTGTTATAATATATACTATTTTTCAATAAAAATCAAGTGTATTTGCATAATTTCGTTGTTTTTTATATATATTTTTCAAATTTATTTTTTTATTTTAACATTTCCCGATCCGAGTATATCACACAATTTAAGATAAACGTTTTCATCCAAAGTTATACCGTGAGCTTCATCGGAGCATATAAGCCTGCCGCTTTTGCCGAAATATATATATACCTTGCTTTCTCCGCGGCACGGTTCCAGAATGTTTTTGACCGTTTCATACAATGACATATCATCAATTTTTAAATATAACGATTTACCGCCGAAATCCTCTGCTTCGTCCAGCAAACGTGCAGAGATAAGATTAAGTTCACCCACTGATTCGCCGTCTTTGAAGTTTACCGTTACCAACGCCTGAATAACGCTGCCGTCTTTAAGAATGTCGCGGCATTTGGAAAGCGTCTTTTCGAATGCAACCGCATCGGCAAATCCCGAAAAATCGGAAATTTTAAACGAAGAAAGTATTTTTCCGCTTTTGGTGCGGCGAACGGAAAAGCCTGATATTCTGCCGCACACGGTTATTTTTGACGAATCCGCGGAAACATCTTCAACGATAGAAGCTATGCTTCTGTCCGAAAATGCTTCAACCTTAAATCTGTACGGATCGAGAGGATGCCCGGTAAAATACATTCCCGTGCATTCATATTCAAATGAGAGCCTGTCCTCCTTTGAAAAATCATCAATATTCTTTTCCGTAAATTCACCGTCTCCCACAGCAGAGGTATCGGCGAACCAACTCAGCTGACCCGAAAGTTCATTTCTGATATCAGACGAGTACCTGTCAATGATTTTTTCATAATTGTATAAAAGCACTCTTCTGTTCGGATAAAGCGAATCAAAGCATCCGCTTTTTATCATGTATTCAATGCATCTTTTGTTGAGATCATAGCGGCACATTCTTTTTATAAAATCGGTAAAGCTTATAAACGTACCTCTTTCCTCTCTTTCCGACTCTATCTGATACGGAAATTTTGTACCGACATTTTTTATCCAGCAGAATCCGAAACGCACATTATTTCCCTCGGGGTTAAAATGTACACGGCTTTTGTTTATATCGGGTTTTAAAACGCGTATACCGTATTTTGAAAACGAAGATATATATTTTAACGCTTTATTCTGATATCCGGCATAATTCTTTAATACCGCGGCGAGATACTGTACCGGGTAATGTGCTTTCAGATATGCCGTTGTGTATGCAATGTGTGCATAACATGCCGCGTGGGATTTGTTAAATGCGTATTTTGCAAAATCGGTAAGCGAATCAAAAATTTCGTTTGCGCATTTTTCGTCCACTCCGCGCCTGAGAGCCCCAGCGATAATTATTTTACCGTTCTTTTCCTGACCTCGGATGAATACCTCACGCTCGGCAAGCATAACATCCTGCTTTTTTTTCGACATCGCACGGCGTACAATATCGGCACGCCCGAGAGAATATCCCGCAAGAGTACGCACAATCTGCATAACCTGCTCCTGATAAACTACAACGCCGTATGTTGGCTCAAGAATAGGCTTAAGAAGAGGGTGCGCGTATTTAATTTCTTTCGGATTGTTATAATTCTTCAGAAACAGCGGTATCTGATCCATAGGTCCCGGCCTGTATATAGATGTAGTGATAATGATATCCTCAACGTATTTCGGTTTGAACTTTCTCAAAAAAGACTGCAGTCCGGGATTTTCAAGCTGGAATACTGCATCGGTATCACCGGATTTTATTAAATTAAATGTTGCCTCATCGTCATACGGTATTTTACTTATATCAAAATCCGCATTTTTCGCAAGGCTGATGAGTTTGCATGCATCGTCTATAACCGTCAGATTTCTGAGGCCCAAAAAGTCCATTTTTAAAAGGCCTATCTTTTCAAGTGATGACATACCGTATTGCGTTATGAAACCCGAATCGCCCTTTTGAAGCGGAACATAATCCGTAAGATTCCTGTCGCTTATAACTATCCCTGCGGCATGGGTTGAAGCATTTCGCGGATAGCCTTCAATTTTAAGAGCAATGTCAATCATTCGTCTGATATCAGACCTGTCTTCATACATTTTTTTGAGTTCATACGAATTTTCTATCGCATCTCTGAGCATGATTTTGGGAAGAGACGGTATGCATCTTGTAACGGCATTCACATCGGACGGAGAAATTCCGAGAACCCTGCCGACATCCTTAACCGCAGCGCGCGCGGCAAGTGTTCCGAATGTTATGATTTGAGCGACTCTTTCGCTGCCGTATTTTTTTATGACATATTCGCGGACTTCATCACGTCTGCGATAACAAAAGTCAATATCTATATCGGGCATGGTGACCCTTTCGATATTTAAAAACCTTTCAAAAATCAATCCGTATTTTATCGGGTCAATCTCCGTGATGTTAAGCGCATACGAAACTATGCTTCCGGCAGCCGATCCTCTTCCCGGGCCAACCGGTATACCGTTATCCTTGGCATATTTTATGAAATCGTATACAATCAGAAAATAGTCCGTAAATCCCATTTTGTTTATTACATCAAGCTCCCGGTGCAGTCTTTTGAAAATATTTTCATCGGGCTCTTTGTATTTTTTCTTTATTCCGTCCATGCAAAGTTTTTCAAGATATTCTTCATGCGTAAGGGATGTATTTATCTCCGCTTTGGGCAAATGCATTTTGTCGGTATCAAAATATACATTGCATCGCTTTGCAATTTTAAGAGTATTTTCCGTTGCTTCGGTCATATCCGCAAAAAGTTCTTTCATATCATCATCGGATTTAAACCAATACTCTGTCTCTTTCATTTTAAGCCTGTCAGGATCGGAAAGTTTTTTCCCGGTTTGAATACACATCAGGACGTCTTGAGTTTCCGCGTCCTTTTTTTCTACATAATGAACATCATTTGTTGCAACAAGAGGAAGCTTCAGATCTCTCGAAAGCTTTTTCATGCATTCTCTTACCATCTCCTCCTCCGGGATACCGTGATTCTGAACCTCCAGGAAAAAGTTATTACTGCCGAAAATACCGCTTAAAAGCTTTGCTTTTTCAAAAGCAGCCTCATAACCCGATTCAAGATATGCCGATGCAACATCCCCTCTGAGGCATCCGCTCAGCGCTATAAGACCCTCACCGTATTTTTTTAAAAGCTCTGTATCGACGCGCGGTTTATAATAAAATCCGTCTTCTGTAGCCTGTGTCACCAGACGGATTAAATTTTTATATCCTGTGTTATTTTCACACAAAAGTACGAGATGACCGTATTTTTTATCGCCGTTTCTTTCAAAACGCGAATTTAAAGAGGTATACACCTCACAACCGATTATGGGTTTTACTCCGCTTTTCAATGCCGAAAAATAAAAATCCATAACCCCGTACATCACTCCGTGATCGGTTATGGCAACAGAATTCATATTAAATTTTTTTGCACACTCAATAACGCCGTCTATATCGGCGGCGCCGTCCAAAAGGCTGTATTGAGTGTGCAAATGAAGATGAACAAAATCGCTCATAAATTTTTCTGTCCTCTGTATTTTTCTGCAAGCTCCACAAGCTTTCTGAGTCTGTGATTCACTCCCGATTTTCCGATCGGGGGATTCATCATTGCCCCAAGCTCCGCAAGGCTCAATTCGCGGTATTTAAGTCTGCAATCCGCAATTTCTCTGAGCTGCTCACTTTGTTTTTCCAAAATTCCGAGACGCTGCAGCTTCTCGATTGCGTCACACTGCTTATGAGATGCGTCAACCGTTTTGTCTATATTTGCATTATCACAGTTAATTCTTCGGTTTATCGAGTTTCGCATATCTTTCATTATTTTTATGTTGTGATATTCCATAAGCGAATCAAACGCTCCGAGGGACGCAAGAATATCTGATATTTCACTGCCGTTTTTAAAATATATAACATAACTGTTTTTACGCATTGTACACTTTGGATTAAATTCAATATCATTAAGCATCATACACAGCGAATCCGAAAGCTCGCTGCTTTGCGTTACAAACTCAAGATGACAGTTTTTACGCGGATTTATAACGGATCCGCACGAAATAAAGGCACCTCTTACAAAAGCCCTTATATCTGCCTTCGATTTTAAAAACGACATATAGGGTCTGAATTCTTCGAATCTGTCATATGTTTCGTTGTTATGAATCTGTCCGCATACACGAAGAAGCGCATTGACGGCGCTTTTTTCCGATATATTCACAAAATAAACCGCACCGCTTGTGCTTCTGTTTATCTTAAGCACGGTTTTTATAAGACATTCGTTTTTGACAAGAGAATAAAAATGCCCGGCTATTTTGGGATTTTCGGTAGAAAATCTTATCAGGCATCCGCTGTCTCTGCGTATAAATTTTGCACCGCAGCAAAGCATGCCCATAAGACGGCATATCCGCTGGTGTTTTGTCGATTCACTGTATTTAATTATTTCATTTTTGGTATCAGACGAAAATGACAATTATTTGTCCTCTCCTTTTATCATGCATGCAATTTTTTCTATGAGAGCGGCAAGACGGACATAATCGTGTCTGACCGTTGTCTCCCTCGGAAAATAAAGCAAATCACCGCTGACAAGCTTTACATCGGAGCCTTCAAAGCGTTTTTCGTCAAGCTCGACCGGAATTTTGTATTCCTTTTTATATCTGTCGCGGTATTTTTGCGGTATCGGTGCACTATTGGCAATGCAATAATCTATTACCGGGTATCTGATATGTCTTTCAAAGGCCTCAACATGGTCATATGCCTTGTAACCGTCGGTCTCGCCGCGCTGTGTCATGACATTGCATATGTATACCGCCTTTGCCTGTGATTTATAAACCGCCTCGGCTATACCGCCGACAAGAAAGTTTGGCAAAAGACTTGTATAAAGACTGCCGGGACCTATTATAATCATATCTGCCGAAGCGATGGCGTCAAGAGCGTTTTTAAACGGTCTGACATCGGGCGGCACAAGTTCTACCTTTTCAATGGGAGAAGCGTTTTCTATCACGGCGCCCGGAATTGTCGACTCTCCGTTTATGATTTTGCCGTTTAAAAGCGTTGCTCTGAGCGAAACATCATCAAGCGTTACGGGCATAACTTCACCTTTAACCTTGAGTATGGAGCTCATCTGATTTATTGCCATTTCAAAACTGCCCGTTATATCCGTCATTGCGGCAAGAAAAAGATTGCCGAAGCTCTGGTTTGACAAAGATCCCGATTTGAATCTGTAAGAAAAAAGCTCTTCCATAAGCGGCTGTCTTTCAGACAGCGCCGTTATACAGTTTCTTATATCCCCCGGGGGAAGTATATTCATATCGTGGCGTAAAATCCCGGAGCTTCCTCCGTCATCCGCAACCGTCACGATAACCGATATATTTTTAGTGAGCTGTTTGAGACCTCTCAGCATTACGGATAATCCCGATCCGCCGCCGATTGCAACAACCTTCATATCCGAAAGCGCACTTTTAGAATTCATGAAATCAGTCCTATCTGTCTTTATTGATATCTCTGTGGGCTATAAATGTGTTATAACCGTTTTCAAGCATGTGTTTGTATATTTCGTTTGCAACCGTTACAGATCGGTGCTTTCCACCCGTACATCCCACAGCAATTACAAGAGTTGACTTTCCTTCCTCCACATAATTAGGAACAAGAAAATCCATAAAATCCATTAACTTGTTCAGGTATTCATGAGTCACCGGAGAATTTTTGACATAAGCTACGACATCATCGTCAAGACCGGTTTTGGTTTTAAGCTCGGGAACATAAAACGGATTCGGCAAAAATCTTACGTCATATACTATGTCGGAATCAAGCGGTATTCCGTATTTAAAGCCAAAGCTTACGACCTCCACTGTCATGCTTTTCACCGCGTCGTAGTCATTTACGACAACATTTTTGATATAATCCTGAAGCTGGCGCGGTTTCATATCCGACGTATTTACGATATAAGAAGCTTTCTCCTTAAGCGGCATGAGCATCTCGCGTTCTTTCTTAAGCCCGTCTATGAGATTGCCGTCTTCGCTCAAAGGATGCTTTCTTCTCGTCTCTTTATATCTTTTAACCAAAACATCATTGTCTGCATCCAAAAACAAAATGGTGCACTTGCCGTAATTTTTTTCAAAGTCATCGATGATTTGATTAATCTCTTTAAAAAGCGAGCCTCCCCTGCTGTCTATTACGAATGCAACCTTATTTATGTTGCTGTCGGAATTACTGCACAATTCGGCAAACTTTGAAAACAGAAGCGGAGGCATATTGTCAACGCAAAAAAAGCCCAAATCTTCAAATGTTTTGATTGCCTGACTTTTTCCGGCTCCCGACATACCGGTTATAATAACAAACTTCATAATCTACCCATTCCTTTTTCTCCCGATTATTTTAACCTCCGGCTCAAGAGTTACGCCGAATTTTTCTTTTACGGTTTTCTTTGTATGCTCTATAACGCACATTACATCTTCAAATGACGCACTGCCTTTGTTAACAACAAAACCGCAGTGCTTTTCAGATACGCACGCATCGCCGCAGCTGTAGCCTCTAAGACCCGAATCGTCAATAAGTTTTGCGGCAAAATACCCCTCCGGGCGCTTAAACGTGCTGCCTGCACTCGGATATTCGAGCGGCTGTTTTTCACGTCTTTTTGCCGAAAGAGACATCATCTCCGACTTAATATCATCACGGTTGCCTTTTTTCAGCTTTAAAACGGATTCTATGATAATATTCTTGTCCGTAAAGTTGCTCTTTCTGTAGGCAAAACCGTGTTCATCACCGGTAAACGTGTGTATTTTCAAATCGTCCGTGCTTAAGTATTTTGTCTCCGTAACGATATCTTTCATTTCACCGCCGTATGCACCGGCATTCATAACAAGCGCACCGCCGAGCGTACCGGGTATTCCCGATGCAAATTCAAATCCCGAAAGCGAATTTTCAAGCGCATAGGCTGCAATTTTTGATAAAAGCGTTCCCGATAAGGCGGAAACGTATTCGCCTTCGCACTTTACACCCGAAAAATTTTTGCCGATGCATATTACAGCGCCGTCTATTCCCTCATCGGAAACAAGGATATTTGATCCGTTGCCCGTAACGGTTATCGGGATATTATTTTTTTTTAAATAATCAACGATAAATATTAATTCGTCAACACATGACGGGGATAAGAAAAAATCCGCTTTGCCGCCTATACGGAATGTCGTATGGCGGCTCATAGGTTCATCTGTATATATTTCAGCGTTCGGAAATCTGCTTTTTATGTCTGTAACAATTTTTTGTCTATCCGTCAAAAAATACACATCCTTATCTTCCCAGGAATGCCGCGCCTATTATTCCTGCATCATTGCCGAGCTTTGCAATAGTAAGCTCAACAGGCGGAACAATACCCGAAGCATATGTTCTCGGCATTACGTAATCTTTTATGGGTTTTAAAAGCTTTTCACCCTGATTGCTTATTCCGCCTCCTATTGCCAGAACATTCGGCTGGAAAATATTTATTATGTTTATTATACCCTCGCCTATTGATTTTATATATTTATCAACAACTTCTTCAGCCGTTTTGTCACCTGCGTCCGCAGAGTCAAATACGAGTTTGCCGTTGGCTTTTCCGCCGTTTTTATCTATGTTTTGTTTAAGCAGAGAATCCGGATTCTCATTTGCTGCCTTTTCGGCTTCTCTGATGAGAGCAGTTGCAGATGCATATGCTTCCCAGCATCCTTTTCTGCCGCAGCTGCACTGTTCGCCGTCAAACGCTATAACCGTGTGTCCGAGTTCTGCACCGACACCGTTATACCCAGTAAAAAGCTTTTTATTGATTATAACTCCACCGCCGACACCCGTTCCGAGAGTAATTGCAACAAAATCGGTAACACTGTCATCATTTAAGGCAAAATATTCGCCGAGCGCGGCACAGTTGGCATCGTTGCCTATGTAAACAGGCTTATCGATATATTTCTTCATTTCGGCGCAAATCGGCGCATTTCTCAAAAGTATATTGTTTGCATAATATACTACACCGTTTTTATCGTCAATGGAGCCGGGGCATCCTATGCCGATACATTTGATTTCGTCCAAAGTTATTCCGTTGTCCGAAAGCACCTTAAGCACGAGATCCGCCATATCCTTCGATATAACCTCATATCCGTCTTGGGCACGCGTGGGAACGCTGTCCTTAGCTATAATATTACCGTCCTCGGTAACTATACCTACCTTTATACCTGTTCCGCCCAAATCCAATCCTATATAATACATTTTAAATTCCTCCATTTAATTTTGTTCGTTTTCGGTGTTTTTTTGGTTCATTTCCGACATAACGCGGTTATTAAGAGCTTCCGCCGCATTGTAGCCCATCTTTTTCTGCCGGTTATTCATAGCCGCAACCTCAATAACCACGGCAAGATTTCTGCCCGGTTTAACCGGCACGGTTATTGACGGAATATCTATACCCAATATATCGGTATACTCCGTTGTAAGACCGAGACGATCATACTGTTTCTTTTCCTGCCAAAGCTCAAGATTAATGATAAAATCAATCTTTTCTATATTCTTTACCGCTCCGATACCGAATATCATTTTAACATCAACGATACCTATACCGCGAAGCTCTACAAAATGCCTTATTATATCGGGTGCAGAACCCAAAAGCGATATATCCGACACACGCTTTATCTCAACCGCATCATCCGCAACAAGACGGTGACCTCTTTTTACAAGTTCGATAGCAGCCTCGCTTTTTCCGACTCCGCTGTCTCCCAAAAGGAGTATTCCCTCGCCGTATACTTCAACCAGAACACCGTGTACGGTAATTCTCGGTGCAAGCTCAACATTCAAAAAAGATATGAGTGAGCTCATAAATCTCGATGTCGTATTTGACGTACGCAATATCGGTGTGTTGTATTTCTCGGCAAGAGATATCATTTCGGGCGGAACTTCCATATTTCTTGTGACAATGACACATGGGATTTCTTTTTCAAACAGTTTTTCCAAAGAAGAACTCATTTGCTCCGACGTCATTTTTTCAAGATAAGAAAGCTCAACCTTACCTATGATCTGAATACGGTTATTATAAAAATAATCAAAAAAACCCGCAATCTGCAAACTCGGTCTGTTGACTTCATTTGTGACTATTCTCGTCTTTTCGTAGTCTTTGCTTACCCATATTTTCTCAAGGCCAAACTCTTCGACAATTTTGCCGAGTTCAACACTGAAATTGTAATTTTCCATAAAACACCTCCGTGACAAATCCGTCTTTTTACATTATACACTATTTTCAAAAAAATTTAAATAGTTTTAGCAAAATTTTTTTAATTTTGTTTATTTTAATAAAATAAACAAAAAAAAGTGTATTTTATGCATAAATTATCATATTTTTTAAAAAAACACTAAAAATTAAAAAAAAGGCTTGCATTATGTGCCGATTTCTGATATAATAACAATGTTTTGTAAACGAGTCAGCAAATTAGGAGGTGCACAAAAATGGCAAAGTGCGAAATATGTGGTAAGGGTGTAGCTTTCGGTATAAAGGTCAGCCACTCACACAGAAGATCAAACAGAACATGGAAAGCAAATGTCAGAAGAGTCAGAGCTCTTGTTGACGGTACTCCCAAAAGAGTATATGCTTGCACAAGCTGCCTTCGTTCCAACAAGGTTACGAGAGCCATCTGAGAATTTGATTCTCACTGCCAGATATCTGCCATATGCGGTATGATGGAAAACAGGTATTGTCTTGCGGCAGATGCAGCAGAATTTGTGTAAAACTCATGTATACTGAAAACGGTGCGAATTTTTCGCACCGTGTTTTTTATCTTTTTTATTTGTATATTTTATATTTTGCATATTCCGTCTTTGGACGCAACTTTCAAAATAACATCCGCCCCGACTTTTATTCCGTTATTTTCCATCATGTTTTTTACGGTTGAATACGCTTTTTCTTCAGTATTATTATGTTCACTCAGATGCCCGAGGATTATTCTCTTTGTTCCCCATATGGCAAGCTGCGTTGCAAGCCATGCGCATTTATCATTTGAAAGATGCCCGCTGTCGGAGAGTATACGCTTTTTTAAGTGATACGGATATGCTCCTTTTTTAAGCATGGTCTCGTCGTGGTTTGCCTCTATCAGAACAGCTTCGCTGCCGCTTAAATTAGCAAGCATGGCCTTTGTGACCGTGCCCGTATCCGTGCATACGCTGTATTTTTTGCCATCGGCAATCACACTGTAGCCCACAGATGACACCGAATCATGAGGAGTCTGAAAGGCTTTAACGGTAAGAGAACGTATCTCAAACGGTTTTGCAACGGTAATAACATGGGCATTGCCGGGCCTGATATCACAGGCACTGTTTAAGATACACCCCATAACCGACGCGTTTGCATATATCGGTGTATTATATTTTCTGCTGAAAACCCTTATACCCGAAATATGGTCGCTGTGTTCATGAGTAACGAGCATGGCGTCTATCTCTTCAGGCATAACATCTGCATTTAAAAGTGCCGACGTTATCTTTGCACAGCTGACTCCGGCATCAATCAATATGTTTGTATCTCCATCGGAAATAAGTGTACAGTTACCTGAACTTGAACTGTAAAGTGTTAAAAACTTAATCATTTATCCTCTTAATATCCGCACCCAAAGCACGGAGCTTATCTACAATGTGTTCATATCCGCGGTCAATATGGCGGAGATTTGTTATCTCGGTTGTTCCGTTTACGGCAAGAGCAGCTATAATCATGCTCGCGCCGGCTCTGAGATCCGTACAACATACACTTGATGCCTTAAGAGGGATGCCGCCGTTTATTGTGGCAACGGTTCCGTTTACGGTTATATCCACACCCATTTTTTCAAGCTCCGTTATATACTGAAAGCGAGACTCCCACACGCCCTCGGTAACGACGCTTGTTCCGCTGATCGTAGAGAGCACAACAACCATCGGAGGCTGCAGATCAGTCGGAAATCCGGGATAAGGCAGCGTTTTCACCTTAATGTTTTTAAGGGGTTTATCGGTTTTAACCCTTATTTCTTCATCATATTCCTCAACCGTTACACCCATTTCCACAAATTTTGCGGTAATGGCATCAAGATGTTTGGGAATAATATTTTTAATAAGCACATCTCCGCGCGTCGCAACAGCAGCCGACATATAAGTACCGGCTTCGATCTGATCGGGAATGATTGAATATGCGCCGCCGTGAAGAGAATCCACACCGTATATCTTTATAATATCCGTGCCGGCTCCTCTGATGCTTGCACCCATTGAATTTAAAAAGTTTGCAAGATCAACGACATGCGGTTCTTTTGCGCAGTTTTCAAGCACTGTTTTGCCCGGTGCAAGGACAGCCGCCAAAATCGCATTAATCGTAGCGCCTACGCTTACAACGTCAAAATATACATTGCCGCCGCATATATTTTTTGCATCTATATTTACGAAAGTATTGTCATTTGTAACGATACATCCGAGACATTCAAAGCCTTTCAGGTGCTGATCTATCGGTCTCGTGCCGAAATTACAGCCTCCCGGAGGGGGAACACTTGCCATTTTCATGCGCCCCGCAAGCGCACCCATAAGGTAATATGAAGCGCGCATTTTAGCCGCAAGCTCGGGGCTTGCGGTATATGTAGAAAGATTCGAAGCGTCTATAACAACCGTATTGTTATCGGGTTTTTCAACTGATGCTCCGAGTGATTTTATCATGCTGAGAATACTGTCAACATCGCTTATATCGGGCAGGTTTTCTATTGTACATTTACCCGACACAAGAAGAGCCGCGGGAATTATTGCCACAGCCGCATTTTTTGCTCCGCTGATATGTACTTCTCCGCAGAGCGGCTTTCCGCCGTTTATCAGAATTTTATCCACTTTAAAGCCTCCTGAATTCAATTTAAGTATTATTTATTCGGCTTCTTCCCAGTTGTGATAAATATTCTGAACATCGTCATTGTCTTCAAGATTCTCTATAAGCTTTTCCATCATCAGAATATCGTGCTCATCTGTAAGCTGAACCGTATTGTTAGGTATCATTTCAAGCTCTGCCGATTCAAATTTGTATCCCTTTTCCTCCAAAGCATCTCTTACACCTCTGAAAGCATCCGGAGACGTTGCTATCTCGTAGTATTCATCTTCAATTCCGAAATCGTCTGCACCGGCATCAAGAGCGTCCATGGTGAGCTCATCGGGATCAATTTCATCATCTTTATTTATAACGATTATGCCCTTCTGTTCAAACATCCACGATACCGAACCGTTTGTTCCGAGGTTACCCCCGAATTTATCAAAATAATGTCTGAGATCGCCTGCTGTTCTATTTCTGTTATCCGTAAGTGTTTCAACAATAACGGCAACACCGCTCGGACCGTAACCCTCATAATTGATATCCTCAAAATTATCCATATTCTGCTCGCCGGCAGCTTTTTTTATAACTCTTGCTATGTTATCATTAGGCATGTTATAAGAACGTGCCTTTGCAATTGCGTCTTTGAGTCTGCCGTTTGTTTCGGGGTCAGATCCGCCCGATTTGGCAGCAACGGCTATTTCTCTGCCCATTTTGGTAAATATTTTAGCCTTCTGAGCATCGGATTTTTCCTTTTTGTGTTTTATATTATTCCATTTTGAATGACCGGACATTTTTTACCCTCCATATATTAAAAACTGTTGCTTTTTAAAGTCGTACGGTATATTATATCTCATACCGACAGTATTTGTCAAGATTAATAAAGAGTTTTTAACAAGATTTAATAATATTGCATAAAAATTCTTTAAAATCATATTTTCAAATAAATTTTTGCCTTAAGAACCGCAGCTATTGTTTTTCCATCCTTTATATCACCCGACATTATCATGCCGACAGCGTCGCTGATGTGAATTTTGCATACATCGACAAACTCGTCATCATCGGGGTGTGACGCGCCGAAATCAAAGTCGGTTGCAAGATACAGGTGAAGATCCTCGTTTGTGTACCCTACCGACGGGTAAAACTCTCCGAGGGAAATCAACCCATCAGCCTTTATTCCGGTTTCTTCTTCAAGCTCACGCAATGCCGCAAGTTCGGGGTCTTCGCCTTTTTCAAGTTTTCCTGCGGGTATTTCGGTAAGGACCGTATCGTACGGCTTTCTGAACTGCTTTACCATATAAATATATCCGTCGCCGTCCACGGCCGCTATGCCTACTCCGCCCGGATGCAAAACAAGCTCTCTTTCGGCTTTCATTCCGTTTTCAAGCTCTACCGTATCCACATTGAACTTCAACACTCTGCCGCTGTAAATGTTCTTTGTATCTATCGTCTTTTCATAAAGAATCATATCAGTCATTACCCCTCTCAAGCTTTATATATATTCTGACAATAACGCAGCCTGCCAGCGCTCCGCCAACCACTATTATAAATGTGTAAATCCATTTACCGCCGGCAGATACCGTGTTGTTATCGCTCAGATCTGCATCGCCTCCCGGGCTGTTCTTGGTTGTTTCGCCTTTTTCATCTATAAATTTAATGCCGCTCTGATCTTTTATCGTTCTTTCAACTCCGTTATCTCCGTGAGTATAAACAACACCTCCGCGGACAATATAGTCGGAGTTCTGACCGTTTGAACGCACATACAGATAAAGCGCCGTAAGCTCCATTGCATCAACCGTTCCGTCTACACTGTCGGGAACAATAAAGTTAAACGCATTATGGCTTGCATAATCAACACGGAATGCTCCGTTTTCCACGACATAGCTGTTTCCGCTGAAGCTCAGCGAAAGAAGCACGTTATCCCCCTTACAGGGGGTATATTCGTAATCGCCGTAAAACATATATGAATTTAAATTTTCAACCTCGATAATACTGCCCGTAAGCTCTTTTTTCTGCTCAACGCCGTCATTTTTATCTGTAACTCCAATTTGTTCTATAACCTCGACGGTATATGCGGAATCGCCCTTATCGGCAATATTTGCCATAATGACATAGTCCTGTGCTCCCGATATCATTTTGGCAACCTTTGCGGCACTTTCACTGTCGGCGGACGCGCAAGGTACAATGCTGATGAACAAAAGCACAAAAACGGAAATTAAAAGCAAAAAATTATTTTTTTTCATAATAACACACAACCTTAAAAAAAGGCTGCTGAAAACACATTCAATGCATTATTCAGCAACCTTTTTGAATTTTTATATATTATTCGGCAGGAGTTTCCTCAGCGGCTGCTTCTTCATTATTTTCCGGTTCGGAAACAATCTCCTCTGCGGGAACTTCGCTTTCGGCAACGGTTTCTGCTTCAACTGCAGCTTCATCGCTTTCAGCGGTTTCTTCATTTGCGGGAGCTATGAGAGCACGTATACTCAAACCGATTTTCTGGTTTTCAAGGTCGATTTCAACAACCTTGACCTGAACATGCTGACCTATCATAAGCTCGTCTTCAACCTTACCGATTCTCTTATCGGCAACCTGTGAAATATGAATGAGTCCGTCTACTCCGGGATATATTTCGGCAAATGCACCGAAAGGAACGATTCTTACGATTTTGCAGTCAACAACATCTCCGACTTTAAGCTCGTTTTCAACCTTTTTCCACGGATTATCCTCGGCTTTTTTGAATCCGAGAGAGATTTTGCCTTTTTCTTTGTCAAAATCAAGAACATAAACTTCAACTTCATCACCAACATTTACAACCTCTGACGGATGTTTGATCTTTGACCATGAAAGCTGCGAAATATGGATGAGTCCGTCTACTCCGGGATATATTTCGGCAAATGCACCGAAGTTTGTAACGGATTTGATTATGCCATTATATACCTTGCCTACTTCAACATTTGCCCAGAAATTCTCGGCAAGAGCAGCTTTTTGTTCTGCAAGAACGTTCTTTATTGAACCGACGATTTTGGTTCTTCCGCGCATTTTTCTGATGTCGATAATTCTGAAATCATATTCGTTTCCGACAATTGAACTGAGATCGGAAAGATATCTGTCGCTTGCCTGTGATGCCGGAACAAATACTCTTGTTCCCTTACAACTGATTATAACTCCACCGTTTACTGCCTGAATAACTTTTCCTCTGAGGATAGCATTTGATTCGAATGCGTCTTCTATTTCTTTTGCGCCTTTTATCATTTCAAGCTTTTTCATCGAAAGCGTAACTTCACCTTCAACATCATTTACTCTTACAACAAAAGCCTCAATTTCGTCACCGACTTTATACATCGATGTGATATCGGCATCGGGATCATCCGTAACTTCGGAAGCGGGTACGAATCCGTCGGACTTATATCCGAGATTAACGCTGATTCCTTTCTCACTGACACCTATTACAATACCCTTCACTATATCCCTTGTATTTAAAGTGACCAGAGATTTTTCGTACTCCTCAAATTCTTGTGCGAAGCTTTCAGCTCCCTTTGCGTTTTCTAACATTTTGTCAATAACCTCCTTAATTATGCACGACGGTGTTGATGCACCTGCCGTTATACCAATTTTCTTTGGTATATCTATATTCTGAGGAAGATCCTCAAAATTTTCAATTTGTAAAGTATTGCTGCAATACTTTTTACATATGGAAGTAAGCTTGTTTGTGTTTGAGCTGTGACTGCCGCCTATAACAATCATCATGTCTGCCGTCTTTGCTGTTTTTGCCGCTTCTTCCTGACGTTCGCCCGTAGCGCTGCATATTGTGTTGAATATTACGGCGTCACTGCAAACGGATTTTACATAGCCGGAAATATTATCGAATGTTTTTTTGTCCATTGTTGTCTGACAGACCAAACAAACTTTACCGTTACTATCTATTTTACCATTAATATCGGATATGTCAAGTGTTATTATTGATTTTTCTTCACACCAGCCGTCAATCCCTTTAACTTCGGGGTGATTTTTGTCTCCCACAATGACAATCCGGTATCCGTCATTGTGATATTTATAAACTATATTGTGAATTTTTTTTACAAACGGACACGTAAGATCCACGTATTCTATGCCGTCTCTCTTAAGGCGGTCAACTGTGTCTTTCCCGACTCCGTGAGTTCTTATCGCAAGGCAGCTTCCCGATTTCAGTTCGGATATATCTTCGATAACATCAACACCCTTTTCCTTTAAAGACCCAACAACGAAATCGTTGTGAATTATCGGACCGAGTGTTGAAATTTTCTTTTTTTCGGCCTCGGATTCAAGATACTTAACGGCTCTTGACACTCCGAAACAAAACCCTGCCTTTTTTGCAAGCATAATTTCCATTATTTTCTTTCTCCGGGTAGTTTTTTTACTTTGGAATAAATTTCATTGCTGATTCTTTCCAAAACATCGGGTGTGAGTTTT
Organism: uncultured Clostridia bacterium; assembly: GCA_934463165.1. GTDB lineage: Bacteria > Bacillota > Clostridia > UMGS1810 > UMGS1810 > RGIG1828. The sequence goes on from CAKSJG010000002.1 coordinate 292,235, forward strand.
TCACCCTCGCATGCGCTATATTTTTCACCCTTGCCTATATCTATAATAACTCCGGAAAAAATTCTGTATGTCGATGTAATATGTACCGGAATTACATCACATCCGCTTTTTACGGCTATAAGGCCTATTCCCGGTTTTACTTCACCCTCACCCTTTACATTTTCGCGCTGACCAGTCGGAAATATCCCGAGGATTCCGCCGTTTTTTAGGGTTTTAAGCGATTCTTTGATTGCCGTAAGATCCGCTCCGCTTCTTTTGACCGGAATGGCTTTTATGCGTCTCATAACAAAACCCACAAAGAATACGTCAAAAAGCTCCGACTTTGCCATAAAACGTATCGGACGTCTTAAAAAAGCCTGCAAAACCGGAGGATCCCAGTTACTTAAATGGTTGCTGCAAAGAATATATCCGCCGCTTTCAGGGAGATTTTCGGCTCCGTAAATTTTTATTCTGAAAATAAGATGCAAGAAAAATCTCACAAGCATGCATGTAAATCTATACATTTGCCGTCACCTCTCTTACAATTGACAAAACCTTGCTTACGGATTCATCAAATGTTAAGTCTGTGGTGTCTGCCACAACCGCATCATCCGCTTTTTTCAGCGGAGAAACCTTTCTGTTTGCGTCTTGCTCGTCGCGATATATCATATCTTTGAGCACAGAGCCGTAATCGGCGTCTATGCCTTTTTGCTTAAGCTCGGCAAATCTTCTCTCGGCGCGTTTTTCAACTGACGCCGTAAGAAAAATTTTAACGTCGGCATCCGGAAGCACCGATGTGCCTATATCTCTGCCGTCCATAACACAGTCATATTTTGAAGCAAGACCGCGTTCTATAACCAGAATCCAATCTCTGACCGACGGTATAACCGCAATATCGGATGCTGCAACCGAAACCTCAGGTGTGCGTATAAGCTCCGTAACATCGCGCCCATCAAGAATCATTTTTTGTTCTCCGTTTTCGCGCCGGATGTCAAGGGTCGTTTCCGAAAGCATTCTGCAAACGGATTCGATATCATTTTTTATATCTATGTTATTTCCGAGAGCCTTAAGCCCGAGAGAGCGGAACATTGCCCCGGTGTCTATATATACATAGTTCATTTCTTTTGCAACCAAGCGTGAAATCTGACTCTTACCGGCTGCCGACGGTCCGTCGATCGCCACATTAATCATTTGTTCTCATTCCCTTACTGAATATCATGATATGACATATGATGCTGCTTTTTGATTTTAATCAACGACATTTCTTATTATATCTCAAAAATCCAAAATACACAATATATTTTTGAAAATTTTTTTAATTTTTAGAAAAAGTTTTTAAATCAGGAGCCGCAAACACACCTGCATATATAAGTTATGCCCGATTTACAGACGTATTTTTTAAGCGACGGAACCGCAGCAAAACCGTCCGTCATATCCGACACGGTAATATTTACATCTTTTTCGGTACCGTTAAAAACCTCTATCACCGTATTTGACGAAAAACCGACTCTTATCGTTTTTTTATCAAATGCCCGGTATTTATCACCGTTAACAAGAACGGTTATATCCTCCGATGCAAAATCCGCGTTTAAAGACAAAGAAAATTTTTCTCCAGAAACGCTGTTTTGTAAATTAAAAGTCTCGGAAATCATGTTTTTTCTGCCAATAAACACCTGTGATATAAAAATTGCAGCCGCAAGGAGTATGCAGCACGCCGGCAATATATGCCTGCAGCTTTGCAAATTACGTTTAAATATTTTCAAAACATCATCACCGAAAATATTTTATGCATTTATCTACGCATTCATACCTGCAAGATATCCCGTTGAAAATGCAATCTGCAGATTGTATCCACCGGTATATGCGTCAACATCTATAATCTCACCGGCAAAATAAAGCCCTTTTTCAAGCTTTGATTCCATGGTTGACGGATCTATCTCTTTTGTGTCAACTCCGCCGGACGTGATTATTGCCTCACTCACGGGGCGTTTTTCTTTTATGTTAAGCGTGAAATTTTTAATCAGATTCACAAGATTGTGCCTTTGCTCTCTCGTTATTGAATTAACCTTGCAGCGCGGATCCGTACCCGATAAATTAACGATAACCGGTATGATTTTTTTCGGCAGCAGAAAATCGAGAGAATTTACGAAATCCTTGTTCTTTTCCTTTTCGAAATCACGAAGGATACGGTTATCAAGCATTTTGAAATCGAGTGCAGGCTTTAAATCGATCGAAACGGCGTATTTTGCGTTATCTCTTATATGTGACGATGCGCTGAGCACTATGGGACCGCTTATACCGAAGTGAGTAAAAAGCATTTCTCCGAAATCGGAATAAACCTCTTTGGAATTACGCATCAGCTTTAAAGACACGTTTTTAAGCGAAAGACCCATCATATCGGAAACATATTTTTCTTCCGTCACAAGCGGAACGAGAGACGGCTTCGGCTCAATAATATTATGCCCGAATTTTTCGGCAAATCTGTATCCGTCACCGGTTGATCCCGTACCCGGATAGCTTATTCCGCCGGTTGCCGCAATGACCGAATCGGCGCAAATTGTCTTGCCGTTTGCGGTTTTAATCTCAAAGACCCCATCTGTTTTTTTTACCGAAACAACTCTTTCGTGTATAAATTTCACACCGCTGTCCAGTGCAATTTTATCCAGTGTATCGCGGACATCGCGCGCACTGTCCGACATGGGGAATATTCTTCCGCCGCGTTCCTCTTTAACCTCAAGTCCGTTTGATTTAAACATTGAAATAACATCGTCATTGGTGAAAGAATAAAATGCACTGTATAAAAAATACGGATTAACCGCGGTATTTTCTATAAACTCTTCCATGGAAGCGCTGTTTGTTATATTGCATCTGCCCTTACCTGTTATAAGAAGCTTTTTTCCGTTGTATTTGTTTTTTTCAATAAGATATACCCTCTTGCCTCTCCCGGCGCACACTGCCGCCGCCGTAAGACCTGCGGGGCCGCCGCCGATAACCGCTGCGGTATCAATCCTGTTATTTATCATTTCATTCACGTCTGTTCCTCATTGTTCAACGGTTTTTCATAAACCTGATATTCATCCCAAATATTTTCAAGCGCAGCAAAATTTGATGAAACCCTATCTTCGTTACGCATTACGAGCGCAACAATCAGCGCGTTTATTATGCTCAGCGGAGCAACGAGAGAATCCACAAAATTAGACATATCCGAGCGCGCAATAAGCTTGTGATCGGCATATGAAACAATCGGTGATATTTCGCTGTCGGTTATGACAATTATTTTTGCGCCGCATTTATGCGCATATTTCACCGCATTGAGAGTTCTGCGAGAGTATCTCGGGTAGCTTATGGCTATTACAACATCATCACTGTTTACGGAAAAAATCTGTTCAAAAGTCTCGCTCGCCGAATTTGTTGTTATAAGCTTTACGTTAAGCGAAATGAGGTTAAGATAAAACCCGAGAAAATTCGCAATCGAAAAGCACGTCCTTGCTCCGAGGACATAAATATTTTTCGATTTCATAATGGTATCAACCGATGAGGTAAAATCATCGACACTTACGGATTCCAGAGTCTGACGCAGCTTATCTATATCAGATGTCAGAACTGTTGTAAGAATATCTTTTTCGGCAAATTTTGAAGAGGTTATCTCCATTCTCTGAACAGCAGTAAGCTTGTTTTTTATAATTTCTCTGAGCAGATGCTGAAATTCGGGGTATCCCTCAAAACCAAGCTCAGATGCGAAACGAACCACGGTGGATTCGCTGACGCCGACCTTTTGCCCGAGCTTTGCCGCCGTCATAAAAGCGGCTTTGTCATAGTGTTCAAATATATAATCGGCAATTCTTTTCTGACTTTTGCTCATGGAGTCACGCATACTTTTTAATTTTCCGATAATATCGTTTTTGTTTGCATCATTCATAAAATATCCATCCGTTCTGCTGCGGCATACGTATTTTTAGACCTATATGCCTTTTATTTTAAATATTTTCGGACAAATGCCGCAATTTTTATATTTCATCCGGTAATCATGGGGCATTTATCCAAAAACACCCCTCCAAAAAATTGATTGGAGGGGGTTAGGTACGTTATTGAAAAATTTATATTAAATTCTCACTAATTACTGAGCTTTAACCACGCTTGCGGCCTGGGGACCTTTAGCGCCGTCAATAACATCAAATTCTACGCTTTCACCTTCCTGGAGAGATTTATATCCGTCCATGTTGATAGCCGAGAAATGTACAAATACATCTCCGCCATCTTCACATTCGATAAAACCGTAACCCTTTTCGGCATTAAACCATTTTACTGTACCTTTTTGCATTATAGTGCCTCCTAAAAAATACTGAGCAATAACTGCCCTTGTTAATAATACGAGCAGTTTTTACCACTCACAATTATATATTACCACATAAAAGATATATTGTCAACATTAAATTACTGTTATTATAATGATTTTTTATAGTTTTTCAACAAAAAACACAATTTTTTTCCAAATCATGCCGTTTTTCACTCACATTTTTGTACAACAAAAAAGATTCTCTCATCATTTTCTGCGGGATTTTCAAAAGACATATCTCCGTAAATATTCCTTAAAACAAGTCCGCTTTTTTTCAGACAGCTCTTAATATACTCCGCACTGTAAAATCTCTGTGTATGCTCTTCGGTAAAGCGATGGTAAATACCGTTTTCGCCGACAAAAAAATTAAGCCTGAAATCACAGTACATACCGTCAAAGCCATTTTCCCACGTGTAAAAAATATCATTATTTTCATATACAAATGTATTATCCGAAAGAATTTGGCTGTATTTAAAAAGTGTGTTTACGTCAAAAACAAAAAGTCCTCCCGGATTCAGATAGTTATGTACAAGCGAAAAAAGCGCGTCAAGATCGCCGTCACAGGTCAGATAATTTATGCTGTCAAGCATGCACAAAAAACAGTCCACAGTACCGTAAAGCTCAAATTCACATATGTCCTGATTAAGATAGAGTATTCTGCCGTCTTTGTTTTTTTCGGCGGCAACATCAAGCATCATATCCGATGAGTCTATCCCTATGCAGTCATATCCGCGTTCGGACATTATTGTGCAGACGGTTCCCGTTCCGCACGCAAGATCAGCTATTAGATTCGGTTTACTTTTAAGATGCAGCGAAAATATTTTTTCAATATAATCACACCGTTTTTCATACTCAACATCATCTGTCAATGCGTCATATATATACGCAAAATCCCCGTAGCTCAGGTTTTTATTCATTGCATTTCTCCTTTTCGGAAAGCTTTGCAAGAATTTTCCGATAACCGTCGCATCCGTAATTAATACACTTATTGACGCGACTTATCGTTGCCGTGCTTGCGCCCGTTTTTTGGACGATGTCGCTGTAGACAATATGTTCCTCAAGCATTTTTGCAACCTCAAGGCGCTGTGCCATAGCCTTAACCTCGGTAACGGTGCACAAATCCTCAAGAAAACTGTAACATTCTTCACGGTTATCTATGGATATAAGCGCGTCAACAAGTGTTTCTATACTGCTCTCTTTTAATTTTTCAAGCATGTTATCATCCCTTTATGTAATACATATTATATTTTTGTAAGCTTTGCAAAAGACGCAAGAAGCGATCTCGTGCCGACATTGTCAAAAGATATCTCAATCTGTGCGTCTCCTCCCGTGGGAGTAACCGAAAGCACAAGTCCTTCTCCGAATTTCTTATGCATAACCCTGTCGCCCTTTTTTATGTCAATGCCGCTTTGCGACTGTCTCATCGCCGAACCTCTTGACACACCCGGAATGGCATCCGCACTTATTTTGGATTCGCTGAAGCTGAATTTCGGAAGGGTTGTCTTTTTCGGAGCGGTGTTTACGTTGTATAAGGTGTTAAAGCCCGACTGGCGCTTAACCTCAACATCCAGAAATTCGGGCGGTATCTCCGATATAAACTGAGACGGCGCTCTCGCTTCTGTTTTTCCGTACATCGTTCTTTGCTTTGCATATGTAAGATACAGTTTTCGTCTTGCGCGTGTTATTCCGACATAGCAAAGTCTGCGTTCCTCTTCGAGACCGTCCTCTTCCATTTCGCTCATAAAGCTCGGGAAAAGTCCCGTCTCCATTCCGCACATAAACACAACCGGAAATTCAAGTCCCTTTGCACTGTGCAGCGTCATAAGAACGACTGCGTTTTGCGAATCGTCGTAGTTATCTATATCCGACACGAGAGAAATATTATCCAGAAATCCCTCAAAAGTCGGGTTTTCAACGTTTTCGACATATTCACGTGCTTTTGATTTGAATTCTTCAACATTTTCAATTCTTGAAACCGCATCATCCGGCGGACTCTCAAGCAAAAGTCTTGAAACATAACCCGTTTCGCTCATAAGAGATTCAATCAGCTCCGAAACGCTCACATTATTTATCAGACCTCGCAGACGCTGTATCATATCGGCAAAATCCTTTATTTTGGACTGCGTTCTGCCGAATGCCTCGGCATAGCTTCCGTCACATATAACCTCAAACATGCTCTTGCCTATGCTCTCGCTGTACGTGCGGATTTTCTGCACGGTGGAATCGCCTATTCCCCTTTTGGGAACATTTATTATCCTTGTCAGGTTCTGATCGTCATCGGGGTTAAATAAAACCCTGAGATACGATAAAATGTCTTTTATTTCCTTGCGGTCATAGAATCTTAAACCGGCAAGAATTCTGTACGGGCAGGTAAGGTTTTCTTCAAATACACGGGTTTGCGCGTTTGTACGGTACAAAATGGCAAAATCACTGTATTTATACCCTTCCTTTAACACGAGCCGCTCTATCTGATTATTGACATACACCGCCTCGCTTATCTGATCTCCGAGTGCGCGGAGAATGATTTTTTCTCCGTCTCCGCTGTCCGTCCACAGTTTTTTCTGTTTTCTCATTCTGTTATTTGAAATAACGTTATTTGCAGCGGTGAGTATATTTTGCGTCGATCTGTAGTTTTGTTCAAGCTTAACAACCTTCGCTTCCGAAAATTGTTTTTCAAAATTAAGAATATTGCCTATATCCGCACCTCTGAATTTATATATGCTCTGATCGTCATCACCCACAACGCAAAGATTTCTGTTTTTGCGCGCAAGCATTTCAACAAGCTTAAACTGACAGCCGTTTGTATCCTGATATTCGTCTATGAGTATGTATTTAAACTTATTCTGATAATATTCCAAAACTTCGGGATGCGATTTAAACAAATATACCGTCTTTAAAATAAGATCGTCAAAGTCAAGTGCGTTATTTGCTTTGAGAGTCTTTTCATACACCTTATAAAGACGCGCATATTGCTTGTCACGGTAATTCGTTTCGGATGCCGCGGCAAATTCTTCTGTGTCGATATCTTTGTTTTTGCAGTTGCTTATTACCGACAAAACGGATTTAATCGGAAAATTATCCTCATTCAGATCACAGGATTTTATCGCTTCTTTTATTACTCTTTTCTGATCCTGGGTGTCATAAATCGTAAACGAGCTTTTATAACCGATTGCCTCGATATCTCTTCTTAAAATTCTGACGCAGCATGAATGAAAAGTTTTTATCCATATATCATCGGCTTCATCAGGCAAAAGTGCGGCAATACGCTCTTTCATTTCTGCTGCGGCCTTATTCGTAAACGTAATTGCAAGAATCTGCCACGGCATGGCAAGAGCGTTTTTAAGTATATATGCAACTCTCTTTGTAAGGACAGTTGTTTTTCCGCTTCCTGCACCTGCAAGCACCAAAAGCGGTCCGTCGGTTGTTGTTACGGCTTCTCTTTGCCTGTCGTTCAAACCGCAAAGTATATCATCGTTCATTTGTTATTCCTCCGTATTTAATATCTCTTCGTAAATGTAAGACCACAGCTGCTCGACGCCGTCTCCGCTGACCGTTGAAAACGGTATTATCACATCATCACCCGAAAGCGAAAGCGTATCTATTATTCTTTTGAGCGACATATCAAGCTCGCCTTTTTTGAGTTTATCCGTCTTTGTCGCAACAACAACCGCTCTGTCACAAACGCTCCGAATAAAATCAAGCATCATGATATCGTCATCCGTCGGCGCATGGCGGCTGTCCGTCAGCAAAATAACCTGCGAAAGCGTTTTGCGCGAATGAAGATAAGTATCGATCATTATTCCCCATTTTTTCTTTTCTTCCTTTGAAACACGCGCAAAGCCGTAACCGGGAAGATCCACAAGGTTTAAAGAATTGTCTATGTTATAAAAATTAATCGTCGCCGTCTTACCCGGTTTTCCGCTGACTCTCGCAAGACTTTTTCTGTTTAAAAGCTTATTGATAAGCGACGATTTGCCGACGTTTGATCTGCCGGCAAATGCCAAATCGGGAAATTTTGTATTCGGATACTGTTCTTTTTTTACGGCAGACACGGTAAGTGTCACATTGTGAATATTCATATGCTTCCTCCTAAATAAGGGCGTTGCTGAGTACATCGGACATTGAATCAACCGGCACAAAATTCAGATTTTCTTTAACTTCATCGGGTACGTCATCAATATCACACTCATTATTTCGCGGAATGAGAATCTTTTTTATTCCCGTTCTGTAGGCAGCAAGAGACTTTTCTTTAAGTCCGCCTATCGGCAGTATTCTTCCCGTTATGGTTATTTCACCCGTCATGGCAACGTATCTGTCTATCTTTTTACCGCTCAAAGCCGATATCAGCGCCGTTGCCATTGTAATTCCGGCAGACGGTCCGTCTTTGGGTACGGCACCTTCGGGAACATGTATGTGAATGTCATATTTTCTGTAAAAATCTTCCTCAATTCCGAGTTCTTTTGAATGAACGCGTATATAGCTTATTGCCGCCTTTGCGGATTCTTTCATAACGTCTCCGAGCTGACCCGTCAGCTGAATGTCGCCGCTTCCCGGCATGACATTAACCTCAATGTCAAGTGTATCGCCTCCGTACATTGTCCATGCAAGACCGGTTGCAACACCGACCTCGGGTTTTTTGCCGTTTTCATTTTCGCGGAAGATTTTATGCCCGAGATATTTTTCAATTGATTTTTTGCTCACATAACATGACTTTTTGCCTTTAAACTCAATAGCACAGGCGGTCTTTCGCATGATTTCGGTAATTTTTCTCTCAAGCTCACGCACGCCCTGCTCTCTCGTATACGAATGAATTATCTCGCCTACTGCTTCGTCCGTTATGGTTATATTGGATTTTTTAAGTCCGTTTTCTTTAATCTGCTTCGGTATGATATATTTTTTTGCAATGTTTAACTTGTCAATATCCGTATAGCCCTCAAGCTCTATTACTTCCATACGGTCAAGAAGCGGTCTGTCTATTGTGTCGAGACTGTTTGCAGTTGTGATAAAAAGCACGTCCGACAAATCGGTTTCAACTTCAATATAGTGATCTCTGAATGTGTTGTTCTGCTCCGAATCGAGAACTTCAAGAAGAGCCGAAGAGATACTTCCCCTGTAATCTGCGCCGAGTTTATCGACTTCATCCAGAAGAATAAGCGGATTGGCGCTTCCGGCCTGCTTAAGAGCCGTTATGATTCTCCCGGGCATTGCGCCGATATATGTTCTTCTGTGGCCGCGTATTTCCGCCTCGTCTTTTACGCCGCCGAGCGACATTCTGACATATTTGCGGTTAAGAGCTCTCGCTATTGACCTTGCAACAGAAGTTTTGCCCACACCGGGAGGGCCGACAAAACATATAATCGGAGATTTCTTCCCACCCGAAAGCTTTCTGACGGCCAAAAATTCCAGAATTCGTTCCTTAACTTTTTTCATGCCGTAATGATCGGCATCAAGAATTTCGGATGCTGCGGCAAGATCGTCGTTTTCTTCTGTTTTATAACTCCACGGAACGGAGGTAAGCCAGTCAAGGTAGTTTCTTGTAATATATACCTCCGGGCTTCCCGGCTGCATTTTTTCAAGCTTTGAAAGCTCTTTTTTTGCTTTTTCAATAACTCTTTCGGGAGCGTTGATTTTCTTCAGAGATTCAAGAATCTTTTTTCTTTCACTGTCTGAATCGGTATTGTCACCGAGTAATTTTTTTATTGAGCTTATCTGCTCTCTTAAAAAATGCTCTCTTTGCTGCTTTGTTATCGATACCTGTGTTCCCGTTATGATATCTTTCTGAATCTTCATAACTTCGATTTCGTGCTGTAAGAAAACAACAAATTTTTCATACCGTTTTATAATGTCAAACTCTTCCAAAAATCCCTGATCGGTTTCGGGCTCTTTGTGTATAAGCGTGCACATCTCATCGATAAATGAATACGGGTCCTTAACCGACGTTATTTTCTTTACATCTTCGTATACGGAATTGCCGCGTGTTGAAACAAAAATCGCATACAGCTTTGTAATCTCACGCATGTATGCCTCAAGAAGAGTTTTTTCATCCTCCGAAAACTCACGGGGCTTAAGCACATCCGCTTCACATTCAAAGAAAGGCGAAAAAGATGTAAACCTTCTTACTTTTGCCCTGGATACTCCCTCAACAAGGACGCGAACCTCATCATCCGCAACTTCCATAACTTGCTTTATTTCGGCAAGCGTACCGACGGTATACAAATCGTCGGCGGTTATAATCTCCTTATCGGGGCCCTTTTGAGCCAAAAGCAAAATATTTCGGTTTTTTACCATGGCTTCGTCGACCGCGTTAAGAGATTTATTTCTTCCGACATTGAAATGTATAACCATTTTGGGGAAAACAGGATTTTCCCTAAGCGGAAGTACAGGCAAAACCCCGAAAAAAGATATATTTTCATTTTCCGTTATATTATTAATTTCCACACTCTCATTATTATTCATAAGTACAATTTCCTTTCAGTAATCAGTGTCTGTAAACCCGATTAGGCATATATCATATACTATATACCCCAATATACATTATACTAAATTGCCGCAATTATTTCAAGAGGAATTTTTAAGAAATTCAGATAAAAGCAAATTTAACATACCTATGAGTGAAAAATGTGTAATATATGTTCAATTTATGAATAAAATTTACAGTAAACTAAGTCAGGTGAACATATTATGAAAAAACACATTAAACACAATTATATTTATACATTTACACCGGGCAAAGGGATGATTTCGATTTTTTTGTTTTGCGTATGTGCTCTTTGCATCGGTCTTTTTGCGGCTTTTTTTATCTCCGACTGTGAAGTATCAATGTATTCGGACTTTTTAAAACTGTGCTGTAAGACGGAGCTGAACAAGGAAACGCCGAAAAAAGAGATAACCCTGCACTCGGAAATAAGCATAAAAACGCTTATGGAACAAAGCTCACCGGTATTTACCGAATCCGATAAGGCGGTAGCCGTATTCAGTCTTGAAAATGCCGATATGCCCGAAGTTACGGATGCTGCGGACGACAAATCAAAGGATGAAACAAAAAACAATACCGGTGCGGTAGTATTAAGCGAAAAAAACATACCATCGGATAACCTTTCGGTAATTAATCAGACATCATATAAAATAGATGCTTCGGCTCTTGCGGATACGGATATATCTTACAAAGATAAAACGGATAAATCCGAAGTTTTAATCATGCACACGCATGCATGTGAATCGTACAGTGATAAATACGGTGTCGGCATAGGCCCTGCGGGGACGTATCGGACAACCGATACCTCAAAAAACATGGTGAAAATCGGAAGCATAATGAGCAACAAACTCAAAGAAAAAAACATAAAGGCTATTCACGACGAAAAGCTCTGTGATTATCCGTCATATAACAGTTCATACAAAACCGCACTGGGCTTGATTGACTGGTATACAACAAATAAAAAAGACATCGGATACGTGTTTGACATTCACCGTGACGCGCTCGGTGATTCTGAAAGTGTTACAAAACTGACATGCACCGTAAACGGGGAAACATGCGCACAGGCAATGATCGTATGCGGAACGGACGGTCTCGGACTTTATCATCCTTATTGGAAAGACAATCTTATTCTTGCTCTTAAAATTCAAAAAACACTTGAAAAAAAGTATCCCGGTATGATGAGACCCGTAAACTTAAGAAAAGAAAGATTTAATATGCATATGACAAAGGGATCGCTGATATTTGAAATAGGAACAAACGCAAATACACTCGAAGAAGCCGAGAGAACGATTGCATACCTGTCCGAGGGAGTTGCGGAAACGCTTTTAAAAAAATAGATATTTAAAAGCCTAAAAAATTTGACAAATTCTGCGTTATCATATATAATATATGAATAATGCAGAATTTTTTTTGCATTATATATACAACCGAATTTTATTGTATGTAACGGAGGCTGCAAATGAAAAAAACAATACTTAAGATAATAACGATTATTTTTTCTCTGGCATCGGCTGTTTTTATGTTTTTTAAATGGTTTTCCATTTCCGTTGCCGATATATCGGAAGCTCATTCTCTTGTGACACTTCCGAATCTTGTTCAGGACGGTATAGGATTTATAACAAGAATAGGCGGCAAAACCGTTGCAGTCATCTGCCTGATAATGTGTGCCGTTCTGGAATACCTCTGCATTCTTTCGGCAGGGCTTTCCGCTTACGGATCAATAAGACTTGCTCTGGGCTCAAACCGCACGCGAATGATTTTTTCATCACAGGTTATCGCAATAATTTTGCAGATAATTGTCGGACTGATTATGGTCGCGGCAAACATAATTTCTTCAAAAATAGCCGTGGGACTTGTAAATCTTATGCCCACAATATGGTACGGTATTTCTGCATTATGTTCCGTAACCGCGTGCATTACGTCTATGTATTATTCAAAAAAATAATTTTTGTGACAAAAAACTGACTGTCATATAAAATCGGCAGTCAGTTTTTTATTATTATTTATTTTATATTTTATTCAAATGGTATTGTACCGACATGCGGGCATGTGAGCTCTTCGGCTCTGTAGTCGGGCGCTGCCCAGCGAACGGCATTTCTGAGGATTGTCTGAATTTCGGGCATGTAATAAATCGGATTGCTTTCATGACCCGGTTGGAGATAGAACACTCTGCCGTTAAGCTTCTGCCATGTGCATGCGCTTCTGAAAACCTCACCGGTGTTATATGTGCCTATCATAAGAAGCTCATCGGGCTTCGGTATTTCAAAACGCTCGCCGTACATTTCTTCTTTTTCAATGTCAAAATAATCGCCGATTCCGCGCATAATCGGATGAGCCGGAACTATATTCCAGAGTCTCTCCCTTGCTTCTTCACGCCAGCAAAGATTGCATGTTGTGCCCTGCAGCTTTTTAAACAGCTTGCTATGATGAGCACTGTGAAGAAAGATTGCGCCCATTCCGCAAAGAATCTGATTGTGTATTTTTTCAACAAGTTCATCGCTTACCTCACCGTGACGCATATGACCCCACCACATTATTACATCGGTTTCTTTAAGCATTTCATCGGTGATGCCGTAATCGGGAACAAGGTTAAGATTCTCATCATATTCCGTAGCGGTTGTGACCTTTATATCATCGCATCCGAGAAAATCGGAAATAGCTCCGTGAATGCCGTTCGGGTATATTTTCTTTACGTTCTCTTCCGTCTGTTCGTGATAAAATTCATTACATATAAGTACGTTTATCATTATTACCTCTCCTTTTACAGTCTGATTTCTCTGCCCTCTTCGGCTGATTTATACATTGCTTCAAGTATTTTTATCATGTTAAGCCCCTGCTCGGGAACAAACATCGGCTCTGCACCGTTTAAAAGTACGTCGGCAAAATGACGCAAATTTGCCTCATGAATCTGAACTCCGATATCATTATCAATACACGGGAGATAATCGACAAGAGCGCCGTTTTCTTCGGTAAAAATTTTAAGCTTATTATCCAAGCTTGACCATTTTGAGCCCGATTTTTCACCTCTGAGCTCAACAAAGAAATTTTCTTTTTCTATGTTTGACGCCCACGAAAATTCAATCTGCATGCAGGCGCCGTTTTCAAAACGGATAAATCCCATTGCAAGATCCTCAACGTCAAATGTTCCGTCCTTGCTTCTGTCGCCGAATTTTGATTCTTTTGAATCACTGATGTCCTCGGAATTCGCAAATTTATTGAATGTACATCCGCTGACCGCAACAGGCTTAGGGTTTCCCATAAGCCACATGGAAAGATCGATCATATGTACGCCGAGGTCAATAAGCGGACCGCCGCCGGACTGCTCTTTCGTCGTAAACCATCCGCCTCTTCCGGGGATGCCTCTTCTCCTCTGCCATCCGCAGCGTGAAGCATAAATCTCTCCCATCTTTCCGCTTTCTATATACTTTTTAAGAAATTTTGACGTGAGCCAATAACGGTTATTTCTCATAACCATAAGCACCTTGCCGCTTTTTTCGGCAGCAGCCTTCATTTTTTCCGCCTCATCAACGCTTACCGCATCGGGTTTCTCACAAAATACGTTAATACCCTTTTCAAGTGCAGCGCATGCTATTACAGAATGAAGGTAGTTCGGTGTGCATATATCGACAGCGTCAAGGCCTTCGATATCCAAAACATCGTGCCAATCAGTATATACAGACGGAATATCATATTTTTCGGAAGCTGCCTTTGCTCTTTCCTCTATGATATCACACACGGCAACAAGTTCCACATTATCCATTTTTGAATAGCCGGGCAAATGTGTATGGTTAGCTATTCCACCTGCGCCTATAAGCGCAATTTTAAGTTTTTTGTTCAAATTTAGCACCTCTTTAAGTTTAATTTGTTTATATTTAATATATCATCTCTAAAAGTTTTATGGTATACTTTATCTGATATAAAATATCGAAATTCTGATATTTTCAAATTGAGGTGAATTTAAAATATGTATGATGAGGGAATTGCCGAAAGAGACGGAAAGCTTCTCAATATTCAATGTATGATAAGTCAAGCGGCAAAAAGAACCGATATCCACTTTCATTATCACAGATACATAGAGCTGATTTATGTTACAAAGGGAAACATTCGCGCATATATAGGCAATAATGTTTATACTGCAGGCAAAAATCAGCTGATTATTGTATATCCCGGAGAGCCGCACACTTATACCTCAGACGAAAAAAACGAACACATTGTTCTGAAATTTATGCCCGACGTGCTCTTCAGCGCCGACAGAAGCGCAAATGAATTTGAATACATGTTTAACTTTAACAGAATAAAGCTTGACGGGAAACGCGTTATACAAGACACATACGGATTTAAAAGGCTTGCGTCCGACGCGCTGAAAATATTTCTTGAAAACAAATACGGATACGAAATTCTGTTACGGGCGGATCTCGTCAAGATATATGGTATGATAATCAAATACTGGAAGGACACAAACGAAATAACCCCTATGGAAAGCAAAATAAGCAGAGAAAAGCTTGCAATGATAGAAAACATCGTAAAGGTAGTAAAAGATACAAACGGTGACATAAAAACACATGAGGCGGCGCAGAGGTGTTATTTAAGCGATGGTCATTTTTCAAGAATTTTTTCATCGGTCATGAATATGAGTTTTACAAGCTATGTAAAAAGTGTTAAAATAGCCGAAGCGGAAAGACTGCTCAAATGCACAGACACAAGCATAAACGATATCGCGCAGAATCTTAATTATGCAACCGCAAGTCACTTTATAGAAGATTTTAAAAAAATCAAGGGAATATCTCCGAGAAAATATCGGTTTTCGGACTACAATCAAAAAATATAGATTTAATGTCCGAATTTTGGCAAGTTCATCATTCATAGGCATCGCGGTTAGAATATACTTTTGATTTTTCAGACATATTCTTTGCCTTTAATTATATAAAGTATATGTATTGTGCGTGCGGAACTGTGACCACACCGTTCCGCTCCATTAAATAAACAAAATAATACGAAAAAACGCAAGAAAGAGTGCCGAGCCTACGTTTCTTGCGTTAAAATAAGCATACCTAATTGATATCCTAACTTCTCTAAGGTTACAGGTGTATATATTTTTTACCAAGCGAGTTCGCACTGCTGCACTGCCTGTTTGAGCGACTTAAAATACATATACCTGTAATCGATACGAATTTTTAATTCTTTTTAATATGTTCGGATATTAACCCGCAAAAAACCGCCGTAAAATAAAATTACAGCGGTTCATTTAAATAATATTCAGCTATCCTTTATCATAGCGCCGATATCAACAACATTTCCGGCACCCATGGTGATTATAATATCTCCCTTGCAGGCAACCTTTTTTAAGTATTCGGCAATGTCGTTAAAATCTTTAATATATAAAGAATCGGGGATTTTTTCGCTTAATTGCTTGGATGACACAATCCCGGTGTCCTTTTCTCTTGCAGCATAAATATCCGTTAATATAACACGGTCTACCGTCGAAAGCACTTTTACGAAATCATCAAAAAGCGCCTTTGTCCTCGTATAGGTATGCGGTTGAAAAACGCACCATACGGTATTATGCTTTATTTTCTTTACCGATGCAAATGTCGCCGCAATTTCCGTCGGGTGATGCGCGTAATCATCTATTATGAGTGCACCGTTGCAATAACCCTTTTTCTCAAATCTTCTTTTTGTTCCGGTAAAGCTTTCAAGACCTTCTTTGATATACTTTACATCAATACCCATAAGCTCAGATGCCGCGTACGCTGCTGTGGCATTGAGCACATTGTGCCTGCCGACAACACTGAGCGTGAGAGTCTCTGCCTTTTCGCCGTTTCTGAAAATATCAAACGTCGGATATCCGAAATCGTCAAAGGAAATATTTTTTGCAATATATTCACCGTTATCAAACCCGTAAAATACGGGTTTTGCCTTTACACCGCGCACGCTCTCCACTGCATTTACGCTGTCTCCGCAAACAACGAGAATTCCGTCTTTCGGAATAAGATTTGCAAAATCGTGAAATGCGGATTTAATATCTTCTATATCTTTATAATAATCAAGGTGATCTTCCTCTACGTTAAGAATAATGCCCACAGTAGGGAAAAACTGCAAAAAGCTTCTGCAATATTCACAAGATTCGGTTATGAAATAATCACTGTTGCCCATTCTGAAATTTCCGTTTATTATATCAAGCTCTCCACCTACCATAACAGTCGGATCAAGGCTTGCTTTCATGAGAATGTATGTCATCATTGAGGTTGTGGTTGTTTTTCCGTGTGTACCTGCAACGGATATTGCCTTGTGGTATTCCTGCATTATCATACCAAGCATTTTTGCTCTCGGAACAGTCTCTATACCCAATTCACGCGCACGCATAATCTCAGGATTATTATCCTTTATTGCAGCGGTATACACAACAAGATCGGGATTCGTAATATTACCGGCGCTTTGACCGATTGTGATTTCCGCCCCGAGATCTCTGAGCTGTTTTGTTATATTGGATTCTTTATTATCCGAACCGGATACGCGTATATTAAAATTTATCAGAACCTTTGCGATAGCGCTCATACTGATGCCGCCGATACCGATAAAATGTACGTAATTATATTTCTGCAATTTACACAACTCCTTCTGAGGCAGAAAAGGGCCTGATTTGTAACGTAAAAACATTTTGCTCTTTATTATACACCATTTACAGGAAAAAATAAACATTAATATTATACAAAAATTACATTTAAAAAATAGTGAATATAATTAAAAAAATCGGGAATTATATTTTTGACAATAACAATAACGGAGGTAATAAACATTGGAGATAACAGACATACGCATAAGACAGATGACGCACGATGATAAAATGAAAGCCGTTGTATCGGTAACATTTGACAACTGCTTTGTCGTTCATGACATAAAAATCATAAACGGTCAGGACAGACTGTTTATTGCAATGCCGAGCCGAAAAACGCCCGACAACGAATATAAAGACATTGCACACCCGATTAACATAGAAATGAGAGAGCTCCTCCAGCAAAGAATACTCGAAAAATATCAGTCAACACTTATTGACAATGAATATAATGAATAAACGAAACAGCGTGAAAAAAAAGCGTGTCTTGATTTGAAAATCAAAACACGTTTTTTTTTGCAGTAAATTAAATTACTTAAGTTCGATTTTAGCTCCAACTTCTTCAAGAGCAGCTTTAATCTTTTCAGCTTCATCCTTCGGGCAAGCTTCTTTAATTGTCTTCGGAGCACCGTCAACAATTTCTTTAGCTTCTTTAAGACCGAGACCTGTGAGATCTTTAACAGCTTTGATAACTTTGAGTTTAGCGTCGCCTGCTTCAGCAAGAACAACGTCAAAATCTGTTTTTTCTTCAGCAGCAGCTCCGCCTGCAACAGCACCTGCAACAGCTACGGGAGCAGCAGCGCTAACGCCGAATTCCTCTTCCATCTTTTTAACTAAATCTGCAACTTCCAATAATTTTAATTCTTTGATATCAGCAATGATCTGATCAATACTTGCCATGTTAATTTACCTCCTGTTTTATAAAATTCGATTCGGTTTCACCGATCATAAATTTTTAATAGTAATTATTCTGCAGCCGGAGCTTCCGTTTCTGCAGCGGGTGCTTCTTCAGCGGGAGCCTCAGCGGCTGCCGGAGCGTCAACCTTGATATCAGCCGGTTCAACACCATTATCAACCAAAGCCTGTAATGTTCTGACGAGCTTGGATACGGGAGCATTGAGGCTGCCCATGATCTTAGCAATAAGAACATCTCTGGACGGAGTAGAAGCTAATTGTTTGATTTCATCGAGAGAAATAACCTTTCCGTCGAGGAAACCTGCCTTAATTGAAATTGTTTCTGCTTCTTTTGCAAAATCAGAAATGATTTTTGCGGGAGCAACAGGATCCGTATCACTGATTGCAAGAGCCGTAGGACCGTTTAACTGTTCGTCAAGTTCCTGAAAACCGAGCTCATTCGCAGCGAATCTTGTAAGAGTGTTTTTAACAACCTTATATTCAACGCCTGCTTCTCTGAGTTGCTTACGGAGCTTTGTATCCTGCTCAACGGTAATACCTCTGTAATCAACGAGCACACCTGCCTGTGCTGCCTTTATCGATCCAACGAGATCGGCAACAACTTTCTTTTTCTGTTCCAAAACCTGTGCACTTGGCATGAATTTCACCTCCTGAGATAGAATGAATATCACGTGCCCGAAAATAAAATATGCTTCCCGAGACAAACGGGAAGCATAATAAATACATAATAAAAATCAGTAATTATTTATCTCCTCGGTAGGATTTATTGATACCTACTGTCTGCGGACACTTTTAATAATATATCACAAAATTATAAATTTGTCAAGACCTGTCAGTCAGAAATTTTAGCCGGGTTAACTTTAACTCCGGGACCCATTGTTGCAGCAACGGATACAGATCTGAGATACTGTCCCTTTGCAGCAGCCGGCTTAGCTTTTATAATAGCCGACATAAGGGTATTAAAGTTCTGAGAGAGCTTTTCCACCCCGAAAGATGCTTTGCCTATCGGGCAGTGAATGATGTTGGTTTTGTCAAGACGGTATTCAATTTTACCTGCTTTAATATCATCGATAGCTTTTTTAACATCCGGAGATACGGTTCCTGCTTTCGGGTTAGGCATTAAGCCCTTAGGTCCGAGCACACGGCCGATACGTCCTACAATACCCATCATGTCGGGTGTAGCTACAACAACATCAAAATCAAACCAGTTTTCATTCTGGATTTTTGCAGCAAGCTCTTCGCCGCCGGCATAATCTGCGCCCGCATCGAGAGCAGCCTGAACGTTGTCACCCTTTGCAAAGGCAAGAACTCTTACCTGCTTACCTGTTCCGTTGGGGAGAACAACCGCTCCTCTTACCTGCTGATCGGCATGTCTTGAGTCAACACCGAGTTTAACGTGAACTTCAACTGTTTCGTCAAACTTTGCTTTTGCTGTTTTAATAACAAGATCAAAAGCTTCGGCAGGATCATATAATTTAGTTCTGTCAATTAATTTTGCGCTTTCAGCGTATTTTTTTGCTTTATGCATTTTTGCACATCCTCCTTTTGTGGTCAATCAAAATTCAAATAAATATTTTTGAACTTCTCCCACTGATACGCACGGATTAGTCTTCTACAACTATTCCCATGCTTCTTGCCGTACCGGCAATCATGCTCATAGCAGACTCTATACTCGATGCATTGAGATCGGGCATTTTCTGCTCTGCAATTGCTCTGATGGTCTCTTTATTAACCGTTGCAACCTTGTTTTTGTTCGGTACTCCCGAAGCTTTGTCAAGCTTGCAGGCTTTTTTAAGAAGTACTGCTGCCGGCGGAGTTTTGGTGATGAACGAGAATGATCTGTCCTGATATACCGTGATTACAACAGGGATAACAAGACCGGCATCCTTTGCCGTTCTCTCATTGAATTCTTTACAAAACTGCATGATATTAACACCATGCTGACCTAATGCAGGACCAACCGGTGGTGCCGGAGTAGCCTTACCTGCTCCGATCTGGAGCTTAATGAAACCTGTAACTTTCTGTGCCATTTAAGAACACCTCCTTGAACAAATGTGGTAAAGCGGAATTGTTTTATTCAAATCCTCCCACTTTAAACAAACAAATAATATCGGTCATCTCAGACCGTTATTAATAAATGTAACGGACCGTGGCGCTGATTTGCGCTTGTCCTTATACAGACTCTACATTGCTTACATCAAGCTCAAGCAGAGTCTTTCTGCCAAACATAACGATATTCACACTTATCTTTCCGTTTTGACTGTCGATGGATTCGACGGTTCCTATCTGATTGACAAAAGCTCCGTCCGTAATCTTAACATTATCGCCGACTTTGTAGTCAACGGTAACCTCCCTGACATCAACACCGAGTGATGCAACCTCATCTTCAGAAAGAGGAACGGGTTTTGATCCGGGACCTACAAATCCCGTAACACCGGTGGTATTTCTGATGATATACCAGGTATCATCGGTCATCAACATTTTTATGAGAACATATCCCGGAAAAATCTTTCTTGTTACAATCTTCTGTTCCTCGCCTTTTGTTTCAACAACATCTTCGGTCGGGACTCTGATATCAAGAATAAGATTTTCAAGGCTTCTGTTTTCGATAATTTTTTCAAGATTTGTTTTAACCTTGTTTTCATACCCGGAATAAGTATGAACCACATACCATTTGGCATTTTTATTAACGCTTCCAAAGCTGCCCATTTCAAGGCCTCCTTTATACTTTATCCGGGTTATTTGGTGATAAGTTTGTTAAGACCCCATCCGAATACAGCATCAAAAATCCAGATGATGACACCTACTATTATAACAGAAGCTATAACGATAAGAGTGTTATTTATTATCTGCTTTTTTGAAGGCCAAACTACTTTTTTAAGCTCGGATTTAACTTCTCTGAAATATCTGGTAATCTTGTTACCCGATTTCTTTTTCTGTGCTGCGGCATCTGCCATAGCAATCACCTCCGCAATGGATTATTTTGGGTTATTTTGTTTCCTTATGCAGTGTATGTTCTCTGCAGAAACGACAGTACTTTTTCATTTCAAGTCTGTCAGGGTCATTCTTTTTGTTTTTCATGGTATTGTAATTTCTCTGTTTGCATTTGCTACATGCCAAAGTAATCTTTGTTCTCACAGCAACGCACCTCCTTAAAATATCAACGCTTCATTTATGAAAAGTTTAATTGTAAACACATAAAATAATGTATGCTTAAAAAAGCACACAAAAAAAAAGAGCTTTTCATCAGCATAAAAATAATAACACATCTTGCAAAAAAAGTCAATACATATTTTTTAATAAAAGCATATTTATTCAAATTATATTTATATTATACACAAAACCGGTACCGACCGCAAGACTTTTTTGAAATTTTTATCAAAATATGTCTCATTCGGACGATACCGGATAATAATTTTTAAGCTTTATTATACAATTTTATGCCGCCGGCGTTTGCTCAGCATCCGCAGCCGCACGAATTGTTGCCGTTTCCGTCTCCGGCAAGCCAGATTATAACTATTATAGCTATAATAATCCAGATTCCGTATCCGTCGGAAAACAGGCCTCCGCTGTTGTTATTACTGCATGAATTACAGCAATCTGCCATTTTTACGTTCCCCTTTCAATGATACATCAGCATCCGCAGCCGTCATCGGGAGCACAGCATGAGTTGTCGTTATTCATGAAAAGCAATATTACAAGAATTATGAACCAAAGCATTGTGCTGCTGTCATTTGTGCAGCATCCGTTATTACCGAAAAGATTAAACATTTATTTTTACCTCCTTATAATAATTATTTGCAGCACGGACCGTTATCGGTCTGACCGCAGCATCCGAATAATAACAGGAATACAAGTATGAAGAAAAGTATTCCGTCATTTGAACCAAATACACCATTACCAAACATAAATAACACCTCCGAATTTTTAGGTTCAGTTTATATTATGCAGATGTGCGCATTTTGGTTAACAATTTTCCTATTGACGAAATTCGACTTGTGTACTATAATAATGTATATATTTTTTACGGAGGGAAAACTGTGACAGACAATACTTTACAATACGGTGATATTATTAAAAAGATCAGAAAAAAGAAAAAGATGACCCAACAGGATCTTGCAAATAAAGTAAACATAGGCAAAACCGCCATATCCAACTATGAAACCGGATACAGTATGCCGTCAACATCAATTCTCACAAAAATTGCGCAGGCCTTCGGAATGACACTTGTCGAATTTCTTTCATATGAAAAAGAATACGAAATAAGCAATTTTAACATGCCGAGATTCAATCAGCCCACAAACGACATGATTGTTCCGTATCTCAGAGACAAAAATGTAACGCAGGAAATCATAGCGGAAAGCAGCTACATGGATACATTCATCACCCTTCCCGGATTTATTCTTGACGATGACAGCGGATATATATGCATAAAGGTTCCCGATGACGGAATGGACAACGACGGACTGTGCAAAAATGATTACGTCATTATTAAAAAAACCGTTGACATACCGAACAAGTCGGTTGTGCTTGCATTTAACAGGAAAAGCGGAAAATATCTCATAAGGCGTTATTTGCTTGACGGGCATATAATAGCGCTTCTTCCGTCTTCCACATCATCAAAATTTCCGATAATAAGATCGGATGCACGTGATGAAGAATATAAGATTATAGGATATGTCGAAAAAGCTGTTATAAAAGTAAAATAAGATCTTATTTTGATTTTGATTTTGTCTTTGAACTATATCGAACCTTACAATTTAGTTAAGTATGTTAACACAATATTACAAACCGATTACAATTGTTACAAATATGCCTTAAAATCCCTTTTTCAAAAGCGAAAACCGGAATGTTTAAGGCGTGTTTTTGTTGATATTATACATACAATTATATTGATTCAGTCTGTATTTTTACGAAAATGTCACTGAATTGTTAAAAAAGTTTGACATTTATATGAAACGCATGTATAATGATAGCTGAGTTGATATTAAAATGTCAGCAAAAAAACGAAAGGTTTTGATATTCAATGCGAAATATTCTGAGGACGGTTTTTGTAACCGCTATGCTTACGGCTTCATTTGCATCTTATGCATCATGCGCCGAGGCAGACGCTTATACAACAGCAGATATTCTGAATGTACGCACAATGCCGAACACCGATTCCGCCGTTATAGGTCAATATGTTTACGGTTCATCGGTTGAAATTATCGGTCGGGAAAACGAATGGTATAAAATAAAATACGGAAACGGATGCGCTTATGTTCACGGCGATTACGTTCAGACAAATGTTGCACCTGCAGCTGCTCAAGCTCAGGCACCGCTCATGGGTCAGCAGGTTGTAAATATTGCAAAACAGTATATAGGCACTCCCTACGTATACGGCGGCATGTCACCCGCGGGATTTGACTGCTCCGGGTTTGTAAAGTATGTATATTCACAGCTGGGAGTAAATCTTAACAGAATTGCGGAAGATCAGGCGAAAAACGGATATGCCGTAACAAGAGACAGCCTTGCACCCGGTGACATAATATGCTTTTCAAGCGGCTCGGGAAGTTCATATATAAGCCATGTGGGCATATATGTCGGTGACGGAAAATTCATACATTCCCCGAGAACGGGTTACACGGTTACAATAGAAGATTTAAACAGCGGATCTTATTCACGCAGATATTACTGCGCAAGACGAATATTTTAAAAAACAGAAAAACCGCGCATCGGTCATATAATATATCGTTGACCGATGCGCGGTTTTTTTAATATTTTTTCTTAAGCAGGCAATATGAAAGCCAATATAAAAATACAATCAGAAAAACACTGCCGCTTGCAGCACGTGCTGCTGTGTTTTTACCTGCAATAAAAAGCGCAACCGAAGCGAAGCCGGCAATTATTACAAATCCGTAACCCGCACATGCCCATGCTTTTGAAGATATAAACCTGATGCGCTCATCATTCATTTTAACGTCAAAGTCTTTTCGGTACTCATCATCTTTTATATACCGGATATATCTTGCGATCTGCATGATGCCGCATGCAATCCAGCCGCATCCCAATCCGAGCCATATATTATCCGTAGCGATTCCGCTTATGCTCAAAATAACAAGCACGGCACCGGCAACTATCCAAAATATACTCAGATAAATCTTTTTTTCATATTTCATTTTTATTCCTCCGAATCATCAAAAATAAACACCTGTTCAATTGCCATTTCAAAAAGCTTTGAAATTTTGTGAGCCAAAATTATCGACGGGTTATATCTTCCCGTCTCAAGAGAGCTTATGGTTTGCCTCGACACACCGAGAGCAGCTGCAAGCTCATCCTGACGTATTCCCTTTTCTCTGCGTATTTCTTCTATTCTGTTTTTCAGATATGATCACTCCTTTTCAGCAATATGTAAAGTGTACTTTACATATACATTATCACACATTTTCAAAAATGTCAAGTGAACTTTACAAAAAATATATTTATTGACTAAAATAAATAAAAGTGATATAATACATATCAACAAAATAGGCATTGTATCTGTACAGGGAGTTGATATTATGAACATCGGAATTACACGGGATAAAGCATGGAAGCTTTTAAACGAATATAACAAAGAAAGCTTTCATGTCAGACACGCAGTCACGGTAGAGGGCGTAATGAAGTGGTTTGCAAATGAGCTGGGATACGGAGACGAATCCGAATTCTGGGGCATTGTCGGATTGCTGCATGATCTTGATTTTGAAATGTTTCCGGATGAGCATTGCATAAAGGAACAGGAAATAATGAAAGAGCGCGGAATTGACAAAAAAATAATTCATGCGACTGCAAGTCACGGATATATGCTGACGGTGGACGTAAAACCTGAGCACGAAATGGAAAAGGTTCTCTATGCCACGGATGAACTTACGGGTCTTATCGGCGCCGTTACGCTAATGCGTCCGTCAAAAAGCGTATCGGACCTTGAGGTAAAATCGGTAAAGAAAAAATATAAAAACCACGCGTTTGCGGCAGGATGCTCACGGGAAGTTATAGAAAGAGGAGCAGAAATGCTCGGTTGGGAGCTCGATAAGCTCATAGGACAGACAATTCTTGCAATGCGAAGCTGCGAAGAAGAATATTCAAAATATTAAAATACAGTAAAATCGGAGTTATTTATATGAAAAAAGCAATTATTGCAATGAGCGGCGGTGTTGACTCAAGCGTTGCCGCTCTTCTTACAAAAGAAAGAGGATATGAATGTATTGGTGCAACTATGAAACTGTTTGACAACGAAACCGTTGGTGAGACAAGAGAAAAGAGCTGCTGCTCTCTCGATGATGTTGAAGACGCAAGAAGCGTCGCGCTCAGCCTCGGAATGAAATATTATGTTTTTAATTTTTCCGACAAATTCAGAGAATGCGTTATCGACCGCTTTATAAGCGATTACGAACATGGGCGCACACCTAACCCGTGCATAGACTGCAACAAATATCTTAAGTTTGACAAAATGTATCTTCGCGCAATGGAACTGGGATACGATTACGTTGTAACCGGTCACTATGCAAGAATTGAAGAGTGCGACGGAAGATATCTGCTGAAAAAGGCTGTTGATCCGTCGAAAGATCAGAGCTATGTTTTATATTCCATGACGCAGCAGCAGCTTGCGCATACGCTTTTTCCGCTCGGAGAGTTTGAAAAATCCGAAGTGCGCAAAATTGCGGAAACTCACGGATTTATAAACGCAAAAAAGCATGACAGCCAGGATATTTGTTTTGTTCAGAGCGGAACATATGCCGATTTCATCAGGCAATATACCGGAAGATCATACGAACCCGGAAATTTTGTTGATACAAACGGCACTATTATCGGAAAACACAAAGGAATAATAAACTACACGATAGGTCAGAGAAAAGGGCTTGACATCGCATTCGGAAAACCCATGTACGTAAAAAAGATATGCCCCGACACAAACAGCGTTGTACTCGCGTCAAACGAAGAGCTTTTTACCGAGACTCTCACCGCAAGCGACTTAAATCTGATATCCGTGGATTCAATAAGCGAACCGATGAAGGTCAAAGCTAAAATACGGTATCGCCAGAGTGAGCAGAGCGCAACGGTTATACAAACGGACAGCAATAAAATTTCTGTCACTTTTGACGAGCCGCAAAGAGCGGTAACAAGCGGGCAGGCGGTTGTTCTCTATAACGGTGACACCGTGGTCGGCGGAGGAATTATAGATTAAATTATTTAATTTATTTACTCTCAAATATAATAAATTGTAAATACTGTATAAATTTTTCCAAAACCGATTTTTTGATTATTGACTTATTGTAATTTTTTTATTATACTATAAGATAAATAAATTTTTACGAATAAAGAAAAGGAGAATTGTTATGACCGACAAAATTGCATATGAGGGCCTGACCTTTGACGACGTGCTTTTGATACCTCAAAAGTCCGACGTTACACCGGATATGGTAAAAACCGAAACACATCTCACAAAAAACATTAAGCTGAACATTCCTCTTATGAGTGCGGCTATGGATACCGTTACGGAATCTGCGCTCGCTATAGCGATTGCCAGAGAAGGCGGCATAGGAATTATTCACAAGAATATGACCATAGAGAACCAGGCAACCGAGGTAGACAAGGTTAAGCGTTCCGAGCACGGAGTCATAACCGATCCTTTTCATCTTTCACCCGATAATTCAATTCAGGATGCCGAAAACCTTATGATGAAATACAGGATTTCGGGCGTTCCCGTTACCGAAAACGGAAAGCTTGTCGGAATAATCACAAACAGAGACTTAAGATTTGAAACCGACTATACAAAGAAGATTTCCCTCGCCATGACAAAAGAAAACCTTGTTACGGCTCCTGTGGGCACAACTCTTGATGAGGCTCAGAAGATCTTAAGCAAATACAAAATAGAAAAGCTGCCGATTGTAGACAAAAACGGACTTCTTAAAGGGCTTATCACAATAAAAGATATTGAAAAATCAGTTAAATACCCCAATTCCGCAAAAGATTCAAACGGCAGACTTCTTGCCGGCGCGGCAATAGGAATTACCAAAGATGTGCTCGACAGGGTTGAAGCGCTAAGCGCCGCAAAGGTTGACGTTCTTGTGCTTGATTCGGCACACGGCCATTCACAGAATATTATAAACTGCGTCAAGCTTGTTAAAGAAAACTTCCCTCATATTGAACTTATTGCCGGAAACATTGCAACAAGCGAAGCCGCAGAGGAGCTTATAAAATCAGGTGTTGACGCCGTAAAGGTCGGAATCGGTCCCGGATCCATATGCACAACAAGAATCGTTGCAGGAGTAGGTGTTCCGCAGATTACGGCTATTTATAACGTTGCAAAGCTTGCCGAAAAATACGGCATTCCCGTAATAGCTGACGGAGGTATTAAATACAGCGGAGACATTGCAAAGGCAATATGCGCCGGAGCAGATGCAATAATGGTCGGAAGCCTTCTTGCCGGATGCGAAGAAAGCCCCGGAGAAACCGAAATATACGAAGGCAGACAGTTTAAGGTTTACAGAGGTATGGGCTCCATTGCCGCCATGGAAAAAGGCAGCAAAGACAGATACTTCCAGACCGGCTCGAAAAAGCTCGTTCCCGAAGGAGTTGAAGGAAGAGTTCCGTATAAGGGTCACCTTTCGGATACGGTATTCCAGCTCATGGGCGGACTTCGTTCATCAATGGGATATTGCGGTACAAAAACCATCGCCGATCTTAAGAAAAACGGCAAATTTGTGCGCATAACAAACGCAGGTCTTATAGAGAGCCATCCGCATGATATTTCAATAACAAAAGAAGCACCAAACTACAGCAAAAGCTTCTGATTTACGGAGCTGTTCATTGCACACACGATGAACAGCTCTTCTTTTTTGTAATTTTTATGCATACAATTATTATACCGATATTCAGTACGGACGGTGTTTTTATTGTCAGGCATATTAAAATTAAAAAAATTGAAAATATTAACAGCATTGTTGATAATCGTATTTTCTGTCGTTTATATCATAAAGTTCAAAACCGATTTTGCCGATTCCGAAAAAAATCAAAACGAATCCTTATATGCAAATACCGAGTTCAAAGCAACGGGCAAAGCAATGACGGATGCCGCAAACATTGATATACAGTCACACAATACAAAAACTCCCGT
The DNA here is from genome assembly GCA_934463165.1 of uncultured Clostridia bacterium. Classification (GTDB taxonomy): domain Bacteria; phylum Bacillota; class Clostridia; order UMGS1810; family UMGS1810; genus RGIG1828. The sequence goes on from CAKSJG010000002.1 coordinate 320,688, forward strand.
GAACTGGACAGACATCATAACCTATCTTGCATGCAAATATGACAACGATTTTTCAAAATATAAACCCGAAGACGCCGATTATTTTGCGTATCTTGTCAAATCGGGAGAAAAACCGAACGAAATATGCAAAAAATATAAGAATTATTTTATATATAATTTATTGTATACGGAATCTCTCGACGGCCTTATCGGCGAAACGGCTTCTAACGGAAACTCGGAAACCGTGAATTATGAAAAATACGGAATTAAAGCATATATGCCTGTCGCAGCGGATTATACATTCAGCCACAGTCCTAAAACCGATGACAAATCCGATGTGATTAATGTTTCGGGCAGTGTACCGGTAATTGCTGCGGAATCGGGATATGCTGAGTCGGTTACGGACAGCGGTCAAACCCATATACTGCGCATAAAAACCAAAGACAGTAAAAGAAGTCTTGTTTACGGAAACATAAAAAAGGAAAATACGGTTGCCGAGGGAGATTTTGTATCAGCGGGAGATATTATAGGGCACACATATGCCGGCAGCAATAAAGAAAACAAATCTTTTTTAAAATTTGAGATATTTATAAACAACGGCAGTTTAAACGAAAAGCAGATAAATGCATATGAAATAACGGAATTTTTATCCGTAAGAAAGATAACCGAAGCCAAAGTCAAAAACAAAATTAAGCTTCCGGTCATTATGTATCACGGTTTCACATCAGCCGGCAACGCTACGCAATATGTCCTATCCGTATCCGATTTTGAGCAGGATATGCGGTATCTTTCGGATAACGGATTTACGGCAATATCATCGGAGGAATTGCTGCAATATTTCAAGCTCGGTATATCTCTGCCGGAAAAACCCGTAATGATCACCTTTGACGACGGATATTTAAACAATCTTGTGTTTGCATACCCAATAATAAAAAAATATAATGTCAAGGTTATGATCTCCCCTATTGTATCCATGGTTGACTTTTATTCAAATACAGAAGACAGAAACCCTCTTTATGCACACCTGACATGGAAAGATATAACCGATATAACCGGTGACGGTCTTGTTGAAATACAAAATCATTCCTATGATATGCACAAAAACAATTCCGAAAGATTCGGCACCTTTAAAAAGAAAAACGAAAGTGTTCACGAATACATAAAAGTATTTTATGACGATATGTCAAAGGCGGATAGAGAGATAACGGAGCATACCGGAAAGAAACCTGTTGCCTATGTATACCCGTTCGGCAACATCAGCAAAGAAAGCACTGCCGTTCTCAAATGCTGCGGATATAATATAAGTTTCGGCTGCAGTGAGGGATATAATTATCTTGATGAAAATACACGGAGTCTGTTTAATCTTAAAAGATTTAACCGCACGCCGAAAAAAAGTGTGCGCTCCATACTCAATAACTATTGATTAATCCGAAAAAATGTGATAAAATATTATAAAATGATACAGTCTGTAATGACGGACTTAAAAACGAGGAGAAAAAAATGGACAGAATGCAGGATACTTTCATAGAGTATATGATTAAACAAAAAAAGAGCACATCATCAATATTAAAAACCGTTGCCATAGTTTTTGGGGCCGTAATTGCGGCATTTTTGGTGTTTATGATTTTCCTGATGCTGCCTCCGCAGCTCATAACATTTATGCCCCTTGCCGTCGCGGCTGTTTTTTACGGTGCGTACAGGCTCGCCGCGTCACTGAATGTGGAATTTGAATATACCCTCACGAACGGCGAACTTGATGTTGACAAAATAACAAACAGAAGAAGAAGAAAACGCCTTCTAACTATACACTGCAAGTCATTTACGGTGTTTGCAAGGGTTAATGATCCCGAACATAAAAATGAAGAAAATGCCGAATTCAACAAAGTCATCGACGCAAGCGCAAATTCCGCAAATTATGATGACTATTATGCAATATTTTTCAAAAACGGTCAGAAATTCAAGCTCATATTTAACCCGACGGCAAAAATGATTGACGTATTTAAAATGTATGCTCCGAGAGTTATAAAATAACGGCAGAGGTGAAATATATGGACAGGCGCGGTCTTGAAAACGACCTTATGAAAAAGCGTTATCGGTTTGTAACACAAAAATTCAAATCTCACTGCGGCGGAGTTATAACTCCCGAAATTGCCTCAAAGGCGGTTATGCCGCGAAGAACAGATATGCATAAGGGCGACTGCGGAAGGCTGCTTATCTGGGCAGGTTCACCCGGGCTTACCGGAGCTGCCGTAATGGCTTCGCAGTCGGCGCTTAAAAGCGGCGCGGGGCTTATTTCTCTTATATGCGCAAAAGAGCTTAACACGATATTTGAAATAAGGCTTACCGAGGTCATGACAGTTCCGCTTGAGGGCAAAAACGGAATCGTAACATTCGATCAGTATGAAAAAATAAAAGAACATATGCAAAAATCAGATGCTTTTTTAATCGGGCCGGGGCTGTCGCAGACTGACGGTATAAGGGATATCCTCAAAAAAATAATCAGAGACTCCGAAACTGCACTGATTATCGATGCAGATGGAATAAACATAATTTCAAAGAATATAAATATATTATCGGAGGCGCATTGCCCTGTCATCATGACACCGCATATAGGCGAATTTGCGCGTCTTTGCGGCAGGGATACGGAATATGTTATGCAAAACAGAGATCGCTTGGGTCTTGACTTTGCCAAAAAACACAATGTTTTCCTGACAGTGAAGTCTCATGAAACAACCGTATATTCACCCGACGGAAAAATTTCAAAAAACATACTCGGAAATCCGGGCATGGCAACCGGAGGCTCGGGAGATGTACTTGCAGGCATCACGGCATCGCTTGCCGCACAGGGAAACGATCCTTACACGGCTTTGTGCTCCGCGGTATTTCTGCACTCTGCGGCAGCGGATATGGCAGAGCTTGAATACGGAGCATACTCGCTCACTCCCACCGATATAATAAACACACTGCCGTATGCAATAAAAGAAACAAGCGAAAACAATTTTTAAGTCATTATCCGAAAGGAAGAATTGTTTTGAAAAAAATATTATCATGCTTTTGTGTTCTTTTACTTACGATATCGGTATCGGGCTGCGGACCTGACGGCAGCGCCGAAAATATCCATTCCAAAATACACAGCTCTTTTTATGATATGAAAAGCTACACTGCAGAGTGCAGCATTACGGCATTTACAACGGGCGGCGAAAATACATATAACTGCACGGTTGATTACAACAAATCCGATGACAGCTATAAAATCACTACCGATGATATGGCAATCAGCTTAAGCGGCGGCACGGCAACCGTCACGAAGGGCGACAGCTCGATGAAAGCACCCGCGTCCGATGAAGACATGAACATATTTGTAAATACATTTTTCAAAAGCTATTACGAATCGGAAAATACTTCCATGAACGTTGCCGCCGAAGAATCCGGGAAATCAACGCTTCTTGAATGCGATGTCGTGAATTCGTCAGACAGCGCGTCTCACATGAAGCTGTGGATAAGCAATTCCACGGTTTTGCCTGAAAAAATGCAAATATCCGACAAAGATGGTGTTATGAATACGGAAATAGTATTTAACAAATTTGAATTCAAAAAATGATATCAACATATTTTACATATACGGTTATATTTACGAAAAAAAGGGAAATAATAATATCACCGTAGTGCAAAAGACGGTTCGGAATCCCGTGTTACATAGATTTGGCTGTATTTACGGACGCTGATCTTAAACCCCGACCCGCTGATATCATTTATATCCTTAATTGGCATAATGTGCATTTGACATTTGCGCCGAAATATTATATAATACTCATAAGGTATGAATGTATTAAGATTGGGGGCTTGGTTAAAGTGGCACGGCAAAGAAAAATACTTATAAGCGTACCTGACTCATTGCTAAGCGAAGCTGACACCATGGCAAACTCTCAAAATATAAACCGAAGTGAATTTGTTCGTGAAGCAATGAGGCTCTATATTCGTGAAAAAAAGAAATCCGAAATAGCCGATAAACTAAAAAAAGGCTATGAAGAAATGGCAGAGTTTAATCTTGAATATTCCGATTTTTGTCTGGAAGCAGATAACCGTCAACTAAAGCTCTACGAGTATAAACTTGCGGAGTGTGAATAAATCTTGACTGTAAAACGAGGAGATATTTACTATGCGGACTTAAGTCCCGTCATCGGATCGGAGCAAGGCGGCATCCGTCCTGTTTTGATTATTCAAAATGATGTCGGAAATAAATACAGTCCGACTGTGATAGTGGCTGCAATTACTTCTCAGATAAACAAGGCGAAGCTTCCGACACATATCGAAATATCCGGAGAAAGCTACGGTCTTGCAAAAGATTCTGTAATTTTATTGGAACAGATACGAACAATCGACAAAAGACGTCTTAAAGAAAAAACAGGTCATATTGATGAAAAAATGTGCTGTGACATAGGTCATGCTCTTAAAATCAGTCTTGGCCTGTGTGACTTTTAATTTTACTTAAAAACTTACCGAGGTGACTTACTTATGAAAAAAACAGCAAAAAAAATCTATGCCGGAATACTTATATTTGCGGTTTCATTTATGTGTCTGCCGGGATTTGCGGCAGACCCGGGCAGCAGCGACGATCCGCTGATATCCATGTCTTATGTTAACAATGTGCTCATTCCGCAGATGAAAAGCTATGTTGACAGCTCTCTTGCAAACAAAGCCGAAACGGAATATGCGCCTATGGAAAATACTGTTTTTGAGATAGTAAATTTGAGCGCTAACCAGGTTATTATCGGCGATGACAGCTGTAAATTTATTTTAAGAACAGGAAAAGCTACGGCGGTATCCACTGCCAAAGGCGGACTTGCAGACGTAACGGCGGGATTTGACCTCACCACGGGCTATGATATCCCCATGAATCATCTGCTCATCGTTCCAATCGGCGATTGGCGCGGCATAAAGATGCAGACATCGGGAATCGTAATGGTTTGCGGCAAATACTCGGTACACTCCGTGTGATATGAATTTTTAAATTGCAAAAAAAGCGTATATACTTTGGTTAACCCCAAGGCATATACGCTTTTTTTATTGTTTGATATTATACCGTGTAATATGAAATTGCGTCGGTTTCGGTAACCTTTGCATCTTTTGAAAGATTATCTTTTTCGGCATCGATTACTGTTGATACATCAGTATCGGTAATTTGATTTGCCAGAGCGGAAGCAATACCCGAAACACTGAGCGGCAGTCTCTTTATAATATGATAACCGTAGTTGGTTTCAACAACATCGCTGACCTTATTTTCATCAAGTGCAAATGCAGCTGTCTCAAAAGCCTCTACCATCTGACCCTTGCAGAATGTATATCCGTTCGGATTTGTTTCAAGACCGGGATCCTCGCTCTTTTCTTTCATGAGCTTGTCAAAATCTTCTCCACCGTCAATTTTTGTTTTGATTTCATCAATCTCTTTTTTAGCGTCCTCTTTGCTCTTGCCGCCTTCCTTATCGGAGAACTGAATAAGGATATGCTCTGCGGTAACAAATTTGTCTTTAACAAGAGAAGCAAGATAAAGATTTCCGATATATTCTTCTTTAATAACTTGCTTTATAACATCCGATGATGTATCCATATTTGTTGTAAAGTTTGAGAAGTTCATTCCCTGCTGTGTAACACTGCTTCTGATCTGCTCATACTGATTGTCAATATTTGCAGTATCTTCGTCCGTAAGCTTGATTCCCGAATCCATAGCTTTTTTATAAGCCGTTTTGGTTTCGACAATTCTCCTTTGAGCTTCTTTTTTTACATCGTCAAGATTGAGCTTTGACTCTTTCTGCGATGAGCTGTCTGCCGCAGAATCACTGCTGCTTGTCGTTGCTGACTGCGCCTGAAGCATTTCATTTTTTACACTCTGGAAAAACCATCCGTAATATGCTCCGTTAATATCTTCACCGTTAACTGTAAGAACAGTTTCATTAAGCTGTTTTTCAAACTTTGCAGATTCAGCTTTTTTGTTTTTTGCATCATCAACATCTTTTTGACTTTTAATAAGGCCGCATCCGGCAAAAGACATTGTAAGGGTTGCCGCAGCGGTAAAAGCTGCTACGGCTTTAATTAATTTTTTCATGATACTTCGCCTTTCTTTATGTTATTTTACACAATGATACATTATTATAACTCTAATTTGTAACGTTGTGTTAAAATATCCAATATTTGTAATCTAAATTTAATATTTTAAATTTTGGTTAAATTGTATTGCAAAATTGTCAATGTTATTGTAAAATATTATTAAATAATTCTTTCGGGGCGAATACAAATGATAATACATCAGCATCACAATTCAGTTAAAAACTCTTATAACAAATACACCTACAAGAACTGCAACTGGTATCTACACTTTCATAAAAACCTTGAAATTGCATACGTTATCTCGGGAAGCGTCACGGTAACGGTTGACAACGTGCGAAAAAAGCTTACCGGAGGGATGTTCGTATTTATTCTGCCTAATCAGATACATTCTTATTACACAGATACCGATAAGGAATCAAAAGTGTTTATTATGGTCTTTTCTGAAGATTACGTACATGGATTCATAAAAAAAATAGGAAGAAAAACAAGTGACACTCCCTATTTTTTGTGTGATAAATATATTCTTGATTATTTTAACGAAACAATAATTAAACCCGACGAATGCAGCTCATTTATGCTTAAATCCGCTCTGTATGCAATATGTGATCAGTACATGACAAAATGCCGTCCGAGTGAAAGGCAAATTGCCGGCGCCGAGCTTATGCAGAGCATTATCGAATATATATCCGAACACTACAAAGAAGATCTGAATCTGCAAAAGGTTGCCGCCGCTGTCGGATATGAATACCATTATATATCAAGATTTTTCGGCGACAGCTTCCATACAAATTTCAGAGAGCTGCTCAATGAGTACAGAATTGCCAACGCAAAAGAGCTTCTTGAGAGCACTGACAAAACCATCGGTGCAATATCCGAAGAGGTAGGTTTTAATAACACGCGCACATTCGGAAGAGCCTTTAAGAAAATCACGGGGATGCCTCCTAAAAACTACAGATAAACCGTAATCACATACGGGTTCAGTTCCCGTGAGCTTAACCGTGCGCGTCAATATACGAACTATTGTAAGCTTATCATTCATCGGCATCGCGGTTAGGGTATGCTTTTTATTTTTTGATTGAAAGCGAGTTTCAGCGCTACTGCACTGCCTGTTTGAGCTTTCCAAAAAATCAAAAGTATACCCTAACCCCTCGCCCGAAAAGCGCATGCAGACGAGCAGATGGATAATATCCGCCCCTACGAATAATCGGGAATATAAGTTCCTTGCCTTTAATTATATAAAGTATATGTGTTGTGCATGCGGAACGGTGTGGTCACCGTTCCCTACGTAGCTATTACAAGTTTGCAATATATTATTAAACAGAATCATATTATAGCTTTTCGTTTAAATCAATTTGTTAATTGAAAATATACCTGTCAATTTATTCGTAGGGAACGGTGACCACACCGTTCCGCTGCATAAAACATACAAAATAATATGATTAAACGCAAGAACGAGTGTTCGAATATCAACGCACATGCTTAATCTCCCGCAACGTTGTTTTTTCCGAATCCCTCCGTATAATTAACGGGTACCGTAAAGATAACACCGGTGTCGGGGCGATCAAGCCCTCCGGTAACATTATTGATGATGTCGGATACTTCGGGAAGCATTTCATTTTTTATAACCATAAAAAATGTCTTACTTTCGGAATTATCCAGATTCAAAAGCTTAAATATAGAATCCATAATCCTGAACTCCGACGATTCGGCAAGGATGTGTGCCATTCCGCGGCTTTCAAGTACGGTTGCGCCGTGAATACCGTTTGCGGCAAATTCCGTAAGAATATCTTCAAGGCACTCCGTTTTGTTAAGTACGCAAATAAGCAACAGCATTTTTATCATTCCTTTGTATAACAGAGTGCGGAATTTTCAAATTCCGCACTCATTTTACTTTAAACCGAAAGTTCGACCTTTAATCCGAGTAACTCTCTGTTTTTATCAAGTATCGGCTTTACAACTTCGCTCAAAAACTCTTCTGTCTGTTTGGGCGCTCTGCCGACATAGTTTTCCGGTCTTAAAACGGACTCAATCTCTTCTCTTGTTATGTTAAATGACGGATCGGCAACAATTCTGTCTATAAGGTCATTCTCTTCACCGTCAACCTTGACTCTTTTTCCCGCTTCCATGGAATGTACCCTGATTTTCTCGTGAAGCTCCTGACGGTCTCCACCCATTTTTACGGCATGCATCATTATATTTTCGGTTGCCATAAACGGAAGCTCCCTATATATGTGGCTGCTTATTACCTTCGGATAAACAACCATTCCGTCGGCCACATTTATAACGATGTCCAAAATGGCATCGGTCGCAAGGAATGATTCCGCAACAGATATTCTCTTGTTTGCCGAATCATCAAGCGTCCTTTCAAACCACTGTGTGGACGCGGTTATTGCAGGGTTAAGCGCCGTTGTTATTACATAACGCGCAAGAGACGATATTCTCTCGCTTCTCATCGGATTACGCTTATATGCCATTGCCGATGAACCTATCTGACTTTTTTCAAAAGGTTCTTCAATTTCCTTAAGGTTCTGCAAAAGCCTTATATCATTGCTGAATTTATATGCGCTCTGTGCAACCGATGAAAGACATGTAAGCATCTGTGTGTCGAGCTTACGCGGATACGTCTGCCCCGAAACCGGGAAAACGCTGCCGTATCCCATTTTTTCGGCAATAAGCTTATCAAGCCTTTTACATTTTTCATCATCTCTGTCAAAAAGCTCATAGAAGCTTGCCTGAGTTCCCGTAGTTCCCTTAGAACCGAGAAGCTTAGCCTTTGAAAGCTGATGTTCAATGCTTTCAAGATCCATCACAAACTCCTGAATCCAAAGGGTCGCCCTCTTGCCTACCGTTGTAAGCTGTGCAGGCTGAAAATGCGTAAAGCCCAGGGTGGGCATGTCCTTATATTCTGCAGCAAAACCGGACAGGGCTGCTATAACGTTGATTATCTTTTTGCGGATAAGCTCCATTGCCTCGGTCATTATAATTATATCGGTATTATCTCCGACATAGCAGGATGTTGCTCCCAAATGAATAATTCCCTTTGCCTTGGGGCACTGCACTCCGTATGCATATACATGACTCATAACATCATGTCTGACCTTTTTCTCCTGTTCTTTTGCAACATCATAATTGATGTTATCGGCATTTGTCTTAAGTTCTTCTATCTGTTCATCCGTAATTTCAAGCCCGAGCTCCTTTTCGGCTTCAGCAAGAGCAATCCAAAGTCTGCGCCACGTTTTAAATTTCTTATCGGGCGAAAACAAATATTGCATTTCTTTGCTTGCATACCTCGAATTAAGCGGACTTTCATAAGTGTTATACATCAAACGGCATCCTTTCATGTCATATTATTTATATATATTATTATACACCAAAATTCTCATACTTGCAACAACAAAAATCGGAGCGGAATCATATTCTTTCCGCCCCGAAGAATTATTCTGCCTTTGCAAGCAATGCTTCCAGTCTGTCTATACCTTCTTTTATATTTTCCTTGCTTGTGGCATAAGACCATCTGACAAAGTGCGGCGCTTCAAATCCCACACCTGATACTACGGCAACAAGCTGATCCTCAAGAAAAACATCTGAAAAATCATCCGCATCGTTTATAACCCTGCCGCATAATTTTTTTCCTATAAGCTTTTCAATGTTCATCATAACATAAAATGCTCCGCAAGGCGTAGTGCACGAAACTTTGTCTATATCGTTAATACGTTTAACCATATACCGGCGTCTTTCATCAAAAGCCGCGCGCATAAAGTCAAGCTCTTTGGTCGGACCGTTTAAGGCGGCAATTGCAGCTTCCTGTGCAATGGTATTGGGGTTTGATGTCGTATGGCTCTGAACATTTGCCATAAGCTTTGCAATATGTTCGCCGGAAGCCGTAAATCCGATTCTCCAGCCTGTCATTGCATAAGTTTTTGAAAGACCGTTTATTATTATTGTTCTCTTCTTTATTTCTTCTCCGAATGTTGCAATGCTGACATGCTTTGCGCCGCCGTATACGAGATGCTCATATATTTCGTCGGCAATAACAAATATATCATGTTTAACCGCAACATCGGCTATTTTTCTGAGTTCGTCTTCATTATAAAGCATACCCGTCGGATTGCACGGGCTGTTTAATACAATTGCCTTGGTACGCTCAGTGATGCAGTTTTCAAACTCCTCGGGTGAAAATTTAAAGTGATTGGCTTCCTTGGTGTGAAGCACAACGGGAACACCGTCGTTATATTTTACCATTTCGGGATAGCTGACCCAATAAGGAGCGGGAATAATCACCTCGTCGCCGGGATTGAGAATCGCCCCGAAAGCATTGATAAGCGAATGCTTTGCTCCGTTGCTGACGACAATCTGCGACGGCTTATAGTCAAGGTTATTGTCTCTTTTAAATTTGGCGCAAACAGCCTTTTTAAGCTCAAGCGTGCCGGATGCCGGGGTATATTTTGTCTTACCAGCGTTGATAGCGTCTATTGCTGCCCTTTTAATGTGCTCGGGTGTATCAAAATCGGGCTCGCCTGCTCCGAAACCGACTACATCCAAACCGTCTGCCTTCATTTGCTTAAATTTAGCGTCTATCGCTAAGGTCGGCGACGGCGCTATAGATTCAAATTTCCTTGATAGGTCCATTGTTCTGCCTCCGTTTTTTGAAATACCAATAAAATAAAAATTCATTTTTTAATAATATTTTACCATAAATAATATTAAAATGCAAGTTTTTTGATTTTAAATTTCAATTTTATTGATAAGATTATAGAAATTATAAAAAGCAATCTTATTTACGGTGCTTTCTTTGTAATTAATTGACAAAAGCCTGTCGAAAACTTTATACACATCAGCCGAGCATTTGACGTCCGACGGAGTAATATCTATTCCGTCAAAATCAGCTCCAATGCCTACGTTGTTTTCGCCCCCGAGAGACATAAAGTGATCTATATGACGGACTATATCATCAACATTGCATTTTCCGTCATTTAAAAACGGAGGATAAAAGTTTATTCCGCATACTCCGCCCGTCTTTATAAGTTGTGTGAACTGAGCGTCGGTGAGATTTCTCGGATGATTATACACATGCCGGCTTCCGGAATGCGTTGCCGCAAACGGACGCGTGCAATGCTCTGCCAGATCCCAAAAGCTTGCTTCCGACATGTGAGATACATCGGCAATTATTCCGACTCTCTCCATTTCATCTATAGCTCTTAACCCAAGCTCGCTCATACCCTTCAGGTTTCTGCCTGCTCCTCCGCAAAGAATATTGTCTCCGTTCCAGCAAAGCCCCGCAAAAAGCACACCGATTTTTTTATATTTTTCTATATTCGATATATCAAAATTTATTTCATTTCCGAGCCCCTCTATCGAAAGTATTGCCGAAGCTCTGCCCTGCCTGATGTTATACCTTACATCTCTGCTGTTTTTGGCAACGGAAATAAAGCGGCCGTTGTTTCGGCATTCTGTCTTAAGACGTTCAAACGCATCGGCTGTATTGCCGAAATTCAGATCTCCCTCATTAAAAACAGCAAAAACCTGAACGGGTGATCTGTAATTTCTCATATTTTTTAAATTAACCATGCAATCGGGATCTTTAAGATTACTGCCGCTTCTGCAGATTTTTGTCAGAGTATCGCAGTGAGTGTCGAAGTACGGATATTTGCGCATATGTAGGCTCTCCCCTTTAAATTAATTTATTTCATCATATATAATATTTAAAAAGGCGTTGTAACGTTACATTTATTTATATTTTCTCTTTATTTTTTTTGATTCATATGATATAATTCTATATATAAATTATATGATTGTAAAATAAAAAGGCAAAAAATATGGATAAATTTTTGCGGAACGCTGTGGTCAGCGTTCCCTACGTAGTCATTATTAAATATTTGCAATCTAATAAATAGAATCATATTAGTTAATTTTGTTTAAGCTAATACAATTAACAGAAACTATATCTGTCAATTTATTTGTAGGGAACGGTGCCCACACCGTTCCGATGAAAAATAAACATTTAAATCTGTTTACCGGAGAAAATGTGAATAGACAAATAACGCAAAATATGCATTAAATCAGATAGTTTATAATTTTACAATTAACTATATACAGATATATCGGAGGGAAGCAAAAATGACCGTTAAAGATAAGATTAACTATATTTCAAAATACATAAACTCTAAAGGATTCATATTTAAAAATGAGCTTATCGGCGAGCTTTATCTTTCTCTTAAATCAAGACCTTTCGTAATTTTGTGCGGATGTCCCGGATGCGGAAAAACCTCTCTTGCAAAAATGTTTGCCGAAGCCTCGGGTGCAACGGAGGGAAACGGGAGATTTTGCACCGTAAATGCGCAGAGATACCGCGCAAATGACAGCTCTGTTATCGGTAACGTTAAAACGGACGGGAAGTTTTATGCCGAGCCTGCCGGAGAATTTATAAAAAATGCATGTGAAAATCCGTCAAAACCGTATTTTCTGTGCATAGATGATATGAACAGTGCAATATGCGAAAACTATATGTATCCGATATTATCATCCATGCAATCCAGACATTTCGATGAAAACGGAATATATACGGCCGACAATCTGCTTTCAAAATTTGATTTTGCTTCTGACAAAGACTCTTACAGGCAATACGGAAATATATTTTTCCCGAGGAATCTGTATATAATCGGATGCACAAACAATGACGAATTTTCATATCAGCTTACAAAAAGGATTATCGACAATGCCGCCGTTATAGAATTGCCGTTTAATGACATTGTGCCGAATTTTGAAATTACTTCGGACTATGAACCTCTTAACCTTAACAACGATTTTTTTGAAGCAGACTACATAACAATTGCCGATTGCAAAGAAGAGCATGACTATATAACGGTTTTATGCTCCGAATACAAAGCCATAAATAATACCGTAAAATATGTCAATTCTCAAATATCTCACAGAACAATGCAGTCAATAGTGTTTTTTTCATTATACAACCGCGAATATGAATTGATTGAATCATCACACGCAACCGACTTTATTATATTTTCTCATATACTCCCGAGAATAGACGGAAGCGGAATGTATATGAAAAGTGTATTGTCGTCTGTTTTTAAGGTTTGTATGAAATATGACGACTCTTCATACGATATAAACCCCGATTCATCCGTCAGGATGCATAAGGCGGCGTCGGGCAGCAGCTGCCGATACAAAAAAAGCGCCGTTAAATTATCTCAAATGATGAGAGGATATGAAGAATATGGATTCGCATCATATTGGAATAAGCAATGCTGAAAAAATGAACGAGTCAGCGTCGGATTTATACAGCGATGCACGGCTTCTTATAAGCAAAATAACAATGACGGCATATTTATGCTCATGCAAAAATTATGACAGGCTTTTTGCCGGATGTCTGACATTTCTGACTCAAAATTTGATTTTGCATCTCAGAAGATTTTTGGCAATGAATACACAGGATTTTCCTAAACAGACGGCGGATTTAATTCTCAAAAAATTCTATGCATGCCTGCAAAATCCGCATCTTAGATGTGCTCAAAGAATTTCATCATTCAATCAGATTATTGCATGCACATATAAATACAAAGAGCTGAAAGAAATATTTGTGATCTGTAACAAATTCCGAAAAAAGCTGTCGGCAAATACGATATGCATGATCCTGCCGCCAGATTCAAAGCAAGATGCGGAAACATCGGTAATTTGGCCCGAAAACAACGTCGCTGTCGGTACTCTCAGGAACCGTGAACAGCTCGAAATATGCCTGAAGCACAGGTTCTATCATGTTCCGTCGGAAAGGATAGAAAATCCGGCAAAAATAAAATATATTGCAATATATCAGTCTAAAAATTTGTTCGGGAAGTATGCCGGAATAAGATATTACGGTGAGGTCACGGAGCTGCGAAGAGTAAAAAGGTGCGAAATTGCCGAAATACCAAGCAAATCACAAAATATATATTACCGTTTTGAAATAAAAGAGTGGAAAACTCTGCCGAAAATTATTAAAGCCGATTCAAGCGGTGCAATTATCGGAATAACAAATATATTTTTGCTCTTAAATGCACGAACGGTATTTGAACTTTATCTGAAAAAAGATGAATATTTTTTATATCGGAGTATATGCGATGCAATAAACAGTGATAATGAGGGGAAGCTTATTCCATATAAAGACACGGTAATTTCCGTTCAGAAAAATGCCGTTATTCTTTACAAATACGATTCTCCTTATGACAAGTTTTCGGCAGACATGTTTTTGCGTTCACCCGAATTTACACTCAAAAAAATCATAAAAAAAGCAGAAGAATAAACACAGCTTTTTCGGATAAAATATCAAGTGATATATTATCCGAAAGGGCTGATTTTTTTATGAAATATAATATTCATACCGATTTGGCTATAGAATCGGGAGCACTTGCCGAAAAAAGCGAAAATACCAATATAAGAGGCGTCAGAACAAATTCATACGAAAACGAATTTGCAACGGTCACCCATGTTGAAATAATAAACAAAGACGGCGAGGATGTTATCGGTAAGCCTATCGGAAACTATGTAACGGTGGAAGTGCCGAAGATAAGAGAAAACATTACCAAAGCATTTGAATCCGCAGAAAAAATGCTTACGGAAGAACTTAAAAAAATGATTAAAACCGATGAAAAGCCGACTGTTCTTGTTGTCGGTCTCGGAAACCGCTTTGTTACCCCGGATGCGCTGGGGCCAAAGGTTGTGGACAGGCTTCTTGTGACAAGACATTTAAAAGATGTTCTGCCAAAGGATTTTACGGATAATATGCTGCCGCTTTGCGCAATTGCACCGGGCGTCCTCGGAATAACGGGAATAGAAACCGGAGAGATAATACGCGCGGTAACAGACAAAATACATCCCGATATTATTATTGCCATTGATGCTCTTGCTTCCCGCAAAACTTCACGTATCAGCACAACATTTCAGATTGCCGACACAGGCATAGTCCCCGGATCGGGCATAGGCAACAAACGCCATGCACTGACAAAAGAGACACTCGGCGTACCTGTAATTGCAATCGGAGTTCCGACAGTTATAGACGCCGCGTCGGTTGCAAATGATGCAATAGACCTCTTGACGGATGCAATAAAGGCAAACAGTGATCCGGATTCTCAAATTTTTAAAGCTGCGGACGCATTCGGCAAAGAAAATAAATACAATCTGATAAGCAAAATTTTATCCCCCGACGGCAAGGATTTTATCGTAACGCCCAAAGAGGTTGACAGCATTGTTGACGAAGTATCCAAAATTATAGCGTCGGGCATAAATAATGCCGTAAACGGTGATGTAGCCGATAAACTCGGGGAAATATTGTGATATCATTTAATGTATTATTATTGCAGCGATGTAAACAACGCTGCAATAATAAATTGACAGGTATATTTTCAATTAACAAATTGATTTAAACGAAAATTCATAATAATATTCCGGTTATTAATTAATTGAAAATTTGTAATTACTACGTAGGGAACGGTGCCCACACCGTTCCGCTGCATAAAACATTCAAAATAATACGATTAAACGCAAGAAAGAGCGGCTCCCTTGTGTAAAGGGAGCTGTCAGCGTTAGCTGACTGAGGGATTGTCAAAACATATCTGCGTTTTAGAAATAAATTTTGCATAAGTTAAATATTTACAACCCCTCCGGCTTGCTTCGCAACCCACCTCCCCTTACACAGTGGAGGCACTCTTTCTCGCGTTTAATTCGATCTAAATTGTAAAATGAAATGTACATTGTTAATTACCGCGTAGGGGCAGATATTATCTGCCCGAAAAAATCATATGTTAACAAGCAGGCGGATAATATCCGCCCCTACTAAGGTTACAGGTGTATGTATTTTTTTAACAAAGCAAGTTCAGCGCTACTGCACTGCCTGTTTGAGCGACTTAAAATAAAATACATATACCTGTAACCGATACGAATTTTTAA
>CAKSJG010000003.1 GCA_934463165.1 uncultured Clostridia bacterium
GGGTTTGCGGAAATCCCGCAAACCCTCGTCATTGCTGACCAAATCGACATTATATCTTTTTGGTTCGGCTTTCGTGGGTGCAGGGGCCGGATTTGAACCGACGACCTCCGGGTTATGAGCCCGACGAGCTACCAGACTGCTCTACCCTGCGATATTTAATTTTTGTTTGCGCTTAAGTTATGCCGGAGACCGGAATCGAACCGGTACGGCTTTAAGGGCCGCAGGATTTTAAGTCCTGTGCGTCTGCCAGTTCCGCCACTCCGGCGTACCCATCGCGCCTAATTATAATACCACATTCGAACAGCTATGTCAAGTATTTTTTATAAAGTAGCGGGAAAATTTTTACCAAAATTATCTTAGTGCAGTGTTTAAGTTTTTACACATGTATATTATATTCAATTTATTTCGTAAATATTCACGAAACAAAACCTTGATTTTTCTTTTTCGTAAAATAAGAAGGTTTTTTCCCGGTAATGGCCGAAAATGCCTTATAAAAATTTGATGATGTGGCAAAACCGCATTGCTGCGCTATGTCAAGAATTGTGGTTTCCGAATTTTTTAAAAGCTCTGTTGCCATCTCAACTCTTTTAATTGTTATATACTCCCACGGAGAAAGTCCGTTCATTTTTTTAAACACAGCCGAAAAATACGTAGGTGACATTGTCGCTTTTCTTGCTATTTTCTCTAATGTAATACGCTCCCCCAGGTTATTGTCTATATATTCCAGCGCCGCCTCCATTGGGCGAACTGTCTTTTCAAGGCTTGAATATTCCTGAGTCTGATCAACATAGTCATAATCGCGTACCAATGTTAAAAGCATTGAAAAGAGCGTATATTTAACCATAAGAGCATATCCGTCTTTTTTTTCATTCATTTCATTATGTAATTTTATTATATTTTCATGTAAAAGAACCGTATGTGGGTTTGTCGGATCTATTTTGTTGGTAAAGTTCTCATTTCTCGAAAAAATTATTCTGAGTGCTGCAAAAGCGTCGGTATCAGACCATAAAAAGCACGGAGAAAATTTTATATTCAGCAAGAGTACATTTTCTCTGACATCTGTCATACAGTGTACTTCATCACCCTTAAACAAAAACACATCTCCCTCACAAAACATATATTCATTGCCGTTTACCGAATACGTACCGCTTCCGGAAACAATTGTTGAAAGCTCGCATTCTGTATGGTGATGTTCTCTGTAAATCCGTCTGCCCCCGGGCACGGTAGAATAAAAAGACATAAGTATTTCTTTACCATTATTATCGGTAAGTGTATTTTCTTCATACCTCATACAAAAACCCCAAATCATAAAATAGTGGATATTTATCATAATATATTGAATGAATTCACATAAAGTCTATGATATAATTATACCCGAAAAAAGAAAAATGTCAAGGAGGAATTACAATTGGCTGAATTAAAAGACAGAATTTCCGAAAACGTAAACATATGTTCATCACCGTCGAATCTTAAAATAACGGACATTCGCGTTGCAAATATAAACGGTGCACCGAAGCATTGCCCACTCATTAAAATTTATACAAATCAAGGTATTGTGGGATACGGCGAAGTCAGAGACGCATCAAGTGCAACATACGCGCTTATGCTGAAATCAAGACTCTTGGAGGAAAATCCGTGCAATGTTGATAAGCTTTTCAGAAGAATAAAGCAATTCGGCGGTCACTCACGTCAGGGCGGCGGAGTATCGGGTATTGAAATTGCACTCTGGGATCTTTCCGGCAAAGCATGGGGCGTTCCGCTCTGGCAGATGCTTGGCGGAAAATTTCGCGATAAGGTGCGCGTATATTGTGATACGGACGTTGACGGCAAGCATACCGGAACAGATATGGGACATGCGCTGAAAAAGCGCATGGAGCAGGGCTTTACATTCCTTAAAATGGATCTCGGTATCGAACTTATGCTTGACGAACCGGGATGCCTTAATGCGCCTCTCGGGTTTTTGGAAGATATAAAAAATTATTCCATGAAAGCTATAAACCACCAAAAAGGTTCAATCGATATGGACATGATGCTCGGAAAGAATTACGAAACCTTTACAATTCCGCATCATGCAACAGGAATACACATGACTCAGAAGGGCATGGATTATCTTGAAAATTATGTTAAACAGGTAAGAGATGTCATCGGATATGAAGTACCGCTTGCAATAGATCATTTCGGTCATGTTTGCATTGAGGATTGCATAATGTTTGCAAAACGTCTCGAAAAATATAATATTGCGTGGATTGAAGATATTGCACCATGGCACTACACAAAGCATTTCGAAAAAATATCTCATGCCTGCAATGTACCTATCTGCACCGGTGAGGATATTTATCTTTCAGAAAACTTCCGTCCGCTTATGGAAAACGGCGGCGTTTCCGTGGTACACCCCGATATTCTGACAGTCGGCGGTGCAATGGAAATGAAAAAACTCGGCGATATGTGTGAAAAATACGGCGTTGCAATGGCTATTCATATGGCTGAAAGCCCGATTGCTTGCATGGCTGCAATTCACGCGGCAGCGGCTGTTCAAAATATCCTCGCCGTTGAATTTCATTCGGTTGATATTCCGTGGTGGAACGATCTTGCCAACGGAATTGACAATCCGTTATTTAAGGACGGATTTGTAAACGTTCCGAATAAACCCGGTCTCGGAATAGACAGTTTAAACGAGGAGCTCATAAAAGATCATATACACGAAAAGTACCCCGAAGCGTGGGCCGATACGTCAGAGTGGAATAACGAATGGGCAAATGACAGAGAATGGAGCTGATCTGATTGAAACTTGATTTAAGCGGCAAGAGAGCACTTGTCACAGGTTCATCACAGGGAATAGGCAAAGAAATTGCAAAAATGCTTTCCGACTGCGGAGCAAGCGTATATGTTCACGGATCTCATATGTCTGAGAAACTCAAAGCCGCGGCGGAATATGCAAAAACCGATAAAATAGCCGTATGCGATTTGACGGATGAAAATTGCGCCGACATCCTTTTTGAACAAACCGGCGCAGTTGACATACTCATACTGAATGCATCGGTTCAGTTTAAGCGTGAGTGGGATAAATTCAGTATGGAAGAATATGATATACAGCTCAGCTGCAATGTAAAAAGCACATATTTTATGATAAAAAAATATGCTCAGCCGATGAAAGAAACCGGATTCGGAAGAATAATAACCATAGGAAGTGTTAACGAATATAACAATCACCCCGAACTTTTAATTTACGGCGTCACCAAGGCCGCTCAGATGAAGATGGTTGAAGGAATTGCAAAACAGCTTGCAAAATACGGGGTAACAGTCAACAATATTGCCCCGGGAGCAATTGAAACTCCGCGCAATGACAAAGCGCTTTCAGACAATGAATTCAGACAAAAGGTCGTAGATTCGATTCCAATAGGATACGTCGGCGCACCGGACGATATGAACGGTGCAGTAAAGCTGCTGTGTTCGGATGAGGGAAGATATATAACAGGTGCTGAAATAATCGCAGACGGCGGAATGCGCTTATAATACAGGAGGTAGATAACATGCATTTTAATGACAAAGAAGAGATAATTGCACTGACACCGCAGTGGAAAGGCAAAAGATTTGACGACGGAAGACCGAAAGTTGACGACAAATATCTTAAAGCCTTAAAAACTCTTACACTTGAAGAGGTATGGAAGCCGATTTTTGTAAAAGGATATGAAAGCCAGTTCGAAGGCAGATTCCATACCCTGCACGACAGCGGCAAAAAGCTTATAGGCCGTGCGGTAACCGCAACCTACTGCCCTTATCGCCCCGATCTTGACGAAGTTGTGAAAGATATCGGCAGAAGCGAGGGCAGAACAGGTACATACAACCAGTGGATTATAGACAACCTTAAAGAAGGTGATGTCCCGGTAATTGATATGTATGACAAAATTTACAAAGGAACATTTCTCGGCGGAAATCTTACCACGGCTCTTAAAAACAAAACAAAAAATGAAAATGGCGGAGCCGTAATTTGGGGCGGAATCCGCGATACGGAACAAATGAAAAAAGTAGAAAACACACAGGTTTTCTACCGCGGAATAGATCCCACTCCGATACGCGACTTTATTATGACCGGATACAATACGGCAACCAGAATAGGCGGCGCAATATGTTTGCCCGGAGACATTGTTTTCGGTGCCGGAGGCGGAGTGCTGTTTATCCCGAGTCACCTTGTTGAAGAAGTTGTCGGCGGTGCGGCAAAAACGCAGGTTAAAGACCTTTTCGGATTTGAAATGATAACGCTTAACAAATTTACTACGGCGCAAATAGACAAAAACACATGGACAAAAGATATGCTTGATTTACTCATGGAATTTATTGAAACGGACGAACGTGCGGCACAATACCGCGGTATGGATTGGTCACACGAATATGATCTCGCAATAAACGGAGATCCAAACGATACACAAAGCGCTCTGTAATTACGTTTACAAAAAGCAAAAAATTCCGGTGCGGTTAAAAATCCGCAAAAACAAGAATTCAGCGATGCAAAAATTTTTACATCGTTGAATTCTTGTTTTTGTCCGTTTTTACGGTACTACCCAAGACAATTCCGATTGATATCATAACAAAAGAAATCAAATATTGAATTTTAAAAATATTTTCGCCGAGAAAAGCGGCACTAAATATACATGCAAAAATCGGCTCCGCAAATTTAATAATAAACAGTCTTGACAATTCAGCCGTACGCTGAACATAATAGAATAACGTATACCCGACTATTGAAGCAACACAAATATAAATGAATACCGGTGCGGATTCAATTGTAAATTTCGGTATGGCTGCGCCCATAAACAAAGCTGCAGCAAAAAGAACAATTCCACCGAAAAACTGCGAAATCCCCGTTATCCAAACAGGTGAGGTCTTTTTTGCACTTTTGCCGCTGATTATCATTGAAATTACCGTGCAACCCGATGCTGCAATAATCATTATATCACCCGTGGAAAATCCATAAAACGAAGTTCCGGTATTTATGGCTATTATTCCGCAAAAGCCGATTAATGCTCCAATTATTTTTTTGAATGAAAATTTTTCATCATTTACAAACAAAAACGAAAAACAAGCAAACAAAAGTGGCGCAAGCTGTTTAAAAATTGCCGTTTTTGAACTGTCGGTTTTAGATAATCCCACATATGTAAATCCGTAGTGCAATACAATTGAAAATATCCCCATAAGACATATATTTAAAGTATTTTTCGCTTTCGGTTTTGCCGTTCGTAATTTCGAAAAACATGCAATTATGCATACAATTATTCCGCATACGGTAAACCTCAATGCTGCAAACATTAAAATGTCCGCAACATTTTCGGTATTAATTACGAAAACCTTATAGCCTATCTTTATACACGGAAACAAAGAACCCCACAGCATCATTGTAATCAATGGAAGAATTGTATTTGTAATTATATTTCTGTCCTCATTTAATCTTTGCAAACTCTCAGTACTACCTTTCCTACATTTTCGCCTTTTTCTAAAATTGCATGAGCTTCTGCGGCATCTTCGATAGGCAGAACCTTATATACGGACGGCTTTATTTCGCCGATTTCAAGCTTTGGCCAAAGTTTTTCGGTCAATTCTTTCAATATTTGTGACTTTTCATACGATGAACGTTTTCTCAGCATACTGCCGACAATATGCAACCCTTTAGTGAGTATGGGCCGAAGTTTTACATTTGTTTCCGTTCCTGCAAGAGTTGAAATTATTACCCAATACCCACCTTCGGCCATATAAGGCAGGCTTTCACCGAGTTCTTTTCCGCAAAGGCAGTCCATAGCCATATTTATCGGGCGCCCGTTTTCCTCTTCTGTTTTCAAAATCTCAGACACGCTTTGTTTTGTTGAATTGACAATAACATCGGCACCGAGATGTTTAATTTTTTCTGCAATTTCATCAGACAAAACAGACGTGATTACTCTTGCACCGAATGCTTTTGCCATAGGTATTGCAACAGAGGCAAGTCCCGATGCGCCTGCAGGAATAAAAGCCGTTTGCCCTTTTTTCAGATGTCCCTCATAAAACAAATTTAAATAGCATGTGGCATATGCCTCCGGAAGCGACGCGGCTTCTTCAAAAGAAAGGTTTTTCGGCATGCTCATAACCATACCGTACGGTGCACAAACGTACTCGGCATATCCTCCTCCGCCGAGCAGTGCACAAACTTTATCGCCTATTTTTCTGCCGCTTTCTTTTTTCGCTTTGTCACCCATGTTTTCAATTACTCCGGAAACTTCAAGCCCCATCCACTCCGGCCAGCCCTCGGGTGACGGATATGTACCCTTTCTTTGCAGCAAATCCGCACGGTTGAGTGCGGCAGCGTGTATTTTTATCAGAATTTCGTCATTCTTCGGAGAAGGCTTTTTGACCTCGCTCCATACAAGATTTTTATTTTCATCAATAAGCATTGCTTTCATCGTCAATCAGTTCCTTTCATGGATAATGTTCTTCCGCCATCGCACACATATGTCTGACCCGTAATAAAGCGCGCTTTGTCGGAAGCGAGAAATGCGACAAGATTTGCAATATCCTCCGCTGTGCACTTTTCGCCGAGAAGATTCGTTTTTGTTGCGCGGTCACTGCCGTTATCCTCATCCGGTCGCATTACAACACCGGGAGCGACCGCATTGACATTGATTTTGTATGCGCCAAGCTCCTTTGCAAGCGATTTTGTAAGTGACATTACTCCGCCCTTTGACGCTGCGTAATCACAGCAATTTGCCAATCCGTTAATTCCGACGGCAGATGCAAAATTAATAATTTTACCGCCGTTTCCCTGCTTTATCATAATTTTCGCAGCTGCTCGGCTTGCCCAAAATGCACCGTAAAGATTTACTTTTAAAACCCTGTCTATAACCTCAGCATCCTGTTCAACGAGAGGTACATATCTGCCTCCGGCAATTCTTGCACTGCCGCCGGCAATATGTATCATAATATCAAGACTTCCAAAATCCGACGCAGCTTTTTGAACAGCAGCTTCTATGTTTTTTAAATCCGTCACATCAGAAACATATCCATTTGCATTTCCACATGCTGCATTAATCTTGTCTACGGTCATTTGCACCGATTTTTCGCTGATGTCACAAACTGCAATGTTAATCCCCTTCTTTGCAAGAGTAATTGCCGTTTGCGTGCCTATATATCCGCCGGCACCCGTAATAAATGCTGTTTTGTTCATGAGTTTACATCCTTTCCTAAGCA
Source organism: uncultured Clostridia bacterium (assembly GCA_934463165.1). Taxonomy (GTDB): domain Bacteria; phylum Bacillota; class Clostridia; order UMGS1810; family UMGS1810; genus RGIG1828. The sequence goes on from CAKSJG010000003.1 coordinate 7,213, forward strand.
ATTAATTTTCTCCCGTTATTCTGCACAGCGTTCTCTGAACAGCAAGCTCGTGCTCATAAGAATAGGGATTTTTCTTTTTACCGATAACCGATAAATACAAATCTTTCATCATCTCATCATATCTTGAGAGAGTCGGAACATCCTGCACATCAACGCTTTCATACATGTCTTCATAAGCATTTGCTGCAATATCGGTGGTTGACTTTGTCATTTTCACATTAAGCTCAATCGGCTTTATTTCAACCGTTCCCTTGCTGCCCATGACGGCGAATCGGCGCATACCCCAACCGTTGACCTCAACCGAAAGTGTTGTAATTCTTGCAATTGCCTTTTCATATTCGAGCACAGCAAAATTATTGTCATCGGAATATACATTATCAAAGCCTGTTTGCTTTATGAAAGGGTAAACATTTTTCGGCTCTCCCAGAATGGTTACAATAAGATCGACGAGATGCGAGCCGAAAATATACATCGAGCCTCCTTTAAAATGCTTAAGCCACTGCCTGTATTCCCTTGAGTGATATGTACTCATTTCCGCATCAATCTGATATATTTCTCCCAGCTCGCCCGATTTTATCATTTCCATGCACTTTTGTAATGCAAAATTATATCGGTACATATAGCCGAGCTGTACTGTGAGATTTCTTTCTTTTGCGATATTGAGCATTTCTTCAAATTCCTCAAGAGTTCCGCCGGCAGGCTTGTCGATGTGAATGTGTTTTCCCGAAGCTACGCATTTTTTTGCTGTTTTCGTCAGATTCCATACATCACACTCAACAAGTATTACGTCTGATTTTTCAACGATTTCGTCAATGCCTAATCTCTGCAAATGTTTATAACAGGGGAGAGAACCTCTTTCTTTAACCCATTCTTCATTTGTTTCGGCATATCCGATTACTTCAAAAAGCTCAGGGAATTTTTGAGCTGCAAGCATTTTGCCCTCGGCGTGGTTATGCCCGATTCCGATTTGCCCCAATTTAATTTTTTTCATTTAAACATTCCTTTCTTTATATGATTTTCTTAATATTATCAATAATTGTTCGTACCGTTCTCAAATCAAGTTGTTCCATGGTACTTCCTTCATTGTAGCGGTCAACACAGAAAATTATATGTCCGCCAAGAATCGGATTGATAATTCGAGAAAAACTTCCGGCGCTGCCATTTGCATGATAGCTAACGGGAGTTTTGACTTCTTTTTTCAGCGCCGCCATGGTTTTAAAGCTTTCAATAAGGTCGTTCTCATCTTTTGCGGCTGTCACTATTTTTATGATATCAGGATTACGTTTTTCCAAAAATAATGCTAATTCCAAAACCTGTTCACAGCTCATAGGTATATCGGGGTGACATGAAAGCAAAACCTCAGCGCCCATTGAATGAACCTTTTCTATAAGTTCGCATTGTTTTGATATTACACAGCTATCGCTAACGATCTCCTTCGGATTTCCTTTGGTAAAGCTGTATTTATCCTCACCGCAAAAAGTATGTTTTGATTTTGGGTCAAACGTATATCCCTGCATGTCAATACCCGCTGCTCCTGCAGATACAGCGTCTAAAAAGTTCTTCACACGCTCGTCCTCCGACAAGCCGCATTCCGACCAATCATATTTCGTATTATAGTTCAGCGCAAGCACCGGAAGTCTTGATGCACTTATGATAGATTTCAAAGTGTCAATGTCGGTATTTTCGAGACATGACATATGTAAGTCTATCATGTCCGCACCGTCATATGTGCAATTTTTTATTTCCGCAATTGCAGACGCGGAAGTCTTTTCTCTGATAACTCCCGCCAATGCCGGCGATGTTATTTCAGATATTTTTTTCATTTCGGTCACCTCATTAAAATTTAATCACAAAAAATGCAGCAAGTAAATATCAAATATGATTTTTTATCATATTTGATATAAAATATTTGACAGTATTGCAATGAGATGCTATAATTATTCAAAGGGAGTGTTTAAAATGAATGTTGAAATTTTATCAGAGTTGGTCATAACCAAAATTCATTCAATTTCAACTATGTATACAGAAAAAAAGACGATTTCAAGAAGAGAAAACAGACCGCTGTGGGCTCTTGTAATAAAATATGAGGGAGAAACACGATACATAGCAAACGGAAAAGAATATGTTTCAAATATCAATAACATTGCCATATTACCCAAAGGCTGCACCTACGAATGGATCTGTATGCAATCAGGTCATTTTTCAATAATAGAATTTGAATGCGATAAAACCTATCATGATATTTTTTCATTTAATGTTAAAAATGGTGAAATGTATTTGAAAATAATTAAAAAAATGGAAATTGACAGATCATTAAAAAAATTGACATATATGATTGACGAATTTAAAAATTTGTACAGTCTGCTGTCAGACATTCTCAAAACGGTTGAAAAAAAATATATTCCAACATGCCGTGAGAAAAAAATTCTCCCGGCAATTGAGTATATTGCGAAAAATTATAATAAGCATATCCGCAACGATGATCTTGCATCTGCCGTAAACATCTCTGTTGTTTATTTCAGAAAATTATTTAAAGATATTACGGGCATATCGCCAATAAAATATGTTCGGTTGTTTAAAATTAAAAAGGCAAAAGAAATGCTCAAAAGCGATTATTCAAGCATTACCGACATCGCCCTTTCATTAGGCTACAATAATGTATACGACTTTTCAAGAGATTTCAAAAAATGTACCGGTATGTCTCCTTTAAAATATAAAAAACAATGATTTTTGCTGTACTTATCATATAAACTTTATTATAACCCCGGCTGCATATGCAGCAATACATGCCGCTCCGGCAACCGAGATAAGCGAAAAGCGTTTATATGCCATAATAAATGCAATGACAAATCCGACACATGAAGTCAGCATATCCGCCCCTGCGTAAAACATATAAGGCACGGTCATTGCTCCGAGGACGGAGTACGGTATATAATATAAAAAATCACGGACAAATTTACTTTTTATCTGCGAACGGAACGATACAAACGGTATCATCCTGACAAGATATGTTGTAATTGCCATTGCCGCAAGAAGAATTATAAAATGTTTATTCATTTATTTCATCCTCCTTTGCGGTGTTTTGCAGCTGCGTTTCTTCCACAGGTTTTTCTTCAACAGGGCACAGCTTTGCCATTACCGACGATGACACAACGGCACATATAATAACCGCGAAACCGCCCGAAATGTTATTTTTCAAAAACGGAATATAATAGTGTATGCAGCTTAACAGCGATGCTATGATTACCGCATACATAACCGCTCTGTTTTCTCTTGCCGGCGGAACAATGATTGCAACAAACATTGCATAAATTGCAAGACCGAGAGCCGCGCGGATTTCAAACGGAAGGAGCTTACCCGAAAATGCACCGAGAGCCGTACCGAGTGTCCATCCTATAATCGGAAGAGTCATCAGTCCGTACATATATGACGGTGTAATTTTATTCTTTTCGGATGCTGCCATTACAAATATTTCATCTGTTATGGCAAACGACGCCAAAAACCTGTGCAAAATTGAAAAATTTTTGCTCGTATGCTGAGAAAGTGCAATGCCCATAAGCGAATATCTCAAATTTATAATAAACTGGGCAATAACCATCTCTATCAGCGTTCCTGCGGCAGCAATGATAGATACTCCGGCAACCTGTCCTGCCGAGGTAACATTGGTAAGTGAAATCAAAATTGCCTGCAAAGGTGTAAGTTTTTGCCCCACGGCGGTTATACCGAAGCCGAATGAAACGGATAAATATCCGAGCGCTATGGGGATTCCTCTTTTTAAACCGTATTTATAATTCATTTTCATGTGTGTTTCTCCGTTGGTATATTATTTATTCCCCGAATTTTTCAAAATTATGACCGGAAAATGCAAATGCATATAACCGGTCATTAACATTATTATTCAGATATGGATTTTACAATCTCGGCAAGCCCGGGAACGATATCTTTTATGCTTAAACCTGTGGTATTGATACAAAGATCATAATTAATCTTATCTCCCCACCTGAGATCCGTGTAATACTCGTAATACAAACGTCTGCCCTTATTGATATCATCAATGTATTTTTTCATCTGTTTGTCGGTCTTGTCACTGCTGTCATCTCCGCGTGCACGGCATCTTTGAATCTTGCTTTCCATATCGCAATATACAAATATTCGCACCGGGTTCAATTCGCGAAGTATATAATCGGCACATCTGCCGACAATTACACAATCGGACTTTTTAGCATATTCTTTAATAATCTTATGCTGCTCGGTATATACCGAATTGTTAATTTGAATCTGCGGTGAATTAAAGCCGTTTATTGTTACGCCGAAATGCAGAGGATAATCTATTATAGGGCGGTGCTCCATAATATTTTTTATATACTGCTCCGACAGTTCTGTCCGCTGCGCTATTTCCGCGACAATCTCCTTGTCATAATATGCAAAACCAAGCTCATTTGCAAGTCTCGTTCCGAGTTCTCTTCCGCCGCTTCCGAATTCTCTTCCTATTGTAATAACAGTGTTCATAACAATACCTCCTAACATTGGTTTATGGTAATATTATAACTCATTTTGCGCAAAACGTCAAACTGTTTTTTTGTTTCGGATATACGATTTGACGTTTTTTACTTTATTGCTCTGTTTAAAAAGGTAACTATCTGACCTCTGCTGCAAATATCATCGGGAGAAAATGTAGTTTCCGACGTTCCGCTTGTTACATTATTTTCCAAAGCCCATGTTACAGCTGCAGCGCACTCGGAATCCTTGCTTACATCGCTGAATTTATCCGAAGCCTCTTTATCCGGAGAGCCGGCATTTTTCCAGAGATAAATAACCGTTGACGCACGTGTGCACGGTGTATCTGCGCCAAACACTTTTCCGTCAACCATTCCGTTTTCACTTGCCCAAAGAGCAGCATTATAGTAATAATCACTCTCCGAAACATCACTGAACGGATTTTTAATTGCAGGCTTCGGTGAGCCTACTGCGCGATATAAAAATGTCAGAATCTGTGCACGGGTGCATGTAATATCAGGTGAAAATTCGGTTTTCGAAGTTCCCGTGGTAATTTTTCTGTCCACTGCCCATTTAACTGCATTTGCATAATAAGCGTTTGCCGCAACGTCGATAAACGAAACGTTTTCATCGGTTGACGGTGTTGTCTTATCCGTAACCGAATCACCTTCCGAAACCGTTCCTACGGTAAATTCAACAGGGATGGTACTGCGTATATTCATTTTATATCCCGTTGCTGTTTTTGTCATAGCAGACGGGTCCAAGGGCAGATATGATTCTAAGCCGTCGGAGGTTCTGCATATGAGATATTCCTTAAGCATTGCATCTTCATCTTCAAAATTCATTGATCCGCTGCTCGATACTACCGATACAACAGGATTTTCGCAAATCGCAAAAATCTGAACGGCTGTGTAATCCGTCATGCCGATACCTATGTAATCATAGCCCGATCTCTGAATGTTTTCTCTGTGACCTTTGCTGTTCATCCACGCAGTCATGGCTTTTTCGGAATATGCATCTCCGGTCGGGCAGGAATAGATATTTTCACCGCTTCCCTTGCATTTAAACGTTGACGGTATCGCTGTGTTAAACATAGTGCCGTCCGGTCTTGTATGTGAAAACAGAGTCTGCGTTTCGACTTCACGAATGTTACATGCCGACTGCAGATCTCCCGCCATTGAAAGAAGTGCATCTCCGACTTTTGCACGTTCAATATTAGTACGGCGCAAAACATCCCATTCTTCGCTGTTTACCGACAATTTATCCGTGGGGATTTTGCAATTAATCCTTGGGATTTTTTCATTTATATAAAGTTCCTTTTCATCACCGCCGAGACTTACGATAAGATATCCGAAAATCTTTCCGTCACCGTATACGGTTGCTTTCTCTTTATAATATTCTTTTTGCCACTTTACCGAAGAACCGTTTTTTGCTGCAGAAACAGCCACTTTGATTATATCTTCATCGGTTACCCTGTTTGAGATATCTATCGCATCTATTGCTTTACCGATGGATGACCAGTCTTCATCAAGCTTTTTATAATTATCTGTCGGCTCGGGTTCAATTGTCTTTGCAACCGAAATACGCTTGCTCTCAGTACCGCATTTAAGTTCAAGAGCAGCCGAGACGGTACCGTTTACGGAATTTGTCGATTTAATCAGACTGAAATCGGACCTGTCAAGTGAAACAATGACATGACTTCCGTCGGGAAGTGCATTTTTGGCCATATTGAGTATATCTTTTGCTGTGGTTGCATTAGATACCTCAAAATCAAACATTGCAGCATTTATAGCGCTTGAAGCTGCCTCAATTTCTTTTTTTGCAGATGTTGAATCAATTTGCAAATCGCTGTTTTGGTTATCTTCATCCTGAGTATCATTAATATCGTCCGTATTGTCAGCTTCAACATCCGCCGAGTCTCCCGAAGCCGGAATCTCAACCTTCAGCTCAAATCCGTCTTCTGCATCATCGAGATAAATCAACACTTCGGCACTGACATATCCCGGGGCAGATGATGTGGGTTTCTTTACTCTGAATTTATTTACAATATATCCCATTCCCGTTCTTTCGTCAGTTGAATATTTACTTGCTTTAAAGATCATTTCTTCAAGCTGATCCTGTGTAAAATCGGCAGAAATTTCTTCACTGTCCAACATATCCATTAAAAGCTGTTTGTTTTTTTCAACAGCCGTTTCGGCATCGCTTACAATGGTAAAGCCTGCCGCCGTGCCGACAGACGGCATACAAAACAGCAGAGCCGTAAGAGAAAGCAACACTGAAATTACACGCATTGATATTCTTTTCATTATAAATATCTCTCCCCTTAAAAATTATTTAAGTTATTCTAATTATACATCATTTCTTTTTAAACATTAAAATTTTATCGGTATAACCGTTTATCCGTAATATTATTTTGCAAGCAATCTTGCCAAATTAACCTCGGTTTCATCAAAAACAGGAATGCCCGCCTCTATAAGCTTTCGCGCAAATATCCCTTCACCCGGTATTTTTCTTCCGGTAAATGTACCATCATGAACGCATTTGCATCCGCATGACGGACTGCCCTGCTTTAATACGGCAACGCATATATTGTTTTGACGCGCAATTTCAAAAGCTTTATCGGCTCCGATTTCAAAATTTGCGGTTATGTCATCGCCGATGCTGCTTATAACCTTCCCGTCTTTGATTTCCGACGGATTTCTCGGAGTGGAAAGACCGCCGAGCTGCTCCGGACAAACTGGAACAAGCCGCCCGGTATTTTTTAAAATCATAAAATCTTTATTTTTCAAAATATTCGTGCCGCCGTCATAACGGCACGAATAACCATACAGACATGCTGATACAAGGACCTTGGACTTATTCTTCATATGGCTTCCTCCGTCAGTCATTAAGATAAACCGCTCTGCTTCCGCCGATATATTTCATTCGGCTTCTGGCACATATGACATTTGCTTCGCCGATTTTTTTTACCGATATTCTGAGCGGAACACATACCGGTTCTATATGCATGCCGATAAGTGTTTCGCCTATATCCATTCCGGCTTTTGCGGATATATGTTCAACGCAAACCGGATGATCAAACGCCTTATATGCTGCAGTGGCAAAGCTTCCGCCCGCCTTAACCTGAGGAATGGCATTAACCGGAGTCAATCCGTATTTATCGGCAGCCTCTTTTTCAATGATTATTGCGCGGTTCAAATGTTCACAGCATTGAGCGCAAAGATATATTCCTCTTTTTTTCAGTTCAGTATATATCGCGTCAAATACCTCGTTTGCAGCTTCGGGCGTTGAACCTTGACCGATATTTTTGCCTACAATCTCACTTGACGAACATCCGACAACAAAAAGCTCGCCCGATTTTATATGAGATGCATCTATAACCTCTACAACAGCATCGCGTGCCCGGCTTTTAATATCCGACATAAAATATCACTCCCAAATAAAACAGTTCGGGCGGTATCCGTTTTTATCCGAATACCGCCAAAATCATTAACTATTTAATAACTTTTATCCAGCCCTTCGGAGCCTCTATTCTGCCCATCTGAATACCTGTAAGCGTTTCATAAAGCTTTTTGGTTATCGGGCCCATCTCGCTCATTCCGGACGGGAGACAAATTTCTTTTCCGTGGTCTACAATCTTGCCGACCGGAGAAATAACAGCTGCCGTACCGCAAAGTCCGCATTCTGCCATATCTTTTACCTCGGTAAATTCAATATCTCTTTCTTCTGCTTCAAGACCGAGATATTCCTTTGCAACATACATAAGCGAACGGCGTGTTATCGACGGTAATATACTGTTGGATTTCGGTGTAACAACCTTATTGTCCTTGGTAACAAATATAAAGTTTGCACCGCCCGTCTCTTCAACCTTGGTTCTTGTTGCGGCGTCAAGATACATATTCTCGTCAAAGCCCTCGGCATGAGCCGTAACAATGGCATGAAGACTCATAGCATAGTTAAGACCGGCCTTTATGTGACCCGTTCCGTGCGGAGCGGCACGGTCAAAATCCGAAACCTTTATCGTAAGAGGTTTTACACCGCCCTTGAAATATGGGCCTACGGGAGTCGTAAAGAGTCTGAACTGATATTCATCCGCAGGCTTTACACCTATAACCGCATTTGTTCCGAACATATACGGTCTGATATATAAAGTTGCACCCGAACCGAACGGCGGAACATAATCTTCATTTGCATATACTGTTTTTTCAACGGCATCCAAAAATCTCTCTTTGGGAAACACCGGCATTTCAAGCCTTTTTGCGCTGTTTTCCATACGTTCGGCATTGAGATCGGGACGAAATACAACAATATGTCCGTCCTCTGTAGTATAAGCTTTAAGACCTTCAAAACACGTCTGCGCATATTGAAGAACACCGGCACACTCATTAATGACAACATTTTCGTCGTCTGTCAGTCTGCCTTCATCCCACGCACCGTCCTTAAAGTCGGAAACATATCTCTTATCGGTTTTTACATATCCGAATCCGAGATTAGCCCAATCAATGTTTTTCTTTGACATTTTAAATCACCCTTTCTCTGTACAGCCGAAAAATTATACGGCCGTCAATGCTATTGCGCCCGATTGTCAATCGGAAGACTTTTATAATAATTTATTTTATCACAAAATAAGATTTTTGACAAGTGCGACAATTCACAAAATACTTACTTATCATCATTATTTTTATTTAATTCAACAAGAGCATCTCTGATTTGTTCGAGAAGCAATATGTTTTCATCTTTTTTCTCTTCTTCTGCTTTTTCCTCATTGTGTTTTTTTATTGCAATTCCGTTTTTGAATTTATTAAAGAACTTGACAAACAAAAAAAGACAAAATGCAACAATTACAAAATTTACAATGTTCTGAATAAGCGAACCGTACTTTATGGTTGCGGTTCCGACAGTAACGGACAGCGCGGAAAAATCATGACCGCCGATAAGAATACCCACAGCGGGCATAAAGATATCATTTACAACGGAATCCACAATAGACTTAAATGCTGCGCCGATAATTACGCCGACAGCCAGATCCAAAACATTACCGCGGACAGCAAATTCTTTAAATTCATTCAAAAATTTTTTCATCAGTAAAAACTCCTTTTTAAATTTCATTTATATACCGTCTCATTTCATCCTCGGCATCACAGAGCTCTCTGTAGAACTCCTTTGCCGAAACTCTGAGTGCTCCGCTGCCGAAAACTATCATTTGCTCCTGTGCATCGGAGGTTGCGACGCGGACTCTGTATTTTTTTGCAAGCTCCGTCGATGTTTTTTCAATATATGTGTCTGCCGTTTCGGCTTCTTTTGTATACACAACACATATATTGTTTATATGTTCAATCTCTCTTACGGCGCCTTTTACCTTGTACGCGTCAAATACCAAAATAACATTGTTGTTCTTTATTGCAGCATAATTGCACAGCCTTGTTATCAAAAGATTTCTTGCTGCATCAGGATTGTCGGCACTTATCTCCTTTAACGAATCAACCGCAAAAATAATGTTGTAACCGTCTATGAGAAGATACTCCGGCAAAATTTCAAAATCCGTTTTTACATTCGATTTTTTCGGTGTCTTTTTGCGTATATATGTTTCTGTTTTCAGTTTATTTGTACTTCTTCTTTGAATTTTTCCGTACGTATTTTCAAAAATCTTAAGAAGTTCTTCTTCATTTGCAATCAGTGAGTCATATTTTTTCCTTTTTACGGCAGGGATTTCAATCTCATCATTCTTATGAAGATCGTAAAGTTGAAGATGCATATGCTCAAAAACTTCGTTCCACTTGACATTATATCCGCTTCCGCGAGAACAAAACACCGAATCGGGTGTATTTTCAATATCAGTTTCGGGGTTATATCCTTTCTCCGATATAACCTCATCAGGATGCACGCATGGTTTGTATGCATCAAATACTATCCCGATTTTTGATTTTCCTTTTGTAAAGCCTATAAGCTTTCTGCCGTAATCCGACATTTCCGATATCGGTGCGCTCCCTGTTATGCGTGAATTCTCACCGTCCGACTCGGGAGCGCCAAATTCCGCATTCATCATTTTGAGATCCGTAAGGACCTTTCCGATATACTGTGACGGAAGCTCAATATCAAACTTAACCCACGGTTCAAGAAGTACGCTTTCGGCTTGCATAAGCCCCTGGCGAATCGCCCTGTATGTTGCCTGCCTGAAGTCGCCGCCCTCCGTGTGTTTTTCATGAGCGCGGCCGCTTATCAGTGTGATTTTTACATCCGTTATCGGCGAACCTGTCAGGACACCAACATGCGTTTTTTCGGTAATATGAGTGAAAATAAGTCTCTGCCAATTTTTAGAAAGTACATCTTCGCTGCATTTTGATTTGATAATAATACCGCTGCCGTGCGGCGCAGGTTCAAGCAAAAGCTGAACCTCGCAGTAATGTCTGAGCGGCTCATAATGTCCGACCCCGACAACGGCATTTGCAATTGTCTCTTTATATATAACACTTCCGCTTTCAAACTCAACGCAAAGCCCGAAGCGATCCTCCAATACGCGCTTCAGAATCTCAAGCTGAATATCACCCATTACACGTACATTTATTTTATTTGAATAAGTGTCCAACGAAACATCAAGCTGCGTTTCTTCCTCCGAAAGCTTTTTAAATATAGGCAATGCCTGCGCTGTATCCATACCCTCGGGCAAACGCACGGAATACGAAAACATCGGTTCGCAGACAAGAGCGGAATCGTCGGCTTCAAATCCGAATCCCTCTCCCGAATAGGTATCGTCGAGGCCTGTCACGGTGCACACCTCTCCGGCAAATACCTCTGATGGGCAGACATATCCGCTGCCGGAATAAACTCGGATTTCATTTACCTTTGATGAAGCGGTTCCCTTTTTTAAGACATCCTTAACACGGAGACTGCCTCCCGTTATTTTAAGATGAGTAAGGCGCATTCCTTTGGAATCTTCCGAGATTTTATACACTTTTGCGCCAAAATCCTCTTTTGCTTCGGGCTGAACGGTGTATTTTGAAAAACCGTCCAAAAACTCACGCACTCCGTCATTTTTAAGCGCAGAGCCGAAATAACACGGAAATATGTTTCCTGCGGCAATTGCATCGGCAACATTACTGTCTGACAATCTGCCTTTTTCAAAATATTCTTTCATAAGTGTTTCCGAACATGAAGCGACATTTTCATAAAGTTCGGCATCCGTACATGAAAAATCCACGCAATTTTCAGACAGCATGCTGCGTATCTCGGAATAATTTTTATCTTTATCGGCAGATACCATATCCATTTTATTAACAAAAATAAAGACCGGTACTCTGTAATGCTTAAGGAGATTCCAAAGTGTTTTCGTGTGATTTGTCACGCCGTCACTGCCGCTTATTACGAGAATGGCATAATCCAGAACGGTAAATGTACGCTCGGTTTCCGCTGAAAAGTCAATATGACCCGGTGTATCTATAAGCGTAATTTCCGTATCTCCGATGTTTATTTGCGCCTGTTTTGAAAAAACGGTTATCCCGCGCTCACGTTCGAGCGAATCGGTATCAAGAAAGGAATCCCCGTGGTCTACCCGTCCCATTTTTTTAATTTTTCCGGCTGTATACAAAACAGCTTCCGACAATGTTGTTTTTCCCGAATCAACATGTGCCGCAATGCCCGCAACAATCCTTTTCATATTATCCGTTCCTTTAAAGTTTATGTATTAACCTTGTTTTTTCGTCTGAAAATACCGTCGGGAATCTGCACTAAAATGATTGCGGCAAATACAATTACACATCCGATTATTTCATTTTCTTTAAGCACTATTCCCTGAATAAGCCACCCCGAAAGCACGGCAAAAACAGATTCAAGACTCATTGCAAGGGATCCTGCAGTCGGCGATGTATATTGCTGACCTATGATTTGCAGTGTATATGCAACCGCACACGAAACTATACCGGCATATAAAAGCGAACCTCCGCATGAGATAACATCAACAAAACTCGGAACTCCTCTGAAAAGCATTATTGTACAGTCTATTATTCCCACAACAAAAAACTGAATACAAGAAAGCTTAACTCCGTTAACCTTCGGAGAAAAGTAATCAACCGTAAGAATATGAACCGCAAAAAATATCGAACAGGCTATAAGGTAAATCTGATTCATTTTAAGCTTAAAGCTTCCGCAGATAAGGTATAGTCCCAGCATACCGAGCATTACGGCAACCCAGACTTTGAACTGAACCTTTTGTTTTAAAAACAATCCGAAAACCGGGACAAAAACAATATACATTGCCGTAATAAACGCCGAAACACCCGCACCGGCATCAACACCCATTGTCTGCAAAGTGCTTGCCGTACAGAGCGCAATACCGCAGCATATACCTCCTGTGAGAAGAGTTTTGTTTTCCTTTTTTGTCGGCTTTATATATGTTCCTCTTTTTATTTTTATAAGCTCTGTAACAACAGCAACGGGAATGAGCGCAAATGCTCCCATAAATGAACGTATCCCGTTAAAAGCAATTGCATCTATGCTCTTTACACCTTCATTTTGCGAAACAAACGAAGCACCCCAAAGAATTGCCGTCAAAACAAGTATTAATGTTCCCTTAAGTTGAGTCTTTTTTGTCATTTGTAACACCTCAAGAATTATCTGTTTATAAATTTAAGAGCATATCTCCGTCATGAATCCATCCGATTTTTTTAAGAAGCATTGCAATGAGCGGAGTAATTACGGCAGGCAGCACAAAGCAAATAAGTATGAGCCCCGTCCAATCAAATGCCGAGCCGAATCCGCTGCGCGATATAAGACCTATCGGCCCTACAAGACCGCATGTTCCCATACCGGAAGAAACCGCATTGTTTTCTGCAATTCTCAAATTAAAAATACACGTTGCAATCGGACCCGTAATTACCGATGCAAGCGTTGGGGGAATCCATATGCGTGGATTTTTGCAGATGTTGCCCATTTGAAGCATTGATGTTCCGAGCCCCTGAGCTATAAGACCGCTCCATTTATTTTCTTTAAAACTCATAACTGCAAAACCTATCATCTGTGCACAGCAACCTGCTGCCGCAGCTCCCCCGGCAAGACCCGTAAGACCTATTGATGCGCATATTGCTGCGGAGCTTATGGGCAGTGTGAGCGCTATGCCGACACTTACCGAAACGAGTATTCCCATCCAGAACGGCTGAAGCTCCGTGAAAGACATTATTGTTTTTCCGCAGACATTCATAATATATGCAATTGCAGGGCCTATCAGAAGAGATACCGCCGTACCTACCGCAATTACAACCGTCGGCGTAACAAGGATATCTATCTTTGTACGTTTATAAACAAGCTTGCCTGTTTCGCACGACAAAAGAGTTATAACAAAAGTTCCGAGCGGACCGCCGAATTCATTTGCGCAGGCACCGACTGCGCAAAGCGTAAACAGTAAAAGTCCGTTTGCCCCCAGGCTGCAGCCTATTGCAATTGCCATTGCAGGACCCTGAACGGCACTGCAGTATTCGCTCATTTTAAGAAAAAAAGCAAGATTAAACTGCACTGCGACAGTTTTAAAAATGGTACCGATAAGCAGAGATGCAAAAAGACCCATTGCCATTGCGGAAAAAGCGTCGACAAAATATTTTTTTGCCGAAAGAGATATTCCCCGTTCATTCATGAATCTTACAAAACTGCTGTCTTTTGTTTTAGACATTCTCTTCACCTCATAAATTATGTATATTATTAAAATTATACCATTGATTTATGCAAAAATCAATATCCAACATGTATAATTATTCATGTTAAAGTATATTCGACATAGGCGCATTTTTCTTTATAAACTCCGTCGGTTTGCCGCATTGTCATGTTTTACGGTTTTGCCCTGCTCTCTTGAATACATAAATGCTGTTAATTACATATTATTTTAATCATATTTACTATTGAAATAATCTCGCGTTTGTAATAAAATAATATACGTGCGAAAACTACAAATGATAAAAGGATGATGATTTTAAAATGGAAGCTTACGGAGTATTTAAAAACGTTGCGATTATCCTCGTAACGGCAAAGCTTTTCGGCATGCTTGCGCGCAAGTGCAAAGCCCCGCAGGTTGTCGGCGAAATTATTGCGGGGCTGATTATAGGCCCGTGCGTTCTCGGATGGGTAGGGCAAACGGAATTTATATCGTCTATGGCCGAAATCGGCGTTGTAATACTAATGTTCTCGGCAGGACTCGAAACAGATCTTAAAGAGCTTGTAAAAACCGGAGGCAAGGCATTTGCAATTGCATGTATGGGTGTGTTTGTGCCGCTTGTCGGCGGAGCGCTTTTGTATATGGCATTCTACGGTACCGCTGCCTTCGGAAGTGAACATTTTATCAAAGCCGTATTTATCGGTACAATAATGACGGCCACCTCTGTAAGCATCACGGTGCAGGCTCTCAGAGAAATGGGATATCTTAAGGGCACTGTCGGAACAACAATAATGAGTGCCGCGATAATTGATGATGTAATCGGAATTATAGTGCTTACGTTTGTTATCGGAATGAAATCAGAAGATGCAAAACCGCTGAATGTAATAATAAGTACAGCGGCATTTTTCGCTCTTGCGTTCATCGGAGGCTTCATCCTTTATAAAATATTTAAAAAGCTCGATATGCGTTATCCGCATACAAGAAGAATACCCATTCTCGGGCTTGCGTTTTGTCTTGCACTTGCATATGCAGCCGAAAAATTCTTCGGAATAGCCGATATAACGGGCGCATATGTTGCGGGAATTATACTTTGCAGCATAAGGGATTCAAAATACATTGCAAGAAAAATGGACATAAACTCTTATATGATATTCGGTCCCGTATTCTTTGCAAGTATAGGTCTTAAAACAAACATATCAAGCTTTAATGTCGGCATACTCTGGTTTTCCGTATGCTTTGTGCTTGTTGCTCTTATTGCAAAAATTATCGGCTGCGGCATTATGGCAAGACTTTGCCGGTTTAACACTCAGGAATCCTTAAAAATAGGTGTGGGAATGATGACGAGAGGCGAGGTTGCCCTTATAGTTTCTCAAAAAGGTCTGTCGGCAGGAATAATAGAACCGGTGTATTTTACATCGGTAATTCTTCTGATTATTGCATCTTCAATTCTTACGCCGATTGTTTTAAAAATGCTGTACTCAAAATATCCCGAAAAAATTGATTGATTGCAGATTTAAAAACACCTTAAAACATTCCGTACACAGGAATGTTTTAAGGTGTTTTTGTTTTCGGCAAATTTGGTTTATCTTTTATCTATCGGCACATATTCCGCCGTTTCGGCTATAGATTTATATGCCGGACGTATTATCTTACCGCAGTTAATAAGCTCTTCCAATCGGTGTGCACACCAGCCCGATATTCTTGCAACAGCAAAGAGCGGCGTGAACAGCTCATCGGGTATTCCGAGCATCGAGTAGGCAAGTCCGCTGTAAAAATCCACATTCGGGCTGACGCCTTTATATATCTTTCTCTTTTCGGATATAATTTCCGTAGCAATCCGCGCAACGCTTGAGTAAAGAGCATATTCTTCATGCTTGTTTTTTTCAACCGAAAGTCTTTCTACAAGACTTTTGAATATCTCGCATCGCGGATCCGAAAGCGAGTACACCGCGTGACCCATTCCGTAAATAAGACCGCTGTTGTCAAAGGCCTCTTTGTTCAGAATCTTCAAAAGATAATCTTTTACCTCGGAATCGCTGTCCCAATGCTTAACATTCTTTTTAATATCGTCAAACATAAGACGCACCTTAATATTTGCACCGCCGTGCTTCGGCCCTTTAAGTGAACAGAGCGATGCCGCAACGGAAGAATACGTATCTGTTCCCGATGATGTTACAACATGCGTTGTAAACGTTGAATTATTACCGCCGCCGTGCTCAGCATGAAGAACAAGCGCAACATCCAGAAGCTTTGCTTCGAGCGGTGTATATTCCTTATTGGGTCTGAGAAGTCTCAAAAAGTTCTGCGCCGTCGAAAGCTTCGAACTCGGGCGGTGAATATAGAGCCCCTTACCCAAAACAAAGTGCCTGTATGCCTGATAAGCATACACGGCAAGCGACGAAAAGTTTGCAATAAGCTGCACACTCTGCCTTAAAACATTCGGAATTGATGTGTCATTGGCATTGCTGTCATATGAATATAAGGTGAGTACACTTCTTGACATGGAATTCATTATATCTTTATTCGGCGCTTTCATTATGACGTCACGAACAAAATTTGTCGGGAGAGTTCTGTATTTAACAAGAAGCTTATTAAACTCGTCAAGCTCTTCCGCCGTGGGAAGCTTACCGAACAAAAGCAAATATACCGTCTCTTCAAAACCAAACCTGTCATCCGACATAAATCCGCCTACAAGGTCGCGGATATTTATTCCGCGATAATACAGCTCTCCTTCGCAGGGAACCATCTTACCGTCAATTTCCTTCATTGAGTTTATAGTGGAAATCTCCGTAAGACCCGTAACTACGCCCTTGCCGTCAAGATCGCGCAAACCTCTTTTTACATTATATTTCGGGTATAAATCTTTATCTATAGTGGTTGTATTTATGCATTTTTCGGTAAGCGCATAGATTTCATCCGTAATATTTGAATAGCTGCTTTTTCTCATAAGCTTCATCTCCTCTTTATCAAAATTATAAATATGTAAACATTTCCATAGTATTATTATAACACATTCAATATAATTTATCAAATTATTTTTTGCATAAGAAAAAGACTGCATTAAAATGTATAAATTTTTATGCAATCTTTCTCTTTGTAAAACACTTAATTATCTGACATGCAATTCATAAACCTTACCCGATTTTACGTCAATTTCAAGCATTTCGTTATTTATTTTACAGTTTTCGGGTAAATCACAAAACTTGTAATCATATGTCGGAATTAAAATTTTTCCGTCATCCCAGCTAAAAACATAAAACCCGTTTTCTCCGTCATATACAAAAACCGTTCTTCCGTCAAAACACTGCGCCGTAACACAATTATTATGTAAAAGCTTCCAGCAACCGTCCGATACGCAAACCGCTTTTCCGTCGGTTTTTTTGCTGCTGAGTGACAACAGCGCTCCCAGCGACTTCATTTTTTCATCGTCAAAAGCAACATCGTCATGAAATTTATTGACATAATACAATGACGGCGTAGAATATATCACGGCACAGATATATGTTTTTTCCACCCAATCGCTGAGCATTATGGCACCGTCGGAATCGATAAGAAGACCGGGGCACGCCAACGCGGATATTTTTGCCCTCAGCTCTCTTTCTTCATAAACATTTTGAATATCATGAAGCCTGTTCATCGCCATTACATTTTCAAAGCGAGGGTCACATGCACTGCCGTTTAATAAAACATCCGGCTTGACCCTTGCAGCTGCATTTTGAAATTCGCTGTAAAAGCGATATATCTCTTTTATTCCTATTCCGTTTTCCGGATTCAAATAGTGAACATCATTTTCGGGATTTCTCAGGTTAGCCAAAAAATCCATTTTTAATCCGTCACAGTTAAGTGCATCGGAATCATCACCGAAAAGCATCCGTGAAAGTTCTTTAAAATATTCGGAAATATTATCTGCCGTATAATCTATATAATATTTACCGTCAACAATCCCTCCGGAGAGTCTGTCGGGAGATAAAACCCCGTATCTTTCCGACAGTGTTTCAAACCCGTTTTCGGGATTATCAATAAGCGGCGCCATCCACAAAAGCACCTTATGTCCCTTTGCATGGCATTTATCGATAAACCCTCTCATGTTACCGAATCTCTTCGGATCAACCCTTGCTTCCGCGCTGTACGGATACTGCCAGAATGCATCGATAACAATTGTAAAGTCATTGCTCCCAAGTCTTTCTTCCGCCCTGTCAAGCCACATCTCAAGCCAATCAAGATTAAACCTCGGCGAACCCCAATCATTATCGGAATACCAGTTGTATTGAAGCTCCATCATCTGATCTCCGTATGTTACAACCGCCGGTTTTTTCCACCAAGCGGGAATGCTGTCTCTTTTTGGCTGAAGAAGATTTCTTTTGCCAAGCTCTTCTCTGAAAAGACCGATGCTGTCCCATTCTGTTTTCGGAAAACTTATCAGAAGTCTCGGAGAGCGGTATGCCTCCCCGGCATTTGTTTTAAGCTTACCGCCCCTGTTTTCGGCAAGTATGCCGAGACTGTTTGTCAGCCTGTATTCATATGAATCCGGAAGATCCAAAAGTCCGAAAGCAACCCATCCGTTTTTGTTTCCGACACAAAAATTAAGCGGCGGTGGAGCAAAAAACTCATTCATTGTACAATCGCAAAATATATTGTTAAATGCGCGGTTAACACCGAAATTATGCCTCGGTGCCGGAGAGAAACGTTTTACGCAGTCCGGCATGTACATTCCCTTTTTGCCGCACCGAAAAAGCTCTGTCTTACATATGTATGCATCACTGACGGCAATTGCCTCAAAACCGATTTCAATACTTTCATCACACATTTTAAAATCCAAAAAGCATTCGGAAAACGAATCGCTTTGGCATTTGAAAATTATACGCAGGCAGTTATTTTGTATTTGTGCGGATTCATACAACATTTTTACTTCTCCGTCCGTATCCGTAAGAAGCACCGATGCCGGCATTGTAAGATAACGCCCGCCCGATTCATTATACAAAGTCACGGTGTTATCACCGTTGTTATATTGCAAAATATAATTTTTCTTTTTAAATTCCATATGTTTTCCCTTTTCGATTATTACATTCTTGTTGTTATTTTAAATTATTCGCTATCGGAAGACCGGATTTTTTCAGAAATTCGCAAATAATTCCGGCGATTTCTTCCGCCCCCCTTACATTCATATGCGTTCCGTCATATCCTCTTCCGTTTTTTCTGACATGGTAGACCAAACAGTTTTCAATTGTTTCTTCGGTATATCCGAATCCGCCCTCCGATTCCGGCTGCAAAAGATTTGTACGGAAAATGTTAAACCTGTAGCACACTTTGTTATATCCGTAGGAATCATCCGGTGCCAGACCGGCTTCGCTATTGTACTCATGCATCAGACTTGTGTAAAACTCCGTGCAGTATTCACCGAGATCAATGCAATACAAACCGCTCTCGCTTGCCGCCTGTCTTACGTATTCTCCGCGGTTTCCCCATGAATTGATAAACGAGTTGCCTCCCTCGGGGCCGGTTGCAATTGTCGGAGTGACAAATATGACCTCTGCTCCTTTTTTCATTGCATCCGACGCTATACGCTTCAGATTCTCAATAAATTGTTTTTTTGTTGTTCCGTATCCGTTTGACGAATTATCATTTATACCGAGCGATACAATAACATAATCTCCCTCTTTTATTTGCGGCAAAACATTTCTCCACAAATATTTGTTATAGCTTTGACTTACTTCCCATTGCTCCAAATATTGGCTTGTTGCCCAGCCCGATACGGCATAGTTTTTAACAACTGCATGGGAGTCAAATTTATCCTGCATAAAATATCCCCAGCCCTGCAAGGGATAACTTTCCTCACCGTATGACTGGCATACCGAGTCTCCGATTAAAAACACCGTGTAGTCCTCGGTATCCGTCTTTCCCTTTAATACATCGGGAGAACCGTACGGTTTTAAGGTGTCTAAGCCCTGCATCAAAAATGTTTTTACTGTTGTGGAGGCGTAATCCGTCACATTAATTGT
Organism: uncultured Clostridia bacterium; assembly: GCA_934463165.1. Lineage (GTDB taxonomy): Bacteria > Bacillota > Clostridia > UMGS1810 > UMGS1810 > RGIG1828. Next base: position 27,346 of record CAKSJG010000003.1, read on the forward strand.
TGATGAAAGTGTTATTGTTTCATTTTCACTTGCAACACCCGATGTCAGATCTGCATCAATAAGTGCATTGTCTTTGTAAAGCGCTGTAATTGACATAAAAGACATATCGGACGAACTGTTGTTTCTGATCTGTACTCTGCTTTCCAATTCTCCGCCGCGGTAATAACCGTACACGGGACGACCGTTTTGAAAGTGTTCCGTATTACACTCAAAATCCGAAAGGCCCTCCGCAAAATCACTGTCTATGCCCGAATAAACCTTAAAATCATCACACGGATTTGTAAATGCAAACGATTGTATTGCACGCAAAACCAAATTACGGTTCAATGCGTATTTGCCTCCGACAGGGCTGTCATTTATATACAATTTGTACGATCCGTTTTTCATATCGATGACAAAACGGTAGTGATCCCATTCTGCCATACCTATATCCGAGTTTATCTTTTGGGTTTTTTCTCCGATATTTCCGATGCCGTCCGAATCATAACACAGATAGGTATTATATGTATCGTTATTACCTGCTTTTCTGTCACCGGCAACGGCCAATAACGCGCTCTCGTTAACAAATTTTGCCGTTGTAACCATATCACCCTCGGGCTGTTTCACCGGGTCATTAAAGCAATTGTTTGAAAAAGCGCTCATTGCCATACCTTCGCCTATGCCCATTCCCGAATAAAAACCCGATTTGAATTCAACGGTTACGGTTTCGGCATAGCTTGAATCTATTGCCTCCTTTAGTTTTAAAAATCCGCTGTATCTGCCTGCACTTGCAGCAAGAAACTTATTTTGTGTATTGTTATTGTGTGCACTTGCATTAGCCCTTGACGGCATCCATTCGTACGAATCTGCAGATGAAAAACCGACTGCCGATGTTCCGCTGTCATATGAATCAAAATCCTCACATACTGCCGCTTTTATGTTAATTTGTTTCACAAACGGCACGTTTTTTCCCGAAAATCTAAAGCTTGCAATACTGTTTTTATCACTGCCGTTACCTGTTATATAAAGATATGAACCGTCCAATCGAATGTCATAGTCACTGTTTATATCAATGAGGCTCATTCCCTCGGTCGGCACACACGGTATTTTTGCCGTTATACCGTTCGGCGGGGCAATAATGTTTTCGGCAAGGCCCGTCTCGGAAGCTGATTCGGGTTCACCCGAATAAACCGCAACATCATCAAAGTTAGATTGCCACAAAATGCTTTCAATCTTAAAGTCCGTCGCATCCTTATTCATAGGATATTGATTTATTACAAGCTTACCGTCGACATATAAGTCATATGTTTTTTTAACCGTATTTACGTTATATCTGAACACAAAAAACTTATCAAGCTCAGCATCCTCCAAAACAAATTCTGTCTTATTGGTAAGCGAGCCCTCACCGTTTTCATTGTATAATGTGTAAAAGTTATACTGTCTTGTTTGCCTATTAATGAAATCGCTTGTTACACCCGCCAAAAAAGCTTTATTTTCATAATTTGTTCCGGCCGCTCCATGGTTCATGAGTCCGCCGACAATACCGCCCGTAATGTTGCTTCCGTAGTACATTCCCGCGCTGAATTCTATGCTTACTGTTTCCCCGTAAGAGGAATCAACGGGCTCCGTGAGATATAATCTTCCGTTATAATTAGGATTTCCTGCGCTTGCACTGATATACATTCCGCCGTCTGATGACTTTTGTGCATTATACAATAGTGATGAATCCCAGCGGTAAGCGGAGTTTAACGCAACAGGTTTTTCGTTCGGCTGCAATTCATCAAAATTATCTGCAACAGGGGGAATAATCGTTACCGTCTTTTTTGCGGTAACGCCGTCTATTGTTGCCGATATTTCAACCGAAAGCTTTTCTTTCAATTCTCCGCCGTAAAGAGCAAGCCTTTCACCAAAAACGGAAACGTATTTTTCGCCGCCTTTGAGTGTTACTTCCGCTTTCGAATCTCCCGTATATGCATAACATTCCACAGAAGATGTTTTTCCGACGGGCGGAAGAATCAATGTATCGGGGCAATGAAACGTTATTGCATCCGATGCATAAACATTTAAGTCGGTATTTTTCGGAAGTACCGCAAATACCAAAAAAACTATCAGAATTACCGAAAGAAACAAACACAAATTTTCTTTCATATTTATTAACCATTCCTTTCACTGTCGATTAATTATTATTGAATGTATCAGGAATTCAGCTTGTAAAACCACCGTTTTACCATTACAGCCGCCTGAGCTCTTGTAGCTTCGCTTTTCGGCATAAATTCATTTTCCGTAACGCCCTTAATCAGGCGGAGAGCCACACCCTTTGACACATAATCCGATGCCCATTCCGATATATTTTGAGCATCCGAAAACCTCAAGCCGTATGACGGCGCCGTCTGCCTCGATGCAAATTCATAGGTTTTTATCATAACAGCGCACATTTCCTCACGGGTTATGGGAGCATCCGGAAAAACATTATTGCCGCTTATCATTTCAGACGGGATCATGTTATTTTTGTATGCGGCATCAATTATACCTGTATACCATCCGTTTTTTGCATCGGCAAAAATCCCCTCCGATTCTTCTGCCGTAACGTTGGCAGCGCGAGCCATCATTGCAATAAATTCTGCGCGCGTCACACTTTTTTCAGGGGCAAAATGTGTTTTATCCACACCGTTTACCAATCCGATATTGGCTATTGTTTCAACATCATTCCGAGCCCAATGGTCCGTCATATCATCATATTCAATCGGCGGAACAGAAACTTTTATCTCAGAAATACTGTTCCACTTATTAATCGAATTTCCCTTGCCGTTTATCCGTATGTATCTTGCTTCGGTTCTGTCAAAGTCAAATGACTCAAAGTCATCGGTTTTGCCGCTGCTTGCTCCCTCAAATACCGTTCGGTAGTTTTGACCGTCGGATGAAAGCGAAATATCAAAATTCGTATTTCTTGTAGATCCGCTGTAGAATGCAATCATGACGGAATCAACCGGCATAACGCTTCCCAGATCAACCTCAATCCACTGTTCTCCCTCTGCAGACCAGCGGGTAGATAAGTTGCCGTCTGCTGCATTTGCAATCGCATTTTCAGGCTGAGGCTCTGCACTTGCCGAAATACCCTTTATCTCATAAACCGGCGCTCTGTCATAAATGACAGCGGGAATTTTTTCAGTAAAAGTAACCTTATATACTGATTTTTCTCCGTCATTTGCCCGAACTTTGACATATGCGGTATCGCCGACATAATTTGCCTGCTGAATTTCTATATCTGCACCGTCTGACGTTGATATCGCTTCAATTTTCCCGAGAATTCCGTCAGTAAGCGTATATGATGTTATGTACGGTGAGAATCCCTCAATCGGTATTGAATCAACGGTAAGCGAAGACAAAAGCGTTTTGCTGTTTAAGTATGCCTCCCAATCTGCAAGAGGATATAACTTCGGATATGTAATATCCTGATCTGTCTCTCCCGGACTGAGCGGTGTAAAAAGCAATGATATTGTGGGATTTGACACATTTGTAAGATGAACCGCAAGCTTGCGTATTCCGGTATTCGGTGTGTTTGTCTCTCCTCCGACAGGCTTTGGAGAAGTTTTTAAAGGCTCTGCCTCCATAAGCTCCAGTTTACCGTCTGCAGGATCTAAAAGATTCACCTGCATTCTCTTTCCCTGAAGACTCATAACAGCGCTTCTGCCGTCTTCCGCCACGGTAACGTCTGTCGCCGTGTGCATAAACGAATAAATCTCGGACGGGCCGTTTGTTTTGATTTCATCCTGTAAAAGCATTGAACTGTGATTATTTACCATTGCAATGCCTCTCTTTACGCTTGACGCATCGTCTTTATACGCCTCGCTCATATCCACCACCGCATACGAACCGCAATCGTTCGCTTTAAAATCTTCAAATTCGCATACAGCAAGGGGATATTGATCGTCGCCGCTGTCCGGGTTTATAACAAGGGTGTTGCTGCCCTCAGCACGTTTCCTGTAATATGTCCATCTTCCTCCGCCTACACCGTTATCCCACATACCTTCGACATCGTACGATTCACTTCCGAGCTCACATACCCATCGTACACCGAGAGCATCAAGCACAAAGCTTCCGATGTCAAGGTCATTATGACCGGCTGTGTTATCTCCGCCCTTCATAACAGCCGAAAGCGCGTCGCTGTCATACCACGAAGCACGCATAGATACAATCGGCTGACGTCCGCGAAACAGTATATCCTTAGGCAGAATATCTCTGAAATTTTCATGTTCATCACTTTGACGGTACATCGCCATAGCGCACCAGTTTCCTCCGTTTGGCTGCATTTCCAAAAGATAATCGGCTATATCCGGTTTGTTATAACGCCTTGCAATCCAAAACATACACGGATCCAAAATCTGATTTTCATATCCGTCGCCATAATTGAATGAACGATTTGTCGAACCCGCAGCGGATATCGGATAATACCCCGTGTTTGACATTCCGGGTAAATCTCCGAGTCCGTAATCGGTATCCAAACTTGAATACATTCCTGCGTCAAACTGGAAAAATGTCTGATTCGCATATTCCCAATAGCTCATGCCCTCAAGAGCAGCGCCGTCGGGAGCGTAAGAAGATATTCCGTTCGGCAGACCGTCTATAACACGGTTTAAAACTTCATTTACAATATCATCATAACCGTCGCTGCCTATAATCGCAAGCGCTGAAAGCCCGAGACCTGAAAGACAAACCTGATTCCAGTTGTTGGTATTTCTGTAAAAGTGTGTTCCGGTACGCAAATATAACATAGAGGGAACAAAGGCATTGCGGACTATTGCATTGCGAACAATTCTGCGTTGCTCATCCGTCCAATGGTTATACATCCAGTCATACGCATATGCCACACCTCTTGCATAATCACCGACATCCAGAAAATGATTCGGATTCCAATCGGGAAACGCACATACGGTTTCCATTTCAGCCCAGAGCCTTTCCGCATAGCGTTCATCGCCGCTGAGATTATATGCAAGAGCAAGAACCGGCATCATGTTGCATGCATAGCGCGACAGCCTCAGCCCGTCCGCTAAGCCATAGGGCATGGGAGTGGTTTCAAGATATCCGTTTGCCGTTGCAATAAGCGACTGATAGCTTTTTATCAGATAAGCATCGGTTTTAACCAGAGATTTGAGTTCTTCCAAATATTCGCCGTCAAACAATATATGCGGATGCTTCATTTCGGGGTTTTTTTCTTTAAAAAGCGCCGTAATATCTTCGTCATCCTCTTTGGACTGCGCGGGAATTATGTAATCACTGCTGTTGTCCGTCGATTGCTTGGTAAGATATATAGAATCAATATACAGTTCGGAATCCTCTGCCATTGTTACACCGCCGAATCCCGACCAAAACGTAAGTCCCGTAATTTTGTCCCAGCCGAGAGGTGTTCTTGATTTTGTCATGCTCGAAGCAGGGCCGATGAAAAATTGAATCTCTCTCCAGCCTGTCCAGTCAAGAGTTATTTCTCCCATATAATAGTCGGCGCCGTCTGTTGCGGGGTTTTCAGACAAAACAACAACACGCAAAACAGAACCGTTTGCAACACTCGAATACATCATCAGATTCAAAACCGCATAATCGCTCCAGTCCTCGGGCGGAGTTATTTGCAGCGATGATTTAAACAAATCGGGAGCTGCCATTTTAAGGCTGTATTGTTTACCCTCAACCGTATGCTCCTTTGAAGCCGGAAAGCCCGTGGCTGCAATTTCCGCTCTGCTTGAAAAATCCGCTAACACAAGCTTATTTCCGTCATCGGAATTATTAATTGCCTCTGCGCTTCTTTCTTCTTTAAGAATAAAGTTATTAAAATACAAATCCGTGCTCAGCGCGGTATTTTGCCCCGAATGACTTACCCAAAGCTCAATGCTTTGGATATCATTCATACCGACAGGATCGTTAACCGCCGTAAAATCATTTTCAAGTCCAAATGATAACAGCTTCCAACCCGTCCAGTTAATGCTGACATCTGTATAGTAATAATCATGATAAACCGTATCCGGGTTATCCGATTTCAGAACAAGTGAAAAAGAGGAATTGTTTGCAGCTTTGGAATACACCCAACATTCTAAAAAACTCATGTCACTCCAATTGTTTTTTGTTACGGGAATTGTTATGTTTTTTTGCGTATTGCTGCCGTTCCATCTTGCGGCATAGCTGCCGTCTCTGCTGTACACGCTTGACGGAGTGAGCCCGGCTTTTTCGATACCGCCCGGTGTTGTGATATTTGTCACGGCGTTTTCGGACGCAAATGCCACAGAGCAAACACAATTATTAAAAAGCATAATTAAGGCCGTGCAAAGGACTGCAAGCTTTAATATCATATGTTTCATTCTCTATTCCTCCTTATAAACCACGGCAATCCTGTTTAATGCGTATCTTGAATAAATCATCATTGTATCGCCCAGCATGATATCCGAAACCGAGCCCGTTGTAACCTTATTATTCTTTTTGTTATACACATAAACATATAAGCTGATCAGATTTCTGCGTTCACGGTACGGATTTGCGCTTATAAGCTCCCAATCCAGAGAAGTGCCTTTTATATTTTTAACCGTACCGGCAGTACACCTAAATATAGCACCCCACCATGATTCCGCGCCGTTTAATATTGTTTTACTTTTGCGGTCATAGAATTTCTTTACATCATATATCCTGTTTTGTTTATTTACGGCATACTTAATTACATCTCCGACATTAAGTTCAATCCCCAATTTTTGCAATGTGTTTTCTTCTTCCGTATAATAAACTTTTTCGTTTCCTTGATTAAACAACTTTATACAGCACGTTTCTTCTTCGGTTGACGGATCTATTGCCGATGTAATCTCAGACACAACACATACCGCGCTGTCCTCAATAATCTGCGATCCTGCCGATTTGTCCGTATGTCTGACCAAAACATCCGCGCAAACATCTGATGAGGTTATTTTGTAAGGAAGCAACCCGTCAAACTCAACCCATTCGTCATTTGTCATAAGAGATGAAATCCCGCCGGCTGTTACAAGTTTTTCGTCATAATCGGCCGCATCCTTCAATGGCACATTGAACACAACCGTTTCTTTTTTTGTAAGCAGCCAGTTACCGAATGAGAACGTGTCGCTTTTATAAATAACGCTGTTTCCGTTCTTTAAATTAGCAGGCCACTCATTCATAAGATACTGCATACATATAATCGGATAATCTCTGTTATTTTCGTAATCCTGTTCATTTTGTGCAATATAAGGAAATACAACCTTATCGATATTGCCGTCTTTATTTGTAGTGTAATATATAAGCTGTCTGCTTTGCGAATCTCCGTTAGCGGCAAGCATATCCTTTAAAACCGAATTGCTGACGGTTTTTTTGCCGTCAATTTTAATCACGCTCACTTTGTCCGTAAAAAATGTTTCTTCCGTATTACCGGCAAAATCAAGCAATTTAACAAGCAGCCTGCCGCTTATTCCGGATTCATCGCGAACACCGAGAACATATCCGACGGCAAAATCACTGATAGGATCCGCAAGCACAACCTCACCGTTTGAATTGAATCCGAATGTATAGGTTTCTCCGACACGCAGAAAATCAAGTTCAAAACGGGCATCTCCCGAAATGCGATACCATACCCCGTCTATAAGAAGATATCCGTCATTTTTTTCGGACATTTTCGAACTAACGGTGCGATCGGACAGCTCCGCAAACAAAACCCTGTTGTCGGATGAGCGATATACCGTAAGCAAACTGCCGCTTGTCAGGGTTTCGTACGAAACGTATTCTCCGAGTGAATTTACAATCTCAAATATTTCATAATCATTAACCGTAATACTTCTTTGATTTTTGTTTTCGGAAAGCATTACGGTTTCATCCCGGTCCGTTATGATGCCTCTGTCTGCGTCAACACGCTCAACTATCAGATGATACTGTTCAAATATAAGTACAACATCATACCGACCGTCATTATTATTGTCTATGAGTGTAACGCTGCCGACTTTCGGAACCATTAAACCTTCGGAAATCCCGTCAAGTCTGCCGTAATTATAATATATATCCGCCGTCATGGAAAGTCTGAATGTATTGCTGCTCTTGCCGGTATTAATGATATATGCTCCGTTTTTAAAATCTTCGGTATCTTCTGCCGATGCGGTAATCACACGGTTATCCTTTTCGCTTGTGTAATAAAGCTTTTGTACGGAATCCGACGAATCTTCGTAATAATATTCAACATTTTTTCCGAAAATCTCTCTGCAATCGGACACATCGTAACGGTACTTGCGGCCGTTTATTACAATAATATCCTTTTCGGGGCACGTATTCCCCGAAAGCGATACATAATAATTTGCGGTGACAACACCCTCGTCTTTTTTTATACCCAGATATTCTGTTAATATTGTTCTGCCCTCATATACGGCGTATGATGCTTCACTTCCGCCCTGAAGCATTATTGCCATATCGGCATGAACGGTATTGTAAAACAAAACTATTATATTTCCTCTTGTTATATCTCCTGCAGTATTTGTAACATTGTTCAAAAGCTTCTTTTCTGCCGCAACCCTGAGATATCCCGACGGATAACCGCCCTTGGCTGCTGCGCTTTGATTAAATCCTATCATGGATACGGCAACCTTTATCGCTTCATTTATGCTGACATGTCCGTCGGGCATAAAAAGCTTTTCCGATATTCCGTTTAAATAGCCCTGACTGTATGCAAATTGAATATATCGATATGCCCAATGATTTTTAGGCACATCGTCAAAGGTGTTTTCAAACGTAAGATTCTGCGAAATATTATTTAATCCCGTAAGCTTTGCACAAAGCTCTGCAAGCTCCGCCCTTGTTACATATGCATCCTCACTTTTCAGCCAGCCTTCGGGTATCAGAGAAAGCCTGTCCATAACCACGGCAGATTCACCGTATGCCGACGGTTTAAACACACTTTCAGAATTTTGTTTTTCGTTATTTACTTCTGCGCCGAACACCTGCATTCCGAATAAAAGCACAAATATAAGCAATACGGAGCAAACCCTGTTTATTTTCATGTGCGTTCACTCCTTTCTGAAATCATACACACGATTTTTGCAGCTGCAGCGCGGCTCAGATTTTCTTTGGGAGCAAATCTGCCTTCTCCGATACCGTTTATTATACCGCTTCCGTTAAGAGCACCTATTGCATCTGTCGCATATGAAGAAAATTCTTCCCTGTCAATAAAATCCGACGTGCCGTCACTTATCATAAGTCCGACAAGTCTTGCAGCTCTGTAAACAATAACGCATGCGTCCTCTCTCGTAATAACGGAATCGGGATAAAAATTACCGTCGGCACCCATAACGATACCGAGCTCATTTGCCGCTCCGACATAACCGGCATACCATGATGACGGATCAACATCATTAAAATGCGAATCCGTATTTTGCTTAATACCGAATATGTTGCAGATCATCTTAAGAAATTCCGCACGTGTAACAGAGCGTTCGGGCTCAAACATTTTGTTTTCGTTTCCGCTGATTATTCCCTTTGACGCAAGCTTTTCGACATATGAAAATCCCCAATGACTTTCGGGTACATCTCTGAACGCAGCGATCCGTGTATCGGGTTCTGCCGGCTGTGATACCGCCCAGCCCGTATTTGGAGTTTTGCTGCCGCCTCCGCCGACACTGCCGCCCGATCCGCTGCCTTTATTGTCGTTATAGGCACCGGAGTCAATATCCTTTGCAGCCCTTGACACGGCAAGATTCAGATCTTTCATTGTGTCATACGGTCTGTTTTTGACAATTAATTCCGCAAGCTTGTCCTTATTATCACATTTGTCATAGTCCTCGTTATTTAAACATGCCAAATATGTCTTTGCGTTTCTGTAATTTTGAACAGACGATATACCGTCCAAAATACATATTCCCAGAAATTCCGTCATAAACCCGTTCATGTCTTCATACTTTGCATCTTCAAGTCTGTTTAAAATTCTGTCCTTGTGCTCCGAATTTATAAACAGAGTAACGGGCGTTGAATCAACATTGCAAAATTTGAGCTGCTCAATGCATATATCTTCAACCTTGCGCTCATCAAATGAGGGTGCATTTTCAAACATTGCCTCAATCATCACGGCAGCATAAAAGCGATTTAAGCCATCTTTTTCATTCTTTAATATATCCGCGACCCGCGCCTTATTTGTCAAAGAACAATATGTCTGATAAAAACCTTGTATATCGGTTTCGCTCTTTTCCGTAAACCTTGCAAGGACATTCGGGAAAAGAGGTGATGCCATGTTTTTTTCACCGTCGGACGAAAATATGGTCTCCTGCTTGTTTGCAATATATGCATATGCGGATTCACCGGTTTCTTCCCGGATTATTTCTATTCGATATGCTCCGTAATCAATAAGATTAAGCTCTGATTTAAACGTTCCGGTATCATCCGTACCAATGACTCTGTAATCCGACAAAATGCCGCTTACATCGGTCTGATTTTCCGTCAAAGACGCCAAATAATCCTCTTTTAAATATGTATCCGTAAACGACATAACCACATCGGCGGTATTTTTCGGTTTGTATACGATAAGTGTATAGAGCGTCTCTGCGTCACCGGTAAGCGTTAATATATTTTCTTCCGATATATCAACCGTCATTCCCGATGCCTCTGCTGTCGGCATTAGTGTACAGATAATTAAACATATAAGTATAATACATATCTTTTTCATCACATGCCCTCCCTTTTCAGTTCTTTAACAGCAAGAGGAATCAAGCTTTCCGATTCCAGAACGGTTATTATATATTTATCGCACGTTGTATCTGTTATAAATTCTTCCGCCGTGCCGTCTGTCGAAATTACCTTCCGCATGACGCTGATATCACAGCATACACCGTCCTTATATGACGAAACTCCAATGATTATATCCTTTGGTTCTCCCCATACATTATCCGCATTTACTTTTATGCCGTTTTCGCCGAATTCCGCGTCAAGCATACCTTTTACCGCAATAGGCTCGCTGTATGAAATAGCTCCCGACATGACTTTTCCTTTCGGAAATACTGAAAAACACACCCATTTCCCTACAGCACCCTGAGGAATTTTAAATGTTTTCCCGTATCCTGCAAGTGACGGTTCGGAGTCGGGTCTGTCTGCAATATACCAATTAATTTCCGATTCTGCCTCCTCATCACCGAATGATGAGAAAAACTTATAATCCGCAGTAAGCGTAAGGAGCGCAGCCGGCGAACCGCCAATGCCGAGCTGTACGGCACGTGGAGCCGACATAAGAGGACTTCCGCTGTATATGTCATCCGCATCCGTTCCCGAAAACTCAACAGCTGAAGCAGGCATATCCGCTGTTTGCTCATCAAACATCAGTGCTTTATCGTTTACCAAAACCGCGATCCTGCCGTCTGATGTATACCGATAAATAAAACTGTTCCATTCATCCTGTAATAAATTAATTGCATTTGTATTATCATCATCGGCATAAAGTACGCACATATTTCCGTCATTATTTATGCTCAGGTTTAACGAACCGATTTTTACGGCTCCGAGTCCGATGTCTTTTTTTCTTATTTTAAAGCTTATAACAGATGCTTCATCGGGAGGAGTCAGGCTAATGCTTGCCGTGCCTTTAACCGAAAGATACTTATTGAGTTCATCCTCATCAACCGAAGCACCGTTTGATACAAAGCCGTTTGGTTCTTCCCCGACGATTTGATTTTCAAAATCAACAAATGTGCAATCGTCAATTTCTACGGTGCATAATTTTTCCAACAGTCCTCCGAATGCCGAAAACCTCAAATCAATACTGTTCGGAGCGCCCGACTTTAAATACATTGTATTCCCATCTGTCCGCACACCGTCATAACCTGTATCAACACTGCAGCTTATGGATTCATTAACGGGCTCTCCGTTGTATTTTAATTCAGGTTCAAATTTTATAACAGATTCCTCATTGCCGTAAGCCCTTGTAAACCTCTTTGAATCGGAAAACGAAAAATCGGCAGACATCAGAGGGTCAACTCCCGAAAAAACACGCAGGTTGTCAACAGGAGAATTAATAACTAAAGATTTTAAATCTCTCGAATTAGACCCGACGGCATACTCCGCATTTTCCGCAATCGGTGCACCGTATGACTGTTCCTCACGGCCTTTGGCATACACACTGTATACCGCTTCATCAAGATTAATAACAAATCGGATATCTGCCCAAGTGTCTTCATTTTGCATATAAATATCTTTATTTGAACCGCAGCTCCAGTTACCGCTGTTCATATTAACCTGCGCCGCCCATTGTCCGCCCGAATTTCTGAGGCGAATTAAATTTCCCGAATCGGCGCCCTGCTTATATAAAACAGACGCATCTACGGTTACGGTTCCACCCGAAATTGCATTTTTTATACTTAATACACCGCTGCAGTTAGTAGCTGCACTTGCATTCAGATACTTATTTCCGTTTTCTTCAACTGCTATAACCGCATTTAAATTTCCGGTGTAATTTTCCCATTCGGCAATACCGTTTAAATTCCCGACAGACGGGCGAACTCCCGCTCCGCCGTATTTTTCAAAATCAAAACCTATTTCCGAGACGGAAACTTCCTTAGAAGCAATAACACTTTTGTCGCTTTCGCTGACAGCGTTTAAGATAAAATCTCCGCTTTTTCCGTTTATGCCGATATATCGGTCTGATGCGGCGTAAGCTTTGGCCGAATCTCCCGATATCTGCCAAATATATGCATCGGCACCGCCGTCCAACATATACGATATGTAAGCATATTGACCCTCGGACGGAGCGTATATCACATCCGGCCCGATAATTTCCGCTTCCTGAGCAAAGCATACCGGGGCAAACAAAGCAATTATGCAGGTGACAAGGATTGTTGAAATAATTTTTTTGACCATTTGTTGTTCTCCTCGTATAATAATTTTAGATACTTTCAGCCGATTGTGCTTATATCATTAAATATACCGTACGGAACAACGCAAAGCACTGTTCCGTACAATATTAAAGCATACTGTTTATAAATTCCGATTCATCGGCACGCTTACACCGCCCGATTAAAATTACTCCATTGTCATTGTTTTTCCGTACGGTGTCATTTCCGAAAGATTATTCCAGATAAATGCAGCTGCACGGTACATACCGGTTTCCCCTTGCGCGATATTAAAATCACATCTTAAATCTATTGCATCGGATACTCCCGGATTAAGCGATAAATTGTCAAATTCTATATCAACAAGTTCCCCGCTGCGGTAAATTGCAATAATACCCGTAACATATTCCGTGTCGCTTGCCTGATGATTTGAAGCATTAATTATGAACGATACATTGTTGGACCCTTCCGTAAACGTTGTCTGATATCCGTCATACGCAAGAGAATTGACTTTAAAGTCATACGTTATTTCCGCTCCGATAACACGTGCAGGCTCGCTTTCTGCAGATGCTCCCGCATAGCCTTTGCTGTTTTTCGGCGTTACGGTGTATTTAATATACTTTCCTTTATCCGCCTCGTTCGGAATGTATGTTCTTCCCGACGCGCCGTCAATCGGTGTAAACACTCCGTTTGCACTGTCAGCAATAAACCACTGATATGTCGACTCTCCCTCGTCGGCTGCTAAACAGTCATAATATGTATACGATGCCGTTGCTTCTGCTCCGACTGCGGCTTTTTGTATTGTTGCATTTCCGGCAACCGGCATATTTGCAGGTGCATTGTACACAGCAAAATCATCTATATCACAGTTAAACATAAAGTCTAAATATTTAGCATCTGCAGGAGTTGCCATATCAAAAAGTATTTCCTCTCTTGTAAAAGGCTTTCCGTTTATAAGCGTCATGTATTTTCCGACTGATGGATCAACAATCATCTTAAAATCAAACCATCCGTCATCATCAAGTACCATATTCGGAATTTGCTTGTAATTTCGGTTGCTGACACTGTACACCGCTTTTCCGTCCGCATTATTATAGATTAACATCCCGATGCTCCAATGGGTATACTGAGTTGATTTCATACGAAATGACATTCCCGCCGTATTGTACTGCACGCCGTTGCGTCTGCGAAGCTTGGCGGAAACTACAACTTTGCCGTTTACATATTCGGGAAAGTTGAATGTCGGACGGATTGAATTATATACACCCTCCGCATCAATAAAGCCCTCGTCTGTTTTAAATTCGCCGGTCCAGTTTTCTGTGTTTCCAGAATTAAAATCATAATATATCTTTTTGAGGCTTACACTTGCTGCACCCTCGGCATCTGCATCCGTGACATTTATCTGAATATCACACGGGGTTGCATCTCCGGATACTTTGAGTATGCCGCTTGTCTCGTCAACCGTTACGCCGTCACATTCGGCCGCAAGAGTCCATGACGGAGACGTCATAATATTGCCGTTTTTGTGCACCGCACTCAAAGGAATCTCAATAACTTCGCCTTTCGGGGGTATAAGCACCGTTTCAAGCGAAGATGTGACATTTAAGCTGTCTTCAATCTGCGGTTTTTCTTCCAACCCCGAAGTTACACGTATGTTATCTGTGGGCATTTGAAAAGCCAATGCCGAAAGCCCGGGATCGGCTGTATTAAGTGTCAGTTTATAATCCTTAACCACGGCATCGCCGTAGCTTTCGGCATCGGAATTTTTCATATATACAGAATACAGCTTTTCGTTAAAATCCAAAGTAATCTTAACATCAACCCAGGTTCCGGATGTTTGTGTAAATATATCCGATGTTCCCGGCTGTTTGGCATCCTTATCGGCATAAGTGCTCCATGAACCGCTGTTGGGGTAAAGCGTTGCTAACCACGCACCGTTTAAACCCACAACACGAAACAGATTTGCGGCATTCGCTCCGCTGTTATAAAGAAAGCTTGCTTCGACAACAGCGTATCCGCCGACTATATCGTTAACGATGTCCATTCCTCCCTGATAACCGGAGGTACAATTTACATTCAGATACTTATTCCCGTTTTCTTCCTGAGCTACACGTCCTTTTGTATTACCGCTCCAATTATCCCATTTGGTAATACCGGAAATATCTCCCACGGAAGGATGCGCATTATTGCCGAAGCCTTCAAACGAGTATGCAATCTGACGGACAGTGATTTCTTTTGAGCAAATCACGCTGCCGTCTGTGCCGGCGGCTTCCAATGTAAAGGTTGCTCTGTCCTCAACATCTCCCGATACGCTTACATATCCGTCATCGTCTACTTTAATTCCCGAAGTCTCATTTGCAATTCTCCATGTGTATGTACCTGCCGCATTGCCGCTTAAGGTATACGGAACATACGTTATCTTTCCCTCTGCCGGTTTATAAATAATATCCGGACCGGAAATGCTTCCCGCTGCCGTAACAACAACCGGTACAGCCGTCATAACAAAAATCATACATACAATCAAAAACAACGATGTCAATTTTTTCATTTTTACCATTCCTTTTCTGTTTATTTTGTGTTTTAAAATAAAAATGCCAAAAAACACCTCTCTTTTTTTGCCAAAATATATTGATTTATCATAAACTTTATTGTATAATTTAATTATATCATTTTTTGTGTCGGAGTAAATACACTTATTGCAATAAAAAATGGATTTTTCGACGATTTTCTTTTTGGAGATGATAAGATGAAAACACAATGCTATTATAATACCGAATATGAAGATGATGCTGATATATGTAATACTTCAGACTACCTTTGCGTAAATTGCGCCGGCGTTGTAAATGAAACAAACTACGGCACATTTTTCAAGTACAGAGAAAGAAAAGACTATTATCTTATGTATATGCTCAGCGGCGATATACCAATATTATTGGGAGAAAACGAAACTCACCTTTCGGAAGGTCAGCTGATAATAATGAAACCCCACACCCCGTATAAATATCAAAACCTGTCCGGCAATCCCATACAATATATATTTATTCATTTTTCTGGTTTTGAAGCCGAAAAGCTTGTCTGTGACTGTAAATTACCGCTTAACACAATCTTCGCCGTAGGAATTCATGACAGAATAATTGACAGCTGTAAGCGCATGTTTTATGAATTTGTAAAAAACGACGATTTTTCAAACGAACTTCTGTGCTGTATACTGAAAGAAATATTGGCGTCGTTTTCGCGCTACCTGCACGAAAGCCCCAACAAAAGACATTTTTCAAAAGCGCTTTTATATATACACGAACACTATAACTCAGACATTTCAATCAGCAGGCTTGCAAGCATAGAAAGCATGAGCGAAACTCATTTCAGAGCAGAATTCAAAAAAAATATAGGAGTATCGCCAAAGGAATATCTGATCAACTTAAGAATGAAAACCGCATGCACCATTTTGAGCGAAACAAGAAATAATATTTCCGAAACGGCGCACATGGTAGGATATTCCGACGCTTATTATTTCAGCCGGATTTTCAAAAAAAAGTTGAATATATCTCCGCAAAAATACCGAGCACAAACAATGTTTGTTAAATAATTTTTACCGATTCAAATAATTTAATTTGTAATACAAACACGGTGCGTTTTACACATGTAAAACGCACCGTGTTTTAACTTTCAAAAATCACATATTCAAAAAAATAATGGCAAGTGTACCTAAAAACAAACCTACAAGCTGTCTTTTTTTAAATTTTTCCTTAAATAAAAGCACAGATGCGGCAAAGGATATTATTATTTTCACACCCGATTTCAAAGGCGATGCTATTGAAATAGGCATATACATATATAAAACGAGACCAAAAAAGTTTGTTACTCCATTTGAAATACCCGCACAAGCTGCATATATACCTCCGCTTTTTATTACATCAATATTTTTCTTTCCATATTTTATCATACCATAACATATAAGAATTATTGACGAAAGTCCGAGTGTAACTATCATAAACTGATTTGTACGCGCATCTTTAAAATAAATTTGCTGCATTCTCTGAACTATTCCGTAAAGACCACATGTCAAAAATGTTGCTGACACCGCAGCAATCCATTTTACGGATATTTTTTTCCTTTCCCTATCCTTTCCGTTCATAAAATATATGGAGATCATCAAAAATGCAATGCCCGTATATGTAAACACAGATGCGTTTTCATTTAAAAAGGTTATTCCGTATATAATTTGCATTAATATAGTGTATGAAAGAATAAGCATGGTCATTGCAAACGAACCGCATTCCAGGGCAATATATGTCAGAAGCGAAGCTGAAGCATACAGCACCGCAGATATGATTCCCCAATAAAACACTTCAGATGTAAAGCAATAACCCTCTTTGTTGGTAATCACAAAAAACAGCATCGAAAAAAGCGATACTATTCCCGTAAATACCGGGCCTCCGCCCGAGTGTTTTTGATTGTATTTTTTTATTATAATACCTTCCGCAAGATTTGAAACCGTCGATACCATAATGAGTAAAGCAGGTAAAAACATAACACACCTCTCTGTTTCTATAGGTTAAATTACAATAAAGTCCATGATAAAACAGATATAATATTTTGTGCGTTACAGTTTTAAACATTGATATATTATGACATATGAAGCAAATAAAGTCAAGCATTTTTTTAATAATATAATAATTCATATTGACTTTACCGATACTTTTGTGCTAAAATTCTATCGGGTGATATTATTGAGAATACTTTATGACAGTAAAAACACGGAATATAAAAAACCTTTCGGCGCTCTGAAAAAAAACGAACAGTGCCGTATTACGGTGAAAATACCGTCCGAATGCAGGACGGTGCAGTGCTTCCTATGCGCAAAAAATGCAAACAACGGAAAAAGCACCGAATTTGATCTCAAACTTGAAAAATGCGAAAACCTTTATGATATATATTCGGTAAATTTTTCTTTATCGGAAATCGGATTATATTATTACCACTTCCGCATAATTACGGAAGGGTCGGAGTTTACTCTTTATAAATTCGGAAAAGCCGAAACGAATATAGAAGACGGCAGGCCGTGGCAAATCACATGCTATGCCGAGGATTTTCGGGTTGACAAATCCTTCATGGGAAAGGTTATGTATCAGATTTTCCCGGACAGATTTTACAGAGATCACATAGCGGATGCAAAAGGCAAGCTTGAGCCGTACCGTATTCATACGGATACAAACGACATTCCGGATTATCTCCCCGATGAAAACGGAAAAATTTTAAACTGTGATTTTTTCGGCGGTAATTTAGACGGAATAATCAAAAAGCTTGACTACATAAAATCTCTCGGAACAAGTATAATATATTTGAATCCGATTTTTAAAGCATATTCAAACCACAGATATGACACATGCGACTATATGAAGATCGATCCTCTTCTCGGAGATGAAAATGATTTTAAACTTCTCTGCGAAAAAGCACACGAAACGGGCATTAAAATAATTCTGGACGGGGTTTTTTCACATACGGGAAGCGACAGCATATATTTTGACAAAAATCACATATTCGGTACGGGTTCATGTTCCGATCCGGATTCCGAATACAAATCGTGGTATAACTTTGAACATTTTCCCGATAAATATGACTCATGGTGGGGAATAGACACTCTTCCGTGTGTAAACGAGCTTGATGAAAGCTATGTGAACTACATAATAAATGATTCCGACAGCGTCATTGCTCATTATCTCAATCTCGGAGCGGACGGCTTCAGACTCGATGTTGCCGATGAACTCCCCGATGAGTTTATTTATCTTTTAAGGAAAAGGGTTAAAGAAATAAAACCTGACGGTTTTGTAATAGGCGAGGTATGGGAGGATGCGTCCAATAAAATAAGCTATGGAAAAGTTCGCGAATATTTTTCAAACGGTGAGCTTGATTCCGTTATGAATTACGTATTCAAGGATGCAATCATATCTTTTGTTTTAAACAAAATAAACTGTGATGATTTTGCAGACACAATAATGACAATTGCCGAAAACTATCCTCATGATGCACTGCACAGCCTTATGAACAGTCTTTCAACGCACGATACCGCAAGAATTCTTACCGTTTTATCCGAAACGGAATGCCCCGGTGAAAAACGCGATGCCGCGAATTTCAGGCTGAACGGCGAGCTTAAATTAATAAGCGAAGCGCGCCTGTGCATGGCTGCTTTTTTGCAATATACTCTGCCCGGAAATGCATGCATATACTACGGTGACGAAATCGGAATGGAGGGATTCGGCGACCCGTTTAACAGAGGATATTTCAAGTGGGATAATATAAACGAAAGACTGAAATATTATTTTTCGGAGCTCGGAAAAATCAAAAACAAATACAAAGCTTTGCAAATGGGAGATATTGTATTTGAAAACTGCAAGGATGCATTGATTTTTGAAAGAAAAGCCGAAAACGAAACCGTAAAAGCAATAATCAACCGAGGAAGAATGCCGATAGAAATTAAAGAAGGCAGATGCCTTACGGCATACAACGTCTCAGATGTGGGTGAAAAAAAATACGTCTTAAAAGACGGATTTGCACTGACTGTTTCGAACATTTAAAGATTATTTGTTGTATCAGAAAACGGCAGCCGATAACGGTTGCCGTTTTTTTTTATCACTTTATTATTTATCTTTGCCGCTTTTTGCGGATGAATTTTTTATTTTATTATACTTAACTGTGTGAAGAGATATTGTTAAAATGCAATACAAAACATTTATTCCCCACAGTGCGTAAATTATATAATTCGTTTTAAGAATTCCCGCAAGCTTTGCCCCCATCGGACTTACGGTTATTGAATTTGCGCTTTCTTTATAAACAAAGGGTATTCCCGATGCACCGTTTTTAAGCAGATAATAACCGATAGCCATTACAACGCAAAACGCTGTGTATTCCAAAAGATACTTTTTCCTCTTAAATGCCGAAATCATTGCTGCCGCCATTGCCAAAACCAGATATGTTATTTCGGTAATTGCAAGCGGAAGCTGCGCTTCTGCAACGTTTGTCGTAACAAGTGTCTGAATATACAAAAGCACAAAGAATGACAAAATTGCAATCGTTGCCGACACAAGCGTTATGTTGGATTCCCTTTCAAGAATCTGTGTTTTTTCTGAAATTTTATTTTGTTGATTATGATTTTTATTATTCATAATATTCTCCAATCTTTTTACATAAGTAATATTTGATTTTACCAATCTCCCAGCTCATACAAAACTACAGAAACAGCCGCTACCGGAGCGGTTTCCGTCCGCAAAATCCGCGGACCGAGCGTCACGGCGAAAAAACCGCCGGCTTTTAAGACGGATATTTCATCCGCATCAAATCCGCCCTCAGGGCCTATCCAGATGCATATGTTTTTTGCTCCCCGATTTTCCCTGAGTACTTCCTTAAGCGATGTTTGCTTTTCTTCTTCATATGCAGCAATTTTAAGATCAAAACCGTTTTGCACCAAATCAGCCGCATCAGCAAAATTCACAGGCAGCCTGACCTCGGGGATAACGGCTCTGCCGCATTGCTTTGCAGCTTCATATGCTATTTTTTGCCAGCGTTCACGCTTTTTTTCGGGATCTTTGACCGATACAACCGAACGCTTCATAACAACAGGAACAATCTTTACTGCTCCGAGTTCAACGCATTTGCGAACAACCGAATCGATTTTGTCACCCTTTGCAACTCCCTGAAACAATGTTATGTTTATCGGAGGTTCGACATCCGAGCGGTGAAATTCAAGTATTTTTGCTCTGATCTCATTTGGCGAAGAAGATACTATAGAGCAAAGATAATCCGTTCCGCGTTTGTCGCACACCGTTATCTTGTCATTTTCTTTAAGCCTCAATACTCTTGATATATGAGCGGCATCACTGCCGGTTAAAACAATAATCTCTCCGTCCCATGCAGACGGATCGGCAAAAAATCTGTGCATTAAAATTACCTCTCAAAAAATAATTATACCAATAAATGTACCGTTTAGTCAAGAACTTTTTGCCTGTTCTTCATAATAATTCAGGTTTTTTAAAAATTTAATCATTAAAATATGCATTTAACAGCCGCCCAACCGCCGTCTTCACGGATTGTATCTGCCGTAATATTTTCCTTAAGCAAAGCCGCTTTTACATCGTTCAGCCGATCGTCTATTATTCCGGAGCATATAAATATTCCGCCCGGCGCAATAAGCTGTTTGACCTTCGGAAGCAGCGCAATTATAACATCGGCAACAATATTTGCGACTATGCAGTCATATTTGCGCCCGGAGATTTTTTTGAACAGTTCTCCGTCCGAAATAACATCACCGATATATATCTTGTATTTTGAAAGATCCGCGCCGTTTCTTTCGGCATTTTCGGCAGCTACATGCTCGGAAGCAGGGTCAATATCAACTGCAACCGCATCGGCGGCTCCCAAAAGCAACCCTATTATCGACAGTATTCCGCTTCCGCAGCCGAGATCAAGCAATCGGGTTTTTTCATTTACGGCGTCTTCAAGAAATTCTATACACAGCTTTGTGGTATAGTGACTTCCCGTGCCGAATGTCATGCCCGGATTAACGCTGAAAACAATTCTGTCGGTCTCTTCGTTTGAATGCTCCCATTCGGGCTCTATAAGAATTTTTTTGCCGATTTTTATCGGGTGAAAAAACTTTTTCCAGTTATTTGCCCAGTCCTCTTCATTTACTCCGTCGGTTTCAAACGTGAGCCTGCCCCATGAGTTATCCTCATCGCGTTTTTTCAGATTTTCAAGAGCATCTTTTATATTTACCAAATTTTCCGAAAGCGAGGAATCATTTTTGAGATAAACCTTAACGCGCGTCTCCTTGTGTTTTTCTTTGAGAAGCTCATCATCTACATAATCCCAGTATTTCCTGTTTTCTTCAAGAAAATTCAAAAACTCGGCTTCATCTTCTATTTCAAAACCATCCGTACAGATATCCGAAAGAGCATTGCAAACAAAATCCACGCCGCTCCCCGTAGTATAAATACTGACTATTATCCATTCCAAAATTATCAACTCCCAATATTGTAATAATATTGTAACATAAACGGAATATTTTTACAATCGTTATATTTAACAAAAGATTTTTACGTTTATTTACACATTGCAAAAAGATGATATTCAAAAATACATTCGCCAAATCCGCACCGTGCAAAACATACACATGAGTTAGTTGTATGCAACCTATTAAATTTGTCTATATCATACATACCCTAAATATTGATTTTTTAATTAATTTGTGCTATAATTTATTGTATACTGATATGAGTTTGTTCAAATAATATATATTGCGTTTGTTTTATATATTATCGGGCTTAATATTAATATAAATACATCCGCCGCGCCAATATTTAAACATTTTACGTGTACGGAACAAAAAATTACATAAGATAAGCATATACATTAAGATGCTTGTCATTAAGAGAGGTGTATGGTAAATGAAAGTATATGCAGATAATGCAGGAACAACAAAAATGTCTGAGCTTGCAATAAACGCGATGATGCCGTATATGACAACCATATTCGGTAACCCGTCAAGTCTTCACAGCGTCGGTCAGGAAGCTGCAGAAGCTCTTGCACAGGCAAGAGAAGACGTTGCTCACTGCCTCGGATGCGAAGCAAGGGAGATATATTTTACATCCGGCGGAAGCGAAGCTGACAACCAGGCTATAATATCCGCTGCCATAAACGGAAAAAGAAAGGGTAAAACGCATATTATATCCACTCAGATTGAACACCATGCGGTACTCCACACGCTGAAAAAGCTTGAAAGATACGGATATGACGTAACCTATCTCCCCGTCAGCGAAACAGGTCTTATTACCGCAGAGCAGGTGAAAAAGGCAATAAAGCCCGAAACCTGCCTTGTTACGGTTATGTATGCCAATAATGAAATCGGCACAATAGAACCGATAGATGAAATTGCCGAAGTTTGCCGTGAGGCAGGCGTTATATTCCACACAGATGCCGTACAGGCTGTCGGTCATGTTCATATCGATGTCAAAAAATCAAATATAGATATGCTTTCTCTCTCGGCTCATAAATTCCACGGGCCGAAAGGAATCGGCGTTCTTTATGCACGCAAGGGTATAATCCTTTCAAATCTGATAGAGGGCGGCGCTCAGGAAAGAGGAAAGCGCGCAGGAACCGAAAATATCCCCGCAATTATGGGGCTTGCAGCAGCTTTAAAAGATGCTGTTTCAAAGATAGACGAAAATACCGAAAAGCTTACGAAGATCAGAGACAGGGTCATTGACGGCCTGGGCAAAATACCCCACAGTATATTAAACGGTGACAGAGTAAACAGACTTCCCGGAAACGTAAATATGTGCTTTGAGGGAATAGAAGGAGAATCACTGCTCCTGCTTCTTGATGAAATGGGAATTTGCGCTTCCTCCGGTTCGGCATGCACATCGGGATCTCTCGATCCGAGCCATGTACTTTTGGCAATAGGAAGAATCCACGATATTGCACACGGCTCTCTAAGACTTACTTTTTGTGAAACCAACACGGAAGAAGAAGCCGATTACATCATAAAATGCGTACCCGAGGTTGTTGAAAGGCTTAGAAATATGTCTCCCGTATGGAGAGATTTAAAGGAAGGAAGAAGAGAATATGTTATACAGTGAAAAAGTAATGGATCACTTCAGAAATCCGCGCAATGTCGGAATTATTGAAAATGCCGACGGTATAGGCGAAGTCGGAAATGCAAAATGCGGAGATATTATGAAAATATATCTCAAAATAGATAATGATATCATAACCGATGCAAAATTTGAAACCTTCGGATGCGGAAGCGCAATAGCGTCAAGCTCCATGGCAACGGAAATGATAAAAGGCAAGCCTGTTTCGGAAGCTCTTGAGCTTACAAACAAAGCCGTTGTCGAAGCGTTGGACGGTCTTCCGGCACACAAAATACACTGCTCGGTTCTTGCCGAGGAAGCAATAAAAAAAGCGCTTAAAGATTATTATGACAAAAATGGTATCGAATATGATCATTCAATTTTTCCCGACTGTGAAAACTGCGCTCACTGCCACGAATAATTAATTTGATCGGATTGTATTGGGGCTGTTACATCGAAGCAAGTACACTTATTAATTTTGCACTCGGTGTAATACCCCCGTTTTTGTTAAATTACAGGCATATTAAATCGCTTTTATGCCGAATATAACTTTACATCCGGAGGACAAAATGGAATACGGAATACTGTATTTATGCGCGACGCCGATAGGCAATCTTGATGACATCTCGGTTCGCGCTCTGAATACTCTGAAAAGCTGTGATATAATAGCATGCGAAGATACCAGACATTCGCTCGGACTTTTGAATCATTTCGGTATAACAGCTAAGCTTACCAGCTATTTTGAACACAACAAAAAACAAAAAGGAGCATACCTTACCGCGGAGCTTAAATCGGGAAAAAACATAGCTCTTATAACCGATGCCGGAACGCCCGCAATATCCGACCCGGGCGAGGATCTTGTGAAGCTTTGCATCAAGGAGGGCATCCGCGTTGTTCCGATACCGGGATGTGCAGCGCTTATTAACGCTCTTATAATATCGGGCCTCAATACGACAAGATTCACCTTTGAGGGGTTTTTGTCCGTAAATAAAAAAAGCAGAAACGAACATCTCGAATCGCTTAAAAACGATACTCACACGATGATATTCTACGAAGCTCCGCACAAAATCGAAAGAACTCTTGCAGATATGCTGCGCTGTTTCGGAAACAGAAGAATAAGCATTGTAAAAGAGCTTACAAAAATTCACGAGGGGTGTATGTATACAACCATTGAGGATGCGATTGAATACTTCAAAAGCAATCCGCCCAAGGGCGAATATGTCATTGTCATAGAGGGAAAAAACCCCGATGAACTAAAAAAAGAAAACGCAAGCGAATATGATTCCGTTTCCGTTCCGGATCATGTAAACATGCTGACGGAAGACGGATTTGACAAAAAGGCTGCAATAAAAGAAGTTGCACGGCTGAGAGACATGCCTAAAAGAGAAGTATACAAAATAGTTACCGAAGCGGAGGAATAAAAATGAACCCTACCATCAACAAAAACGGAACAGTTTATAAATACATGAAAAAACACCGCAGCGCATATGCGGCGGTCGTTGTTCTTATTGCAATATTTTTTGTATACACGCTCATGGGTGCCATGCCGTACATACTCACTGCCGTAAACGGTTCCACACCGCTTGACAGAGAAAGATACCAAAAAGAATGCAAAACCGAGCAATATCCGCAGCCGTTTGAGTTTCACCGCGGCGATGACAAATCAATACCCAACTATGCCGTAAAGAAAACAAGCTACTGGCAAGATAATAAATATGAATTCAGCCTCACGCTGACAGATGTAAAAAAAACAGGAATAACCTACACCACGCAGACAACGGGCTCAATCAGCAAGGATGATATGGAATCGGCTGTTGTTTATTCGGCGGATATTGCAGGTATAAAAACATATGTTCTTGCATATCCCGACACCAACTACAAACCGGGCGATACGATAACAGGTATATTTAACAAAATGCCGCAAATCATCAAATATAACCTTGCGGAAAATTCAAAATCCGTAAAAGAAAGTGATACGATAGGTGCATATATATTTGACACACGCGGAATAGAGATGGACAGCGCAGGATTTGATATGACATTTTGCGTTATTCTTTTGATAATAATAATTTTTCTCGGCGTCAAGCTTTCTTATCAGTTTGTAAATCCGCTTTCCGCCCCGACATACAGTCAGCTCGGCAAATACGGAGACATATTAAGCGTTGCCGATAATGTTGACAGCGAGATCGCGGCTGCAAACAAAAAAATAAGTAAAAAAGAGCTTATCACAGATTCATGGATAATATCCGATGATGTATTTAAGCTGAAAATCGTTAAAAATCATTTAAAGTTCGGAAATATCGAATATGTCAGCGTAGATAAAAAATAGCGCATTTATTTTGCAGACAAAACTGTTTACAACTTTAAAAAAATATGTTATTATAAGATAGATAAGCTGAAAGGGCTGTAACTAATGAACAAAAGGAAAAACGTTGTGCTGCCGACGGAATTTGTCAGAGAGCAAAAAGCCGTAATTGCGGATATTCGCATGTTAAATGACGAGGACTTTAAAATAAATCCAACACGAAAGTCGGCATTTGTCGAAACATACGGATGCCAGCAAAATAAAAGTGACTCCGAAATAATCTCGGGCATGCTTTGTGCCATGGGATACGAACTGACAACCGTCAAGGAATCAGCCGACATTATAATATATAACACCTGCGCCGTAAGAGAAAATGCGGAATTGAAGGTTTTCGGCAACCTCGGTGCGCTTAAAAACTTAAAAGCAAGAAAACCCGAGCTCATTATCGGCGTTTGCGGATGTATGATGCAGCAAAAAGACGTTGCTGACCGCATACGTGCAAAGTACAAGCATGTAGATCTCGTTTTCGGCACACATTCGCTTTATTACTTTCCGACTCTTTTGTCAGAAGTGTTAAAATCGCATAAACGCGTTATAGATGTTCGCGAAACAGACGGTGCCATAGCGGAGGATTACCCTATTGTAAGAGAAGAGGGACCGTGCGCATGGGTATCGATAATGTACGGATGCAACAACTTTTGCACTTATTGTATTGTTCCGTATGTCCGCGGCAGAGAGCGCAGCAGAAATGCCGATGCGATTTTAAAAGAAGTTAAAACTCTTGCGGATAAAGGCTGCAAGGAGGTAACGCTGCTCGGTCAAAACGTAAATTCATACGGTAACGATCTGGAAGAGAATATCGACTTTGCCGATCTGCTCTCGCTCGTTTGCAAAACGGACGGAATTGAAAGAGTTCGTTTTATGACAAGTCACCCCAAGGATATCAGCGATAAGCTGATACAAACCATGGCGGAAAACAGCAAGATATGCAATCAGCTTCATCTCCCGCTGCAGGCAGGCAGTGACAGAATCCTTAAAATCATGAATAGGAAATACACAGCTGAGCAGTATCTTGAAAAAACAGACAAAATCCGCAGCGCCATGCCCGATATCACTTTAACCACAGATATAATAGTCGGATTCCCTGGAGAGACAAACGAGGATTTTGAAAAAACACTTGAAATGCTTAAAAAAGTTCGGTATGACACGATTTTTTCTTTTATTTACTCACGCAGAAACGGAACGCCTGCCGCAAAAATGGAAGACGTTTTGACGGATGAAGAAAAAAAGCTTAACTTTAACCGTATGCTTGAAGTGCAGGATAAAATATCCATCGAAAAAAACAAAGCTCTTGAAAACAGAATTATGAAAGTCTTGATAGAGGGAAAGAGCAAGCATGATCCGAATGTCCTCTCCGGAAAAACCGAAGGCGGCAAAACCGTTAACATAAAAGCTCCGAAAGAACTAATCGGTAAAATTGCCGATGTCAGAATTACCGAAGCAAAAACATGGTCGCTTTACGGTGAGCTCGTTTAAACTAATTAAAAAGGAACTGATATAAATGGAAGAAATACTTCAAAAAGCAAAGGAACTCGGCATAATGATTGCCGAATCCGAAATATATGAAACACTGAAAACAGCAGAAGAAAACCAACTTGCCGACCCCGACGCGCAAAAGCTTATGATGGCATACGCCGTAAAGAGAGATGAGTTAAACAAAAAAGCGTCGACTCCGGATATTACAAAAGAAGCTTTTGAACAGATTAAATCGGAAGCACAGAGCGAATTTGACAAAATCTGTGAAAACGAGAACATAAAGGCGTATCTTGATGCAAACAGAGCCTTTTCTTCACTCATAAACCAGGTTAACAGTATAATAGGATATTTCGTCAAAGGCGAGGACGGCAGTGGTTGCTCGGGAAGCTGTTCTTCCTGCGGAAAATGCCACTGATATAATTAACAAAGAATAGGTATGATTTTAAAATGAAAGAAAAATTACCGGTTACACCGATGATGCAGCAATATCTTAAAATTAAAGAGGAATATGCCGACTGTATTTTGTTTTTCAGACTCGGAGACTTCTATGAGATGTTTTTTGACGATGCCATAACAGCCTCGGAAGTTCTTGAAATTACACTTACGGGAAAAGACTGTGGAATGGAAGAGCGCGCCCCAATGTGCGGAGTACCGTATCATAGTGTTCAGGGGTATATTGCAAAGCTTATAAAATCGGGATATAAAGTCGCAATATGCGAACAGACGGAGGACCCGAAAAATGCAAAAGGAATAGTTAAACGTGACGTAATACGCGTTATAACCCCCGGAACAGCAAATCTCGATTCGGTTCTTGAGGGAGGAGAAAACAACTTCCTTGCGTGTATCTGTCTTGAACAAAATCACTACGGGCTTTCTTTTGCAGATGTTTCGACGGGAGAAATCATAACCACAGAGAGCGATTATGACCTTGCCGAAAATTCTCTTATAAATGCAATTGCCGCTTTCAGACCCAAAGAGGTAATAATGAATCAAAGCTCATCATTTGTATCGAAAAAATTTGTTGAGCTTAAAAAAAGATATAATTTCTTTGACGGTCTTCTGGAAGACAAATACTTTGACGAACGGTTTGCAAGCGAACAGGTAACCCGCCACTTTAAAGGTAAAACGCCTGATTCTCTCGGTTTGGACGGCAGACCGTTTTGCATACGCTCCCTGGGGGCAATGCTTGCATATCTTTACGAAACGCAAAAAATAGATCTGACTCATATGTCAACGGTACGTTTTTTTGAAAACAGTCAGTATCTTAAAATAGATTTAAACAGCGCGCGCAACCTTGAAATAACCGAGTGCATGCGCACACATGAAAAAAAAGGTTCACTTTTGTCCGTTCTTGACAAAACGAAAACCGCCATGGGCTCAAGACGGCTCCGTAATTGGCTTGAACGCCCTTTGGTAAATGAAAATCAGATAAATGACAGGCTCGACAGCGTGGAAGAGCTTTTTAAAGATATGGAAATGCGTGAGGAGCTCACCGAAGCCCTGAAGAAGATTTATGATATCGAACGGCTCCTCTCGAAAGTCGTCTACGGATCGTGCAATGCCAGAGACTTTCTCTCGCTCAAACAAAGTTTAGACAAGCTGCCGCTTGTAAAGAAAGCTCTTGACGGATGCGAATCTCCGCTTTTAAGCAGTCTATGCGCAAACATAGACACCTGCTCAGATATCCGCCTGCTGATTGACTGCGCAATTGTTGAAGATCCACCGATAACCGTAAAGGAAGGCGGAATGATAAAAAAAGGCTTCGATAAAGAGCTGGATTCCATTCGTGACATACACGACAACGGCACATCGTACGTAGCGGCAATAGAGACGCAGCAGCGTGAAAAAACAGGCATTAAAAATCTAAAAATATCATTCAACAAGGTGTTCGGATATTACATAGAAATTTCAAAATCACAGCTTGATAAAGTTCCCGAAGAATATATCCGCAAACAGACGCTTGTTAACGCGGAGCGCTTCATCACACAGGAATTAAAGGATCTTGAAAACAGGATTCTTAGCTCCAAAGACAGAATAAATTCCATAGAATATGAAGACTTTTCTCAAATAAAAAACAAAATATACGAAAATCTTGCAAGACTGCAGGAGTGTGCAAGAAACATTTCGGTAATTGACGCAATACTCTCACTGGCAAATACGGCCGCTGCAAACGGCTACTGCAAGCCGACAGTTGACAGCGGAGATGTTATAGATATAAAAGACGGAAGACACCCGATTGTCGAAAATATGCTCGACGATTCGCTTTTTGTTCCGAATGATACATATCTTGATACGAGAAGCAACAGATTTTCAATTATTACCGGCCCTAACATGGCTGGTAAATCAACATATATGCGTCAGACTGCGCTGATTGCCCTCATGGCTCAAATGGGTTCGTTTGTTCCCGCGCGCAGCTGCAGAGTCGGCATAACTGATGCCGTGTTTACAAGAGTCGGCGCATCGGACGACCTTTCATCGGGTCAGAGCACATTCATGGTAGAAATGAACGAGGTTGCGCATATCCTTAAAAATGCAACGGCAAAAAGCCTGATAATTCTTGACGAAATCGGACGCGGAACATCAACCTTTGACGGTTTGTCGATTGCATGGGCCGTTTCGGAATATATATGCAGCAAACAGCACATAGGCGCAAAAACACTTTTTGCCACTCACTATCATGAGCTTACCGACCTTGAATCTAAAATAGACGGAATTAAAAACTACTATGTTGCAGTTAAAAAACGCGGAGACGATATCACGTTTCTCAGAAAAATCGTAAAAGGCGCTGCGGATGACAGCTTCGGAATAGAAGTTGCTCTTCTTGCCGGAGTACCGCACGAGGTTACCGACAGGGCAAAAGAGGTGCTTGCATATATCGAATCCGATTCAAGCATACAGCTTCCGGACACCGAAAATATCATGCCGCACACCGAAACCGAACCTAAAATCAGCAGCGAAAAAGAAAGCGAAATAATAGAGACGCTTAAAAATATAGACACATCGACCCTGACACCGATAGAAGCGCTAAACGAATTGTATAAACTACAGCAAAAGGTCAGTGAATTATAATGAAAATAAATGTTCTTCCCCAGACAATTGCAAATATGATAGCCGCGGGCGAGGTTGTTGAAAGACCTGCGTCGGTGGTTAAAGAGCTTGCGGAAAACAGCGTTGATGCAGGCGCAAAACATATTACAATTGAAATAAAACGCGGAGGAATGAGCTATATCCGCGTTACGGATGACGGATGCGGAATCGATTCGGGAGAAGTGGTAACGGCTTTTCTTCGTCATGCAACCAGCAAAATAAAGACGGAAGCCGATCTCAACTCTATATATACTCTCGGCTTCAGAGGCGAAGCTCTTGCAAGCATTGCCGCCGTTGCCAAGGTTGATATATTTACAAAAACACGCGAAAGCAATTTCGGATACTGTGTGTCCGTAGAGGGCGGAGAGGTTACGGACGAATCCGAAGCAGGCTGCTCCGACGGTACAACGATAACCGTTAAAGATTTGTTTTTTAACACACCTGCAAGAATGAAGTTTTTAAAATCGGATTCTACGGAAACCTCCTACATATCCGATGCCGTAAATAAATTAATCCTCAGTCATCCCGAAGTTGCCGTAAAATTTATTTCAAACGGAAAAACCGTAGCGTCATCATCCGGAGACGGAAAGCTGATAAACGCGATTTACTCCGTGTACGGCAGGGATTATTCAAAAAATATGACAGCGGTAGACAGCAAGGATGAAAAAATAAGCGTAAGCGGATATATAGGAAACAGTTCTCTGACGCGCAAAGACCGCCGTCAGCAAACGTTTTTCTTAAACGGAAGATACATAAAAAGCTCCGTCATATCGGCAGCTCTCGGCGAAGCATTTTCAAATTCGGTAATGATAGGCAGGTTCCCGGTGGCCGTGCTTTCAATCAACATAAACGCGCGTCTTGTTGATGTAAATGTTCATCCGACAAAAACCGAGGTCAGATTTTCTGATGAAAAAGCTATATACCGATCCGTATACTGGGCTGTTAAAAATGCTCTTACAAACACTAAATATATTCCGGAGTTTAATGTTAAAGAAACGGCTTCGGATGCAAAAAGAATTATTAAAGCACGCAGTGACATTGCCAAAGCAAAGAACGAATCCGTGCAGGTTGACATCAATTTTCTGCGTGATTCATTCATAAAGACAAACAGCGAAAACGCATTTGCCGCAAAAAAGGAAACAAACACAGAATTTAAACCTGCCGAAAAACACGTTTTTCCGGCAAATAAAAATATCGAAGATAAACCGAAAGATAACATGACGGAAACTCTCCCGAAGGACAATACCGAATTAAACGATAAAATTATTGAAGAAAACATAAGAAACAATATCTTTTTCGGCGGAAAAAGCGTCGACGTCTTAAAATCTCCGACACCTGTCGGATACGAAACAAAAGTTCCCGATCCGGCGACTGCGCCGGTCGAAGAGACAGCCGAAATGCCTTTATCGGAAATCTCATCCGATAAAGGCGGCAAAATCATCCCCGAAAAAGCTTCGGGCGAAACAAAACAAACGCAGCTTAAGTCGGGATTGGATTTTAATATAATCGGACAGGTGTTTAGCACCTATATTATAGTACAGAAAGAAAACGAGATGTTTATCATAGACCAGCATGCCGCTCACGAAAGAATATATTTTGAACAGCTTCTTGAACAATATCGCAGCAGCGGAATAACATCACAGATTTTGATGCTTCCGATTACCGTTGATTTTACCGATTCGGATTTCGGCACAGCGGCAGAAAATCTTGATTTCTTCGAAAAATTGGGTTTTGAATGTGATATTTTCGGAGAAAAAAGCTTAATTATACGCACGGTACCGTTTGATCTCAGCGATCTTGAAATTAAAGACACCATCTTTGAAATTACAGCTCTGCTTTCAAAAGGATGTGCCGATATAAAAAAGGCTGTTGCGGAAGATTCTCTTCATACAATGGCATGTAAAAGAGCCGTAAAAGGCGGCGATTTGCTCACAAATGCTGAAATGGAACGCCTGACAGAGAAAGTTATGTCATTTGAATCCATAAACACTTGTCCTCACGGGCGCCCCATATGTATTCGAATGTCAAAATACGAGCTTGAAAAAAATTTTAAACGAATTGTATAAACAATAAAATTGCGGAGCATACCATGACAAAAAAACCTCCTCTGATATTAATAGTCGGCCCGACAGGGGTCGGAAAAACCGCCGTATCGATATACGCGGCAAAGTATCTTAATGCAGAAATAATAAGCTGCGATTCAATGCAGATATACAAACATATGGACATAGGAACAGCAAAAGTTACACCCGAGGAAGCGCAGGGCATAACTCACCATATGACAGATATAATTTCTCCGCTTGAGAAATTCAGCGTATGCGACTATGTAAAAATGGCAAAGGAAGCCGCCAAAGAAATTTACAAAAAAAGTAAACCCGCAATCATGGTCGGAGGAACGGGATTGTATGCGGATTCTTTTGTGAAAGATATTGACTATACCGAGACGGAAACCGACGAAAAACTGCGCGCATCACTTAAATCATATGCCGAGAACCACGGCTGCGAAGCGCTTCATGCCAAACTGAGGGAAATTGATCCCGAAAGCGCCGATGCAATTCATCCGAATAACGTAAAACGTGTTATCCGCGCAATAGAGTATTACCGCCTGAGCGGCGAAAAAATTTCGGAGCATAACGAAAAAACTAAAAATAAACCGTCTCCGTATAACTATATTTATATCGGATTTACAAGAGACAGAAAAGATCTGTATGAAAACATTAACAAACGTGTTGATATAATGATCGAAAACGGCCTTGCAAACGAGGTAATGAAGCTTTATAAAATGGGCTGCAGACGCAGCCATACTTCCATGCAGGCCATAGGATATAAAGAAATGCTTTGGTATATAAACGGCAAAGCAACTTTTGACGAAGCGGTTGAGATACTCAAAAAAAATTCGCGCCGCTATGCAAAAAGACAGCTGACTTGGTTTAACAAAAACAAAGACATTCACTGGATTAATCTTACAGACGTAAAAGACACCATGGCAGCTGCGGAAAAATGTTTACAAATTATTAAAGAAAACGGGGTGTTATCTTGAAAAAAGCAATATTAATCACACTGGTTCTCGCATTAACGGTATTTTTGGTGTATAACTTCGTCAATTTTTCTTACAGTGATAATTCTTACACGGTTGCCGAGCTTGAAACAATGGAAAAGAAATATGATTTTGAAGGCATAATTTCAAGGGATGAATATCCCCTTACAATAGAAAACACAAACGGTATAATTTTTGAACCTGCCGTTTCCGAAAATGAAATGGTAAAGAAAGGTAAGCTCGTTGCGACATGCTATGATGCGTCTATCGACGATGCAACTCGAAGAGAGCTTTCGGATATCAATTCAAGAATTTCTGAAATAAAGGCAATGCCGGTCAGCTCCGATGATAAACTCTCGACAGATATTGATGAAATCAATCACGAAATGGACGACAGGATCACATCCATGGTCAGCGCCGCCACATCAAGAAGCATGAGTGAGGTCACGTCACTGAAAAAGGATATCGACGAGCTTCTTACGCGAAAAAAAGATGCCGGGCAGGGCAATGACGCATCAAAAACAATTGATGAGACACTGAGTGAGCTTGAAAGTGAAAAAAGCAAACTTGAACACAGCTTCGGCGGTAAAAAAACCGATTTAAACGCACCGTCTCACGGTATATTTTCTACCGGGGTTGACGGCTATGAAAAAATTCTCACATCGGAAAAAGCGCTCAGCATGGATGTTTCTGACTATGAATCGATTGTGTCTAAATCGATTTCTTCAAAGGATTTGAAAAAAGAAAACGTTGTCTGCAAAATCATGGATAACTCACAGTGGTGGATATCCGTTTTGTCCGACAGCGAGACGGCGAAAAACTTTGCCGTCGGAGACAGCATTCAAATAAGATTCACCGGTTCTCCTGATGAGGCAACGGCAAAAATAGAATACATATCGTCACCCGTAAAGAATAAATGCATAATTACCGCAGTATCAAATGACTACAGCGACTATTCGATGAAATATCGTATAGTAAAGGCAACTTTTGTCAAAGCAAGCTACACCGGCCTTAAGATTCCGGTAAGCGCAATAAGAGTAAAAGACGGAAAAACCGGCGTTTATGTCAAAGGCGAAAACGCCATTAAATATAAAGAGATTAAAGTAATTTACAAAGACGATAAAAATGCCATTGCAGAGCTTGACAATACAAAATCAAATGCATTGCTGCTCTACGATGAAATCATAACTTCATAAAAATAAGCTGAAACAAAAAGGAAGCGGTAAAAATGTCAATAGCCGAAAATCTTGAAAAAATCAAACAAAATATAGCTCTTGCTTGCCAAAGAAGCGGAAGAAAAGAGTCTGACGTTAAAATTCTCGCTGTAACAAAGACCCGCACTCCCGAAGAAATAAACGAAGCGGTCCGGCTCGGTCTTACCGAACTCGGTGAAAACCGAGTACAGGAATTTATCAGCAAATATCCTCTTGTCTCCGACAAGGCAATATGGCACATAATCGGACACCTTCAGACAAACAAAGTCAAATACATTGCCGACAAAGTATCGATGATTCATTCCGTAGACTCCGAAAAGCTTGCAATTCAGATTGACAAAGAATCAAAAAAATACGGCAAAGTGACAGACATTCTCATAGAAATAAATTCGGGCGAAGAAAACAAAAACGGAATCGAAGCGCAAAAATCATTTGAACTGTGCGAAAAAATATCCGATCTTGAAAACGTTCGGATTTGCGGACTTATGACAATGGCACCGCTCGGTGCAGACAGTATCACACTGCACAGGGTCTTTTCGGATCTTAGAATTTTATCGGATAAAATAAAATCCGAAAACATTCCGAATGTCTGCATGAAGGAGCTTTCAATGGGAATGAGCGGTGACTATATCGAAGCAATAGAAGAAGGGGCGACTATTATTCGCCCGGGAAGATCTCTTTTTAATGCATAATATAAAACCAGGAGGTAATTAATATGAGCGGAATAATGGATTGGGTAAAAAGTACACTTGGGATGCCCGAGGAGGAAGAAGATACGAATATAAAGGAATTTGAACCTGAGAAAAAGTTTTCCGGCACATCCGGTTCATACAAATCCACATACTCACCATTAAGGGAAGAAGCACCGGTTACAACTCTGCCGAAGCGAAGCAAGGTTGTCAATATCAATACAACGGCGCAGCTTAAGGTTATGATATCTCAGCCTATGTTCTATGAAGACGCAAAAGAAATAATTGACTATTTAAGAAGTAAAAAGCCCGTTGTTGTCAATCTTGAAAAGGTAGACAGCCCGACAGCACAGAAAATTGTCAACATTATATCGGGAGCGGTTTATGCACTTGACGGAAGCATGCAAAAGGTATCCGCAGGAATAATCCTCGTTGTTCCGAACAATATGGGAATTGTGGGAAATTTAAGCGATGAGCTCAAAACGCAGGGTCTTTTTGACATATTTTAAGCCATGAAAGAAAAAACGAAAATTATCCTTCCGTCCGATGATGACGATATGAAGCTTACGCTTTCAAAAGCATATGACATCTGCAAAAAAGCCGAATTTTCATACGGATGCTTTTTCACGAAATTTCTTACTCCGCTTGAAGCTGCAACGATAAACGAAAGATTTCCGAAAAGTGACCCGGAGCTTCATTTCTTCGGCGGATATGACGGAGCACAAAGAGTTGTTGCAATGTTCGGTGAAGAAGATGAATACACATCATATCCTATCCGTGCCGTTAAAGTCCGAACCAAGAACCGTGAGAAGCTTTCACACCGAGATTATCTCGGTGCGGTTTTGGCGCTCGGCCTAAAACGCGAAATAATAGGAGATATCCTCGTTCGCGATGATGACGCAATTATTTTGTGTCTCGACGGATATTGCGAATACATATGCGATAATCTCACAAGTGTGGCATCGGCGCAGGTTTCGGCAAATGCCGAATATGATTTGTCGTCTCTTAAGCTTGCCCCGAAATTTGAAAAAATTCCGAGAACCGTCTCTTCTCTCAGAGCGGACTGTGTAATAAGTGCATTTACGGGAAAATCCCGTTCCGATACCGTTCGTCTGATTGAAAGAGGGCTTGTAACTCATAATTTTAAACAGCTGAAAGCTGTTGACGCAAAAATCAAAGACAAAGATGTAATTTCCGTCAGAGGATTCGGAAAATGCAATATACTTACAAGCAATACAACAACGAAAAAAGGTCGGATATACGTAGAAATAGAAAAATATATTTAAAATTACCGGAGATGAACTTTTATGATCACACCATCTGATATGCAGAACAAAAAATTTATTAAAATACCTTTTGGTTATCAAAAGGCAGATGTTGACGATTTTTTTGAACAGCTCAAAAAAGATTATGAAAAAATTTACCTTTCCAATCTTGAATCGGGCGAAAAAATCAAATCACTTGAAAGAACTGTCCAAAGCTATAAAAGCATGGAAGAAACAATGAAAAACACTCTGCTCGTTGCCCAGACAACCGCAGATAAACTGACGTCTGCCGCAAAAAAAGATGCTGCGGCAATTGTGGGCGAAGCCGACAGACAGTCTAAAGAAATAATCGGCAAAGCCAAAGAAAATCTCGAAAAGCTTACGCATGAATACGAAAAAATCAAAAAAGAAATTTCGGTATTTATTCTGCAGACAAAGGCTGATTTTGAAACACAGATAAAGGTCCTTGACGAAACACGCACCAAGCTTGACAAAACCGAATTATGAAAGAGGAATGTTAATTGAAAAATCTTGCAAATGTATCTGTTATAAAACAAATACTGTCGGAGAGCGGATTTAAATTTTCCAAATCTCTCGGTCAGAACTTTTTAATAAACGAACATGTGCTCAATAATATGATTGAAAACAGCTGCATCGACAAAAACACAAACGTTATAGAAATAGGTCCGGGGTTCGGAACGCTTACACAAAGACTTTGTATGAATGCAAAAAAAGTTGTGAGCATTGAAATCGATAAATCCGTTATCCCGATACTTAAAAATAACATTTCCGATTTTGATAATCTGAAAATAATCAATGCGGATTGCATGAAAACAGACCTGAACGAGATTATAAAAGAAGAATTCGGGGGCGGAAAAACCGTAATTGCGGCAAATCTGCCGTATTACATTACAACACCGATAATAATGAATATTCTTGAAACCGGAGTAAACATTGATTCCCTTACGGTTATGATACAAAAAGAAGTCGCCGAAAGGATCGTTGCACAGCCGGGCACAAAAGCATACGGCGCATTGAGCGTTGCGGTCAGCTTCTACAGTATACCCGAAATTATCATGACGGTTCCGCCGTCATCTTTTATTCCGCAGCCTAAGGTGTCATCATCGGTTATAAAGCTCGGAATACGCAGCGAACCGTACGTTAAGGTACGGGATGAAAAAATGTTTTTTAAAATTGTGCGCGCGGCATTTTCTCAAAGAAGAAAAACTCTTCAGAATGCTCTTGCAAATAATCCCGAAATACCTGCAGATAAAGAAAAAATCGGAAATATTTTAAATTCCATGGAGCTTGATATAAAAATACGCGGCGAAAGCCTTTCATCAGAGCAATTTGCCGCGCTGTCGGATATGTTATTATAAAAAAATTCATCCAAACGGAAAAACAGAGTCATAACGCGGGGGGAATAGCGCTGACTCTGTTTTTCCTCGTTTTAAGGATTTTATAAGTTTATGGAGATTGGTGTAGAAAATGAAAACGGGGGGAGCGTTTCCCTATCTACAAGTATATAATATCATAAATCTGTTAACAGATTATGAATAAATTGTGAACAAATTGTAAACATTTTCAAAAATCCACCTTTTTATTTCAAAAATTTCAAAAATGGAACATTTTTCACCTCAAATATTTTGTCATTTAAGTACGAAAGAGCGTTTTTATCGACAAATTCAAACTTTAATTTATATGAATACAGCGCCTGATGCTTCATTGCAAATTGTTTATTCCAATCATTTGTGCCGTATTTTCCGTCTCCGACAAGAGGATGACCGATATATGCCATGTGAGCACGAATCTGGTGCGTCCTTCCGGTGAGCAGATCAACCTCAACAAGAGAGCTTATTTTCCCCTCTTTCAGAACTTTATAATGAGTTATTGCCTTTTTACCTCCGCTTGACGCGTTATTTTCCACATAAACACGGTTTTGGCTTTCGTTTTTTGCTATATAATTGCAGATTGTATCCTCCTTTTTAGGAAGATGTCCGCAAACCAAACACAAATAAGTCTTTTTTATTTCGCGGTTTTTAATTTTTTCATTCATAATCCGAAGCGTTTCGGCGTTTTTTGCCGCAATTACAATTCCTCCGGTATTACGGTCTATTCTGTTGCACAATGCCGGCACAAACGAATTTTCGCTTTCCGGGTCATATTCATTGTTTCGCCAAAGATAAGCCTTTATATTGTTTATAAGCGTGTTTATGCTTTCGTTGGAATCTTCGTGAACAAGCATCCCGACAGGCTTGTCGGCAAGAATTATGTTTTCATCTTCATAAACCACAGACAGCTTCGGCGTAAGCTTTTTAAATTCGTTTTCATTGTTTTTGCCGTCATCAAAAAATTCATCGTTTATATACAGCTCCAGGACATCACCGAGCTTTAAAATATATTTTTCATCGCTCTTTTTTCCGTTAAGCTTCACTCTTTTTTTTCTGATGTATTTATAAAGAAGCGACCCCGGAATGGCAGGCATCAGCTTAAACAAAAATTTATCAAGTCTTTGCCCGGCATCATTTTTCTGAACAACTATCCTCTTCATTGCTGTATATTTTCTCCTTTTGTTTTTCAATATGCAGATAATTGTAAAATTACAAAATATCTTATTTAATACACCTTCTACGATATCATTTTATTTGCCTTTTATATGGTAAACAGATTTAAATGTTTTTCATCGGAACGGTGTGGGCACCGTTCCCTACAAATAAATTGACAGGTATAGTTCCCTATTAATTGTATTTGCTTAAACAAAATTAACTAATATGATTCTATTTATTAAATTGCTAATATTTAATAATGACTACGTAGGGAACACTGACCACAGCGTTTCGCAAAAATTTATTCACATTTTTTACATTTTGTATTTTACAATCATCTATTTTTCAATACGGTTAATTGTAAAATACAAGATTACATTATATAACCGCAAATTCACTGAAAACATCCTCAATTTCACATTCCAATTCAAAAACGGATTCTCCGTCATCATAAAGCACCGCGCGAACAATATTTTCCGTCTCCGCAAAATCCGTCGCACCTGCCCCGTACCCGCATGCTGTCACCGTTCCGCTGCAGCGGCTTTGCGGCTCCGCGCCGAGAGTGCTCAAAAGAGCTGCCCCTTCCAATGTTATAAGCCTATTTCTGATATCAGAATCAATAAATGGTATCCCGCGTTTCTTGCATATATATTCCGCAGCGCCGTCTTCAAAATCTTTTGCGCCCTTTTTCAGCCCAGAAACTGCAACACATTCAATTTTCATGCTTTCAATCAATGCACGGCATACTGTCGTTTCACACAAAGAACGCATACCAATCATGCATATGCCTCGCGCCTCATCTTCGCTGCATCCGTGTATTTCGGCATATGCCGACAAAACGGTATTACACCATGACATCATTTTATTTTTTTCATCATCATCCAGCCTTGATTCTGATATCAGTTTTGTTGCTTCGGTCATACTGCATTCGTCATTTCTGTCTCCGATGTCAATATGAACCAACAGTCCTTCCCCGGATCCTCTTCTCACATTTTCCGTGCTTATCTGAGCGTCAGGAAAAATTGATTTTGATATCTTCTCTGCCAAAGCCATATTTTTTGTCATATCGCAAAGAGCTCCGAGTGCCATACAGGTATCGAATCCCGAATAGCTGTCAAAAAAAAGCATTCTCATATGATAATTCCTTCTTAATCTAATTTATTCTCAACTCTCGAAAGTGCATTTTCCACAGTTGTAAGCTTAACCGTGGAAAGATACTTTTCGGGGCAGCCGAGTGCCCTTTTATAATATTTTTCTGCCACTTTTAAATTGCCCTCATCTTCCAATACCATACCGTAGTTATAATATGCTTCAATAAATTCGGGCGTTGTTTTTTTAAAAAGTTTCTCATATATTTCTTCCGCCTTTTTGAGATCGCCGAGTCTGTAATAAACAAGCCCCAGGTTATCAAGTATACTTGCGTCATCAGGGCTGAAATCCGCCCCCTCAATGCAAAACTCCTTTGCCTTTTCAAGATTATTGTTCATTATATAAAATATGCCAAGCGTCGCATAATGAACCGTAGAACGGTAACCCTGATCGTAAACATCTTCCATTCTCTCAATTGCGGATTCAAGATCATTTCTTTTCCAGTCTATTATCGCTCTGTTTAAGTTTGCCGCAAGTATGTTGTCCTTGGTAAGCTGTGCCTTGTTCTTATAGAGAACTCCGCTGATGAGCTTGTCGGCACGTGAAAGCTGACCGTCACGTATAAGCAAATATGCATATATAAGAATCTGCTGCGGCTTCATTCTGCCGGTTTTATATGATTTTTCAAGCCATTTAAAACCCTCGTCATGGTCGTTAAAATATTTTTTTCTTCCCATTATATTATATATTGCTGGTCTGAGATACAAAAAGAGAGCAATCACAAAAAGGATCACAACTCCAAATCCGTAGGCAGGTCCGAGTGTGTTGAAAGCAAATGTTGTTACCGCATACGGTATAACTATGCATAAAATTACCGTTAAAATTTTATTAATCATTTTTTCCTCCGATTTAATATATGTCTATTTAAACCAAAATTTGCCGTCAAGGCTTCTGTAACGTATTGCCTCTGCAATATGTATGGGCAAAATATCTTTTTCGCCCTCAAGATCGGCAATCGTTCTTGAAACTTTCAGAATCCTTGCATGAGCACGGGCGCTTAAGCCAAGCTTTAAAAAAACATTTTTTAAAAGCTCTTTGCTCTCATCGGATATTCTGCAAAATTCATCTATTCCCGCTGCGGTAAGCTGTGAATTGGAATATATCTTCATTCCTCTGTAACGTTCGAGCTGGATTTCACGCGCCTTTTGCACGCGCTCCTTTATCGCTGCCGAGCTCTCCCCTTTTTTATATGAAGAAAGTTCATCATATTTTACGGACGAAACCTGAATCTGAATGTCGAATCTGTCGAGCATGGGCCCCGAAATTTTACCGAGGTAATTTCGGATTGACTGTAAAGTGCATGTACATTCACGAGTGCTGTCTCCGTAATAACCGCATTTACATGGATTCATACTTGCAACAAGCATTGCCGCCGCAGGAAACGTTGCGCACCCTGCCACTCTCGATACGGTAAAAACACCGTCCTCAAGCGGCTGCCGCATTGCATCTATGGTGTCTTTTCTAAACTCCGGAAATTCATCAAGAAACAAAACTCCTCTGTGCGCAAGGCTGATCTCTCCCGGCCGCGGAATTGAGCCTCCTCCGGTTATGCTGACGTTTGAAACTGTATGATGAGGGCTTCTGAACGGTCTCTTTGTTATAAGTGAAGTATGCGGCGGAAGCAACCCTGCAATGGAATATATTTTTGTGACTTCCAAAGCTTCCTCAAAAGAAAGATCGGGCAATATTGACGGCAGCCTTTTTGCAAGCATGGTCTTTCCGGAACCCGGAGATCCGATCATCAGGCAATTATGCGCGCCTGCCGAAGCAACCTCAAGCGCTCTCTTTGCGCTCTCCTGCCCCTTAACATCGGCGAAATCTTCTGCATATTTTGTGCTTTCACTGAAGATTTTATCCACATCGACAAGGGTTTTCTCCATCTTTTCTCCA
The DNA here is from genome assembly GCA_934463165.1 of uncultured Clostridia bacterium. GTDB lineage: Bacteria > Bacillota > Clostridia > UMGS1810 > UMGS1810 > RGIG1828. The sequence continues at coordinate 69,501 of CAKSJG010000003.1, forward strand.
CCACCGAGATGCGCTGCAACCTGCTCTAAATTTTCAGCTCCGAACACATCTATATCCGCTATTACCGCGGCTTCATATGCATTTTCCTTAGGAACGATAATCTTTTTAAATCCGTGACTTCTTGCCTCAAGCGCAAGCGGCAAAACACCGTCCGCCCTGCGTATGCTTCCGTCAAGTGCAAGTTCACCGATAATAAAATATTCTCCCGTATTCTCGCTGACAATCTGACCGGAAGCCGTAAGAATCGCAACAGTTATAGGTAAATCCAGATACGCACCGTTCTTTTTTGTGCTTGCGGGCGCAAGATTTACGACAATCCTTTTTTGCGGAAGAGCAAAGCCGCTGTTTTTAAGCGCCGACTTTACCCTTTCTTTAGATTCTTTAACGGCAGTATCGGCAAGCCCGACTATATCTATGCCCGGCAAACCCGCGTACAAATCCGTTTCAACTGTTATTATATATCCTTCCAGTCCGAACAATGCGCCGGAATTTACTTTCGATATCATAATAATATTCCCCTTTGTTTTATTACAACATATATTTTAACACAATTTATCAAATTTTTCTATATAAAATATGATGAATTTTCTTGATTTTTTTGCAAATTTCATAAAATTTACATAATTAACGGTTTTATTATTAAATTCTTCCATAAAAATAATCGAATTATCGGTCATAAGTTCAAGTATCTTGGATTTATTTATCACTTGGACATTTTTATAACGTCAAAAGTCCAAATTTTTCAAAAATGAATTTTGCCTTAAATGTAATTTTTGTTGAAAAAGCGCTCAACCGTACGATTTTTTGAATTTTAAATTTATTTTATAAAGTTCAGGTTGATTGTATTTTTATAAAATCTTATAATTTTATTTGCAAAAAACAAAAGGATTAAGGATTTTAGGAGGAGATTTAGTTGAAAAACAACATCAGAGTGTTAATTGCAGATGATAATAAGGAATTTTGTGAGAATTTAAAGAAAGTTCTCGAAACAACCGACGGAATATCTGTGGCGGGGGTAGCGTATGACGGAAGAGAAGCATATGAAATGGTTTTGGAAACACGTCCGGACGTTTTACTGACAGACATCATTATGCCGTATATGGACGGATTGGCTTTAATAGGAAAAATCAATTCCAATACGGCATTTTCCAAAAAGCCGAAAACAATAGTTTATTCATCGATGGGATATGAAAACGTTATTTCAAAAGCGATGAAGCTCGGCGCCGTTTATTTTTATGCAAAACCCTTTGATATTAACGACTGCATTGAAAAAATACGTGATACACGCTTAAGCGCCGATACGGTACCTGTGCCAAACAACAACACTGCCGAAAAAATCAAAAGCGCGGATATCGAAACAAATATTACAATGTACATTCAGCAACTCGGTGTGCCTGCACATATCAAAGGGTATCAATACATAAGAGATGCAATCGGAATGGTAATTAATGATATGGATACGATTAATTCAATAACAAAATTACTCTATCCGACTGTAGCAAAACATTATAACACAACAGCTTCGAGGGTTGAAAGAGCAATTCGTCATGCCATAGAGGTTGCATGGGATAGGGGAAATCCTGATGTGTTGAACGAATTTTTCGGATATACAATTCTCGGAAGCAAGGGGAAACCTACAAACAGCGAATTTATAGCGCTTATTGCCGACAAAATTCGACTTGATATGAAAGCAAGCTGAAAAAAATCGCCGGATGTTCTGATATCAGAACATCCGGACTTATCGTTATTAACTATATTCAGTCCTCTTTGCCGATTACTGTTTTTCCACCCATATACGGCACCAAAACATCAGGAACCGTAACCGTTCCGTCGGCATTCTGATAATTTTCAAGTATTGCGGCAACCGTTCTGCCGATTGCCACACCGCTTCCGTTTAATGTATGAACAAAGCGTGCTTTATCTTTCGGAGAATCTTTAAATTTTATATTTGCTCTTCTTGCCTGGAAGTCCTCAAAGTTAGAGCATGAAGATATCTCAACGAATCTGTTGTAACTCGGCATCCAAACCTCAATATCATATTTCTTTGCAGCAGTGAAACCAAGGTCACCGACGCATATTTTTACTACTCTGTACGGAAGCTTAAGAAGCTGCAGTACATGCTCGGCATCCCTTGTTAGTTTTTCAAGTTCATCATAAGAATCTTCAGGTCTTGAAAATTTAACAAGTTCAACCTTGTTAAACTGATGCTGTCTTATAAGCCCTCTCGTATCTTTACCTGCAGAACCTGCCTCAGCTCTAAAACAAGCCGAATATGCCACATGCTTAATGGGAAGCTTTGTTCCGTCAAGGATTTCATCACGGTACATATTGGTTACGGGCACCTCTGCCGTAGGAATAAGAAAGTAATCCGTTCCGACAACTTTAAATGCGTCTTCTTCAAACTTAGGAAGCTGACCCGTTCCGAGCATGCTTCTTCTGTGAACCATATACGGCGGGAATATTTCTTTATATCCTGCTTCTTCCGTATGTGTATTTAAATAAAAGTTAATTATTGCACGTTCCAGTCTTGATCCCATTCCGCGATAGAACGTAAATCTTGTTCCGGTAACTTTTCCGGCAGTGGGGGCATCAAGAATACCAAGATCAGCGCCTATATCCCAATGTGCTTTGGGTTCAAAATCAAAATTCGTGGGCTCCATAAAGCGTCTGACTTCTACATTGTCTTCATCCGTTTCACCGTCGGGAACATCATCACACGGAATATTCGGAATTGTATACATAATCTGTGTTATTTTTTCGTCGAGTTCTCTTACTTCATCGTCATATTCCTTAATTTCAGCCGAAAGCTCTTTCATTTCTTCAAATATCGGGCTTACATCTTTTCCTTCTTTTTTTATTGCGGGAATCTGCTTGCTTACATCATTTTGTTTGCTTTTAAGCTGCTCTGTTTTAAACAAAAGTTCTCTTTTTTGAGTATCAAGTTCAAGAAGCGCATCTATATCCACAACTTCTTTTCTTCTTGAAAGCGCTTTTTTTATCCTTTCCGTGTCATTTCTTATCAATTTAATATCTAACATTTTTACGATCCTTTCTTAATGTAAAATTTGTTTATTGTTTATTTAGCGTTTTTGCAGCTTTCTATCAGTTTCTGATATGTCCACAGTCTGCTTTCGGTAAAATTACTTGTGTCTATGCCGTTTAAAATGTTCAGGCATTCTTCTTTGTTTCCGAGGTTATATGCTTCAACCGCACTGTCAAGAGCAGCATCCGCTTCAACATTTGCATCTGAAAGTGCATAGCTTTCATTTTTCTTTTTTAATTCTTCAATTTGAGCCGCATAATCATCAACAGTTGTCTTCAGCGTTGCATTTTGCTGCGTAAGATCTGTGTTTTGCTGAGAAAGACTCGTTATATCATCTTTCATTCCTTGCTCCTGTGCGTTTTCGTTGTTTCGTGACAAGCCGGCAAACACAATCAGAATTAAAGCAAATGAGAACAGTATTCCGACATACATCCAAAGAAATTTTGTGTTTTGTTTCAAAATCAACATCTCCTTTACTTTTGTTCCACGTGGAACAAAAAAATATTCTCAAAATTGGGCTCTGACGCATTTTTTCAAATCTATGTAAAATCATATTACCTATATTCGATTTGTGTAGTACGTTTTAATTTTAAAGGTCGTTTTTTTCGGGGGTTTTTAAAATATTCAATATTCTTTCAAGATCTTTTGCCGAATAATATTCAATTTGTATTTTACCCTTATTGTTTTTATCTATAATTTTAACCTTGGTTCCGAATAATGAACTTATTGCTTTTTCAACATTCTTATAAGCAAGTTTCATATTTAAATCAATTTCTTTTTTTGCAGCCGGTTTTTTTTCGGATTTTTTTATAATATCTTCAAGCTCTCTTACACTGTAGTTGTTATCATAAACCGCCTGCGCAAGCTTCTTTTGTTTGTTTTCGTCCGAAACAGACATCAGAACCTTTGCATGACCGACAGAAATTTTAGTCTCCGTAATCATATCCAAAATAAATTTCGGCAAATTCAAAAGTCTTAATGAATTTGCAACAGAACTTCTGCTTTTGCTGACCTTTTCACTTACTTGTTCCTGTGTCAGATCATATTCATCCATTAACCTTTTGTACCCAAGTGCTTCTTCAATCGGATTAAGATCCTGTCTCTGGAGATTTTCTATAAGCGACAGCTCATATGTTTTTTCATCTTCATCATTTTTCTTGATAATAGCAGGAATAGATTTAATCCCTGCGAGCTTGGATGCACGCCATCTTCTTTCACCGGCAATTATCATATAATATCCGTTTTGAGATTCGTGAACGAGTATCGGATTAATCACTCCGTGCTGTCTTATTGAATCTGCAAGTTCTTCAAGACTTTCATCATTAAAAGCTTTTCTCGGCTGCTCGGGATTCGGTTCAATGTTAATAAGCTTTATTTCGGTTATCGAATCGGAATCTATCGATGCGTTTTCATCCGTAAGAAGGGCACCGAGTCCTTTGCCGAGTCCTTTTTTTTTCATGTTATTCACCTCTCTTATTTATTTTTCCATTTTTTATTATGTTTTATAACCTCACGGGCAAGTTTAATATAACATTCACATCCCTTTGATGATTTATCATAATAATTTATCGGCTGACCGTAGCTCGGTGCCTCACTTAATCTGACATTTCTCGGAATAACAGTTTTATAAAGCTTGTCCTTATAGTATTTCTTTACCTCTTCGGCAACAAGCATGGAAAGATTCGTTCTTACATCATACATGGTAAGAAGCACACCCTCGATTTCTATATCGGGATTAAGCTGTTTTTTTACGCTGCGTATCGTTGCCGTAAGCTGGCTTAAACCTTCAAGAGCATAATACTCGCATTGTATCGGCATTATAATACTGTCGGATGCCGTAAAAGAATTCAACGTCAAAAGACCCAGGGACGGTGGACAATCGATTATAATAAAATCATAATCATTTTTTATCGGTGTAATCGCATTTTTTAGCAGTTTTTCTCTGTTTTCAATGTCAACCATTTCAATTTCTGCCCCTGCAAGATCAATTCCCGACGGAACTATGCTCAAGTTTTCGTATTCCGTTTTTACCACAGCATCTTTTATATGTGTACCGTTAATTAAAATGTCATAAACCGTGTATTCAGCATTTTCTTTATCTATGCCGACGCCGCTCGTTGCATTTCCCTGCGGATCGGTATCTATAATGAGAACTTTCTTTTTTTGTGCTCCCAAACAAGACGCAAGATTAATCGAAGTTGTGGTCTTTCCGACGCCTCCCTTCTGATTGGCAACGGATATACATTTACCCATTTAAATATCCTACCTTTCATTTTATATTATTTGTTTTATAATTATTTGTACAATCTATATTATAGCACAAAAATGTTCCACATGGAACATTTTTTTTGAAAATTTAATAAAAATATTAAACAAAAATTCATTAATAATTATATAATCTTTAGATTCAATATGTTTTTTACTGTTCTTCGTTAAGATTTTCCAGTGCAACCCTGACTGCTTCAATAACAAAAGCAGTAAAAGTGCAATCTTTTCCTCTTATTGCATCTTCTACTTGTTCGATAACATCATTTGGAAATCTTATACATTTGTTTGTCGTTGGAGGAACAGATGGAATTTTAAACTTTTTCATACAAAACTCTCCTTACAATATTGTATCACGTTCGTAATACTATTGTATTGCAAAATTGTAATTTTGTATGCATATCATTTGTTATGCATTATTTACAAAAGCATAACACTTGTATTGCATTATTAAATTTATTATGTTATAATTTATTTGATAAAATTATCAGAAGCAAAGGCAAGAAATGAATATGCCCCTAAACGGTAATTAATAATGTGCAATTATTTTTATATATTAATGTGGATTTAACGCAAGAAACAGTGCCTCCACTGTGCAAGGGGAGGTGGGTTGCGAAGCAACTCGGAGGGGTTGTATGGATATCTGACTCTTATACAATTTACTTCTAAGATGCAAATGTATTTTAACAATCCCTCAGTCAGCTGACGCTGCCAGCTCCCTTTACACAAGGGCGCCTTTCTTTCTTGCGTTTAATAATATTATTTTGATTATTTAGTGCAGCGGAACGGTGTGGGCACCGTTCCCTACGAATAAATTGATAGGTATATTCTCAATTAACAAATTGTTTTAAACGAAAATTTGTAATGAGCTTTTATTTAATAATTAATTACATACTTACAATAACTACGTAGGGAACGCTGCCTACAGCGTTCCGCAGCACATTGTAAACACAATCATATAATAACAGGCAAGGAATGTATATACCCAATACGCGTATGGGTGGATATCATTCCCCGCTTATTTACACGTTATTTTCGGGCAGATAATATCTGCCACTACGGCAGTAATTAACAATGTACAGGCAATTTTGTAAATTAATGCGGATTTAACGCAAGAAACAGTGCCTCCACTGTGCAAGGGGAGGTGGGTTGCGAAGCAACTCGGAGGGGTTGTATGGATATCTGACTCTTATACAATTTACTTCTAAGATGCAAATGTATTTTAACAATCCCTCAGTCAGCTGACGCTGCCAGCTCCCTTTACACAAGGGCGCCTCTCTTTCTTGCGTTTAACAATATGATTTTGTTTAATTCATGCACCGGAACGGTGTGAGCACCGTTCCCTACGAATAAATCGATAGGTATATTTTCTATTAATTGATTGATTTAAACGAAAATTTGTAATAAGATTTTGTCTGATAATTAATTGCAAACTTGTAATAACTACGTAGGGAACGCTGCCCACAGCGTTCCGCATGCACATTATAAACGCAATAAATTAACATTATGCAAGAAATGTATATACCCGATACGCGTATGCAACAGACATATTCCTTGCATAATAACGAGCAAGAACATATGTCTGACGGGCGAGGGGTTATGGTATGCTTTTTATTTTTTGGAAAGCTCAAACACAGCGCTGTGGCGCTGAAACTCGCTTTCAATCAAAAAATAAAAAGCATACCATAACCGCGATGCCAACATCAAATTACATTACTATTGATATTAAGATATAATCTGTCCCTACGGTGTCACCAATAATATATATTTAATTTTACAAATCGGTGAAGAGCACCGTTTCCTACCTTATATTTTTTGTTTTATTAATTATAGAGTCAGCTTATCAACAAATTATAAATTAACTAAATCAAAAATCCTAATCCTTACGGTAGGAGACGGCGCTGTTCACCGATATATTTTTAATGAGCAATTAATCTTTTTATAAAAATCAGCTGCACAAATCTTTTCCGATACCGTGCAGCTGATTTTATTTATAAATTATTTTTCTTTTAACACTTCCACAGCCTTATTCAACTGCGTATCGTTTTTCAGATCAAGCTCAAAATCGCTGATCGTCTCACCCTCCGGCAAATCAACATCGTAATCCGGCGCAATTCCTTTTTTATGAATGCACTCTCCCGACGGTGTGTAATATTTTGCAACCGTAACTCTGAGTGCTGAACCGTCACTCAAATCAAATATAGACTGAACGATTCCCTTGCCGTATGAATTTTTTCCGACCAAAACAGCCTTTTTGCTGTCTCTGAGCGCTCCCGAAAGTATCTCCGATGCGCTCGCGCTTTCGGAATTAATAAGAACACACATTTTCATATCAAGCTCATTTTTGTCAGACTTATATTCCTCCGTTGACCCGTTTGCCTCCTTAACCGTTGTTATCACTCCCTCGGGCATAAGATAATCCGCGATTTTCACTGCCTGATCAAGAAGTCCTCCGGGGTTTGATCTTAAATCGATTATCAACATTTTCATACCGGATTTCTTTAAGTTTTCCACATTTTTTTTAAAATCATCCGCAACATTGTTTCCAAATGTTTTTATTCTTATATATCCTATTTCGGAATCTATCATTTTTGATGATATATATTCCATTTCAATATTTTTCTTTTCAACAAGCATTTCATACTTTTCACCGTCTCTTTCAACGGTTATTTTTACCTTATCTCCGTTTTTGACAGACTGAATCTCGCTGATAGCTTCAGCTGCGCTGTCTCCGTTAAATTCCTTGCCGTTTACTCCGACTAAAATATCTCCCTTGAGTATTCCGGCTGCGTCGGCAGGTGAATTTTGTTTGACAGATACTATCTTTATTATACCGTCTTTAGCACTTATGCTTATTCCTATTCCGTCATATTCTCCGTCAAGAGTTTTCTTCATTGACGAATAGCTGTCTGTGTTAAGATACGTTGTATAATCATCACCGATCGAATCTACATATGCTCCGATTGCATTTTCGCTCAATTGCTTTTTATTAAAATCACCAATATAATTGTTGTCAATTAAAGACTCTATCTGCATAAATTTAAGATACTGAGCCCCGGGATCATGTTTGTCAAGAATATAAGCATAAACTCTTTTCCCGACAGGCGTAACATAAAATACGGTTGTCAAAAAGGCCACTGCAAGAGCAGTAGCCGCAACGGTTAACATTCCTTTTTTGTTATGCATATATATCAGCTCCAAAATTAAAACACATATTCAGGCAGTTTAAAATAATTTTCTCCCTGCCTAATATATGCTTTAAAATTCATTATTATCTCTGTTACAAAAAAATTATCTGAAATATTGCAGTGGATTTACGGCGGTGCCGTTCACATGTATTTCAAAATGTACATGAGGACCTGTGGAATTTCCCGTAGAGCCGCATTTTGCAATGATCTGACCTCTTGACACTATCTGTCCTGCCGATACACAAAGAGAGCTGTTATGTCCGTAAAGTGTGGAATATCCGCCACCGTGGTCTATTACAACGTAGTTTCCGTATCCTCCGGTATTATAACCTGCCACAAGAACCTTTCCGTCCGCAGCAGCATATACGTTCGATCCGTAGGGTGCTCCTATATCCACACCCTTATGGTTACGGCTTCCTATTCCGCCGGGGCTCTTTCTTCCGCCGTATCCGCTCGTTACAAGCGTTGTGTTTGACGGCCAGAGGAACTGGCCTCCGGTGTATGCCGGTGCCGAAGCCGACGGTCCGGACGATCCTTTGGAATATGCTCCTGCCTGTGCATTAGCCTGTTTTCTTAACGCTTCCGCCTCGGCTCTTGCCTGTTCCTCAGCTTTTACGGCTTCCTGATATTCTTTTTCATATGCCGTTATATCCTGTGAAAGCTGATCTATGATCTGCTGACTTTCAGCTCTGTAGCCGTCAAGCTCTTCTTTTTTTGAATCAATCTGCTGCTTTAATGTTATAACTTCGTTTTTTTGAACAAGCAGCTGTTGCTTTAGCTCTTCAACCTGAGCCATGGAATCTTTTATTTCCTGCAATTTTTTACTGTCATACTTTGTTATTTCTTTTACAACCGACATCCTTGTAAGAAAATCCTCTATGGATTTCGATTTCATTATTATTTCAAAGTATGATACGTTTCCCTTTTCAATCAAAACCTTTGCTCTTTCGTTATAAGCGCTGTTCTGATCCTGCAGATCAAGCGTTAAATCTTCTATTTTCGCCTGACTTTCTTCTATTTCCTTTGTTTTTTCATTTATTTTATCTTCATAACCGTCTATCTGAACCTGCGCTGCGGTTATCTGTTTGTCGAGATCCGCTCTTTTCTGCATCTCGTTATTCTGCCATGTTTTGGCATCATTTTCTTTTTGTTTTGCTTCTTTCTGCTTTCTTTGAGCATCGGTTACCGATGCAGCATTTGAATTTATCGGAATAACCGTTAAAACAGAAACACCGATAAAAGCACAAAGCGCAATAATTGCAAGAATTTTTATTAAAATTTTATTTCTTACCATTGGAATATACACTCCTTTGACTTGACGTGTGAATCAAAAAAACTTGCCGGGTCTGCTATAATATTTTCCCCGGCAAATTTATTTATTAAATTATTTTACACGTGCAAATATCTTCTTACCGAAATAAAGCTTCCGAGCGCTCCTATAACACATCCGAGTGCAAGATAAGCAATTATCAAATCAGACCATATCTGACCGAACGAAAGCATGCCTATATTCGTAAGAAGCTGTGAAACTCTGGAATTAATCGCGGATATAAGACCCTCATAACTCCATCTTGATATAAAAAACGCAACCCCGGCCGATATTAATCCGACCAATATACCTTCCATTATGAAAGGTCCTCTTATATAAGAGTCCGTCGCACCGACATATTTCATTATATTGATTTCTTTTCTTCTGTTATGAACCGTAAGCTTGATCGTATTTGATATAATAAACAGGCTTACGAGAGCAAATGCAACAATAATCCATATTGATATTCTTCTCACAATATTTTTTACACTGTCAATCATATCCACAAGTTCACGGCTGTTTTCAACATTTTCAACATTTTCTATCTGAGAAAGCGCCTCTATTGTTTCATCAGCCTTAGACAAATCCTTAAGTTTAACCGTAAATGCATCCGGAATAAGAGTATCCGGAAGTCCGTCAAGTGTGCTGAGTTCTTCTTTATCGAGACCTTTTTTATAGTCATCAAATTTTTGAACTCCGTCAACAAGATTTATATTTGATGCATCAACATTTTTTATTTTTACTATTTCATCTCTTACCTTTTTCTTGGTTTCGTTATAGGTTTCTGTCTGCCCGTCGGCAGGTCTTGCCACATATACATCAACTCTATAGTCCGACGCCATGGAATTTGTCATATAATTTATATTAAATATTGCCATGAGAAAAACCCCGAACACAAATATACATGATGTTACAACAAATACGGATGTTACGGTCATAAGTCCGTTTTTTACCATTCCTCTTATACCTTCGGTAAAAGATCTTCTAATTGCTCTGAACATAGCCGTATCCACCTTCATTTTCGTCACGGGTAATGATTCCTTTTTCAACCATAATTACCCTTTTTTTCATATCGTTTACTATTTTTTCGGCATGAGTTGCCATAACAACCGTAGTTCCTCTGCGATTAATTTCTTCAATGATATTCATGATATCATCCGTCGTTTCCGGATCAAGGTTACCCGTCGGCTCGTCAGCAATAAGAACAACGGGATTATTAACAATGGCACGCGCTATTGCAACCCTTTGCTGCTCTCCGCCCGAAAGCTGATGAGGATACATCTTCGCCTTATTCGAAAGACCTACCTGACTTAAAACTATAGGAACGTTTTTTCTTATTTCTCTGTTCGGAGCGCCTACTATTTCCATAGCATAAGACACATTTTCCTGAACGTTTTTATTCGGAAGGAGTCTGAAATCCTGGAATACAACTCCGAGAGTTCTTCTGAAATACGGAATTTCTCTGTGTCTTAAAGAGTTAACATCCACATCGTTGATTACAATATTGCCGCCCGTTGCATTTTCTTCTTTCATCATCAATTTTATTATTGTTGATTTTCCGGCAGCACTCGAACCTACAAGAAAGACAAATTCTCCCTTATCGATATGAAATGAAACTCCCTTTAATGCGCCAAAACCGTTGTCATATATCTTTGATACATTTTCAAAGGTTATCAATTTTAAAATCTCCTTAGAGTCTTACCGTGTTGGATACAAGATATTTGTTAACCATCATTGCAACTTTAAATATAATTGCCTGATCAAATATCCTCAGGTCAAGACCTGTTATTTTTTGTATTTTATCAAGTCTGTAAACAAGTGTATTTCTGTGAACATACAGCTGTCTTGATGTTTCAGATACATTAAGATTGTTTTCAAAGAATTTCTGAATGGTAAATATAATTTCCTGATCCAGATCTTCTATTGAACCTTTCTTGAATACTTCCGTAAGGAAAAGCTCGCAAAGAGTCGTGGGAAGCTGATATATAAGCCTGCCGATACCGAGATCTTCATAGCTTAAGATTTTCTTTTCGTCACTGAATACTTTTCCTACTTCAAGAGCAACTCTCGCTTCTTTGTAAGAACGCGCAATTTCTTTTATATTGCCCACAACAGTACCTATTCCTATGTTTGCTCCCGTCATTGCTTCGGAATTGATAGTGTGATAAATATTTTTAGCCATAGCCTGCAGATCGGCAAGCATGGGTTCGTTTTCAAGCTCTTTTACAAGAGCTATGTTATTTTCATCCACGCTTACTATAAAATCTGTCTGTTTGCTCGGAAACATATTTTCAATCAATTCAAGAGTTGAAAAATCAGTTGTTTTATCTGTCTGAATAAGAAATACCACTCTGCGTGCTTCTATCTGAAGATGAAGCTCTGCCGCTTTTGCAAGAACGTCTCCGGGGAGAACATTGTCAAGCAAAAAGTTCTTTATAAAGTTAAGCCTGTCATGCTTGTCATCATAAAGAGACTTAACCGACGAAAAGCTTACATGCAGAATGTCGGCATAATTTCTGGCAAGAGAATCATCTCCCTTAACAAAAATTATGTAGTCTATCTTACCCATTGTAACAACAGGCTTGTACGTAAAGCCGTTGTATGTAAAAGTATCTGTATTATCTATAGTGAAACTGAGAACACACTCAAGATCATTATTACTTATACAGTTATCATTTGACGCAATAACAAATCCTCCGTCTGTGATCAGTCCGAGATCCCTGTTCATTACATCTTTCATCTGATGCGTGATTTGCTGGAAATATCTAACGCTCATAAACGTCACCCCATTTTAAAATATATATATTATTCTAATATTTTTTATCAAATTTTGCAACATCCCAAAAAAACTTTGTTTGTTTTTCACAAAACCTTTTTATGTTATAAAATTTATTTGTTTATAACAGCAATAAAAAAATCACTTTTGTAATATTTGTAACATAATAAGAATATTTTTTTAACATACTTTGTTGAAAATATTTTTTCGCGGTAATAATTTTTTTATGAATTAAATATAAATGTATAAACATATATATTTATATTTAATCGAGGTACAAACATGACCGTAAATAATTTTGCAACATACATCGGGTATTTTTTGGGTTTGCTTATAGTTTTAATAACCGCCGTAATCTGCCGTTCACCTCTTAAAATACTTTTAAAAATTCTTTTTAACAGTGCCGTCGGATGTATATTTATATTTTTTATTAATCATATTTTTTCTTTTTGTAATTTTTACATAGGGATTAACCCGGTAACGGCACTGTATCTCGGAATTTTGGGAGTTCCGGGCGCGGTCACTCTCTTAATATTAAAATTTCTTATTTAAAATACGGATACCGCCTTTTAAACGGGCAGTATCCGCATATTTTTATTCAGAAACCTTTTCTTCGGATTCTTCTTTATCCTCCGAATTCTCTTCTTCTATTTTTTCACTCTTTGCAATAGATACAACTCTTACATCGTCTGCAAGTCTCATTACACGCACACCCTGAGTTACTCTTCCGAACAGGCTTATTTCATCTGTGCTCATTCTTATGATAATACCGTCGGATGTGATAGCCATAAGGTCATCTCCTTCGTTTATAACGGATATTCCCGCAATAAGTCCTGTTTTCTCAGTAATTTTATATGCGGTTACACCTTTTCCGGATCTGTTCTGACACTTAAATTCATTAATATCCGTCTTTTTTCCGTATCCGTTTTCGGTAACAGAAAGAAGCATGCAGTCATCTCCGCACACACTTGCTCCGACAACATAATCATCTTCTTTTAATCTTATTCCGGTTACTCCCGTTGCCCCTCTGCCCATGCTGCGGACATCGGATTCTTTGAATTTAATGCACATTCCTTTTCTGGTGGCAATAACTATATTATTATCTTTTTTGGTAAGAGAAACTTCTATCAGATCATCGTTTTCTCTGAGTCCGATAGCTATGATTCCTCCTTTTCTGTTTGTATCGTATTCTTCAAGACTTGTCTTTTTAACAAATCCGTTTCGGGTTATCATTGTAAGATAGCTGTCGGCAGAAAATTTACTGATCGGTATGGATGCCGTTATATACTCATCTTTTTCGAGCGGCAAAAGGTTAACAACTGCCGTTCCCTTTGCCTGTCTTCCCGTTTCGGGAATTCTGTATGCTTTTAATTTATATACTTTTCCCTTATTCGTGAAAAACATTATATAATCGTGAGAAGATGAAGTAAATATCCTTTCAACAAAATCTTCATCTCTCGTGCTGAGACCCGATATTCCTCTTCCTCCTCTGTGCTGCGCTTTGTAAGTATCGAGCGGAAGTCTTTTTATATATCCGAAATGAGTCATGGTTATGACACATTCTTCTCTTTCTATGAGATCCTCATCATCAATGTCAAAATCAACGGCAGGCTCAATCTTTGTAAGTCTTTCATCACCGTATTTATCGCGTATTTCAATAAGCTCTTTTTTTATCTGCTCCATAAGCTTACCGTGATCCGAAAGAAGAAGCCTGTATTCTTCAGCTTTTTTAACAAGCTCGTTGTATTCTTCTTCTATCTTTTCCCCGTTCAGTCTTTGCAGCTGACCGAGTCTCATATCCAAAACGCTTTGCGCCTGAATTTCAGACATATCAAATCTTGCCATAAGTCTTTCTTTGGCATCGTCATAAGAATTTCTGATTATGTTTATTATCTCGTCAATATTTGCAAGAGCTATTCTTAATCCTTCAAGAATATGCATTCTTGCTTCCGCTTTCTTTAAGTCGAATTTTATTCTTCTTGTAACGATTTCAACCTGAAAATCGATGAATCTTGCAAGGATTTCCTTAAGTCCCATTGTTTTTGGCTTGCCGTCGCATATTGCAAGCATATTTACCGAGAAGCTGTCCTGAAGCCTTGTAAGCTTAAAGAGCTGATTCAATATTACCTGCGGATTTGCGTCTCTTTTCAAGAAAATTTCAAGTCTTATTCCGACTCTGTCGGAAGAATGGTCATCAATGTCCGAAAGACCGTCGATTTTTTTATCTTTAACCAGTGCCGCTATAGACTCAACAAGCATTTTTTTGTTTACCTGATAAGGCAGCTCAGTTACAATTATCGATGACGTTCCGTCTTTTCTCTCCTGAATTTCGGTTTTTGCACGTACGTATATTTTTCCTTTTCCTGTTGCATACGCGCTTCTTATGCCGCTTTTTCCCATAATTGACGATTTTGTAGGGAAGTCCGGTCCCTTAATATATTCCATCATTTCCTCAACGGTAATATCGGGATTGTCTATCTGTGCAACAACGCCGTTTAAAACCTCTGTCAGATTATGAGGCGGTATATTTGTTGCCATTCCTACGGCAATACCGGAGCTTCCGTTTACCAGAAGCGTCGGAATCCTTGTCGGGAGAACAACAGGTTCTCTTCTTTTTTCATCAAAGTTCGGCGCAAAGTCAACCGTATCTTTATCTATATTTTCAAGCAGAACATTTGCAAGCTTGCTCATTCTTGCTTCCGTATATCGGTATGCAGCCGGGGGATCTCCGTCCACGGATCCAAAGTTTCCGTGACCGTCTATGAGAGGGTATCTCATGGAAAAATCCTGAGCAAGTCTTACCATAGCGTCATATACGGATGCATCTCCGTGAGGATGATATCGACCTATAACATTACCTACGGTTGTAGCCGATTTAAAGAACGGCTTATCAACGGTAAGGTGTTCTTCATACATAGAATAGAGTATTCTTCTGTGTACGGGCTTCAGACCGTCTCTGACATCCGGCAAAGCTCTGCTCATGATTACGCTCATTGCATAATCTATGAAGGCTTCCTTCATTCTTTTTTCTATATCTACATTTACAATCGTCTGATTTTCAAGATGCTCTTCAAAATGAGACTCTTCGTAATTTTTGTGTTTTGCCATATATATGCCTCCGTGTGGGTTTTGTATATATTATTCATATATCAAGATTTGTTACATACTGCGCATTTTCTTCTATAAACTTTCTTCTCGGTTCAACATCGTCACCCATAAGAACAGAAAAAATATTATCTGCTTTTTCGGCATCTTCCAATGTAACTTTAAGAAGAATTCTGTTTTTCGGATCCATTGTTGTTTCCCAAAGTTCTTCAGGGTTCATTTCACCGAGACCTTTATAACGGCTTATGTCTACCTTTGCATTAATATCACCGTCTTTAAGCTGTTCGCTTATCTGATCTCTTTCTTCATCGCTGAAAGCAACATAAGACTTTTTACCTCGCGAAAGCTTGTAAAGAGGCGGTTTTGCAAGGTATACATGTCCTGCCTGAATAAGAGGTTTCATAAATCTGAAGAAAAATGTCAGAAGCAGCGTCTGAATATGAGCACCGTCTACATCGGCATCGGCCATAATTATTATTTTATCATATCTTAATTTTTCAAGGTTAAATTCTCCTGCTATTCCTGTTCCGAGCGCCTGTATAACGGGTGTGAGCTTATCGTTGCCGTAAACCTTGTCGGGTCTTACTTTTTCAACGTTGAGCATTTTTCCCCAAAGAGGAAGTATAGCCTGATATTTGCTGTCACGTCCGTTCTTTGCGGAGCCTCCCGCAGAATCACCCTCGACTATGTATATTTCTGTCTTTGTCGGATCTTTTACTATGCAGTCCGTAAGCTTTCCGGGAAGCGAGCTTGATCCGAGCGGCGTTTTTCTTGTAGCTTCTCTTGCTTTTCTTGCGGCAAGCCTTGCTCGCGATGCAAGAAGTGCCTTTTGTATTATCGCCTTTCCGACTGCAGGATTTTCTTCAAGAAAATCACCGAGCTTTTCTTTAACCATATTTTCAACCAAACCTCTGATTTCGGAATTTCCAAGTTTAGTTTTGGTTTGTCCTTCAAACTGCGGTTCCTCAAGCTTTACGGATATTACGGCAATAATACCTTCTCTTGCGTCTTCACCGGTAAGTTCTTCGTTATCTTTTATAAGTTTATATTTTCTTCCGTATTCCGAAAGAACTTTTGTAAGAGCGGATTTAAATCCCGTTTCGTGAGTACCTCCCTCAGTTGTGGATATGTTGTTTGCAAAAGACTCTATTATTTCATCATATCCGCTGTTCCACTGAATCGCAACCTCTGCCATACTTCCGTTTCTCTCTCCGCTTACAAAAATCACTTCATCATGAATAGCCTCAAGATTCGGACGGTTTTTCTTTTTTGTATCGTATATGTAGGATACAAAGTTTTTTATTCCTCCGTCATAATGAAGAACTTCTCTTCTTTCTTCTTCTCCGCGTTTATCGGAAAAGATTATTTTTATACCTCCGTTTAAGAAAGCCTGTTCTCTTAATCTTTTTAAAAGAATATCATAATCATATACTGTTTCTTCAAAAATTTCACCGTCTGCCCAAAATGTTATTTCGGTTCCCGTTCTGTCGGTACTTCCGACTTTTTTTACTTCTCCGTCGGCTTTTCCTCTGTGATATATCTGATGCCAGATATTTTCTCCGTCATAAACATTTACCTCAAGTTTTGTAGAAAGAGCATTAACAACCGAAGCACCGACGCCGTGCAGTCCTCCCGAAACTTTGTATCCTCCTCCGCCAAATTTTCCTCCGGCATGAAGCACAGTAAATACAACATCAATCGTTGATATTTTCATTTTCGGGTGTATTCCGTGTGGTATTCCTCTTCCGTTATCTCTTACGGTTACGGAATTATCTTTGTTTAGATCAACTTCAATCATGCTGCAATATCCCGCAAGAGCTTCGTCGATACTGTTATCTACTATTTCGTATACAAGATGATGCAACCCTCTGATGGAAGTGGAGCCTATGTACATTCCCGGTCTTTTTCTGACAGCTTCAAGACCTTCGAGCACTTGTATCTGGTTTTCATCATAGCTTGTATCTGTGTGTTCATTATTTATATTTTCTGCCATATTTAAATTCTCCTATAAAAAGTTTAAATAATATTTATATAATTTAATACCATTTCAGATATATTTAAAAATAATTCATATCCGATATCTCCGATCTTTTTTTTAGAGTACGGGACGCTATCGGTGAAATATATACTCTTTTTTTTCCTTTTCTTTCGGTCACAACAAATGACTTCGGCAAGTCCTCTTCGCTCACGTTGATTACTTCTTCATTTTTTGTAGAATTTCTTAAAAAATCCTGTGTAAGCTTTGAAGAAGAAGTATTATCAAGATCAAAAATCCCTATTATTTCATTTTCTTTAACAACCATATCAGAACCTAAATGCAAAAACATTTTACCACTCCAACTTCACCTTTTTTATTTGTGCATTTTCAATTTCATAAACTATGCTTTCTTTATCTTCTATATTTTCATTATCGGTGCATGTTATAATAATCTGCCTTTTTTTCAATTTATCAAGAAAAAATTTTCTTCTGTTTTTGTCAAGCTCGCTGAGCACATCATCCAAAAGAAGAACAGGCTCTTCACCCACTTTTTCTTTTATTATTTCACATTCCGAAAGCTTGAGCTTTAAAACACAGGAACGTATCTGCCCCTGCGAACCATATTTTTTCATATCAATTCCGTTCATGAATATTTCAAAATCATCTCTGTGAGGCCCTGTAAGAGTCATTCCTTTTTCTCTGTCTTTTTCAATATTCATTGAAAGCTGTTTTAAAAAAATTTTTTTATCCTCAAAATCTCCTCTTATCGCAGGAATATATTTCAGTTTTATTTTTTCTCTTTCAAAGATCTCATTGTCATAATTTATATTATTTATAACTCCGTTAATTTTTTTTATTACGGAATTTCTCATTTTGAATATTTCCGTTCCGTAATCGGCAAGATTCATATCCCATATGCTGATATTGGATTTAAGATCCGCCTTGGTTGATTTAAGAGCTGCATTTCTTACCTTTAACACATGGTAATAATTAATAAGAGTCATGAGATACGACGGTTTAAGCTGACTTATCAGAGAATCGATAAAGGATCTTCTTATTCCCGGTCCGTCTTTAATTAAATTAAGATGATCGGGAGTAAATATTACCATATTGAATATTCCGACAAGCTCGCTCAGTCTTTCTATAGGAATACCGTTTAATTTAATTGATTTTTTATCCGAAAGATAAAACTGTACCTTTTCATCGTTTCCTTTTATAACAAAATCAATTTCAATCAGTGCATTTTTCTTTCCGAACATAATAGTTTCTCTGTCTTTACGGCATCTGAACGATTTTCCGCTTTGCAGATAATATAAAGCCTCTATTATGTTTGTTTTTCCCTGACCGTTGTTTCCGCAGAGAATATTTGTCTTCGGTGAAAATTCAATATCGGCATCATCGTAATTTCTGAAGTTTTTTATCTTTAAATTTTTAATATACATTATTTTGAACCTTAAATTCGGTATTGTCATCCAATTTGACAACGTCTCCTTCAAACAGCTTTCTTCCTCTTCTTGTCTCTGTTTCACCGTTTACCTTAACTCTGCCGGAAATAATATACTCTTTGGCTTCGGCACCATCAAAGCTTACTCCCGTAAATTTCAGAAGCTGGTCCAATTTTATAAAAGGTGTGTTGATTTTTATAAATTCCATATTCTTCACTTCTTTTTAATTTTTAATTTTCATGGGCATTCCCATATAAAGATAAGTACTGCCCTCAAGAGGTTTAATCAAAAACGGTCCCTGCTCATTTGTAAATTCAAAATATGCATAATCATCGGGAACGCATTTGAGAGAGTTAAGAAGAAGTCTTGAATCAACTCCTATCTTTAATTCTCCTCCATTCATATCGACTTCTATACTTTCGTTAAAATCACCGAACTTAGAAATACATCCTACATTAATCGACGAATTTTCTATATTTAAAATTACGGGAATTTTTGGATTGTCATAGTTTATTATAACGGATGCTCTCTCTATCATCTCTCTGAAATTTTTAATATTTATCTTAAGTTTCAGATTTGTCTGAGACGGAATAATTCTTTTATAGTCTATAAATTCACCTTCCAAAAGTCTTGTAATAATAGTAAACGTATCAAAGCTGAACATTGCGTTATTGTCTTTTATTTTAATATCAACAATAGCCGAATCATCTTTTAATATTTTGCTTATATCATTTAAAACCTTTCCCGAAACAACAAAGCTCATATCCGAAAATTCGGTTTCAGGGATAATCTGATTAATAAGCGCAAGTTTTGACCTATCAATTGATACAGCCTTAAGAGAACTCTTTGATATTTCAAAATATGTTCCCGTAAGTATCGGGCGGCTTTCATCATCAGATACGGCAAATGCCGTATTTCTGATAATTTCTTTAAGATTTTTTGAATATATTCTTATATTATCTCCGTCTTCAATCTTTTCGGTTTCGGGATATCCGTCGGCAGATAAATAAAGTATATTAAACTTGCTGCTGTGGCATACTATTTTTAGTTCATTGTTGTCCGATGTAAAAAGCTCTACCTTTCCTTCCGGGAGATTTCTTACTATATCAAAGAAAATTCTTGAATCCACAAGAATTTTTCCGGGTTCATATACTTCAGCCTCAAGTTCGCTTTCTATTGATATTTCACTGTCGCTTCCGGTGAATATAACCTTATCGCTGACCTCTATTTTCATATTCTTTAAAATTTCTATCGGGTTATTAGGATTAATTGATTTCGATACGGTATCCGTTGATTTTGCGAGAATACTTTTATCACAGGAAAATTTCATTTTTTTCACCTCATATTAAATAATTATAAATATTTATATATTTTTTCAGTAGCAGTAGCAGTAGGAATGTGGATTTAATGGAAAACCCTGTCTGACTCTTGAAAATAAAGAAATTTTTGTATGGATAATCCTTTGGAATTTCATTCACAACTGCTTCTTCAAATGTGGTTAAATTTTAATGTTTTCACACGTTGAGGATAATATGAAAATCAAAATGTGGAAACATTTTATTTAAGCTTTAAAACAAGACTTTTATGTGCTGATAAATATGTGGAATCAGGCTTGAAGATCCTTTTCAATGTCACTTATGATTTTGCTCGTTGCAGAGTCATTATCTATTGCGGACACAATTTTTTCCACAGCATACATTATTGTTGTGTGGTCTTTCTTATTAAAGCATGCCGCTATCTGTTTAAGAGACAGATTTGTATGAGTTTTTAAAAGGTACATTGCAATCTGACGCGGATAAGTTATTTTTTGAGATCTGCTGTTGCTTTTAAGCTCGTTTTCTTTCAGATTAAATGTTCTCTCAACCAATGCTATAATATGATCCGGCGTAATTTTCTTTTTCTTTTCGTTTATAATATCTTTTAATGCTTCTTCGGCAAGAGAAACGTCAATCTTTTGTTTCATAAACATCTGATGAAGCATTATCTTTTTTATTGCTCCTTCAAGCTCTCTTATGTTTGATTTTATATTTTTTGCAATATAGCTGTATACATCATCAGGAATATCGAGTTTGAGCTGAGACGCTTTGTTTTTTAATATTGCAATTCTTGTTTCAAAATCCGGAGGAATAATATCCGTCGGTGCTCCGTCCTGAAATCTTGAGATAAGTCTGTCCATAAATGTGGGAAGATCTTTCGGCGGTCTGTCGGATGATATAATTATGTATTTATTGTTTTGATAAAGCTCATTGAAAGTATGGAAGAACTCTTCCTGTGTTCCTTCTTTATCACTTATAAACTGGATATCATCTATGAGCAAATAGTCAACCGTTCTGTATTTTTCTCTCATTTCCTGAGTAGTACCTTTTCTTATGGCGTTTACCATATCGTTTGTAAACTGCTCGCTTGTAACGTATAAAACCTTAGTTGAAGGATTTTTCTTTATTACGTAGTTTCCTATTGCATGCATAAGATGAGTTTTTCCGAGTCCCACTCCTCCGTACAGAAAAAACGGATTGCACATGAGCCCCGTTCCTTCAGCTATTGAAAGTGCTCTTGCATGAGCTATCTGGTTGGACTTTCCTATTACAAATGTGTCAAACGTATATACGGGATTGAGGTTTGTCTTTATTTTCTTTTCTTTTTTCACTTCTTCACTGTTTAAAATAATATCTATATCAAGTGTTTTTCCCGTTACCATATAAAGAGCGTTCTTTATAAGATCAATATATCTCATCTGAATCATATCTCTGTTATATTCGTAAGGAACGGAAATAATTATTTTATCATCCGTTATATCTACGGGAATTATAGATTCTATCCAAGTAGTATAACTGACCTGCATTGTGGAAAATTCCGGCTTTATGCTGTCGAGCACTCTTTTCCAGATTTCTACTATATTATCCATTACTTTTCCTCCGTTTTATCCACAAAGTTTTATACATGTGAATAATTATATTGTGGATAAAAAAATCATAAAAAATCAAGATTTTTTTAACAATAACTTATTATAACATAAAAAATCAAACATTTCAAGCTTTTTTATAAAAATAAAGCTTCGTATATATTAAAATAAAATAATGCGTTAGAAAGTAAAAATGAGGTAATTTCAAAAAAATAATAATTTTTCTTGATTTTAAGACGAATTTATTATATAATAAAAAAAATATGTTTTTTATCGGAGGGAAAAAAATGAAATTGGTTCTTGCAATAGTAAATGATGAAGATGCGAACAGAGTAATTACGGGACTCAGTAAAAAAGGATTCGGGGTTACCAAGCTTGCCGCTACGGGCGGATTTTTAAAAGCGGGAAACGTAACTATACTTATAGGAACCGAAGATGAAAAGGTTGAAAGTGTAATAGAAATAATAAAAGAAAAAAGTCAGCAGAGAACGCAGCTTACATCTTCGCCGATTCCGATAGGAGTGCCGTCGGAATGCAGCAGTTATCCCATTGAAGTAAGAATAGGCGGAGCAACAATTTTTGTTTTGGATGTAGACAGATTTGAAAAGGTATGATATGAGTGTTGTCAAAAAGTCAGAGTAAAATACTTGAACATTTTAAAACATCGGTAATAAATGAAAAACTGAATCAGACATATGTAATATACGGTGATTCGGGATACGGTAAAAAATATATATGCAATGAAATTTTAAAGACCGTAATGTGTGAAAATAAAACGGGTTGCGGCAAATGCAAAGGATGCATGACCGTTATTTCAAAAGCAAATCCCAATATTACCGAGATTTCAAATGAAGAAAAAAAAATAATAGATATAGATAAAATAAGATTCTTAAAGTCAAGAGTTTATATGAAGCCCATAAATTCAACGTATTCTTTTTTTGTTATAAAAAATGCCGAACTTATGACAGCGTCGGCGCAAAACGCACTTCTTAAAATTATAGAAGAGCCGCCCCGGTATGCGGTTTTTATATTACTTTGCAATAATATAAAATCTCTGTTGCCGACCGTGATTTCAAGATCGTTTAAATTTGAACTTATGCCGTTTTCGGAGGATGAAATGAAAAAAATTTATCCTCTTGAAAATGATAAAGAATTTATGTATTCATACAGTATGGGAAGTATGGATATTTTGAAAAAAATAAATGGCAACGAACTTTTCTCCGGTCTGAGAGACGGAGTTATAAGAGGATTTATAAAGCTTTTTGAAAAAGATGATTATTGTATATATGAAAGTATAGATTTTTGGAATGAAAACAGAGAACAAAAAGACGAACTTTGCAAAATATTAATGATGTTTTTAAGAGATGTTGTTTTATATAAAAACGACATGAAAAAACTGATTATAAATAAAGATAAAATAAGCGAAATTAAATATACCGCCGAAAGATGCGATTTAAAAAAATGTGTGAATCTTCTTGAATATGCAGGAAATATAGAAAAAAGATTCGGAATATATGATGATAAAATAGCGGTTACTGTTCAGACGGTATTTATGCAGCTTAAGGAGGAAATAGATGATAGATGTATCAGGAGTAAGATTTAAAAAAGTTGGAAAAGTATATTATTTTGACCGCGGCGGACTTGAAATGAAAAAGGGAGATAAAGTAATAGTAGAAACATCACGAGGAATAGAATACGGAACGGTTGCCATAGAAAGCAAGAAAATAAAAGAAGATGAAGTTGTAAGTCCTCTTAAAAAAATAGTTAGAAAAGCTACGGAAGAAGATAATAAAAGAATAAATAACAATAAAATAAAAGAAAAAGAAGCTTTTAAAATATGCCAGGAAAAAATAGAAAAACATGGTCTGAAAATGAAATTGGTTGATGTGGAATATACATTTGACCACAATAAAATACTATTTTATTTCACAGCCGACGGAAGAATAGATTTCAGAGAGCTTGTAAGAGATCTGGCATCGGTATTTAAAACAAGAATAGAACTCAGACAGATTGGTGTAAGAGATGAAGCAAAAATGATAGGAGGTATCGGTGTATGCGGAAGGCAGCTTTGCTGCAATTCTTTTTTGAGTGAGTTTTTGCCTGTGTCAATAAAAATGGCAAAGGAGCAAAATCTGTCACTTAACCCGACAAAAATATCTGGAACCTGCGGCAGACTGATGTGCTGTCTCAGAAATGAACAGGAAGCATATGAGAGCCTGATAAAAAAAGCTCCGGGTGTAGGTTCTTATGTTAAAACTTCCGACGGGAAGGGCACGGTAAGTGCAGTTTCGATTCTTAAAGGCTTGGTTTCCGTAGTTATAGAAAAAGGAGAAGAAAAGGAAGTAAAAGAATATAATGTGGATGAAATTAAGATTTTAAAAAAAGTTGTGGAGAAAAAAGAAGAAGAACCGATCGATATGAAAGAACTTAAAAAATTAGAAAAAGATTTGTAATGCAATATTAATATAAAATACTTGATTTTTTTTTAATATGCTGATATAATAGGAGAATAAAAGTGCGGAAAATAAAGCACACATATTTTAAGGAGGTGTTTTAGATATGGCATACGCAATTAACGATGAATGCATAAGCTGCGGTGCATGTGCTGCAGAATGTCCTGTTTCAGCAATTTCTGAAGGTGACGGCAAATACGTTATTGATGCAGACACATGTCTTGACTGCGGCGCTTGCGCAGGTGTTTGTCCCGTTGGAGCTCCCAACCAGGAATAATAAGATATAATCTTATTTAAAATGTATGCAGGAGATGTCACACACTGTGCGACATCTCTTTTTTTTGGAGAATTATTGATGAGAAAAACAGAAGATTTAGGAATAAATAATTTAAAAATAATTCAGGATTCCGACTTGTTTTGCTTCGGCACCGACAGTGTGCTTCTTTCGGATTTTGCAAAAGTTCCTTCAGGAAGCATGGTTTTGGATTTATGCACGGGAAACGGAATTATTCCCATTCTTATGAGTGCAAAAAGCAAGAATACCGTCTTTACGGGTATTGAACTTCAAGAGGAGTCTTACACTCTTGCCGAAGAAAATATAAAGCTGAATAATCTTGATGACCGCATAAACATGATCTGCGATAATATAAAGAATATAAAAAATTATATAAAAAAAGGAAGCGTGGATATTGTAACGTGCAATCCTCCGTATATGAGCGTAGGCTCGGGGTTTATAAATCCGAAGTCACATCTTGCAATAGCAAGACATGAGATAAAATGTACTCTTGATGATGTTATATCCGCTGTATGCGATGTGATAAAATTCGGGGGGAGGTTTTATATGGTGCACAGAAGCGAAAGATTGTGTGATATAATTTTTAATTTAAGAAAGAACAAACTTGAACCTAAGAGAATTTGCTTTGTACACCCGTCACCGGACAAGGCGCCGGGCCTTGTCCTGACGGAGGCTGTATACGGTGCGAAACCATCTTTAAAGATAGAAAAACCTATTTATGTAAATATATAATTAATGAAAAAGCTGTTTTTCGGCGGATTTCGGAATACGTATTACATATTCAAAATATTCATCCGATTCTGTTTCGGTGGATGTTGCGTCTATTCCGTTATCATGCATAACCGAAATTGCATGACGTACCGTGTTGATAAAAATGCGGACATCTTTAAAAACGCTTTTTCGGATAACGGGTTCTTTTATTTCCTTTTTGTGTGATTTGGGCATTGTCATTTTGTCGATGAGCTCATCTGTCTGAGAGACGTTTAAATTTTCATCGGTTATTTTTTCAAGAGCCTTGAGTTGTTTTTCTTCGCTGTCGAGGCGAAGCAGGGCTCTTGCATGTCGCTCGGTTAAAAGATTGTCTTTTATAATCTCTCTCACAACGCACGGAAGCTTTAAAAGGCGGACTTTGTTTGCAACCGCGGACTGTGTTTTGCCAAGTTTTTTTGCAAGCTCATCTTGAGTAAAGCCGTGATTGCACAATAAATTGCGGTATGCCTCCGCTTCTTCCATGAAGCTTAAATTTTCACGCTGAATGTTTTCTATAAGAGCAACAACCGCACTGTCATTATCCGAAAGATCGGCAATAATTGCCGGAACTTTGAGCATGCCCGCATAAGAACACGCCCTCAGTCTTCTTTCGCCGGCGATGAGTTCATAATTGTTTTCTTCGATTTTTCGAACGGTTATCGGCTGAATTACGCCGTATTTTTTTATTGATTCCGCAAGCTCCGATATTGAATCGTCGTTAAATATTCTCCGCGGCTGATACGGATTTGGTTTTACGGAATGGATAGGAATGCGGACAATTAAATCTTCATTTGATTTTGGCTTATGATCCTCGCTTATTGCGAGCGGAATTGAAGCTCTGAATTTTGAAAACAGATCCATAATAATACCTCCTGATGTTCATCTGATGTTTACTTTGATGAATTAATTATAACATTAAACATAAAATAAAAAAACATAAACTCATCGTTTAAATAAGACATAAAAAACGATTTCCCGAATTTTTCGGAGTCGCAGTCGGACGATTGATAGAATATGAAAGTATAAAATGTCGCGTATTGATATAAAATATGAAATATTTCCCGAAAGGATAGATAATAAATGCTTATAGATTTTCATACACATTGTTTTCCGGATAAGCTTGCGCCGCATGCGGTCGGCCTGCTTAAAGATGCTGCCGGCGGGATTAAGGCATATAATGAAGCCACTGTTTCAAGTCTTAAAGAAACAATGAAAAACGAGAAAGTTGATCTTTGCGTTGTTTTAAATATTGCAACAAACGAAAAACAACAAAAAAACGTTAACGATTTTGCTGCCGAGATTAATAAAGAAAAAGAGTTCGAAGCATTCGGTTCGGTATGGCCTGATGAAAAATGTGCGCTTGATGAACTTGAAAGAATAAAATCCATGGGGATGAAAGGTATAAAATTTCATCCGGAATATCAGAAATTTTTTATTGATGATGAAAAAATGAAGCCTATTTATAAAAAAATATCGCAGCTCGGTCTGATTACGGTTTTTCATGCCGGCGAAGATTTCGGTTATGCCGCACCGTATCACTGTACTCCAAAAAGGCTATGCAATGCTCTTAAATGGTTTGATTCCCCTGTTGTGGCGGCACATTGGGGTGGGCTTAATATGAGCGAGGATGTTATTAAATATCTGTGCGGACGGGATTTGTATTTTGATATATCGTTCGGATATTCTCATATTCCGCGTCCGGCTGCCGAAAAAATATTGGAAAAGCACGGCACTGATAAAATTCTTTTCGGAACGGATTCTCCCTGGCAAAAGGCAGAGCATGAGATGAGGCTGCTTAGCGCTCTTGAACTCAGCGATGATGATTATAATAATATAAAATATAAAAATGCGGTTATGCTTTTAAATTTATAAAATAATGTATTATACATTGTTTATGCATAAAACCATATTTTTAATGCATAAACAGTCTGTTTAATGTATAATTATAGTATAAAAATAACAAAACTTAAAAAATCGGTTGACACGGAAGTAAATGAGTGATAAACTGTGAACATGATTATTTGACAGATATATCTGTTTATTTTAAAACCGGAGGTATTTTAAAGATGAAAAAGTTATTAAAAATTACTTCATTGGTTCTTGCAATAGCAATTGCTGCATTTTGTTTTGCAGGCTGCGGAAATAACAAGACCGATGAAAAAACAGAAACAAAAACAAGCAACGAAGAAACAACAAAAGATACAAGCGATACACTTAAGATGGCTACCAATGCGGCATTTCCCCCGTATGAATCAAAAGAGGGAGATAAATTTGTAGGTATCGACGTAGAAATAGCACAGGCTATTGCCGATGATCTCGGAAAGAAGCTTGAAATATGCGATATGGAATTTGATTCCATAATAACATCGGTAGATAAGGGCGAGGCTGATTTTGCCATGGCAGGTCTCACGGTTACAGATGAAAGAAAAAAAGAAGTTGATTTTACATCAAGCTACGCAACAGGCGTTCAGGTTGTAATCGTTAAGGCAGACAGCGCTTATACAACTCCCGATGATCTTAAGGGTAAAAAAATAGGTGTACAGCTCGGAACGACAGGTGATGCTTATGCTGCTGACGATTACGGCGATGAAAATGTAATTCGTTACAGCAAAGGCGCGGATGCCGTAATTGCTCTTAAGGGAGGAGATGTAGATGCGGTTATCATAGATAACGAGCCTGCAAAGGCATTTGTTGCTGAAAATGAAGGACTTAAAATTCTTGATACCGAATATGTAATCGAGGATTATGCTATTGCTGTTAAAAAGGGAAATAACGAACTTCTTGATTCCATAAACAAATCTCTTGAAAAGCTTACATCAAACGGAAAAATTGATGAAATAATTGCAAAATATATTAAAGCTGAATAATAAATGAGTTAAGTTAAACACAAAAAAGACAGAGGATTTGTTCCTCTGTCTTGACGTGTCTATAAAGAAGTAATATTCAGACATTTGTTAAGAAAAAAATTATGATTTTTTTCTTAACAAATGTCTGAAAAACAAAAGAAAGGCGGATACGCAATGAAATCAAAAAAACTTTTGGCACTGATTATTGTCCTTTTAATAATTGCAGGTGTTGCAGGGTTCAGCGTATATGAAATAACCGTAGGTTCAAAAGCCGGCAAAATTTCGGCAAGTGATGCGGAAAAACTGATAAACAGCTATATGGATTCATCTGCCGTTACCAAACCGATGAAGCTTATTGCCGAAAAAAATAATATTAAGGTTGAAAGCCTTGAATACGGAAACGAAAAAGATATAAAAGTGAAGTGCACGGTTACATCCCCCGATGTATACAGCGTTGTTTCTCCGGGATATGATTCATATCTGAGCTCCGATCCCAAAAAGAAAAACAGCACAATGTTTAAATCTGCACTTGATTTTAAAATGGAATTTGAAGATGTTCTTACTTCGTGCATAGAAACAGCTCCCGAAAAAGAAGAGAGTTGTGTTATAACAATGTATGACATACAGAATAATTTTAAAGTTTATGCCGATAAAAAGGCAATTAATGCTGTTTTCGGAGGAACGGAAAATATCATAGATGATATTGAAAAAAAGAATACTTATTATACAGAGGGCGGAGAAAAGGTAAAAATTCAGACGGAAAACGTAAAGAAAGGATTTATACAATGTCTGACTCCGAGAGTTGATACCGAAAAACCCGATTCATCAACAAAAATAGTTAAAATATGGAACGATATAAAAAAACAGTATTATAATAATTTTATAGTACATAACAGATGGAAAACAATATTCCGCGGATTGTGGATAACATTAAAGCTTACTCTTTTAGCTCTCCTCATAGGAATAATAATAGGATTTTTGGTAGCCTTTGTAAGATGTACATATATCAAAAATGCAAAACACGGTATTTTGATAAGTATAGTAAACGGCATTTCCCAGGTTTATCTGACTGTAATAAGAGGTACTCCGGTTGTTGTTCAGATAATGATAATATACTTTGTTATATTTATGCCGCTCGGAGTAAATAAATTTGTTGCGGCAGTAATCTGCTTCGGTCTTAACTCCGGTGCATATGTTGCCGAAATAGTCCGCGGAGGAATAATGAGTGTTGACGAAGGTCAGACGGAAGCAGGCAGAAGCTTAGGATTCGGATACATGGCAACAATGTGGCACATAGTATTTCCGCAGGCATTTAAAGCTGTTCTTCCTGCACTTGCCAATGAATTTATCGTTCTTCTTAAGGAAACATCAATAGCGTTTTATATAGGTCTCGGAGATTTAATGTATGCGGTAAATGCCATAAGAGCGGCAACGTATTCACCTTTTATGCCGCTTATTGCCGCAGCGCTTATCTATCTGGCAATGGTTTTGATTTTGTCAAAGCTTGTCGGTATTTTAGAGAGGAGGCTGAGAAACAGTGATCGCTGATAAAAATATAATAATAAAAACGGAAAAACTGTCAAAATGCTTTAAAGGTAAAATTCATGCTCTGAACAATGTAGACGCAGAAATAGAACGCGGCGAGGTTGTTGTCATAATCGGTCCTTCCGGAAGCGGCAAATCAACATTTTTAAGGTCTCTGAACAGGCTTGAAGAGCCGACGGGCGGACATATATACTTTGAGGGTACTGATATTATGAATCCGAAAGTAGATATTAACGTTATGCGTCGTAAAATGGGAATGGTTTTTCAGCAGTTTAATCTTTTTCCTCATATGACGGTACTTAAAAATATGACTCTCGGCCCAATAAAACTTTTGAAAAAATCAAAAGAAGAAGCTGAAGCAAAAGCGCTTGAATTATTGGAAAGAGTCGGTCTGAAAGACCGTGCAAATGCATATCCGGCACAGCTCTCCGGCGGACAGAAGCAAAGAGTGGCAATAGTAAGAGCTCTTTGCATGAATCCTGATGTTATGCTTTTTGATGAACCTACATCCGCATTGGATCCCGAAATGGTCGGCGAGGTTCTGGACGTTATGAAGCAACTTGCAAGAGAGGGAATGACCATGGTTGTTGTAACGCATGAAATGGGGTTTGCGCGTGACGTTGCGGATCGGGTTATATTTATGTGTGACGGCTCCATAGAAGAACAGGGCCTTCCAGAAACAATATTTTCAAATCCGAAGGGAGAAAGAACAAAGCAGTTTTTGCAGAGTATATTAAAATAGTTTAAAAAGATGTCTTTTCGGAGACATCTTTTTTATATAAAAACAACTCATTTTGTTCAAAAAAAAAAGATGACCTTAAAAGGACATCTTTTAACAGGGGCAGTAAGACTTGAACTCACGGCACGTGGTTTTGGAGACCACTGCTCTACCAACTGAGCTATACCCCTACACTCTGTTTTTTCAACAGCAACATTGATATTATATATCAAAAATTGATATCTGTCAATACTTTTTTCCTTTTTTATTTAATTTTTTCGATTTTGCCAAGCATTATATTCTGTATTTTATAATATAAGTCAAATTCGCAGTTCTTTATATGTGTGTTTAATTATAATTAAAGCTATAACAAATGTAAGTATATCCGATATCGGCATTGAATAAAGCACTCCGTCAAGCCCGAAGAAAACAGGCAGTAAAATTGCAAATCCGACGCCGAAAACTATTTCACGCACCATTGAAAGAGTTGTTGACGCTGCAGCCTTACCCATAGCCTGCAGAAAGATAAATGTCGATTTGTTTACACACGCGAATATCATCATGCAAAGATATATTCTGAATGATTTTACGGCAAAATCGGTATAATACACGCTTTCATTTGCCGCTCCGAAAATTTGAATAAGTCCTCTCGGAAATATTTCAACAATTAATAATGCAATTGCGCCGACGCACGCCTCGGATAAAAGAAGTTTTGAGAACAAATTTTTGACTCTGTCTTTAAGTCCGGCTCCCATATTGAAACCTACAATGGGAATACACCCTGCTGCCATACCTACGGCAATTGAAATAACAATTTGAAAAAATTTCATCACGATTCCGACAACCGCCATCGGAATCTGTGCATATTGATTTTGCCCGAAAATCGCATCCGTTGCTCCGTATTTTCTTATCATAAATATTAAACCTCCGATTGAGCAAAAAAATAATGCGTAAATCCGATATCCGGACTTACGCATTTGCTGCTCGATATTCTGATATTATAACATTTTTGCATTAAAAATTCAATATGAAAAAATTAAAAAATAAAAATATTTTTGATTTTTAATATTACCAAAATTGCATAAAAATCTTCTCAGAGCATTAATTATTTTTTCTTTGCATCTTCTGCAGCTTTTTTTACGGCGGTTTCAGCTTTTTTTATTGCTGTTTCCGCTTTTTTTGCAACCTCTTTTACTTCTGCCTTTACCTCTGATTTTATCTCGTCGGCTTTTTTTGCGGCAGCTTTAACCGTCTTTTTTGCGGTTGTCTTTGCAGCGGCTGTCTTTACGCATGTTTTTTTCACGGCAGGTTTTTCCGATTCTTTTTTTACTGTCTCTTTCTTAACTGTTCTTTTCTTTGCTGCAGGTTTTTTCTCAATTGCAATTGCTATCATTTCTACATGGTTCTTGTTTCCGTCAACAGTCATGTCTTCTATGGTTTTCTTTTTTGTAAGGAATCCATCAAAGGTTTTTGCATCGGTTGTAACCATTGCTGTGTGATCGTGATAGTCATAAGGTTCAACGGCAAAAATGTCATTCATGTATGCTATATAAAAGGCGCCGCCGCAATCTGTGTCTGTCAGATTAATCTGTACAGCAAAGTCTTCGGTAAGCTTTGATTGATCCGGTTTTGAAAATTTTTTCTTGATTGAATCAAATTTCTCAATAAACGTCATTGTAATCATTCCTTTCAGTAGATAAAATACCTGCAAAGCATCGGAAATAATTCGTTTCCGTATATAGATTATACACTTTTTAACTTAAACTGTCAATATAAATAAAGCTTTATAATCCGCCAATTATCAACAAAATTATGTAAAAATCAGCTATATTCCGGCGGCATATGTGTTATGTAATAGACATAAAATTAAATTCACATTAAATATAATTGCATTTTGTTGATTTATTTTAATATTTATGATATACTCATTCGGTATAATATTTTAAGAAGCAGGTAATGACAATGGATTCCAAATCGATTAAAACTCTTGAATTTGATAAAATATTAAAAAAAGTTTCTTCTTATGCAATAATGGATATAACGGCACAAAAAATTATGAGCCGCGAAATATCCGATAATTTAAAAAAGATAAATATATTGCAGGATGAAACGGCACAGGCTTTGACGCTTATAACCAAAAAAGGAAGTCCGCCGATAATGTGTCGCGAAGATATCAGGGCGGCACTCAAAAGAGCTTCAATTGGCGGAATATTATCACCCGGAGAGATTTTGTCTGTAGGAAAGGTGCTTGAAAGCAGCGAACGGCTTAAAAAATATCCCGACGATATTAAGTGCGATGCGCTTGAAGAACATTTTGATGCATTGTATACAGAGGTCCCTTTGAGGAAAAAAATTACGGAATGTATTCTTGATGATGAGACAATAGCCGACAACGCAAGCGACGAGCTTTTCAGAGTGAGACGGGCGATTAACGCGGCGTCAAATAAAATACGTGATATTCTTCACAGGATAATTTCTTCACCGTCTAAGCAGAAATATTTGCAGGATCAGATAATAACAATGCGCGGTGACAGGTATGTCATACCGGTAAAGGCCGAATTTAAAGGTGAAATAAAGGGTATTCTTCATGATACTTCGTCTACGGGGGCAACTCTTTTTATAGAACCCATGGCAGTCGTGGAAGAAAATAACCGCATTCGTGAGCTGAAGTCAAAGGAAAAGGAAGAAACTGAAAAAATCCTTATGTCGTTTACGGAATCTATAGCTTTGAGCTCTAAACTTATCGAAATGACATATCTTATAATATCGGATCTTGATATGTGTTTTGCAAGGGCTCACTATTCTCTCGTCGCAAATGCATTCCGTCCTGTTTTAAACGATAACGGAATTATTGATATAAAAAAGGCACGTCATCCCCTGCTTGACCCGAAAACCGTTGTTTCGACAGACATAAGCCTCGGCAGAGATTTTGATACGCTTGTAATAACGGGTCCAAATACGGGCGGGAAAACGGTTGTGCTCAAAACAATCGGCATTATGACGCTTATGGCACAATACGGTTTGCACATTACGGCGGCGGAGGGCTCCGAAATTTCGGTGTTTTCAAACGTGTTTGCGGATATAGGCGACGAACAGAGCATAGAACAGAGTCTTTCAACATTTTCGTCTCATATGGTAAATATAGTTGAAATACTGAAAAAGGCCGATGATCGCTGTCTGTGTCTTTTTGACGAGCTCGGCGCCGGTACGGATCCGATAGAGGGCGCATCTCTTGCAATGAGTATCCTTGAGCGTGTAAGGCTGCTTGGTGCCAAAACCGCCGCAACGACACACTACAGTGAGCTCAAAACATATGCCATGACAAACCAAAGAGTTGAAAATGCCTCATGTGAGTTTGATGTCGATACCCTTAAGCCGACGTACCGTTTGCTTACAGGAATTCCCGGAAAAAGCAATGCGTTTGCCATATCAAAAAGACTCGGGATGGATGACGGTATCATTGCAAAAGCGAAAAAATATATAGATGCCGAAAATATAAGATTTGAAGATATTCTAACCGATCTTGAGCATAAAAGACGCCAGGCGCAGTCCGAAAAAGATAAGGCACGTGCAAATGCCGCCGAAACGGAAAGACTTAAAAATGATGCAGAAGAAAAAAACAGGCAGCTTCGCGAAAAAACCGATAAGATTATAGAACAGGCAAGGCGTGAGGCGGAAGAAATCCTTAAAAACGCAAAGCGTGAAGCGGATGAGGCAATAAAGCAGATCCATGTTATCAGGCGTGAAAACAGCCAAGCTGAAATGATTCGTGAGATGGAAAAAACAAGGCAGAGCCTCAGCGAAAAAATAGACAAGCATAAGTCAAAAAGCGAAAATGCGAAATCAGCTGCAAATGCTGTGGGAAAAGCCCCGAAAACGGTATTTCCCGGAGAAGATGTTGATATCGTGAGTCTTAACCGAAGCGGAACGGTAATAACTTCCCCCGATTCCAAAGGTAATTTTCAGGTTAGGGTCGGCATTATGAAGCTTAATGTAAATATAAGCGACGTAAGGTCAAAACCGAAATCCGCTGAAAAGAAAAAAACGAACAGGCAGAATGTGTCGGATAAATCGTTTTCAAAGAGTATGACGCTTTCTTCGGAGCTGGATGTCAGAGGAGAAACGGTTGATACGGCTGTAATGATGATTGACAAATTTCTGGATGATGCTCTTCTTTCTTCTCTTTCACAGGTGAGAATAATTCACGGCAAGGGAACGGGGCTTCTTCGAAAAGGCATACATGACTACCTTAAAAGGCTTTCATATGTAAAGTCATTCAGGCTTGGTGTATTCGGAGAAGGAGACAGCGGAGTTACTATTGTAGAACTTAAATAAAAAAAATTCGAAAAATATTTACGATTAATGAAAATTTTTGTTGATTTTTTTTCTGTAATTTGTTACAATTATTTAGTATTTTGATTTTTATGTAGAAATTGGGGTGTTTTTTTTGAAAGAAGAATTAAGTTTGGCAAGGGTTCTTGAAATAATACTTAAGCTATGGTGGCTTGTTCTTATTTTTGCCGTTGCGGTTGCATTTATAGCTTTTTCCGTAAGTAAATTTTTTATGACGCCGAAATATACCTCAAAGGCAAAGGTTTATGTTGACGGTTCACAGCATTCCACAGGCGGAGTAAATTATAACGACCTTACGACAAATGCAAGACTTGTCAGCACTTATATTGAAATTCTGTGCAGTGATTCGGCTCTTGACAGAGTTGCTGCCGACTGCGGTTACGATAATGTTACCGGAGATAAGATAAAGAGCAATATAACGATGAATTCGGCAAATGAAACAGAGGTTCTTGAAATTAATTATAATGACATTACTCCAGAAAAGTCGAGAGATATTCTTCAGACTCTTTTGTATAATGCTCAGGATGAGGTAAGCAAGGTTATCAGCGGATGTAAAGTAATGATAGTTGACAACGCAAGTCTGCCGACAACCACATCGTCTCCGAATGTTAAACAAAACACATTTATTGGTTTGTTCCTCGGTGTTGTTCTGGGTGTTGCCGTGGTATTTATAAAAGAACTTATAGATACCAGAGTCAAGGATTATGATGACTTAAAAAGCAGATATAATATTGCGGTTTTGGGTATAATTCCAAATCTGGACAGTGAATGATTAAATTTATTTGAAAGAAGTTACGGTTATGAAAATAAAAAAAAGAATCAAAAATGTTAATATCAGTTCCGACAATCAGAATTTGGTTGAAAGAGCAAGCAGCCAGAAAAGAATATTGAACGAGGATACCGCATTTGAAATAATAGAGGCATACAAAGCGGCACGTACCAATATTATGTTTTCATTAAACGGTGAAAGCGGCTGCAAAAAGATAATTATAACTTCACCGACATCCGGTGAGGGAAAAACCACAACATGCATTAATCTTGCAATGACATTTGCGCAGACGGACGCAAAGGTTCTTGTTATGGATTCGGATCTCAGGGCACCGAGAGTACACAGATATATGAAGCTTGAAAACGACAACGGGCTTTCAAACGTTCTTGCGGGATTTTCAAGCTTAAATGACTGCATACATACGGATGTACTTCCGAATCTGGACTGTCTTACATCCGGAGCAATTCCTCCGAATCCGGTCGAACTTTTGTCATCGGAAAAAATGCTTGAGGTATTTGCCGAGCTTGAAAGTAAATACGAATATATTTTTATCGATACGCCTCCGCTTAATATAGTTACGGAAGCGCTTATACTTTCAAAGCATACCACGGGAGTAATTCTTGTTACGAGGCAGAAATATTCTATATATAAAATGATAGAAAGAAGCATTAATTCTCTGAATTTTGCCGGAGCAAAAATTCTCGGCTTCATACTCAATGATGCCAATGATGATAAATATGTATACGGCGGATATAAAATAAACAGCAGCTACCGTTACGGAGGAAAACGCAGTAAATATGTTAGATACGGCTATTTCAGCAGCGATCATAAAAAAAGCGTAAAGAACAGGACGGAATCCGCAGAAAAGGACGCAGAATCCGAAAAAAATAAAAAAGCGGAAAAAAGCAGAAATAAGTGATAAACGCGGGCGGTGGTTATAAATGCAGATTGATAAAATTAAAATTATTGATTTTCATTCTCATATATTGCCGGGCATTGATGACGGTTCCGACAGCGTTGAAACATCAAAAGAAATGCTGTGTTCATTAAAAGAACAGGGTGTTGATACAGTGGTTGCAACTCCGCATTATTATAACTTTCGCGGCAGTATAGAACAGTTTCTTGAAAACAGAAAAAATGCATACGACAATCTCAGTGCATACCTCGGATCGGCAGAATGTGATGTGCCTGACTTGCTGCTCGGAGCGGAAGTCAGGTTATATCCCGATCTTTGGCGCGAAGAAAATCTCGATGCTCTTTGCATAGAAAAAACAAAAACGATTCTTATTGAGATGCCTTATGAAAAATGGAGCGATTGGATGATAAACGCCGTGTATGCTGTAATCTCAAAGGGGTATCGCGTTGTGCTCGCGCATCTGGAGAGGTATGACGGTCTCGTGGATAAAAAAAGGATTTTTCAGGGTCTGCTCGAAATGGATGTTTATGTTCAGTGTAACACGGAGTCGTTTATAACATTTTCAAAAAGGCATATACTGAAAAAATTAATTAAAACCGGGAGAATTACGGTCATAGGCACGGATTGCCATAATATGGATACGAGGCGCCCTTACATGCGGAGAGCTCTTGAAAAAATCGAAAAGAAATACGGCAATGATATTATATGCGATTTAATGCAAAATGCCGAATTTTTAACAAAACCGCTCATAAAAAAATGAATATGTATTTAAATTTATCTCTGTGCAATATAATTGTACAGAGATATTTTTTTGAAAAGGGGCTTTATATGATAGGTTATGTCTGGTCGGGTATGCTTGTTGCCGCGTTTGTTTTCGGCATTTTTTCGGGTTCGGGGGCAGAAGTCGGAACAGCTGTTATGAATTCGGCTCCCGACTGTGTGAGCTTTATTCTGAAAATAGGTGCATTTATGATAATGTGGTCCGGTTTTATGAACATAGCCGAAAAAAGCGGAATTACAGCAAAGCTTTCACACATATTTTCTCCGATTATAAGATTGGTTTTCAGCGGTGTAAAAAAAGATTCGAAAGAAGAAAGACTGATATGTTCAAACATAACGGCAAATATGCTCGGGCTTTCCAATGCTGCAACACCGCTCGGAATATCCGCAATGAAAAAACTCTCCGAAAAGTCGAGAGACGGCATAGCAACGGACGCAATGTGTATGCTTGCGGTTATAAACAGCGCTTCGCTGCAGATAGTCCCGTCAACGCTGATTGCCCTTCGGGAAACCGCCGGGAGCATTAACCCCGGTGAAATAACGGTTCCGATTTGGATTGCATCGCTTATAACCGTAACTTTGGCGGTGTTTATAACAAAAATATGTGAAAGGCGTGCCGCATATGCTTGATATAGGAAAATATGTTATACCGCTTATGATGGCATTTACGGTAATTTATGCTGCGATTCACGGTATTAATGTTTATTCTGCTTTTATTGAGGGCATAAAAAAAGGTATTGAATCCGTATGGGGTATTTTTCCGACTCTTTTTGCGCTTTTTATATCAGTTGCCGCGCTGCGTGCAAGCGGTTTTATAGATTTTCTGACGAATATTATAAAACCGTTTACCGATTTTATTCATTTTCCGTCGGAGCTTGTCGGCTTCGCGCTTTTGCGTCCGGTTTCAGGCAGCGGTTCTCTCGCGGTAGCCGCAGATATATTTTCTGCATGCGGAGCGGATTCATTTGTCGGGAGAGCTGCATCGGTAATGATGGGTTCAAGCGAAACAACATTTTATACCGTATCCGTTTATTTTGCGGCAACGGGTATAAAAAACATAAGATATACGCTCAAATGCGCACTTATCGCAGATTTAATAAGCACAACGGTAAGTATTATCGTATGCGCGTTTTATTTTGGATAGAGTATTATTTCGGATTTATTTTGAAAAGCAGCATTCCTCCTATCATTATTGCAAGACCGACATATTTGTTCCAGCCGAACAAGACCTTTCCGGAATCCATTATGCCGAATGCGTCAATAAGCGCGGCACAAAGCAGCTGCGCAATTAAGATTGTCGATATTGCAATTGTCGGGCTTAGTGATTTTACCGACAGCATAACCGTAATTGTTATTGCAATACCGAATGCTCCGCCGAGAAGATACAGAGGTCTTACCTCTGAAAATGCAGTAAAATTAAGCTTTTTTACAAAAAGAAGAGCAACAAGAGAAAGTATCAGTGCTGTTGCCTGTACATAAGCATTTGAAAGAAAAAGTCCGGTTTTTTCGGATAATCTTGTGTTCATGACTCCCTGTATACTCATAAAAGCGCCGGCAATAACGGCAAATATATATCCCATATAAAATTCCTCCGTTAAATATACATTTTGTTTTTCGCAGTTATCAATATTATTTCTTTTTTAATAAAATTAATACATAAATCCAATTTTCTCTTGTGCTAATTTTGTTTTTGTAGTATAATATATTATAATGCAAAGAATATGTATATTAGGTTTGGATGGAATAATATGGATTCAGTTATACAAAGTACGGCCAATTCCGTGTATAAACATGTGAAGAAATTGCTCACGGGGCACGGACGGAGAAAAAATTCACAATACATTGCAGAGGGTGTCCGTTCTGTGACAGATACTTTGAAAAACGGGTGTAATGTTGAATTTGTCGTTCTTTCGGAAAATGTCGAATATGATTTGTCCCTATACGGCGTTAAGGTATACCGCTTTTCGAATAAGCTTTTTGATGATGTGAGGTCCACGGTAAATTCACAGGGCATAATTGCCGTCGTAAATTATGAGTTCCCGGAGGTCGGGAGCATGAACAGTGAAAATCTCAAAAAAATTATTTATCTGGACCGTATAACCGATCCGGGAAATATGGGGACGATAATCCGCTCCGCTGATGCGTTCGGAATGGATGCCGTTATAGTATCAAAGGGATGTGTTGATATTTTCAGCCCGAAGGTTGTCAGATCTACCATGGCAAGCATGCAAAGCATTGCAATATATTCCGACGATACCGACGCGGCTGTACTCGGCAGCTTGTCGTCAAAGGGATTTCGCATTGTCGGAACGTTTCCACGCGCCGAAGCAGACTCATACAATGCCGATTTCGGTGAAAAAACAGTCATAGTTATAGGCAATGAGGCAAACGGAATAGGAGAAAACGCCGGGAGTTACTGTGATCTTAAGGTTACGGTGCCGATGAGCGGAAATGCGGAGTCGCTTAACGCGGCAACCGCCGCCACGGTTGTTATGTATGAACTGAACAGAAATTATACTAAGCAGTGAGGTGAAGCATATGGGCAGTTTTTTTACAACACTTTTCAACAATCTGAAAATTGTCAGAGTACGTGATTTTATAGATATAGCTATTGTTGCTTTTGCGATATACAAGGGAATATCTCTTTTCCGCGAAACACGCGCATCAAAGCTTATAAAGGGAATACTTGTGCTTATAATATTCACGCAGATTGCACGGGTAATGCAGCTTAACACCGTTAATTTTATTTTGGAAAATACGCTTCAGATAGGTCTTATTGCCATACTTATCGTTTTTCAGCCGGAGCTAAGACGCGCGCTTGAAAAAGTTGGTACGGCATCTATTAAGAAGATTATTAAAATCAATGACGATTCCGAAGAAAATGATATCGG
This sequence comes from uncultured Clostridia bacterium, assembly GCA_934463165.1. Taxonomy (GTDB): domain Bacteria; phylum Bacillota; class Clostridia; order UMGS1810; family UMGS1810; genus RGIG1828. The sequence goes on from CAKSJG010000003.1 coordinate 109,828, forward strand.
AGAAGTTTGCCGCGCCGTGTCAAAGCTTGCATCGTCAAAAACCGGTGCGCTTATTATCATAGAGAGAACAACAAAGCTCGGCGATATTATGTCAAGCGGAATTATTATAGATTCAAAAATATCCGAGGGGCTGCTTATAAATATATTTGTTCCCAATACTCCCCTGCATGACGGTGCGGTTGTAATCGGAGATAACAGAATAAAAGCCGCGGCATGCTTTTTGCCTCTTACACAGGATAATACACTCAGCAAAGAACTCGGAACGCGCCACAGGGCGGCTGTCGGAATATCGGAGGTTGCCGATTGCCTTGCAATAGTGGTATCCGAGGAGACGGGAAAAATATCACTTGCTCATAACGGTAAAATATACCGCGATTTTACGGGTGCGTCTCTTCATAAAAAGATAAATGAATTTATGGAAAGCGACAGGGATAATCTTACGGATAACCTCAAAAAGATAAAGAAAGACAGAATACTATCGAGGACGGTGAAGAAGAAATGAGAGATTTTTTTAAAAGCAAAACTTTTTCCGTTATTTTTTCCGTTCTTTCGGCAATTATCCTTTGGATATATGTTGTGTATGAGGTGGATCCCAGCTATGATATAAAGGTTTCGGATGTCAATATAAAATGTATAAACGAAAGTGATCTTTTCACTAACGGCAGTCTCGCCGTCACGGGACGGTACGAAGACCTTCTTAAAGGAGGATGCACCGTCAGCGTAAAGGTAAAGGGAAAGAGAAATATTGTTTCCTCGGTAAGTGAAAAAAACCTTACCTGCACATTGGATATGGTTACGGTTACAAAAACCGGTTCATACTCGATAAAACCCAATGTCGAATCCGATATATCCGGAGTGGAAATAGCCGGAATAGAGCCGAAGAAGATAGATATAAATGTTGAAAAAGTGGAGCAAAAGGACATTGAAGTTAAAGTAAAAACAATGGGAACTTTGCCAGTGGGATATACTATTGAAAACTTGAAAAATCAGAACTCAACCGTCAAAATAACGGGATCTCACTCGGAACTTGAAAAAATTGACCATGCGGAGGTTGTTCTTGACTACAGCGCATTGGAAACTAACGATTCGGAAAAAAGCTGCAAAATATTCTTTTATGATAAGAGCGGCGAATCGGTTAATGATGCAAAATTCACAAAAACTATAAATTATGCCAAACTGACATTCGGTCTTTATACAACAAGGGAAATAACCGTTGTTCTCATGCCGAAATACGATAATGAGATAAAAACCAATCAGCACGGTCAGAACGTTGAACTCTCCGTTTCGGGAAACGGCACAAAAACATCTGACGGCGGGTTGGAAATGAAAGTGAAGGTCAAGGGAACACAATCGGCAATTATTAAATACACCGAGGATAAAAGAACGGTGTATACCGATTCAATAAATGTATCTAAAATATTCGCGGATACAACGCTTGAAGATATAAGTGCGGCTCAGCTTGCAAACGGCATGGAATATGTAAGTGTGCCTAAGGTCACCGTGAATGCTAAAATTCAGACAGAATAAAAATTATACAGGAAGGAGAGTTTCGTTCCCTCTTTGAGGAACGGACAAGATTAAATATGGCCAGATTATTCGGAACAGACGGAGTCAGAGGAGTAGCAAATACAGAGCTTGATTCCGCTCTTGCTTTTAAACTCGGACAGGCAGGTGCGCTTGTATTAACTGAGAACTGTAAAACAGCGCCGAGGATACTCGTAGGAAGAGACACAAGAATTTCGGGAGATATGCTTGAAGCCGCACTTTCGGCGGGCTTTTGCTCTGTCGGTGCGCAGGTTGTATCGGTAGGTATAATTCCCACTCCCGCAGTTGCTTATCTTGTCAGGAAATACAAAATGGATGCCGGTGTTGTTATTTCGGCATCGCACAACTCCATGGAATATAACGGAATAAAATTTTTCGGCGGTGAGGGTTATAAACTCAGCGATGATACAGAGGATAAAATTGAAGAATATGTAACCGGCAAAAAAGAAATGCCGCCTTTAAAATCGGGAGCCGCTCTCGGAAAAATCACCCGTACGCATACAGGGCTCAGAGACTATGTGGATTTTGTCAAATCTACGGCAAACACAAATTTTGCAGGGCTTAAAATTGCCGTTGACTGCGCAAACGGCGCATCATACGAAAGCGTTAAGCTTGTTCTTAAAGAACTCGGCGCCGACGTTGAAATAATAAACAACATTCCCAACGGAATTAACATTAACGATAATTGCGGATCAACACATATGGACGGAATCTGTAAATTCACCAAGGAACATAACTGTGATCTGGGTCTCGCGCTTGACGGCGACGCCGACCGTTTGCTTGCCGTTGATGAAAACGGTAATCCTGTTGACGGTGATAAAATCATGGCGGTTTGCGCCTCATATCTTAAAAAACACGGAAAGCTCTCGGGCAATAAGGTTGTTGCGACGGTTATGAGCAATCTCGGATTCTTTAACGCGCTCGATTCCATGGGAATCGGCTATGAACAGACAAAAGTCGGAGACAGATATGTTCTTGAAAATATGCTTAAAAACGGATATTCCATAGGCGGAGAACAGTCCGGACACATTATTTTTCTTGAACACAATACTACCGGAGACGGCCTTGTTACGGCTGTTCAGCTTATATGTGCACTTAAGGAAAGCCAAAAGAAGATGTCGGATTTTGTATCCGTTGTAAAAATTCTTCCGCAGGTTCTTGTAAACGCCAAGATAAAAAATGAGTATAAAACAACATATATGAATGTGAAAGAAATTGCCGATGCAATCGAAAATATTGAAAGCAAGTTCAACGGCAGCGGCAGAGTTCTTATCCGTCCGTCGGGAACAGAGCCGCTTGTCAGGGTCATGATCGAGGGAACGGATATTGATGAGCTAAACGATGCCGCACATTCGCTTGCAAATTTAATTGAAGAAAAATTGGGATGATGATATGACAAAAAAAGAAGTTGTTGCGGGGATTCGTGAAATTTTTGATGTATGCTACAAGGATGCCGAATGTTCTTTGGATTTTAAAACGCCTCATGAACTTCTTGTTTCGGTTCAGCTTTCGGCTCAGTGTACGGATGCCAGAGTGAACATCGTTACAAAGGATTTGTTTAAGAGATATAAATCGGTTTATGATTTTGCGTCTGCCGATTTTGATGAATTGTGCGAATATATAAAACCATGCGGTTTTTTTAGAAGTAAGGCAAAAAATATAATATCGTCATCGTGTGATATTGTTGAAAAATTCGGCGCAAATGTTCCCGATAATATGGACGATCTGCTTTTGCTGGCGGGAGTCGGCAGAAAGACGGCTAATCTTATACTCGGCGATGTTTACGGTAAGCCCGGGTTGGTTATAGACACACATGCAATAAGACTTACTAACAGAATCGGTCTTGTTAAAGAAAAAAATCCTGTTAAAATAGAATTTGCCCTTCAGAAGATTGTTCCCGATGACTATAAAACGCGGTTTTGTCATCAGCTTGTTTATCACGGCAGAGCAGTATGCAGAGCGCAGAAACCCGATTGCGGTAATTGTTTGATTGCGCATTTATGCAAGAAGGTCGGTATAAAAAAATAGTTTTGTGTTTTTCGTTCGGAGGCTGATTTTATGAATGAACGGGTAAAAAAACTTATAAAAAAAATGACAGACGGCGGATTTGACTGTATAATTGTAACCGATCCGCACAATATGTATTATTACAGCGGTTTTTATAATGGAGAAGGCTGTCTTGTTATAAAAAAAGACTGCAGTTTTGTTGTCACCGATTCGCGGTATACGGAGTATGCATCCGAGGTGTGCCGCGGATTTGAAATTGTTGATTCCGCAAACAAAAAAGCATATGAGCTCATATCCGACAGCGAGGTGTGCGGATTTGAAGATTTAAGCATATCATATGCTATGTACGTACTTTTAAAAGAAAAGATAAAAAATCTGCTTCCCGTCGGTGAAACCGTACGCTTTCCGAGACGCGAAAAGGATGATACCGAGCTTGACGCGATAAAACGGGCGGCAGAGATAACCGACAAGGCTTTTGAGCACATATGCGCCTATATAATGGTCGGAATGACGGAAAAGGATATTGCTGCCGAAATTGATGTGTTTATGAAAAAAAACGGAGCGGAAGACAATTCGTTTTCCACAATAGCTGCATCCGGTGCACGCGCAAGCCTGCCCCATGCAATACCCACGGATAAAAGGATTGCAGAGGGCGAGCTTTTGATAATGGACTTCGGCTGTATTTTCGGCGGATACTGTTCTGATATGACAAGGACCGTTGCGATAGGAAGAATATCCGATGAGCTTCGTGAAGTATACGATACCGTATTGGAAATTCAGCAGAAAAGCCTTTTGTATTTATCAGCGGGTAAAAGCGGAAGAGATATAGACGACCGGGCAAGAGAATTTTTAAACAAAAAATATCCCGGCTGTTTCGGTCATGCTTTGGGTCACAGTGTCGGTCTTGAAATACATGAAAATCCGAATTTGTCGCCAAAAAATAATACTCCTCTGAATGACGGTACGGTCATAACTGTTGAACCGGGGCTATATATACCCGGAAAATGCGGAGTAAGGATTGAGGATCTGGCAGTTGTTCGGAAAAACGGATGTGAATTATTGTCACATTCACCAAAAAATCTTATTACAGTCGGATAAAACGTAAAACTTTATTTGATATTTTGTTAAAATAACCGAAAAAGGCAGAAAATATAAAAAAAGCTTGCAATATTGCAGGGATTAATGTATAATAATACTATATATGAAATATTTTGGAGGTATACGATATGATATCAGCAGGTGAATTCAGAAACGGTGTAACATTTGAACTTGACGGAAACGTATTTCAGATCGTTGAGTTTCAGCATGTTAAACCAGGAAAGGGCGCTGCTTTTGTAAGAACAAAACTCAAAAATGTTATTACCGGAGCTGTTGTCGAAAAGACATTCAGACCTACGGAAAAAATGCCTAAGGCTCACATAGAAAGAAAGGATTATGAATATCTTTACAACGACGGTGATCTCTATTACTTTATGGATCAGGAAACATACGAGCAGATGCCTCTTAATGCGGAGCAGCTCGGTGATTCTCTTAAGTTTGTTAAAGAAAATATGATTGTAAAGGTCCTTTCTTATAAGGGAAGTGTATTCGGTGTTGAACCGCCGACGTTTGTAGAGCTTGAAATTTCGGAGACAGAACCCGGATTTAAGGGTGACACTTCTACGGGAGCAACAAAGCCCGCAACTCTTGAAACAGGTGCAACCATCATGGTTCCGCTTTTTGTTAACCAGGGAGATATGATCCGTGTTGATACAAGAACCGGAGAATACATGGAAAGAGTATAAATAATAATTAAATTAAGTTGAGAAAGGAAGATGAGATATGGAAAACATTTCTAATCAGCTTTCATACCTTAAGGGTCTTATAGACGGTTTAAATGTTGACCCCGATTCTGATTACGGAAGAATATTTGAGGGAATTGTAAACGTGCTTGATGAGATTAACGATTCCGTAGATGATATTATGGAATATCAGGACGAGCTGGCAGACCAGGTAGATATGATTGATGAGGATCTTGCATCCGTAGAGGAAGAACTTATGGGTGATGAAGATGATGACGTTAATTATTACGAAATAGAGTGTCCGAAATGCGGAGAGACAATATGTCTTGATGAAGAGTTTTTTGATACCGACCGACCTGTAACATGCCCGTCATGCGGAAATGAATTTGACATTGATTTTGACTGTGACGGAATTTGTGAAGATTGCGATAAATGTGATGAATAATAAAAAAAATAACTTTGCTGATACAGCAAAGTTATTTTTTTTATAAAATTAAATTCTTCCGTCGGTTAAATTCCGAGTTTTTTAAGCAATTCCTTTGCGGCAGCCTGTTGAGACAGCTTTTTGTTGTGTCCTTTGCCGCATGAAGATAAATTATCGCCTATCGAAACACGGGTTTCAAATATTTTGTTATGATCGGGACCGCTTTCGCTTATGAGAGTATACTTCGGCGTTTTCCCGTGGCTCTGACAGTATTCCTGCAAAGTTGTTTTATAGTCGGTATCCCTGCCGCCGTGACAGGCAGATTCAACAATATAGGGCGAAAGCCACTTTAAAACAAAATTCTTTGCTTCGGCAAAACCGCCGTCAAGATAAATTGCCGCAATGACGGATTCCATTGCATCCGATGTAACGGACGGCTTACACTCTCCGCCGTTTAAATACTCCCCTTTTCCGAGAAATAAAAACTCACCGAGATTTAATTTTGAAGCAAGATCCGCAAGTGCTGTTTCACACACCACGGAAGCCCGTATTTTAGATAGCTCCCCTTCGGGTCTTTTCTTATAATTATTATATAAATAATCGCTTACCGAAAGCCCGAGAACGGAATCACCCAAAAATTCCATTCTTTCGTTAGATCCGCCAAACACGTTTTTGTGTTCATTTATATATGAGGTGTGTGTAAGAGCGTTGCGAAGATATGAAATATTTTTAAATTTGTATCCGAGTATTGCTTCAAGCTCATCCAATGATTTCATGATTAAAGCCTCCGAATGTGTCAGATGTTATCCGAATTGGCTTTTATATAATCAACAACGTCACCAACGGTGCTTATGTTTTCTGCTTCATCATCGGGAATTTCAAGATCAAATTCATCTTCCATTGCCATAATAAGCTCAACAACATCAAGAGAATCCGCTCCGAGATCTTCTATAAACTTTGAACTTGGCGTTATATCATCTTCAGCAACGCCCAACTGATCTGCAATTATTGTTTTTACTTTATCCAAAACCATATAAATACCTCTTTCTGTAAAATATATATATAATATATTACATATATTCATTATAGTCAAGATATTTATATGGAAAAATTTATGCGATTTATCTTGGCTTTTTTATAATATTTACATAATATTACAGTTTTTTTGTCAATAAATTGCTCTGCAAAGCGTAAAAATATGTAATATTGTTACTGTATATACACAAATATTAAATTTCGGTAAAATTTTTTTGGTTTTCTTTGACATAAACCGAATTTTGTTATATAATAATATGTTAATCGGACAAATCTGTTTATTGAATGCAGGTTTATGTTTAATATTTTAGAGTTGGGAGTTGTATATATATGAAAAAATTAATTACAATGCTGGTTGCTGTGTCAATGCTTGTGTCTGTTGTACCCGTGTCATTTGCTGAAGATCAGACGGAGACCTCGTCGGTATCGGATAATGCGGGAAGCTCATCCGAAGTAAAAGCGGAATTTTCATCCGATTCAAATGATAAAGCAGATACCGAGAAAAAATCCGATGTAAAAGACGAAAAAGATACTGCGGCATCGGAAAGCACTATCGATAAAGACGATGAAACATCGGCTGATTCTGTCGATAAATCCGACAGTTCAACCGAAATATCGGATAAAACAGATGATACAAACGCTGCCGCGGATGAAAACGCAGCAGATACGGAAAAAGACGGTAAAGAATCCGACAGTGAAGATAAAGAGGTAAAATCCGATGCATCGGGCGAAAATGACAAGGATACTAAAATAAATGATGACAAAAAGACGGATTCCGAAAAGGCTGATAAGGAAGATAAAAAAAGCGATAAAACAGACAGCGATGAATCCGGTATAGCGGCAAAATTATCCGAACTTAAAAAGGCAATGGATGAAAAAGCGGAGAACATCAAAGAAAAGTATGTACCGTATCTTAAAGAAATAAAATCATTTTTTAAGGATGCCGGCAAGCACGGAAGAGATCTTATATTAAAAGAAATTGCAGCAATTAAAGATAAGTTGGGTGATATAACAATCGACACATTTGTAAACGGAACACCGGTTGATTATGAAAAATATGACAATGTTAAACCTGTTATAGAAAATGACAGAACCGTAGTTCCCGTTCGTGCGATAACCGAAAGCATCGGCGCCGAAGTTTCATGGGATGAGGATACAAGAACCGTTACGGTTACTAAAGGCGATACCGTAATTAAAATGGTTATAGACAGCGCAGAAGCATATGTAAACGGAGAAAAGGTTGACCCGGATGCCGATGCACATATAGTTGACGGAAGAACAATAGTTCCGCTGCGTTTTGTTGCCGAAAGTCTTAACCTTAATGTAACTTGGGACGACGCCAGCCGTACGGTTATAATTGACTGAATTTTGAAAAATTATCAATGAAAGGACTGTATATATAATGACAAAGATAGATATTTTTTCCGGTTTTTTGGGAGCAGGCAAAACAACTCTTATAAAAAAGCTTATAAAAGAAGCATATAATGGTGAAAAAATCGTGCTTATTGAAAATGAATTCGGTGAAATAGGAATAGACGGCGGATTTATGAAGGATGCCGGCGTTCAGGTTAACGAAATGAACTCCGGATGTATATGTTGTTCTCTTGTCGGAGATTTTGGCAAAGCTCTGCACAAAGTGCTTGAACAGTATGCTCCCGACAGAATTTTAATAGAGCCTTCCGGTGTCGGCAAGCTTTCGGATGTAATAAGAGCCGTCCGGGGGATAGAGGCAAAAAATGCCGAGCTTAACGGATTTACAACGGTTGTGGATGCAAATAAGTGCAAGATGTATATGAAAAACTTCGGTGAGTTTTTTAATGACCAGATAGAGCATGCAAGCTCAATAATACTCAGTCATACAGATTCGGCATCGGACGCAAAAACGGAGAAATGCATAGAGCTGCTGCGTGAACATAACGCCGATGCCGTAATCGTTGCCACACCTTGGGATGAAATTAACGGTAAAGATATTCTTGCAGCAATGGAAAAGAAAAACACTCTTGAGGCAGAACTCAAAAAGCTTGAAGAAGAAAGCTCTCACGATCATCATGAACATTGCTGCGATCACGACCATCATGATCACGACCATCATGAGCATGAGCACGGTGAATGCTGCTGCCAAGATCACGATCATCATCACCATCATGCGGACGAGGTTTTCACAAGCTGGGGAAAAGAGACAACACACAAATATTCTGCCGAAGAAATGAAAAACATTCTCGGTCAGCTTGAAAGCTTTGATATATACGGAACCGTACTCAGAGCAAAGGGAATTGTTGAAAACAGCGACGGAGGCTGGATTCATTTTGATTATGTTCCCGAAGAATCCGATGTCAGAAGCGGAAGCGCGGCCGTAATAGGAAGGATATGCGTAATCGGAGCTGACATTAAAGAAGAAAAACTTACCGAATTATTCGGAGTGTGATGAATATAAAAAATTATACCGAGAGAGGGTAACAGCATGGAAACGGAAATACCGGTATATCTGTTTACGGGATTCCTTGAAGGAGGAAAAACCACAACGATACAGGATACCTTAAGTGACAGTGAATTTAACTCCGGTGAGAGGACATTGCTTCTTATGTGTGAGGATGGAGAAGTCGAATATGAACCGTCGAAGTTTTCCGGGAAGAACGTATTTATAGAGGAGATAGACGATGAAGAGGATATCACAGAGAAAAACCTTTCTTCTCTTCAAAAAAAATACAAAGCCGAGAGAGTGATAATAGAATATAACGGAATGTGGACGCTCGACACTTTATATAACAATATTCCGAAAGGATGGCTTATATATCAGCAACTTTTGTTTGCCGATGCAAACACATTTGTAAGCTATAACGGCAACATGCGCAGCCTTGTGGTAGACAAGCTGACAAATGCGGAGCTTGTTGTGTTTAACCGCCCGAATGATAAAACCGATAAGGAAGCTCTACATAAAATTGTAAGGTCGGTAACGCGCAGGGCAAATATTGCATATGAATATCCGGACGGTACGCTTGAATATGATAATGAAGAGGATCCTTTGCCGTTTGATGTTGATGCACCCGTAATTGAGATTGAAGACAGAGACTACGCTCTTTGGTTTCGCGATTTTGCCGAAGATGTAAATAAATATAACGGAAAAATCATACGGTTTAAGGGCATTGTCGGAAAAAACAGGAAAATGAAAGATACCGATGCCATAATCGGCCGACATGTAATGACGTGCTGCGTTGAGGATATTTCATTCAAAGGATTGGTATGCACTGGAATACCTGCACCCATGGTTTTAAAAAACCGTGATTGGGTTATTATCACGGCAAGAATTAATATGGAATACCACGAGCTGTACAGAAAGCAGGGACCTGTTCTGCACATAATAGATCTTGAAAAATCAAGTGTTCCCGAACAGGAAGTAGCAACATTTTATTAATAAAAATAAGACAGGAGACTGAATATGAATTTTGCTGACTTGCTTCTTCTCGGGATGGGTCTGTCAATGGATGCCTTTGCCGTTGCCGTTTGCAAGGGTCTTTCAATGAAAAAAATTAATTACAGACATTCGTTTGTGATTGCATTTTTTTTCGGAGGATTTCAGGCGCTTATGCCGTTTATAGGTTATTACCTAGGCAAAACCTTTGAAAAATACATTACAAGAATTGACCATTGGATTGCTTTTATTCTGCTTGCTTATATAGGTGGAAAAATGGTTTATGATGCACTCAGCGGCGAAGAAGAGGAAGAGACTGTCTGTGCGGAGGCACTTGATGTCAAGGAACTTTTTATGCTTGCTGTAGCTACAAGTATAGATGCGCTCGCTATCGGAATTACTTTTTCGTTTTTTAAAGATACGAATATTATAAATAACATAACTGTTATAGGAATTACAACTTTTATAATTTCGTTCGGCGGAATTTTCATCGGCAATAAATTCGGAACCAGATACAAAACACGTGCCGAAATTGCCGGGGGAATTATCCTTGTGCTTCTCGGAGTAAAAATATTGCTTGAAGGCTTGGGCGTTGTTACATTTTGATAAATACAAATTATGATCGGAAGGAAGATACATTATGCAGGAATACAGTGCCGGTGAATATGATGTTGCCGTAATCGGCGGCGGTCACGCCGGATGCGAAGCGGCTCTTGCGGCTGCAAGACTCGGTGTAAAAACAATAATGTTTGTAATTAATATGGATACTGTTGCCAACATGGCATGCAATCCTTGCATCGGAGGGACGGCAAAGGGGCATCTTGTGCGTGAGATAGATGCGCTCGGCGGAGAAATGGGCAAAAATGCGGACAAAACATTCATTCAGTCAAGAATGTTAAATCGCGGAAAAGGTCCTGCGGTGTATTCTCTGCGTGTTCAGTCCGACAGAAAAAGATATTCCGAAGAAATGAAACACACTCTTGAACGCCAGTCGAATTTAGATATTAAACAGGCAGAAATTATTGAAATAGGCTTTGGCGAAGATAAAAGCGTGAAATCGGTTCTTACGAATATCGGAGCAAGGTATAATGTGAAAGCGGCAATAGTTGCAAGCGGAACGTATCTTAGGGGTAAGGTAATCGTCGGCAATGTAAGCTATGAAAGCGGCCCCGACGGAGTATTCCCCGCAAACAAGTTGTCAGAATGCTTAAAGAGCGTCGGTATACCGCTTATGAGATTTAAAACGGGAACTCCGGCAAGGGTTAACAAAAACAGTGTTAATTTTTCCGAAATGCAGCCCCAGTACGGCGATGACAAGATTGTTCCTTTTTCTTTTGAAACAACCGATGTCGGAGAAAATAAAGCAGAGTGTTATCTTACCTATACCAACGAGGAAACTCATCGGATAATCAAAGAAAATCTTCACCGTTCTCCGCTTTACAGCGGTATGATAGAGGGGATAGGTCCCAGGTATTGTCCGTCAATCGAAGATAAGGTTGTTCGGTTTAAGGACAAGCCTCGCCATCAGATTTTTATTGAACCTATGGGTCTGTCAACGGATGAAATGTATATACAGGGTTTTTCAACAAGCCTTCCGGAAGATGTTCAGATTAAAATGATTCATTCTCTCAAAGGCCTTGAACATGCAAAAATGATGCGAACGGCATATGCAATTGAATATGACTGCTGCGATGCAACGATGCTCAGTGCCGCACTGGAATTTAAAAATTATCCTGGTCTTTACGGAGCCGGTCAGTTTAACGGAAGCTCCGGATATGAAGAGGCGGCAGCCCAAGGTCTTATTGCCGGAATAAATGCCGCTCTTAAGATAATGAACAAGAATCCTTTTATGCTTGACAGAAGTGACGGATATATCGGAACATTGATAGACGATCTTACCGTCAAAGGAACAAAAGAACCGTACAGAATGATGACATCCAGAAGTGAATACCGCCTTTTATGCCGTCAGGATAATGCCGATTTGAGGCTTACCCCGAAAGGACATGAAATAGGGCTTATTTCCGATGAACGATTTAAGCGTTTTCTTAAGAAAAAAGAAATGATTGCTGCCGAGATAAAAAGAGTGCGAAAAAAAGTTATTGCCCCGGGCGAAAAATCGGATGTTTTTTTCGCAGAGCACAATTCAACACCGATTACAACCGGCGAAAAGCTTGACGCTCTCATAAGACGTCCTGAGCTTGATTATGAAATGCTTTCCGTTCTTGATGATGACAGACCCGATCTGCCCGACAGTGTGAGGGAACAGGTCTTCATACAAATAAAATATGAGGGTTATATAAAAAAGCAGCTTGAACAGGTAGAAAAATATAAAAAGCTTGAAGAAAAAACACTTCCGGAAGATATCGATTATGATATGATTGAAGGTTTAAGGATAGAGGCGCGTCAGAAGCTTAATGCAATACGTCCGAGGTCTGTCGGTCAGGCAAGCAGAATATCCGGGGTTTCTCCTGCCGATATGAATGTTTTGCTTATATATCTTCAGACTAACCGTTTGCGTTAGTATCCATGCTTTTTATACCTGTCATTCATCGGCATCGCGGTTAGGGTATACTTTATTAATTACTGCGTAGGGGCGGATATGAGACGGAAATATTCCTTGCATATTTTTAAACGCAATAAATAACGGCACCATTATATATAAGCCATTATTACAGCAAAGATTTTATAAAACATAATGAGGTAAAAGATGAGTATAATCAAAGATATATTAATGCAGCATGATATAAAAGAGGATCAGGCCTTAAAATTTGATCAATACTATAAAATGATATGCGAATGGAATGAGAAAATAAATCTCACTGCCATAACCGATGAATCGGAGGCGGCATATAAGCACTTTATAGATTGTCTCGCATGCTTTAAATGCGGAAAAATATCACCCGGGGCAAAGATCATAGATGTAGGTACCGGTGCCGGATTCCCCGGAATACCGCTTAAAATATGTGATCCCACTCTGGATGTGACTCTTATGGATTCGCTTAACAAGAGAATAACATTTTTGAATGAAGTTATTAACGGATTATCTCTTAAAGCAATAACGGCTGTTCACGCACGTGCGGAAGAGCTCGGAAAAAATAAGAAATACAGAGAAAAATACGATATATGTGTATCGCGTGCGGTTGCAAATCTTGCAAGTCTCAGCGAGCTATGCCTGCCGTTTGTAAAGACGGGCGGATATTTTTTGAGCATGAAAGGACCCAAAGCGGACGAAGAGCTAAAAAATGCAGAGCGCGCCATAGAGCTTATGGGCGGCAAAGCGGAAGATGTTTTCAGATATGATATAGCAGACGAAGAATATAAACATAACATGGTGATTATCAAAAAAATCAGCGAAACACCGGTCCGTTACCCTCGCAAGGCTCCGAAGCCCGTAAAAGAACCGTTGGTATGACGGATAAAAATTCGGATTTATACTTATTTCGCAGACAATAATAAAAATGTCTGCGATTTTTTCTATAATACTGTTGCAAAAATTACAATTGTAATGTATAATATTAATAAAAATAAAAGCTTTAAAAAGCTATCCATTACAAATGTATTGACAACAAATTACAATTGTAGTATAATAGTTATCAGAAAGGTGAAGTAAATGAACAAAAAATTAATAATTACTTCGAAAAAATACAGAGGCGAAACTATGGTAGTATCATCACGATTGACAACAGAATTGGTTGACGAGCTTGATAAAATTGCCGAGCAGACCGGACGTACAAGGAATGAAATAATTCAGATGTGTTTGGAATTTGCAGTTGAAAACCTTGAGGTTAAGGAGGATGACTGATGGCTTTGTTTGATGTTATCAAGTATGAGGGCGATAACAGTACTATTGTATGGAAGCATCCGCGTGAGGATTTCAATATGTTCACACAGCTTATAGTGCACGAAAATCAGGAGGCTGTTTTTTATATGAACGGTCAGGCTCTTGATATGTTCGGACCGGGCAGGTATACGCTTAAAACTCAAAATATTCCTCTTATCGGCAAGTTTTTGAACATTGCAACGGGCGGTATTTCGGCATTTCACTGTGAGGTTTATTTTGTTAATAAAACCGAGCAGATGAGTATTAAGTGGGGAACGGATTCGAGAGTTCAGTTTATGGAACCGAGTTATAAATTTCCGCTTTCGGTGGGTGCATGCGGCGAGATGAGCATAAAAGCTATTGACAGCAGGCGTCTGCTTATAAATCTTGTTGGGACGGAAAGCGGTCTTACTCAGCAGAAAATGAACGGTTATTTACGTTCGTTTATTATCACAAAGGTAAAAAGCTATATTGCATCGGTAATAAAATCCGAAAACATCAGCATTTTTGAAATTGACGAAAGACTTGCAGATTTTTCGGCAGCTCTGAAATCGGCACTTGTTTCTGATTTTTGCGATTACGGTATTTCACTAGAAAGGTTTTTTGTAACAAAAGTTATGAAGCCCGACGGTGAACCGCAATATGAAAAATTCAAAGAGCTTCATTTCAGGCAATATGCCGATATAGCCGAGGCAAAAATAAGACAGCAAACCGAAATTATAAATGCCGAAACCGAAGCTCAAAAGACGGTTATAGATTCCAAGGCTCAGGCAACAAAACGTGTGCAGGAGGGTTATACATACGGTCAGGAGCGCGGTTTTGACGTTGCCGAGAAAGTTGCAGATAATGAAGCAAGCGGTGAATTTGTCAACATGGGTATAGGCTTTGGCGCAATGGCGGGTATCGGCTCTGCCATCGGCGGTATGGTCGGTAATATTGCGTCTGATGCCGTAAACTCCGCATATAAACCGGCGGACAAAATCCCGGATGATGACTTGCCGGAAGTGAATAGCAATGAATGCCAAAAACAGAATTTTTCGAATGACGGCAGTGCGAACAGCAAAAATGAGGATTTTGAAGATGATATTAAAGGCAATGCTGCATCGGACTGTTTTTGCGAAAACTGTGGTGCGCCGATATTTCCGGACAGTAAATTCTGCGAGGAATGCGGAGAACCCGTTATACATAATGATATATGTAAAAACTGTGGATATAAATTTGAACGCAAGGGAAAATTTTGCCCAAAATGCGGCGCAAAACGGGGGTGATATGTGCTTATGAAAAAAAGAGTCGGTATATATATTATCATATGGGCAATATTTTTGGCGATTTTTAATGCAGCTGCCTTTGCTTTTGCGATGCATGACGGAGTTACGGCCAATTTTTGGATCGGATATATAACCGTTACGGCGGCATTTGTTTTGCAGCTTTTTGTCGGAAAAAAGGCTTTTTCCGAAGATGAATTACAGAAAAAATTTTACGGATTTTCCGTTTCCGTTATAAGCGGTATCGCTTTGGCGTGCTGCCTTATTTCCGGTATTTTTGTTATGATGCTGCCTGCAGCCTCGGGATGGACGGTGTTTGCGGTATGCGTTATTTTTATCGGACTTTCAGCAGCTTCCGTGATTTCGTCGGAATGCGCCGTGAAAGTTATTTCCGAAACGGATAAGCAGGTGCGCCGAAATACCTTTACAATAAAAAAGCTTACATCTGATGCGGAGCATCTTTATATGACTGCAAATGATGATAAAATGAAAGAATGTGCAAAAAGGGTTTATGAGGCTTTTCGTTACAGCGATCCTGTATCGAATCAGGCACTGTATAAGATAAACGAAAGAATAAGCTGTCAGTTTGCCGAGTTTGAGGCGGCATTTGAGAGAGAAGATTATGATATTTGTGACGCGGCGGGCAGCGAGCTTATGAATATGATTGACGAGAGAAACAGAAAATGTAAATTTTTAAAGTGAGGTATACACAAAATGGAAAAAAATAATGTCAAGCAGATAATATGTGCAAATTGCGGTGGAGAGCTTAATATTGATCCGTGCAGCGAAACTGCTGTATGCCCCTATTGCGGAAGCAGTTATGACGTTTCGGATACCGTTGGGGGCAGCGACGCGGTAAAAATTGAAAAAATAAAAAGCGAAGCATACAAAGCGACAGAAAATGCAAGGTTAAACCATGAAAAAGAACAAAATAAAATGTTTGCGAAAAATGCCGAGCTTATGCGTTTCAGAAAAGGAAAGCTCAGTAAGATTCTTATTATATTTTCTGTAATTTGTTTGTTATTTGGAGCTGTTGGGATTCAAAACGGAGAAATCCCTGCGGCCTGCGTGGCTTTTGGGCAGACAGCTCTATTTATTGTTTCATGGCTTATGGGCATGCAGATAATAAAGGTAAAAACGCAAAGACTTCATAATGCTCTTGCATTGGTCGGCTTTTTGATGATCATACTGTTTATTATAGCAGTTGGCATGGGCAGAAGTCATGACAGTGAATATAAAAAGGAATATGAAAAAACAAAGTGGAGCTCTCTGACGCTGGCGCAGTACCTGCCGGATCCCCCGAATGACATGATGGATGTAATACTGGACAGCGAAGATTCATTAAGTATTGATATTGATAATGTTTCAAGAGAAAGCTATAAGTCATATATAGAAGCATGCAAGAAAAAAGGATATAATTTGGAAAGCTCGCTGCTTACAGGCAGCTACACTGCTCAAAATGCCGAGGGATATAAGCTTCGCCTGTATTATTACAGTGACAAAAAAGAAATGGACATTAACCTTGACATTCCTAAAAATGAGGATCTTCAGGCCGATACTGCGGAAGATGATGAGACGCAAAACTCACCCGAAAATTCTGCGGAAAGCACACAGCCCGATACTCAGACCGAAGCGAGCGCATCTTCGGGAACGGGAGTTGATCCGCAGCTCAAGGCAACCTTGGACAGCTATGAAAAATTTATAGATGAGTATATTTCATTTGTAAAAAAATATAAAGACAGCAATCAGCCGATGTCTATGCTTGCCGATTACACCAAAATCATGACGCAGTACGCGGATTGGGCAACAAAACTTTCGGAAATTAAATCCGAAAACCTTTCACCTGCGGATTTTGGATATTATATGGAAGTAACGGCGCGCTGTGCTCAAAAAATTTCAACATCGGGCATATAAATTTAAAATCAGAAAGGGCATTTATTTGTCTTTTCTGATTTTTTGTTATTGAATATTAAAGCTCAAAATGTTATAATAATAAAAAAGAAACGGATGGTGAGAAAATGAATTTAATTTTGATTGTTTTAGGTATAATAATATTTGCAAACGGCGCTTTCGTGTGTGTTTTTTCAAACTTTAATCTCGGCACGGTTCTGACTCTTTTGGCAGGTGTGTTTTTCTTTGTATGCGGAGTGCGCTTCGGCAAAATACAGATTATAACAAAAACGGGAGTCCCTAAAGCTGTAAAATATATTGTTTTATTCATGATTCTTGCGGAATTTGTACTTATAGGCTTTATTGCCGCTTTCGGCATGAAAGATAACGCGGATTATACCGAAGATGCAGTAATTGTCCTCGGAGCAGCGGTTAGGGGTGATAAGGTTACATATCCTTTGCAGCTGCGTCTTGATAAGGCTCTGGAATACAGCCGCAGGAATCCTCGGGCATATATAGTGGTGTCGGGAGGGCAAGGAATACAGGAAACCGTAACGGAGGCAAGCGCCATGAAAAAGTATCTGATCGAAAACGGCGCGGATGAAAGCAAAATACTTGCGGAGGATAAGGCAACATCGACAAACGAAAACATGCGTTATTCAAAGAAAATTCTTGACGAAAAACTCGGAAAAGAGTATCGCGCTGTTGTTGTAACAAACAACTTTCATGTGTACAGATCCGTGATGATAGCCGACATTGAGGGTATTTCCGATGCCGCCCATATTCATGCCGGGCTGCAGTGGTATAATATTATCCCCTGTTATCTGCGTGAAAGTCTTGCTGTGTTTAAAATGTGGATTTTGGGGTAATGATTAAAAAAATGACTGCGTTAAAATGAAAATCATTTTATCACGGTCATTTTTTAATAAACATTAAATTTTTAGTATATCGCCTATCGATTCCAAAGTATCAAGAATCATAAGCATTCGCGGTAAATGGAACGGTCCTTTAAATATATTTCCTTTGATATATGAGGCCGGGGTGTTGTCATAATGCAGATATCCGTACCATTCACGGTTTTCCTTATCCTCAAAGTTGTCAAATGCATAATCCAAAAGCATGTTATAATTTTTATTGTATTTTTCTTCACCGAAAATCATGTAAGCCATTTTATTGGCAATTATCGCTTCACACTGCGGCCACCAAAGTTTCATATCCCATTCAAGCGCTGTTGCCGGCTTTCCGAGTACATCGGTAAATGCAATTATTCCGCCATGCTCTTTGTCCCACCCGAGCGGCATTGTAAGGTCTGTTATTCTTTTTCCTGCTTCAATCAAGCCTTGATTTTTTTCGAGACATCCCTCATACATTAAAAACCATGCTGCTTCAAGAGAGTGTCCCGGATTTACCAGGCGTCCCGTGGGAGTATCGCAAAAATCACCGTTTTCCGATACATTTTCAAGCAATGCACCCGCTTTTTCGTTTAAAAATCCGCCATTGATTACAAGATCGGCCATATCCGAGCGGACGGATTTATATTTTTCATTTTTCTTTTCCACGCTCGACATAATTTGTGCCGTTGAC
Source organism: uncultured Clostridia bacterium (assembly GCA_934463165.1). Taxonomy (GTDB): domain Bacteria; phylum Bacillota; class Clostridia; order UMGS1810; family UMGS1810; genus RGIG1828. The sequence goes on from CAKSJG010000003.1 coordinate 128,588, forward strand.
AGCATAATCATAACCGGAGACAGCGCTTTCATATTCAGGTTGGTGAATTTCGGCGTTGTCAGCTCATTTTTGTAAAACACTCTGCATGCCATTTCAAAATATTTTTTTGCATCATTTAATACCTGTTCTTCTTTGCATGCCTTATAATACTCGGCACAGCCTATCGCTGCAAACGTTTCGCTGAAAAAATACCGCCTTTTCTGAATGGGTAAACCTTCTTTTGTAACCGTAAAAAACATTCTTCCGTCGGTATCGGTGCATCGGCTTAAAAAATTATATATATTTTTTGCAGTATCGAGATATTCTTTTCTTTTTTCAATACTGTTATATGCCTTTGAAAATACCCACAGTGCACGTCCCTGAAACCATACGCTTTTTTCGGTTCCGTAAAGCTGCCCTTTTCGGTCAAGCTGAGTAAATATTCCCCCGTTTTCAAAATCAATGGAATTTTCAAGCCAAAACTTCAAAACATTTTCTGTCAGATAATTTTTAAAATTCATAACTTTTTCTCCTTATGTTATTTGGTAAAGTATTCTTTATACAGATTATTAATATTACGTGCAGAAGGATAAATCGATTGAGGACTCAAAAAATGTGAAAATTCAAAGGTGATAATTTTTTCGGCATATTTCAGATGTTTTTCCAGTCTGCGTTTTAACAGTGAAAAGGTTATCGGGTAGTACATGTGCCGAACGTCACGTTCAAAGGTTTCCGCGTTAACCCAATGATGAATACTGTGTTTTTTGCATAGCTTTGACGTAAGAGTATAAAATTCGTCCATTTCGTCAATCGGAGCCGTTCCGTCCTGAAATGCACATATATCAATGTCGCGGCCTCCGTATTCAAACAATCTGTCCCACTCTTCATAGTGACGTTTTGGTGAAAAAGCATCCTCCGAGCAGGTAATTGCCGTTTTAAAAAACGGACTTATGAGTACATTTTTGTCGGGAGATTTATCCTTGCAAATTGCCGACAGCCCGCGCATTATTTCACCGATATTAAAATGGTCAAAACAATCCTCCTGAGGAATATACCACCCTTTAAATGAAGGATATTGTCCGTATCGGGTATACACTTCGTTGACAAAAAGTTTGTTTATGCGTATTTCATTTGCTGCGTCACCGTTATTCCAATCAAGATTTGAGATATACATCCCGAAATACACATCCATATTACGGTTGGATGTTTCTTCAAAAATAAACCCCGCGAAATCATCGGCGTATCCGACGTTTAAAACCTTTGACGGAAAGATCGCCTTATCTTCAAAGCCGCCTCTTATAAATATAACGGTGTCAATGCCTATTTCCTGCATGTAATCCAGATCCTGCTTCCACTCGGCAAGCGTCCAGTTTGATGACGGTATATCATAAGTAATTTCATCAATAAAAGTTCCTGTAATCGGGTATTTCCGGTTCATAATTCTTCTCCGTTCTTTTTTTGTATTTTTGTAAATAAGCTGTTTACGGCTTCCAGTTCTTTATCTGATGGTAAAGTCGTCGGAAGCGTATTTTTGAGTGATAATGATTTGTATTTGGATGCTGCATAATTGTGATACGGCAAAACACTTACTTTAACAATATTTTTAAGCGACCTTGCAAATTCCGCAATTTTTTTTGCCTGTCCGGAGTTGTAATTCGGAACATAAGGATATCGAATTTCTGTTTTTTTATTTTTGGAATCAATATATTTTAAGTTTTCCAAAATTATTTTATTGGAATATCCTGTACACTTTATATGAACATCCTCGTCTATGGCTTTTATATCATATAAGAATAAATCGGTGTACTCAATCACCCTATCAAAAGCTTGCCTGCTTACACATCCGCAGGTATCTACAGCTGTGTGAATCTTCCTGATTTTAAGTTCACGCAATAACTCGGCGCAAAAATCCGCCTGAATCAAACATTCACCTCCGGAAAGTGTGACACCGCCGTTTGAAGACCGATAAAAGTCTGCGTCCTCAACAAGTTCTTTGATTAAAGAATCGGCATCTGTTACTTTCCCGTAAATCAAAAGTGCATTTGCTCGGCATTCGGACGTACATTTTCCGCAAAGAATACATTTGGATCGGTCAAACACATGAATTCCGTTTTTCATGCTGTGAGCGTCCGTGGGGCATACGGCGGAGCAATTTCCGCAATTAACACACTTGTGTTCTATAAAGCCAAGCTGTCTTTTTGTGCTGATGCCCTCGGGATTATGGCACCATACGCACTTTAACGGACACCCTTTAAAAAAAACGGTTGTCCTGATTCCCGGTCCGTCATGAACCGCAAAATGCTTAATGTCGAATATTTCACCTGTCATAATGCGTCCTCCCGTTTACAAACAGTATACCTGCGCATATAAGCGCAAGCGAAGCTGCGTAGTTCAGTTTAAATATGTTCTCACCCAGTATAATTCCGGACATTACAACCCCGAATACGGTTATCAGAAGATTAAATGACGATATTTCGGATGCCGGAAAATATTTAAGCGGCATAAGAGACAGCACATATGCTGCCGATGATATGATAATGAGCACAATCATGCATAATATGCCGCCGCTGTTTACCGATGCGATTTTTCCGCCGAATATATAAGAAAATATAAAAAGAATGCCGCCTCCGATCAATTGTCCGTATCCGACGAGTTTTACCGCGGGTATTTTTTCGGCGCTGTATTTTGCAATGAAGTATGCGGCTGTCTGGCACAGCGCGGCGCATATCAGAAGTCCCTCGCCGTTTAGCTTAAAATCAAAATTGATTTTGTCAATATTTATTACGGCAACTCCTATAAAACCTAAAACACAGCCTGTTATCTTTTTGAAATTCAGCTTATCGTTTTTAAAAAATATTCCGCTGAATATAATAATAAACACGCAAGCCTGATCAAAAACCGCGCCTTTTGAACCGTCTACTCTCGATAACCCTATGTATGTAAATGCATATTGCATAAATGTTGCAAGAATTCCGTAAATTGTGACAAATTTTATGTGAGATAATTTCAGCAGCGGTCTTTCTCCGAGAAATCGGCAGCACGAAAGCGTCAGAATTCCCGAGAGAAAAAAACGTATACCGGCAAGCATGCATTTTGAAATATTATCGGCATCATCAATCATGAAGTTTTTCAGACATAACTTGACAAGCGGAAACGCGCATCCCCACATAAATGTATAAAGAATTGCCGTAATAACCACATTTCTTTTTTTGCCGAAAAAGGCTCTGTTCATCTAAATCCCCCTTACTTTTTCATATATATTGCCTCTTTTTACATAGAGCTCCTTATCCCCTCTGACGGTTGTGTTTGCATATTTTTCTTTGTCGGCGAAGGCAAGCAGAGCTTTGTCAATGCCAAGTTCTTTACACAGTGTATTAACAACCGCATCGCCGATAAGCTCGGTTGCATCAGCGGTGTAAAAGTGAGTCTGGTCGGAATGCAATGACTCCGGTTTTTCCTTTAGCAGAGAGTACAAATCATTGACGGTTACACCGCATTTTTTCGCTGCCTTGCAGGCAATGCTGTTGTAATTTTCTATATCGCGGTTATATCTGAATTCAAAGTTTTTTATGTATCCGTCTTCAATAACAGGCGTCGAGGTTGCAAATATTATTTTCGCCGTCGGAAATAACAGCTTCATACGTTTTATTATTCTTTCAATGTTTTTTTCATATGTTTTTATATCCGTAAGCGGTTCGTCGCCGTATATTCTGAGAGTATCCCAAAGTCCGGCATTCCAGTGAATTGCATCAAGCTCTCTTAATTCAAGGTCATCCGTCCAGCAATGCAGATTTCTGAGTATGTACTGAGTAAACATGCTGTTTTCCTCAGGATAATATACATAAGCTGCTTTTGACATCCGCTCTTTAACATAGGCATCATATCCCTTGCGGACAGAGTCTCCGATGAGTAAAATTTTTTTCATTTCGTAAATCCCCCTTTTGTTTTATTCCCGGCAGATACTCTCGGCACGGATAATATATGCCTCCTGCTCTTCCTTTGACAAATTATTCCAAAGAACATTCCATCCGGATACACGCACCTGCAGATTTTTGTATTTTTCAGGATGCTTTTGTGCATCGCGGAGCATTTTGCTGCTGAAAATGTTAAACTGAATACACAGTCCTCCGTTTTTCATGTAATTAATTATTAATCCGTATACTGCGTCAAGCCCTTCATCCCCGGTTATTACGGAGGGGTGAAGCATAACATCAAGCACATGCGCCTCCGAAAACATATACGGCGAAGCCTTAAGCACGGAATGGATCATTGCTGTGACGCCCTTGCGTTCCGTGCCGACTGACGGTGCTGCGTTTTTGGAGCATTCTTCGCCCATTTTTCTTCCGTCGGGAGTTGCCTCAGTCAGTTTTCCCTGAGAAATAAAATGAAGCGTTGACGGTACTCCCACCTTGTATATTCCTCCGCGGCTGTTTTTCTGTCCGGTTACATACATAGAGAACCAATTATACATCGCGCAGGCGTATATATCTGCCTCCTCGTCGTTATTTCCGTATTTATGAGCATTTATTGCTTTTAAACGCAGAGCTTCATATCCGTCCCAGTTATTTTTTAAAGCGTCTCTCAGTTCGGTAAGTGTCGTTTCCTTTTTTTCAAAAACCAGTTCCTTAACAGCTACGACGGAATTGACAGCGGTTGCGAATGAACATAATAAAATTGATGATGTCGGATATTTCATTCCGAATGCATATGCATCCGTAATTTTTTCAAGACTTCCTTCAATTGTTGCGGAGAGCATAACCGAGGGATTTATCTCTGCAACGCGGTGTTCATATTTTCGTGCCATTTCCATGGCATTATCCAATATATATGCCCATTGCTTAAGAAAGGCCGAATAAAATTCTTCAAAACTATGGAAATTCTCTATGCTTCCTGTTTTCAGACCGATTTGCTTTCCGGTAACTGTATCGATTCCGTTGTTAAATACATAACATACTGCTTTTGCCGCGTTGGGGAGAGATGATATCATGCATGCCTCATTTGCACGAATATGGGTTTCGTTACATCCGCTGATATCGCAGTCTCTGGCTTCCTCATATGTTGCGCCGCAGCAGCTCATCAATGATTTAATTATTCCCGGCATACAGCAAAAGACAAAGCTTGTGTTTCCGTTTCGTATTATTTTTAAAACACGTACTATCAAATCTTTAGGTGTATTATAATCAATTTTTATCTGTATTTTGGGATTGTAGATATTGAGACTTTCGTATACCTCTAAAATATCGTATGTAAAATCCGTTATATCCGTTTTGTTATCAAAATCCGTGCCGCACAGATAAAACGGTTGTCCCCAGTAATCACCGATTGCGGAAAACTGCAAAAAAAAGTAGGCCAGGAATTTTTTTATTTCACCTTTTGTATATGTTCCGTTTTCTATGTCCGTTTTATAATAAGAATACAAACTGCGGTCAAGACCGTTTCCCAAAGAACGGGCCCGAAATTGCTCAATTGATTCCGAACACATGTAATAGATATACATCAGCTGCAGTGCATCAAATATATTTTTTGGCGCCCCTTCGTATAAATGCCTTAGACTTTGCGCTATGCACTCCGATTTGTCACTTTTATGCTCCGAGGCATATCGGTACAGTCTTTTTACAAGGCGCAGCATTGCTTCGTATTCAATTTCAATTGAATCAAAAAATGCCTGCTGATCTTTGTTTAATATTTTTTTCTTTTCGTGACTTTTTCGGATTCTTCGCGCTCTGTCCAAAAGACCGGTAAATCCGAGGGCAAGTATGTCGGTCCAATTGGGAACATCGTGTGCCATATCAAGCCACATGGCTGCCGTTCCAGATTCTTCATAATCGAACATTCTTGCTTTTATATCGGGCATTTTGTCGAACACATCATCATACCATTTTGATATAAATGTTTTATTAAGCGGCTGAGCCCAATTATACATTCCGATAAAATAGTCATGCTTATTTACGTCAATCCGCATATTGTCAAGAACAAAGGCAAAACCTTTTGCTTTTGCGACGCAATGGGGTAAGCCGCGGGTCTTTTCATACAGTTCATTCAGTTTTGATTCCATTTCTGCATCGGAAAGACCGGTGGATTCGTCATATTCATAACCGTGATACGGAAAACGGTCAAACGGATCAAACGGTTCGTCCGTATTATGATACTTGTTTTCAATATAATGTCTGTCAGCTTCGCTTATGCTGCTCACAATACATCACCTCTCAGATTTATTTTATAATCAATATTGTACAGCATTATGAAATTTTGTAAATGTAAAAAAATATACATTTTGTGTTTTTTCGAACAAAAAATTGACATTACAATTATAACATGTTATAATTTTCATAATTAAATCTGAAATGAAACGGAGAATGTTATGAATTTGTTTGATTGGATGAAAAACATACGTATAAGTGACATAACCTTTATTAATACATATGTTGCCTTTAAAAATAATTATCCCATGAACAACAAAGGCAGATACCGGCACGGTTTGCTTTATACCGTATCCGGAACGGAAAAGTATCATTTTTCCGACAGAAATATTTCTGCATCTGCGAATACGGTTTTGTATATACCCGAAGGCGAAAAGTATGAGATTGATTTCAGCGGGGAAAAAGGCGTTGTAATAACAATTGATTTTGAATTATTGTCCGAAGGCGGACGGGAAGCGTTTCTCATCGGCTTGCCGAATGAAAATGAAATTAAACCGTGTTTTATCGATGCCGAAAAAAACTGGTTCAGAAAAAGGGATGGATATAATATCACGTGTATGTCGCTTTTATACAAAATTTTTGCTTCACTTATCAAATACGAAGACGCATATTTAAATTCAAAAAAATATTCAAAAATCAACGGTGCGGTAAATTATCTGCATAAGCATTATACCGAAAGTGACTTTAAAATAGGCGGGTTGTCCGGAATGTCAAATATAAGCTTAAAATATTTTGAGACTCTTTTTAAACAAAAATTTAAAATGACACCCAAGGAATATGTGATAATGCTGAAAATTGAAAGGGCAAAGGGCTTGCTTTTAAACGAAAAACACTCTGTCGGTGAAATTGCCGCCCAGCTCGGGTATTGCGATATTTATCATTTTTGCAAGACATTCAAAAATCAAACGGGCTGCACTCCGAGCGAATTCAGACAGAACCGGTAACCGGAAGAATTTTTGCTTGCCGGAATATTTTACATAAATTTTACATTTGAATTGTTGATAAGAAAGATACGGTATGTTATAATATAGCCTGTAACAGAATGTTATGAATTATACTTATTGCCCGAACGGGGAGGAAAACATAATGGATATTTTTAAGTTTTTGACTCTTATAGGAGGTCTTTGCCTGTTTCTTTTCGGAATGAATGTTATGGGAGAAGCCCTTGAAAGAAGAGCAGGCAGCAGTCTTAAGTTGATTCTCGGAAAGCTTACGAAAAACAAAATGATGGGATTTCTGACAGGTCTTGCCGTAACGTCTATCATACAAAGTTCATCTGCAACAACGGTAATGGTTGTCGGATTTGTAAATTCGGGTCTTATGACACTGAGGCAGTCCATAGGAGTTATAATGGGGGCAAACATCGGTACTACCGTTACGGCATGGATTCTCAGTCTCGGCGGTATATCTGGTGATAATATTGTTGTTCAGCTTTTAAAGCCGACATCGTTTACACCTGTTCTGGCGCTTGTGGGAACGATTCTTCTTATGTTCGGAAAAACGAGTAAAAAGAAAGATACGGGAACAATACTTCTCGGTTTTGCAACGCTTATGTTCGGTATGGAAACAATGTCGGGTTCTGTATCGGGGCTTGCGAAGATTCCCGCTTTCTGCAATTTATTTATTATGTTTAAAAATCCGATTTTCGGTGTGCTTGCGGGAGCTGTGCTTACGGCCGTTATTCAGTCGAGCTCCGCATCCGTCGGTATACTCCAGGCTCTTTCCGTTACCGGTCAGGTTTCATATGCAGCTGCAGTGCCGATTATAATGGGTCAAAATATCGGAACATGTATAACGGCGATTTTATCATCCGTCAGCACAAACAAAAATGCAAAGCGTGCGGCTGTTGTGCATCTTTCTTTTAATGTTATCGGAACAATTGTTTGGCTTTCGGTATTTACGCTTGTATCCGCACTTGTAAAACCCGCAATTCTTAACGAGTCGGCTTCTTATGTCGGAATTGCAATAGCTCATTCGATGTTTAACATTGCATGTACGGTTTTACTTCTGCCTATGTCGGGTCTTCTTGAAAAGCTTGCCGTTAAGCTCGTTCCCGATTCTGATAAAAAAGAAAAAATCGCGGAGCTTGACGAAAGGCTTCTTATGACTCCCGCGGTCGCAATTGACAGATGCAATACGCTTGTCTGTGAAATGGCATCGCTTGCAGTTTCTTCAATGAATGATTCAATTTCCATGCTGGAAAAGTACAATCCGTCTGTTGCCGAAAAAATACGTAAGTCCGAAGAAAAGGTCGATCACTATGAAGACATTCTCGGAACGTATCTTGTAAAACTCAGCGGTTTGCAGGTGAGTGACAGCGACAGCATTAATGCTTCCAAGCTTTTAAAAGCAATCGGAGATTTTGAGAGAATATCGGATCACAGCGTAAATATTCTTGAATCTGCCGAAGAACTCAATGAAAAAGACATAAAATTTACGGAATCCGCAAGAGATGAACTTAATGTTTTATGCAATGCCGTTTCGGAAATTCTTGATCTTGCATATGATTCTTTCAGAAATAATAACGTTGATACTGCAAAAAAAGTGGAACCGCTTGAACAGGTAATAGATAATCTTCGAAGCAAAATGAGAGACGGTCATATACGCCGTCTGCAAAAGGGAAAGTGTTCGATAGAGGCAGGCTTTGTATGGGCCGATTTGCTTACGAATCTTGAAAGAACGGCAGATCATTGCTCAAATATTGCAGTTTGTACAATCGATGCAAAAGAGCATAATATGAATATCCATGAATCGATGAAGACAATAAAAAGCGAAAGTGAATTTTTCGGTAAGCTTTATAAGGTTTATGCAGATAAATATTGCATCGGCGAATAAGACTGCCTGATTTTCAAATTTTGATGCAGAGTACATATGCCGGTATATATGTATTGTCAAATAAGTATGCAGCTCACGGAGTAAGCATAAAATAAGAAAGAATTTTAAAGATGAATCAGAGAGGTGTTTTTATGAGTTTTTTACTTGAAAGTTTTCTTGCGGTGACGTGGCAGCAAGGGGTTATGTATATTATCGGAATACTTTTGATATATCTTGCAATATCAAAGGATTATGAACCGTCTCTTTTACTCCCGATGGGATTCGGTGCAATTCTCGTCAATCTGCCGTTTTCGGGTGTTTTGAATCAGACGATAGAAGGTATAGGTCAGGTTAACGGGATTATACAGTGGCTGTACGATACGGGAATAGGAGCATCGGAGGCAATGCCGCTTTTGCTTTTTATAGGAATCGGCGCAATGATAGATTTCGGACCGCTTCTTTCAAATCCGAAAATGTTTTTGTTCGGTGCTGCAGCGCAGTTCGGCATATTTTTTGTTGTGGCTGTTGCCGTAATTCTCGGATTTGACTTAAAGGATGCGGCGTCAATAGGCATAATCGGTGCAGCCGACGGCCCGACGTCAATACTTGTTTCTCAGGTTTTAAAATCAAACTACATAGGTCCGATTGCAGTTGCGGCATATTCATATATGGCGCTGGTTCCGATCATCCAGCCTGTGGCGATTAAAGCCGTTACCACAAAAAAAGAAAGACAGATTAAAATGTCGTATAATCCGGCAAATGTTTCAAAGTTTTTAAGAATATCATTCCCTATAATCGTAACGTTTATTTCCGGTTTTATTGCTCCGTCTTCCGTTTCGCTTGTCGGCTTCCTTATGTTCGGAAATTTACTCAGGGAATGCGGCGTACTTAATTCCCTTTCCGAATGTGCGCAAAAGGTTCTTGCCAATCTTGTTACGCTTCTGCTCGGAATAACAATATCGTTCAGCATGGTTGCCGAAAGCTTTGTAAATATCAGCACACTGATTATAATGGCTCTCGGGCTTGTTGCTTTTGTGTTTGACACAATAGCCGGTGTAATGTTTGCAAAAATACTTAATGTTTTCACAAAAAATAAGATGAACCCCATGGTCGGAGCCGCAGGAATTTCGGCATTTCCGATGTCGGCGAGGGTTGTTCAGAAGCTCGGACAGGAAGCCGATAATCAGAATTTCCTTTTGATGCATGCTGTCGGCGCAAACGTTTCGGGGCAGATCGCGTCGGTTCTTGCCGGCGGAATGATTCTGAATCTTATTCCACAGTTGTTGAAATAGTCTGAAAGAGGTGTTTGTTATGAACTGTACTGATTTAAATTCGGCGCTTAATCTTATGTGGCAGGGAATGCTCGGAATTTTTATTGTTATGGCGGCAATAGCGCTTATTGTTTATTTATTTACAAAAATATCAAAGTGATAAAAAAGAGCCCTGCGGTAAATCAATGAATTTACCGCAGGGCTCTTTTGAAAATTAAATATGTTTTATCTGCACATTTCGGCAAATATTATTTCAATCTGAGTCCATCCGTCTCCGGTTCCGAATTTGATTTTTCTGTTTGTTTCTTCGCACAAATACAAAATTTTATCAATGTCGCCAAGACTCATGTTTTTTATTGCCGATAAATCTTTTGACACGAAATACGGAGCCGCCTTTATTTTAGATGCAATGTCTTTTGCGCTCATTGTTTTTGAGAGTATTTTCTCTTTTCTGTATTGGTTGTATTTTGAAAAAACTGCCCCGTTTATCATTATCGGTTCTTCTTTTAAAAGCTTAAGCTCGCTAAGCTTTTCGCCGGCTTCTTTAAATTTTTTCCTCAGGCAGTCGTCTATCATGTCAAAGGTTTGCCTCTGAAGCGGCTTGCAGCAGCAGATATTAATATCATCCTTGGTTATTTTTTTTGTTTTCGAGGCATATGCACACAGCTTATCTGCCTCATTTTTCAGAAAATACATGCTTTCGGATGTGCTGTCTATCATGTAAGACGCGTCCTCTGCCGAAATTGCTGTCTTGTTTTTTGAACAATAGTTTATAACCCAGCGCACGAGCTTGCTCTTTTCCTGAATGGGAAATTCATCCACGGAATAATTTTTAAGTATTTCTTTGTATACGGCGCTCCTCTTATCCGCGCTTTCTTCCGAAAAAATAACAACTGCATAATCGGGAATGTCTTTAAGCGTTTCAAGCCAGAACTTTTTATCTGTTTCGTTAATCTTTTTAAGAAGTCCGCTGTCTTTAATAACAATAATTTTTTTCTCGCTCATGCAGGGGTATGTGCTCAAAAAATCTTCTATTTCATCATTTTTCGGGGCACGTGAACTGTATTTTATATAATTGAAATCCGCAAAAGATTTATCAAGCAGAGAATTAACAGCCGCATTGCAATAATAATCGCGCAAAAATGCTTCTTCGCCGAGAAGTAAATATACACCCGACAGTGACGAAGAATCGGTATCTTTTTTTATTTTTATCGGTTTATCCATGTATGGCCTCCTCCGTTATTTTTTCATAACCGTTATTTTTTCAATTCCGCCTTTATCCGCATAAACCGAAACGGCTCCGCTTATATCTGTCCGTAAAATACGGACGTTATTGTTTACAAGGGCATTTACGGTTTTTCGGGACGGATGATTGTACATATTGTTTTTCCCGCAGGATACAACAGCATATTGCGGGTTGCACTTTTTGATTAAGCTGTCGCTCATTTTGCTGTAGCCGCCGTGGTGAGCAACTTTTAACACACTGCACTCTATATCTTTGCCGACTAAAATTTTTTGCTCTTTTTCTTCGGAATCTCCGCAGAAAAAGAATTTGGATTTGCCGTATGTGATTTTAATTGCGGCAGACATATTATTGTTGTCATAGAGTTTATCTTTCTCGGGAAAATAGATTTTAAATTCTGTTCCGTTTTTGTATTTAATTTTTGTTTTGTCACTTGCATAATATATGGGTATATGCGCTTTTGCCGCCGAACACAAAAGCTCTTTCTTTATGGTTTTGGCTTCGTTTTCCGACAGGTCGGAGTATTGCGGCAACACAAGTCTTTTTATACGTCCGTTTTCAATAAGAGTGCGAAGTGCGTTTGTGTGATCGTTATGTAAATGCGTAACATACGCTGTCGAAATGGCAGTAAGCCCGTTTATGCGCATGTATGCAGTGACGTTTGACGCAGTTTGCTTTGCCGAAGATGAATACTGCGTTCCGCAGTCTATCATTGCCGTCTCGCCGTTCGGCATCGTAATAATGCTGCAATCTCCCTGACCGACGTCAAAATATGTTACTTTGATTTTATCATTACCGTTATTATACCTCAAAAATGAAATTCCCGCAATAGTAAAAATGCTCATAACCGCAATGAATTTTATTGCTCCGTATCTTTTAAGTATCAGTATGCAAAACACGAAAGCTGCAAGCGAAAAAAAGAATGCGGCAAGAATGTCGGGAATAACTTCGATCGAAGAAAATGAAAGGGAAGATATAATTTTTGCCGGTATAATAACCGCCTCGGCGAGGGAATTTACCGCATATGAGCAAATCAGGGTCAAGGGGCGAAACGGAAAAATGCAAGTCAGCGAAAATATCACCGACATGCCTATAAGAAACGGAATAATCGGCAGAACAATCGCGTTTGCCGCAAATGAAAGAAGCGGAATATATCCGAATGAAAAAGCCGTAACCGGAAGTGTAAACATGGTTGACATAACCGACACCACGGCTACCGAAAAGAGGGATTTATTTGCAGCAGTCCCAAACTTTGTGTTGTTTTTAATGAATTTTATGACATCAACACTGCACATAACTGCCAGCGTTGAAAGAAACGACAAATAAAATGATACGCCGAATAAATCCTGCGGAAAGAAAACAGATATAAAGAATGCCGCAAGAAATAATGAATGTTTTCCGCTGTATGCTCTTGAAAATATTACGCACAGCGCAACAATACCGAGCATAAAAGCCGCTCTTATTACAGAGACGCCGCATCCGGTAAATAAAAGGACGAAAAAAGACGCAGCTGTAATCGCCGAATATGTAAAAATGTTTTTCTTTTGTTTCCTGAACTTTAACCTTGAAAATAAAGACAGCAAAATTGACGCAATAATACTGAGGTGCAAGCCCGATATGGCAACAATATGATAAATACCGCACCGCTTAAATGCTTCGGATGTGTCATCATTCAAGCCGGAACGGTCACCCGATATTACAGCCTTAACCAAGCCTGAACAGTTTTCGTCGGCAAGATAAGTGTCACAGATTCGGGTGAAGCTGCGGCGGATTTCATATATTTTCCTTGCTGCCGAGCCTTTTACCCGAATTATTGACAAATCCTTAAACTTTATTTTGCATGTTGCGCACATATTCTTTTCTTTAAGATATGATGCAAAAGAATATCCGCCTTCGTTCGATGCATTTGAGTATGTTTGAACATCGGCGGAAAACCGAAGTATGTCTCCCGGAGAAATGCACTCTTTCGGAATATCAGTAACCGTGACATATATGCCCGAACCGTATTTGACGAGCTTGCCGTCGGATATGGCTTCACTGCATACGGATAAGCGCGACGATGAGATTTTCGGATAACCGGTAACTTTCACCGTAATGTTTTGCTCTGATTCCGCATTACTGAGGCGGCTGACATTTTTATCATACGATGTGCTGTAGCTGTATACGGAAAACAGGCCTAAAGAAATGCATATCCCGTAAAATAATATTATGCTGTAATACTTTTTTACAAAAAGTATTATCCCCTTCATTTTGTAGTTAATCTCCTGTATTATAAATTTTTAAAAATCCTTTTAGACGTAATTTTATTAAATAAAAATCAATTAATCTCGACATCGTCAATACAGCTTTCAAGCAGTATATTGACAACCTCGTTTCTGGAACGGTTACTTTGAGCTGAAATATAATCAATTTTTTTTAAAGTTTTTTCTTTCAGCCTGACTGATATAACCTTGTACCCGTCATTTCCTCTTTTATTGATACTTATTGTTACTTTGCTCATCATAACCCACCTTATCGACAGAATTCGACAATTTGCGATAATAATATAATACCATATAAAACCGAAACAGTAAATATGATATTAACTACATTATTAACTTGTCCTATTATATTATAATAGATTTCATAATATAAATATATATTCTAATTATATTTATATTATATTCATAATTGTAATTAATGTGTATGCAAAAATAATGATAAATCCGATAAAAAATTTTTTCTTGCAATATGAAACAAAATATGATAGAATATATTACGATAAGAAAGAGGAGTCTCATAATATGTCAAATGATAAAAAAAACCCGGGGTTACACACCGATATAACAATTGTTGTTATAATAGCTGTTATTATAGTGGCTGTATCGGCTGTTGTTCTGATTAAAAATTATTCCGATAAATCGGAAAAAGAAAAGATTAATAAAGAATTTTCGGAAGCTGTCGATAAAAAACTCCGTTCGGATGCAGAAAAAGCTGACGAAATACGCGGCGGTGTTGATAAATCTTTTGCGGGTATGTATATGAATAATTCTTCCGACGGTGATATGTCATCAATCGAGCTTTGTGACGATATGACGGTAAAGGCTTCGGGTCAGAGTCAAAACGGCTGGTGGTCTTCCCTGAAAAAAGGCGGAGTTGATTATATAAGCATAGGCTTTCCGGAGGATACAAATCCCGTTATTTATCAAATATATAATGATTATCTGATTGATACACGCTCGGTTTATTCCGGAAAAATCGGGACTGATGAACATTTTAATTCCGTGCTTACATCATCGGACGGGAAAATGGTTTTAACCCTGAAAGATGACGGAAAAGCCGATGGGGTTTATACTGATGACGGTGAAAATACCATTCCGATCGCATATTCCGGTTCATATAATGTACACGATGATAAGATATCGATTACTCTCGGAGGAGATACCTCAGAATTTTTGATGTATGATTATCACATAAGCGACACGGGGGCAGACAGCGGTATTGCCGCAGTATACTATGAAAAGCAAACTGCACGGGAGGATTGAATTTATGAGCAGTCCGAATATTAAAGAAAAAAGCAAATCAGTATCTGAGGGCATACTGAAAAAGAGCGATGTCCTTGAAAAGCTTAAAGAGAATGAAGCCGAAAAAAAGAACAGCACTTCCGTAAAAAAGAAAAACGGAAATTTACTTATAAAAATCGGTGTTCCGATTATATTGATTTCGGTTTGTCTTTGTATAACTCTTATATTTTTAAAAACCGCTGTTTCAAATATGGATACAATAAGAGGAAGATTTGTTATATCGAGCGGCGAATCCGCATCGTATATCGAATTTAATTCGTCGGGAACATATAAAATGTCGGATGACGGAGTGAATATTTCAAAAAACGGAAAATGGGAATATAACGGCGGAAATATAGTTCTCTCTCCTTACGGAGATATGGAAAGATGCGAGTGCACATTTGCCGACCGTAAGTATTTTGCAATACGTGACGGTGATTTTCTGAAAGGAAGCATACCGGAGCAATCTTCTTTTGATGCCGAGGTCACAAGTGAAAGCGGTAAGACATACGGCTTTACCAAAGACGGAAACTTTTATGAAACGGAATCGGGCAGACACACGGAACTCGGAACATATATAGTTGACGGATCTTTTATAACCGTGAATACAGACGGAAACATTCATACGTTTCTAAAGTGCGGTGACGGTATAACCGAAAAATACTATGTTCATTCTTAAACATTTAAGGCGGTTTAAAGTATACCCGAATGAAGATATATGTTTGTGTTGTATTAAATGAGGTGGCATAAGATGAATAAATTTAAATATATACTTTTTTTGATTCCGGCGCTTTTGATTTCGGTAAATGTTTGTGCGGCAGAGACTGAAATTGCAGGCAGCACGGTTACCTCCGTAAATGTTATTGACGGCTATAGCATATGTACGGCAGACGGCTGCGACGATTCGTTCAATACATTGCTTGCTGCCAATAAAATGACCTTTTTCGATTGGAAAGCAAAAGTTATGGATCCTGAAAGTTATGTGCTTTATGCATGTGATGAAAACAATAATACCGAATGCCTTTCGGTAAAGGATGCAGCGGATCCGTCAAAAATTGATAACTCAAATGCGGAAAATCACAAATATTCAAAGGATTATGCAATTGTTGAAAACGGAGATCCGAAAGACAAGCTGCTTGATGATATAAAAAAAGCGCTTATTTCAAATTCCGTATCAGCAAACAGTATAACTGATATTAAATGGATCAATAACAGCGCGGAATATCCCACGCCGTATATAATGTATACATATTCGTCATCCGACGGATTTGTAACATGTTATCAGACGGTTTACTGCGGAAAGAAAATAAATCTCCAGTTTACGTCACCTGTTCCGTTTACGACGGAAAAGCTGTCTGAATTCAGTGGAATTGTTTCGCAGATTAAATATAATGAGACTCCGGATTATACCGAAGTAAAAAATCTGATTGAAAAATCCGCCCAGGATAAGCTTGAAAAGGAAACGAACATAAATAAAAACAGCAAAACCACGGTGTATCTTTTTGCAGGGCTGATTTTCATTATTATAGTTTTTGCAATATACATGGCAATAAGATCTCAGAAAAAGAAAAAAAATAAGTGGTAATATCCCCGTAATACAGGATATTTGAACACAAAACCGTTAAAAAGAAAGGTAGAAAAATATGGCAGTTATCAAATGTTCAAATTGTGAAAATGAAATTCTTGATACCGAAATAGTGTGCCCGTATTGTGATTGTCCGGTCAGTGTTACCAAAGAAAAATTAAACAGCGGCAAAGCAGCTCCAAAAAAAATTGACATAAAACCAATCAATAAGGCAAAATCCGGTTCAGATGAAAATGACATTCAGAAAGACGATATATATGATGCAGACAACGGTGAATCCGATAAAATCGATGATAAAAGCGGTATTAAAATCGGCACAAGCAGTGACTTTAAAAAGGAACAGGAGATTTTAAAGAAAAACCTCGGCATAACCGAAGATAATGAGAGAACCGTTAAAATATCGATGGATGATGTACGCTCGGAATGTGTACATGATGAAAAAAAATCCGAAACCGAAGATAATGACAGCATCAATCCGAAAAAAGAAGCTCCCGAATCATATGCAAAACGTTCATCCGGCGGGAAGAGCGAAAATAAAAAGACAATATTAATCATAACGGCAGTGGGAATAGTTGTTATTATTGTCTTGGTTATTTGCCTTGTAAATGCAATTACAAACATGATAGGTTCAACAACCAAGGTTAATAAAACAACAACTAAGATAAGCTCTTCGGCTGAAGAAAACGAAGATAAGGGCTTTGAATACACAACCCCCGCCACGCTTACAATAACCGACGACGATGTTATGACAGACTATGTTGAATCCGATAAAAAGCCGTGGGATGACAAGGCCGATACGATAAGGCATATTGTTATAAAAAGCGGTGTTACGCGCGTCGGAAGCTACAGCTTTGACTCGTTTAAATCTCTTGAAGATGTTGTAATTGCCGACACCGTGACTGAAATTGGCGAGGGCGCATTTTACGGCTGTGAATCGCTAAAAAATGTAAAACTTTCCAAAAAGATTAAGTCTATTGATGATTATGCATTTACGGGCTGCGGCGACCTCAGAGAGATTAAATTCTATGATTCGCTTGAAGGTATCGGCGAAGGGGCGTTTAAAAGCTGTACTTCTCTTGACGAAGTTGAAATACCTGAGAAAACTACTGTCGGCAATGAAGCTTTCTTTGACTGCGACAGCATGTTTACGATTATTTGCTATAAGGATTCCGATGCATATAACTATGCGGTTAAAAACGGAGTAAACTATAAAGTTAAGCTTGCCGACGGAACTGTAATCGGGGATGAGACATCAACCGTTTTGCCGACGGATACCACAGGCACGGATTCGGATGATAAAACCGGTAAAAAAGATCCGGGAACAAAGACGGAAGATAAAAACGAAAATGATAAAAACAACACCCAGACATCCGGCAACGGTCAGGCATCATCCGAAACAAACGGAAGTCAGAGCGCTTCGGGCAACGGTCAGAGCGGAAGCGGATCTTCAAAAAGCGATAAAGTATCTCAGTTGATGCAGGATTTGCAAAAGGCAACAACCCAGGAAGAAAAAGATAAAATTCTTAAGCAAATTGATGAAGCGTCAAAGTAATATAAGGCATATTATCGGCCGATTATAATAAAAATTTGTGTTTAAATAAAAAAAACTTGACAAAACTCTGTCTTGTTGCTATAATAATATAGCAACAAGACAATACGGCCCATTGGTCAAGCGGTTAAGACGGCGCCCTCTCAAGGCGCAATCATGAGTTCGATTCTCGTATGGGTCATAAAAATCCTGCACTTTCCGTGCGGGATTTTTTGATATAATAAAAACGGTATACGAAAAACGGAGGGATGATGCAGTGTCCGCAAAAAAAGAAATTGAAAGGAAATGGCTGCTTGATGTAAATAATATCGGCTGTGATTTTAAAAACGCAAAAAAGACGGAAATGGAGCAGATGTATATATCTTTTTCTCCGACGGTGAGAATAAGAAAAGAAGATGATTCCCGATATATTCTTTGTGTCAAGGGTAAGCCCGAGGGCGGCGGCCTTTCGCGTGATGAATTTGAAATTGAAATAACCGCGGATGATTACGCAAGACTTTCCGGAAAAGCAGAGGGCAGAAAGATTTGCAAGACGCGCTTCTATGTTCCCGACGGTATCGGTCATATAATGGAGATAGATATCTTTAAAGGTGAATTCAGCGGTCTTGCGTATATGGAAATAGAATTTGCATCGGATGACGAGGCAATTTCTTACACTGCGCCCGCGTGGGTTTTAAAGGATGTAACGAATGACCGCAGATACAAAAATGCCGCTTTGGCAAGATACGGATTTCCGAAATGATGCGGAAATATTTCAAATATTTGTCAAAATGATGATAATATTGACATCTTTAGTTTTATGATGATATAATAAACATAATTATACGAAAGAGGTGTTTTATGAAATGAAATCAAGAATAACGGCATTTGTATTAATGTTTGTAATAATATTTTCATTTATTGTCCCGACAGAGGTGTTTGCCGCATCGACAAGCGGAAGCTGCGGAGACGGTCTTTCATGGTCATATTCAGGCGGCACGCTTACGATAAGCGGCTCGGGCTCAATGACGGATTATACGGCCGGAGGCGCTCCGTGGAAAGACTATGCTTCGGCTATAAGTGTTCTGAAGCTTTCGACGGGTCTTAAGACGATAGGCGACTATGCATTTTATAATTTTACGGCTTTGACGTCGGTTTCAATTCCCGATTCGGTTACGGAGATAGGTGCAATGGCATTTCGCGGATGTACCAAAATTACAACTCTTGTAATACCTCAAAACGTAAAAACTTTGGCAAATTCGGTGTTTTACGGCTGCTCATCACTCACTGAGGTCATATTTTCGGCTGTAAAATGCGAAACAATGGCTTACAGCAAATCCTATCCCGTTTTTGCAGGCTGCAATGCTCTTTCAAGCGTAATAATAACCGAGGGTGTAACGGAGCTTCCTGCATATTCGTTTGAGTATGCAAAGGGTCTTAAGAGCATTACGATGCCGTCAACTCTTCGATACATAGGTGATTATGCATTTTCATACTGTGATGCACTTGAAACCGTTACACTTCCCGCAAATATGTCAATTATCGGCAACAGTGCATTCCAGAACGACGTTAACCTTTCAACGGTCGTTGTAAATGACCGACTTTCAAAAATAGGTGATGCAGCATTTAAAAAGTGCACAAAGCTTAAATCGTTTACTCTTTCTCCGCTTGTTGCATCCATAGGTGCATATGCTTTTATGGATACGGGAATTACAGAGATGGAATTTGAAAGCACGGTTACTTATATAGGAGACAAAGCATTTGACGGATGCACCATAAGCAAGCTTAAAGGTCCGCAATACTCATACGCTCACAGATATGCTGAGGTTTACGGCTATACCTTTGAGATAACCCGTTATGCCGGAGACGGCAGCGGCGGCAGTACCGGTGATGATGAGGTTATAAAAACCGAAACAGAGTTGTACACGGTTAACAATACATTTGTATTATATACGAAGTTTAATAAACCTATATCGGGTCAGGCGGTTCATATTGCGCTTTATTCCGATACAAACAAACTTGTAGGATATATGATAGTGCCGATTTTAAAAACAATTGACCATGTCAATACAATTTTTGATGATGACGGAACAGCCGTTAAGGCAAAAGTGTTTGTCTGGAACAGCATCCTTGAATGCGAACCGCTCAGTTCAAGTGAAGTAATAGAGATAAAGCGTTCTTAAAATTTGACGTCGGGATTGTTTGATGAAAATTTCCGGAGGTATTTAAATGGATTCGAAGTATGAGGAGCTTAAGAAAAAAATAAATTATCACAGTCATAGGTATTATGTTCTTGATGATCCGATTATTACCGATGCCGAATATGATTCTATGATGCGTGAACTCATAGAAATGGAAAAAGCCGACCCGAATCTTGTAACTCCCGATTCTCCGTCTCAGAAGATAGGCGGCAGAATACTCAACGGTTTTGATACGGTCGAGCACACCGTTCAGATGCAAAGTCTGCAGGATGCTTTCAGCTTTGATGAACTTAAGGACTGGGACAAGCGCGTGAGCGAAAAACTCGGCTTACAGGCAGAGTATTGTGTTGAACATAAAATTGACGGGCTGTCGGTATCTCTTGAATACAGAGATTCTGTTTTTGTGCGCGGTTCAACGCGCGGAGACGGGAATGTCGGTGAGGATGTAACGGAAAATTTAAAAACCGTTATGTCAATTCCGCTGAGACTTAACGTACCCGTAAGCTACCTTGAAGTTCGCGGCGAAGTTTTTATATCAAAAAAGACCTTTGAAAAAATAAATACAGATAGGGAACTTGCGGGTGAAAGTGTATTTGCAAATCCGCGTAATGCTGCCGCAGGCTCACTCAGACAGCTTGACTCATCCGTTGCGGCAAGGAGAAAGCTTGATATTTTTGTGTTTAATATTCAGCAGATAGAGGGCGTCGAAATAAAAACCCATATAGACGGATTGAGATTCTTAAGAAAAGCCGGGTTTAAGGTTATCCTTAATGATACGGTTTTTAAAAATATCGATGAAGCAATCGATGCGGTGAAAAAAATCGGCGGTGAGCGTGACGGTTTGTCGTTTGATATAGACGGTGCGGTTATAAAGGTTAATTCATTGGAGCAAAGGGAGCTTCTCGGCAAGACGTCAAAAACTCCGAAGTGGGCAATTGCATATAAATATCCTGCCGAAAAAAAAGAAACCGTAATCAGAGACATTATCGTAAAAGTCGGAAGAACAGGCGTTTTAACGCCGAATGCCGAATTTGATACCGTGACTCTTGCGGGAACGCAGGTAAGCCGCGCAACACTTCATAATATGGATTTCATACGTGAAAAGGATATACGCATCGGTGATACCGTAACGGTTTATAAGGCAGGAGATATTATACCCGAGATTCTCGACGTCCGAAAGGATTTAAGAGACGGCTCACAGACGGAATTTCACATGCCGGCTCAATGCCCCGTATGCGGCAGTCATGTTATAAGAGAAGAGGGAGAAGCGGCATACAGGTGTACCGGTGCCGATTGTCCGGCGCAGCTTGAAAGAAATATAATACACTTTGTGTCGAGAGACGCTATGGATATAGAGGGCATGGGACCGTCCGTTGTTTCAAAGCTTCTTGAAAAGAAGCTTATAAAAGACTGTGCGGATTTATATTATTTGAAAAAAGAGGATATAGCTTCACTTGAGAAACTCGGAGAAAAAAGCGCCGAAAACCTCATAAAATCGCTTGAAAAATCCAAGTCAAACGGTCTGGCAAGGGTTTTGTATGCATTCGGAATAAGGCATATAGGTCTCGGAGGGGCAAAGCTTATTGCCGATTATGTCGAAAATATCGAAAAATTGTTTGACGTAACGGCTGAAGAGCTTGCATCAATAAACGATATAGGAATGATAATGGCAGAAAGCGTAACCGATTATTTTGCGCAGCCTCATGTTAAGGCAATTGTTGAAAAGCTGAAAAATACCGGTGTAAGCCTTGAAAATAAAAAAGAAAATATCCGCAGTGATATTTTTTCGGGTATGACGTTTGTCCTCACCGGAACACTTGAAAATCTTACCCGTTCAGATGCAAAGCATCTCATAGAATCAAACGGCGGAAAGGTTACGTCTTCTGTTTCGAAAAAGACGGATGTTGTTGTTGCAGGCAAAGAGGCGGGCGGAAAGCTTGCCAAAGCAAATGAACTCGGAATAGAAGTTATAGATGAAAATGAATTTATGCGTCGTATTTCGGATAATCGGGCAGATAAAATGTAATCCGGCATGAATATGAATGTATCATTAATCCAAAACACAGCTGTCATCGGAGTTTTACTTGTGCATAAATAACAAATTTTTGTTTTTCGATTTAAAACGCAGCTTGATTTTGAACGTTTATTTGCATAAAATATGCTTATTTTATCGGTGTTTTGTGCAAAAAGTAGACAGATTTCCCCGCGTTTTTAAAGTTTAGAATTATTTTATGCAATGTTGACAAATATTTATAATAATTTTGTGAAAATACCCATTGGAAAAATTTTTGTATTTGTGATATAGTATAAGCATAGATACAAATAGCAGGTTTCAGGAGGTCTAAAAATGGCAAGTTTAAATTTACAGCATATTTATAAGACATATCAGGGCGGCGTTACGGCTGTTTCTGATTTTTGTCTTGATATTGAAGACAAGGAGTTCATTGTCCTGGTAGGCCCCTCCGGATGCGGAAAATCCACGACACTCAGAATGATTGCCGGTCTTGAAGAAATTTCTTCCGGAGAACTCTACATAGGAGATACTCTTGTTAATGATGTAGCACCTAAGGACAGAGATATAGCTATGGTTTTCCAGAACTATGCTCTTTATCCGCACATGACAGTATTCGAAAATATGGCTTTTGCATTAAAGCTCAGAAAAGTTCCGAAAGATAAAATCAGAGAACGTGTTACCGAAGCTGCAAAGATTCTCGATATTGAGCATCTTCTCGACAGAAAACCGGCAGCTCTCTCCGGCGGACAGAGACAGCGTGTTGCTCTCGGTCGTGCTATAGTTCGTGAACCTAAGGTATTCCTTATGGATGAACCTCTTTCAAACCTTGATGCAAAGCTCAGAGTTCAGATGAGAACAGAGATTTCAAAGCTGCATCATAACTTACAGACAACATTCATTTACGTTACTCATGACCAGACAGAGGCTCTCACAATGGGTACAAGAATTGTTGTTATGAAAGACGGTTTTGTACAGCAGATAGATTCACCTATCAATCTTTACAATAAGCCTTGCAATATGTTTGTTGCAGGATTTATCGGCAGCCCGCAGATGAACTTTGTTTCATGTAAGGCTACTGAAGATGACGGTGTTATTTCGCTTCACTTCGGCGATAATTCAATCAAAGTTCCCGAAGGCGTTGCTGCAAAGATCAGAGAAGCTGATTGCCTCAACAAAGAAGTTACCCTTGGTATCAGACCGGAAGATCTTCACGATGAAGAAAGCTTCCTTTCACTTAACCCCGATACGGTTATCGATGCTCACGTTGAAGTTACGGAGCTTATGGGTGCCGAAACATATCTTTATCTTAAAGTTCATGACAGCAGCTTTACCGCAAGAGTTAATCCGCGCAGTACTGCTCAGGTTGGTGATGACATCAAGATTGGTGTTGACGTTAACAAGATTCACCTCTTTGATAAAGAAACGGAGGTTGCAATCCTTAACTAATTTTGAATTTACGGTTAAAGATTGCAGTATAATTAAAACGGCTCCTTGTCAATAGTTGGGGTCAAAATTTAATAATGGAATTTTTGAGGCGATTGCAGCTTTATGCAATCGCCTTTCCGATAACTATGTTTTTCGCATTGCTGAATTTAAGTAATTGTTTTTGGAAGCCATGAGCTGACATATCAAAAAACGAAATTACACCTGATTGATTTAGTTAATTTATCAGGATTAAACGATAGAAATTATATTTGAAACAAATAACGATGCGTATTATAATAATAAAATGAGTCGAATGGTGATAAGAGTGAATTCAAAATTAGAAATTGTAACATTTAATATCAGATGTGTCTGGAAAGGTAATCCGGATGGAAAAAACAGTTTTATTCATCGGGCGGGAATGATTTATGACAAAATAATGCAGGAAAAACCTGATGTGATAATGTTTCAGGAATTTAGCGAAAGACATTGCGAACTGATGAAAAGAATGCTTTCGGAATACACTTTTGTCGGTCAGCCAAGGGAAAGCGACTATCACGGAGAGGGTCTGTATACTGCTGTTTTAAACGAAAGGATACAGATTACGGGATATGAATGCTATTGGCTCAGTCCTACTCCTTATTTGCCCGGTTCAAGATATGAAATACAAAGTGTATGTCCGAGGATATGTATCGTTACAAAGATACGTGACACATACACAAATAAGGTGATGCGCACAGTAAATATACATCTTGATCATATTTCCGATGAGGCAAAAATACAGGGTATTAAGCAGGTGCTGGATACAACCGGCAGGCAAAATCTGACAGACAATATTCCGACAATTATAGCAGGTGATTTTAACGCAGAGCCTGAATCGGATACCATAAATTATTGCAATAATTACGAGAAGCTTAAACTTAGCGATGTAACCCGAAAAATTAAGATATCATTCCATGGTTTTGGAAAAGCAAGCAAAAAGATAGACTATATTTATGTAAACGAATCTGTAAAAAATGCTGTAAGTTCAGTGCACTCCTGGACTGATTGTGATGACGGCATTTACATGTCTGATCATTATCCTATTTGTATGGAAATAAATATAGACGAGATATAATCACTGAAATTAGGGTAATTGTAAAACGAAAATTGCGTAAAAATTATTGGAAGATTTAACCAAAAAAACGCTGCAGTGCTTGCAGTGTTTTTTTTTATGTGATATACTGTCCGTGTTATATCGTAACATTTTTGTCATAATTTAAGCAAAAGAAGGTGTAAGACGAATGAACGAAAAGAGAGGAAAATCCAAAAAGTTATATGTTGTAATTCTAATAATTCTGATAATTGCATTATTTAAGATCGTTCCGCTTGTTAAGGAATATAACCGCACCGTATCTGCCGACGGCAACCCGGTTACGGTTGTTATAAACGACGGAGAGAGCGCGCGTGATGTTGCAAAGCTCCTTGCGGATAAGGGGCTCATAAAAAGCGAATGGACGTTTGTGATTAAATATAAGCTCAATCGCGATAAATATAAAGAGATTTACAGCGGAGAGTTTAATCTGAATGACGGAATGTGCCTTGCGGATATTCTTTCCGCCGTTACAACTCCCCCCAATAACGGCAACACATATGCCCTTATCATTCCCGAGGGGTATTCCGTTGAAATGATTGCCGCAAAATGCGAAAAACTCGGAGTTTGCAGCGCAGACGAATTTAAAAAAGCCGTTGGGGCAAATGATTATAACTATGAATTCATAAAAAACATTCCCGATGCAAATTATAAGTATAAGCTTGAAGGATTTCTGTTTCCGAACACATATGAATTTTTTACATCGGCAACCCCGCACGATATAGTTGATAAAATGCTGGCAACATTTGAAGCGGAATATAAAAAGCATTTTTCGGATCTTGACAATGTTTTTAAAAATGTGACGGTGGCGTCTATTGTTGAACGTGAAGCCGTGCTTGACAGCGAAAGACCGAAAATAGCGGGCGTTATATATAACCGTCTGAATGATTCCATGCTTTTGCAGGTTGACGCGACGGTTGTATATGCAAAATCAAACGGCAGGTATGATATGACCTCCGTGTCATATGATGATCTCAAGGTTGATTCGCCGTATAATACGTATAAAAACAAAGGTCTTACCCCCGGGCCGATATGTAACCCCGGTATAAACTCAATTATTGCTGCGGCAACCCCTGAAAGCCATAATTATCTGTTTTATCATACCGATGAAAATAAAAAGGACGGCAGTCATATCTTTACGGAAAATTTTGACGATCATGTAGCAACTATGGATTAAAAGTGAGGATTAGATCATATGAAAGAATTGTTTGAATTATTTTGGATGTTTTTCAGAATAGGCGGATTCACATTCGGCGGCGGATATGCCATGCTTCCGATGATTCAGCACGAAATTGTTGAAAAAAGAAAATGGGCAACGGATGAAGAAATAATGAATTATTATGCGGTTGGTCAGTGCACTCCGGGTGTTATAGCGGTAAATACCGCAACGTTTATAGGATATAAAAGAAGGGGCATTCCCGGGGCTGTGTCCGCTACCCTCGGCGTCATTGCGCCGTCTATCGTTATTATTACGGTAATAGCGGCGTTTATCGGGAATTTCTCTCATATTCCGGCAGTTCGCCATGCTCTTGCAGGTATCAATGCTGCCGTTGCCGTTCTCGTTTTAAGCGCGGTCATATCTCTTTCAAAAAGAGGAATCAAAAATATATTCGGTGTCTGCCTGTTTCTGGCAGCAGCTGCAATTTCCATATTCACAAAATGGTCTGCGGTATATATTGTTTTGGGTGCAATTGCTGCAGGGCTTATATACGGCGCGGTATGCATTAAGAAAGCGGGGGATAAATAATGACGGTTTTTCTGTATCTCATATTTGAATTTTTCAAAACCGGTCTTTTTGCGGTCGGTGGCGGTCTTGCAACATTGCCGTTTCTTTATCAGATAGCCGAAAAATATGATTGGCTGAATGTCTCGGTCATGACAGATATGATAGCCGTTTCGGAATCTACACCGGGCCCCATAGGAGTTAATATGGCAACATACTGCGGCTATAATGCCGGTTCAACTCTGGGCGGCATCGGAATCGGAATCCTTGGAGGAATCACGGCAACTCTGTCTCTTGTATTGCCGTCCGTTATAGTAATAATCATTGTCGCGCGCATGCTTGATAAATTTCAAAACAGTATATATGTTGACCGTGCGTTTAAAGGGTTGCGCCCTGCGGTCTGCGGACTTATATTTGCGGCATGCGTAACCGTGTTTAAAACGGCGTGTCTTAATATTGATCTGTTTACCGAAAGCGGCAAACTTTTGGATATATTCAATGTAAAAGCACTGATACTGTTTGCTGTTTTGCTTCCGATATATCAGAAGTTCAAATTCCATCCGATTTTTATCATTATTCCTGCAGCAATAATAGGAATAATATTTAAAATGTAGAATAAATTTACAGAATTAATGCCGAGGAGTTACAGTATTGTTACATCCTCGGCTTATTTGTTGCATAAATATTGATTTAATGTTATTATGATACATAACGATTTACTATGAGAAAGAAGGTACATTTTATGGGTGCTACACATAAAATAGGAATATTCGGCTACGGCGGAATGGCAGGAATTCATGCAGACAAGGTTTTGAAGTTTTACGACAGGGTTGATATAAAAGGTATATACGATATCAATCCCGAAAGAATGAAAGCGGCACGCGACAACGGTTGGAATACATATGCTTCCTGCGAGGAGCTTCTTGCCGATAAGGAAACAGACATGGTTCTTGTTGCCACAACAAATGACGCACATAAGGAGCTTTGCATTAAAGCGCTTGAAAGCGGCAGAAACGTAATTTGCGAAAAACCCGCCACGATGACAAGCAAAGATCTTGAAGATATTATAGAAGTTGCAAAAAAATGCGGCAAAGTTTTCACGGTAGATCAAAACAGAAGAACCAACCGCGATTTTGTTAATATGAAACGCGCGGTTGAATCGGGGCTCATCGGCGATGTTTATCTTATCGAGTCAAGGGTTGAGGGCTCAAGAGGGCTCCCCGCAGGCTGGCGTACCGAAAAAGAAAAAGGCGGCGGCATGATGCTTGACTGGGGTGTTCATCTTATTGACCAGATTATGTATATGATAGATGAGCGCGTTGCAAGTGTTTATTGCAAGATGTATAAAATTCATTATGATGAGGTTGAAGATAACTTTCAGCTTATTATGACATTCCAAAGCGGGCTTACCGCTCAGATAGAAGTCGGAACAAATAACTACATACTTCATCCGCGCTGGTATGTTCTCGGCAGCGAGGGCACAATTCAGATAGACGGATGGGAAGCCGAGGGAAGAGCCGTTACACCTATAGACAGAGAAGATACATGGGGTGTAAACATTCCTTCAAATAAGGTAGGTCCTTCAAAAACAATGGCGCCCAGAAGCGAAGACAGCTTTAAAATAACTCCGCTTCCGTGCCCCGAGGGTATTACGGATGACCTCACGGTTGTATACAATCAGTTTGCCGACGCAATAGAGGGTAAGGCAGAACTCACCATAAAACCCGAACAGGCTCTCAGAGTAATTAAGGTTATGGAAGCAGCCTTTGAAAGCAGCGAAACAGGGCTTGCAATTAAAACGGACATATAATTTTGCTTTTTAATAAGAGGGCATGAATAAAGGTAAACAAACAGTTTGTACGGTGGTAAAAATCATACAGGAGATGACATGTTTATGAACAATTCAAAGACAAAAAAAATCGTTGTGTGTGCGCTTTTTGCGGCAATCTGCTTTGTTATAACAAGATTTTTGCAAATTCCCACATTCTACACAAAGGGCTACGTTAATATCGGTGATTGCATCGTACTGCTCGGGGCATATATGCTCGGCGCAAAATACGGTTTTGCGGCAGCAGCGGTCGGTTCGGCTCTTGCTGATGTTGCATCGGGATATATGATTTATGCGCCTGCGACATTTGTGATAAAAGGTCTTGTTGCCGTTATAGCATATCTGTTTTATAAAATGTCGTTCGGCAAAAAACATAAGCTCCCGTTTGTTATTGCCGGAAGCGCCGTTGCCGAGCTGTTTATGGTTGCCGGATATTTCCTCTATGAACTTCCGCTTTACGGAAAGGCAGCTGTAATGTCAATTCCCGGAAACTTTATTCAGGCGGTAACATGCTTTGTTTTGGCAACCGTAATAATCACTGTATTTTCAAAGAATAAATCTGTTGAAAGTATTGCCGATGAAATAAGAAAATAAATGAAAAGACATAAAATGCGGATAAATTTTTGCGCAGCGCTGTGGTGCACGCTGCCTACGTAGTAATTACAAGTTTGCAGTTAATTATTAAATATGATTTTGACTTAAATTTTAGTTAAAATCAATTGGTTAATTGAAAACATACCTATCAATTTATTTGTAGGGAACGGTGACCACACCGTTCCGATAAAAAATAAACATTTAAATCCGTTTACCGGAGAAAAGGTAAACAGAATGATACCGCAAAATATGCATTAAAACCAGATATTTTGTGATTTTACAATTAACTAACGATATTTTTAAAGAAGGAGGATTTTTATGTGGATTTGTCCCGAATGCGGCGAAAAAAATATTGACAACACGTCCGTTTGTCTTAAATGCGGCCAAGGACGGTTGTGCAGTATATGCGGCAACGTTTACACAGGTGATGTTTGCGATAAGTGCAGCGCATTGTCGGCAGACAGCGTATGGCTTACGGAATCTGAATACAGCGAATGGAAAACAAAAAACCCCGGCTTTAAAAATACAAGTGACATTGACCCTTACGAACAGTCTAAAAACGGATTTGCATATGCGCAAAGCGAAAAGCCCGGTGATGAAATTTCTAAGGCGGAGTTCAAGGCATTTGAAGATTCATATGTTGATATAAAAAGCGTCGAGGCTGCCGAAGAGGCAAAGAAAGCCGAAGAAGCAAGGAAAGCCGAAGAGGCAAAGAAAGCTGAAGAGGCAAAGAAAGCTGAAGAGGCAAGGAAAGCCGAAGAGGCAAAGAAAGCCGAAGAGGCAAAAAAAGCCGAAGAGGCAAGGAAAGCCGAAGAGGCAAAGAAAGCCGAAGAAGCAAAGAAAGCCGAAGAAGCAAAGAAAGCCGAAGAAGCAAGGAAAGCCGAAGAGGCAAGGAAAGCCGAAGAGGCAAAGAAAGCCGAAGAGGCAAAGAAAGCCGAAGAGGCAAGGAAAGCCGAAGAGGCAAGGAAAGCCGAAGAAGCAAAGAAAGCCGAAGAAGCAAAGAAAGCCGAAGAGGCAAAGAAAGCTGAAGAGGCAAGAAAGGCCGAAAAGGCAAAAACAACTCAAAATCATGAAAATGTGACTGTAAGGTCATCAAATGTAGCGCCGCAAAAAAGGATTGAAGATAAAAAATCTTCAAAAAAGAGAAACATCCTTATTGCACTTTTGATAATTGTAGTCGTTGCTTCGGCAGGCTTTGCGTCATATTATGTGTTAACGAATAACCAGGACCGCCCCGTTTCTGGAAAATCGGATAATAAAGAATCAACCGGAAACAGCGCTGCCGATATTTCGGATAAACATTCGGAAGATAAAGCATATGACAGTGCTGCCGACTCGGCAATTACGGATGAATCCGTTACGGACGAAAATGTTATTAACGAAGAGGAGTCTGCCGACGATGCAGCAAATCAGACATATGAAGCATCAAAGCATGCTGCATCCAAAGGAGACTGGTATACCGCATACAACGGGTTCAGGAGTGTAAATGCATACTCCGATTCCAAAAAGCAGCTTTCGGACGTTTCCAAACATTTTTCAAACTATATATCCGCAGGATATAATCATACCGTAGGGCTCAGGGGTGACGGTGCTGTTTTGGCAACCGGTGACAATGCATACGGTAAAAGTGATGTTTGCTCATGGCTGAATACCGTTCAGGTATCGGCGCGCGGTCTGCACACCGCAGCTCTCAGATATGACGGAACGGTAAACGCCGCAGGCGACAACAGCTTCGGTCAGTGCAGCGTCGCATCATGGAGCAATATAAAACAAATAGCTGCCGGAGGCAGACACACCGTCGGGCTGACATCCGACGGCAAGGTTGTAGCCGTAGGTGACAATACATACGGTCAATGCAATCTTTCGCAATTTTACGGAATAAAAGAAATTGCTGCCGGTGCCCGTCATACCGTTGTGCTCAAAACCAACGGAACCGTTGTTGCAATAGGTGATAATGAATACGGTCAGTGTTCTGTGACCCATTGGAAAGACATAGTTCACATCAGCGCAGGTGATTATATAACAGTCGGTATAAAATCCGACGGAACGGTTGTTGCAACAGGCGAAAATACATTCGGTCAGTGCACGGCGGCATCCGGCTGGAAAAACATTGTCGGCATATCTGCCGGAACAAGACACATCCTCGGCATCAAGGCAGACGGAACCGTTGTTGCATCGGGCTGCAATGATTTCGGCGAGTGCAATGTCGGCGACTGGAAAAACGTCACGGCTGTAGCTGCCGGCGGAGACCACTACAGCATCGCTCTGACATCCGACGGCAAAGTGCTTGCATGCGGAAATAACGCGTCTGGTCAGCTTTACGCTTCCGCGTGGACAGGCGTTGCAAAATAATAATCGAAAGGATGACTCTTTATGAAGCTTCCCGACAAGTGGGGGCAAGGTGCCCTGTTTGCATATTCGGGGTTTGACGGCAAAAGTCCGTTTTCAAACCGTTTTTCTGCGCGGCTTTGTGCCGATAAGTTCGGTCTTGTGTTTTCCACAGAGACAGACTGCACTCTTTCGATCGGTATAAATGACTGCTCCGACATAAATTTTTATACCGTTATGTCAGACTATATAAAAGCAGGAATAAAAAACGGCGAAATTGAACATGAAGTCAGAATCGTTTTTGTTTCGGAAAATACGGTTGTTATAGACTCCGACTGCGAAATTAACGTTGATGTTATATTCAGCGGTGATGTTTCGGTAAAAAAAGAGAAATCGGCCGTTTGTTATACCTCAGGAAAAGAAAAATTTGCTCTTGCTTCAAGAAAGACGGAAGCGTGCTCGTTTTATGCTTTCTCATACGGAAAAAATGCACCGGCTCTTGCGGAGCGTGCGCTTGAAATTAATATATTTGACGAAGAGGATAAAAAAATTGCGGCATATTCCGCGGCAGATAACCTGAGAATACCAAATGCCGATATAGAAAAACTGTATTATAAATGCATATCGGTGCTCAGGGCATGCTTCAACACATCCGACGGATTGATTAAATACGATTGCATATCACCCTCAAAAGGGAATATGAACGCCATGTATTCTTTCTGGTCGGCGCTTTGTGTTCTCGGACTCAGGCATTTTGCCCCCGAGGCGGCAAAGAACACCATGGAAGGCATTCTTTCATCTGCTGCGGCAGACGGAATGATATCGGCAAAAACAAGTGCGTCCGGCAAGGATCTTGATATCAGCCCGCCGATATTGGCATGGTGCATGTGGGAACTTTACACCGTAAACAAAGACGTCGGCATGCTCTCGGCAGCATATTCAAAACTGAAAAAATACCTGCATTACATAACGGAAACAAGAGACATAAATAAAAATCAGCTTTTTGAATGGCAGATATCCGATGATATGTCTTCTTTCGGAAAAGAAAGCACAATGGATAATTCACCCAGATTTGATGACGGCATAATCCTCGACTGCGTGGATCTTACATCATATATAGCCAATGAAGCGCACTATATGAGCCTTATTGCCGAAGAAACGGGCAAACACGGCGAAGCTCTTTATTGGAATATAGTATTTGAACGAATCAAAACAGCCGTGAATTCCGTCCTTTTTGATGAAGACGATAAGATTTATTATGACCGTGCCGTTGTCAGCGGAATGCTCAAAAAGACAAAATCGTCGGCTGCGTTTTTACCGCTTTTTGCAGGCATCTGCGAAAACAGACATGCCATGAGTCTTTTAAGACTTTTAAACAATGAGGATAAGTTTAATCTTTCGGGAGGCATCCCGTCGGTATCGCGTGACAGCGAGGATTATTCTCACGATATGTGGCGAGGACCTGTGCATGCTTATATAAATTATTTTATTGCCAAAGGGCTTGATAAATATGAAATGCACGATAAAGCTAATGACATAAAATCAAAAATACTTGAAACTGTCATGAGTGAGTATTGCAACGACGGGGTTTTGTATGAATATTACAGTGCCGATCCCAAGGTTGCCGCGCACACACTGCCCAAAAAAGGGAAAAGTGCCGCGCCGTTTATCAGAGGTGAAGAAAAGGTAAATATCCCCGATTTTGCTCCGACAGCTGCGATGATAATAGACATGCTTTTGTCAAAGTCAAAAAAAATGCCGAAAAATTAATATATGGGTCATGGCGAAAAATAAACGTCATGACCTTTTTGTATATGTATAAATCTCGGTGATTTGTATACATATTTAAAGAATGTGTATCTGAAATTGCATTTACATTCAAAAAAATACGTTGTATAATACAGCTAAACAAGTGAGTTGATATTAGATTAACCAAATTCCGGGAGGTATAAAAATGAAAAAAATAAATTTTGGTGTTATAGGTTGCGGCGGCAGAGGTTCATCAATGGCAAAGCTTCTTGCCCACATCGACGGTACATATGTATCTGCCGTATGTGACTATTATGAAGACCGCGCAAATAATCTTGCCGATGCAATAAAAAATGAAGTAAAAAAGGACAGACCGACTCCGTATACCGATGCGGATAAGCTGCTCGAATCCGGTATTGAGGCCGTTATGATTTCCACATCGTGGGAAACCCACATTCCGCTTGCTCTGCAGGCAATGAAACGCGGCATAATCACTCTTGTTGAGGTATGCGGCACATATGATATAAACGATTGTTTTGAACTTGTAAAGGTGTATGAAGAAACAAAAACTCCGATAATGTTCCTTGAAAACTGCTGCTACGGAAAAGACGAGCTCCTGGCAACTGCATTGGCTCGAAACGGTGTTTTGGGTAAGGTTGTTCACTGTGACGGTGCATACGGTCATGACCTTCGTGCCGAAATAACCCGCGGTGAAGAGAACAGACACTACCGCCTTAAACATTACACAAACTATAACAGCGAGAATTACCCCACTCACGAGCTCGGCCCGATAGCCAAGCTTTTGGGGATAAACCGCGGTAACCGTATGGTATCTCTTGTTTCAATGGCTTCTCTTGAAGCGGGGCTCACGGCATATGTTAATTCGCATGACGATATTAATCCGCACCGTATCGGTCAGAAATTTGCCCAGGGCGATATTGTCACCACAATGATTAAATGCGAAAACGGTGAGACGATAACCCTTAGGCTTGATACATCGCTTCCGCGTCACTATAACCGCAACTTTACGGTTCACGGCACAAAAGGCTTGTATGAACAGGGCTGCAATATGGTTTTCCTCGACGGCATGAAAGAGGTTTTTGAGCCTGTTGAAGCATATAAGATGTATATGGATAACGGCAAGGAATATGAAGATAAATATCTCTGCAAAGAGTGGACAACAATCACTCCCGAAGAGATAGAACGCGGCCACGGCGGTATGGATGCAATTATGCTTGCCGATGTTGTGCGCCGTATTCAAAACGGTGACCCCATGTCGATAGATATTTATGATATGGCGTCATGGATAGCTGTAACGGCGCTTTCAAAAAAATCCATTGAAGAGGGCGGCACATTGCAGGAATTCCCCGATTTCACACACGGCGAATGGAAAAACAGACCCATGGAAGATGTTGTTGAGCTTCCCGTTGTTAAATAGTACTTGTTTTTTTGTAAAATTTATGGTAATATAATAATACGGTTGTTAAATCAGCCGTATTATTTATTTTTTATATACGAAAGGAATGGAAAAAATGAAAAAAATACTTTGTTTGGCTCTTGCCGCAATGATGCTGATTTCGCTTTCTTCGATTGCATTCGCTGCCGATAAGGAAAACGCAATGCCCGATGTTTTTGTGAACGGCACAAAAGTTGAATTTGCAGATCAGGGCGCAGTTATCGTGGACAGCCGCACCCTCGTGCCCGTACGCGGTGTGTTTGAGTCTATGGGCTGCAGCGTTGAATGGGACGATAAAACATACACCGTAACCGTCACTGCAGAAAATAAAGAAAAATCCGTGTCCATGGTTATCGGCGATAAAGAAATGAAAATCACGGGTGATTCCAAAAAGACATCATATACTCTTGATGTTCCCGCGCAGCTTATAAACGACAGAACAATGATACCGCTCAGAGCTGTTTCGGAAGCTTTCGGCTGCATTGTTGTATGGAATGATAAATCCTACAGCGCATACATCACATCAACACTTATGGAATCTGACAGCGATGTTAATTTCTCCGATATTTTTGCGTCAATTATGGAAGAAAATAATAAGCCGAAGCCCGAGCTCTCGCTTTCAACAGATGCCGATGACGTTAAAGACGGAGACGTAATCACGGTATATGTCGATGTGAAAAATATTCCCGAGGGATGCGCTGTTTCGGGTATTCTTGCAGCTTTTGAATTTGACAAAACCAAGCTTGAATATGTTGAGGACAGCGGAACGCTTCTTGCAGACGGAAAAGATGCTATGGAAGCATCACTTAAATCTGAAAACGTTAAATATGACCGCGGAGCAATAGCAGCTTTTATTACTCTGGATACAATAAATGTAACCGATGATAATCAGCATATATTTAAAGCATCGTTTAAGGTGAATGATGTTAATGGTGCCAACCTAAAATTGTCAGATGCCGATACGGGATTTTCTCTCAAAAACGGTGACAAAGATGTTTGGTACGGTGAAAAGAATATAAATGTTTCCTCATCCGAGCTTACATTCACAAAATAATAATTAAATTACGGAATTATAGGGGTTAATGAATTAAAATGTTACACGCATTTTACATTCGTTAGTCCCTCTTTGTTTCTTTTCACTAATTTAGGTATGTGTTTTTGTTTAAATCAAACAAATTTATTTTTTCGTCAAATATGCTATTGAAATTATTTGATTTTCGCTGTATAATTACAGTATAAATATGATGAGGTAGGTGTCTGTACTTAGTTCGGCGTATGCATCTTGGCACTAAGCTTCATTGAATCTTATTTTTCTAAAAAGGATGGAGGAAAATCATGAAAAAGAATTTATGCAAAATCATGGCAATGGCTCTTGTTGCAATTATGATGATGTGCACAGTTGCTTTTGCCGACGCAGCTATGGGTGAGCCCACAGTCAGCGAACAGGTAGTTACGGTTAGTCTTTCGGGACTCACAGCAGGAGAAGAGGCTACGATTCTCGTAGTTAATGCAGGCACAACGCTTGCTTCCGTTACCAAATCAGACATCGTTTATATCGATCAGCTTACGGTTAATGATGAAGGCGGAGTTTCATTCACAATGGATGCTTCCGCAGCCAAAGAAACAGACGGCAAAAAATATGTAGATATTTATTCTGGCTATACAAACATGGCAGACGGCGCTTCGCCGCTTTCTGTAAAGAATGTATTGGTTGCAGGTACGGATGTTCCGCCGGCACCGACAGTTATTTATGGTGATCTTACAGGTGATGGAGCTATAAAGGTAAATGATGCAGTTGTTGCTCTGAAAATATCATCAAAATTAATGGTTCCTACAGAAGAACAAATTACCGTCGGAGACGTAAATGGTGATGGATCAATTAAGGTTAACGATGCTGTATTAATTCTTAAAAAAGCTTCTAAAATGCTTGATAAATTCCCGGTAGAAGGATAACAACATATTATGAATCAGCACAATATTTTAATTGGGAAAGGAGTTTTTTATAGAATGAAATCAACAACAAACAAAATTTTTTCTATAATATTAACATTTTTATTGTTGATATCTTCAGTATCTATTTCGGCTATTGCTGATACTGAAAGAAGAATAGAACTTACATCACCGACAGGAACAATCAATGTAGGTGATTACGTAGAAATACCAGTATCTATAAATAATGCAGATATGATTAACGGATATCAGTTTAAGGTGACATGGGATCCGACATTGCTTTTTGCGGAAAGTTCATGCTATAAAAAAGCATCGAATGACCCCGATGTAGCAGAATCTTCAACAGTTAATAAAGCCCATATATCCGAAGGTTATATAATAGCGAACGGAGCATCAAGTGATGACGAAATACTTAAGGGGCATACTTCTTCGTATACATTCGGAACTTTAAAATTGAAAGTTCTCGATGCAGCAGCAGGAAAAACAGTTGATGTAAAAGTAGAAGTTGGCGAAGATACATATGCAACAATGGGAATAGATGTTATAGAACTGGGAGCTCCTGTAAATGCGTCATTTAAAGTAGAAGGCGCTGCAGTAACACAGTATACAGTAAAATTCAATGACGGAACAACAGATGTTAAGACTGTACAGATTGATGAAAACACAGCAATCGGAGCAGAAAACATGCCTGCAGATCCGACAAAAGAAGGTTACACATTTGACGGTTGGTTTGACGGTGAAACAAAGATTACGGCAGAAACAGTTGTAACAGGAAACATCACTGCAACAGCTAAGTTTACTGTTAAACCTGGAGTATCTGAAAGAAGAATAGAACTTACATCACCGACAGGAACAATCAATGTAGGTGATTACGTAGAAATACCGGTATCTATAAATAATGCAGATATGATTAACGGATATCAGTTTAAGGTGACATGGGATCCGACATTGCTTTTTGCGGAAAGTTCATGCTATAAAAAAGCATCGAATGACCCCGATGTAGCAGAATCTTCAACAGTTAATAAAGCCCATATATCCGAAGGTTATATAATAGCGAACGGAGCATCAAGTGATGACGAAATACTTAAGGGGCATACTTCTTCGTATACATTCGGAACTTTAAAATTGAAAGTTCTCGATGCAGCAGCAGGAAAAACAGTTGATGTAAAAGTAGAAGTTGGCGAAGATACATATGCAACAATGGGAATAGATGTTATAGAACTGGGAGCTCCTGTAAATGCGTCATTTAAAGTAGAAGGCGCTGCGGTAACAAAGCATACAGTAACATTTAAGAATGAAGATGCTGTTGTTAAATCTTTTGAAGTTGAAGACGGAAAAGCAATCGGAGCAGAAATGCCTGCAGATCCGACAAAAGAAGGTTACACATTTGACGGTTGGTTCGACGGTGAAACAAAGATCACAGCAGAAACGGTTGTAAAAGGAAACATCACTGCAACAGCTAAGTTTGCTTTAATTCCCATTACAAAGTATACAGTAACATTCAAGAATGAAGATACTGTTGTTAAATCTTTTGAAGTTGAAGACGGAAAAGCAATCGGAGCAGAAATGCCCGAAGATCTGACAAAAGAAGGTTACACATTTGACGGTTGGTTTGACGGTGCAACACAAATCACAGCAGAAACGGTTGTAAAAGGAAACATCACTGCAACAGCTAAATTTACTGTTAAACCTGGAGTATCTGAAAGAAGAATAGAACTTACATCACCGACAGGAACAATCAATGTAGGTGATTACGTAGAAATACCGGTATCTATAAATAATGCAGATATGATTAACGGATATCAGTTTAAGGTGACATGGGATCCGACATTGCTTTTTGCGGAAAGTTCATGCTATAAAAAAGCATCGAATGACCCCGATGTAGCAGAATCTTCAACAGTTAATAAAGCCCATATATCCGAAGGTTATATAATAGCGAACGGAGCATCAAGTGATGACGAAATACTTAAGGGGCATACTTCTTCGTATACATTCGGAACTTTAAAATTGAAAGTTCTCGATGCAGCAGCAGGAAAAACAGTTGATGTAAAAGTAGAAGTTGGCGAAGATACATATGCAACAATGGGAATAGATGTTATAGAACTGGGAGCTCCTGTAAATGCGTCATTTAAAGTAGAAGGCGCTGCAGTAACACAGTATACAGTAAAATTCAATGACGGAACAACAGATGTTAAGACTGTACAGATTGATGAAAACACAGCAATCGGAGCAGAAAACATGCCTGCAGATCCGACAAAAGAGGGTTACACATTTGACGGTTGGTTTGACGGTGAAACAAAGATTACGGCAGAAACAGTTGTAACAGGAAACATCGCTGCAACAGCTAAATTTACATTGATTCCGCCTACACAGTATGCCGTAACATTTAAAGACGGTGAAACAACTGTTGATACGGTTATGGTAAACAAGGGCGAAACAGTAACGGCTGAAAAGATGCCGAAAGCTCCCGAAAAGACAGGTTATACCTTTAAGGGATGGTTCATCGGTGAAGATGAATTTACCGGTGACACAGTTGTTAATGATAACATCACGGTAACAGCAGTATATGAAATCAATAAATATACTGTAACATTTAAAGACGGTGAAAATGAGCTCGGCAAAGCTGATGTTGATTATAACACAGCAATCGGAGCAGAAAACATGCCTGCAGATCCGACAAAAGAAGGCTATACATTTGACGGTTGGTACGACGGTGAAACAAAGATCACAGCAGAAACGGTTGTAACAGGAAACATCACTGCAACAGCTAAATTTGATGTAAAAAGCTATCAGGTTACATTCGATATCGACGGTACAACCGAAAAAGTTGTTACAATCAATTATGGTGATAAGATCGGCGATGAAATGCCTGCAGATCCCGTAAAAGAGGGCTATGTATTCAAAGGCTGGTTTAACGGCGAAGAAGAGATCACAAAAGATACCGAAGTTAAGGGCAGCTTCACGGCTACGGCTAAATTTGAAGAAAAAGTTCCCGAAAACTTTACCGTAACTTTTGTAAGCGACGGAAAAACGGTATACATGGCAGATATACTTGAAGGCACAACAATCGGCGATGCTAATATCCCGAATGACCGCGTAAAAGACGGTTACACATTCAAAGGTTGGTTCAATGGTGATGATGAAGTCAAGGCAGACACAACTGTAACAGGCAGCATCACGGTTGAAGCTAAATTTGAAGTTACACCGGCTGAAGAAATATTCAGTCTCGGAGATGCTGACGGCAGCGGCGAAATAAACGGTGCAGATATAGTTCTCTTCAGACAGAAACTCCTTCGCAGACCCGTAATGGTATTTGATTCTTCAAAGGATCTTTACAAAGACGGCGAATTCGACGGAAATGACGTAATAAGACTTGCACAGTATTATGCAGGACTTTTGGATGACTCTAACATTCAGATTACCCCTGCTCCGTAATTGCGAATCTTATACAAGGATTTTAGTTAAAGCTCAAACAGAAGTTTTGTAATGAAACCTCTGTTTGAAAAATGATGAGACGCAGCTTGTGAAGCGGACGTTATATAAATTTATTATATGTTAACGGACACTTTGCAGGCTGCGTTTTAATATTAAAACAGAAAGGTAATGTTACATTATGAAGAAATTAAACAAAGTTGTTGCTTTTGCTGTTTCGGTGGTTATGATTATGTGTTCATGGTCTGTTGCTGTATTTGCAGACGGCGGCATGATATCCGGCAGCGAGGTTTCGGCAGTAGCGGGTGAAACCGTAAGCGTGCCTGTATCATATACCGGAAATTCCGGAACGGCCTATCTGCAATTCGGAGTAAGATATGACGCAGCTTATATAAAGCTGACAGGCGCGCAGAACTCCGGTTTGCTTAAAGGAGACATGTTTTCTTTGGAAACAGGAATGTTTTCATGGCTCTCAACCGAAAACATGACCGGCGACGGTGAACTTGTTTCTCTGGAATTTGAAGTTTTACCCGATACCCCTGCGGGAGAATACCCGATTGAAATTATTTTTAATCAGTGTCTTGAAATAACAGAGGGAACAGACACGGCATCGGTAGAAATCGGCACCGAAAATGCAAAAATAACGGTAACAAATGATAACAAGGCAAAAATATATACGGTTACACTCAAAGATGATGAGAAGATCTATGAGCTTTCAAAAATAAAAGAAAACGAAAAAGTCGGCTCTATGGCAAACAAAAAACCGTCAAAATCGGGCTATGTATTTAAAGGTTGGTTTGACGGTGATACGGAGATCACATCCGAAACAATTGTAACCGGAGATATAACGGCTGTTGCCGTATTTGAAAAAGCGGATGCCGAAAAAAAATATACCGTTATATATAAAAATGGTGACAAAACAGAAAAATCGTATGAAATAAATGAGGGAGAAGAAATCGGCGATAACATGCCCTCCGATCCCGAAAAAGATGGCTATACATTTGAAGGATGGTATTTTAACTCAACAAAGATTACATCTGCCACGGTTGTAACAGAGAATATAACTGCAGAAGCTAAATTCACCAAAAAATCCTCCGGCGGCACAGGCACCGGCACAGGCACTGGCGGAAGCACCGGCGGAAGCACCGGCGGAAGCACCGGCGGAAGTTCGGGCGGAAGTTCGGGTGGCAGCACGGGTGGCAGCACGGGTGGCAGCACGGGTGGTAACACCGGCGGAAATACCGGCGGAAATACCGGCACAACACCAAAACCCGATGATACCACAAAAGATGATAATAACGGTACCGCTACAACACCCGATACAACCGAACCGACGGAACCCGAGGTTAACTATACCGATATAACATCCGACGACTGGGCTTATAAATCCGTTATGAACCTTTCTGAAAAAGGAATTATCAGCGGATATGACTCAAAAATCCGCCCGAATGACGGTATAACCCGTCAGGAGGTTGCTAAAATTCTTCTTGCAGTAAAGGGCGAGGCTGTTGATGAAAGTGTCGCATTGGATGTTAAAGACCCCGAATCGGTTTCGGATTGGGCAAAACAGATATTTGCCACGGCTATATCAAAAGGATACATTTCCGGCTATACCGACGGAAGCGTAAAAGGAGATCTCACCGTAACAAGAGCAGAGCTTGCAACGATGATTGTCCGCGCTCTCAAGGTTACAACAAATGAAGTGCAGTCATCATTTACAGACGTATCTGCCGATGACTGGTATTGTAAATATGTTGAAGCTGCAAAAAATCTCGGAATCATAACAGGTTATTCCGACGGCTCATTTGCCGGCAATAATCTTGTCACAAGACGAGAGGCTTTTGCTATGGCAGACAGGATGCTTAAATTATATGAAATTTTAAAGGCAGAATAATTATTCGGAAAGGAACTTTATGCGGGCGGCACCGGTTTTCGGTGCTGCCCGCTTATGGGTGTAAAAACAAATTATGCATAATGATTTAACAAAACAAGATATAGACAAAATGCAAAAAGAGATAGAATACCGAAAGGTGCATCTTCGTTACGAGCTTCTTGAAGAAGTAAAAAGAACGCGTGCCTTCGGTGATCTCAGCGAAAACTTTGAATATAAAGAAGCAAAGCGTAAAAAGAATCAAAATGAAAGCCGCATCCGTTATCTAACCAATATGATAAAAACGGCAAACATAGTTGAAACAAATGCCGATAAAGATACCGTAGGATTAAATGACATTGTTGAGTGTTATATGACGGATATTGAGGAAACAATGTTTTTAACCGTAGTTACAACTGTTCGCAACGATGCAGCCAACGGCTTTATAAGCAAAGAATCTCCCCTCGGCGAGAAAATCCTCGGTGCAAAGATCGGTGAGACGGTCAGTGTTGACTCTCCGGACGGAAAATATGATGTAATCATAAAGTCCATAAAAAAATCGGATGAAAAAGAAGACAGTGATGCACCTCTCAATCCGTTTTGATTTTGATTAATATTCGAACTTTGGTGAGATTATCACACGTCGGCATCGCGTTTAGGGTATACTTTTTATTTTTTGGAAAGCTCAAACAGGCAGTGCAATGGCGCTGAACTCGCTTCCAATCAAAAAATAAAAAGCATACCATAATCCATCGCCTGTCAGACATCTGTTTTTGACTGTTTTTATATGATTGTGTTTAAAATGCACATGCACAATACATATACTTTATATAATTAAACGCAAGGAATTTATATGTCTTTTATTATGCGTGTATCCGCTTTGCTCTTTTTTGATTTAAGCGCAAAAACAGATATCAGAATAATAAGCGGAAATACTGCCGAAAACAAAATTCCTGCTTTTATAGGATCGCCGTTCAAGGTGAAGTTA
This sequence comes from uncultured Clostridia bacterium, assembly GCA_934463165.1. GTDB lineage: Bacteria > Bacillota > Clostridia > UMGS1810 > UMGS1810 > RGIG1828. Next base: position 171,437 of record CAKSJG010000003.1, read on the forward strand.
CTTGATATCATGCTTATGAGCGTAGGCCCGAGCGTGCAGCCGATATCTCCCGAAAGTGCAAGCATGCCAAACATGGCGGTGTTTACATTTTTTATTTTATGTGCCGAAAAAGACAGCGTCCCCGGCCACATCACACCCACGGAAAATCCGCACAGACCGCATCCCAACAGAGAAACAATCGGATTCGGAGAAAGAGATATTATCATATATGATATAGCGCACAGCGCGGCTGATATCGCAAGCGCAGTTTTGATTTTTATCTTTTCGCTGTAAAGACCATATAAAACCCTTGCCGCTCCCATTAGAAGCGCAAACAAACACGGCCCTAAAAGATCACCCACTGTTTTGGAAACCTTAAGCCCCGATTGCGCAAAATATGAAGCCCACTGTGATACAGCAAGCTCCGATGCTCCGGAGCAAAGCATTATAATAAGAAAATAATAGATAAACTTATCCTTAAATATTTTCTTTATGTTAAATCCGCTTTCTTCATCATCGATGCGGCAAATCGGCGCCTTTATAAACATAAGAATTGAAATAACAGGCAAAACCGCATATATATACGAAAGATACCGCCAGTTTTCGGTTGAAAAAATTCTGAAATATAATGTTGAAATAAGCACAACGCCGACCTGCCCCCAGCAAAAGAACGAATGCAGAAAACTCATTGATGCTTTTTTTCCGTTTTCGGGCAGCGCTTCTATCATCGGGCTGACCATTACCTCTATGATTCCGCTGCCGACGGCATATAATATTACGGATATTATAATTCCTGTGTAAGGTTCAATCAGATACGGCAGTGTACCCAGAGACATGAGCCCCGTGAATGCAAAAACATGTGCCGTTATTATTGCGGTGCGGTATCCGACTTTTGCTGCATAGAGCGAACCGAGATAATCGGTAATGATCTGTGTGAAGAAATTGAGCGTAATTATAAACCCAAGCTGCAGTATAGATAGTGAAAACTGCCTGCTGAATGTAAAAAACAGCAGCGGCGCAAAGTTATTTATTATCGCGCTTATAAAGTAAGAGAGGTAGCATGCTCTTTTTGTTGTTGAATAAGAAGTCATTTTTATCACCTGTATATTATAATATGTTATTAATTGGTAAATGTTAAGACGATTGTATCATATCTTAAAAAAAAAATCAAGCGTCATTATTTTGTGCAAATTTACAAGTGCCGTTTTTTGAGCGGTTATAACTTGTGGTTTGTACTGCGTGAGACAACAATATCTTGTGGTGTGAAAAAAATGCAAAAAAATGATGTAAAAAACGAAAAAACAGCTTGACATTTTTTGGCGGATATGGTATCCTATATAAGCACTTTGAGTGAGGTGCTTGATCTTTGAAAAATGAACAGTATGAGAGGTTCTCGTTAAAGAGAATTGAGTTGAAGCGAAAAGCTTTTAACGAAA
>CAKSJG010000004.1 GCA_934463165.1 uncultured Clostridia bacterium
AAGAGTTACCGTTGTATCGGCGGTAATATCCTTTGTCTTTACATCGACGAGGGTAGCGCCCTTTCTGCTAACCGCAATGAGTATGCAGGCTTGCGAGATGTTATAAATCTCTATGTTACCGCCGTCCACAACTATAAACAGCTTTTTCTCGTTGCTGTAACCCGTCTTTGAACTGCGGTACACGGTTTTACCTTCAAAATTGGGGTATGCGTCCGTGCCTATTGTCTGTTTCCACAAACCGTCATACTTGCCGCCATTTAACAGATACGCCGCACGGCCGGTGTTCCACTCCGTCACAGCCTCTGCCGTATGCTTATCGGCATTTGCGCCACCAAATGGTGTTACACCTTTCTCATACACGCAGTTTCTGACGGTGTCGCTGCAATCCCTTACTGTTCCAATCAGTGCCGCACCATTTGTGCAGCCTGCCGCAAATGAGTTTTTAAGACCGCCGAAATCCGCATTGTTGATGTAACCCAGTATGCCGCCCACATAGCCGCCTTTCTGACCGGTAACACTGCCGGTAAATCCGCAGTGCGAAATTGTGACAAACTCATTTGCATAGCCGACAACTCCGCCCAGACAGTTCGAAACATTCGGCAGATTGATTGTGCCGTTATATATACATTTTTCAACCGTCAGTGTGCCGCCCAAACTCTCGGAACTTCCCAATACTCCGCCGACGTGCTTTGCCGCACCGGAACCCGAAATATTGACATCGGAAACAATACCCGATATTAAGGCGCCGCCCTTTGCATTGCCGACCGCACCGCCGATGTTCGTGTAAACATTGTTTACGGTAATAGTACCTGAAACGGTGAAATCTCTGACCTCTCCGCCGCTTACCACGCCGAACAGTCCCTGTTTGTTCCCCGAAACGGTCAGGGCGTAATTGGTAATCTTTGCACCTTTGCCGTCAAATTTACCCTTAAAGGGATTTGCCTTGGTTCCGATTATAACGCTTTCGCCGTTTAAGTCAATGTCATTTACCAAGACAGCATCAAGTGTCTTTCCGCCGTTTATCTGATGTGCAAACCACTGCAACTGCTTTGCCGTGCGGATTTCCACTGCGCCGTCGTTATCGCTGTCAACCGCCTTTTCCTCATATCCGCAGGCACAGGTGCCGATACCGCCGAGATTATGAGTATGTTCGACCACGCTTACCGTCTGCGTGATTTTATCCGTATACATATTAACAAGCGTGCCGTCGGCTCCCTGCAAAGCGTAGCCGTCCAACAAATCCCCGACCGTTTTGCCGTTTAAGACCGTAATATTTTCAAACGTTCCGCCCGTAATCTGCGTACTTCCGCCGTTTACGGTAAGATTTTTTACCGTTCCGCCCGACACGCTGAGATGTGGCGAACCGGAGAGATTAATCTTGTTTACCGTACCGTCATTTACACGGAGAGAAGCACCCTCGTCAACTGAAATGCAGCTGCCTAATGTGCCGTACTCGGCTGTAAGCTGTGCTGTGCCGCCAAGCGCAATATCGCCGACAGTTGCCCCATATTCAAGCCCGAGCTTTATTTTGGCATCGCCGCTTAATGCAAAACCGTCTTTATCCGCATAATACAGCCTAAGCAGTTTGCCCGCATTTTCCTCATTTTGCGCTTCATTCAAAGCGTCAGAAAAATGAACATAATACTTACCGTCCGAAGCCGACGAGTCATCAGCAAGCACTGCGGAATTGATAACCGCACGTCCGTCGTCCATAGGAATATCCATATACCCGTCATTGCCCTTGATATAGTTTTGGAACGTATATACCCCCGGCTCGGTCGCAGTCGGAATTTCCTCCGTCCATACGTCGTCCTCACCAAACCGATACATCATAACACCGTTGAATATTTGCGGAACCAAATGCACCAGCTGCTGCGGAGCACCCGTGTATGTATATTGCGAATATATGTTCCAAGCTATAACTACATTTCCGTCCGGGTCAACCGAAGGTTCCGGCATTAAATATCCGGGTCTTGATATTCCTATACGGATTTCAAACGGCTCTGTCTTTGTAACATATTTTTCGACAGGGAAAGTGTCGGTCCCCCCGGAGTAGTCAACCTTCTTTTTACCGAGGTATGCAGCCAAAACTGCATACACCTTATAGGCTCCTCTTTCCGGAAACATACTGTATTTAAGCGTAGCGGTTGTAGTCTTATCTTTAACGGGGTAACGCTCCCAAGGATTCGTCGACTTGTCCAACTTGGTAAAACTGTCGGACATCCAACCATAATCAAGCTTTGTTTCACTGCCGTCTTCATTTATTAAAATAAAGCCTTCAATATTATATGCCGACTTTTCATAATAAGGCGTTTCGTGAAAATTAATCGGAACCTTAATTTCTTCGCCGACTTTTGCCTCCACATCGGCAATCGGATCTATCTTAAACGAAACGGGATGCACAACGGCATTTTCCATACTTGTCACCGCCGAAAGCTTATACCAGTATTCATTTTCGTCATTTCTGTCATCTTTTTGAATACAGAACGTGTCCTCTGTCAAATGATCGCAAATGGTCTTGCCGTCGGTTACGGAAAGGTTGCCGTACGCTCCGCCGCCGACACGTCCGCCTGCGCCGATTTTGCCGACGGGGATATTTCCCTTGCCCCACACGCCTGCGCCGTTTTGCATAACAAGTGCACTGCACGCAATGTCAAAGCCGTTTAAATCCAAAGTAAAGTCACCGTCAAGAGTTATCTCTCCGTCTGACGAAACGGGTGCAAACAGCATAAGAGTGCACCCTGCGTTTTCGGAAAGCTCTGCCGCATTATGCGCATCAAAGAATGTATCAAAGTATTCGTCAGGCTTGTTTTTGCATATAATCTTTGCAGCATAGCTGCCCACCGACAGCGCCGCCTTCTCAGATACAACTCTCTTTTCACCCTCGCCGAAAGCCAGTTTAAACGGATAAACTCCCCTCTTTGTTGTTCCGTCTGTTTTAAATATTAATTTTTCATCCGCAAATGATGCCGATATGCCGCTCGGCGTATCTTTTGTCCATTCAATCTGCGGAATTTCCTCAGCTTTAATGTTCTTTGTATTGAGTCCGAATGCAGCCGTGCTGTCCTTCTCTGCCGCAAGCTCCGCACCGGAGTCGGTAATTTCAACTTTACGTTCATTGTTGCGCCGTGCAACAACCGTTTTTGCCGGTACATTGCCGGTTGTGTATTCATAGAAATTTTTAAAATTCTCACTGCTCTCATCGTCAGACAGTCTTACAGAGGTACAGACTCTCGAAAGCGTTCCGGTAACGCTGTCCTCGTCTGCATTAAGCTCCGGTGAGCCGTATGCAATAACTTCCTCATCAATGGTTTCACAGTCAATTCCGCTCTTTTCGCCGACAGCATATAAAATTCCCTCGCTGTATTGCGGAAATGTCAGCTTGCCGGACGTTCCGTAGTCCTTTCCGCTTGCGGTCACTCTGCCGCCCGCAATGACTAACCCCTCGTTATTTTCGCCTCGGGCTGCACACACGCCGATACATTCATTGTAGTACTTTCTGCCCGTAGTTGTTCCGCCCTTTGCAATCAGTTCTCCGCCGTTTATCCGAATTGTATCAAATCCGTTACAATATACGCCGTAAGCAGATGAGCTGTTTACCCAGTCTAATATTCCCGCACTGTTGTCGCACTTCATTGTTCCGCCTATGCCTTCAAGTGTTCCGCTGTTTAACGTGAATGAACCCTCAATCGCTGAGCTGTACGGAGACGAATATGTTTCAAAAAGCTTTTTGGTATCCTCCGGTTCAAGATGCGGACCGTAAACGGTGAGCTTTCCGTCACCGCTTATCACCACGTCATTAAACCCCATTGTACATATAACCTTAGCGGAGCTTGTAAGCACGTTTGTTTCGTTTAAAATAACGCTGCATTCAACTCCTATCCAAAGACCTGTTCCATAACCCTCCCTTTTCTTTGCAATGTCATAATTAAAGCTGTTAAATGTCAGCGTGTTTGCCTCTTTATTCCACACAAGTGTGCCGCCATTTTGGTCAACCCATACCGTACTCTCCGTATTTTCATCAATATAAATCCACTCACCTGTCAGATTTACCCTGTTTTCCGCCGCCCAAGCGGGAACGGAGCCTAAAATCAGCACCGCCGCAAGCAGTACACAAATCAGTTTTCGCAATTTTGTTCCCTCCTATATTATTTTCAGCTTTTTTGCAATAGTCTTTGCCTCACTGCGTCGGCTTGCGCCGAGCTTTTGCAGAATATGGCTTGTGTGGCTCTTGACCGTTGCAAGCTTTATGTTTAAAATCTCGCCTATTTCCGCATTGCTCTTGTCTGCGCACACAAGGCGCAAAACCTGCATTTCCGCATCTGTCAGCTTTTCGGTCTGTTTTGCCGCCGTCTGCAAAAATTCGGGGTAGTACACCGCCTGTGCTCTTGCAGTCTTTGTGACCTTTTCGGCAAATTCACCCCTAAAACCGCCTTTATCCAAAAGCGGCAAAACCGCAATGCCGTACTCGCCCACCGTGCGCACAAAGCTGTACTTTTCCGCAATTTCCATTGCACGCTCCATATCGGGGCGCCAGTCACCGCCTTTGCGGCACTTTGCAACGGCGGACAGAATTTTTAAGTGTATCATATTTATATGCCTTGAACACGCCGTAAAAAACGGTTCCAGTGGTGCAAGGGTTAAGAGTGCGCCGTCGTTGTTGCCGAGCGCTATCTCTGCCGCCGCACGGGTTAAGTATTGGTAGCGTTTTAATATGCTTATCTTTAAAATATCCTTAGGTGCCTTTTCCCTGTACCACGCACCGACATACATCATATCTCCCTGTTTTAGGGCTATTCGGCAAAGGAGTGCGTCAATGTTTGCAAGGAACCTCTCCTTGCCCTGCTCGGCAAATCTTATTCTGAGTGCATTTACGATTTCCGCCGCCGCATCGGCACAGCCGGACAGCATCTGACTTCTTGCGAGAAGTCCGACAAGTGCAAACTCAATGTCGGGCGTGCCCTTTGCCTGAATTTCGCTCAGCTTTGAAACAAGGGTAATAATCTGCCCGGACGACTCCTCGCCCTTTTCAAACTTGCTCTCGGCAATGGCGCAGTCGGCAAGACCGATGCCGTCTTTTCCGAGGATTATCTCAACGGGTTTCCTCATAGTTTTATACAGCAAATCGTCCTTTTTGCTCCAATCCGAAAAGTCCTTTCCACCGTTCATAATGCTTGGCAGTGCGCTTGTGACCGAAAACGGCGCAAGGCGTATCTCCTTGTTTGCAAGCAGTCTTGCCGCCACGGTAATTGCCTTGGCAATGCCGTTTATGCTCCGCTGGGGAAGTGCAATGTCGAGGTATGCAAGCCGTCCTCTTGCCTCTTTTGCCGCCTCGTCGAATTTGTTTTTTGATGCGGCAAACTTTTCAAGCTCTGCGTACCACCTCTCCGAGCCGTCATAGTCGGCACGCAGGGCGCAGAGCATACTCATTCCCTGCATAAGCGAGGGAACGGCGAGGATTTGCTCCTCGGAGAGCATTGCAAAATACCTTTCCAGTTCGTCATAATGACCCATACCGGGGTGCAGGCTTGCGCTCTTTATAATCAGCTCGGAAACCTTGTCGCTGTCGCCGCTTTTGGAGTAAAATTCCAGAGCCTTTCCGTAATTTTCTTTAAGCTCGTAATACAGACCGCCCCTACCGTAAAGAGTACGTATCTGCTCGTCGGAATATTCCCTGTGCATCTCCCACATCAAAAACTTACGGAAAAACGGCCAAAAACGGAAAACACCCCTGTTTTTTGAGATTATCATACCTGTGTTCTGCATAATATCCGCCAGATGTTCGCCGGCGTGGCTGTCGCCGTTTGCGATTTTGGCAAGCTCCGCTTCAAAATCTTCAAAGGGCGCAAGGTTCATAAGAAACCGCCTCATCGGAATTTCGAGCCTGCGGAAAATGGCGTCGTCAAAGTAGAAGTATATCTTATCCGCAATCTCCTCGTAAACCGACGTGTCATACGCCGTTTTTCTGCTCATTTCTCTTGCGGTGAGAGCAACCGCCAGCGGATAGCCGAATGTCCTTTTAAATATATCCGTAATCTCCAGCTCTCCCGGCTCTGTGCCAAAATTCTTAAACACCGCCGCCGTTTCACTGCGGCTCAAAAACAGCTCGTCATACTCCACCGTCACAAGCAGACCCGAAACCTGGAACGGCATAAGCCACCCCGGTACACGGCTACGTGACAGGAGCACAAAGCGCTTTTGCGGATTTTCACGGATTGAAAGGAGCAGACACTGCCTTTCTTCCTCGCTGTCCATTCTCTGCATATCGTCAATTAAGACTATGTCGGCTTTTTTTAATGCGTCCGCCGTTATCTCTCCGCTTTCGGGCGAGAGGCGTATGTATTTTTTATTTTTCAAAAGCTCGTTTGCAACCGTGGTTTTTCCGAAACCGCACGGCGCAAAAAAGTACATTATGCGTCCGCTGTTTAAAAACATACGGAATTTTTTCGCTATCTTTTCGCTTACTGCAACATACTTCAATCAAACACCAACTTTCTTTTTGCCTTTTACTGTATTTTAACACACAAATCAAATTTTGTCATTATACCAAAGTATGACATTTTTTATTTTCCCGATACTCGCTCGGCGATACGCCGGTATACTTTCTGAACGCACCGGAAAACGCAAGCTGACAGTCGTAACCCACGGAGAGCGCAACCTCTGCAATTTTTTAGTCCGTGTTTACGAGGAGCGACATTGCCTTTTTCATTCTTATATCCTGAAAATACTGCTTCGGCGGTATGCCGTAAGTCTGTTTAAAGAGTGCGCACATAAACTCAGACGGAACAATAGAGTTTTGCTTTAAAAACGGCTCAAAAATATCTGTATAAAAAACCGATAAAGGAATATCAGACAGCCTCGCCTGAATTTGGCGAGGTGATTTTTGACTTAATCGATATTGGAGAAAAAACTCCGAATATGTGTTCACAAAGCCGACAAACCGCACGGTTAAGCCGTTTTAGACACAAAAAAAGAACAACAGTCTTTGTATCAAAACTATTGTCCTTATTTGGCTCCATATGTCTGCCTTGAAGTTCCAATAATGTTTGCAATCTCCTCTTGAGATATTTCCGCCTTTGCTCTGAGCAGTGACAATTCAGGTGTTAATTTTTCGATTAATGCATACTTTTCTTCTTCTGAAAGATAATATTTAAATAACTCTTCCAACTCTAAGACTTCCTTTCGCAGAGTATTTAACTAAACGAAATAAATTATTGCTCATATTATACCACAATGGTGTTATTTTTGTCAACAAATTACGACACATTTCTAAAAACACTTACAAATTGCCACTATCTGCAATATCAAAAATGTCACTTTCCATATGATAAGGCGCACCTTCGCCGGTGAATGTATCGAAGCCGGTGTCGATGTAAAAAGTCTTAGCGAAATACTTAGACATTCAAGTGTAAATATAACATTAAACAGATATGTTCATTCCAGCATGCAAATCAAAAAATGAACATGAAAAAGTTATACTCTCTCTGAATTTAAATCACATATTATTTTTCGACAACTATGCTTTCAGCTTCATCAAGCCATATTTTCGCCGACGCGTCGGACGGCATTCTCCAGTCTCCGCGCGGCGAAAGGCAAATGCTTCCTATTTTCACACCGTCGGGCAGACAGCTTCTTTTAAACTGCTGCGTAAAAAATCGGCGATAAAAATTTTTAAGCCATTTTAAAATCGTTTCTTCGTCAAACTCACCGTCAAAAGCTTTTTTTGCAAGATAATATATTTTTTTCGGCGAAAAACCGAAACGAACAGCATAATACAAATAGAAATCGTGAAGCACATACGGACCGACAAGATCCTCCGTCACCTGTGAAATCGTTCCGTCACTGTCAGGGGGCAAAAGCTCGGGGCTTATCGGCGTATCGATGATATCACAAAGCACCGAAGTACTGCGTGGAAAAACATTGTTTTTAACTGTGCTTTCTATCATCCATTTAACGAGTGTTTTGGGCACTCCGCTGTTTACTCCGTACATACTCATATGATCGGCATTGTATGTGCACCACCCGAGAGCAAGCTCGCTTAAATCTCCCGTTCCGACAACAAGACCGCCGATTTTCCCCGCGTAATCCATAAGTATCTGTGTACGTTCTCTTGCCTGCGAATTTTCATAAGTCAAGTCGGTTGTGACTCCGTCATGACCGATATCTCTGAAATGCATATTCACCGCGTCTTTTATGTTAATTTCAACCGATTCTATGCCCAATGTTTCCATAAGCTTCAAAGAGTTTGAATGTGTTCTGTCGGTTGTTCCGAAGCACGGCATTGTTATGCCTACGGCGTCGGAAGCAGGTCTGCCGGAAAGTTCCAGCGACTTTGCGCACACAAGCAGCGCAAGTGTGGAATCAAGCCCTCCCGACACTCCGACAACGGGTCTTGCGCCTGTTATGTCAAGTCTTTTTTTCAGTGCACAAGCCTGCATTCTGAATATCTCGGAGCATCTTTCGCGGCGAAGCGTTTCATCGGACGGAACAAACGGGTATTTATCGATTTTTTGATTTTTAAGATCAGCCCTCAGTTCACCATCGGTTTTTATATATACCGTTCTGAAATCACCCATACCGATATTGTTTGACACACAATCCTTGAACGTTTTTATCTTTGCTCTGTCTGCTCTTATTTTTCCGAGATCGCATACCGCATATGTGATATGCTCACCGTCGGCATTGACATCATTTTCGGCGCGCTTGCTGCCGTTTTCACAAACAAGCGTATGTCCCGAAAATATAAGGTCGGTTGTGGATTCGCTGCATCCCGACGATGTGTATGCATATATGCATATGTCCGACGCACTCGTCTGCCTTATAAGATCACGTCTGTATGTTCTTTTGGATATCGTTTCGTTGCTTGCGGAAAGATTCATGACAAGCTCCGCCCCGGCAAGAGTGTGATATGCCGACGGTGATATCGGCGCCCATATATCTTCACATATTTCAGCGGAAAACTTAAGTCCGCTTGAGCACTCAAAAATCAAATCTTTACCCACGGGTATTTCATATTCTTCATCAAGCCCTAAAGCTGATGACATAATAGTATCCGTTCTCAAATCCATAGATGACGAAAACCATCTTTTTTCATAAAACTCGTTATACGTCGGAATATATGTTTTTACGCAGCAGCCGTATACCTTGCCTCTATATATTATAAGTCCGCAGTTATAGAGCTGCCCCGATATCATGACGGGAGCTCCTATCGCCGATACAAATCCGCAGTTTAATGTTGCCTCGCAGATTTTCGGAATCGCCTTTTTCACCTTGCGGATGAGCGTATCCTGATAAAAAAGATCTGCGCAGGTATATCCGCTGATGCAAAGCTCGGGGAAAACCGCCGCATCCGTATTTTCTTTTTCACACTCCGAAAGTGTATTTATTATTTTTTCGGTATTGCCTTTAACATCTGCGGGGTCAATCTTAGGGACCACACATGCAATTTTAATAAAATCGTACATTTATATTTCCTTTCCGATTTTAAAAATCTTATTTAATATATTTATCGAGAACATCCATCATATCTTTTATCTTACTTTTTAAAACAATAAACATCGTCTTTCCGTTTTTGCTCACGGTGTAATATCTGTCGTCAAGCGAAGCAAATGACAATTTTATTTGCTGACCGTTTTTAAGATTATACAAAACCGACATCTCTTCACTTCCGTGAGAACCCGTATATATTCCGTCGGCAAGCATTCCGCAAAGATGCTCGTATACTTCTCGTATGACCGAATCATCTTTTGTTTCTTTCTCGTTTATTTTAACGGCGTTATCGTCAGAAAAATCAACAATATATTTGCTGCCGTTACCCGTGACCTCTGCATTTTTTATGATATCTCTGTTATTGAGGCTCAAATATCTTTCGGAAACATCTATGGCTCCGAGCTCACGTATATCTTCATCACTGAGCTCAACGGAATAGATACTTTTAAGCGAATCTATGCTCACATAAAATACTGACCCGTCCGTTTTGCCGAAATAGAACGTTTCTTTTTTGCCCTTTGAATCGGAAACGGCGGCATATACATCTTTTTTATCCAGACCATAATTTTCGAAATCGCCGCTGTCGCTGACGCACTTTGAAATTTTCATTTCGGAAAGAACAGATATTATCTTGGATTTCACCATGTCGTCCCTTGCATTTGCGCTGATCGGCTTATCCATGCGCCACGCGTTGTATATTCCGTTTTTCCTGTCAGGTTTATCAAGCCAAAGCTTTATTTTACCGTTTTTGTTTTTTATCTCTATATCGGTTATGCTGTCAAAATCAATGCGCTGCAGCGTATCGCCCCTGTATGTTTCAAATGCGTTGAATATGGAATCCGCAATTTCGCTGCGGATAAGATACACGCTTGGATCGGTATTCAATTTGACATAACACATTGACGAATCAGCTGATTTTGTACCCTTAATTATCTGCGTGTCACCAAGCTCACTCTTAAACCAAACCGTGTCACAGCCGTCCGTTATTCCGAAATCCGCGTACGAAGCGTCGTTTGCATCAATTTTGTCTATATACATAATCGAACATAGCCGTACTGCCGCCGCGGTTATTTTGCTCTCCGAAAGCGGAATCCCGTCATGCTGCGGACATTTCCAGCCGTCGTCTGTTTTTTTAAACGTGAAGTTTTCTCCGGATATCGAAAAGCTCATTTCTGTTATCATATCCGAATTTGTTTTTATCATACTTCCCTTTTCGGAATACTTTTGGCTTTCGGTGTTTTTTTCGGTATCCGACAAAGTCTTTTCTTCCGCGGTTTTATCGTCCATAAGGCTTACCGCGCCGAGAATTGCGAGCAGTAAAACAACACAAGCAGAAAGTATGATTATCTTTTTTTTATTCATTACAGATGTCTCCTTCTTGCCCATATAATAAAGCCTGCGGCAAGTATAATGACAGGTATCAAAGCAGCGCTGACAAATGCATACACATATATTGCCGCCTGAGATATGACAACCTTATCCTGAACAATATTCTTTGGTGCAATATATACCGATGACGGCTGGTTCGTCATATATGCCACAAGTCCCGAATAGAATTTTCGGTTGCCCGTTATATCAAGTATTGATGCAAACGGATTATCATTTGAAGAATAATCGCCCAGAATTTTTGAAGAACCGCTCACGAAAAGCATCGATGATTTATTTTCATAGCCTGCCTTGGAAATAAGAACGGCCACCGAGCTTTTTTCTTTTTTATCTCCCGATTCATAGGTATCATTTGCAGAGTATATATCTGCCTTGACATATGCGTCGCTGCTTGTCTCCGCAAGGGTATATGCACTCATACCGTTTTTGGATTTTGCCGAAACCGGTCTTGAGAGCGGAAACATTATACCTGTGCCGTCGGTGCCCAGAGTTTTGGTTATATCGTTTTGGACAATTGTCGGTAAAAGATACGTTCTGTATGAAACATAATTTGCGGAAGAGTTATCTCCGACAAGTCCGTCACCGACACTTACGCCCCACTCTCCGAGGTAACCGAACAGATTGGTAAGCTCCATGTTTTCGGGAGACAAAAACACTTGTATGCTGCCGCCGCCCTTTGAAAAGCCGGCTATTTTTTCTATTTCATCGGCAGAGTAATCCGTAGATGGATCATATATTATTATGAGATCCGCTTCTTTCGGTATATCATCGGTCATAAGTGAAATATCTTTGAAATTATATCCCATATCGGCAAGAACCTTACCCTTTAAGGTTTCGGCATTCATATTTTCACCGTGACCCGTGCAGACATACGCAGTTATATCGCTGCCCTCCGTCACCTTGACTATCGCGGAAGTGAAGCTCTGTTCTGCCTTAAGTGCACCGGACATTATGTCACTGCCCTTTTTGTATACAACAAACATATCGTTAACATCTACCGCGCTGTACATGCGGTCCGTTTCAAATATTACATAATAATTGCTTTGAAGCGGCTTGCCGTCCACGGTATATTTTGTCAAAAGTCCCGGATTTTTAACGGCATCGGCTCTTTCATATGTTATTTTATCGGACATTGCCGCATATTTTTTAAGTATTTCGTCTATCTGCAGCATTTCGCGGTTGGTATCATCACTCGGAATAAGTGAAATTATTTTCACATCCATATTTAATTTTTTCATTGTATTATTCGTAACATCCGAAAATTTAAGAATTGAATCCTTTGTAAGGTCAATGCTCAGACTCATCTTTGATGACAGAACGCCGAAAATGAGATTTACGATTATAATAAGTGCAATTATTAGAAGCGCCGTGGTCATTGCGGCATATTTATATTTTCTCTTTTTATTCATTTCTGTCACCTTCTATTTGGAAAATCTAACCTTTTCGGTTTTGTATATCGTGATAAGTGCAAAAATTGCGGTTACACTGATGTAGTATACAACATCGGTTATGTTTATTATTCCGATAAAAAAATTATCAAATCTTGACGGCACGGCAAACACGGATATCAAAAGATTTACGGCCTTGTTTGAGATACCGCCCGCAAGAGAAGCAGACACAAACATAACAAGTATCACGGCTATTGTTATTATTCCCGACACAAACTGATTTTCGGTAAGTGAGGATATGAAAAGTCCTATGGATATAAAGGTTGAACCTAAAAGAAAAAATCCAATATAGTTCGTAATGACAACTCCCCACTCCACATCGGAATATATTTCAAGAATTATCGGAAATATAAGCATAATTAAAATTGTTACGCAAAATACCGCAAGTGCGGCAAACAGCTTGCCGAGTATGACCGATGTCATACTGATAGGTGCAGTGTAAAGAAGCTGATCGGTTTTATTGCTTTTTTCTTCCGACAAAAGCCTCATGGTAAGAAGAGGAATCATTATTACAAACAGCCACGGCAGAAATGAAAATATCACGCTTACCGACGAGTTTGAATCCATAAGATTAAACACGGTAAAAAGAATTGCCGCAACGCAAAGCATAACAGCGGTAAATACGTAGCCGACGGGCGTTGTATAATACAGCCAAAGTTCTTTTTTAATTATTGCTTTCACTTTTTTCACCGTTCCCTTCTCTCTCGCCTTCTGCAGTAAGTGATATGAAAATATCCTCCAAAGACACATCGCTCGATTTAAACATAAGCATAACCATGGACGCATCTGCAATTTTTTTAAAAAGTATTTTACGTATGTCAGCTCCTCCGACGGAACTTATCATGTAATCGTGTGCGCCTTCCTCCTTTGAGCCTATATATTCAAAGTGTTCAACCTCATGAACAGATCCGAGCAAACTGTCTATTTTCTCGTGCTCTCCCTCAATGCGGACAGAGTATTTGTTTTTACCCGAAATTTTTGACGCAAGGTTATCGGGGGTATCTTCGGCAATGATTTTGCCCTTGTTTATTATGAGCACACGGCTCGCAACGGCACTTATCTCCGAAAGTATATGAGAGCTTATAATAAGCGTTTTCTTTTTTCCCAGTTCATTTATAACATTTCTCACATCGATAATCTGCATGGGGTCAAGCCCGACTGTCGGCTCATCAAGAATAAGAAGTTCCGGATCGCCGACAAGAGCCTGTGCAATTCCGACTCTCTGACGATATCCCTTTGAAAGATTCTTTATAAGTCTGCCCGAAACAGCGTCAATCTTGACCTCACGCGATATCGTCTCTATGCAGGATTTATCCGAGCCCTTAAGCTCGCACACAAAATTCAGATATTCCCGTACGGTCATATCTTTATACAGCGGCGGAATCTCCGGCAGATAACCTATTTTGCGTTTATATTCTGTCGGGTTTTCAAGAATATCGACTCCGTCCACCGTGCACGATCCGGAATTTGCCGAAATATAACCCGTGATTATATTCATGGTTGTGCTTTTACCTGCACCGTTCGGCCCCAAAAAGCCCAGTATTTCACCGTCTTTGACATCAAAGCTTACATTATCGAGGACGGTTTTTGATCCGTATTTTTTTGTAAGATTTTTTACTTCTACCATAATTGTACCCTCATTTCAAAAGGCGGTGCAAAGAAAGTACACCGCCTCAAAAGAGACTTTCAAATCTTGCACTTATTTTTCAGTCTCATTAATATTAATCTTCATTATTTATAATGGCAATTCCGAGCTCTTCAAGCTGTTTTTCATCAACCGTATCGGGTGCTCCCGACATAAGTTCGGAGGCATTCTGAACCTTCGGAAATGCTATAACGTCTCTTATGGAGTCGCATCCGTCTATAAGCATAAGCATTCTGTCAAGACCGTATGCCATTCCGCCGTGCGGAGGGGTGCCGTATTCAAACGCATGAATGAGGAAGCCGAACCTCTTATCCGCTTCTTCTTTTGTAAGACCGATAACCTCAAACATTTTTTCCTGAAGCTCGGAGTTATATATTCTCATACTTCCGCCGCCGAGTTCAACACCGTTGAGCACAACGTCATAAGCTTTTGCCCTTACTCTGCCGGGATCCGTATCAAGATATTGCAGGTCCTCATCTTTGGGAGCTGTAAACGGATGGTGCATTGCAACAAAACGGTTTTCATCTTCGCTGTATTCAAGAAGCGGAAAATCGGTTACCCAAAGGAAGTTGAATTTCGATTTATCTATCATTTCATATCTTTCGGCAATCTCTATTCTTAGAGCACCGAGAGACGCAAAAACAACACTGTCTTTATCGGCAACAATAAAGATTACATCCCCAACCTCAGCATTTGCACAGTCAAGAATTTTCTTCATTGCTTCATCGTCAAAGAATTTAGCAATCGGAGACTGAACACCGTCGGCATTGACCTTTATCCATGCAAGGCCTTTTGCCTTGTATGTCTTGACAAATTCACCGAGAGAATCGATATTCTTTCTTGAGATTTTATCAGCCATACCCTTTGCGTTTATCGCTCTTACACTTCCGCCCGCTTCAAGCGCATTTGTAAACACGCCAAATCCGCATCCGCAAACCGCGTCAGAAAGATTGCATATCTCCATCCCGAATCTCGTGTCGGGTTTATCGGAGCCGAAACGGTCCATCGCTTCACTGTAGGGAAGTCTTAAAAACGGAGTCTCGATATCTATGCCCTTAACTTCCTTGAATACTCTTTTTAAAAGAGCTTCGTTCAGAGTCATTACGTCATCCTCGCAGACAAATGACATCTCAAGGTCTATCTGTGTAAATTCCGGCTGCCTGTCGGCTCTTAAATCCTCATCACGGAAACACTTTGCAATCTGAAAATACCTGTCCATTCCGGCAAGCATAAGCAGCTGCTTATATATCTGCGGAGACTGCGGAAGAGCATAAAAGCTTCCGTTATGAACACGGCTCGGAACAAGATAGTCGCGCGCGCCTTCGGGTGTACTCTTTATAAGAATCGGGGTTTCTATCTCTGTAAATCCGTTTTCGCTGTAAAAATCTCTTACTATTTTGCAAACCTTGCTTCTTAATATAAGGCGTCTCTGCATATCGGGACGTCTCAAATCCAAAAAGCGGTATTGCAGACGCAGATCCTCTTTAACATCGCTGTTTTCAACAATATAAAACGGAGGGGTTTTTGCCGTGGACAATATTCTGAGTTCCTTGGCAATAATTTCTATGTCACCCGTTTTCATATTCGGGTTTATTACTTCTTCGCCTCTGGGCGCAACCGTGCCGACAACGGCAACAACATATTCGCCTCTTACCTTTGCAGCTTTTTCATACATTGCAGCATCATCCGTCGAATAAACGGTCTGAATAACTCCCGAAATATCTCTTACATTTATAAATATCAGTCCGCCGAGATTTCTCACGGAATCGGCAAATCCCATTACAACAACCTCACTGCCTACATCTGCCTTTGTGATCTGTGTGCATCTGTGAGTTCTTTTCAGCCCGCTCAGTTTTTCAAATTCCATTGTGATTTCCTCCGAATTATCGTAAAAATTTTGCTATATCGCATGCGGTGAGTGCTGCATCGCAAGAAGTTCCGTCATCCATATTTTTAACGGAAACCTTATTTGATTCTATCTCATCATCACCGAGTATTATGCTGTATTTAAAATTAAGCTTGTTTGCATATTTCATCTGCGCTTTTACACTTCTGTCGAAATGATCCTTATCGGCAGATATTCCGAGAGCACGCAGATCACTTGTAAGTTTTTGCGCAAAAAGCGAGCTTTTTTCACCAATGCTGCCTATGTAAATGCACGGTCTGTTTTCATCGGGAATATCTATGCCCTGCTCTTCCATAGTAAGAAGAAGTCTTTCCATTCCGAGTGCAAATCCGCATGCCGGAGTCGGATTTCCTCCAAGCTGTTCGACAAGTCCGTCATAACGTCCGCCGCCGCAGATTGTTCCGTTTGATTTTTCATTTTTCGCCGTGATTTCAAAAACCGTTTTTGTGTAATAATCCAATCCGCGAACGATAAGCGGATCTATCTCATATGATATATCCATAGCGGTCAGATTTTCCTTAACCGATTCAAAATGAGCACGGCACTCGTCACATATACAGTCTATAAGCATCGGCGCGTCTTTAACTATACCCTTACACACCGATGACTTACAGTCAAGTATACGCATCGGATTTCTGTCATATCTGTTTTTACACGTGTCACAAAGTTCATCATAGTGCGGTTTTAAATATGCCTTGAGCTTTTCGTTATATTCTTTTCGGCACTTCGGGCATCCTATGCTGTTAATATTAAGCGTAAGATCTTTCAGACCCAGCTCCTTGTAAAGCTCAAGCGGAAGCGATATCATTTCCGCATCTGCCGACGGAGACTGCGTTCCGAAATATTCCACGCCGAATTGATGAAATTCTCTGTATCTGCCTGCCTGTGGCTTTTCGTATCTGTAACAGCTCACAAGATAATAAAGCTTTGTGGGCTGCGGATTGTTAAACATACCGTGTTCTATAAAACTTCTTACGACGCCTGCAGTTCCCTCCGGGCGAAGCGTTATACTCCTTGCGCCCTTATCGTCAAAGGTATACATTTCTTTTTCCACAACGTCCGTGGTATCTCCCACCCCGCGGCTGAACAGCTCCGTGTGCTCAAAAACAGGAGTTCTGAGTTCCTTTGCTCCGTAGCGGCTGCAAATATCTTTTATTTTGTTTTCAATATACTGCCATTTATACGATACATCGGGCGTTATATCCGCTGTACCTTTAGGTGCATGAGTCAGCATAATTGTCACTTCCTCTGAAATTTATATAAATTTGTGTTATAGCATTAAAACGCATAAAACTACAAATATCATTATACAAAAATAAGCAGAAAAAGTCAAGAAAAATATTTGAGTATCTTTATAAATCAGAAGAAAAAAACCCTTCAGCCGAGCATGTTTGATCAGGTTTATAAATAAAAATCAAAAATATTTTCGAAACAGAAAGCGGTTGATGTCTTATTTGCATCAACCGCTTTTTACACGGATAAAATGTTAACAGCCGTAATAATCAATAAATTCATCATCTTCAAACATATCATCCATACATTCATCATCAATTTCTAATTTGTCGGAATCCGGACTTTCCAAAGAAATTTCAAACGGTATTTTTCTCTGCCGAACTACCTGATGCAAAAATACATTTACGGCAGTTGTCATGTTCATACCCATATCAGAAAGTATTTTATCGGATTTTTTCATGAGATTGTCATCAATACAAATGTGAAAATTAATTGTTGCCATAAATCTTACTCCCCTTCTGTAATTTGTACAAATTATGCAATAAAAAATGCGCCTACCGAAGCAGACGCACAAAAACGCAAACTCCGATAGTCGCCAAACTAATTATATGCACATTGAATATATACGCTATAATAACGCGTTATAATCGCACCGTGGAATTTGCATTTTTTACAAAAGTCCTATAGTACGATTTTAACGCAACAAAGCGCAGATATACGTGGTATATATATCCATTGTACATATTATTAAATTAGTTTGGCTCTATTATTATAACACACATTTCTTTGATTTACAATATTTTTATTGAAAATATTGTTAGCTTATGGTAAAATATAAAAAAATACAAGGGGGATATTTTATATGTTGAAAAGAATAGCGGCATTTTTTATTTTGATAACAATTCTGTTTTCATGCATAAGCATTACATATGCCATACCGCTCGACAAAAGCGAATTATTGAATAGGATATTGGAATCAACCGATAAATATACATGCGGTGATGATATGACGGAGACGGAAAGCTTGAAGCATTTGTTATAACGGGGAATAAGCTTGATGATTATAACTGTAATAACGTTACTGTCTGGTTTGTGGCAAACAGCGGAGGATGCAGTGCTGTTGAAAGAAATCTCTACGGATATTTAAGCGACACATTAAAAACAGATAGCTAATATTGTGTTTATAATGCGCATGCGAAACTGCATTTCAGAAACAAATTTTGCTTAAGTTAAATATTTACAACCCCCTCCGGCTTGCTTCGCAATCCACATCCCTTATGCACTGTCGGAGGCACTCTTTCTTGCGTTCAATCGTATTATTTTGATTATTCAATGCGACGGAACGGTGTGGTCACCGTTCCCTACAAATAAATTGACAGGTATATTTTCATTTAAAAAATTGATTTAAACAAAAATGTACAATAAGCTTTTATTTAATAATTATTTACAAACTTGTAATTACTACGTAGGGAACGGTGCCCACACCGTTCCGCAAGCACAACACATATACATTATATAATTAAAGGCAAGGAATTTATATACCCGACTTCGCGTAAGGGCAGATATCATCCGCTGATTCGTCCGCACGCAGTTTTCGAGCAAATGGATAGTGTATGTTTTTTATTTTTTGATTGAAAGCGAGTTCAGCGCTACTGCACTGCCTGTTTGAGCTTTCCAAAAAATCAAAAGCATACACTATCTGCAATGCATAAAAATGATAAATTTACCAAAGTTCGGATATTAACATGCCTGCTAAAGCACATGGGAGCCGAACCCGATGTGCTTTAACAAATTGTTATATATTCGATATAAATACGCAGCTGATGCGGCAAAACGATTCGTCTTGCCGCATCAGCTTTAAAATTCAATCATTCAACTTCTATAAACTGTTTTTTATTCTCCGTAATTTCAATTTCATATTCCTTGCCGCGGAATGTCCTTTTAATTTTTGCGGGAAGCATTTCTTCGGGCAAACACGGATCAACCTCAATTCCGTTCCATTTTGGTTTTATACCGAACATATACTGTGTAACGGCAATATACATCCATGCAGCGGTACCCGTCAGCCATGATACGTTAGCCAGACCGAATTTGTCACTTTCGGGGCCGAAAATATTTGAACAATAAACATACGGTTCCGCCTTGTATCTCCATTCACCGGCCTTTTTCTGAGCATTCATCGGCAACAACTGTCTGTAGTATTTATATGCTTTTTCGGGGCGTTTTAAAATGCACTCCGCAATAATTGCCCATGTGTTGGCATGGCAGAATACCGAACCGTTCTCTCCGCAGCCTTTATTATACATTGTAAGGTTACCGTCTTTTGTCGGATAATCCGTTGTCATTGACGGATCAATCTTTTTGATTCCCAGCTCTGTGTCAAGATATTTCGCAACGCTGTCCATTGCTGTTTTGCCGTTATCTCCCATACCCGAAATAACAGCCCAGCTTTGAGCGTTAAGCCAGATTTTAGCTTGCGGCTCCGCATGACTTCCGATAAAACGTCCGTTATCCGTGATGCAGCGTATGTACCAATCTCCGTCCCATGCAATGTCATTTACAAGCTTCTTTTGTTTTTCATATATATTAAGATAATATTCCTTATCTTCGCCCTTAAGCTCGGCAAGTTCAGCTATTTGTCGGAGGACGGTTCCGAATTGCATTGCTGTCCATATACTCTCTCCCTTGCCTTCACGGCACACCTTATACAGCATGTCGTTCCAGTCTGATGCAAGCATAAGCGGAAAACCGTGTTCGCCCAAATTTTCAAGGCAAAAATCAATGGATTTTTTTATATGCTCCCAAACGGTTGCACTGCCGCCGTCATAAAAATCAACCGTCTCGTCAAGATAATCGAGCTTTCCCTCTTCCATAATAATATGATATGCCGCCATAACAAGCCACAAATGATTGTCGGAATGTATTCTTGTTACGGGATCCCAACCCTCTGTAGGGAAGCAATAATGATTGCAGTGTCCGTCTTTGTATTGCTGCGTAAACAAAAGATTCAGTTTATCCTTTGCACGGCGAATATCAAACGGCACCGTTGCCAGTATATCCTGCGCAGTATCGCGGACGCCTATTCCACGGAATGTTCCGGTTGCATAATAGCTTATATTTCTTGAAAACTGAAAATTTCTTTCTGCCTGATACGGATTCCAGATATTAATCATTGTCTCCGCATTTTTGTCGGGTATCTCACAGCGGAACTTTTCGAGGTATCCGTCCCAATGGTTTTTAAGTTCGCAAAACGATTTACTTACAAAATCCTTTTCTCTGCAATGCGCTGCGGATTTTTTCACTCCATCCTCTGTCATTGCAGTTCCCAAAAAGACGTTGACCTCCTTCTCCTCACCTGCTTTAAGATCAAGATTAATTTGAAGAGCAAAGCACGGGTCACCACCGTAAAGAGTTGAATCTGTACATTGACTCATTTCAATATTTTTGGGATTTTCCTCACTGCGGTAACTGCCGACAAATTCGTCTCTGTCGCAGTCATATGCCGCAATCGGTTCACTTGCGCAAAAATATACAAGCGGCGTTTCGTCGGGCTTCGGCTGCTGTTCAACTCCGTATTTATATACAAGAATATCTTCCAAGCAATAACACGAAAGCTGATGTTTGTTGTAGCATTGCCACTGCAGCTCGCGCATAAATTCCATCATACCGAGCTCAACAAACGGAAAAAGTTTGATTTTCTTGTCTTTATCCGATTTGATTTTAAGATTCCATATGAGAGCATTTTCATATTTACCTACGAAATATGATGCCGTAACAGAAATACCGTTCCTTTTTGCTTCAAAACGCGTATACCCCATACCGTGCGCGGCTTTCCATTCCTCGGGCTTTGCTTTGCACGGTTCGTTTGTCGGACACCAGAACTCATCACCATCTTTAATATATGTATAAAAACCGCTCCTGTCTGTAGGCAAATGAAAAAATCTGTAATGATTGATTCTCCATATCTGAGGCGATTTATAGAACGCCACTCCGCCGCCTGCCTGTGAAATCATTGTGTGGAATGTTCCGTTTGACAAATAATTCATCCACGGTGTCGGCGTGTTATATTTGCTGATTTCAATTTCTTTTTTTGCATTATCAAAACAATAAGACATATTTACCCTCCTATTTTTATTACACTCTAAGTATATAGTTAATTGTAAAATTACAAAATATCTGATTTAAAGCACATTTCGCGATATCTTTTTATTTACATTTTCTCCCGTAAACAGATGAAAATGTTTATTTTTCATCGGAACGGTGTGGGCACCGCTGCCTACGTAGTCATTATTAAATATTCGTAATTTAATAATTGGAATCATATTGGTGAATTTTGTTTAAACAAATACAATTAATAGGAACTATATCTGTTAATTTATTTGTAGGCAGCGTGCACCACAGCGTTCCGCAAAAATTTATCCACATTTTTTACATTTTTATTTTACAATCACCTATTATTACACTCTAAGTATAAAATAAGTTCATCTGTTTTGCAGGTTTAATGTTGCTCATTTAATAATTCCGATATTTTACTATAGCATAATTTTTTTTGATTTACAACGTATATACAAATGTTTGTCCGAATCCTCAAAACATTTGACCGATAACATAAAATGCCATCACTTCAATTCTCAAATTTATTATTTTTTATAGATATGTTTTTGCATTTTTCGGTCATAATGTAACCGCTCTGTTCAATATTTTTGATTATATTATTCTCAAAAACAAGACCGTCAACACCCATTGCCGAAAGAACACTGCCGCCTTTTGTTCCTATTACATTGCTCTTAATAACTATATTTTTATGCATTGACTTTAAATTTTTATCATGCAAACCGTTTGCCATTACACCGTTATAGCTATCCTCTATAACATTATTTTCAATCAAAACGTCATTAACTCTGCCTGATTCGTACCAATAATCAATCAAATCGTTAATAACAATCCCCGCTATCTGAGAAATTTTATTGTTTTGCAAAACAATTTTTTTGTTTCCGGAAACTCTGATATGCGGACAAGCGGTAATTTTACAGTTCTTAACCAATACCTCGGGCATTCTGTCGGGATTCTCAACATAATCACCGGTATCAATCATCCCTTTAGCTTCTTTATCAATATTCAATAAGATATGGAATAAATCTTTGCCTTGTTCAACGGATAAAACAGTACATTCAAATTTTTCATCCTTTGAATCGGCATCGCTTATTACAATTCTGTCTCCCGTTTTATACGGAATAAATCCCTCCTGTTCATAATGACACAGCCGAACCTCTATGCATTTGTCTGAAATAACTCTTTGAATAACCGTATATACGCCGTGAACATTTAAGGCGTCGTCACTTGATCCCTCAACAACACAGTCGGATAAAGTAACCTTACCGCAGCAGTTGACAAAATGGAATGCGTCTGCTGTTACGGAGACAATATCACCACGCTCATATTTAGGGGTTATTTTAATTTTATTTGCCGTTATATTCTCCGATGCCTGTGCCTGAACTCCCATCCCCGCACCGCGAAAAATATTGATATTTTCCAGGGATATATTTTTGCTGTTGTCTGCAAAAATCATAATATTTTCACGTCCCTCCACCGAAAATATTATTTTCATTCCTTTTAAATAATTCACCTTTGGCGAACCGTCTCTATACTTTAAAAACAGTATTCCGCCGCGCAGCACCTCTGCGTGCATTTTCATTGTTTGGGCGGGAAGTTCATCTTCCATACCGCAAGATTCTTTTGTTGACACATATTTTGCGGCGGCATAGCCGATTTTCACATTCCTTTCAGATCCGCGCATTAAAAACAAATTGGTTTTAAAGCCGTTTTTATCTTTTCCGATACAAAAATTTTGTTCTTCATCAATAAAAACATCAAATAATTTCTCATCATACTTAAATTCTATGCCTTCGTCATCACAGCGAACAACTTCTGCAAAAAAACTGCGCGGAAAAGAAAAATCCATACTGAAATTTTTTAATGTAATGTTTTTTGAATTTTGAATTACAAACGGAAAAATCCTATCTTCAAAAACAAATTCAGAGTCATTTCCGTCTATAACAATATTATTTGCATCAACTATCGGAAAAACTATATTTTTAAGCCCTCCCTTGTTATTTGACGGATAGAGCTTTCTTTCAAGACAGCCGTACCGATTAAACAAATATCTTCCTTTTTCAAATTTTATAATCGCATCGTTTTTAGTTGCCGTAAGAGCTGCAATAACCGGCGGAGTTGTATTTTCATCCGTGCATGATATCTCAACAGTATTCATTTTGTATTTGCTCCTTTACTTAATCTGTATGTTACTCATTTCCCCGAGCAGTAAACCGTCTGATATATCATTTACAACATAAAAGCTCACATATCTGCCATCGGATCCGACTATGCCTGGATCTAATGTAACGTTGACGCTTTTTCCCGGATTTACAGTTTCATTAAGCGATGTGATTTTGACAAGCCTGCCGTCCGAATCGTAAACCGCAGCAAGACATTCCGCATTAAACGGAACCCAAGCACTCGAATTAGAAACGATAATATTTGCCTTCATGCTTTTGTCATCAACAGAGGCAAAATTTACAGATATCCTTTCTGCAATTTTTTCTTTTTCCGTTTCAATACTTTTACAAAAAGCCTTTAAATCTCTGACCTTTTCTTTTACCTCGCTCGAAAAATTGCCGTCCTCTCCGCCAAGAGCGTCAAATTTTTCACACACCGCTGAAATCTTTTCAACATCGGAATAATCGGCATCTTTGACATCCGGCAGTTCATTTATTGCGAATACAACTTCCAAAATATCGCTGTAACCCGCCATTTCCGCTTTAAATGCCGTCATAACCGCTTCTGTTGATCCGGAAAAATCAAGTCTGATTTTATCTATTACCGTTATTCCATCGGCATCCTCAACATGCATGCCGTTTACAAAGTTTCCGCCGTTTTCTCTTGTGATTTTCGCGAAAAAATTATTGTTAAAATCAGTTTCCGAAAATAAAACATCATTAATAAACAACTTAACATGTCCCGAGCCTTGCGAATCAAACGAAATTGCCGTTTCATCTGCAGAATATCCAATTTTCGTCCTTTCAAGTATTGTCCCATTTGAAAGTTTAAACCCGTTTTCAACCATATTTTCACTATCTGCACCGTATAGTGCCTCAAAGCGGCGGCAATCAAATTCTTTTGATAATAAAAATTCTTCCTTTGCATCAAAATCAGTCTCAAAAGGCGACAGCACCGTGCTGCCGTCGGCAGAATAAACAGGCTCTGTAACACCGTCTTTTCCGTAATACACATTTAAGAGCTCTTTTTTTGTGTCAAATGTTATTATTAATGTTTTATTATTTTTTTCAACAGCCAAAGCCTTGCAAATTTTTCCCGAAATATCTTTTGCGCAAAAATCCTTTTCGGTAACGTCCCCGACAGACTGAGAAAGTGTAAGATATGCCTTGTTTTCCGTAACGGACAGTTCAAAATCTATCGGCGATCTGTTGCCGTACAGCGCCGCACCGGTAATTCTCTTGCAAATATCGACAAAGCTGTCGGCAGGCGATATCGGAACTCTTATTGCACAATTATAATTTTCTTTTTCTAATTTAACTGCGCTTTTTTGCATATCAAATACATCGTCGGCATTCAGCGCTTCTTTGTTATACAGAGTTGTATATACAACTTTTAATCCGTTTGATTCGGCATTTTTGATATATTGATTAAAGTCTTCGTAATAATTTTTCGCGTCATTTGAAGAAGTGAAATAAACAATACCGTCCGCACTGTATGAATCAAATTCTTCCGTTCCGATGATTCCCGCACTGTTTTCGCCCATAGCGTTCAAAATCGAGCAAACGGCGGAATAGTTTTTGACATTTTCTGCCGATATCCAACTGCCGTGGCCGCTTTCATCAGTTAGATAAAGCCTTGCATTGCCGGAAACAGGCATACCTTCATTAAAGTTTTCATCACCGTCAAAAAACCACACATTACCTATTCCGACATTTTCAACCAATTTTTCAGCGCTTCCGCTCTTTAACAGCATTGTATAACTTTTTTCGCAATCAAGCTCTGATACATCGTCAAACCTGCATGAAAAACGTCCCGACTCATTTGCCGTTCCGTACGATTCAAGTGCCACCGTACCCTTATCAAGTATTTGCGCGCATACATCCGCACCTTCATTAAGCCCCCATCCGCTAACCGTGACTCCGTTTTTGGATGAAATCATCATATTATCCGCGAAGATGTCAAAAAGCTGTATTTTTGCTTTCTGTAATATTTTTATATCGGCAACGGCAATACCCTCGTCACCTGTTGTTGAACCCATTTCTATTCTTATACTTCCTAAGCCTTTTGAATAATCGACTGTATTTTTACCGAGTCCGTCTTTTTCGGCAAATTTAACACCCTTAAGCAAAAGCTGTCTGCCGTCTTCGTCTTCTTCAAGACCGGTACCGGTCGCATAAACTCCCCACAGATCAAACGTGGGCACACCGCCTTCATTAAAATGAACATCAATTTTATATGAACGAAGATCCGTTTCGGAATATCCTATGGCATACTTTTGTGTTGTACCCCAATTTGGAATTATCAGCTGCAAAGGTATTGTATTATTCGGCCAACGGGAAGCGGTTCCCGTTGTGCCCGTATCATACATATAACTGTTATTCCACCCCATGACCGTTGTTCCCGATATATTATCCGAACCGTCCGGTACCATCACAACGCTTAAATATCTTTCTCTGTTACTCGTGTTTCTTTTTCCGGCAGCTTTAAATTCCAGTGAAAAATCTTCTATTAATGCAGCCTGCGGACTTACGGTAATTACATTGGTTCCGCCGCCGGTTGCCGCGTCATATTGCAAATATTTTCCGGCTCCGTTTAAATTTTTAACAAAGCCTTCATTATTGCTGTCTTTAAGGCTGAAATTTGCTCCGGATACTAAAGAAGCTTCTATCTTTGTTCCGTCGCTCTGAACAAGGCTGCTGCCTCCGGCAAAATTATCCCATGCATTGTCGGTAAAATTAATTACTGACACTGCAACCATATCCTCCGAAGCTGCCGACACCTGCAAAATGTTTCCGAAACAAATACATACGATGCAGACGCTGAGAATGACCGATAATAATTTTTTGATTTTCATAGCATATTCATCTCCTTATGTTGGACTTGCAATTTTGAATTTTTTTAATCCTTGTATACAAAAACATCATCAATTCCTTTCCATGTCCACCTGAAAGCAACCTTATCGCCTACCGAGATGTCCGCAGCTGTTCCGACACGTGCGGTAACCTTGCGGCCTTTTGTATCTATTATAGTATACCGTTTAATTACCTGACCGCTGTATCTGAAAAGATACGTTGTCTCTTTTGAGACTCCAGTTTTAATTTTTACGCAAGCGCCGCCGTCTGTTTCCGTCACTTCACCATATACCATATGAATAACGGTTTCCGGTATATCCATAATGTCTCCGACAGAATAGCTTCCGCTTGCCTTAATAACTTTAATACGATAATCGCCCCTATCTGAATTACGCACAAGAACGCGCAATGCGTTAATATGATTTTTTTCATTCTTCATAAAATGAACAACATCACCTACCGCAAGATCATCGGCTGTTATTCCTTCATAAAAATATTTTTCACCTGCAAACTTATTAACAAAATCATCGGTCATATACAAGGTCTGCGTTCCTCCCTTTGATATAACCTTTATATATCTCATATCTTCTCCGTTTGCATCCGTAATTCCGCTTTCGGTAATTACACCTGTCGGGTCATCATCACCGATTGTTTCTCCCGTAACGGCATATGTAACACGCAAGGCATATTCGGGCAGGCCGTTGCTGTTTACATTGTAAAGTTTAATGTCTCTGAGAGCCCCGTCTCCCAATCCAACGTTTTGTGCAAGTCTGATGCTGTATAATTCCTCATCGTCTTTGTTATCGGGAACCTGCCAGAAATCAAAACCCCAGTTAAGAGAATAAGCAAAAGCAAGCACGCCGTTATATACATTTCTTTCTGTTCTCGGTGCATCGGGATCCTTGTTATAAGTTATTTCCAACGGATATTTTCCGTCTGTATCGTTTATGTTTTCTTTAGGTATGGCGCAATATATTGCCGTTATTTCTTCATTTGAATTAACTTTATATTTAATAAGCTGATATTCGCCGGAACCGTCACCGCACAGTGAAAGAAAATTTTTTATGGCTTGCGTATCATTATTTTTATCGGTATCAAATTTTTTCCCTGTTTTGTCTTCCTTGCCGTATATTTTCAGTTTTTTTGCAACCGTATACCATTTGAATTCGCCGTTCGAATCAAATAATTTTATTCCCGTTACTGATTTGCCTATCGATACATCATTTGAACCGATTGAACAAATATATGCTGTTTTAAGTTCATCCGATGAATTTTGCACCGAAGATCTTGAAGCGGCATACACCCTGTCGGACAAATCGAGATATGCGTCTATTTCCGAACCAAGTTCATAATCATCGGCATTAAAATGAGAATTCGGATTAACCTCATATTCCGTGCCGTCAATAATTATAATATCATCCTTTAATGAATTTAAAATTCCGGAAACTCTTTTATATTCGCTTTCAACACGTACTCTGCTTCCTGTTTTAAGCTCGTATATATTAATAATATCCCACTGCTCAAAATCCGATGTTTCCGCGCGTTCACCGTCTATATAAAACTCGGTATCCTCATTGCTTTCGATATATTCGTTCGACTTGTACAACTCATTATATTTAAAGTATATGCGGCTGTCCGACGAGCTGTCAACAACAAAAACCTTAGGTTCCCAAACCTTTACCAATTCATATGAACCATCCGAATCCGTATCATACAGATCCATATACCCATTTTTAATGCTTATGTCATCCTTACCGTAAAACGGAAAATACTGACCGTTTATTAAGACATGAACGGACTTTGAATCAAGTTTTGCCGTCTTAACCTTTTCCTTTACATTATCATAATAAACAATTGTGCTGTCATCTGCCGCATTTTCAAAATCCTTAGCTGAAATTTTAAGCATCTTTGCATCGTCCGACGCTTCAGCACTTATAATTTCATCTGTGTTTTTATCATAATAAACCTCAATTTCCCTGCCTATAAAATCACGTGCTTTATCTTCACTGTCTTTAAAACTCATACCGTTAATTTTTACAGAGTGTTCTCTGACGGTTGAACCCCCGTCCATCGTCTCTATATCGGTATCGCTGTTTGCTGTCACAACTCCGGTTGTCTTTATGATACCGCGGTATTCATCTAAAATGCCGACGTCTTTTTTTACCTCCATGTATTCGCCGCCGAACTCCATTATATCAACATCAGCGCATTCGGTCAAAAGCTCAAACATCTCTCCCACTGTAACAACTTCATGGGTTAAATACTTGTTTATTTTCAAGGATGAAGCAACACTTACATATCCGTTGGGATAACCACCCTTGGCTGATGCAAGCGGTTCGTATCCGAGCGCTGTGATTACCATTTTCAAAGCCTCGTTCGCCGATATCGGATCGTCGGGTCTGAAAATTTCGCCGCTTGAAACAATTTTATTTGAAAGCAAAACGCAAATTGCTTTATAATTTTTATTTTCCTCACTAACATCCGTAAACGGAATTTCATCGGATACATACCCTGAGGTAGCAAGTCCGAGAAAGCTTGCCAAATATCCTGCAGCATCCCCGCGGCTTAAATCGGAATCTAAAATCACACTCGTATCATCAGGATTGTATACGCCAAGACCTTCAAGAAGAACAAAGCTTTTATCCGATTCCAAACCGGTGTTTTCCTTCGAATATACGGGTGTAATAAGCATTGTCATGATTAACACAACGCACGCCACTATTCTCATTGTATTATTTTTAATCATAAAATTATTTCCTCCCAACCGTTTAATCACGCAAAGCTGAAATCCTATTGATTATTACGGCAGCCATGGCCCTTGTCGCGGTTTCTTTCGGCGCGAACATCCCATTGCCTACACCGTTTATAACCGATTTTTCGCTGAGACGCAAAACAGCCTCACGTGCATATTCGGAGCAGTCGTCCATATCTGAATATTTATCAGCTGTATCTGCAATTTCCTGCCATGAAATTTTATCTTTTAAATAACGATACAGCATAACGCACATATCCTCACGGGTAATTTTATATCCGACGCCGAACATATCTGCACTGACACCGTTTATAATTTGGTTATCAATTGCAGCTTTAATGTAATCAGCGTACCATGCTCCGCCTCCAACATCAATAAAATTAATTTTGTTACCGTCTTCTTTTTTCTGTATATTAAACGCTGCGACCATCATTTTAACAAATTCTTCTCTTGTTACATCTCTGTCGGGATTGAAATTTCCTTTTCCGTCACCGGAGAGGATTCCTTTTTCACACATTGCATTAATTGCCGAAACTGCCCACGGCACATTCTTTAAATCGCCGAAATATTCTTTTTCTCCGTTTATTGTACCGTTATCCGTCGGGAAATTCGGTTCGACTCTTGCGCTGATTCCTCCTCCGCTGCCGCCGACCGACTTCGAACTGTTACCGGAACGTGAATTCAGTGCTTCCGAAACAAGTTTGTCAAAATATTGCTTAATCTCCAAAATTCCTTTAAAATCATTTTTGCCTGCAATTGCCAAATAGATATCCTGCTGTTTTTTTACACCGGCAAATTCCGATGTACTCGAAATATCAATTCCAAGTTCATCCGCATATTCCTCTACAGCCGCCTTCACGGTGTCTTTTTCGCATTGGTTAATTATCTGTACAAGAATCGCTTTTTTTAACTCATCAACCTCATTTTCAGGTGTATAGGTATCATTTAATATATTTAAGCTGAGAGCTTCGGCAAATTTTTTGTCAAGTTTTTTGTATCTTTGAGCAACCTCGTCATCAATATATAAAAGGCTTTTTTCAAGCGCTTTTTGCTTATCGGATACATTGACTGCACTGTTTAGTTCATATAATGCCGTCATCCTGTTAAACGCATATGTAAGCTCCGTAACTGTTTGATACGGTGCATTTTTCTTAACAACACTCCATACATCACTTCGGCATGCAGTGTATGACGCACTGTCTGTATCTATTGCAAAAGCCGCACCGTTTGTTTTCATAAATGCCTCATAATCCGAAATACCTTTTGCCTGATCTGCAAGAATTGCATTAAACTGTGCAAGCAAATCTTTATGTTCGGATCGGTAGTCAAATGTGATTCTATGCCCTTTTGTTCCACAGCCGTCATTGATGTTTACTGTATATGTTCCGTATGGCGCTCCGTCGGGCATACGATAGGAGAATCCGATTATGCCCGCATTACTTGCCGACGCACTTGACACATAGCTGATTTCGTTGTCGTAATTTGTCATATTGTCAATATCAACACCGGGATTTGCCACCGTCAAAAAAGCTTTTTGAGCCCCATCGCAAAGTTCACCGGACACAAATACGGTTTTAGTATCGGGATCGGCAACAGCATTAAATGCAAACGCACTCATACCCGACATAATAATTCCGAATGAAACGGTACAGCAAATTATTTTCTTTATCATCCAAATCACCTCCGCTTTTAATAAAGTTTGTACGCATATTTTTCCAGTGTACTTTTATCAAAATTATACTTTTCGCTATAAATTATTACATTTCCGCTTTCTGTCCACAAAACGTTATAACTTAAATTTTCAAAGGTTTCTCTGAGCGGCAAATATTTGCCGGACTCTAAATCAATCAATTTTACCGTCGCTTTTGCACCATCACATGAAACCTCTGCTGAGTCACTGTTTGACTTTACCGTTAATCCGATTGCCTGTGCACATTCAATCGAAATCATAAGTTTTCCGTCAATCACCTTTGGACAGAAAGCTTTTTTGGCATCATACAGTTTATATTCTCCGCCATGATAAAAACTGATTGAATCCGAACGGATAACCGTTATGTTTCTCTCTCTTGATTCATCTATCAGTTTGGAACGCTCATCAACAAGACTCGGATCAAGCTTTATCATCTCTTTTTTGTATTCCTCTATTTCCTCATCACTCATTCCGTCTTCTTCATAACCTATTTTTGAAAGTCCGTCACGGTGCATAGAAAACATATCATATATCTTTGACTTCTCAAGAAGTGTAAATTTTTTTTCATTCTTGTTTTCAAATCCTATTTCAGAAAGAGACATATTTATATCTCCGGTTTTTGAACTGTTTACAAGACATCTTTCAAGAAAAGAGTAATCCTGTGTATCCACTTTTATATTGTTTCTTCCCTCATTCCCTCTTACATAGGTGAAAAAATCGGGGTTGGTAAATTCCATATTAAATAAATCGGGAAATGTTTTTTTCCAAATATCATTGTCTCCGGCATACGACATTGAAGTATTGTATCTGGCTGCTCCGTAACCTGCAATGCCAAAGTTTTGAGGATATGAGATCCATCCGTAATCCGCATCACAGTCAATGAAAATGTTATTGTATATCTTTGTATCAAAGCCGCCGTTTAAAAAGACTCCCTGCGTTGCGTTCTCAAAAATATTACCGTATATTTGGCTTCCGCTCATCGTGTCGTCCTCATAAATACAGTGGACAAATTTACTTCCGTCACGCGGACCTATGTCATGAAAATAATTATATCTGTATACATTGCCGCGCAATGCAAAATTCTGCCCTTCATACAGACATCCCGAGTCACCTATTGAACGGTTTGTATCATAAAATTCATTGTATTCGACTATGTTGTTTACACCCTGAGGCTGAATTGCCTGATGCTCCGCACCGTGAACCTTGTTTTTTGCAAACATGTTTCCGACGCCGCTCATTCTTGCAGCTGACGAATAAAGCATTGTCCACAGAGCCCAGTTGTAAAAATGATTATTAATTGCATAATGAGCCGATTCCGTTAAAAATTCTCTCTGCTCATCGGTGCCCTGAAGACTTATTCCGGAATCCACATCGTGAATTTCCGAATTCACTATACCGCAATTCGTGCCGCCGTCGTATGTAACCCCGCCTATGGAATTTTTAATTTCACAGCCGTTTACAACAATATTATTGCAGTTTTTTGCATAAATCGCATATCCGCGCGCACCCTCAACAGACAGATTTTTTATAACTATGTTATTGGCATTTTCAAGAGAAAAAGCATTTATCCCGTAGCCCATTGTAAGCGAATCGGTATTTATATCGCCGGACGGATAAAAATACAGTTTGTTTTCTTCTCTGTCAAGATAATACTCACCGGGTGAGTCAAGCTCTTCAAGCAAATTGTAAATATACCACTTTCCGCCCTCTGTTGTCGGAGAATACGCTCTTATGCCATACTGAAACCCTTGCTTACTGGATATTGTTCTTTTTCTTCTGTCAACCTTGCCGAGATCTGCCGATGAACCTGCCCAGTCATAATAAAGAGTTCCGAATATTATAGCGTCCTTGGCAGTTGCCCACCTGTCACAGCGTACATCAGGATACGGCAGTGTTATTCCGTTATATCTGTCTGCGTCGGACACAAATGATGACGCACCGGATTTTATAATTTCCGTAACATGCATAAACCCATCGTTCGGATATCTTGCATTTGTCATCAGTTGTCCGCCAAATGAAAAAATTGCGGAATAACTGTTTCTCGGAACAGCCGAATTATTACGTGTATATGTACCTCTGTAATATTCCTCACCGTATGTCTCCCTTGTGTACCCTGCCGCACCCAAATCTGCCACATATACCTTGCCCTTCATTCCGTTAGGCAATCTTTTCAGGACGGCCTCATCATCAAGAAGCTTTATGTATTTGCCGTCAATTTTATCTCCGCAAACAATCGAAACCTCTTCTTCGTCATATGCCTTCCATGTGACTGTGTATCCGTCTGCAACAGAATCCCGAGTATCAAGTTTTACAGCATCCTCAACATTGTAAATTCCGCCGCGCAGTACCACGGTATAATTTTGGTTGGGATTTTTTGCTATCATCGTTCTCAGCTCATCACGTACCCGATCAATTGTTGCAAATGGGTTGTCCTTACTGCCGTTGCCGTCTTTTTCGGCGTCAGAGCTTACATACAATATGTTATCTTCGCTTTCATATTCTGCAAATGCCGAAAAAGTAATACCGCTTAAGCATATTACCAGCGACAAAAAAACACAAAAAAATCTTTTCAACATACACACTTCCTTTCATACCGATTACTTTTTCGGCAGCAATACATTTAATTTTCTATATTGCTGCCGAGTTTTAAATATTATTTATTTGTTTTTTTCCATTCTTCAATCTGACGTTTAATTTCAGCAGAAATTTTTTCAATTCCCGCAAGCTTCATTTTTTCGTCACGTTCCGCAACGACTTTTTTATAGTTCACGGTTCCGACGCCGCCGTAATTCAAATATGAATATTCGCTTTCAACCGCCTTACACTGCGACCACTCAACCTCAACGGGCGAAGTATCAAATGTAAATCCGAGAATAGGTGATTTAATTGCTTCTTCGTTCAAACGTTTTGAATATTCACCGTAGTCTGCCGTTTGATACTGTGTATTGTAAGTATAGAATGTATTTCCGAGCGACCAATCCGAATATCCGTAATCATTCTCGGATGAACCGGTGTTTGCGGGTCCCGTAAGTTCAATTGTCATGTCCCCGGTCTTTTTATAATGCTTACCCTCAATACCAAAGCTCAGCAAATTAAGCAAATCCGCTCCCTTTTTGGTATTCATAAGAGTTAACAGCTCAAATGCCTTTTCGGGATTAGAACTGTTTGCGGAAACAGCCGTTGCGGTATTTACGGCTCTTGCGTCTATAAAGCCCTTATTTTCAAACGGAATAATTTTAACTTCCATTCCGTATTTTTTTGAATAGCTTTCTTCGCTGCCTTCAAGATTTTCACAATCCCATATGCAATAACCGTTTTTAACTCCGACATCTGCCGTGTAACTGTCAAGACCCATTATATCCTGTCTGATATACCCTTTTTTAAACCAATCATTCATTATGTCGTATGACTCAGTCTTTTTTGACATATTGTCCTTTCCGTTGTGAAATGTCAGAGTTTCATCATTATTATTTACATAGTCACAATTCGGACCGATAATTGTCTGCTCGAATTGAGTGTGACCGTATCTTGCCGGAAGAATCCACTGTACGAGATTGGGGGAAATACCTTTTCCGAGTTTGCCCGAATCCTTACATTTTTGCAAAAATTCCTCTATTATTGCATAGTCGCCTGCTTCAATAGGCTTATCCGATGTAAATATTGCCTCAAGTTTTTTTGCATTTTCATCGCCCATAAACTCATCATAAAGATCTTTCGGTATGCAAAATCCCTTAGGAATAGTAACAAGCATTTGCATACACGGCACCGAATAAATTTTTCCGCCAACTTTTTGCAGCGAAAATGCCCAATCCGGAATCTCTTCTTTCAGTTCTTTGCCTGTCGGTGTTTCGAGTAAATCATCAAGCGCATAATATGCGCCTTTGCGAACTTCCGATAAGTAATCCTGCATGTATCCTACCCATGCAAGGTCAACTTTTTCGCCCGAGCTTGCTATGTATCCCCATTTTTCGGCATACTCTGCCGGAGGAATAACTTCAAAATCAACCTTGACGCCGGGCATATAGTTTTCAAGCTCTTTGTTAAACTCTGCCCAGACCTCTTCCGAATCCTTCAAAACACCGGGACCCTGAATAATCCACTTAAGCGTAACCTTTTTATCGTCGCTCTTGCTGCCGCATCCGCAAAAACACGTAAGCAGAATTGCAACGACGGATATTATCGAAATAATCTTTTTTAAATGTAAATTCATTGTAGAACACTCCTCATATTATAATTTTTATCCTTTTACCGCTCCGATTGTCATACCCTTTGCAAAATATTTCTGAAAAAACGGATAAATCACCAATGCGGGGCCCGTTGCAATTACTACCATTGCAAACTTAAGGCTTTCGCTGGGCGTTGTTACCGAATCCGTCATACTTGACGGAACAACATCTGACATCTGTTTGAGAAAAGCTGCTTCATTCAAATATTTCTGAAGTAAATATTGAAGTGAAAACAGGTTGTTATTTCTTATATATATCATTGCCGTTGTCCAGTCGTTCCACTTCATGAGCAATGTCAAAAGTGCAACAGTTGCCAAAACAGGCTTGGAAAGAGGCAAAACAATCTGAAAAAATGTTCTGTATTCACCGGCACCGTCAACCTCTGCAGCCTCAATGAGAGATGACGGAAGCCCCGCAAAGCTTGATCTTAATATGATAACATAATACGGTGTCACAAGCGATGGCAGAATATATATCCATATCGAATCGCCGAGACCGAGAATCTGAGTATTTATAATATACGATGCCATCATACCTCCGCCGAATAACATTGTAAAAAATACAATAAATGTTATTACCTTACGTCCGGAAAATCCTTTTACGGATATCGGATATGCCAGAAGTGACATTATAAACGTTCCGCCGAGAGCAACAGACAATGACGAAAAAATTGTCACTCCGTATGAATTTATCAGCTGCGTCAGATTAGCAAATACATATTTATATGCATCACAGCTGAACTTTCCCGGTATCAGACTGTAACCGTGCTGTATGATATAGCTCTCATCCGTAAATGAAATCGAAACTATGTATACAAACGGTATTATAAATGTGAGAGAGAACAGTATAAAAAATACGTTGCAAATTATTGATGTTTTTCTGTTTCTTTTCATTTTTATCCTCCTCGCCTAAAACATTGCCCGATCGGGATCAATTTTCCGAACAACTGTGTTGACCGCCCAGACTGTAAACAAACCGATTACCGACTGGAACACACCGGTTGCCGAAGATATTCCGACGTTACCGCTTCTGAGAGCTCTGTAAACATATGTATCGATTACATCGGTTGTTTCGTAAAGTGCGCCCACATTTCGCGGAACCTGATAGAACAAACCGAAATCGCCCCTGAAAATATTTCCCACTGCCAATATTCCCAGAATTATCATTGTCGGAACAAGAGTCGGAACCATTATATGCCATATCTGTCGAATCTTTCCGGCTCCGTCTACCTCTGCAGCTTCAAGAAGCTGCGTATCCATTCCGATAAGAACGGCATAATACATAATGCTGCTCATGCCTATTCCTTTCCATTCTTTTGCAACAGTCAAAATAAAGGGCCAGAATTTGGCATTTGAATACCATTGTATTTTTTCGCCTCCGAAAGATGCAACTACCGAGTTTATAAGTCCGTTTTCAGGGCTTAAAAATATGTATACTATATAGCTCACAATAACCCATGACACAAAATGAGGAATGAGCATTGAGGTCTGATAAAATTTTATTGCCGTACGCTTTGTAATCTGAAAAAGCAATATTGCCACAAATACAGCACATACCATATCAAGAATGATAAAGAAAGCATTATAGCACAGCGTGTTTCTCAAAATTCTCACTGCGTCGGCCGATTTAAACAAAAGCTGAAAATTGTCAAACCCCGCCCAAGGGCTGCCCAAAATACCGTCTGCATATCTGAAGTTTTTAAAAGCTATAATAATTCCGAACATCGGAAGATATGCAAAAAGCGCAAGAACCACCAGACCCGGAATTGTCATTGAAAACAGCTTCAGGTTTTTACTTCTGTTCAATTTTTTCATTTGTACATTTTTTTTATTCGAAGTTGTCATTGTTTTTTGCTCCCATAAAAACCTTTACATCGTCATGCCCATTGACATCAACTTTGCATAAATTATTTTTCCTATCAAGTCATAACCTGTTTTGTTAAAGTGCAAACCGTCTGAAGAAACAATGTCCGAAGGCACATAACCCTTTGCGAGCTCTGTTTTACCTGTATCACCGAGAGTTATTTCATACTTGTCATATGTTTTTTCATCGGTAAGAATCTTTCTGAGGTCAAGAAATCTATCGCCGTACTCAGCTGCCTGATACTCTGCAAGTTCTTCATCTTCTGCAGCATAAGCGTTTGCACCGTCGGCAATTCCGATAACGATAAAATCTCCGCCTTCATTTTGAATTTTTTCGATCATCTTTGAATGTAATTCAAAAATTTTACCTTTTGTACCGACAAAATCTTTTTTAAGCGCCGATTTATCATTTGCTCCCGTCCAGATTATGTTTACACCGCTGCAATCTGCTCCCACGGGTAAAACCTCTGTACCCTTTGCAACACTCTTTGCATTACCCGATGTTGTTCTTGTAAACCAATATGCTTTAGGCGCATTGGCAACCTTTGTAAGCGTACCTTCGATTCCGCCTATCGAATAATTTGTATTTCCGCCCTGAACAAGAATTTGTCCTTCGTTAAGTTCAATCGCAACCGCTGCCGTATCCGCGGGAATTGTCACGTCTGTCAGAAGGACAAACGGTGCGCCGCCCTGTCTTCCGGCAATTTCGCGTGTTCCTTCTCCGCCGACACCGTAGTTGTTAACCTGCACAGAATCACCGACAAATGACTGAATGATACCGGGATAGGTTGTTCCTTCTCCGTTAGCACCGTATGTCAGGCTGTCACCCCAACAGTTAATCTTTGTACTTATCTTATTCGCCGTATCGGCATATACAGCTTTGGTCTTGCTGTTTTGCATTGTTATCGGTGTCATTTCATTCCACAAAAAACATTTGAGTGTTTCCGTATCTGCCGTAACGCCGATTTTTCCTCCTCCGAATCCGTCGGATGCATCGGCAAAAACAACATTATCAAGCTCGTCACCCTTGTATGAAGCTGCAATTAATTTATATCCGGTCAGGTCAATATCATACAGATTCTCGATTTGTGCAGCCATTCCCGCAACCGTCATTTCCTCATTTTTCATATTTTTGAATGTGACGGTCAGTTTTTGTGATGCCTCGGTTACGGCTGCAGTTTCAGATGTGCCGAGTTTCACTTCGTAATCTGTCAGATTAATTGCTTTATCACACGGAAATGTAATGCTGTAATTTCCGTCACTTCCGACTTTTACATCACCGAAATATGCAATATCGTCATTCGTCGGGTTTTGAGAGTTGGCTTTCACAACTGCTACGGCAACTGTTGTGTTTTTATTTTCAACCGAAGTTCCGTTCAGATGAATAACCGAATTAAAAGTCGTTGCTGTCGGAGCTGCATCGGCAACAATGCCCGATGCACCGGACAGCATAGCTATTGCAGCAGCAACAGATACAATTTTTTTGAATTTCATATTAAAAACTCCTTTTTTGTTTATGTTGATTATGTCTACACATTAATATGCACGCTGCACAGCTTTTACTGTGCCGTCCGCACCGATCAAATAAAGCTTCGCATATGCCGAATCGGTTGTTGATATTGAAAGTGTATTATTTTCGGCTGCTTTGCCCGCAGTTGCAGCAAGAGTAGCCGAATCTGCCGCTATAAGCTTTCCGTTTTTGTCATATGTGCAAATAATTAATCTGTATGCCGTGGCATCGGCGGTTTTATTTATTATCTTTACATTTGCCGTATAGTTCTCACCGTTATTAGTCATTTCAAACGTATCAACAAATACTTCATCCGATCCGAGCGGATATACACATAAATCGTCAATAGCGTATTTAGCGTCCTTTCCTGCATTGGAAGCATTGTATCCGTCCCAAAAATTCAGGCTTATTGAAGCGATACCGTTTGAATAGTCGATCGAATTCTCGGTATTATAAACAAGCTTTGTAAGGGGAATATCCTTTGATATAAGCTCCCAAAAATCTCTGTCGGCCGCTTTCCTGTACACATCAACCGTCGGTCGCGTTGCATTGTATTTTGTAATAACTCTAATTGTTTCAAATCTTCCGTTTGAAATATACTGCCCACCGGCATCAGATCCCCACTGACACGATGCATATGTTGATTCCGTATCCTTGGGAACTCCGTATCTGTCATTTCCGAGGAAGAAAAACGGTCTTGAAGCTGTCGTCCAGTTCCCGCCGGGTATATTCTCACCAAAGAACAGCGACGCCGCATTCACACCCCAAAATCCGTCTGCGCCGTCCGGAGTGTACGGCATATCAACCGCAAGTTTAAATTCGATTACAAAATCTTCCTTCATTGCTACAGGGAAACTCAATGTCAGATCACCGCTCGCCTCATTGCTGTTGCCGGTCTGAGATATAACCTGCAAATATTTGTTGCCTGCCGCATTGTTCTTCACAAATCCGTTATCCGTAATTTTTACATCCGCATCCGAATTCATTGCAAGCGACATTCCATTACCCCACTTTAAAGTGTTTTTTGTTTTTGTTCCCGGATTTGCCGATTGTTCAAAAATCTTTGAATATGCTGCGGATTCAAAGTCAAAGTCCATATCCGTTGAATCTGCCGCGCTTTTAAGCTTCATATCCGCAATGGCAATACTCTCGTTTGTTGATGTTGAACCCATTTCTATTCTTATACTTCCGATACCTTTTGAATAATCAACCGTACTTGTTCCAAGTCCGTCTTTTTCGGCAAATTTAACACCCTTAAGCAAAAGCTGTCTGCCGTCTTCGTCTTCTTCAAGACCGGTACCGGTCGCATAAACTCCCCACAGATCAAACGTGGGCACACCGCCTTCATTAAAATGAACATCAATTTTATATGAACGAAGATCCGTTTCGGAATATCCTATGGCATACTTTTGTGTTGTACTCCAATTCGGAATTATCAACGCTAAATTCTCAGTATTATTCGGCCAACGGGAACCGTTTCCGCCACTTCCGACATCATACATATAGCTGTTATTCCAACCAAAAACGGTTGTTCCCTCCACATGATTCTGAGCACCTTCGGGAATCATTACAATGCTCATATATCTTACATTTGTGCCGGTCACCTTTTTGCCTGCTGCTTTAAATTCAAACGAAAAATCTTCGGTTAATGCTGCAGAAGGACTTACCGTAATCAGGTTCGTTCCGACGCCTGTCGCCGCATCATATTGCAAATATTTTTCGGCTCCGTTCAAATTTGTCACAAAGCCTTCGCTTCCGGATTTCAGACTTATATTTGCACCGTCGTTCTTTGTTATCTCTATCTTTGTTTTGTCTGTTTGATTTACCGTGCCCGAGCCGTTAAAGCCTGACCATGAGCTGTCAGAAAAGTCAACCTCAGACAGCATATTGGCAAACACCTCGGTCTTGCCGTCTGCCGCAAATGCGCCGACACTGCCCAAACAAATGCACAGTGACAATGCAAAACCGATTAATCTCCTTTTGTTAAGTCTTTTTGTCATAAAATTATCTCTCCTTCCAAGATTTGTTTCCTATTGCTCCGCTATTAAGCAGGAAACCAATTTCACTGTAAAAATTATATCATGGATTATAAATCTAAAAAACATCAAAAACAAACTTTTCATCCCCTTTTTTTAACCAATGTTAAATTATATAATTTTTCCAATTGAAAAACAAAATTTTTTATGATAAACTAATTACGTTAATGAAATTATAATTAACAGGGATGCAGCCGATTTAAATGCTGTACAAAGCTATATCGGCAAAGGTCTTGATAGACCGCGGCAATGCAAGAATTTTAAGAGGTGTCTGTTTATGATAAAAATTGCAATAATTGAAGATGAACCGATGATTATGCGTAATCTTGCCGTTTTTATTGAGAGGCTGGATCCGGATTTTTCTGACATAAACTGTTTCTCTCAAGGAAAGGATTTTCTTGCTTTTCTTGAACATAATTCACCCGATATTGTCATCAGTGATATCAGACTTTCCGACACTCTCGGAACGGAACTTTTAAAACAATGCAAGAAAACCAATCCGCATATACGTTTTGTTATTATCAGTGCATACAAAAACTTTGAGTATGCAAAAACCGCAATAGAATACAAGGCTGATGCGTATCTTACAAAGCCGATTGACCGCAATGCTCTTGCTCAAACTCTTATCGGGCTTAAGTCGGAACTTTTAAAAAACATATCATATCATTATAATCGTTCCGTGACAGAAATTTTTCGCGACACTTTAAAAAAATGCGAAACCGGAGAGATAAGTTCTAATTCCGAATTAAAATCCGCACTTAAAAGTTCAAATATTGAAAATGTATCGCAATACGACATTTTCAATGTCTGCATCACGGTTGATAACATTGCAAGCATATCAAACGCACATTCCAGAAATTCGGAATCGATTATGCTTTCTCTTTCAAACTTTATTCTTATGCCCGACTTTAACGCAAACGGCATCTGCATTTACAAACATTTTTCAACCGGAAACTCACTTGATCTGCTCTTTGCAATTCCGACGGATGCAAAAGAAAACAATGATCTTTTCGCGTCCGTTTGTGAACAGCTTGATTTCATAAAATCAAAATGCCTTGAATATTTGAACTTTTCATTTAAATATGTTGTTATAGGCAATTATGAAAACATATTTGCCTTGCTTGACGGCCGTTTTGCTTTTCGTGCGGATCTCACTCTTTGCGAGCTTGAACCTTTTATTGACATATGCTTTTCGGCGATGGCTCTCTGCTTGTCGAAAAATAACCGACCGGAATATGACAAATTTGTTAAAAAGCTGTATATGCTTCTTAAAATTAAAGAAACAGAAGACGTAAAATTATTCAAACACCTTATTATGCTTTTACGCGATAAGCTTTCGGATCATTTCAATGTTTATGTTCAGTCGCTGCCCGGCTTAAGTCTAAATGCGTCACCGCAGGATTTTCACGAATTTTGCAAGAACATATTTGATTGCGGACCGGAACCCGAAAGCTCAACTCTTGCGGAAAAAGCCGAGCAATACATC
Organism: uncultured Clostridia bacterium; assembly: GCA_934463165.1. Lineage (GTDB taxonomy): Bacteria > Bacillota > Clostridia > UMGS1810 > UMGS1810 > RGIG1828. The sequence continues at coordinate 41,798 of CAKSJG010000004.1, forward strand.
CGCAAAAATATTTCTTCACCGTCTTTAACACTATCGGAAATTTCTAACAGCTGCTATACACACCCTGTTTATTTATCGAGAATTTTTAAACAGACATACAACACAACAATTCATTCATATATAACATCTTTGCGAATTGCCAAAGCAAAGGATATGCTGAGACGAGGAGAATCACTTAACACAATTGCGTATGAATGCGGTTATAAAACCGTCAAATATTTTTCCAAAACATTCAAACAGATTGTGGGTACATCACCGTCAAATTATAAAAAAGGATGGAAAGAATGAATGTGGGACAAACTTAAAGCGCTGCCGTCAAAGTTTAAATCATATAAATACAGTAATTTAATGTATATGTTTTTCTCAAAAAATTTTCGCATTATATTTCTGTCTATTACTTCACTGAATTTATGCATTCTTCTGCTGTATTCGGCCGTTTACTATAACTTTTCAAACAGCAAAAGTAACGCACAGTTTCAGTCTCTGCTTGAGCAGACATCGGGAATGGTTGATAATGTTTTCGAATCCACCGTTGCTACACTTGAAACACTTTCTCAGGATAAGAATCTGTTTTTTGTCATTAATACAACAAATATTACTTATCCGTTTAATTACGCGAACACATTAAAAGAGTCAATGCGCAGCTTTGCCATGATTAACAGCTGCATTGACTCTATCTGTCTTTACTCTGTCAAAAACAATATTTTTATGTCTACGGATTTAAATGCACAGAAATGGTTTACGCCACCCAAGCTTGATTCAACGGAAACCAAACGAAGAATTGAAATATACCCGCAATTCAAACAAAACAATTTTCCGGCGGTAATAACGATATACCGTCAGTTTTTCAGCAGCGAAAACGGAGGTTACCTCGGATACATTGCGATAAACATAAACTGTCTGTCATTGAAAGAAAAAATTTCATCGTCAATAGTCAGCAAAAGCGCACATCTGCTTGCCACATATGACGGCAACGTAATATTCAGCGACGACTATGAAAAAATAGGTTTAAATATTGCAAATTCTTCCGTGTTAAACACATCGCCAAACTCATCTGTTTTTAAAAACCTGTCTCAACTTGACGGTATTGAATATCGGCTTCTTGTCATGAACAATACACAAAGCGATTTTATTGCGTCAAGTATAAACAACATTCTTCTGATAGGTCTGATACTGCTTATTCTCAGCATTATTGTATCACTTACGCTTTCGGTAAAAATATTTATACCGTACAAAAATATAATAAAAGCGCTGCAAAATGACAACGGTAAACTGTTGCCTGCAAACTATCTGACGGATCTTGAATACATTGAAGATCAGATAGTTCATTATTCCAAATCAAATTCTGCGCTTTCGGGCGTTATTTCAAAACAGGCTGCAGAGATTCACCAACTGACGCTCGCGTCTCTTCAGGCACAAATACACCCGCATTTTATATACAACATTATTGATTGCATCAGTTGGGCATCATATGCGGAGAATCCCGAAAGTAACACGCACGATGCGCTTTTTGCACTTGCAAAACTCATGAAAATGTCATATGATTATTCATCGCCGTTTATATCTGTTGCAGATGAAAGAGCATTTCTTACAAGCTACACGGATCTGCTGCTTTTTAAGTCATATAACTCGTTTACGGTTAATATTGACTTTGATACTTCAATTACGGACTTCATGATTCCGAAAATGATTATCCAACCCGTTGTTGAAAATGCATTTAATCACGGAATCAGCAAAAACAACGGGCGCGGTCAAATTGATATTATCGGACACAGAAACGGTGAATCACTTGTATTTATTATAAATGATGACGGTCCGGGATTGGACGGTTCAAAAATTATAAGCATAAATCAATTAATAAATACCTCCGGTGAGGCATCTGCCGCAGAACATATCGGGCTATATAATATTTCGGAAAGACTTCATCTTATTTACGGTCAAAGGGCATATGTCGAACTGTCAGAGCGTTCGGACTGCAGTAAAGGGCTGTCTGTAAAAATATGCATTCCGATTGATACAGAAAAAAGCAAAGACATTTAATGCCTTTTTGCTCATATTTAAAAAATGTCAACCATATTTTCATTTTTTGTTGAATTTTTTATACTTTTATGGTAAAATCTATTATGAATAGTTTTGCATTTTATTATCGTGCCGCTTTTGCATCCGGCAGAAAGGTTGACTGAAATATGAGCGGAATTTCATATATAATGGTGGTTATAGGAATACTCACAGCAAAATGTCTGGGATTTTTAAGAGAAATTGTCTTTGCATCCGTATTCGGTGCATCTGAGTATACCGACATTTACTTTCAGATTTTTTCAATTGCAAGCCTTGTGTTTACCGGAGTGGGAACGGCGCTTGCAACACTTGTTATAAAAAATCTCAACAAGAGCGAAAATTCCACGCCCGAAATGAAGCGCGGATATGTTGCTTATTTCATAAGAAAAACATCGATTATTGTTATTGCAATAACCGCAGCTTTGTATGTCTCGGCTCCTTTTTGCATAAAAATTCTTTTGCCGGGGCTGAATAAAAATCTTTATGATACGGCACTTAAGGTTATGTATATAATGCTCCCGAGTGCACTGTTTATAATTGTGGCATATATAATGTCGGGAGTACTTCAAAACTGCAAGGTGTTTTTTGTCACATCGATTATGAGCCTGCCGTATAACATCGTGATCATAGCATTTCTTCTGTTTAAAACCACAAATATATTTACCATAAGTTTAATCACCACATTCGGTTGGTTTCTGCACATTGTCATTCTTATGCCGCAGTTTATAAAAAAAGGATACCGCCTGTCTGCAAAGGCGGAAAACCGTAGCATAAAAAGCGACAACGGGCGTGAGGTATTATTTATATTTATATCGAGCATGATGTTTCAGATTTGCTTTATAACCGACAAGGCGTCCGTCAGTGCGGACAGCGGCAGCGCATCAACGATAAATTACGCATCAAATCTTTTTTTGACTATTGCAAGCGTATTTGTTGTTGCCATGAGCAATGTAACATATCCGTCAATCTGTAAAAACTTTGAAAACGGAAACATGAAGTATGTCACCGAAACGTTAAAGTATCTTATAACGGTTCTTTTTGCAATATTTTTACCATTCATTCTGGTAGTGTGCTTCTTCGGCGGAGACATCATATCGCTTGTTTATGAAAGAGGCGAATTTACGCATGAGCTTGCCGTAAAAACTTCTGTACTCTTCGCTGTATATACATTCGGCATATTCGGATATGTATGTCAGGAAATATTAAATAAAATACTGTATCTCGGTTCAAAATACAAATACACCGTAAGCGGTACGCTCGTTGTAATCTTATTAAAACCTGTTATAAACCGCTTTCTGTTCCCTGTATGGGGCGCTGTCGGTGTTGCCTGCGCGACAACTCTGCTGTTTACTCTGTATGCAATATTTATTGCCGTTCTTATGAAAAAGGTTGTCGGCAAATATACAGACAGACGTCTCACGCGAAACATTCTTAAAACCATCATATCGGGCGCGGCGGCATCGGGAGCATATTTTGCCGTTAAAATGAGCGGATTGGCATTTTTGCAATCGCGGCTCGGCTTTATTGCAAACCTTGCGGTATGTGCAGTCGTTTATCTTGCATTTATGCTGTTATTGGGCATGCGCAAAGAAATAATGAGCAACCAAAAATAACAAATCGGATTGTTAATAAAAATGCCGCAGCGGATTATAAAGCCGGCTGAAGCGGCATAAGGAGAATCGACATGAAAAAAAGAAATATATTTTTTTTAATAACCGTTATAGTTGTATCTGCAGTGTTTATCTTTCCGACAATTACACAAAGGTTCGGAATTGAGCAGAAAAACAAAGTATACACATTATGCATTAATCTTGATAGCGTGAGTGAGTCATTCGGAAAAGCCGATATTAAAGATATAATCCACAGATATGCCGAAAGCGGCTTTAATGCGGCTCTTGTTACGGATAGCGGCGCTGTTTTGCCGCAGTTTGACACGGTGTCGGTAAATGCAGCAAGATCCGAAGGATTAGACATAGCACTTTGCATATATGCTAATGATAATATAAGCAAAGAATACATATCGACTCTGAAATCAAAAATAAAAGATACCGACGCAAAATATATCATGATAAAATCTAACCCCGAAAACAAAAACTTCAGACTCACATCCGATATTCAAAAAAGACTTTTTAATGTGATAAAAGAAACAGGAATAACCGCGGTTTTCGCTGAAAATAAAAACCAGATAGGCAACGAAATGCCGACGGACGCATATGAATATTTTAAAAGTTCGGACGGAAAAGTCCTCAGATCATATGAAACGAGGGAAGTAACCGACTGTACCGACAAGGAATATGACAGGACATACTTTGAAATGCTGAATTCCATACGAGAGAGAAACACAAAGTTCCTTTCGGTAAATCAGCTCAAAGATACCGAAAATACCGAATACAATGCCGAAAGGACAATACGCTCCGCAAAACGCTTCAAAGCAAAGATGTCTTCTTTAGGCTACACACCTTATGAAAATTCCGATATAAACGGCTACACCCCAAACACAAACAAAACAACGGCAGCATCGGTTTTTACAGCTGTGATGATGTGTCTTTACATATTAAATTCATTTATAAAAAAACAAAACATATATATTGACTTTTTATTCTTTTTCGGTGCAGCCGGTGCGGCGTGTGCATGCGTGTTTATCATGCCTGATTCCCTTATTGCACTTTGCCCGACGGCATATGCCGTCGTAATGCCGTGCTTTTGCATAACATTCATATTTAATCTGACCGAAAAATTAAAATCAGTGGTTTCCGATTCAATGCTGTATGCAGCGGTATTTGCGCTCTCGGCGGCAATTACAATGCTGTGTGCACTTCCGCTTGCAGCAATGCTTTCAGGCTGGAATTACTATCTCGGAGAAAGCAGCTTCAGAGGAGTTAAACTTGCATTGATGTTTCCTGCCGTATACGGAGGAATTTATTCCTGTTTTGTATGCAAAAATAAATTCAATATAAAAAATATTAAAAACATGTCTCTAAGACATATGCTGATTTTTGCCGCATTCGTCTGCATAATCCTTGCATGCGCGTTTATTTATCTCAAAAGAAGCGGTGACAGTTCAATATCGCAGTTTGAAATAAAGCTCAGAAACCTTATGGCTGATATATTCCCCGTAAGACCGCGTACGAAAGATTTTCTGATCGCATGGCCGTGCTTGATGCTGACCGTATTTTGCGCAAAAAACAACGTATCAAAGAACTTGACTCTTTTATTTTCAATCGGTGCTTCTGTTCTTTTTGCGTCAATTACAAACAGCTTTTGCCACTCATTTACAGATATTTCTATAATATACACAAGAGTTGCATACGGCGCAGAGCTTGGTATTATAACATCGCTTATATGCCTTTTTGCCGCAGAAATAATACAAAAATACACATCAAGAAAACAATAACATATATTAATGAGCTGCAGCAATTTGGTATTGCTGCAGCTCATTTGAATTATATGCTTCGGATTACAAAACAATCCCCCGAAAGCTTTACGCTTCCGAGGGATTGTCAATATATGCCTCCGGGCGGAATCGAACCACCGACACGGGGATTTTCAGTCCCCTGCTCTACCGACTGAGCTACAGAGGCATACGACCGAGAAGGGGTTCGAACCCTCGACCTCCAGCGTGACAGGCTGGCATTCTAACCAACTGAACTACTCGGCCATATGAATGGGAACTATAGGGCTCGAACCTATGACCCTCTGCTTGTAAGGCAGATGCTCTCCCAGCTGAGCTAAGCTCCCATTTTTTGTCTTGCATTTTCAGCGACTTAATTATTATAATACTTTTTTTGCAATATGTCAAGAGTTTTTTTGAAAAAATATGAAATTTTTTCAAAAATTTTTTTCATTCATTAATAACGGCGGTTTCAGCAGGAAAACAGCCGTTATTTTGCAAAATTAAATACTGCATCCGCAATTTCATTGGGAGAATCGGCAAGCATATCCGCACCTCCGCAAAAAAGCTCGTCTTTTGTTCTGAATCCCCAGAGTACACCTATTGTATATATACCGGCATTTTTTCCCGTATGCATATCAACGTCCGTATCTCCTATGTACAGACATTCTTCTCTTTTTGCATTGAGCTCCGCAAGCAGATCATTAATGCCTTTCGGATTCGGCTTAAGCGGAACACCGTCACGTCCGCCGTGCACAATATCTATAAGATCACCGAGAAAGTTTTTTACGGCGCCCTTGGCTGCATAATCGGGTTTATTTGACAAAACCGCTGTTTTTACACCCGCAGCCTTAAGTTTTTCAAGCATTTCGCAGATGCCGTCATACGGCTTTGTAAGATAAGCAGTATCCGCATTGTAAGCATTATTGTAAAATTCAAATATTTCATCATACATCGACTGCTTCGCATGCGCGTCTTTCATTATTCTTTCTATAAGCACTTTTGCTCCGTTGCCGCAATAATATCTGTAATTATCGACAGGAAGACTCTCAAGCCCGAATTTTTCAAGTGTATAATTGCCGTAATACGCTATTGTCGGGAGCGTGTTAAGCAACGTTCCGTCAAGGTCAAATATACAGTTTTTTATCATCATGTACACCTGCATTCATATATTTTTCAAATCGTTCGTCATCCGATCCACAAAATCGTCATCAACGTAAAATTCATGCGTTCCGTCAAAAACCTTCAGCTTTGCAAAATCATTTTTTTCGCCGACAATGCTTTCAAAACGCCCGAACTCTTTTTCGGCACTCTTAAAGTCAAAAAGCTCATCACCGGCGCCGACTTCTATATACATCTTTCTCGGATATACAAGGCAAAGAACCTCTGCATCCAAAAATTTATGCGCAGAATTATCCCATACATAATCCGACCAGTCATATTTGCAGCGATCATTAAAATGAGAGCAGGCAACAGCCGACTTTATGCGCGTATCACATGCAGCGGTGTAAAGCGTGTAGAATCCGCCGTATGAAAGCCCTGCCATACCGATTTTTTTCTTATCAACAAAGCTCTCTTTTTCAAGGCAGTCAAGCGCACACTGCATGCAATATATTTCTACGGAAGTTATACTCATTCCAAGCTGTTTCAGATCATTGTCACGCGCTCTGCGCATTTTATCCTGCTCGGTTATCGGACCGTCTTTATCGGAGCATTTAAATCTTTTTACATCCCATAAAAGAAGCTGCGGCGCAAAAACGTTTACATCCTTTGAAACAATACGTTCTATCATTGAATTATAGTTCGCGCTGCCGCCTTCATAAAGCCCTGCCGCAAACTCCGGTGTGCCGAGACCTCCGTGAGAAGCAATAACAAGCGGACGTTTTTTGCCGTCAGAGTGAACAAAGAGCATTCCGTAAAACGGTACGCATCCCAAAACCGTGATAAATACCCTGTAAATATCAATTCCGTTATCGGACGTCAAAAATTCTTTTTTCATTTCAAGATTTTCTTCTCTTTTTTCCGTAAGCGGAAATCCCAGCATTTTTTTATATTCGGATCTGTAAGCCTCCGGATTATCAAAAATATCTTTTATATACTCATTGCGCAGTGCAGATGAAGCTTTTCTTTTATTCTCTATCAGTTTATCTATACCGCTAAGATATTGCTCACGGTATTTATCTCCTATTGACGTATCTTCTCTGTAGTTAAACAAATTAATCATCTCCTGTTTTTAATTCGTTAAGAATATTTTCAAGCTCTTCTTTATCAAATTCATATTTCTCTGGGCAAAATTGACAGCAAAGCTCCGCTTTTCCGTCCTCATTTATAATATCTTCTATTTCTTTTGCACCGATTGATTTAAGCACTTTCCTGACTCTCTCACGTGTGCATCCGCATTTATATGATATTTCGTGTTTTTCGGTAAAATGAAAATCAAAACCGTCTAAAGCAACCTTTATTATCTCTTCCGCATTCATACCGGATTCAAGCATGGATGTTACGGAGGTTATATTTTTTATATTTTCTTCAAGACATGATATATCTTCTTCCTTTGCCTCGGGCATAACCTGAATTATCATACCTCCGGCATTTTTTATTGATAAATCTCTGTCAACAAGCACACCGAGCGCAACGACGGACGGCACCTGCTCACTTACCGCATAATACTTTGCAATATCATCGCCGACCTCTCCGCTTACAAGCGGAATTTTACCGATATACGGTTCTTTTAGTCCAAGATCGGTTATAACGGTTAAAAATCCGTCTGTTCCGACAGCCCTGCCGACATCAAGCTTACCCTTTGAATTCAGCTCCATATCGATATTCGGATTATCAACATATCCCTTAACGCTAAAATCAGACCCCGAAACCGCCACAACTCTGCCGAGAGGCCCACCGCCCGTCAGCTGCAGAGTTATCAGATCCCTCTCTCCTTTAAGCATGGATCCCATAATAACCGCGGCAGTAAGCAGTCTGCCGAGAGCCGCAGAAGCAACAGGTGACAAAGAATGAAATTCGCGTGCCGTATCCACGGTATTTTTACTTATGCATCCGAATGCCCTTACAGACCCGTCATCGGTCACGGCCCTTATTATATAATCTCTCATATTATTCCTCCGAAAAAGATTGTTCGTATATTTACAACTAATTCATTATACACGAAAACACGGCGAATATCAAGTCTTTTCGCCGTGTTTTTTTGCATATTGAGACATTTTGTCAGGATAAATCCTGAACAAATATTTCACGTGTCTGCTCTGCCGCTTTCTGTTCTGGAGTTTTGTCTCTCTCTTCAAAGAATTTACGTGCAACCTGCGGGAAAAGTGCGTAGCTTAATACATCCTCTTCACATTTTGCAACGTCTGCAGATTCTTTTCTGTATTTTTCAAGCTCCGGTTCGATAAGATCAGCCGGTCTTACGGTAATAACCTCGTCATCGCCGATAGCTTTCTTTCTTACTTCTTCATTAACCTCTCCCGGAAGCTGACCGTATTCACCGCGAAGAAGTCCCTTTGATTCTTTGGTAATCATCTTGTATCTCTCACCGGAGAGAACATTGAGAACAGCCTGAGTACCTACAATCTGACTTGTCGGAGTAACAAGCGGAGGATATCCGAAATCTTTACGTACTCTCGGTACTTCAGCAAGAACCTCATAGTATTTATCTTCAGCATTGTTCTGCTTAAGCTGAGATATAAGATTTGAAAGCATACCGCCCGGAACCTGATAAAGGAGTGTATTCGGGTCAACATTTAACACCTTAGGATCAAGATTGCCCCTATTCTTGAGCTCATCGGCAACCTTGCGGAAATGTGCGGCAATGTCTGCAAGTTTTTTAAGGTCAAGGCCCGTATCTCTGTCTGTTCCTTTCAAAGTTGCAACCAGGGATTCCGTAGCCGGATTGCTTGTTCCGTTCGCAAGCGGAGAAAGAGCACAGTCAACAATATCAACACCTGCACGGCATGCCATCAGGTTTGTCATATCTCCCGTACCCGATGTATTATGGGTATGAAGGTGAATCGGAACACCGACATTTTCTTTAAGCTTTTTCACAAGCTCATACGCATCATACGGCAGAAGAAGATTTGCCATGTCTTTGATACAAATTGTATCGGCACCCATTTTTTCAAGTGTACATGCAAGCTTTACAAAATAGTCGAGATTATGAACGGGACTTGTAGTATAGCTGATTGCCGCCTCGCACATTCCACCGTATTCTTTAACAAATTTGATTGCGGACTCAAGGTTTCTCGGGTCATTAAGCGCATCAAATACACGGACAACATCAATACCGTTTTCTATTGACTTTTTACAGAATGCCTCAACAACATCATCGGCATAATGCTTGTATCCCAAAATGTTCTGACCTCTGAAAAGCATCTGAAGCTTTGTTTTGGGCATGTGTTTTTTGAGAGTACGAAGTCTCTCCCACGGATCCTCATTTAAAAATCTCATGCATGAGTCAAATGTTGCTCCGCCCCAGCATTCAATTGACCAATAACCGACACTGTCAAGAAGTTCAAGAGCGGGAAGCATATCCTCTATCTTCATTCTTGTGGCAGCCTGTGATTGGTGAGCATCCCTTAATATGGTATCTGTTATATATAATTTTGACATATTGGTTCACAGCCTTTCCGAATTTTATTATTTTGCTATCATTGCTATAAGAGCGCCGGCTGCAATTGCAGATCCGATAACGCCTGCAACGTTCGGTCCCATTGCGTGCATAAGAAGAAAGTTGCCCGGGTTTTCTTCCTGACCGACCTTCTGCGAAACTCTGGCAGCCATGGGAACAGCCGAAACACCGGCAGAACCGATGAGCGGATTAACCTTATTTTTGCAAAACAGGTTCATAAGCTTTGCAAGAAGAACACCGCAAGCGGTTGCAACGCCGAATGCAACAACACCCATTACGATAATTTTTATTGTCTGTACCGAAAGGAATGTTGAAGCCGTTGCCGTAGCACCGACAGATATTCCGAGGAATATTGTTACAATATTCATAAGTTCATTCTGAACAGTCTTTGAAAGTCTCTCGCATACTCCGCTTTCTTTAATAAAGTTACCGAGCATAAGGCATCCGATAAGAGCTGCTGCCGAAGGAACAAGAAGCGCAACAAAAACAGTAACAACTATAGGGAATATAATCTTTTCCGTCTTTGAAACTTCTCTCAAAGCTTTCATCTCGATCTGACGTTCTTTCTTTGTTGTGAGAGCCTTCATGATAGGCGGCTGAATTACCGGTACAAGAGCCATGTATGAATAAGCGGCTACGGCTATAGGTCCTAAAAGGTGCGGAGCAAGTCTTGTTGTTACAAAAATTGCCGTCGGGCCGTCGGCTCCGCCGATTATACCTATTGATCCTGCTTCAGCAGGTGTGAAGCCAAGGTATCTTGCTGCAAGATATGTAGCAAAAATTCCGCCCTGAGCCGCCGCACCGAGAAGAAGACTTTTCGGGTTTGCTATAAGCGGACCAAAATCAGTCATTGCTCCTACGCCGACAAATATAAGGCAGGGATAAATTCCGAGTTTAACTCCGAGGTAAAGATAATCTATAAGACCCGGTGTAATCGCGTTTGTTGCTGCAAACAGATTCCAATGAGCATGACCGTTTGCAAAAAGTGCTTCATGGAACATATCTGCGCCCATAAGGTTTGTGAGCAGCATACCGAAAGCTATCGGCAAAAGTAAAAGCGGCTCAAACTGCTTTACAATTGCAAGATAGAAAAGTACGCACGCTATAACTATCATAAGAATAGATTTCCAATCTGTAATCGAAAATCCTGTCTGTTTCAAAAAGTTTACAACCGCCTCAAGCTTTGAAGTTTCAACTTCGTTTAAAATATTCGCGGTTTCTGTCTGATAAAGATGATATCCCTCCGTTGCGTTTATAACGGATGTATCGCCGGTATATGCAATTTTTGCATTTATTACCGGGGTTGTTTCTGCAGAAGTATTTACCTTTATTACGACTTTCTTTTCGCCGCCTGCTTCGATTTTATCAAATACAACAAGCATCTGTGTATTGTCTTCGGACACGCGGACCATCTGACCGTAATTGCTGTTTTCATCTACAACAAAAGTATTTTCTTTGCCTTCAAATTCAAGACTCATCTGTGAGCTCTCAACATCAAAGGTTTTTCTGTTGGCAACAGTGACGGATACTTCGCTTTTACTTGCGTCAAGTGTTGCCTCTTTAACATATAAAGTACTGTCCTTTGCATCTACCTTTTCAAAATCTGCCGCAAAACATACACATGCGTTGAGACAAAGTATAAGGCAGAGTACAAGAACAGAAATAATTTTCTTTTTCATTTCTATTCCTCCGCTGATCTCTGATTATTTAAGTGTACAAAGAACGGTTCCGTTAGATACGGCCGCGCCCTGCTGAACGCATACGGAGGTAACAACACCGTCGTTTGCAGCCATGATTTCGTTTTCCATCTTCATAGCTTCAAGAATAAAGAGTACCTGACCCTTTTTAACGCTGTCGCCTGCTTTTACGTTTACCGAAAGGATTGTACCCTGCATAGGAGCTTTAACTTCGCTGCCTTCACCCGGAGCTGCTGCGGATGCCGGTGCGGGTGCTGCTGCCGGTGCCGGTGCTGCCGCGGAAGCTGCTTTTGCCTGTGCTGCTTCTTCATCACTGATAAGTTCTATACCGATAACATATTCGGTACCGTTAACATTTACTTTGTAATTTTTCATAATCTTCAAACTCCTTTTTGTTTTGTTTGGACAGAAACGCTATGATGCATACTGTCTGACTTATTGTAATAAAAACTATGCTCTTTTAAAAGATACTACTCTGATGTTTTTAACATCCGTGCCGTTTTCTTCGGCAATAACAGCGCATGCTGCGGCGATAATCTCCTGCTTATTCGCTATCGGAGCAGCGGCTGAAGAATTCTGAGTATTAACGGGTGCTGCCGACAAAGATGAATTCTGTTCTTTACCATTGGCATCAAGACCGAGAGCCTTACATATAAAACTTACTATGTAGCACAAAACAATAATACAGATAAGTCCGCAAAAAACCGTACCCATTCCGAGAACACATACAAACCAGTTAGCCATTTAAGGTTCCTCCTTCCGTAAAATAGATATACCAAAGCATCATTTAAAACAAACAATGCTCAACTTTTGCCTTATTTCTCTTATTCTACGTCTTCGCCTTTTTTCCTCTTTTTTTTTTAAGTTTATTATAAATTTATGAAATTTTTTTGTTTGCTCGGATTTTTTTGTGCTTTTTTTCTGTTTATACCATATTAAATTCCATTTCCGTGTGCTTAAGCATGCGCGATAAATCGTGTTATTTTGTTTATTTAATGCAAGCGGAACGGTGTGGTCACCGTTCCCCTACGTAGTCATTATTAAATATAGATAATTTAAAAAACAAAATCTTATTGGTAATTTTGGTTTAAGCAAATACAATTAATAGGAACTATACCTATCAGTTTATTTGCAGGGAACGCTGCCCACAGCGTTCCGCACGCACAACACATATACTTTATATAATTAAAGGCAAGGAATTTATATGTCCGCCCATACGCACACATGAAACAGATATATTCCTTGCATAATAACATGCAAGAACAGCTGTCTAATGGAGCGGTTAGGGTATGCTTTTAATTTTTTTGAAAGCTTAAGCGCGAAAAAACTGAATCCAATGTGGTCTAAAAAGGAAAATTATTTGTATTTTCAATGCAGATGACGCAGACAGACTGACGCCTTTCAAGGACGACAAATTGAAAAGGCTTTAATTTTTCAAACAAAGGGCACATCGGGTTCTGTTCCTATATCGTGTACATAATGTCCTTTATGTGAAAACGTCCTAAAACTCGCTCAAATACAGGTGTTTGAGCGTTGCCCAAAGTATGGAACAAGCCCTGATTATACAAGAAAAAGCAGAGCAAGCAAGCCTGAAATGATAGTAAATGTAAAACTATCGGTAAAACAATAAAAGGAGTTGTAACCAAATGAATGTACGGACGAGAAGCAGACCAATTTGTATTTTACAGATTGCCGAAATTGTTGGTCGTATGTAAAGAGTTTGAAGATATTTCATACGGTGCAAAAATATTGTATGGACCGTTGCTTGACAGAATGGGATTGTCGCTTTTTAATTCTTGGTACGATAATGACGGCAGAGCATATATCATATACAGCGTTGCAGAAATTCAACAGGATATGAATTGCAGTAAGGCAACGGCTGTAAAAATGATGAAAAAGCTTGAAAACACAAGGCTTTTGGAGAAAAAAAGACGAGGACTTGGATTGGTAAACATTATTTATTTGAAAAAATTTGTTGCTGAAAATATTGAGTGACCATCGAAAGTCAAAAGGTTTAAATTATCGACTTCTGAGGTTTAAGTTTTAGACTCTAATAATAAATACATAAAAAATAATTACTTTAGTGATATTAAAATCAATCATATCGTATCAGGGCATTTGAAAAATTCAGACCAAATTGGGAATAATTAATTCCTCCCAGTTTGGGACGCATTTTTTGCAGTATAACTGATAAGAAATTATAATTGACTTATAGAAAAGGAGCGAGAAATAATGAATATTACTTATAAGAAATCAGGACAAATTATGTTACCCGATTTGGAAGTGCCGAAACCGCCAAAGCATCCTATCGGTATATACGGAAAATTAAAAAGACAGTTTTTAAAAGAATATCATTATCCACAGTATTCCATAATGCTGATTAAAGGGACGATATTAGACCATCTTGCAGAAATAGATGATATTTGCGAAAAAGAAGTATCTCAGCAAACAAAAGCTATGGCAAAGGCATACGAAATAACCGAAGAACTCAAAAAGCGGGACGCTTGGAAATGTATTAGGTTAATGAATAATATTAGAAACTGTGTGCGTGAAGAAGTGCTGAGAGAATATGTCTATACCGAAAGATAAAATGTGCAACACTCGTCAATCGTGATGGGTGTTGTTTTTATGATGAAAGAGGTATTTGTCTTAGCAAGCACGGCATTTGTACTCCCAAGAGCCACTTGTTTGTGGCTATGCCCCTAAAACCCTAATTTGATTTTGTTGAAAAACAATAAAAGCGTTGAAAATCATTACAAAATGTTGATTTTCGCAATTCATTATGCTATAATATATAATAGTGTATTGTAAATTATTATTGTAGCCGAAAGGATGAATAAAAATGGCAGTTACTTACAATAAATTGTGGCATCTTCTGCTTGACAGAGGTATGAAGAAAAAAGAATTGCAGGAAATGGCAGAGCTTACAAGTCATACAATGCTTAAACTTCGCAATAATCAGGATATTTCACTTGAATCTATGTTGAAGATTTGCAAGTGCTTGGAATGCAATATGGAAGATATTATGGATGTTATCGAATAATAATTATTTATATGGAGGAAATACAATGAAACATTACCGTGATGAACACGAGGGACAAATTGAATTTTATACACGTGTTGGAATAAATCCCGAATTATCTCATAATACAGATGGTGTAGATAGAGGAAATCTTTACGAAAACAAAATAGATATAAAAAATATTTACGAGGTTTTGTCTCAAGCTATAAAATATGCTTCTCGCATACGCATAAGAGGAGAACGTTTACCAGCGAATCTAATACTTAACGACTTGAATAGAGAAACTGTATATATTTTTAAATCAGAAGATTTATTAGAAGATATTGAAAAGGTTTATTTCGGCGCAGCGAGTAAAAATAATGAAGCATATAAAACTGATGCTAAATATACAACAATTGATTATTCTACAAGTGTAGGGTTGCAAGATTTACTACAAGTAGTAAATAGCGAAAATTTTGTTAAGTATCATATAGATAAAAATAATATATTAGGTCTCTCACAACAATTTTATAAGCAAGAGCCTGACAAAGATAAATTCATAAAAGGTAATGATGCCGAAATTCGCAAACCTACTGTTTTGGCAGATAGAATATATCCTTATGATAAAGAGAATAATTTGGAATTTGAAGATATAATGGATTGTTTGAATCCGGGTTTACTTCAAAGAGAGCAAGGGGCGTATTATACACCAACAGCATATGTCAATGAAATGCACAAAATGTTATATAAAGCTATTGAAGAAATACCAAAAGGAATGGATTATATTATAATAGACAGATGCGCAGGAACAGGTAATTTAGAAGAGGGATTACCTGATGAGGTATTAAAGCATTGTGTATTGTCCACCATTGAATTTAATGAATATGTAATACTAAATTACAAATATGGCGATAAATGTCTTGTTGTAATTCCTAATATAGATGCTTTAGCTTATGATATTATTCCGGCTGAAAAGAATGAGCAAGGGATAGCAAATGATTTTATTCGAGAAAAGGTCAATGATCCTAACTGTGTTGTTATACTTATGGAGAATCCTCCATATAGCGAATCCGGTAGTGGTGGTGCTCAAAATACAGGAAAAAAAGAAAATGTTTGGAAAAATAGCTTTGTAATAGAACAAATGCGAACTGAATACAAAGGTGTTCCTTTGAATGATTTGTCTAATTTATTTATTTGGAGTGGTTTTAAATATTATTTAACAAAAGAAAATGATAGTTATATTCTTTATTCTCCAACAAAATATTGGCGAAACCAAAATCTTGTAAATAAACAATTTGCAGGAGGATTTCTTTGCAATAGAAAGGAATTTCATGCGAGCCAAGTATCTGCTATTGGGTGTATTTGGTGGAAGAATATAAATGATTATTCAACAGATACATTGACCTTAACCCCATATGATATAATTTCAGACAAAGCAGAAAGAGCTACTGATGATATTACCATAAGAAAAGCTTATCATAATTTTACCGAAGCATATGATAATAGAAGTTTTGATGATGATGAAATTGGAGTTTATTCAGAAAGCGATGGAAGCGAATATATTGACAATGGAAGAGTTGTACAAATTTCACCCGTATATAATAAAAATATTATTGCTTATATGATGGTTCATTCTTTTTTGATTGATAGAAAGAATATTTCACTAACAAGAAATGGACTATTTAAAGGTCATGGATTTTATGTTAGAAGTGATAACTATATAGAGAAATTACCACTATTTGTAGCGGCTGCTTTTCCATATGATAAATGGTATAAAACAGACGTGTACTCAAAATCTTATGACGGTCAAGGCTCATATATTAAAGATAAGGAGTTTTTAAAGAAATGCTTATTTTATACATCGCTAACTCCCAAAAATAAGTGTAGGTCTTTTTTAGGAAGTGATAAACGATTTTACCGCAATGAATTATGCTTTGACCGTGAGGATACTTTGTCTTGGAAATCATTACAAGAATTTTTAGATGATGGTTTAGAATTATCCGAAACGGAACAAACACTTCTAAAATATTGGAGAGATGTGTTATTTGAAGCTTCTAAAACAGATGAATATAAATCTGCTGACAAGAAAACTCGTTACGGATTATGGCAAATAATGCAAGAACTTAATATTAAGATAGACAGTGGCAGAAAAGATAAAAAGGGCAATCCTGTTATGGTGTATAAATATACCGCTTTAAACACGGAAATCAAAAAATTAGATGATGCACTAAAAGGATATTACTCTGAAAATATTATACCATTATTATTTAAATATGAACTTATAAAATAGTTTATAAAAAAATTCGGCTAACCGATAAAGTTAGCCGAATTTTTTATTTCATAGGATTTTCAAGTATATCTTCAATATCACAACCAAGAACACGGGAAATTTTGTAAAGAGTTTTAGCCTGTGCTTTGTCAATGTCATTGACTTTTTGCTCATACATTTGGATTGAACGGAGCTTAACGCCCGACATTTCAGAAAGCTCGGACTGTGATATCCCTCTGCTTTCACGAATGCGTTTCAGCTTTGTTTCAAGCTCGGCTTTGTTATAAAAACTCTCCATACTGTCTATAAACTGTGTTATATCCATTTCGTGATAAACGGAATACATTTTTATAATTTCAGACAACGGAACACGCTCGAAAATATCCTTGAAACGATGTCCCGATGCCCACTGATATTCAGCAAGTGCCCAGCCTGCCCAATATTCTGGCGAAGCATCTTCGCTGTTTTTAGCGGTGGGTATTTTTTTATCTTTATACGCTTTTTTTATTATTTCACGGGCAAGCTCAACACCTGACGTTCCCGAAAGTACAGCAGGATTTCCGCTTTCAAATTTTTGTGCATATCCTGTTGTAACAAAGAGCGAAGCAAACCAATCCGCTTTAAAACCACAGTCGTTCACAGCGTAGTCAAGCATATCTGCAAGACATTCTTTTGCATCATTCAAATATAATTCGCTGTATGCGTGGGTCATCATTTTCCAGCTCCTCTCTCAAAATATCCATTACAAAAATATCATCTCGATAGGATTTACTCTTTTTGATTTCCTGACGGTATGTTTTTCTTGCTGTCATATCTCTGTCAAGAAATTTTGGATAGTATATGCTTCTGTCAACCGACAATTCGTCTATAAACTTAATTTGTTCAAATGCTTTTTGCGATACCAAAACAGTCTGTTCACCGAGCTTACCGAGCTTTAATGCCTGATTTAAACTACGAAGCGGGAGTCCGTTTGATATAAAGCTTTCTGCATATCGAAAATATGAATCATTGGCACGATAGCCGACAATCACATCATAGCTTGATGTATCAACAGAATAATGCTCTATAATATAATCTCTTGCATCAACGGCAATTTCGGAACTCAGCTTGAATGTGCGATATTTAAGGAGAAGGGCAATCCAATTCAAAACAGTATGATTTCCGTCTATCAAGTTTAAGATTTTAAGTCCGTCTGTATTTAATTCATAACGGTTTATAAATCCGTCTGTATTCTGCTTGCAAGCCCATTCCTTTGCCATTTCCTCCGAGCGTGTGCAGTAAAAGCCTTTTCCGTAATCATTATGTTCATTTCCTATATTTATATCCGGCACCTCGATAATGTGGTCTGTTCCGTGAAGTAAAGTAATTGTATTCATAAATACCTCCTGTATCATTACAATGCTACAATATCATTATATCATCGCAATGGTAGTTTGTCAATCCTTTTAAGAAAATTTTTATGTCAGGTCAGATTTGGGTATGCAATATGCTTTAATTAAAGTGTAAAGCATAGTACAAGCGATGATTTGCATAAAATGTCAGGAAGGGCGATGTTGTTTTATGGATAAAGAAATTACTGTAGTTTGCAGTGAAAATAAGCTCAATGAAGACAAAGAGTTTATTTTTAATATTCAGAAAGCAATGCTTGCTACTCTTTTTGAGAGTGGAAAAATTGATATGAGGCAATATGAAAATGCTGTGAGATTGCTCGAAAAAAATTTTTCCAAGTCATAATTTTTTGCAAGTCTTTATATTATGCGATACAATTTAGATAGTCGATTGTAAAATAAAAAGGCAAAAAATGTGGATGAAATTATACGGAACGCTGTGGTGCATAAAACATACAAAATAATGCGATTAAACGCAAGAAGGAGTGTCGAGTCTCTGTTTCTTGCAATAAAATGAAAGTGTTCGGATATCAACACACCGCCGGCAACGGATATTTTCACGGTCATAAAAAACAATTGACAAACATCGACACAATCATTTATAATAAACAGGATATATTTTTATATATGTTGTATCATAAACATAATTTTAAGGAATAAATATATACAGACAAGCTTTTAAAATTTAACGGAGGATGAGTTTAATGATTAAAGCTGTAATACTTTTTGCAATAGGTCTCGTTGCTCTTATAAAAGGCGGAGACTGGTTTGTTGACGGTGCAGTCGGAATTGCAAGACGTTTCCGCGTCCCCGAACTTCTGATAGGAGCAACCGTGGTTTCAATCGGGACGACCCTGCCCGAGGTAATGGTATCCGCATCATCCGCACTCTCGGGTCACGGTGAAATATCATACGGTAATGCAATAGGCTCTGTCATATGCAACACCGCACTCATAGCCGCACTTTCAATTGCTGTAAAACCTTCTTCGGTTAATAAAAAGACGCTTATAACACCTGTTTTATTTTTCTTTTTGTCGGCATTGTATTATGCGTTCAATGCATATTTTTTCGGTTATTTTTCAAGGAAATCCGGAATCATTCTCCTTATGATATTTATTGTGTACATGTTTAAACTCATTACGGATGCAATGACGCAGTCAAAGAAAAACCGCAATGCACAAGAAATCGAAAAAGCTGATTCCGGCAGCGGCAAAAACATTCTGCTCCTTGTCATCGGTGCAGTCCTGATAGCTGTCGGAGCAAATCTCCTTGTTAACAACGGAATAATTATTGCAAATGAAATGGGTGTGCCGGAATCCGTAATTGCGCTCACATTCGTTGCCCTCGGAACATCACTGCCCGAACTTGTCACGGCAATTACATCTCTGAAAAAAGGTCACGGTCTTCTCTCCGTAGGAAATATTATAGGAGCCAACCTGTTTAATCTTGTTTTGGTAAGCGGACTGTCGGTTACACTTGCACCGTTCGGCATACCGAACGAAAAAAAAGTCATGGGATATAATGCATCACTTGCCGTAGATATCCCTGTTATGTTTACCGTCATGCTTTTGTTTACCCTTGTTCCGCTTATAAAAGGCAAGATGACAAGAGCACAGGGAATAACAATGCTTTTGATATATGCGGCTTTCTGCGCATTTCAATTTTCGGTCTGATTGTATATTTAAACCCAAAATACGAAAGCTCCGTTACCGTACTTTCGTATTTTTTATTTAATTAATAAAAAAGGACAGCCGATTTTTTCGGTTGTCCTTATAATGTTGTATGTTTTTTGTTTCAATTTTCTTTTTCTGCCAACAGATTTTTTGTAATAATAACCTTATGTTCGTTTTCCAACCATTCAACACTTGCACCGAGATGTTCTGAAATGAAACGAATAGGCGTATATGTACGGTCATTTTCTATAAATGCCGGAGAATCAAGTTTGACATTCTCTCCGTTTACAACGGCATACTCTGCACCTATGGTAATAAGGATAGTTACATCTTCATTAGTTTTAAGGTTTTTACCCTTAATTGTTACAAGTTGTTTATCGCCGTTCCATTCAACGACAGCACCCAAGCTTTCAGCAACAAACCGTACCGGAAGCATTGTTCGGTCATTTACAATTTTCGGTGCAACATCATTTGTCTTTATTTTTCCGAAAACAGAGGCATCTTTTTTGCCGATAGTAAGAATTATTTGATTTTCAGAGTTATCTGTTTTCTTTTCCGCCCAAGCGGCATAAAGCGTCATACTCTTTGTTACCTTTGCAGAAAAATCATACTTTGTTTTTAATTCTTTATCAGTATACCAGCCGGCGAAATCAAAGCTTTCTTTTGTTGGAGCTGCAGGTTCTTTAAGAACTGTGTTTTTTTGCACATGCTCAGAGCTTATCTTACTGCCGCCGTTGGTTTCAAACGAAACAGTATAGGTCGATGTTGAAGTTCCTCGCTTACTGCCGCTTGACCGGGAATATAACCTTGTTTCACCTGTCAAGGTTTCATAATTATCTGTATCGGTCGGTATAAATAACCATTTATAGTATGTGTTTGCATTAACAACTGTTGTATCTGCAATGTCCGCACCATCGTTTGTTATCCATTTTACAGTACCCGATACATTAAAGGCTGAAGCTTCCGCAGTGATTGCAGCATCGGCAAGAGTTTTGCCTTCCGAGGTAATCGGCGTATATTTCGGCGTTCCCGCTGGCGTGGCTTTGGCGATGGTCCATGTTATTTTAACAGTGTCTGCTGTATTGTCTGACCATTTGCCCATTTTGGGTGAAACAAAAATTTTATATGTACCCGCCTTTGTTTGAACATTATTTCTAATATTCATTTTTTCGGGATCATACCCAATCACTTTTGCCGTTTGCTCCGTGCCGTTATATGTATATGTGCCATCAACGGAAAGAGTGGGTTTATCGGGCGCTGTTATTACAGATGTATGTATTCTTGTATAGCGTGCTTCTTTGACAAATTCATCGGTGCGCTGCGTATATTGGTCTATAAATGCCGGCAGCTGCGATATCGTGATCTCTTCAAATGTCGATTTGTTATAAATATTTGTTTCATCTGTTTTTAAATAATCTTCATCAATATAATATTCACCGTCTTGTACATTTTGAGGTATGTCTGCCGAAAGGGTGCTGATGTTTGTTTTCTCATCATAATTAACCGACAGCATAAATTCTTCGTTATGCGAGCCCGAGCGCTTAAAATATTTTCCGTCAAATGCGCTGTAATCTCCAACTTCTGTTGCTTGTCCGCCGATAAGAGATATGGTTTCGTAATTGTCCGCCTCAGTATATGTTTTAATCGCGTGTATCGGATTATATTGTACCTCAACATCATATGTCATTATATAGGTTTCATATTTATGAGAGTATGTATATCCGCTGTTTTGAATAATATTTTCGGTACGTTCTTCTATGAGCATTGTGTTAGCATCATCTTTTATTACTGAACCTATCTGACGCAGACTCTTAATTAATGCATCATGTTTTTGCTGCATTTCCTTTGTTTTTTCTTCATAAGAAGAAATATCCAAATAACCGTCTGACGATGCAGTTTGTTTGTAATTAGTCACAATGGTATCTGCACCGTCTGTATCTTCATGGATTGTTACGTTAATGTACATTTTTATTTGAGTATGTGTTATATTGGGATCTATGGTAATGGCCGGAATACCATAATCCGCAAAAACACTCACATTTATACCGAAAAATATAATGCACAGAAATGATGCTATCAGCTTATTATTTGTTCGTTTCATGTAATTCATCCTTTCTGAAATTTATTATAATCGTTTTAATCATTTTTAATTTTTAGAGTGGAGTTTTAATCTCCACTCTAAAAACCGGTATAACAAAATAACTTATATATTAACGATAGCTTTTATTCAAAATGAATATTTACTGTCAATTAAATCATATAATCGTAACAGCGTGATTATTGCTTCTTCTTTTGTTATATTATTTTGCGGTTGAAATTCACCTGCATCATTCCCGACAAAGAGCTTTAAATATGACACTTCGTTAACACTGTTTATTGCCCGGTCAGATATGTTTTCCCAATCTGTATAAACTGCGGAACAATTATCCGGCATAAATGAATTATTAAACATATGATATGTGTTTGCTAAAATTTCGGCAAATTCCTCTCTGGTAATATAATCATACGGATAAAACTCACTTTTATTTTTACCATTAATAATATTATAGTTATACAGACTTACTACGCCTTCATCTGCCGTATCGGAAAACGGATTTTCGACCGGGTTGTTTTTAACAATTCCTTGCTTATTCAACAAATTGTCAATCAACTGACATACCTCTAAACGGGTTATTTTCCCAATGTAATTGATTTGATTTAGCTTTGGTACCAATCCTTCATTTACAGCATTGTCAACATCGCTCCGTGCCCATTCTGACGGATTAAATGTTATTTCGTCGTTTCCTATAATAAGCCTTTCTGTTTTTAATGCATAGATAAAATCAAGCAAACGATTATATTCATTTCTATCAACGCATCAACAGATATATTGCCTGTAATATTCATTTCAGTAGTTTCTGTGATTTCCAAGGCTGAAAAGCAATCAGCTTCGCTGGTAATATTAGTGCTTTCGGCAAATGCAATTTGTGCCAAAAGTGGAACAAGTATTGCAAAAGACTATGTATGTACCGATTTTACGCCAAACAACATAGGATGCCTAGTCCTTTCTCTAAAATTATACAATTTTATTATAATATAAATTTCTTGTATAGTCAACACTTTTACAGTATTTTGCACTATAATTTTTGCCGATTGAAATAGAGCCGATTTCGATAAATCGCATTTTTCATTTTCACCTCTTGACACGCAAAAACCGCACTTTTAATATAAACACATTACCCATATCAAAACAAGATTTTTAACCTCTCATACCCAAGTCTTGACTTGATGTTTTTACCTAAAACCGTCGTTATATGTTCTCTTTATGTCTACTGTCTATGTTGGAAATTATATTGTTTTTTATTGCGTAAATTCTTGCCTTTGCTATGCGTTCATCACTATACGGGGAAGTAAAGCGTATCGACATTGCTTTTTTCGACCTCTTTCATCATAGCCGTAAAACCGAGGCGGTCAAAACGAAGTCCCGACACACCGTTGTCGGTAAAATGGACTATATTGGTGTAGTCGTTCCGCCTTGCATAATCTTCAAGCAGTTTCTTTTGATTTGTGATACTGTTGTTTTCGCCTTGCAGCTCGTCATCACGGGAAAGACGCTCATACAAAGGCGTGATTTTTGTGCTTTTCATTATGCACAATTCCTTTCTTTTTCTCGTTTTGACTTATACAGATAAATAATTCTTTTATAGCATACAACTCCATTTGCAGTCTTATTATAGCCGTTCGCCATTGAAAAAGCAGGCTATATATGGTACAATGCTGTCTATATATAAGTCTATACTGTTCAAAAAGGAGTTAAAGTTATCAATGTTTTGACATAAAAACAGTAGATTTATTAATAAAAATGTGATAAAATATAAAAAAGTGTATTTCTTTGATTGACTTTAACGATTTAAAGTGTTATACTGATAAAGTGATAAAGTAAAAATGTTCGGAGGTACATCATGAATATAAACGATAATGTAATAAGAGCCGATGAAA
Organism: uncultured Clostridia bacterium; assembly: GCA_934463165.1. Lineage (GTDB taxonomy): Bacteria > Bacillota > Clostridia > UMGS1810 > UMGS1810 > RGIG1828. Next base: position 65,892 of record CAKSJG010000004.1, read on the forward strand.
AGGCGATATTTAATCTTCGCTCGCTGTATCAGAGATACGGATACACAGGATTTAAAATGAGTAAGTTTGAGCATTACGATCTGTATCTTGAAAATAAGGACTTCCTTGTTTCGGATAATATCATAACCTTTAACGATACGGACGGATCTCTTATGGCGCTTAAGCCCGATGTCACGCTCTCTATCATTAAAAATACCGATGATTGCCCCGATTCTGTGGAAAAGGTATATTATAATGAAAATGTGTATCGTGTGTCAAAAGGAACGCAGTCTTTTAAAGAAATTATGCAGGCAGGACTTGAATGTATAGGAAATGTTGATGACTATTGCATTTATGAGGTTATCATGCTTGCCGCCGAGAGCCTTAAAAACATATCGGACGATTATGTGCTTGATATTTCTCATATGGGGATTGTATCATATGTAACCGATTCGATGAATCTTTCGGACAAGGGCAAAAAAGAGCTTTTGAATTGTATCGCCGATAAAAATATTTCGGAATGCAAGGAAATATGCAGACGTGAAAATGCCGACTCCTCACCTGCGGAAGCACTGATCAGATCATACGGAAGTTTGAAAAGCGTATGCAAAATGCTTTCGGAGCTCGGATGCAAAAACGAAACCGAACAGCTCAAAAGAATTGTCGGATCACTTGAAGATAACGGATATAAAGTAAGAGTAGATTTTTCGGTCATCAACGACATGAAATATTATAACGGGTTTGTGTTTAAGGGCTTTGTAAATTCTATCCCGGCAAGTATTCTTTCGGGCGGACAGTATGATAACATGATGAAAAAAATGAGAAAAAGGTCTAAGGCGATAGGATTCGCGGTATATCTTGATATGCTTGAAAGATTCGGTGAAACGGAAAACCGATATGATGTCGACGCGGTTATCCTTTATGACGATGACTATGATTTAAATGCCCTTAACAATGCCGTAAGCTTTATGACGGCAGGAGGAAAGAGCGTAACGGTACGCCGCACGAAGCCCGAGGGACTGCGGTATAAACAGCTTCTGAAATTAAACGGCAAAGGAGTTGAGATAGTTGAAAACAATGCTTAACATTGCACTGCCGAAAGGCAGACTCGGAGAAAAAGTATATTCCATGTTTGAAGCGGCAGGCTTTGAGTGCCCGTCTATAAAAGAAACAAACCGCAAACTCATATTTGAAAATGATGAAAAAGGCGTGCGGTATTTTTGGGTCAAGCCGTCGGATGTTGCGATATATGTCGAACGCGGAGCCGCCGACATAGGAATTGTCGGGAAAGACATTATATGCGAATACAGCCCCGATGTATATGAACTGCTTGACCTTGGGCTCGGAGTGTGCAAAATGGCCGTTGCAGCGAAAAAGGATTTTCACGACAACATGCAGCGCACGCTTAAGGTTGCCACAAAGTTTACAAACATTGCAAAGGATTATTACTCGAAAATCGGAAGAGATATAGATATAATTCACTTAAACGGATCAATAGAAATTGCCCCGATACTCGGCCTCTCGGACGTGATTGTGGATATTGTTGAAACCGGAACAACGCTTAAGGAAAACAATCTTGAAGTGAAAGAAACCATTATGCCGATCAGCGCAAGGATGATTTCCAACAAGGCAAGCTTTAAGTTCCGCGGATCACAGATAGAGGAAATATGCGAAAAATTATCGGCACTTACGGATGAAAGGAGCAAAAATAAATGATAAGGATTTTAAACTGCGGCGAAGTCAAAAATGAAGAGATATTTGCAAGGTCTAATCCCGAAACCGATGTCAGTGATATTGTAAGCGATATTATTGACGATGTGCGCCGAAACGGAGACAGCGCGCTGTTTAAATACAGCGAGAAATTTGACAAAGTAAAACTCGATTCGCTTGAAGTTACACGCGAAGAAATTGACGAAGCACTTGAAAAAACAGAAGAAAGATTCATCGAAATACTGAAAAAAGCGGCGGCAAACATACGCAAATTCCATGAAAAACAGATGCGCTCAAGCTTCATTATAAATGATGAAAGAGGAATAATTACGGGGCAGAAAATCATTCCTCTTGACCGCGCGGGGCTTTATGTTCCCGGAGGTACGGCGGCATATCCGTCCACTGTTCTTATGGATACCATCCCCGCAAAAATTGCCGGATGCAAAGAGCTTGTTATGGTGACTCCCCCGGGAGCTGACGGAAAGGTAAACCCTGCGATTCTTGCGGCGGCAAGCACAGCCGGAGCCGACAGGATATTTAAAGTCGGAGGAGCTCAGGCGATTGCAGCGCTGGCATACGGAACGCAGAGCATTCCGAAAGTTGATAAAATCGTAGGCCCCGGAAATGCCTTTGTTGCGGAAGCAAAAAAACAGGTATTCGGCAAAGTGGCAATAGACATGATTGCCGGGCCGAGCGAAATTCTGATTGTTGCGGACTCCGGCAACAACCCCGGACACCTTGCGGCGGATTTGCTTTCTCAGGCAGAGCACGACAAAAACGCGAGCGCGGTTTTGGTAACAACTGATAAAAAACTTGCAGAAGACGTGCAAAACGAAATTGAGGTTCAGATTTCGCTTCTTGAAAGGGGCGAAATTGCAAGGGCATCCATTGACAACAACGGAAAAATAATAGTCTGCAAAGATATTGAAAGCGCAATAGACATTGCAAACGAAATTGCACCCGAGCACCTGGAACTTTGCATTGACAATCCGTTTGATTATCTGAGCCGTGTGCGGCATGCAGGCTCGATATTCATGGGCAAAAACTGCCCCGAGGCTCTCGGAGATTATTATGCGGGCCCGAATCACACTTTGCCCACAAGCGGAACGGCAAAGTTCTCCAGCCCGCTCTCAGTTGATGATTTCATAAAGAAAACACAGTATACATACTACACAAAAGAAGCACTGAAAAATGCAGCTGATGACGTGGAGTATTTTGCAAAAAAAGAGGGACTTACCGCGCATGCGAGAAGCGCCGTTATCAGAATGGAGGATCGGTCATGAGCAGATTTTTAAGCGAAAAATACAAAAATCTGACTCCGTATACTCCGGGCGAACAGCCGAGCGGTATGAAATACATAAAACTCAACACAAACGAATCACCGTATCCGCCGTCTGAAAAAGCTTCAGCGTATGCGGCCGAAGCGGCAAAAAAGCTTGAGCTTTACCCCGATCCGGAATGCAGCGAACTGACGGAAAGCATTGCAAAGCTTATTGGAGCTGACAAGGACGAGGTCCTCGTGACAAACGGCTCGGACGAAATTTTAAACTTTGCATTCATGGCTTTTTGCGATGAAAAGCACCCGGCGGTTTTTCCGAATATAACCTACGGTTTTTACAAGGTTTTTGCTGAGCTGAACAATGTTAAATACACCGAAAAGCCTCTTACGGACGATTTCAAAATAAACATTGACAACTACACAGACCCGGGCGCTACCGTATTTATTGCAAATCCAAATGCACCGACGGGAATACTCCTCGACATCTGCGATATTGAAAAAATCGTATCGGCCGACACGGACAGAATAGTTGTGATAGATGAAGCGTACATTGACTTCGGCGGCAAAAGCTGCATCGGGCTGATTCATAAATATAACAACCTGATTGTTACACAGACATTTTCAAAATCACGCTCTATGGCAGGCGCGCGGATAGGCTTCGGAGCTGCATGCAAAGAGCTTATTGAAGACATGAAAATGATAAAATACTCCACAAACCCGTATAACATAAACAGGATGAGCATGGCGGCGGCTTTGGGAGCGGTTGAAGACGAAGGATATACCAAGACAAACTGCAAAAAAATCATTGAGATAAGAGAAAAAACAAAGACGGAGCTTAAAAAACTCGGGTTTACGTTTACGGATTCCAAAGCAAACTTCATTTTTGCAAAACACAAAACAATAAGCGGAAAGCGGATTTACAGCAGGCTGCGCGAGGGCGGCATACTTGTCAGACACTTTGACTCACCCGAAATCACCGATTATAACAGAATTACGGTTGGCTCCGAAGAGCAGATGTCCGCGCTTATCGAAAAACTTAAAATAGTAACAGAGGAGGAACAATCATGAGAAAGGTAACCATTAACCGAAAGACCGCAGAAACGGATATTCAGCTGAATATCAACATTGACGGAAGCGGAGCATCACGGATAGAGAGCGGATGCGGATTTTTGGATCATATGCTTACGCTTTTTGCAAAACACGGAAGATTTGACATTGCGCTTAAATGCACGGGCGACACGGAAGTTGACTATCATCACACGGTTGAAGATATCGGAATAGTTCTCGGCTCCGCATTTGAAAAGGCACTCGGAGATAAAAGAGGTATTGTGCGCTACGGTGATATGATTCTGCCGATGGACGAGGCTCTGATTCTTACGGCGGTTGATTTCTCCGGAAGAGGACATCTGGAATACGGTCTTGAGATTCCGTCTCAAAAGGTCGGCGATTTTGATACGGAGCTTGTGTATGAATTTTGGGATGCATTTGCGTCAAATGCAAAATGTACGCTGCATATTGAACAGTTTTCGGGGAAAAATTCGCACCATATTATAGAGGGCGCGTTTAAGTCCGCTGCAAGATCACTTGCAAAGGCAGCCGCCACGGACGAAAGATTTTCGGATGAGATACCGTCAACAAAAGGGGTGCTGTGATGATTGCCATAATTGACTACGGTGTCGGAAACCTTTTTTCGCTGAAAAGCTCGTTTGCGGCTATAGGATATGACGCGGAGGTTACCGGCGAAGCAGAAAAAATCAGAAATGCCGAAAAGCTAATTCTGCCCGGAGTGGGAGCATTTGCCGATGCAGCAAAAAAGCTTGCCGAAAGCGGGCTTGACGGCATAATAAAAGAACAGGCAAAATCGGGAAAATCGATTATGGGAATATGCCTCGGTATGCAGCTTTTGTTTGACAAAAGCTTTGAATACGGTGAGCACACAGGTCTCGGGCTTATAGAAGGAGAGATATGCCCGATAGCGGACGTTATACCGAAAGGTCTTAAAATTCCGCATATCGGCTGGAATGCGCTGAGCATAACGCAGGATTCACCGATATTTAAATACACCGAAAGCGGTGACTTTGTATATTTTGTTCATTCATATTATGCAAAATGCACCGGCAGCGTAACATCGACTGCAGAATACGGTTATCCGCTCACGGCATCGGTGCAGAAAGGCAACGTATACGGATGTCAGTTTCATCCCGAAAAAAGCGGCAAAACGGGACTCGGCATTTTAAAAGCATTCTGCGAAATATAAATACGAAAGGAAAATGCAATATGTATATATTCCCGGCCATTGATTTATTTGATAAAAAAGCTGTGCGTCTGCTGAAAGGCAACTACGAAGAAATGACCGTATACAGCAGCAATCCGCTTGAAATTGCACAGGAATTTGAAAGAAGCGGCGCAAAACACATTCACCTTGTCGATCTTGAAGGTGCAAAAAGCGGAAAGCCCGAAAATCTTGACGTTATCAGATCCGTTACGGAAAACACAAATCTTTTTGTCGAAGTCGGCGGAGGAATCCGCAATTCTGAAATCGCCGAAAAATATCTTTCATCCGGTGCGGGCAGGATAATCCTCGGAACGGCAGCGGTTGAAGACGAGGATTTTTTAAGGTACTGCGCCGAAAATTACAAAGACAGAGTTGCTGTCGGTGTTGATATAAAAGACGGGTATGTAGCGGTGAAAGGCTGGACGGAAAAATCAGAATTTGAATGCTTTGAGTTTTGCGAAAAAATAAGCTGCATCGGCATACGGTACGTGATATGCACCGATATTTCAAAGGACGGCGCCATGCAGGGAACAAACCATGAACTTTACAGAAAGCTTAAAGAGAATTTCAGCCTTAACATAACGGCATCGGGCGGAATATCCGATATTGAGGATATCTTAAAGCTGAACTCTCTCGGAATTTACGGTGCAATTATAGGAAAAGCGTATTATACCGGAGCAATTAATATAAAAGAAGCTATTGAGGCGGTGAAGTTATGATAACAAAAAGAATTATACCTTGCCTTGACGTAAAGGGCGGCAGGGTTGTAAAAGGAGTAAATTTCAAAGGACTTGCGGATGTTTCATCTCCCGTTGACCTCGCACATTATTATAACGACAGCGGTGCGGACGAGCTTGTTTTTTATGATATAACGGCATCAAGCGAAGAGAGAAAGCTGTTTACCGACATCCTCTGCAAGGTTGCTGAAAATGTGTTTATTCCGCTGACGGTCGGCGGTGGAATAAACAGCGAAGAGGACTTTGACAGAGTTTTAAAATGCGGTGCCGACAAAGTGAGCGTAAACTCGGGAGCAATAAAAAACCCATCATTGATTGAAAGAGCCGCAAAGCTGTACGGCAACCAGTGCATAGTTATATCGGCAGATGTGAAACGCGTTGACGGAGTATTCAGAGTTTTTGCCAAAGGAGGCAGAGAAAACACGGGTATGGAGGCAATAAGCTGGATAAAATCGTGTGTTGACTCCGGAGCCGGCGAGGTTGTCGTAAACTCAATAGACACAGACGGAGTCAAAAAGGGATTTGACCTGGAGATGCTCTCCGAGGTGTGCAGCGCTGTAAAGGTGCCGGTTATCGCATCGGGAGGCGCAGGCTGCATCAATGATTTTGTCACGCTTTTTAAAGAAGTGCCTGAGGTGGATGCAGGTCTTGCCGCATCGATATTTCACTTTAACGAAGTATCGATATCGGAGCTGAAAAAAGAGCTCAGCAAAAACGGAATAACAGTCAGAATATGACACGGAGGATTTATCATGGATATAAACGAACTTAAATTTGACCAAAACGGTCTTATACCGGCAATTGTTGTCGATGCACAGACAAAAAAGGTGCTCACTCTTGCTTATATGAACAGAGAAAGTCTTGAAATCTCTATGGAAAAGGGACTTACATGCTTTTGGAGCAGATCCAGACAGGAGCTGTGGCTTAAAGGAGAAACAAGCGGCAATTATCAGCATATTGTGTCAATCACGGCCGACTGCGACAAAGACGCACTTACCGTGGAGGTTATAAAGGACGGCCCGGCATGCCACACGGGAGAGGACTCATGCTTTTTTAATGCCCTTTGGAACGGCGGAGATGAAGCTCCGTTTTCATATGAAGGGCTCATGAAGCTTATTGCAGGCAGAAAAATCGACAAAAAGGAAGGCTCATACACAACTTATCTCTTTGAAAAAGGGACAGACAAAATCTTAAAGAAAGTTGGCGAAGAAAGCACGGAGGTTATCATTGCGGCAAAGGCGGATGACAAAAAAGAAACCGTATATGAAATAGCCGACCTTGCATATCACATCATGGTGCTTATGACGGAAATGGGAATATCGCTTGACGACATAACAAAAGAGCTCGCGTCAAGGCATGTCATAGATCACAAAATAAAACAGGAGAAAATGACGAAATGACACTGTGCGATCTTCACACCCACACGAATTTCTGCGACGGAAAAAACTCTGCCGAAGAAATGGTTAACGCTGCAATAGAAAAAGGCATGGAATGCATCGGTTTTTCGGAGCATTCGCACACACCCTTTGACGAGAGCTATTGTCTTAAAGGTGATCGGACGGCTGAATATATTGCCGAAATAAACCGTCTTAAAGAAAAGTATGCGGGCAAAATCCGGATACTTTGCGGAATTGAGCTCGATTATTATTCCGATACGGATCCGAAACCGTTTGACTACATAATTGCATCCGTTCATTACGTTAAATTCGGATCTGAATATATCACGATCGACGAAAGCGCGGACATACTGAAATCCGCCGCGGATAAATATTGCCGCGGAGATATGTATGCGCTTGCGGAAAAATATTATGAAACAGTGGGTAAAATAAAAAAAGCCGACATAATCGGTCATATTGATCTGATTTCAAAATTTAACGAAAAGGAGCATCTCTTTGACGAAAGCGCTCCGCGCTATGTTGCGGCATATAAAGCCGCCGTAAGAAAGCTTGTAAAAACCGGGGCACTTTTTGAGATCAATACCGGTGCGATATCGCGCGGATACAAAAAAAACGCATATCCCAATCGAAACATTGCGCTCTTCATTGCCAAAAAAGGCGGAAAATTCATTCTCTCGGGAGACGCGCACAGCTGCGATTCTCTCTGCTTCGATTTTGATCGTGCCGAAAGCTTTATGAATTCTCTGACAACTCTTTGAAATACATTTCAGCCGATTGCTTATCTTTGGCTATTTGACATTTCAGCTCACCTACAGAGGCAAATTTGATCTCTCCGCGTATTTTTTTTATAAATTCAACACGGATATCCTTGCCGTAAATATTTTCACAAAAATCTATTATATTTGTTTCTACGCTTATATTCCCGTCCGAGCTGACAGTCGGGTTTGTACCGACGTTTGTTACGGACGGATATTTCTTGCCCGAAATATATGTGTTCGTCACATACACACCGCTTTTTAAAATTGGTTTTAATCCGCCGTATGTTATATTTGCCGTCGGAAAATCCAGACTTCTGCCGATCTGCCTGCCACAGATGACGGTTCCGCTTAAAAAATACGGTCTGCCGAGGTATTTTGCCGCCTCCGACACATCCCCTTTTTCGATAAGCGAGCAAATTCTGCTTGAGCTTACCTTATGCTCCGCTCCGTCACTTCCTACGCACGTCACCTTGCCTATTATGCTGCATTCCATTTTGTTTTCGCGGCAAAGTCTTTTAAGCTCTTTTGCGTCCGCGCTTCTGTTTTTTGCAAATCTGAAATTGTAACCTGCAATGACATGCACACAGTTCAGCTTTTTTTTGAGAATTTCCGTCACAAATTCAACTGCGCTCATTGACATGAAATCTGTGGTGACGTTTTCTCTGTAATATATATCGGCACCGTAATTTTTGATTATTTCAATCTTGTCTTTTTCTTTCATAATGCGGTCGGAATCCGCAGGGCAGATTACGTATATCAAAGAAAGAAGCCCTTTTTCGCGCGCCGTGTCCGCGGCACACTCAATAAGCTTCTTATGACCGATATGCACACCGTCAAATTTGCCGAGAGCAACTACGGTTTTTTTTGTTTTGTCAAGCGTATTTAAAAGCATCGTATCACCTTTTTAAAAAAAAGCCTTCACAAGTTTAATATTTGTTTTTCCTACATCGTTTTTAAAGACCTCACCTATGCAAAGAAACTCACCGCGGTCGTCATATACGCGGTACGTTCCGGCATCGGCTCTTATATATGCTCTTGCACCGTTCGTAAGTCGCTGTCTGACAGTATCGTTTACCGTAATTGCGCGGTAATTTCCGAAAACCGAATCCACAGGCATAAGTATGCTTTTCAGCTCTTCGTCACTCATTTTTTCAAGATCATCAAGACGGTATGAATCGGAAAGATCAAACATATATGACTTAGTGCGCCTGAGCTCAGTCAGCACCGCACCGCATCCGAGGGATTTTCCGATATCGTCCGCAAGTGTGCGTATGTATGTTCCCTTGGAACAGCTTACATCCAAAGTAAACGACACACCGTCAAAATCGGAAACATCCGCGCGGTAAACCGTCACCGCACGCGGACTGCGCTCGACCTCTATACCCTTGCGCGCAAGGTCACACAGCTTTTTGCCGCCGATTTTAATTGCGGAATACATCGGCGGAAGCTGCATGATCTCGCCCGTAAACTTTGCCGCCGCACTCCTCAGCTCATCTTCGCCGACGTTTACCTCGTGCTCCTCCGTAACGCTGCCCGATATATCGTAAGTATCGGTTCTTATGCCCAGCTTTATCCGCGCTCTGTAGCACTTATCCGAAACGGTGAGCAGATCACATACCTTGGTTGCCTTGCCTATGCAAACGGGCAAAACACCCGTTGCATCGGGGTCAAGCGTGCCGGTGTGCCCGACTTTGCGTATTTTATATAACCTGCGGATTACGTTTACAACATCGTGAGACGTATAACCCTTATCTTTGTCTATTACGGCTATGCCACTTATATTATCCAATATTACACCAACTTTTCAAGCACCGCAAGAATTTTTTCTTTTGCAGATTCATACGGCTCATACATTGTCACGCCCGCCGCACGCGCGTGTCCGCCGCCGCCGAAAGCAGCCGCAACAGCCGATACGTCCGTATATTCATTTGATCTGAGGCTGACTTTCACCTCTTTTTCGGAATAAATTTTAAATACAACGCCTGCCTCGACGCCACTTACCGAACGCGGCATTCCGACCCACGCATCAACCTGAGCCATGTCTGCTCCGCAGCCCGACACTTCCTCTGCGGTGATATGAGATATGCACACTTTGTCATCGAAATAATATTCCATATGATCCGTGAATATTTTCAGAATATTCATTTCTTCACGCGTGTTTGTGCCAAAAAGGCGCTTCATGATTTTATCGGCTTCAATTCCCTTTTCATACAGCGCCGCGGCGGTCAAATGCGTTTTTGCCGTCGTGTTTGAATACTGAAAACAGCCGGTGTCGTCCGCAATCGATACCAAGAGGCATGCCGCCGCCTCTTTTGATATTTCGGCAGGCATACTGTTTATGAGATCATAAACTATCTCTCCTGCAGCTGCACTTTTTGCATCAATATAATTCACATCTCCAAAGCCGCCGTTTGTTCCGTGATGGTCTATACAAATGCGGTATTTTGCTTTTATATATATATTATCATACAAATCGTTCATCATATAATCGGATGCAACATCGACGGAAATTGCACATTCCGCCTTGAAATTCACATCCGAAAGAGCGTCATCCCAAATAAAATACAATCTTTTCGGAACAGGCGACGGGAACGCAACCGCCGCGTTTTTTCCGAGAGAGCGCAGAGCCATGCACAAGGCACTGCATGAGCCGACGCAATCACCGTCGGGATTTTTATGACCGATAATGATAAAATTATTATGAGATGCGATAAAATCTGCCGTTTCTTTTAAAGTGTTCATAATAATCACCGCTATTCTTTGTGAATTTTATTGATAAGCTCGCTGATGTGAACTCCGTAGTCTACGGAGCGGTCAAGAATAAACTGCAAATCCGGAACGGCGCGGATTTTTAGATTCGCGCCTATCTCTCTTTTTATGAAGCCTGTTGCGCTCTTTAAAGCCACCATTGTGTCTTTGCGTTCTTCCTCGCTGCCCATAACGCTTACATATATTTTTGCATATTTAAGATCCTTGGTTATCTCAACCGAAACAACGCTTATCATTGAGCTTAAACGCGGATCTTTAATTTTACGAAATATTGCCGAAAGCTCTCTTTTGAAATCTTCCGTCAGTCTTTCCATTCTGTTACCTGCCACAATTACACCCTACCTTTCGGCGTATCAGTTTTTAATTTCTTCCATTACAAAGGATTCTATTACATCGCCCTCTTTAATGTCATTATAATTTTCTATGCCGATACCGCACTCATAACCCGACGCAACTTCCTTTACATCGTCTTTGAATCTGCGCAGGCTGCTGAGCACACCTTCGTGAATAACAATGTCGTCACGTACTATACGAACCTGCGAATTACGCGAAATTTTACCGTCGATTACATAGCCGCCGGCAATGGAGCCTACACCGCTTACCTTAAATACGTTTCTGACCTCGGCATGACCGAGAACAACCTCTTTAAACTTGGGCGCAAGCATACCATTCATAGCTGCCTCTATTTCTTCTATGGCATTGTAAATTACGCGGTAGAGTCTGATATCTACATCGTTTCTCTTTGCGCTGTCCATGGCTCCGCTTGCCGGTCTTACATTGAAGCCGACTATGATTGCATTTGAAGCTGCCGCAAGCATAACATCGGATTCCGTTACACCGCCCACACCACCGTGGATACAGTTGACTCTGACCTCATCGTTTGAAAGCTTTGAAAGCGACTGCTTAACAGCTTCAACAGAACCCTGTACATCGGCTTTAACTATAATATTGAGGTCTTTAACCTCACCCTGCTGTATCTGATTAAACAAATCGTCAAGAGAAACTGCATTTCTTGACTGAAGCGCTTCTTCTTTGATCTTGTCTTTTCTTTTTTCAACAACATCACGCGCTTTTCTCTCGTCATCAACGGCATAGAATGTATCTCCTCCCTCGGGAACATCGCCGAGACCGATTATCTCAACAGGAACGGATGGTCCCGCTTTTTTAACCTTAATGCCCCTGTCGTCTACCATTGCTCTGACTCTGCCGACTGCCGTGCCCGCAACGATAATATCGCCTATCTTAAGGGTACCGTTTTGAACAAGCACCGTCGCAACCGGACCTCTGCCCTTATCGAGACGCGCTTCGATAACGGTACCTTTTGCACGTCTGTTGGGATTTGCTTTAAGCTCTTTCATATCGGCTACGAGAGTAACCATTTCAAGAAGCTCATCAATGTTTTTGTTAAATTTAGCTGAAATCGGAACACAGATCGTATTTCCGCCCCATTCTTCGGGAACAAGGTCATATTCTGTAAGCTCCTGTTTTATTTTATCGGGGTTTGCTCCCTCTTTATCAATTTTGTTAATTGCCACGATTATCGTAACGCCGGCAGCCTTAGCATGGTTAATTGCCTCAACAGTCTGCGGCATTATACCATCATCGGCGGCAACAACCAAAATAGCGACATCCGTCACCTGAGCACCACGCATACGCATTGCCGTAAAGGCTTCGTGACCCGGTGTATCGAGAAATGTTATTTTCTTATCGCCGACTCTTACGCGGTAAGCACCGATGTGCTGCGTTATACCGCCTGCCTCTTTTGCAATAACGTTGGTATTGCGGATCGTATCGAGAAGTGAAGTCTTACCGTGGTCAACGTGCCCCATAACGACAACAACCGGAGATCTCGGCTGAAGCTGCTCGGGTTTATCTTCAACATCGTTAAACAGACGGTCCTCATCTGTTATTATAACCTCTTTTTCAATCTTAAATCCGCCGAGATCCTCTGCAATGAGAGCTGCGGTGTCATAGTCTATGTTTTGACTGATATTTGCCATTATTCCGAGTTCAAACAGTTTTTTAACAACCGCCGTTGCCGGAACATTCAGGCGCGATGCAAATTCGCCGACGGATATTTCATCGGGAACCAAAACAACCGACGGCTCTTTGGGTTTTTCCTGTTTTTTAGGCTTTTTGGCAGACGCGGCAATATCTTTTTCAATCTTTTTCGGCGGGTTATTTTTCTTGATTTTTTGCTTCTTCTGAGCTTTGCCCTCAACCTTATCGATATCGACAAGCTCTTCAATCTTTCCGGTATCGAGCTTTTCAAGATCGACATTGTTTTGTCTTGTATCAACAACGGTTCTGTTATTTTCTTTTTTAATTTCAAGGCTTTCAGCGTCAAATTCTTCGGCTTCATCCTTTTCGGTGTGTTTTTTAGCCTTTTTTTCTTTTGCGTCGGTATTTTCTTTTTTACCCTCCGCTGCTTCTTTTTCAAGCTTCAATTTTTCGTAATACTGTTCAATGGTATCTCCCTGATCGTATTTGTTCATGTAATACGTCAGGATTATATCGATATCTTTGAGTTCAAGAACAGTCATATGGTTTTTAACCTCAACTCCGTATTTCGCAAGAAGTGCAATAAGATCCTTACTTGATACATTTATGCTCTTTGAAATTTCATGGACTCTCGGATTAACATTTTTAACCTTAGCCATACAATCACTCACTTTCTTTATTATTTGCCTTGATATGTTTTATAATATTCCGCGCAAAACCGTCATCATTTACCGACAGCGCCGCATTAAAATCATTGCCCACTGCCTTGCCGAGTGTTTCTTTGTCTGCCGCTTTGCAGCAATACACACCGTAATATTTGCAGCTGTTTTCAATACTTTTTTCCGTGTTCTTGCTTGCGTCCGATGCAAGCAAAACAAGTCTTGATTTGCCGATACGAATCGCATCCTTGCATGCCGCCTCACCACACGATACCTTACCGGCTCTTTTTGCAAGCCCTATAAGTCCGAATATCTTATCTATGATGATCCCTCCATACATTCCGAACTGATAAGGCTTCTCACCTCATCGTATACAGACGGATCAACACCCGTCTTAAAGCTTCTTGAAAAGCTCTTTTTCTTTACGGCAAGATCCATGCAGGCGGTATTTTTACATATATATATTCCCCGTCCGCCGTTTTTAAAACCGAAACTTATTATTCCGTCTTTAGACATGCTTATTCGCAAAAGCTCGGATTTATTAAAGCGCCGCATGCACCCTGCACACATTCTTGTCTCTTTTTCTCTGCGTGCCATAGTCTGAAATCACCTTACTGTTCGTCACCCTTGATGTCTATTTTATAGCCGGTAAGACGAGCCGCAAGACGCGCATTCTGGCCCTCTTTGCCTATAGCGAGAGAAAGCTGATAACCGGGGACGATAACGCTTGCTTCTTTTTCATCGGCATCGACGCTGATGCTTACAACCTCTGCCGGATTAAGACTTGCTTTTATAAACTCTGCAGGGTCTTCACTGTAACGGACGATATCTATTTTTTCACCGCCGAGCTCATCAACAATGCTCTGAACTCTTGTTCCCTTAGCGCCTATGCATGCGCCGATGGGATCAACATTTGGGTCTTTTGACCAAACGGCTATTTTTGATCTTGAGCCCGCTTCTCTCGAAACGCTCTTTATTTCAACCGTACCGTCGGCAATTTCGGGGATCTCTTCTTCAAAGATCTTTGCGACAAGAGCCGGACGTGTTCTCGATACGGTAACAAGAGGACCTTTGGTTGTCTTTTTCACTTCCGTAACATACACCTTAAGTCTCTGGTGAAAATCGTATTTTTCACCGGGAACCTGCTCATTCGGAGCAAGATATGCCTCGGTCTTTCCGATGTCAAGATATATGTTTCTCCTTTCGATTCTCTGAATTGTCCCGATAACAACCTTATGCTCTTTTTCGGAAAATTCATCATAAATCATGTTTCTTTCAGCTTCGCGTATTCTTTGCATAACAACCTGCTTCGCCGTCTGAGCGGCAATTCTGCCGAAATCTCCGGGAATATCTTCAATATTTACTATATCGCCTATTTCATATGATGCGCTTATCTTTCTTGCTTCGTCAAGCGCTATCTGACTCAAATTGTCTTCAACGTCTTCGACAACTTCCTTTTGGACAAAAACCTTAACCTCGCCGCTGTCTCTGTCGATATTTACAACAACGTTATTCTGGTTTGTGTTGTAGTTTCTCTTATATGCCGAAACAAGCGCTGCATCAATCGCATCAAGAAGCACTTCTTTGCTGATATTCTTTTCTTTTTCAATTTCGTTTAAAGCAGTTAAAAATTCACTGTTCATTTTCTTAACCCATTCCCTTCAATATATTTAAAATACATTACCAAACTACGGAAAGTCGTATACTTGACGTATCTTTTTTGTCAATTTGTTTTTGCTCACCGTCTATTTCAACGGTGATATTGCCGCCGTCCGCTCCGATCAGCTTTGCGGTAACGGATTTGCTGCCGTTATACGGTTTGTAAAAACCGATGTCGATATCCCTGCCGGCAAAACGTTTAAAATCACTCTCTCTTTTAAGCTCGCGGTCAATTCCCGGTGATGTAACCTCAAGCACGTATGCCCGAGGTATCGGGTCTGAAACGTCAAGCTCATCACTTAATGCGCGGCTTACATTTTCACACATGTCGATCGATACTCCGCCGTCCGAATCGTCTTCAACATCAAGAATGACTCTCAGAACATAATCGGCTCCCTCTTTTTTAAATTCAACATCATAAACAAAACACCCGTTTTGCTGCGCATACAAGTCGGCAGTCTGCTTTACCGCCTCACATATCTCTTTAGCAGTCACTGTATCATCTCCTCAAATAAAGCGAAAACACGCGCTCTAAACTGTTGCGTTAATACCCGAACATATTCAAAAAAAAATAAAATTATACCCTAACCGCGATGCCTATAATTTGTGTTTGGATATTAACGTGTGTTTAATAATTAATACAAAAGAGTGGGCGCAAACCCACTCTCCTATGATGAATATTCATTAACTTTTCATATTATATCATAAACCCAACATAAATGCAAGTACTTTTTTAAAAATTTAACATTTTATAAAATTTTTCGCAAAAAGAACATTTGCAGTAGGGTTAGGGTATGCTTTTCAGAGAGTATCAGTATACGAACACATATTCCGAAATCATACACACACTTCGTTGAATTTTTATGTGCTAAAATTCTCTGCAATATATAAATGCATCCGGGGCAAGCATTGCCATAGTTTCCGGGATATCAAAATAAGACGCCTGCCTTGCACGGGAATAAAACAAAAGAGAGGTCATATCTTTGCTATATAAAACACCTGTCTCATCGTCTGCCGAATAATATGCTTTGCCCATATATTCAAGATTTTTCGGAAGTGTAATATTCTTCAGCACTTTTCCCACTATCGCTTCACTGCCAAATTAATATTTAATTTTGTATACGGCTTCCTGCGCTTCATGAACATCCGCCGGAAGCGTAAACACTGCAAACCTGCCGTCATATTCAAAATCAATCTCATTTTCACCGAGCAAAACAGCTGTCGGCTTTTTGCCGTTTATCTTAACTGTCATGTCATTTACGGGCTGCATCCTCTTTATTTCGGGAATACTGTTCATTGCCCTGTCATGGCCGTTATCCGGTCTGCCGGGGAAGTCGCCGCTTCTTTTGCACACGGTGAGCGTAAAGCCGCCGTCGGATGAATCGGTCATTTTTATAAGAGTCTCGGCATATATTCCCTTTTCATAATCAAACGTAAATCCGTCGTCCTCATAAAGAGTAAATTCGCCGTCAGCACCGGGGTAAGCATTTATAATATAATCATGCTGTTTTTCAAGGATATATTTCTGCGGTTTCATTGTGACAAATACGCTGCCCTCTCTGACAAGAAGCGCTCCGCCCATGCCATCGGGGATTTCATATTTAACATCGCCCTCATATACTCTGCCGGTAATATAATCCGTCCATTTTCCGTCAGGGAGAGTGAGGTTCATGTCAAATGCGCCGACAAGCAATTTATCACCCAGCATATATTCATTTTTGACATTGTCAAATTTATCGGTTCCCTCAAATTCAAGCGCAAGAGGTCTGAGGATTGCAATTCCTGTTTTGTTTGCAATATGAGCCATGGTGTAGATATACGGTACAAGGCTTGAACGGAAATTTGAATAAAAGCGAATCATTTCTTCCGTTTTCGGGTTCAAAAACCAAGGATATCTCCAGTTGGACCAGCAGAAATACTGCGCCCACGGAGTTAAAAATCCGTAGTGAATAGCTTCGGGGTGCTGTATGTCTATATCGCACGATGCGTTTGAATGACCGCACATAGCATAGTTCATAAGAGAAACAAGCGTTGCAAAACCGCCTCCCGTATCGCCTGCCCACGTTGCCGCAAAGCGCTGCGTGCCGGTATATGCGCCGGATGTGTAGAGAAGAAGCCTGCGGTCGGTATATTCTCTGAAGCCCTGCTGGAGCTGTTTTGAAAGTATTACGGGGTATACGTTATGCACTTCCGCATCCTTATATTTGCCGCCCCAGAGCCTGTCGGGGTGAGCTATTATCTGATTTGCGCCGTCACATTTAAAAGCCGCGGCGCCGTTATCGACAAACTTTTTCAAATGTTCAAACCACGGTTCATCGGGCTTTGTGTTTGGATCCATTCTTATTTCGGACGAAAAATGCTCGTCTTTAATCATGGCTTTATCGTCAAATGCAGTCGTTTTATCTTCTTTAAAGCTCTCGTCCTCTTTATAAAAAAGGTCATATTCCGTGCAGAGCCAAAGGCTTAGCTGCATACCCATTTCTCTCATGGGATATAAAAATGTCATAAAGCTCGACGTGTTTTCTTCTTCCCATATCGGAAGCGGAAAAAGATTCTTATTCCATTTCTTTTCGGTTGAATAGTCATAATGTTTTTCCATCCAGCTCGGTTCAAGACCCATAACATCGCATGCTATTCCGCGGTCTCGCATGGTTCTGATATCCCACAAAAAGCTTCGTGCATCGGTCTCCTCGTTCTGAACAAAAGTGAGACCGTAGGCAAATTTCGGAAGCATTATCGGTCTGCCGGTTACAGCCGTAACCTTTCCTATGATATCCTTAAGACTGCTGCCGCCGAAAATATAAAAGTCAATATTTCCGCCGTTTGTCTCTATCGTGATCGCGTCTTTATCTGTCTTTGCGCAGTCTATAACGCTGTGATATGTACAGTTCAGCACAAATCCCCAGCCGCCCGAGCTCAAAAGCACCGTCATTGGGCCGTATGCTCTTATGTTTTCAATAAAAACGTCTGCTCTTGTGCCTCTTATCATCACGTTTTCACGCGTTGCGTCACCGAGACCGAAGAGACGTTCATCCTTTTCAAGGGAGATTTTAATTCTGAATCCCGATGTCATATGCTTGGTCTGAATTTCAACCGTCTTTTCTTCCGCATCAAAGTAAACCTTTCCGTCCGATTGCCTGCACACATTGTCGGCTTCACATTCGGAATCGGGGGTTAAAATCCCGTAACGATAAAGCATTGACGCTTCCCGATCACCTTCATATACGTGATATGAACCGTCACCTGTTTTTATAATATTTAGCACTTGCATCTCCTCCGTAAATATGTTTATATCGGTATATTACACTATATAAAATCCGTTGTCAATACCGAATCGGTCTTTTTTTACGGCATTTTGGACACTTAGTAACTATTATTATACTTTTTATTCCATTTGTTATATTCCGACGGCTTAATGCCGTAATGCTTTTTAAAAACCACTGAAAAATATTTTTCATTTTCAAATCCGCATCGCGCGGCAACCTCTTTTATGGAAAAATACCCCGTTTCAATAAGAGACGCGGCATGCTCCATTCTCTTTTCCGCCAGATATGCACACGGTGAAATGCCGAAACGTTCTTTGAATTTTTTCCTTAGATATGTTGCGCTCATGTTGAATTTGCCGTTGAGGTCTTCTATTCCGAAATAAAAATCGTGTATGTGTTTTTCTATAATACATGCCATTCGCTGTGCGGTATCATATTTTTCATCGGTTTCGTCTTCAAAGCATATTTCGGAGCATATGCGCATAAGATATTCGTTGCATTTATACCTGTATCCTAAGCCTTTGTTATTCCATGCTTCAAGAATTCTCGCAAAGTATTTTTCATACTTTGAATAATCCGACGGATAAAACACTCTGATGCCATCAGCAGGAATAGGATTCGGCATAAAATGGATAACCTTCATGCTGTCACCATCCGATATGCGCGTATAATCCACATAAGCCGGCACAAGCAAAATACTGTGTTTGCCGACTTCAAGGGTATTTTTTTCGGTTTCAATGCATGCTGTCGAATCCTTCCTGTATGAAATCGCCCAAAAAGATCTGCCCTCGTTAAATGTAGTTCTCGGGCTTTCTTTATAATCCAGAACATCAATAACATTTGCCGAAAAAACGTCTACATCAAAAAACATAATATCACCACACATATTATTTGTTTATTTAAGTGTAAATATTTGAGTACACTCAATAAATACATATACTCGCAGCCGATACGTAAATTTCAGTCCGCTGCCTCAATCAAACCCTTAAGATAACCTATTGCAAATAAACGTCCGAGAGCGTCGTACCCTGCAACAGTTGACTTTTCACCCGCCATTGTGGGCACGTGATCCACCCTTACGGGAACATCAATGCCGCACTCTTTGTAAAGACTCATGATTTTCGCCATGTCTATAGCGCCGTTATCGTGAAATGTTTCATGAAATTTATATTTGTTTCCGACTGCATTTCTGAAATGAATAAATTTTATCTTATCGGCAAAATGCGGAATAACCTTAAAAATGTCCTCACCCATCATAAGATAAGTCGCCTGACACATGGTGATTCCGAGGTTATCGGACTTAACGGTATTTATCGCTCTGTCTATATTTTTTGCGCTGATCATTATTCTCGATACATCTCCGAGTTTTTCAACCGGGGGATCATCGGGGTGAAGCGCAAGATTGATGTTATATTTTTCGGCATGAGGGATAACCGCATTTATAAAATACATGTAATTATCCCAAAGCTTTTCGGCGCTTATCTCCTTATCGCCGGGGGTGAAATCGTCCATGTCAAATCCCGTCACCAGTGCGCCGCCCCTTTCGCGGATGTCGCTTGAAGTACGCAGCCAGCCAATGTGCGCCATGAAGTTAAAACAAATGGTATGTATGCCGAATTTTGCCATAATCGGAAACATATTAATAACCTTTTGTATGCACTCGTCTCTTTTTTCATCACCGATTTTTATATGGTCATGCAGGTTGTTCGGCATAGGCTCTATAATTATCGGTTTAATTCCGAAATCGGTAAAAGAATCATAAACCTTTTGCCAGTGAGATATATCCTCTATATCAAAATCATCGGTTTCGGGCAGTCTTATAACTGCATTTTCCACTCCGCATTGCTTTGCAAAATCCCAGCAGATATCGTGTGTACTTGTTAAATAATCCGTCAAAATCATGTGTATCACTCCATAATAATATTAAATATATTATAACATTACGCATACTTTATGTCAATTAAAACGGATCATATGGTATAAAAAACAAATGAATTTAAAAGAAAAACATATAATGTTATCGTATGCGCTGTTATAATTTAGAATTTGTTTTGAAATTTTAACCTTTATCAATATTTTAACTTGTTTTTTGGTTAGTTTAATGTTAAAATTTGAACATGGAAATATCACAAATGCATTTTATATAAATTTTAATTTACATATTCTAAAAGGAGAGAAAAAAATGAACACGGAAAGAAGAAAAATTTTTGAACTGTTTGAAAAAAACAAAGAATTTGCGGATTCTGCCGTAAAAAACGGAATTGAGCAGAACAGAAAGGACGATGCGGAAATCAAACTTACCGACAAGAACGGAAAGCCGATTAAGGGAGCAAAAATAAAAGTAAACCAAAAAAACCATGACTTCCGCTTCGGCGCAAACATCTTTATGCTTGATGAGCTTGAAACGGAAGAGAAAAACGAAAAGTACAAAGAGGCATTCAAGGGATTATTCAACATGGCAACTCTTCCGTTTTACTGGTCTGATCTTGAACCCGAAGAGGGAAAAACACGCTACACAAAAGACAGCTCGAAAATATATCGCCGCCCGACACCCGACCTTTGCATGGAATTTTGCAAAGAAAACGAAATTGAGCCGAGAGAGCACGGACTGGCATATGAAGCATGGTTTCCGAATTGGCTTAAAGACGCGGATGTATTTACGATAAAAGACAGATACGAAAAACGCTGCAAAGAGATAAGCGAGCGTTACGGAGACAAAATCCGCACGATAGAAGTCACAAACGAGCACGACTGGGAAAAAGGAAAAACAGCAATGTATGAAGAGCCCGACCTTGTGGAATATTCATTTAAAACGGCAAGAAAATATTTCGGAGCAAACGAGCTTACGATAAATGAATGGCCGTGGCTTTGGTCAGAACCTGCAAGAACGCGAAGCAGATATTACATGCAGATTGAACGCGCATTGAGAAACGGCGCGGAGATAGATGCCGTGGGAATGCAATATCATATGTTCTTTAAATCGGAAGAAGAATATGAAAAAACAAGAAAATACTATGATCCCAAGCATCTGTATGATGTTTTGAATTTATATTCAAGATTTAACAAACCTATTCAGATTACAGAAATAACATTCCCTGCATATACCGACAGCGCAGAGGACGAGGAAATACAGGCGGAGCTTATCAGACTGCATTACAGCCTGTGGTTTGCCCACAAAAACGTTGAACAGATTATATATTGGAATCTGCCCGACGGCTATGCCGCATTTGCGCCGCAGGGCGATATGACATCGGGTGAAAATTATTACCGCGGAGGGTTGCTCCGTTTTAACCTCAGCAAAAAGCCTGCATATTATATGCTTGATGAGCTCATAAACAAAACATGGCGTACAAATACGGAAATCACAACGGACGAAAACGGAATTGCAAAGTTCAGGGGATTCTGCGGAATGTATGACATAACGGTTGAAAACGGCAATGAAAAAGAAAGCATACACGTTAAAAAAGATTGCGAAAACAAAAAAGAAATAACCGTAAAATAATCTGCATAAAAATACTGCAGCGGATTAATTGTCCGCTGCAGTATTTTATTTTAAATCATTATTTCACCGCTTCTTTTATATATGACGGGTCGCGTTTAAGAGGTGAAGAATACAGCGAAGACGGGTCATTTTCTCTCTTTTTGCCGTCTGTAAGAATCTGCACCTTCTCAATTTCGGAAAGCCGCGTGAGGGTATTTACTATTGAATAAACGGCTATCTTTTCTTCCTGAGAACCCGGCTTTAGACCGGACGCAAATTCACCCGAAAGATTTACAAAACACACGCCCTCCGTCTGTTCTATGCTTATAAGCCGTGTGCCGCTCGGAATGACGGCCTTGTGAGTTTCGTATCTCGGGCCTGCTATAAGCTCATTTATAAGGGTTTTCTCATAGCTGCCGAATTTATTTTTAACTCTTCTTGATTCCGCTTCCAGAAGCCTCCCGTCAGAATCGGCAAAATACAGTGTCACAAGCTTTGACGATGATGAATCTCCCTCGGAGGGAGTCGAAGTCATAATATTTTCACCGCCTATGGCTTCCACAAATTCTCCCCTGCCGTTATCGGCGCGAAGCTGTTTACCGTTGACATATATCTGAACCTTATCTATTCCGTCAAACTGACAAAGAGTATATATTATGGAATATCTGCTCAGAAGCTCAAGGGCAAGAGCTCCGTTCTGCTCAGGATCTCTGTAATAATCTCCGGCTAAATCTATATTTATTTCTGTTTTATCATCCGGATTAACCGAAACACCCCTGAGGCTGACGCCGAGAGGAATTATAGGTTTTTCAGATGATGATGACGGGCCCTTGAAAAGCTTATTCATAACAGTGCTTACAAGTTCCTTTTTATCGGACATCAGATCTGATTTTATATAGTCCGTTTCAAATGCCAGACCGTTTTTTTCGGCATTTGAAAAATACAGCTTTACTTCGTTCATTCCGCTCGGAACATCATCTTTGCATGCTGCGAAAATAAGTGCGGTCAAAATGACAATAACCGATGTATACAATAATTTTTTCATTATAAAATTTCTCCTTTGCCGCCGTTTGCATCCGGCAGAATTATTGTAAATTCCGAACCTTTTCCGAGCTCACTTGTTACGTTTATCTCACCGCCGTGATATTTGACAGCACCAAGAGCTATGGAAAGCCCGAGACCGGTTCCGCCGGTTTCCCTTGAACGTGCCTTATCGACGCGGTAAAATCTGTCAAATATTTTGTCAATATCCTCTTTTGCAATTCCGACTCCGTTATCGCGCACCTGTATTATGACCGAGCCGTCCTGTCTTTGCATTGTTACGAGAATATATCCCCCGGGGTTGGAATATTTAATCGCGTTATCCACAATATTATATATTCCCTGCCACAGTACATCTCTGTCGGCAAGGATAATAATCTCTCCCGGAGAAGAAAAAACAAGGTTAATATCGCTGTTTTTTGCAATGGGCAAAAGACTTTTTTCGATACCCTGAAAGATATCGTTAAGGCTTACCGGCACAAGTTTTTTATCTTCGCTTTCGCTTCGGACATCCATTTTTGTTATGTATAAAAGCTTGTTTACTATTCTGTTCAGGCGGTCAACCTCGTTATTGATATCGCCCATAAATTCCCTCACGTATTCGGCGCTTATATCGGGAGTCTGCAGTATGGAATCCGCCATAAGCTTAATGGAGCTCAGAGGTGTTTTAAGCTCGTGCGACGCGTCGGACACAAAGCGCACTCTTCTGTGTTCAGCTTCAGCAACCTTTTCGCTCATTGCATTAAAGGCTTCACCGAGACGAGTGATCTCGTCATTGCCGCTGATATCAAGCTTTTCATCAAGAATACCATCGTCACCCATTGACGTAATCTTTGAAGTAAAGCTGACTATTCTTTTTGTAACAAGATTTGCCACAACAAAAATAACAATTCCGACTATAAGCGAAATTGCAATTACCAAAAAGAATATTTCGGTCATTATGGTTTTCATAAATTTATTGATACTTTCGGGAACATAGACAATATTTGCCGCGCCTGCAGGCTTGCCGTCAGAAAGTGTTATGGGTGACGCGGAGTCTATGGTAACACCCATGCTGCCGTCAGTATATTCGGTATAACCGTCTTTGCCGCCGATGGCATCAATAACCGCCGGACGCATCTGAACCGTCCCCTCTGCCGATGAACTGTCAAAGGAATCATAACGCACCATTGCATTGTTATCTAAAATCAACACCCTCATGCGTGAATCTATTCCCATTTCCGAAATAAATTTATCAACGGCTTCCGCATCCACATCAAACGTATCTTTATCCATAAAATCGACGGCAAAACTGGAGATAACGTTTGTAACGGTTGTAACGCTCAGACGTTCCTCTTCGTAAAGATAGTTTTTCATCGTAGTTGTCACATAATAGCTGAAAAGTAAAAGTGCGGTGAGCATTATCATAAAATATGTAAAAACCAACCGCGTCGTTATGCTTGAAAATCTGCCGATTTTTCTATTTGATTTCTTTGAAATAATATCCGGCACCCCACTTTGTCAGCAAATATTTCGGCTCCGCACTGTTGGGCTCGATCTTTTCGCGAAGACGTCTGATATGTACATCCACGGTGCGCGCATCACCCGGATAGTCATAACCCCAGACAAGATCAAGCAGACTCTCGCGGCTATATACCTTACCCTGATTTGTAACAAGAAGATCCATGAGGTCAAATTCCTTTGCCGTAAGATCCGTTGTAACGCCCTCTATGGTGATTTTACGCTGATTATAATCCAGCTCAACAGCGCCGAAACGTTTTTTGGAGGCATCTCCGTTTGAATGCGGAGGAGTGACCCTGCGCATAACAGCCTTTACCCTTGCCTTAAGCTCAAGAATATTAAAAGGCTTAGTGAGGTAATCGTCGGCTCCGTATTCAAGCCCGAGTATCTTATCCATATCTTCGGTTTTGGCAGTAAGCATAATAATCGGAACGTTTGAAAACTCCCTGATTTTCTGACATACGGTAAGACCGTCGATTTTCGGAAGCATAAGATCAAGAATTATAATATCTGTATTTTTATCTTTCGCAAGACTCAGCGCCTCCTCACCGTCATATGCGGTTTCAACGCTGCAGCCGTCTTGCTCAAAGTTGAATTTCATCCCCTTAACAAGCAGTTTTTCATCATCCACTATTAATATTTTCATCTATATATCCCTCTCAGACAGTTATATAAGCTTGCATTTTTTCAAATTTTTTTGTTCCTATTCCCTTTATCTGTTTAATTTCATCAATACTTTTAAATCCGC
Source organism: uncultured Clostridia bacterium (assembly GCA_934463165.1). GTDB lineage: Bacteria > Bacillota > Clostridia > UMGS1810 > UMGS1810 > RGIG1828. Next base: position 91,151 of record CAKSJG010000004.1, read on the forward strand.
CGTTTGCCTCTCTGTATTTTATAATGGCATCCGCGGTTTTATCTCCGACTCCGGGTATCTGAGTAAGTTCATCCTTTAATGCCGAATTCAGATTGCATCTGAATTCCCCGGACGAATCGGCTTTCTGCTCCGATTTATATCCTGATGCCGCCGCCGTTTTGTTTTTACCCGCTTTGGGAATATTTATCGTACACGGCTCCGAAATCAGCTTATCAATATCAATATCACTTAAATCGGCATCGTCGCTTACCCCACCTGCCTCATATATTGCCTCGCTTATCGGAGTTCCGGAAGAAACAGAGTATTCGCCCCGGTTTTTTATCTCTCCGGTAAATTTCACCGTAACCTTTTTGTCGGTGTCCGTTTCGGAGACATTTGTAATTTCAAGTGTATCGACAGCTGTATATTTCTTTGCGAGAAAACCGAGAAACACGAGCAGAAGCGCAACGCATACAACCGCAAGCGCCTTTTCAAAAGCGGAATTATTCTTCATGGCTTACTCCAGAAAGTCTTTGAGCTTTTTACTGCGGCTGGGATGACGAAGCTTACGCAGAGCCTTTGCCTCTATCTGACGAATTCTCTCTCTTGTTACCTTAAATTCACGGCCGACCTCTTCAAGTGTTCTTGCCCTGCCGTCATCAAGACCGAAACGCAGTCTCAAGACCTCAGCCTCGCGCGGCTGAAGCGTGTCGAGAACGTTGATAAGCTGCTCTTTAAGGAGCATAAATGCCGCCATTTCGGACGGAGCGGGAGTGTCACTGTCGGGAATAAAATCACCGAGAATGCTGTCTTCCTCTTCTCCTATCGGAGTTTCCAGCGATACGGGCTCCTGCGCAATCTTCATAATTTCGCGTACTCTGTCTTCGTTCATGTTCATTTCCCGTGCAATCTCATCAACTCTCGGTTCATGACCGTATTCCTGCAAAAGCTGCCTGGATACACGGATAAGCTTGTTTATCGTTTCAACCATATGAACGGGGATACGTATCGTCCTTGCCTGATCGGCAATTGCGCGCGTTATTGCCTGACGAATCCACCATGTTGCATAGGTACTGAATTTATAGCCCTTTGTATAATCGAATTTTTCAACCGCCTTAATGAGTCCGAGGTTACCCTCCTGAATAAGATCAAGAAAGAGCATTCCGCGGCCGACATATCTTTTTGCGATGCTGACAACAAGCCTTAAATTTGCCTCGGCAAGCCTCTTTTTTGCAGCCTCGTCGCCGTCTTTCATTCTTTCGGCAAGCTCTATTTCTTCATTTGCAGAAAGAAGCGGAACCTTTCCTATTTCTTTTAAATACATTCTTACAGGGTCATCAAGACCGATTCCCTCGGGAATACTGAGATCGATTTCTTCGGCATTCGTCTGGATTTCCTCAAGCTCACGGTCCAGATCCTCAACAAGCTCTATTCCGCTGGATTCTATGGTTTCATATATTTTATCGATCTGCTTTACGGAAAGATTGATTTTATCGAGAGCGTCCATTATCTCTTTATAAGAAAGCACACCCTTCCTTTTTCCCGCTTCTATGAGATTTCTTATAATGGCAAGCTTTTCTTTGGTTGCGGCATCCTTTGAAACGGGCTTATCTTCCGATTTTTTTGACTTCGCGTCCTTAGCAGATGCCGCTTCCTTCGCTGCGCTTTCGGCTTTTGCTTCCTTTTTCTCCTTAGGAGTCTTTGTGTCTTTTACTTTCTTTTCATCCCCGGGCGCTTTAGCCTTTTCAATCTTTTTTTCTTCCGCGGACGGTTTATCTTTTTTAGGCTCTTTTTCGGACGCACTTTTCTTTTTTGTTTCGGCGGCTGCCTTTTTGGTTGTTTTCTTTGCGGGCTTTTCAGTCTTTTCCGCCTTTTTGTCCTGTTCGGCAACGATTTTTGTTTCTTCTATAACTGCATCTTTTTTTTCTGCCATATCGATTCCTCCATTATCCTTTGTTATTAATGATATCATTAAATTCCTCAAGGGTGATTTTGTTCTGCTTCAAAAGCTCCATTGCCCTCTGCGGACCGGATTTTTGATTTATTTGATTTATATAATCACTCACAGCCTTATCCGTATCTTCGGATTGAGCGTCAAGTGCAAGTATGGATGTTGCTTCGTTTATATCATCCTCCGTATTGAGCATTGATATAAGCGCCGTATTTGATGTTTCGCCGCCGTTTTCAAAACAGTCCTTTATATATTTAAAGATTGTTTTATGTATCGGAAGCGTAAACATATCTTCACTAAGCTTGGATTTATATTTATCATAAAGCCGTTTTTCGTAAAAAAGCGTTCCGAGCAAAAGCGCACATGTCTTTTCGAGATATTCGCCCGTATCGGACACGGAATATTTTTTGTTTATGACATTTATCGCATCAGCATTTGTTCCGACCAGAGCATCGGATACGGTTTCTGCCCTTTTCAGCCCCGTCTGAGACAATATTGACGCTTTCTGCACTCCTGTCCGCTCCGAAATGATGCCTGCGCAGACATCAAGCTCCACATCATTCTTTATCAGCCGCAAATACTCCGTAAGCTCTGATATATATGATATCACATCGTCATAATTTTTCAGGTCATAGTTTCCCCCGAAATAATCAATTAAATACAGCATGTCCTTTTTTCGGTTTCTGACCTCTGCCTCAAAGCGCGTTTTCCCGTATGATTCGATATATTCGTCCGGATCCTTGGCACCTTTTAAATATACGACCGATATTTTGATATTGACTCCGCGCAGTATCGAAATTGCGCGGTTTGTGGCAGCTCTTCCGGCGGAATCGCTGTCGTAGCATATGACAACTTCTTTGAAATACCTTGCAATAATTCGCGCCTGCATATCGGTAAGAGCCGTTCCGAGTGTCGCAACGGCGTTGTCATAGCCGCTTTTCACAAGAGCTATGGCATCCATATATCCCTCGCAAAGTATGACAAAATCTTTTTTTGAGTGACGTGCAATGTTTAATCCGTAAAGATTTTTGCGTTTGTTGAAAATATTTGAATCCGCGGAGTTAAGATATTTCGGCTTACTGTCGTCAAGGACTCTGCCGCCGAAGCCTATAACGTTATTATTAACGTCAAAAATGGTAAACATTATGCGGTTTCTGAATGTATCGTAAAGACTTCCGTCATCGCGTTTTTTTGCCAGCGAGCAGTCATATATATCGGCTTCGTCATACCCCTTTTCTTTAAGATAATCAACAAGTGCCGTCCACTTATCGGGAGCGTATCCGAGCCAGAAATACTTAACGGTTTTGCCGTCTATATTCCTTTTTTTAAAGTATTCGACGGCTTGTCTGCTGCCGCTCACACAGGAATAAAAGAATTCCGCAGCATGCATGTTTATTTCGAGCATGAGTTCATCGTGCCTTTTTCTGCGTTTATAATTGTCATTTTCCTCATACGAAGATTTGGGAAGCGCTATATTTGCCCTTTCGGCAAGCTTAACGACGGCATCGTGAAAAGACAAATCTTCATTTTTCATCACAAAGCGAATGACGTCTCCACCGACACCGCAGCCGAAGCATTTAAAAATTCCCCGCCTCGGCGAAACCGAAAATGACGGAGTTTTTTCATGATGAAAAGGGCAAAGACCGATATATGAGCTGCCGGCCTTTTTCAGGTGCACACTTTTGGATATAACATCGTATATATCGTTTTTGTCTGCAACTTCCTGAATAATATAATCCGGAAAACGCGGCAATTTTGTCCTCTCCTTTCATCATATTTACGTCAACTGATTAATTCGACACAAAAGTTTCAAATCCTCTGCAAAAAATAACATTCTGTTATTTTTTGTATAAATGCAAAAATTTTTTGTAACAGTTTGTGCACTATTATTTTATGGGCATAAATAATTTATTAAAAAGATCCACACAATAATTATCGGTCATACCGGCTATATAATCGCACACGACGGTTTCGGGAGGGAAGCTGCCCAGTAGTCTGCGGTATTCATCGGTGAGTTTGTCGGTATTTTTCATAAAATATACGTACAGCTTTTCTATAACCATATATGACTGTTCGTCTCTTACACCAAGCTTATTGTACACATTGTCAAACATAAATGTGCGAAGAGACATCATGTTGTCTTCAAGAGCGGGGCTCATGGCAATTGCACCTTTTTGAAGGCTCGTATATACTATGTCCTCTATAAGATTGTTTATCCGTTTTGAGTGGGTATCTCCGAGAGAGGTGAGAAGCTCTTTCGGAATATCACTGTTTTTTATAACACCGGCACGAACGGCGTCGTCTATATCGTGATTGATATATGCAAAGCGATCGGCATATTTCACAACGATGCCCTCATCTGTCGATGCAAGGTTTGAACCTGTGTGGTTTACTATTCCGTCGCGGACTTCATACGTAAGATTCATTCCGCGCCCGTCGCGTTCGAGAATGTCAACAACTCTCAGGCTCTGCTCATAATGTCTGAATCCGCCGGGAGCTAGCTCATTTAAGGCTCTCTCGCCTGAATGACCGAAAGGCGTATGTCCGAGATCATGCCCGAGGGATATTGCTTCAACAAGATCCTCGTTCAGTCTCAGTGCACGCGCTACGGTGCGCGCTATCTGTGATACTTCAAGAGTATGAGTGAGTCTCGTGCGAAAATGATCATTGTCAAGAGAAATAAAAACCTGGGTTTTGTGCTTTAATCTGCGGAAGGACTTGCTGTGTATAATCCTGTCGCGGTCGCGTGCAAAATCGGTTCTCAGGCTGCATTTTTCCTCATGTATCTTCCTGCCTTTTGAGCAGGAAGACAGAGTTGCCCGTGCAGACAGGGAATCTTCTTCAAGCTTTTCTCTCATTTCACGAATATTCATAACGGTCATTCCCTTTCTTTCTGTCTATATTTTATATTAATACTACAAAAAAGCAAAAAATCCTTTTTTGGGTGATTTAATATTTGAGCATTTGCAAGTAATTGAATTATTGTGTTACGGTTACAGGTATATATATTTTATTTTAAGTCGCTCAAACACAGCGCTGCCGCGCTGAAACTCGCTTAGTTAAAAAAATAAAAAGTATATCCTAACCCCTCGCCCGTAAGACACATTCCTTGCCTTTAATTATATAAAGTATATGTGTTGTGCGTGCGGAACGCTGTGGTCAGCGTTCCCTACAAACAATTTGATAGGTATGTTTTCAACCAATAAATTAGTTTGAACGTAAATTTGTAATAAGATTCTATTTAACAATTAACAGCAAACTTACAATGACTACGTAGGGAACGGTGCCCACACCGTTCCGCTGCATAAAACACACAAAATAATATGATTAAACGCAAGAAATAGTGCCTCCACTGTGCAAGGTGAGGTGGGTTGCGGAGCAACTCGGAGGGGTTGTAAATATTTAACTTAAGCAAAATTTATTTCTAAAACGCATATATGTTTTAACAATCCCTCAGTCAGCTGACGCTGACAGCTCCCTTTACACAAAGGAGCCGCTGTTTCTTTCGTTAAAATAAGCAAATATACCTGTAATCGATACGAATTTTTACTTTTTTTGAATGTGTTCGAATATTAACACATTCGCTTAGGCAACCGGAGTCGAACAGTGTCGGCATAAAGACAAATAACGCCATTTTTCATCAAAGGAATATACGCTATCTGCGGTGAATAAAACAAGTACGAATTTATATTTAAATTACACATATGACTTAGGGAGGAAAAACCATGAAACTTGAATTTTCGGAAAACAGCAACTGTCTGATTATGAAAGTTAACGGTGAGATAGATCACCGCTACGCAATACTTATACGCAACGAAGCCGACAGAAAAATTATAGATTCATCAAAAATGAATTTTATTATAGATCTTTCGGAAGTATCTTTTATGGACAGCTCCGCCATAGGAGTTATCATCGGCAGATATAAGCTTATACAAAGTCTCGGCAGAAGTATATCAATTGTCTCATCGAATCAGACGGCCGGAAAAATACTTGATATGTCGGGCATAAAGAAAATCATTCCGCTTTGGGCATCTTTGAACGAAGCGGAAGAAGCCATGAAAAGCCGGATATGAAGGGAGCGGATTATAAATGACACAAAATAACTGTTTAAAAACAAGCTTTTTATCACTACCCGAAAACGAAAGCCTTGCACGCATTATTTCAGCATCGTTTATATCGAGACTTGACCCTACAGTGGAAGAAATGACGGATGTCAAGACCGCCGTTTCAGAGGCTGTGACAAACTCTATAGTGCACGGGTACAGCGGAGCAAAGGACGGATTTGTGCATATGAACTGTTTTCTTGACGGGGAAACTGTGACAATAGAAGTGACGGATAACGGAAAGGGAATTGAAAATATTGAGCAGGCAATGGAGCCGATGTATACCTCATGCCCGGAGGCAGAACGCTCCGGCATGGGATTTACCGTTATGGAAACATTCATGGACAGCGTTAAAGTAAATTCCGTTGTGGGAGTCGGCACAAAGGTCACAATGACAAAAATCATTAAAAACAAACAGCTGTAGCATACATAAAGTTATTTTACGGTTTTATCAATTATTCATACGCAGGGAGTAAAAAAATTGAAAGATATATACGACTTAATAAAATCGGCACAGCAAGGATCAAAAGAATCCGAAAAAGAAATTGTAAATTCAAATATACCGCTCGTAAAAAGCTGTATGCACCGTTTTCTGAATTTGGGATACGAATATGACGATCTGTTTCAGCTCGGATGCATCGGACTTATTAAGGCCGTGAGAAATTTTGATACAAGCTATAAGGTGCGATTTTCGACATATGCCGTTCCGATGATTCTCGGAGAGATCCGCAGGTACATCCGAGACAGCTCACAAATAAAGGTTAGCAGAAGCCTTAAGGAACTGTTTATGCGTGCATCAAAAGAGAGACAGAAGCTGAGCTCTGCTTTGATGCGCGATCCGACAATGGGCGAGATTGCCGCCGAATGCGGATGCGACTGCGAAAGGCTGACGCTTGCTTTTGAAGCGTGCCGCCCATGTGATTCAATTTATAAGCCTGTGTCAAATGACAGCGGCGAGCTGATTCTCGGAGATACGCTGAAAAGCAAAAGCAGCCCCGAGGATGAAATTGAAAAAATTGCCCTTAAATCCGCAATTATGAAACTGTCGGAAAGAGAAAGAAAAATAATGCTGCTCAGATACTTCCGCGGGAAAACGCAAACCGAGGTTGCCGAAAGCATAGGCGTATCACAGGTGCAGATATCAAGAATAGAAAAAAAGGTGCTTTCGGCTCTGAAAGAAGAATTAAAATAAAACCGAAAGCAAAAACCTCCTGATTTTTGCTTTCGGGAATAAAAAAGGAGTTACTTCCTTTTGAAGAATATAAAAATATCACAAACATATGACCGACAATTAATACTACTTATGTCTTATTGCATCCCTTTTATCGGCAAAGGATACCGCGGTTATTATTCCGAGCATTATGAAACATGATACCATGGAACTTCCTCCGTAACTTACAAACGGAAGCGTTATTCCCGTCAGCGGAATAAGCTTTGTGACACCGCCGACTATTATAAACGTCTGATATCCGAAACATATAACAAGTGCCATGCATGCCGCCTTAAGATATGAATTATTTGACTTTACAGCCGTTTTCACTCCTCGGTATGTCAGTATAAAATATAACAGAATTATAGCAATTCCCGTAAATATTCCCATTTCCTCACATATTGCAGAAAATATAAAATCCGACTCTCTGAACGGAACATATTGCGGAGAGCCGTTGCCGATTCCCATACCGAAATATCCTCCGGAGGTTATTGCAATGAGCGACTGAACAATCTGATATCCGGCACCGAGAGGATCTTTCCACGGATTTCTCCAAAGCTCCACTCTGATACTTATATGATCCGATAAAAACAAATATCCGCATATACTCACGAGCAATATTCCGCCAATGTTAATAAGCTTTAAAAGATTGCTGGACTTATATAAAAAGCACATTGTAAAATATATCAGAAAGAGCAGCAGAGCAGTTCCCCATTCTTTTTGGACAAGAGTTAATGCTCCCATGCAAAAATACACAAATACGCAAAGTATTATTTCGTCAATCGGAATACCAATTACACGCTTGCGCTTATCCTTCTTTTTGCTGTCGGGCTCCGGTAATTTGGAAAAGAAACATGCAATGCACAGGCAGAAGAAAATTTTTATAAGCTCCGACGGCTGAAATGACATGTTGTGTATTATAATCCAGTTTCGGGAGCCGTAAAGTGTGGTACCGAATATTGCTGTCGCGGCAAAAAGAGCTGCGCAAATGCCCATATATGCAAGTGCAAGCCTGTCCCATATTTTAATCTTTCCAAACAGCAGCATGGTCACAAAATAAACGGCAATTCCCGCACCGAACCACAAAAGCTGTCTGCCTGCCTTTGCAACGTCTATCCGATACAGCATAATAAGACCTATAGAGGTAAGCATCGATACCGTCAAAAACAGATACAGATCACCGAAATCGAAATAATAGAGCATCATATATACAATTATATTTATACTGCAAAGTGCCAGACCGGCATAAAGAACCTTCATGTTTTCGCCGTTATAAAACAGAAATAGCATAAAAAAGCCTATAATGTTTACCAATGTAATATACAGCATCGGGCGGAATCTTATTTTAGTCATAAAATCTACCTCCCGTCAACTTTCCTGAGCCTGTGAATTATCAACAAATATAAAGCTTATATTACCGAAAGAAAGCTTGTCGCTGTCTTTAATTCTGACAGGATGCGCCGGCAGTTTTCTGCCGTTTAAATAACTTCCGTTTGTACTTCCGAGATCTTCAACATAAAACAGACCGTCATGCAGAAATATACGCGCATGATTTTTAGAAAGATACGGATCGTCTATGTATACCTGACAGCGCTTGCTTCTTCCGATAAGCGCACTTTCTCTTATACTGTAGCTCTCATACATCTTAAAATCAAGGTTGCGCCTTAAGTTTATAAGCTTAAGGTACGCAAACCCTCCTGATGTATTTTCTCTACGCTTTGAATCCGAAATATCAAGGTATACAAGTCTTACCACGCTTATAATAAACATGTATACTATCAGCACAAAAGCGTATTTAATAATGTTTGACAAAATTTCATACATAACTTATTACCTCACAATCCTCATTTTGATTTGAGATACTTTCTTAAATATCTTCCCGTATATGACCTGACGCATTTTACTATTTCCTCGGTTGTTCCCTCAAATACAACATTTCCGCCCTTGTCTCCTCCCTCGGGACCAAGGTCGATTATGTGGTCAACCACTTTTATAACGTCCATATTGTGTTCTATAACGATTACGGTGTTTCCGCTGTCGGCAAGCTTGCTCAAAACATCGATTAGTTTATGAACATCGGCTATATGAAGCCCGGTAGTCGGTTCGTCAAGGATATATACCGTTTTTCCCGTGCTTTTTCTGCTGAGCTCCGTCGCAAGTTTAACTCTCTGCGCCTCTCCGCCCGAAAGAGTTGTTGACGGCTGACCTATCTTTATATAACCGAGACCGACATCATATATTGTTTGAAGTTTACGCCGGATTTTAGGTATATTTTGGAAAAACTCAAGTCCCTCTTCAACTGTCATATCCAAAACATCACTGATATTTTTCCCCTTGTATTTTACCTCAAGTGTTTCACGGTTATAGCGTTTTCCCTTACACACCTCACACGGAACGTAAACATCGGGCAGAAAATGCATTTCAATTTTTATTATTCCGTCTCCGCTGCATGCCTCACATCTTCCTCCGCTGACATTGAAGCTGAATCTTCCCGGACCGTAGCCTCTGATTTTGGCTTCGTTTGTATTTGCATAGAGTTCACGGATATCTCCGAAAAGTCCTGTGTAAGTTGCGGGGTTTGAACGCGGACTCCTGCCAATCGGCGACTGGTCTATATTAATTACCTTGTCTGCATTTTCAATGCCTGTTATTTCCTTGTGTTTGCCGGGCTTTTTGTTTGCACCGTTCAGCGCCGTTGCGAGCTTTTTGTATAAAATCGAGTTTATGAGGCTTGACTTTCCGGAACCCGAAACACCTGTTACGGCAATGAATTTTCCGAGCGGAATGTCAACGTCTATATTTTTAAGATTATTTTCCTTTGCACCTATAATTTTTATATGCTTGCCGTTTCCGCTGCGATGAGTTTCAGGCAAAGGTATAGAACGCTTTCCGCTCAGATACTGCCCTGTTATGCTCTTTTCGTTTTTCTTTATTTCTTCGGCGGTTCCCTCCGCGACAACGTATCCTCCGTGAATACCGGCTCCGGGGCCTATGTCTATAATATGATCGGCGGCATACATGGTATCTTCATCATGCTCAACGATAATCAGAGTATTACCGAGATCGCGCAGTTTTTTCAACGTTGCTATAAGTTTATCGTTATCACGCTGATGCAGCCCGATGCTCGGCTCATCAAGCACATAGAGTACTCCCGTAAGACCCGAACCGATTTGAGTTGCGAGTCTTATTCTCTGAGCCTCTCCTCCCGAAAGAGTGCCGGCGCTCCTTGAAAGCGTCAGATAATCAAGCCCGACATCAGCAAGAAAGCTTGTTCTGCCCCTTATCTCTTTCAAAATCTGCTCCGCTATAATCTCCTGCTTTTCGGTGAGCTTGAGCTTTGCAAAAAAATCATTAAGCTTACTTATTGACATATCCGTCATTTTGGATATATTAATTCCACCGACTGTAACAGCCAGAGACTCCGGACGCAGCCTTCTGCCTTTGCATGCCTTACAGACAACGTCGCCCATGAGAGCTTCTATTTCAACCTTTGAAGCATTAGAAAAGCTGTCATTGTATCTTCGTTCCAAATTGTTTATGATGCCTTCAAAGCAAGCCGTTTTAACATATCCGTTGTGATTAATGGTAAGCGGCTTGTCATTTCCGTAAAGAACTATATCCATAATTCCTTTGGGAAGCTTGTTTATCGGGGTTTTTTTGTCAAAATTATACTCTTTGCACAGCGCGTCAAGCCATGAGCTCCAATATGTTTTTCCGTCCGACACCGTTCCCCATCCGAATGCCTTTATTCCGCCGTCGTAAATTGACTTTGTCGGATCGGGAATAAGAAGCTCGGGATCAATCTTCATAAAGCTGCCGAGTCCGCTGCACTCGGGGCACGCGCCGAACGGACTGTTGAAAGAAAACATTCTCGGCGAAAGCTCTTCAATGCTTATTCCGCAATCTTTGCAGGCATAGTTCTGACTGAACATTCTCTCTCCCTTATCAAACATATCGGCAATTACAAGACCGCCGCCGAGTTTTGCGGCAATCTCCACAGAATCGGTCATTCTCGACATTGCCGCAGGCTTAATTATTATTCTGTCAACAACAATTTCTATTGTATGCCTGTGATTTTTGACAAGCTTTATTTTTTCCGAAAGCTCATGCATGTTTCCGTCTATGCGAACCCTCACATAACCGTTTTTGGCGGCGTCCTCCAAAACCTTTGTGTGCTCTCCCTTTTTATCGCGGACAACAGGCGCAAGAATCTGCACGCGCGTTCCTTCCCCGTAAGAAAATATTGTATCGACAATCTCATCTACGGACTGCTGTTTTATTTCCTTGCCGCACTTCGGGCAGTGAGGGATGCCGACTCTTGCATAAAGCAGCCTTAAATAATCATATATTTCGGTAACGGTTCCGACCGTCGAGCGCGGGTTTTTACTTGTGGTTTTTTGATCTATGCTTATTGCCGGAGAAAGTCCGTCAATGTTATCCACATCAGGTTTGTTCATCTGTCCCAAAAATTGACGTGCATATGCCGAAAGAGATTCAACATACCGCCTTTGACCCTCAGCATATATCGTATCAAATGCAAGAGACGATTTCCCCGAGCCCGAAAGACCCGTCATAACAACAAATTTGTCTCTCGGAATATCAACGTCTATATTTTTAAGGTTGTTTTCTCTTGCACCGCGTATTTTTATATATTCTTTCATTTACAATTACCTCTTAAGCTCATAATACCAATTGTATTATATACAAATTCTGCATAATGATTCAACATAAATTATAACAAAAAACCGCCGATTGGTCAAGTGGCGGTTTTAGAAAAAACAAAACCGCCGCAAATATCGGCGATTTCGTTTTCGGATAAATATTCAGGATGTGTGATTATCGGTATGATTATCTGACTATAACGCTTTCGATTCCGAGAATATCGGCAATTTTTGCAATAGTTTCGGCATGATGTCCCACACCGAGTGCATAGTGATGCGTCGGGCCTTCCATTACCCATTTTTTAATAAATTCTTTTGTTGTCGGCTTAAAAAATCCTCTTGTGTTTGTGTTGCCCGTCGGAGGAATCGGACCTTCTTTGGAGTAACCTTCTCCGATAACAAACTTAAAGCTGCCGTCGGCCTTTTGGGTTATGCCGAGCATAGTGATCGGGCCTTCTTTTATTTTAAACTCAACCGAAGCACCGTGACCGGGCTTACCGTGATATTTTGAGAGGCTTCTGAGTACCGGTTTGCCCTCGGCAATTCTGAGGTGATGCGGACCGTCATGACCAACAAGAATAAAGTCCTCGTTAAAATCAAAAGGATGGAATTCCGCAAAACTTCCGCCTATATTGAGTCTATCCATTATAAGCATTGCAATGCATGTTTTGACATCAAATTCGCCGCACATGGGTATTCCCTGAGCATTAAGAATAGAGTTGCCGACAATAAATGTTGTTGCAACCGTTCTCTGCAGGGTGTCGGGCTTGCCCTCATAATAATACGCAAGTCCCGTAAGATTGTATTTTTCGATAAACTTATCAAGAGCAACGGCAGTGTGTGCCGCCTGAGTTAAGTCTTCGTCAGTAAGCTTTGTTGCAACAGGATCGCTTCCGGGGTCGGGAGTGTCAAACTCATTTAAAATAAGCTCTTTTTTGGCATTTATCTCATCTTCGGTAACTGTATCGTAAAGTTCAATGACATCCTCTATTTCAAGAAGCGGAACATGCACGTCAAAAGCCTTTGCAACCGCTGTCGGGTCGGCATGCATATCATACATAGCTTCAAGAACATGACCCATAAGGCCTATGCGCGCGCCGTTCAGATCGTGGAGAACCTTTGCAATATCACACCACTCCGATACCTCTTTTTCGGCATCCGCATCATCATACAATAAGCCTAAAATTACATCGTTTACTTTTTTGCCCATTCTGATTGCAACACCCGTAAATTCGGGTACTGAGCAAATGTTGTCATTTTCAAGCTGCATAAATGTACATGCCTTTGTATAATCCATTGCCTTTCTCGGCTGAAGAGCAACGAGAACCATGGGTTTATCAACCTGCTTTATTATAGGGGCAAAAACAGATGACGTGGCATATGTTACCATATTGCAAAACAGCACATCAACATCGGCAGCGAGAATTTTCGGCACTGCCTCAAAAGCTTTTTCATTTGAATCTATCATTCCGAAATCGACAACCTCAATGTCGTTGCCTTCAACCATTTTGCAAAAATCTTTGTGAAAACCCATTATATTATCTTCCAGACCGTCAAACTGATCCCAATATACCGCATGGGCAACCGCAAAAATACCTATTCTTCCGGTACGTTTATTTTTTCTTTCGATCATTTTATCACATCTCCGCATAAAGAATATTAATTTATCACATTATATCATAACTGTATACGTCAATAACAGTGTCAAAATCAATATTCTTTTGTAAAAAATAAACGTTTCAATACGAACGAATGCGGCAGTCGAAAACAAAAAGCAGTCAAACACTGTTATGTGTCTGCCTGCTTTTTGTTTTATAAATAAAACCCTCCGGCTATGTTTTTTCGTTATTTAAACTACTGCTTATCAGAAAAAAGCACTTCTGCGCGCCCTGTAGGTACAGCTCCTTTAAATACAAAAACTTTAAGCGTATTGCCGCCGGCGGCCGATACATCACACTGCAGCTCTGCATTTCGGCTGCCGTCGGCAACATTTATTTTTTCCGTATTGACAGCGACAAGTTTTTTTATTCCGTTTGCGCTTGAATATTCGGCAATAAACAGACATCCGTCAAAGCTGCTTTTAAATGCCGAAACACTTACCTCTGCCTTTATGTTTCCGACGGAGTATTTACCGTCGGATATTTCTTTTCCGTTGTTTGATAATTTAATGCTTCCGATCTTTGTATACGGCAGCCGTATTGCATATACCTTCCTTTCGGATACAGACTCACAGGCATCCAAATATTCTGTTCCGTCCGATGTTACAATTTCATATGACGAAGCATCGAAATTGCCCGAAAGCTCAACTTTTGTTTCCGAATCCGAATCGAAAACAAGACTGCCGCACGGGGCAAGCTCCGATAAGGTTACGTTATCCAATGTGTCGGCAATAATCTTACACCCCGAAACTCTGACGCTTGAGGTGATCTTGCCGTTTGCGTCTCCCGATTCAAAAAGCTTATATCCCGAAGATGCAAAATTTGACGTAAAATCGAATTCACACCCGCTAAATCCGATATTTGCAATTCCGTTTACCGCTGATGCCGTCCGATTGAAATCCATAAGGTTTTCTGCAGCGGAGTCCGCCTCAAACCCGAATTTGATATTTTCAAAATCAATATTATAAACCTTGGGGATGCTTCCGTCATATGAGCCTGACGTTGTATATACAAATTTTATCGGAGATATCTTTTTTGTTGATACCGTGCCGTTTTTCACCGTTATATTGGTTGTGTTTTCGTGTCTTCCCTTTGCATAGATCATCGGATTTTTATCGCAAACGAACTTGTGACCGCCCAGGTCTACGGTAAGCATTCCGGTTGAAAAGCTCAGATTGTTATACGGAGATGCGCTGTCGTATATATAATCTTTTCTGAGATAAATAATTACATTATCATAATTTGCAAAACGCGCGCCGAAAAGTGCACTTGCACTGCTGTCATTTGCATAATCCTTATACGCGCCGATAAACGTTCCGTCATCCGCAAACAAAGCAAACGGATAATCATTCGCAGATGAATACTGATCCGGAATTGTTCCGTACGGGGTGACGGTTGTATTCGGTTCGGGATCGAGCTCCGTATTTACATCAGCACAAAGAAGATACACGGCATCGGCTTTTGCATCGGTGACAGTTTCCGTAACCCTTATATCCGAAAAATATATGGCACGGTCGGTGTCTCCCGATGATTCACCGATTATGAAAAGCGTTTTGTAAAAGTTATTCAGCGTTCCGTAGTTACTGTCATACACGTTGTAATCAAACGATACATCCGTCCATTTGCCTGCCGCGGTTGTCACATTTTTTAAAACCTGATCGTAATCGGCTGTCAAAGAGGCCTTATCCGTGCGTGATGTAAGCGAAATGCCTATTCTTCTTGATATTTCATCATAAACCTTAAAGCTTATCTTAAATCTTCTGCCATAGTCGGAATCGTTAATTTTACCGAGGCAGCTTGCATTTTTCAGTATTCGTGTTTTGTTATCGTAAAAATCTTCCTGGGAGTACTGCCCCGTTCCGTCCGGGCGGATATTGGTCGTAACACTGACCTTAAAGGCACGGCTTCCGTCAGGAACATCCGCAACCTCACCGAGTGCAAAATTTCCTACGGCCGTTCCGCGAAGATTATCTGCGGACGAAAGATCCGCAAAATACTTTTCCGTCTCCGCTGCTGCTTCCTTTTGCTTCATTGCAACGGTAACGGCCGCACCCGCATTTTTGGACTTCATATATTCCGATGCGTCAAAATCATATAACCCTTTGCCCCTGAGAGGAACTTCACCGATTTTTTCTCCCAAAACGGAATTCTGCGGATTATCCGAATCAAAATTTTGCACTTCGTATAATTCAAGAACATTTGCCGCATCGTTTGCACATGCAATTTTAATAATAGGCTTTGAATCATCATTTAAATTCGGCGCTTTCATGCTGAAATACGAAATTCCGTCAGCTGATGTAAGCTGCAAAGGCTGTACATTCTCGTTTTTAACCGTGAACGAAGCACTTCGGCCCGAGCCGATCGGTTTTCCGTTATCTCCGCATAAGGTCTTATCGATTTTCAGCGTATAAAGAGCGGCATCATTCAAAGGCTCTGTGATATTATACGTCCACAGTGTATTTCCGTAAGACGCACTCCAATATCCCTCGGGCATATTGCCGTCGGAATCCGTAACGGTAATTTTGCTGAGCTCTTCTTCAGGCACCGGTCCGGTAAATTTTACAGAGATGCTTTCGGAATCGGAAACATTTACCGCTCCGTCTGCCGGAGATGTGTACATAACCTTAACCGGGTCATGCTTAAGATAATATCCTGCAAAATCAAAAAGCGCATTGTATGTATCGACACCGTAATTAAGATCTTTGTTCTGTGCAAGAGTGTGACCGAGATCGATTTCAAAATAAACCGACGGTATGTCATATATTCTGCATAAGTTTGCAAATGAATTTGACGTCGTGTAATAGGAATTGTCCTTTGTATGGCAAGAGACAAACGTCGGTGCATGATTTTCCGAAATATACATTTCATTTCCGCCGCAGCTTGCATACACAAAATCAGCACCGGAATCTATTTTTTTGCCGTCAAAGGTCTGCCACGGCTGCGGCTCGCCGCCGTCAAGGTATCCGTCAGCAGACGTCTTCCCGGCTTCAAACCGAGTCTCACCGTGATGACCTTTAAAATATCTGTTATTTGCAAATACCGTAGGATCCTCTTCGCCCAAAAACGTCATCCATCCACCCTTTGAATTGCCGAATACGCCCACTGCCTCAGTATCAAAATCATATCTGCTTTCATCCGACATGGCAAGATAGCGGACATAACGCATGGCGGCGGTATCTATATTTATATTATTATAAAAATGCAGAGAGTACGAAAGATTATCACCCGATATATGCCCTGCCGACGAGCTGCCGTCAAAATAGCCGTAATGGTCTTTTCTTGCCATAGGAACATAACCGTAATCATACATTACAACGGCGTATCCGTTCAGCGTAAATCCCGCTGTCTGCGGTCTGTCGGCTGTTGCCGCACCGGAGGCAAGGTGTTCATTTGAGCTTGCAAGGCACATAACAGGTACCTTTTGCCGCGGGTGCGTCGGATAAATAATATGCATATACAAATTAAGGTCAAGCGGCGAACCGTCTTTTTTTACACAGTCAAACACAGTGTTTGCCTTGGTATATTTTATTTTAATATATTCACCGTTTTCATCGGGTTTACCGGCGCCGTCAAGCCACTCGGGAGAGGTACCGTCAAGGGCATCACGAACTTCTTTTCTGCTTCCTTCCGAATTTGTCCATTTTATAACGGTCTCGCCCTTTACCGCGCGGAAATCAGTATTCCAGGTCTCAACGATTTTTTCAAATGTGCCGTCGGCAGCATGCTTGTCAAATTCCCAATATATATTATTCAAAGAGATATTATAACCGCTCGGCACAATAAATGTTTCCCGGTATATTCCGCTTGTGATTAAATCCATATCTGTAAAATACTTTCCTGCGGAAAGATTGTTACGAATAGCTTGCACGGATTTATCAAGCTGCGGAGACACTGCCCGTATATTGTTTTTGTAATCGGCAACCGTTACGATATATCCTCTCTCAAGCATGGAGCGGATTATTTCATCATCGCTGTCAGTACCCGTTCGTTCTGCCATAGTATTTATCACATAAAGTATTACGGCTGTACCGTTATATCCGGGAGATGATTTTTCATCCGCCGAATAATATACGGAAAGATCAACCGGTATCCCTATTGTACCGTCATTTTCAAGCGATACGGTATCTCCCTGTTTATATTTATCAAACGAACCGTCTATGCCCGATGCATATACCGATGTGACGGCAAAATCCGACGGCATTTCTGCCGCCGTAATAATGCCGAAATTCAAAATAATTATCAAAACAATCGATATAACCCTTTTTGCGGTCATTTTAAAACCCTCCGTACACTGCTTACACTCACATTACGCATTTATTGTCTCTTTTGCGGAAACAACCTTCTTTACTCCGTTTATCGTTACATAAACGTCGATATCACTTGGGTTATATACCGAATCGTCGGTGATAACAAGACTTTCTTTTGCTTTTATATAATCATAAAATTCAATATTTGTCGGATTCCAGAATTCATCTTTGTGAGAATCCATATCAGCTATAATTTTATCAAGCTTGCTCCATGTATCTTCACGCACATCGGTCTTTGCGTCAAATTCCCAGCTGTGACCCCAAAGACTGAAAAGCTTAAGTTCTCCGTCATCGGCAAGATTCCAAAACTCCGTGCTTTTTGCGGATAAATCATCCTTCGCTGCAAAGTAACTTGTGCATGTCCAGTTCATAAAATCGGACGGAACATCAAATTTTCCTGTATAGCCGCTTTGTCTTGCGTAGCAGGTTCCTATTTCACTTAAATAATCAACAAACTGTTTTCCCGATGTTCCGGGGTAACCGTAAGGATATGCAAAACCACGAACTTCACTGCCAAGCCATTTTTCAAGAGATGTTTTTCCGATCAGCAGTGATGATTTTATATTATCGGCTTTGTTATACATACCGCTTGCATTTGGGTTGCTTTCGGCATTGAATCTCAAATGATAGCGTGAATGACTTGCAATTTCATGATTTCCGTTTTTAATATTTGTCACAAACTGATTAAAAACCTTACTGCAATATGCGTCATACACAGCTTCGGGATTATTACCGTCGGTAAATCCCGTCGTGTTATATGCGGTATATGTTGTATCCGTGGGATAAACAGTTCCGTTTTCATCCAAAAACGTATTCGTTATAAGGTTAAAAGTTGCTTTGTAGTTTGACACGGAAAGCTTATCCATTACCTTATTATCGCTTGAAAGAGTCGGACCGTCATCAAAGCTGAAGGTTACCGCCTTTCTGACAAAGCCGGGATAATAATTCGCGTCCACGGCAAATTCACCCGATTTTGAAACAGGCTTCATCGTGTCAAGACTTTCAACGATAATGTATCTGACTGTCTTATTATCGGGATTTGAAAAATCGTCAATTAATGCATCCGATTTGGAATTTGCAGCAATGCCTTTGACATCCTTTTTAAAATAAGCTGAAAGACTGTTATCATCGTTATATAGTGCAGCAATAAATACACAATTTTCAGCAGAACCCGAATTATTTTTAAAAGTAACCGTCGGCTTGCCGTCTTTAAGCGTTACTTCTCCGCGTGTAAATGTTCCCTCTGTCGAAGAATCTGCGGTAAGCGACATGCTTCTGAGCATCGGATATGTGCTGTATGCGGTCTGACCGTCGGGATATGTTAAAGTAACCCTGACATAATTCACACTTTCATCAAAAGAATACGAATAATCATATGTTCTGACCCACACACCGTTAACACTGGTATAAGTCGATGAAATAACCGGTTCAACCGTCAGGGCTTCATAATCGGCGTTATCCGCAGAGCTTTCAAACATTATGCTTGCATCTGCACCCTTTTTATCTCTTGAGAAAGTTTTAAGCTCAAAAGATTTGATTTTATCCGAAAGGTTAAAAACAAATGAAGCGCTGCTGTTTTTACCGAGTGATATAACCTTGGTATCCCCAAATTCGGTTTTAAGCGCATCGTGGGCATTATCGATACTGCATGCACCGCTCACGGAATACAATCCTTTTTCTCCGATTGTTAATGTGTCGAGCTCATTTGTTACGGTGTTATCTGCATATGCGCAAAAACATGTAAAAAATGACATTAAAATTACAGCAACCGTCAAACAAAATAAAACACCGAATGATTTTTTTATCATAATGTTAAACTCCTTTTCTGTACTGTAAATAAACGTTTATTTGTCTTGATTATATCATTACGGTGTGATATAATATAAGTGTGTTTTTGAAACATAATTTGTAAAAAATAAACTTTTTTTGCAGAAACGGTGATATAATTATGAAATTGCACGATATTAATCCGTATGTCAGATTTGTACGCATACAAAAACAATTGGTTTATACCCATACTCTTTATGCCCTCGATAACAGGATATTTTATTGCATTGACGGAAACGGCAGTATAGTTATTGACGGAGATGAAATACCTGTATCAAAGGGTACACTTGTATATTGGCGTGATTCCGTACCGTACAGGTTTATAACAACCGACAACCCGCCCGTATATATAGGCGTGAATTTTGATTTTTCGCAGGAACGGTGCGAGGTTACCGTGCCCATGCCTCCCGTAAAGGAAAACGACTATACCGAAAGTATGCTTATTGACGATAAAAAAATTGACGATGAAAAACTGTTTAATAAATATTTTGTTATAAATAATGCATTTATTTTTGAAAGTAAATTTTCGGAACTCGAAAAGGAATACACCGGTAAGCAAATATATTACATGCAAAAATGCAAAACCATACTTTTAGATATTCTTACAACGGCTCTTGTAATGTACGGAAATAAAGATAATACAAAAACAGAAAAACTTACAGATCAGGTTATATCATATATAAAGAAAAATTATAATACAAACATTACATACAAAGACATTGCCGATGAGCTGCACTATCACCCGAATTATATCAGCAGGCTTTTGCTGAAACAAACAGGAATGACGCTTCATAAATATCTTATAAAATACAGAATATCAAAAGCCATAACCCTGCTTCAGGCAACCAATTATTCTGTTGAAAAGGTTGCCGAAACAGTCGGGATTTCAGATGTGGGAAATTTTTCAAAATTGTTTAAAAAACATACCGGCAGCTCACCGTCAAAGTACAAAAATTCTTTTAAGGTATATATGAAAGATATAGCAAACGGATGATTTAATTTTTTCCTTTCAGTTTTATTATCTCATCTCTGTATATTGCTGCGGTTTCAAAATCAAGATTAGCCGATGCTTCATTCATCAGCTCTGTCAGCCGCTTAATCTTAGATTCGGCATCGTCTTCAGCTCCGATTTTCGGAGACGGCATGGTTTTAACGGTTTCATATGTCTTTATGACATCGTGAACATCTTTGCGTATTGTTTTGGGGATAATTCCATGTTCTTCATTATATGCCGTCTGTATTTCACGTCTGCGCTCGGTTTCGTCAATTGCTCTTTTCATGGAGCCCGTCACCGTGTCGGCATACATTATTACACGACTGTCCGCGTTTCGTGCCGCTCTGCCTATAGTCTGAACAAGCGACGTTTCGCTTCTTAAGAATCCCTCTTTATCAGCATCGAGAATAGCAACCAACGATACCTCGGGTATGTCAAGGCCTTCTCTCAAAAGGTTTATACCAACAAGAACATCAAAAACTCCGAGGCGTAAATCACGTATTATTTTCATTCTTTCTATGGTTTCAATATCCGAATGCATATAACGGACCTTTATGCCGATTCCGCGAAAGTACTCGGTCAGGCTCTCTGCCATTTTTTTCGTAAGAGTTGTCACCAATACACGTTCATTCCGTTCGGTAACAGCATTTATTTCACCTGCAAGGTCATCAACCTGACCTTTAATCGGTCTGATGATAACCTCGGGATCGACAAGACCGGTAGGTCTTATTATCTGTTCTACAACCTCTCCTCCTGAATTTTTAATTTCATAATCGCCCGGTGTTGCACTGACAAATATCGCCTGATTAATGCGCTGCTCAAATTCTTCAAAACATAGAGGTCTGTTGTCAAATGCAGACGGCAGACGAAAACCGAAGTCAACAAGCGTCTGCTTTCGCGAGCGGTCACCGGCATACATTGCCCTGACCTGCGGAAGTGTTACATGTGACTCATCAACAACGAGAAGAAAATCGTCCGGGAAATAATCAATAAGAGTAAACGGAGCGCTGCCGGGTTCTCTTCCGCTTATATGACGTGAATAGTTTTCTATTCCCTGGCAGAATCCTATTTCCTGCATCATTTCAAGGTCATAGTTTGTTCTTTGATTAAGTCTCTGCATTTCAAGAAGCTTTCCTTTTTCTTCAAGCTCCTTGCATCTTTCGTCAAGCTCCTGCCTTATGGTAACCATTGCGCGTTTCATTTTTTCGTCGGTTGTAGCGTAGTGCGACGCCGGAAAAATCGTTGTGAAATTACGGTATGCCTTAATTTCACCCGTGGTAACATCTATATCCGATATGCGCTCTATTTCGTCACCGAAAAATTCTATTCTTATAGCGCTTTCACCGCTGCTTGCCGGAAAAACCTCAACAACATCACCGCGAACACGAAATGTTCCGCGCTCACAGCTTATATCGTTTCGGCTGTATTGAATTTCTACAAGCTTTCTCAAGAAATCGTTTCGGTCTGTCTCATTGCCCACTCTCAATGATATCATAAGGTTTTTATAATCATCGGGATCACCGAGACCGTATATGCATGAAACACTCGCAACAATAATAACATCTCTGCGCTCCAAAAGAGCCGCTGTTGCAGAATGGCGAAGTCTGTCTATTTCGTCATTAATCGATGCGTCTTTTTCTATATATGTGTCAGTATTCGGAATATATGCCTCCGGCTGATAATAATCATAGTAGCTAACAAAATATTCAACGGCATTATCGGGGAAAAACTCCTTAAATTCACTGCACAGCTGCGCTGCAAGAATTTTGTTATGTGCAAGAACAAGTGTAGGTTTGTTTACGCGTTCTATCGTCTTTGCTACGGTAAATGTCTTGCCCGATCCCGTAACACCCATAAGTGTCTGACAGTGCTTGCCGTTTATAATTCCATCGCTTAATTTATCTATAGCATCAATCTGATCTCCCATAGGTTCAAACGGAGACACAACTTTAAATGCCGACATATTTACACCTGCTTTCCTGCTTAATAAATTCAATTTTGATTATATCAAAAAAAAACAAATAGGTCAAGGGTTTAAAATTCTGATATGATTTCTTATTGAATTAATATTGCAAAATGCTCGAAAATACATTGACAAAACCAAAAATATAATGTATAGTATATGTTAATATTTACATAAATATTAAGGAGTTGAAAACTATGCTGCTTACAACCTTAACCGAATATATGGGCGACAGATTAAGCCCGCTTAAGGCAATAGAAATAATTGCAAAGGCAGGATTTGATTCTTATGATTTATCACTCTTCAACACTAAGCTGCCTTTCTTCGGTAATGATTACAAAGAATATTTAAAAAAAGTAAAACGGATCTCCGATAAGCTCGGCATAAAATGCACACAGTCACACGCACCTTTCCCGACTGCAATCGGAGGTGATGAAAAATTCAACAAAAAACGTTTTTCGGAGGTTGTCCGTTCAATTGAATGCGCTGCATATCTCGGAGCAAAAATCATTGTTATTCATCCTATTCAGCACTTTGCCGAAGGTGAAAACGCACTTGATATGAACATTGATTTTTACGGCAGACTAATTCCATATGCTAAAGAAAACGGAATTAAAATTGCTACGGAAAACATGTGGGGAATAGATAATAAAAGAGGATATATTGTTAAAACCGTGTGCAGTGATGCAAATGATTTTAACAAACTGATAGATACGGTAAACAGTGAATATCTTGTAGGCTGCCTTGATCTCGGGCACTGCGGACTTGTCGGCGAAGAGGCTGCGGATATGATAAGAAAAATGGGCGGTAAACGAATAAAGGCGCTGCATATTCATGACAATGATTATCTTCACGATACGCATACCATGCCGTATATGAGCAAGATGGATTGGGATTCTATCCTTAAAGCGCTTGCCGATATAGAATACGACGGGAACTTCACATATGAGGCTGATACATTTATATCCGGCTTACCTGATGAATTGCTTTTGGATGCGGAAATATTTATGTGTAAAACAGGCAGATATATGATAAATAAAATCAAGGAATATAAAAAAGCTGATTAGGCTTATAATATCGTGATTTGATATCAAAACATCAACAACAATTATATTTAGTTATCAACATCTGCATTTAATTATCGGTATTGCAGTTATGGTATACTTTTTATTTTTTGGAAAGCTCAAACACACCGCTGTGGCGCTGAAACTCGCTTTCAATCAAAAAATAAAAAGTATACCATAACCGCTCCATTAGACAACTGTTCTTGCATGTGTGCGTATGGGCGGACATATAAATTCCTTGCCTTTAATTATATAAAGTATATGTGTTGTGCTTTCGGAACGGTGTGGGCACCGTTCCCTACAAATATATTGATAGTTTTGTTTTCAATTTATAAATTAGTTCAAACAAAAATCTATAATAGGATTCCATTTAATAATCAATTACAAACTTATAATAACTACGTAGGGAACGGTGCCCACACCGTTCCGCTGCATAAAATATACAAAATAAGCAAATATATCTAATTGATATCTACACTTTTCTAAGGTTACGGATAACCTCAAAAAATTAATTTCAGACACGAAAAAAGCGCTTGCATTTTGCAAGCGCTTTCTATCTTTACCCCGGCAGCTTCCTACTTTCCCGGGCCGTCACCGGCCAAGTATCATCA
>CAKSJG010000005.1 GCA_934463165.1 uncultured Clostridia bacterium
TTTTGGTTCATAATAGAAACCCTCCTTAAAAATATAAAATGGGTATTATTATATCACGAAATTAGAACAGCTTCAAACATATAAAATAGCGAATGAGTAGGGGATTCACAAAATAGAACTATATTGAAATGAAGTAGATATTTTATTTAATGCGATATCAGATATAATAGCCTGTATTTAGTTAGCGGATATTATAATTCCGGCGCAAGAAACGATGGCAGAACAACAAGGAAATTATTCAAAAATACTTGTAGGATGTTGTGATATATAAGGACAGAAAACCCGGAATATAAATTGAATTCAAGACCATATGTGCCGGCTTTTCAGCATTGAATTCTATAAAAGGCTGATAGTGCAGTACCTACGGGAATAAGCCGGAAACTTTGTGGAGTTTATGAATTGTAATTTGTCGGAAAATGTGTTATAATAATTCATATATAAGAATTGAGGAAAATGCTAATGAGCGATATTGTAAAAAATGAACTTAACCAAATATATAAAACCGCACGGGCAAGTGTTATAAAAGCTCAACATACGGTTTATACTGCAGTAAATTCAGCGATGGTTACGGCATATTGGGAAATCGGAGAGCAGATATATAAAGCTTGCGGCGAAAATGACAGAGCAGAATATGGCAAAGGCTTAATAAAATTTATTTCTGAAAATTTGACGAAAGAATTCGGAAAGGGATTTACAGAAAGAAATTTGCGTGTGATGCGGCAATTCTATTGTGCTTTTCCAAAACGGCACACACTGTGTGCCGAATTAAGCTGGTCGCATTATAGGCGATTACTTCGGGTCGAAAATGAAAAAATTAGAACATTTTATGCTGACGAATGTGTTAAATCCGGATGGAGTGTGCGACAGCTCGACAGGCAGATAAATTCATTTTTTTACGAGAGATTGCTCTCAAGTCAAGATAAAGAGTCTGTGAAAGGCGAGATACAGCAGCTTGAACCAAAGCCGGAATATGAGAGGATTATTCGTGATCCATATGTACTTGAATTTTTGGGACTGGAACAAAATCCGCATTTCTATGAAAAAGAATTAGAGCAGGCTTTAATTGACCATTTGCAAAAATTTCTGTTGGAGCTGGGTAGAGGTTTTTCATTCGTGGCAAGGCAAAAGCATATAGTCTTTGATGACAGGCATTTTTTCATTGATTTAGTATTTTATAATTATATCATAAAATGCTTTGTGTTAATTGGTTTGAAAATAGGAGATTTGACACATCAGGATTTGGGACAGATGCAGATGTATGTAAATTACTATACCAGAGAAATGATGAACGATGGGGACAATCCCCCAATCGGAATAGTGCTGTGTGCGGATAAAAGCGATGCTGTTGTCAAATATACATTGCCGGAAGATAATAATCAGATATTTGCGTCTAAGTATAAGCTGTATATGCCAACCGAGGAAGAATTTAAGAAAGAATTAAAATTGGACGATTATAAGAGAATAGAATAAAATGAAATTTTTTATTCTATATATTGAAAATGTTGAGAAATACGATGTGTTAAGTTAATGTTTGATTTAGCAATGTGGTGACTGCTTATTTGAAAATAGACATAAGCGCTAAAGATTTGTCAGGAGAATAAATGATTGAAGTGCGCAAGATGTTGAGTGACAAAATCAAAGTATCTTTGTAATAAAATTTATGAACTTCACAATGGGAGAATAGATATGGAGTGTTATCAATGGTTAAACGAATTGGGTAATAAAGTATCTTTGCCGATAGTTATTAAATATGATAATAGTTATGAAAATACATTAAGAGAATGTTTTAAAAAAATTCTATACATACTGTCAAGCGAAAATGCAAATAAATGTATCCAAGATGTTGCTGTGCATTATACAGCTAAGATATTACAAGCTATAAAAGACTATTATTGTGGTAGCATTATTGAAGCACATTCTACAATTAAAGAACTGTTTGAGGATTGCTGTCAGAATAATGAGTATGCAATTTCGGATATCAATAGTAGCCCTACTTTCAACAAATTCAGCAAAAGTGGCGGAGAGGTGCAATTTTACCGTGCAAGATTAAATGAAAATGTTGTTGATTTCGCAGCAAAAGATATGTTACATATTCCATTTGATAGGCGTGCTATAGTTAACAGTTGTAGATTTAGTATACCGGGATTGCCATGTCTATATTTAGGAAACACATCATATGTATGCTGGATTGAGATGGGATGCCCTGCAGATCATGAGTTTAATGTTTCGCCAGTCCTGCTTGATAATAGACAGAGAGTATTTAATCTTACGACAATGGTTTGTGATATGATTGATATTTCGAATTTAGAAGAATTGAGTGATGATGATAAGAATAATAAATTGTGCTGTTTGATGAAATTGTTTTTGCTAAATGTTGCAACATCGGTAAAAGTGATGGAGGAGAATAGAAATTTTAAGTCGGAGTATATAATATCGCAAATGATAATGCTGGCGTGTAAGAGTTGTGGATATGATGGCGTAATTTATTATTCAAAGAGGGTCTCTGATGAAGTTTTTGCTAAAGTTTCCGGCATCAATTTAGTATTGTTCGCAAAACATAATGCCGGGGAAAAACTTTCTGAAATATGCAAACATATAGAGGTTGGTGATTCTTTTAATTTTTCAATGTATAAGCAATTAAATGCTTCAGAAGATTACAAAAGATATAAACTTAGAATTGATGATGCAATTATTATTAATAATATTGGAAAGTACAATCGGCAATTTTCATACAGAGATACAAAATTTTACTCTTTTGATAGATACTTATTTGCTAATTGGAATAGAGGACAGAAGCTTTCTGAGAAAGTATGATATATACAAAATGAATATTAGTAAATTATCATGTCGATGGTTCGAATATCTCTATGGTTCGGCAAAGCCAAAAGAAGCGAATGATTTAGATGACATCTAAATTGTTCGCTTTTTTCAATGGTTTGAGGGCTTTTTGCAAAAATCAGTTTTGAAACAAAAGGGTAGATGCCAAGCGATTTTGAACCAGACTTGAACCAACGACAGTAGGTTTTTAGAGGATTTTTTAATAGTAAACAAGGACATCATAAGGACCAGGCTTGAACTAGTGAATTTAATACAGATAAACGAAGGCGATAATTTCAGAAATGAGGTTATCGTCTTTTTTTATATCCAAAATTATAGGAAGGAGGAAACCAAATGAATGTAGATAGATTTTTATATCAGATAAAGCAGAACCTACCAGAGCATGAAGGCGTAACGGTATGGATTGATGAATCAGCAGTAAGGGTTGGCTATGGCGACTCAGGAAGCTTTGAAATCAGATATTCCGGTGGGGTTTGCTATAACGCAGCCACAGAGAAAACAGAAGAATTCTATAAGCTTGTTCAAGAAGCAGATAAGGCCTTCAAAACAGTCAAGGAATACCTCGACCTGATGGATAAAGCGCCGGAGCTTAGTGCAAGAGACTTCAATATGCCATATAAGCTGGTTGCAGAATTCAATTGGGTTGTACTTGGCGGAATTGAGCATCCATCATTAAGAAGCTTTGAATTTATAACATGGTCATTTGGAAACAATGCTCTGTATCACGGACATTACTTTACAGATTATGAAAAAGCCAAAGAAGACTTTGTTGTAAGATCAGGATTACTTCAATCTGCAAAGCTGTTTAACGACAAAGAGATGATGCAGATATATCGCTGTACAGAAGATACTCTAAACAACGGATATGAATTATCTGATGAACAGGTTGAGGTGCTTGAAGGAGTACAGGAAAAGGTAAAAGAAGCAGTCTCAAACTTTGATGAGAAGCTTCGGGCAGAGCTTGATCAGGAATGCGAAGAGGAAATGGAAATAAAAATGTATTAACAGGAGGAAAAACAAATGCAAGAAGGAACAAGAGTATTAACATGGTGATTGGCAAGATATAAGTCGCGCGCCAGAGCCGATGTTACAACAGTATGTTGGTTCGGGAATAATAGTTTTGAAAGAAAAGGGTAGCTGGAACCATATTACAATTTAATAACGATAAACAATTACGATAGTTTCTAAGGAGGAGATTATCATTTTTTTGCATTTAAATATTGTATATCGTCTGTTTTTTTGTAAAAAAAGGTTCTTGTTTTAACAATTAAATGTGATATAATTATAATAAGTGATGTAGGTGGTGATTTAATGAAAATTCTTAATTTTGGTTCGTGTAATATTGATTATGTGTATTCTCTTGACCATATTGTAGGTGTTGGGGAAACGGAAACAACATGCAAGCTTGAAACTTTTCCCGGAGGAAAGGGACTGAATCAATCAATAGCAGTCGCAAAAGCCGGGGCAAAAATATACCATGCATGTTGTGTTGGATGCGATGGCGATATGCTGATAGATATTTTATTGAAAAACGGTGTTGACATTTCTTATATCAGTAAAACTGATGAAAAGAACGGTCATGCCATCATTCAGGTCAGTAGCGAAGGCGAAAATTCTATATTTCTTTATCCCGGATCAAATGAAATGATAACGAAAAATTATATAGATCTTGTACTTGAAAATTTCGGGCGTGATGACATCATTCTTTTGCAAAATGAGATAAGTAATGTTGAATACATAGTGGAAAAAGCTTACCGAAAACAGATGTGTATTATACTTAATCCGTCGCCGTTTAATGAAAAACTTGATAAAATTGACTTTAATAAGCTTGCATATATCGTATTAAATGAGGTGGAGGCTAAGGCAATTTCAGGATGTGATATCCATGAGGAAAGCTTGGCATACATCAAAAATAAATATCCAAATCTTAAGGTGATGCTCACATTAGGCAGTAATGGATGTATTTATACAGATAGCTTATGCGAATTCTATCAACCGTCATTTAAGGTGGATGCTGTGGATACAACCGCAGCAGGTGATACTTTTACAGGATATTTTGTTGCAGAACTTTCAAAAGGTACTGATTATCAGAAAATATTGAAAATTGCGTCTGCGGCATCCGCCATTTCGGTTTCAAGAAAAGGGGCAGCACCTTCTATTCCTGATAGACGAGAGGTGCTGTTTTCGCTTGAAAGCCTAAAAGAAAATAAGTCAAACAGCAAAACGGATATTATATGCCAACAAATTGATGGTTATATTGAAAAGGATATAAAAACTGCCAATCTTGAGGAATTGTCGGCAATAATAGGTTATTCCAATGTTTATACAGGAAGCTTGGTTAAAAAATTTACAGGGAAATCTTTTACTAAATTGGTTCAGGCGAAAAGATGCAGTATTGCTGCAAAAAAACTCTTAAACACAGATTTATCTATAGAGAAAATCGTGGCAGACGTAGGATATGAAAATGAAAGTTTTTTTAGAAAAATATTTAAGGAAAAGTATGGTAAAAATCCATTAGATTACAGAAAAAAGAGGAGTTAAATAACATGACAAACGAACAAAGAATAAAAAATTTATCGGTTCCGCAAGGAAGAGTTGATGTGCTTTTGGACACAGATGCATATAATGAAATTGATGATCAGTTTGCGATTTCTTACTTGCTTAAGTCGAAAGAAAAGTTAAACACCAAAGCTATATATGCTGCACCTTTTTTTAACGGTAATTCTGAAAGTCCTAAAGACGGTATGGAAAAAAGTTATGATGAAATTTTTAAACTTCTTTCGCTTTTAGATGAAAAGATTGATGTTTTTAAAGGCTCGGAAATGTATCTTGAAAATGAAAATACACCTGTTATATCTCCTGCAGTACAGGATTTGGCGGAAAGAGTTAAAAATTATTCTCCCGAAAATCCGTTGTATGTTGTATCAATAGGAGCTATAACAAATATTGCTTCTGCAATACTTTTAAATCCTGAGGTTGCCAAAAACTCTGTTGTAATTTGGCTGGGTGGTCACGCACTTCATTATCATCATACAAAGGAATTTAATATGTATCAGGATGTTGCTGCTGCAAGGGTTGTGATGCAAAGTGGAGTTCCTTTTGTTCAGCTTCCCTGCATAGGCGTTGTAAGTAACTTTACTGTATCTAAACCTGAACTTGAGTTTTGGCTGAAAGGCAAAAATCCCCTTGCCGACTATCTTGCAGAAAATACAATAAAAGAAGCAGACAGCTATGCAATGGGAACAGCATGGACGAGAGTAATTTGGGATGTTACTGCTGTTGCATGGCTTTTAAATGACACGGATAAGTTTATGGAATCACGTATAATTCCGACGCCTATTCCTACATACGATAATTTTTACGCAAAAGATTATAATGGCCATCCGATGAGATATGTTTATAATATAAAACGCGACGCCCTGATGACAGATTTGTTTCGGAAATTAACGGAATAGAGATAGAAGTCATCTAAACCATTCGGCTCTTCCAGTACCCAAAATTCAAAATGATGCCACCGCAATAATGGATTTTATGGATTGTATTGTCTATAATAATATTAACAGAACCCGGCATGCTTCTCAACGGTGTTGAGCATGACGGGTTATTTATAAAAATGTCACCGATGTTGTCACCGATAATGTCACCAATAAAAGAACTGTCACCTTTAGGGCGACAGATAAAGACGGTGCGTAAAAAAATCAGATTAGAAATGTATGAACCCCAATCTGGACCCCAAAATGAACCCTAAAATTGTATGTGTTGTTGGTAAAAATTAAAAGGTTTACAAGTGTGAACAGAGGCTTGTTTCATCGAGGTAGATTTTAGAGTAAACTTTCGATAGGTATGCAGCTATAAAATGCCCCAATAAATGTCACTGATTTTGGCACCAATAATGGCACCGATAAAACTTGCCATAAACAGTGAAAATCACCTGTATCTATTATGAACGTGAAAGCCAGAATTTGCGGTCAAAATAGATACAATCTGTTTTGACCGCATTCTTATGCGGTTTTTGAGCATTTTTGAAAAATTCGATTTGACTAAAAAAAGATGCACTATAGCGTTTGACCGGACTTGAACCGGTGACACCGTAAAAAACAAATATAAAATCAATTCAAAAAACGATTCTGAAACCTTCGTTTTAAAAAGGCTTTATTATAATTTTTTTATTTAACAATTACATACCATAAACCGACACAGGATTTTTATGGTATATTTATATGAACGTTATTTTAATATTGTTCTCATTTCATATCGGCAGCAATACATTGGTCGATTAATGATTTCAGCTTCTCCATTTGTGATTTTCCGGTAACGGCGCCGACG
The DNA here is from genome assembly GCA_934463165.1 of uncultured Clostridia bacterium. Taxonomy (GTDB): domain Bacteria; phylum Bacillota; class Clostridia; order UMGS1810; family UMGS1810; genus RGIG1828. Next base: position 7,165 of record CAKSJG010000005.1, read on the forward strand.
ATCGGTTCTCCGACGATGCTGCCGCTGCGGTTGACCACATATGTTGTGGGATAGGCGTATACATTTTCGACAAACTTTCCTGCCTTGCTGTCGGAATCAAAGTATACGTTCCGGTAGGAAACGCCTTTCTTTTTCAAAACAGCCTTTGCCTCGGATATTGCCGCCTCATCTCCGTCCAGCGTGAAAGAATTTATTCCGATGAGAGAGCCGTCTTTCTCTGAAAGTTCCTTATTCAGCGCATCAAGTTCGGAAAGCTCACCCACGCAGGGAGAGCAGGTAGTGAACCAAAAGTTTACCACCGTGACAGCATTGCCTGAAAACAGCTCATCACTCTTTATTTTGTTCCCGTCCAGATCCTTTCCTTCAAAGGACGGAAAAATTTCCATACTGTTGTTATCGGATGGCATGCTCATATCATTATCCGACGATTTTGGCACTGCTTCCGGATATTTTTTTTCAATCATAGTCAGATTATTTTCAATATCCCGAATCTTCTCTGCTTCACCCTTAAGCAATTTAAGCTCGTCCTCCGTAAACCGTTCCTTGACGGTATCAATGGTTTTGAGGAGAAAATCACCGTAGTTTTTACCGTCCTCCTGCAAAGTCATACCTTTGTCCGCTGCCGCAAAAACCTGTTCCCAAAGTTCGGTATTTTCTGCCAGAATCGCATTTTCCTGCGCCATCAGTTCTTTATGCATTGTTACCGCTTCCTCAGCATTTTTAGGTTCATTTTTGTCCGATGTCCCGCAGGCTCCCAAAGCCGGCATCAACAGCACAAGCGTCATCGCTGCTGCAAGTTTCTTTATACTCATATTTATTCCTCCCGATTTTTTGTTTTATCATCGGCGGCATTTGCGCCGCTTTTATCTTTACCTTCTCCGAAGCCAAATCGAAAACGAACGGCATTCGCGGGGCATGCCCGGACGCACATACCGCAGCGAATACATTCGGTATGATTCGGTGCTTTCGTCACGTCCACAGCCATTTTGCAAGCTTTTGCGCATTTTCCGCAGTCTACGCATTTGCTTTTGTCCACTTTCATTTGAAACAGCGAAACCTTGTTCAAAATGGCATAGAACGCACCAAGCGGACACAGCCATTTGCAGAACGGTCTGTAAAACAACACGCTTACCGCAGCCACTGCAATCAAAACACTGAATTTCCAAGCAAACAATACTCCGAGCGCAGAACGAATACCGGAATTGACAACGGACAGCGGAATTGCCCCCTCCAATACACCCTGCGGACAAATATACTTGCAGAAAAAGGGGTCACCCATTCCGACATCGTCTACCGCCAACGCCGGCAACAGAAACACCGTTACCAAGAGAACTGCGTATTTAATCCAAGTCAAACATTTCAGCTTTTTGGTTGAAAACTTTTTTGTCGGGATTTTATGCAGCAGCTCCTGAAACCAGCCGAACGGACACAAAAAGCCGCAGATAAAGCGCCCCAGCAATACTCCGAGCAATATGAGGGTTCCTGTAATATAATATGAGAAACCATATTTTGCAGACCCCGCCACCGTCTGAAGCGCACCGATAGGGCAGGCTCCGGATGCCGCAGGACAGGAGTAGCAGTTAAGTCCCGGCACACAAACTTTTTTTCCGGCTCCCCGATAAATTTTGCCTTTCAGAAAATTTGGCAGATGCAGATTGCTCAATAAAGCTGCCGCTGCTTGAATGTGCCCGCGGAAGCGAGTCAGTTTTTGTGATATACCTAAAAATTTCTTACCCAATTCCCACACACTCCAGACATAATCTGATTGCCTTGCTCAGCACGGTTGCCGCCTCACCCCGCAAAGCTCCGGCGCATAGCATTACTGTTCCGACAGCCAAAAGCAAAGCCTGCGCCGTCTTTTTCCAATGCATATATTGCCTCATCCTTTCTTTATCCGTTTTCGGATTATATATTGCTTTTTATTTTACATTCCGGGCAGATTCCCTCGAACACGGCCCTGTGACGAAATACCGTGTAATTGGTCGCATCCGCAACCTTTTCATCCGGATCGGAAAGATAATTAAACGGAATATCAATTACCTTTCCGCACTTAAGACAGATAATATGATAGTGAATGTCTGTTCTCAAATCATATCTGTCTGCACCCGGCACCTTGATGTGAAGTATTTCTCCGTCCTCTGACAAACAGTTTAAATTACGGTACACGGTACCCTGACTGATTTTTCCGTCAATCGCATGAACCTCCTCGTATATCGCGTTTGCGGTCGGATGATCTGTGTGGTTTCTGACCGTTTTCAGAATGATTCTGCGCTGTTTTGTTTCTCTGTGTTTCAGCATTATTTATGCGCTCTCCTAAGTTTTGTCATATTTCAAATTTGTTATTCAGCGTCCGTCAATCGGAACATGTTCCTTGCACGGAGCAACAGCAGTATATGCAGGGCAAACGCCTTCATTGAGTTTTTCTTGATTCTTGTTCTCGCATATTTATTGTTTTTTATAATCACTTCATGCAGTTCATTTCATTTTTGTGTATTATTAGGAATTATTCTTAATAGTAATTATACAGCAATCTATTCTTCTTGTCAAGAAAAACGCTGAAAATCTTCACTGATCTCTGCTTTTTCGGCATTTTGCACTATGAAAATTTTTATGATTTTTTTGCTTTTTTTAAAAACACAAAAACTATTTTTCTTTCAAATCTAAAAAAATCATCAGTATGTATTGCCAAAAAGAATTTATGTGGCAGAATACAAAATAACCGTATATGACGAGGAGGTGTGACGATAAAAAAATCAGAACAGATTGCGATAATGGCTGAAAAAGCGAGCCTGTTCCTCAAATATGCTCTCCTGTTCTGCCGCAAACATGACATATGTAACCTTTATTTATTATTCATATGAACTCTTGAAAAAGAATTTCGAAAATTTTTCGGACTTTGTTTTTGATGATACTTAAAATAATTAATAAATTCATTTTCGTTTGTAAAATTCATTTCCGCGGCAATTGCCTATAAGCACGCGACGGGTAAGGATGCTTTTTTGCGATATATGATTGATTATGCTGACTGTATATACAAGGTGTTTATACAGGATAAAAGCGCCGCATTCACAACTCCGGGACATCAGGAGATAGAGCTTGCGCTCGTGAAGCTCTATGAAGAGACCGACAATAAAAAATATCTTGAACTTGCCGAATTTTTTTGGGACAGCCGCATCGGCTGTAGAAGCAGACAGCGGAAAGGTAGCAATAATGCGCGGCCCTGTTGTTTACTGTGCTGAGGCTGTAGACAACGGCGGCAATCTCGGTGATTTGTTCATATCTGCTCATGGCACTTTCGCATGCGAGTATGACGAACTTTCACAGCTTCATTCACTTGTTGCCGATGGCGAAAGAAAAGAGACTCAAACAAAACTTTATTCAAAGTTTGATGGTAGGACTGCTCATTGCAAAATACGCTTGATTCCTTATTATACATTTGCAAACAGAGGTGACAGTGAGATGAGAGTTTGGATGAATGTTAAATTATAAAAATAAATATTAAGCGATAAATAATGCAGTGTGCCCGACTTTTTTGTCGGACACACTGCATTATTTTGACTTGTTGTTTTTTGTTGTTTATCGGATTGTATTTAACGGTTTTTTTCATCAAGTCTTATTCTCAAGGTGATTTTTTCTATACCGTTTTTTCCGTCCATGATTGTATATTCAGCCGGATCTCCGAAACCTGTCTGCATCATTAACGGTAAATCCAGGCTGTTACATATTGCATTTGCGGCATCTCGGCGTATCATATCGGCGTTGATATCAAGAATCAGTCCTTTAGTAACACCGTATAAAGATGCGGCAACATTGTATCCCGCAGGATATCCGCCGCGCGCCTCTGCCATTGGTTCATAACCTAAAATGCATACAAGCATTTTTACAAATTCTTCATTTGTAACTTTGTTTTCGGGGTTGAAATTGCCGTTTTCGTCTCCGATTACTATTTTTTCTTTTTTTGCCGCGCATACATACTTATATGCCCAGTGGTCAGCGCTGACATCAGGGAAAGTATCCGAATCCGTAATTTCGGAAATGCCGTCTATTCCTGCGGAAGCCAATAGCATTTTAACTGCTTCCGCCCTTGTTACGGTATCGTTCTCGCGAAGATTTCCGTCGGGGTCTCCCACCATTATTCCGTAGGTGCGAAGCTCTGATTTTCTGCTCTCGGTAAGCTCTTCCGAAGAAGCGAATGCCGCCTGAGAAGCAAAACACATAAAACATAAAACAACACAAATCAATTTTTTCATTTTGAAACACTCCTGTCTGTATAAGTATTTTTTTCAATAGATTATATAGTCACCTTCAACATTCCATTCGTTGTTTGTTATTCCCTGAAGCTCAATATCATATGATTTTTCTTTGTCAAATCCCATAAAAGAATATATATTTGTTTTGTTTGCAAGCACACCGTATTCCGTCACTACTTCTTTTGTTTCCGAATCTTTGAAGGTGACATTTACATAATAATCGGAATTCATGTCAAAGAACATAGAGATGTTTCCGCTTGCATCGCTTGAAACATTATTGTTTGTATTCCGGCAGTTGTTTTTGTAAGAAAATTTATCGACAATATAGCTGTTTTTGAGATTTGCATTTTTTTCCTCCGATTTAACAATGCCCGCGTTTTTAAGCTCGTCTTCAATATCGGATATTTTGGGCTTTTCATTATTTTCCGATATAACGGTAAAAACGTCAAAACAATAATTTCCGTTTTGATCTTCATTAACCTTATATTTATTGGTTCTGATATCGGTATCTGAATTTTTTGAATCTTCATTAGGATCGGATATATCCGTTTTTGTTTCAGCGCCTGTATTTTTTTGTGTATAAGTTTCCGGCTTTTCCGTACTTTTTCGGGCAAGCAAGGTTTCTTTCGAAATGATCGTGTTTGCAGATTCGCATGATGTTATATTTTGCTCATTAAGTGAAAAATCATTTTTTGTATTCTGCTTATTGCCGGCATATGAAAAGTTTGTACCCTTTTCGGCAACATGTGTTTTGTTGTTTTTTAATGCATGACTCGGAGAATCCGTGCACAGTATAAGTACCAACGTCAGGCAGACGGCAATTGATATAATCTTAAGGGCTGTATGCATGTCTTTAAAGTTTATTATTGCCTTAATTCTTTTTTTCGCTGCTCCGGAAAAAGAACAAATGGTGTATACTATGGATTTTGGCCGTGATACCGAAGCTTGCGACAGTATTGATTCAAGATATATTTTTCTTTTATCCTCGCTGAGTGTAAGGACGGCGAGCTCATCACATGCATATTCCATATCTGACGAAAATATAAAAAACAATATCCAGTTAATCGGGTTAAACCAATTTATTGCAAGCAAAATACACGCAAAGGGCTTAAAAATATGGTCAAGCCGTTTAATGTGCATTTTTTCATGAAGAATAATACTTTGCTCATCCGATTTGCTCAATTTATACGGTATGTATATCTTTGGCGCTGTAATACCGAATACGAAAGACGAATTTGTCTTATCGGTATAATAAATATTTTCTTCCTTTTTCATTGCAAACCGCAGCTTGTTTTTAAGCCGTATATACGATAATATTCCGTAAATCAGCATTAATCCGACTCCGGCCGCCCATATATATGACAATATTTCTTCATTGCTTACGCTTCTGTGCGAATTACCGATATCTTTTAAAAATTCATTTTTGCCGCCGGCGGCAATGCTGTCCGTAACATTTTTTAAACCGATTTGTGAATCCGTACCGATAAATTCGAAATTAACGCGGGGTTCTGCCGGACTGTTATATACCCCGAACGGCGACTGCGGAACAATCGGCAAAATCAGCCTTGCGGCAATCGGAATCCATAGCAGAAAAAGATATCGCCTCGGAAAGTGAAATCTGTATAATACAAATTTAATAAGTATTATTATCAGGGCAGTGACGGCTGCAGCAGTGTTCATTTTAATTATAACTTTAAAAACATCTGTTATCATTGCACGTCCTCCGCCGTATTATCAATTAAATGCCGTATTTCCTCCGCTTCTTTTTCTGTCAGCTTCTTAGTTCTCATAAATGATGCAATAAACGCCGGAAGAGAGCCGCCGAAGGTGTTGTTAACAACGTATTCACTCTCAAACGATTGTACGTTCTTTTGAGAAATCAGCGACACCACCGTTCCGTTTTCGTTTTTCAACAAACCTTTTTCCGAAAGTTTTTTAATCATTGTATATGTTGTTGATTTTTTCCATCCGAGTTTGTTAAAACTGAGTTTTACAAGATCACCCGAGCAAATCGGTTCACTTTCCCATACCAACAGCATAAATTTGTAATCGCTTGCACACAGCTTATTTTGTTCCACAAAATCACTCCTTGATTGGTCTATGACTATAGTCTGTAATTAGTCTATCATAATAGACCGATTTTGTCAATAGAAAATTAAAATTTATTTATAAAATATTCTTACAAAAAAGGGTACTTCCTTATTAGGAAATACCCTGAGGACTTTACCTTCCGAGAACAGATACCGCATCTTTAATGGTTTTTTCCAATGCCTCTCTGCCGTATTTGTCAACTTCAGCTTTGTTTTTTTCACCGTGCGTCAGACATCCCGCGCCGCCTATACATCCGCCTGTGCATGCCATTCCTTCAATGAAATTGGCATCAAGCAAATTTCTTTTTTTCTTAAGAAGTGCCGTTCGGCATTCTTCAATTCCGTCACATGAAATTGCCTTAAGTTCAAAATCATCTATGCCTTGCTCCTTTAAACCTTCAGCCACTGCATCGGCAAGACCGCCGCATCTTGCAAATATTCTTCCGAAATATGATGCATTGTCAAGAACATCTTCTTTAAGGGTCGTGATGTCTATATCCTTGCTGTCAAACAGTGCTTGCAGCTCTTCAAAAGTCATTGCCGCATCAACATACGGTTTTACGGCTTCATTTTGTATCTCTGCCTTTTTTGCGGTGCACGGGCCGATAAATACTATTTTTGCATTCTCGGTTGTATCTTTAATATATTTTGAGATTGTCGCCATTGGAGAAAGATTGTGTGATACATATTGCTTTATTTCCGGAAAGGCTGTTTCAATATATCTGACAAATGCCGGACAGCATGAACTGGTTAAAAATTTCTTTTCCGCAAGTTCTTTTGATTCCGCCTGGGCGACCATATCTGCGCCGAGTGCTGCTTCGATGACCGTATGAAATCCCAGCTCTTTAAGCCCGCTTATTACCTGACCGAGCTTGGCGTAGGTAAACTGACTTGATATAGACGGTGCAACAACTGCATAAAGCTTAGTGCCGGTTTCCTTAGATTCCTTTACGAGTCTTATTACATCGAGTATATAAGACTTGTCGGTTATTGCTCCGAAAGGGCATTGATAAACGCATGCGCCGCAGGCGATGCACTTATCGTTGTCAATTTTTGCGGCTTTGTTTTCATCCATCTCAATAGCTTTTATTTTGCATGCATTCTGGCACGGACGTTTACGGCCGACAATTGCAGAAAATGGGCAGACCTTTGCGCATGCGCCGCATTCTTTGCATTTGGATTTGTCTATGTGTGCAACATGATTTTCGTCAAATGTAAGCGCGCCGAACCTGCATACATCCTCGCATCTGTGAGCCAGGCATCCGCGGCATGCATTTGTCACTTCATATCCTCCGACGGGGCACTCATCACAAGCAATGTCTATAACTTCGATTACATTCGGGTTTATTTTGTCTCCGCCCATTGCAAGCTTGACCCGTTCACCGAGAATAGCTCTTTCTTTATATACACAGCAGCGCATCGTCGGTGTGTTTCCCGGAACAATTGTTTTCGGAATGTTTAAAACATTTTCAAGCAGTTCATCCTTCCATGCAAGGCGTGCTACCTCACGCAGAACTTTGTATTTAAGGTGCTGGACCTTTGTGTCAAACTTTCTCAATGATTATTCCTCCCTAAAAGTAACTGATTTTCACTCTTTTTCCCATTTTTTTCAGACATTCGGAAAGCTCCTCAACCAAATTCATTTTAATGTTAAAATTTATCGGAAGATTCGGATTCTGGTGTGCGGGATTTACAGCCCTGCCGACATAAAAATTTATGTCTGTGGCTTCTTCGAAAAGCAGACGGCAAATGAGTGATGCGCCGTCGCGTTTAAAGCTCCATTGTTTGTAACTTTCATTGTCATCAAGATAGTCTTTTGCATAAGATACAACTTTGTTTACGGTAATTACTCCCTCTGTTACAAGGTCAACTCCTTCAATGGATGCAATGGGAGGTATATCCGAATCCTCAAAATTAAGGCTTGGTTTCAGCGGTTTACCAAGATATTTTGCCGCAATTGACGATGTTGTTCCGCCGCATATAATATGCTTTCCCTCTTTTGAAAAGAACAGCGCCATCATTCGGTTGCAGTCATCTCTGTTGGACGGCGGTCCGAACAGCATGTTCATCGGTTCACGTTTTCGTATTCTTACAACGCACGCCGTGGCATCATCACCCGGCTCGCCTCCATATAGCTTAAAACATTCGTCAACCAGTATTGTAGATAGTGTTTTTGCGGTATATCCGGCGAGGGATACAGGCTCAAGAAATTCTATAATTTCATCTCTGCGCCAGCCGAAATTATACGCCGTACCTATTCCGGCATGCGGGCATCCGTCGCTCATAGCAACAAAAATATCGCCTTCTTCAAGTCTTATAAGGGATTTGTATATTTTTTTGCCGCCTATATTAAGTTCGGATGTCGGATAATCGTGATTTTCACCGTTTCTGATAAGAATTACAAGCGGATTGTCATATTGAATGAGTTCGGCTGTTTCGTTATTGATAAGGTGTATAATTGTAAATGTTGAATATGCAACCTTGCGTATTGAACAAACCGGCAAGGTTGCGGCTATTGTTTCAACACACTCTTCTATTTTTAATCCCTCAGACATCATAGTGGATATGATTTTTGATGTCAGTGTTGAGAGAATGCTTGCTTTTACTCCGCTGCCGAGGCCGTCAGCCAAAACGACAACGGAAGAATCTTCATTTTGCTCGACTATGTCGACATGATCCCCGCAAAGCTGTTCTCCCGCATGATTGATACTCTTATATCCGATGTCTGCGCATAAGTTATTCATCCGAAATCGACTCCTTAAGTTTGGACAAAGCTATTTTTGTTTCTGCTGCCGTTTCTCCGAGAAGAGATGCTATTTCCTGTACGATACGCATTTGCTTATCGACAACTTTATCTGCGGTTTCAACAGTCTGAGAGCGTATGCTTTCTTTCTTTTCTCTTGCATGTTCTTCTTCCGTAACGTCACGCATTATGCATATAAGCAGTCTGTAGCCGCTGTCATACACAACGGTTTGTTCAACGTATTTTTTATATTCTGCAAGATATACTCTGCGGTTTTTTGCGGATTTACCGTCGGAGAGTACATCCAAAAATATTTTCGGATCAAGAATCCGCACTACCTGCTCTCCCAATACATCCGATACATTGCGTACATTTACTATATCACCGGCGGCACGATTCATTTGCTGAACTTCAAGTTTTTCATTAAGCACAATAATTCCGTTGGGGGTGTTGTTAACTATATTGTCCGAAAAACTTTCGGCCTTATCTTTTAAATACGGCAGACACATGGAAATTTCAGCTTTTCCCTGATATATTGCAATCGCCTTGTCGCGGCATGTGTCGTAACCGCACGAGCCGCAATTAAGCTCATCGGTATGTTTCATTTTACCCATTTGTCGTAAAATTTCATTTATTTCTTCTTCAGACGGCATCTGCAACTTCTTTTCAATAAGTTCAAAAGTTTTGTGAATGTCGGACGGATCGGGTTGATTGATATCAAAATCCTTATCTCCTGCAAAGTCCGAAACTGCTATATAATCGTGAACGGGCATACGGTGATACTTTTCCATAACAGGCCCTCCGACACAACTGCCGGGGCATGATGACATCTCTATAAAGCAGCGGTGTATTTTGCCGCTGTTTATATCATTAAGTGCAGCAATGCAATTTTCTATTCCGTCAATTGCCATATAAGTATAACCCGGGATGTCTTTTGTCATTGTTTTGAGTATTCCTCCCGTTGTCGGGAAAAATCTTGCCCGGCTTTTTTCGCTTGGAAATTTCTCCTGCCTCGGAACAATGTTTTGACTTTCAAACCAGTTTGAAAGCTCTTCAAATGTGAGAACCGCGTCCGTAATTCCCTCATAATGCTCCGCTTCATCCTTTTTGGCAACGCACGGACCTATAAATACCGTTTTCGCATCGGGATATCTTTTCTTTATGTCAAGACAGTGAGCCTGCATGGGTGACATTACATCGGCAAGATATTCAAGATCCTGAGGATAGTATTTTTGAATGAGCAAATTAACGGAATGACAGCATGATGATATTAATATATCACGGTTTCCGTCCGAAAGCATTCTTTCGTATTCGTTTTTGACGATTGTTGCTCCGACAGCTGTTTCTTCGGCGTCGTAAAAGCCGAGCTGTTTCAGCGCTTCGCGCATTGCTTCGATTCCCACGCCGTCATAGTTTGCAATAAATGACGGAGCTATACTTGCGATTACCTTTGCTCCGCTTTGTAAAAGCACCTTGACCTTTTCCGTTTCGGGGGCGATTTCCTTTGCCCCTTGCGGACAGACAACAAAGCAATGACCGCAAAGTATGCATTCGTTGCCAACAATATGAGCCTGATTACCTGAGAAGCGAATAGATTTAACGGGACAATGACGAATGCATTTATAACAGTTCTTACAATTTGACTTTTTTAAAGTAAGACAATTAGGCATTATTCAACTCATCTCATTTCTTAAAATTTTCAACAAAGTAAATACGGGCATTATAATTTTGAGAGAATTTCATTTTTGAAAAATTCGTCGGTTGTTTCGGGTGCAACAGAGAAAAACACGTCATCAACCGTAACGCATACGCCTTTTTGGCATTCCCCCATGCAAAAAGTGCCGCCGAGTTCTACCTTGTCTTTTAAATTATTTTCGCCAATCAGCTGCTGAAGCTGTTCCACAACCTGTCTCGAGCCCTTAATATGGCACGAGCTTCCGATACAAACCGTAACTTTCATTTTTAATTTCCTCCTTTTATTAATGAACCAATATATTAACCTGTGAAAGCAAAAATTTGCGTTCTTTTTCATTGCCCTTAACTGATTTTGCAGCTGCAACAACAGGTATCCAATTTTTTATATATAAAATATCGGTTTTGCTTTTTTTGCAAAAGTAATTGAGATATTTTTCGGCACCGTCAAAATCTTCATTAAGCAGAAAATACAAGTATGTTCCTGCAGCGTCGGCAGACGCATTCCCGCATGTGACATGCGCCCAATCAATTATATACGGCTGATTTCTTTCGTCAATAATTATATTGCTCGGATTAAAATCACCGTGACATGTTTTGTCGTGCTTCGGCATTCTTTCAAGTATTGAATAAAGCTTTGATTTGGTGTCGGAGTTCAGCAGGCTTTTGTCTATTTTCATGTGCGTTTTATCCGTAAGTTTATTTAAAAGCGGACATTTTTTTGAATGAACCGTCATTTGCAGATCAACAAGATACTCAATGTATTTGTGCTCTTTTTCGGAGTCTTCCGTCATTAGTCTTGAAAGAGTTTTTCCTTTTATATAATCCGATACAATTGCCCATTTTCCGTCAATTGTCATAATCTCACGTATCTTCGGTATGTTCAGTCCCGTTTCTTCAATTCTTGCCTGATTCAGGGCTTCGTTTAAGATGTCCGCCTTTGAATAATCGGAGTCAAACAGCTTGATGCATTTGTCGCCGTCACGGTACACTGTTTTGGAATTCCTTACGGCTATTATTTTATCAAGTTTCATGGATAAACACAGCTTTCTGTTTGTTTATAAAATGTTTAATGTAATATTGAATATTATGTTTGTTAAAATTTTAACACAGTTTATTAAAAATTTAAAGTGTAAATATTTTACATATATGTTATACATAATAAGTTTTTATTTTATATATTTTCTTTTGGAATTGCACAGCTCCGTTATAAAAAGCTTATCCAATTCGGACAGTTTATAGCCTTTTCTGTATATTAACACGTCTTTATACAGTCTGTCATTATCATCACAGTTTTTACATGTCAGAGAATATCTTTTCATAACGTCACTCTCGGGAGATGATGCCCACGTAAAGGTTTCCGTGTTTTCGCTGAGCAAACTAAGCTGGCTTGCCCTTTCGAATACATAGATTTTTCTGTCGGTATTATCGGGCAGCTCTTCTTTTTTGACAACGGGAAGCGGCAGAGACGGTACATACGGATCAGCGTGTGCAATTTCTATAAACGGTTTCAGGTCGTTATAGCATATTTTATCCTTGTCGGCAAGCTTGTGATGTGTGCTCATAACAAGAACATAGTTGAATTCACTGACAGTTTCGTAAACCAAGTTTTTTGAGTCAAGAAGATCTTTGAAGTATTTGTCATACACAGCGGCATATCTTATTATTCCGAGTTTGTAATCGGATTTGAGAATATTGTCTATCGCTCTCATTGAATTTGTTTCTTTATAAAACAGCTCCGACGGGCTTTTCGCGTCAATATTTTTGGTAAAATGCGTAAATGCGTCCGAAATATAGCTTGCGCGCGGAACGGATATTGAAAAGCGCTGTTGAGGAACGCTGCCCTTTTTATACATCTGTTCTACCTTATCAATCTGCAAGAGTATCGATTTTGCATACCCGAGGAATTTTTCTCCGTCGTGAGTAAGCGTCATACCTCTTGCCGTCCTGTCAAATATTACTATTCCGAGAGAGTCTTCAAGCTCTTTAATTGCCCTGCTCAAATTCGGCTGATTCATATATAAATTCTCGGCCGCCCTGTTTATCGAACCTGTTTTGGCAACTTCAACAGCATATTTTAAATGTAAAATATTCATCATATCGGCAATTACAAATAACAGCCTGAGGCAGATTGTTATTTTCTCCTTTTGCAAAAACTTTTTCTACATTATAAATTATACAGCAAAATTTTTATTCTGTCTATACGATTTTTTATTTTTTTGTTAAAAGTAACAGTAATTTTTTATACAATTGTATAACCCTATAAAAAAACGCTTGACAAAAAGAAAAAAATGGTTTATAATAATTAATGCTGATTTTAAGGTCGATTATCAGCGGCTTTTAAAGATTCATTTTTAAAAGCTCCTTGCTCCGCCGAAAATTGCGGGGCCATAGTCCATGAGGAGGTGAATTAGATGAAAGATGTTAAAAACAACTACGAAACCATATTCGTTATAGACGCAACACTTTCCGATGAGGAAATTACGGCTCTTACCGAAAAGTTCAAAACAATGATTGAATCCAACGGTACAATTGAGTCAGTTGACGTTTGGGGCAAAAGACGTCTTGCTTATCCGATTAATTACAAAACAGAAGGTTATTATGTTCTTGTTAATTTTTCAAGCGAGGCAGAGTTTATTGCCGAACTCGAAAGAGTTTATAACATCACCGACGGTTTACTCAGAACAATCGTTGTAAGAAAGTAATTAAGAGGTGAACAGGTTATGAATAAGGCAATTTTGGTCGGTCGTCTCACAAGAGATCCCGAACTCAGAACCACTGCAAACGGCGCAAGCGTATGTTCGTTTACGATTGCGGTTAACAGACGTTTTAAAAACGCAAGCGGCGGTTATGATGCAGATTTTATTAACTGCGTAGCCTGGAGACAGCAGGCAGAATTTTTGTCCAAGTATTTTTCAAAAGGACGTATGGTAGGTATAGTTGGAAGCATCCAGACCAGAAATTATGATAATAAAGAGGGTCAGAGAGTTTATGTGACCGAGGTTTCTGTTGATGAAGTTGATTTTGTTGACAGTAAATCATCACAGGATCAGGGCCCCTCTTTTGATAACGGTGCTTCTGCCAATAATCAGAGCTCGGGTGACGCAAGCGCGTTCGATATGAATGACGGTTTTATGCCGATACCCACGGCTGATGACAACCTGCCTTTCTAATTAAAAAGGAGGTATATAACAATGGCTGAAGAAAAGACATTTCGCAGAAAACCGAAAAGAAAAGTTTGTGCTTTCTGTGCAGATAAGATTGCGGAAATCGATTATAAGGATGTTGCAAAACTCAGAAGATATATTTCTGAAAGAGCAAAAATCCAGCCCAGAAGAATGACCGGAAACTGTGCAAAGCATCAGAGACAGCTCACAATAGCTGTTAAGAGAGCAAGACAGATTGCGCTTCTTCCTTTCGTATCAGACTGATAAAGCTACACCGTCTGCCAAAGTGCAGACGGTGTTTTGTGTAATTGATTATTTTTCTGATAAAGTTTTATAAATCGATTTTTTTAAAAATGCCGAGTGCCCTTTCTGCAAGATAGGCATTTTTTTCTTTCTTTTTTCTTATTTTTTTATCACACGGGGCTATTATTCCGAATGTTACATTCATCGGCTGAAAATTTTTAATGCTTTCGTCCGTTATGTAGTGGCAAAGTCCGCCGGTGGCAGTCTCTTTCGGGAAAATAATCATATCCTCACCATTAAGCATCCGCGCAATATTTATCCCGGCAACCATTCCGGATGATGCGGATTCGATATAGCCCTCAACACCGGTAATCTGACCTGCAAAAAAGATCTTTGGGTTTTTCTTTGTCTGATAGGTCGGCTTAAGAAGATGCGGAGAATTGATAAAAGTATTTCTGTGCATTACTCCGTATCTGACAAACTCTGCATTTTCCAGTCCGGGTATCATTGAAAATACTCTTTTTTGCTCACCGAATTTAAGATGCGTTTGGAAGCCTACAATATTATACAACGATCCGTCGCCGTTATCCATTCTCAGCTGAACCGCAGCATACGGAATTTCGCCTGTCCGGGGTATCTCAAGTCCCACAGGTTTAAGAGGGCCGAACAGCAGTGTCATTTCTCCGCGTTTTGCCATGGTTTCAACCGGCATACATCCCTCAAAAACAACCTCTTTATCCGCACCGTGTACGGGAGCCGTTCCGGCATTTATGAGCTCTGTGTAAAATGCTTTGTATTCTTCTTCGGTCATCGGACAGTTTATGTAGTCGGCGCTGCCTTTGTCATACCGTGCCTTTTTATAAGCCTTATCCATGTTAATGCTTTCTGCGGTAACAATGGGTGCTGCCGCATCAAAAAAATGCAGATACTCTTCATCACCGAAAAAATCTCGTATGCTTTCGTATAATGCTCCGCCGGTAAGCGGTCCCGATGCTATAACGGTATATTCATCGGGGTCAATATCTTCAATTTCGCTGCATATAACATCGATATTATTGCAGTTTTTTATTTTATCCGTAACAAGAGCGGAAAATTTATCTCTGTCAACGGCAAGAGCGCCTCCGGCAGGTACTCTGCATTCATCCGCGCATTGCATAATGAGAGAATCGGCTTCGCGCATTTCCTGCTTTAAAAGCCCAACGGCATTTTCAACATTTGCCGCGCGAAAAGAATTGCTGCAGACAAGTTCCGCAAAATTTCCACTTTTATGTGCCGGTGAAAATTTGGAGGGCTTCATGTCATAAAGCTTTACGTGTATTCCTCTTTTTGCCGCCTGCCACGCCGCCTCACATCCCGCAAGGCCTGCACCGATAATTTTTATTGTCATTTTTTCTCCTTTTTTTCCGAACAATTGGGGCAGTATTTTCTTTTGCCGCTGAGTTTTTCGTACATTATTCCTCCGCAAACGGGGCATTTTTCGGTTGTCGGTTTATCCCATGATGTAAAATCACATTCCGGATAGTTTTTGCATCCGAAAAAGATTTTTCCTCTTTTTGTTTTCTTTTCAATAACGGCACCGCCGCATTTCGGGCAAGGTACACCGGCCTCTTTTACGATAGCCATTGTATTTCTGCAGTTGGGGAAGTTCGGACAAGCCAGAAATTTTCCGAATTTTCCATGCTTGTATACCATCATGGCGCCGCATTTGTCACATTTCACATCCGAAACTTCATCCTTGATTTCAATATTACCGATTTGTTCTTCAGCATTTTCAAGAGTCTTTTTAAAAGGTGAATAAAATTCTCCCACAAGCTTGTGCCAATCTTGTCCGCCTTGCTCTATTTTGTCGAGGTCTTCTTCCATATTTGCGGTAAATGTTTCATCAACAATATTTTTGAAATATTCACACATCAGGGAATTAACAATTTTTCCGAGTTCTGTCGGAATCAAATTTTTCTTTGAACGGATTACGTAACCGCGGTTTATAATGGTTGTTATTGTCGGAGAATAGGTGCTTGGGCGTCCTATGCCCTTTTCTTCAAGTGCTTTTACAAGCGACGCTTCGGTGTATCTCATCGGCGGCTGTGTAAAGTGCTGATTGCCGTCAACAGATGATACGGCAAGCTCTTCGCCTTCTTCAAGCGGAGGAAGCTTAGACGTTTTTTCTTCAGCGGTATCTTTGCCCTCGGTGTAAAGAAGAGTGAATCCCGCAAAGTCAACCGATGTTCCGCTTGCCTTGAAATTATATTTTCCCGCGTCTATATTTACCGACATAACATTCATTATTGCATCTTTCATTTGACATGCAATGAATCTGTCCCATATAAGCTTATATATTTTGTATTGATCGTTTGAAAGTGACGTTTTTATCGAGTCGGGTGATATATCGGCATATGAAGGTCTGATAGCTTCATGCGCATCCTGAGCATTTTTGCCTGTTTTATATACCTTTGCTTTATCCGGTAAATAATCCGAGCCGTATGTTTGCTCAATATACTTGCGCGCATCGCTCAGTGCGTCGTCCGAAAGTCTCAAAGAATCGGTACGCATATAAGTTATAAGACCGATTTGACCTTTTCCTTTGATATTTATACCCTCATACAGCTGCTGAGCTGTCTGCATTGTTCTTGCTGTTGTAAATCCGAGTTTTCTGCCGGCTTCCTGCTGAAGAGAGCTCGTTATAAACGGCGGAGGAGATGATTTTTTCTTTTTGGCTTGTTTAACCGATGCAACTTTAAAGACTTCGGATTTTAATCCGTCAAGTATTACATTCGCTTCTTTGCTGTTTTCAAGATCTGTTTTTTTGCCGTTTATACCGTAGAATTTTGCATTGAATTTTTTCCTGCCCTTAAGGAGAACAGCATCTACCGTCCAATACTCTTTTTCCGCAAAGGCTTCAATTTCGCTCTCTCTGTCGCATATAATTTTTGTCGCAACCGATTGAACGCGGCCCGCGCTTAATCCCTTTTTGATTTTTTTCCACAAAAGCGGACTGATTTTATAACCTACTATTCTGTCGAGAGCTCTTCTTGCCTGCTGAGCGTCAACAAGATTTTTATCTATACCTCTCGGATGTTTAATTGCTTCGCTGACCGCTTTTTTGGTAATTTCGTTAAATGTTATACGGCATTTATCGTTTATGTCAATTCCCAGAGTGTTTGCCAGATGCCAGCTGATTGCTTCGCCTTCGCGGTCGGGGTCGGTTGCAAGAAACACTTTAGATGCGGATTTTGCTTGTTTTTTAAGATTTTTAATCAAATCGCCTTTTCCGCGGATGGTTATATATTTGGGCTCAAAATTGTTTTCCACGTCTATGCCCAGCTGACTTTTCGGCAGGTCTATAACATGCCCCATACTTGCACAGACATTATAGCCTTTACCAAGATATTTTTTTATTGTTGTCGCTTTTGACGGTGACTCGACTATTAATAATTTTTCTGCCATTTGTTCCTCCGATTATATATTCTGTAAAATTATTTTACTGCCAAAAAATAGTTTCCGTTTGTACGCTTTACCTTTCCGCTGAGTTCAAGCATGAGAATTTTCATGTTTACGTCGGCAAGAGAAAGCGATGTATTTCTGCATATCATATCAACGGTTAACGGTTCATCGTTTATTGCACTGAGAATGATTTCATCGACAGACAGATTTTTTTCTGCCGCACGGTTTGTATCATTGTGAACAGTACCGTTATTTTTCGTTGTACTCTCTTTTGAATTAAGATATTCCGATTGCTGCTTTTTTATTCTTTCATGATTGTTATTTTCTGAAGTGTTTGATTTCTTTTCGGTTTTTTTGAGCCGTTTTCCCATTGCAAGATTGTCTTTGTAAAGATCTTTATACTGCATTGTAATTTCCGATGCTCCGGTTATCGGACAGGCACCTTGCTTTATAAGTTCATTTGTTCCGGCAGAAAGAGGAGAATAAACGCTTCCCGGAAAAGAAAATACATCCCGTCCGTGTCTGAAGGCGTAGTCGGCAGTTATAAGCGAGCCGCTTTTTGATGCCGCTTCCGTAATTACCGTAGCGTGGCTTATACCTGCAATAATGCGGTTTCTTTCGGGAAAATGAAACCTTTCCGGCGCTGCCGAAAGAGGATATTCGCTTATTATCATTCCGGTTTTGCAAATCTCTGCAGCGAGTGCGTAGTTTGATTTGGGATAAATAATATTGACACCGCATCCGATAACGGCTACCGTCGGCATTTTATGCTCAAGCGAAGCGCTGTGAACAATGGAATCAACACCCAGAGCAAGGCCACTTACCGTAATTATACCGCTTTCGGCAAGTGCGGATGCTGCGTCGCGTGTTATCTTTTTGCCGTATTCCGTCGGATTTCTTGAGCCTACAATCGAAACACAGAGGTAGTTATTAAGATCCAAAAAATGACCGCGGCAATATAACATCACGGGAGGATCTTCAATATTTGCAAGCATTTCCGGGTACTCATCATCCCCGAGGCAAATAAGCTTTACGGAGTTTAATTCAAGCTGATGCATATACGACGCTATTCCGTCCAGGCTTTTGTCGCACAAAGCTTTTATATTTGCGTCGGAAAGAAACGGAATATTTAAATATTCGTCATAAGTAGCTTCATATATCGCTTCGGCACTTCCGAAGCGGTTGAGCAGTTCTGTTAATCTTTTTCTTCCTATTCCGGTTTTCGCAGTAAGCCAAACCATATACTGACAATTGGAATCGTTTATCATATGCGCATACCTCCGCCAAACTTATTATACAGTACAACAAATTTTTACTTTTGTAAACCCCCGAATAACAATTTTTTTCTACATTATATATATAATTTTTTATAAATATCTTTAATTTGGTAAAATTGCACATATTTTTTTGTTTATTTTTGTCAGATAAATCTTTGGTGTAAAAAAGGAAAATGTGAACTTTTACCGAATTTTATACATAACGGCAAAATTTTAATTTTATATAAAAGCTATTATCGGCCGTATTTGTAATTTTGAAGGAGGATGTATTATTTATGACAGCTACCAAAGATATCAGAAACGTGTGCATTATGTCACACGGTAACGCAGGTAAAACTTCTCTTGTCGAGACAATGCTTTATAACGCAAAGCTAAGCGACAGGTTCGGAAGAGTAGAAGACGGGAACACTGTATCGGATTATGACAGTGAAGAAATAAAGAGAAAAATTTCGATTAATACATCTCTTATAAGCTTTGACTGGCGTGACAAAAAAATGAATATATTGGATACCCCCGGATTTTTTGATTTTGTGGGGGAACAGATTGAAGCGGCAAGCGTGTGTGATAATTGCATTATAGCGGTCAGCGGTAAATCGGGTGTATCTGCAGGGACCGAAAAAGCATGGAAGCTTGCCGAAAAATATAAGCTCGGAAAGCTTGTCTTTGTAAATAAACTTGATGACGTAAAAGCTGACTATATGAATGTAATTAACCAGTTAAAGGCTGTGTTCGGCAAATGTATTGCACCGTTTACATTCCCCATTAAAGAGAACGATATATTTATCGGATTTGTAGACGTTATAAAAATGAGAGCAAAAATGTTTACGGGCCCCGAGGCTACATATGAGCCTATTCCGGATGCGTATCTTGATACGGCGCGAAAAAGCCGTGACATTTTAAATGAATCCATAGCGGAATGCAGCGATGTCCTTATGGAAAAGTATTTTGCCGGCGAAGACTTTACGGAAGATGAAATAAAAGATGCCATAAAGATCGGTATAAAAGACGGAACGGTTGTTCCCGTTATTTGCGGAAGTGCACTTTTAAGAATAGGCGTTACGCATGTCCTTGATATCATTTCCAATTATATGTTCTCACCCGATGAAGCCGATGCTGTCATCGCAACCGATAACGAAAGCGGAGATACCGTAACGGTTGACTGCAGCTCCGATGCACCCGTTGTACTTAAGGTGTTTAAAACCACGGTCGATAATTACGTCGGAAAAATGTCAATGTTTAAGGTTATTTCGGGTACTATTCGCCCCGATACAATGCTCTTTAATCCTCGCATGGGAGAAAACGAGCGCATAGGTAAAATCTTTACTCTTCGCGGCAAAAAACAGATGGATGTTCAGAGCCTTACGGCGGGAGATATCGGTGCTGCGGTTAAACTTGTATATACGGAAACTTCCGATACTCTTTGTGATATTAAGCGCAATGTAACTCTTGATCCGATTGAATTTCCGGAGCCGGTATTATCTATGGCGGTTGTTCCGAAAGCAAAGGGCGACGAAGAAAAAATCAGTCAGGGATTATCGAAGCTTATGGAAGAAGATAAAACTCTTAAGGTTGAAACGAATACTGAAACAAGAGAAACAATACTTTCCGGTATGGGAGAACAGCACCTCAATGTTATATCTTCAAAGCTGCTCGGTAAATTCGGAGTCGGAATCGACATTAAGGAGCCCAAAATTGCCTACCGAGAAGCAATAACAAAAAAGGTTAAGGTTGAAGGAAAACATAAGAAGCAGTCCGGAGGTCACGGTCAGTACGGTCATGTATGGATTGAATTTGAACCTTGTGAAAGTGACGATCTGGTATTTGAAGAAAAAGTATTCGGCGGAAGTGTCCCCAAGAACTATTTCCCTGCTGTTGAAAAAGGAATTAAAGAAAGCATGCAAAAGGGTGTTGTTGCCGGATATCCCGTTGTTAATCTGAAAGCAACATTACTTGACGGATCGTATCATCCCGTTGATTCTTCCGAAATGGCATTTAAAACAGCTGCATCAATTTGCTGTAAAAACGGATTTTCGCAGGCGAGTCCGGTTATCCTTGAACCTATAGGTATGCTTAAGGCAATTGTAAGAAATGACTACACGGGAGATGTTACCGGGGATATAAACAAACGCCGCGGCAGAATTCTCGGTATGACGCCGAATGAGGATAATACAACAATTATAGAGGCGCTTGTTCCGTGCAGTGAAATGACAAAATATGCAACGGATCTCAGAGCAATGACAAACGGCAGGGGTTCATTTACTTTTGCTGCAGACCATTACGAAGAAGTTCCGCCGCATCTTGTTGATAAAATTAAAGAATCGGCCGAAATGTAAAATGACGGGCATCTGCAGCGCAGATGCCCGTTTAAAATAATATTTATATTTCATAAAGTTCTCTTGCCTCCGGAACGAGAAACGTGTCTTCCTCTTCCGGCTCAAGCATAATTGATGTTGTGACTATTTTCATTTTTCCGTTTTCTTCAAAAACAGACATTGTTTCAGCAGCCGGGTTGTCGGTGCTTCTCATAAGTATTTTAAGTGTATCGCCGTCAAATCCGAAGCAGGATGCAAAATGCACCGTTTCGCATTTTGCGGCCTGCATAATACCAATGAGCTTTGGTTTTCTCCATTTTGCAACAAACGAGCTGCGAACAAATCTTCCGTTTCCTGCCGACAGCCTTTGGTGTCTTTCTCCGTCGGTAAAGTATACCGCAAGATCGCTGTCTTCATATGTAATATACATCTTTGTAAAGTTGTTAATGTTTTTCTTAAGGTGAATCCACCTGTTCATAAACGGCATAATTTTATATTCGCATTTATCAATAAGCGGATAAGATTTAAAATAAATATCCCCGTCGTCATTCGGATTATTTTCATACATACCGTCAATAAGATTCAATACATATGTCACCTCTGACTGCATGTCGGCCGTTCTGCCGAAGACAGCGGCAACGATGTCTTTCTCGGGTAAGATAATGCAAAGCTGACCGTATGCACCGTCTGCACGGTATCCCCCGTTCGCATTCATCCAAAGCTGATATCCGTAGCCTGCGCACCAATCCGGAGAGCCGTTTGAGCTGTTGTCGGATATCGGGCTTGATGCTTTTTTCACCCAATCTTCCGAAAGTATTCTTTTTCCGTTAGAAACTCCGTTATTTAAATAAAGCTCACCTATTTTAGCGGCGTCATTGCATGAAATATGAAGTCCGATTCCTCCCTCTGTCGTTCCGTCCGCAACAGAATTCCATTTAGACATTTTTATGCCGAGAGGGAAAAACAGATGCTCAGATGCAAAATCAAAGATGGTCTCTCCCGTCTTTTTTTCTATAATAGCCGAAAGCATGCAGGTTGCACCGGTGTTGTATGAAAAATGTGTGCCGGGCTTATATTTAAAATCGCTTGCCAGGAATGCCTTAACGCAGTCGTCCGAGCTCCACATATTTCCCATGACGCAGCCCTCTGTTCCCGTATTCATTGAAAGCAGGTGTTTTACTTTCATTTCAGAAAGGTTATCGCTTATTTTTTCGGGACATTTATCGGGGAAGATGTCAACAATGCGCTCTTCGTCCGACATTATCCCCATATCGCACGCAATTCCCACGGCAGTTGCAGCAAAGCCCTTGCTCATGGAATAAACTTCCCTTTTGTCATCAAGCGAATACGGATTCGGTGCAAAGGCCAGAGCGGTTTTGCCGTCTTTTATTATTTTTATACAGTGAATTTCATTTTTGATTTTTAAATTGTTTTCAAAAAATTCATTTACTGCGTGAAGATTTAAATTTTTATCCGTAAAAATTTCCATATTGCTCACTCCGTTTTGTATATGGTATAAAAATTATATACCATCATCCGTAATATGTCAATGACGATTTTATACTATTTACTGTCGGTTTTTTATTAATTAACATGCAAGAAAATGAAAATTGTTTTTATTGACTTTTTACAGTTGATATTGTAAAATGTTTATATGAGTGATAAGTCAAAAAACGGAGGGATTACATATGATTGCATTTACGGAAAATGAATTGAAAAAAATCCGCGAAAGAGTGCGGAACAATCCGAATTTTATTGAAAAAATAGAAGCTGACACAAAGGACGTACGTGATAAAGTGTATATACAAAAAACCGCTCTTGCCACGTGGGAACAGTTTTATTTGTGCCCTAAGCATACCGTACAGCTTAAATTGAATTATTATGACAGCAAACATCATGTTTGCCCCATAGACGGTGAGGTATTTACCGGAGAACCGTATGACGGGTCGTGGTGGTGCAGAGTTGCGGATATGAATTTTGCAGCGTGCTATAAGCTTGCTGTTGCCTATATTGCAACGGAGGATGATAAATATCTTGGGAGAGTTCACGACATTTTGCTGGGTTATGCCGCATATTATCCGTCATACGAAGTGCACGGTAATATACCGTATAATAAACCTGCAAAGGCATATGCACAGGTTTTGAATGATTCATTTTTTTTGAACAGTCTTGCCCGCGCATATGACCTTACAAAAGATACTTTTACTCTTGATGAACAAAAACTGATAGAAAAAAATCTGCTTCTTGAGGGGGCAATTTTTCTTAAAGAAAACGGAACTCCCCAGATTCATAATCATGAAGTTGCAACCTGTTCTGCAATAGGAATAATAGGCCTGATACTCGGCAGAGAAGATCTTCTGGAATATGCACTTGACGAAAAATACGGTCTTAAATATCAGCTTGATCATGCCGTGCTTGCGGACGGCATGTGGTTTGAGGTTACTGCCGGTTATCATCTTTATGCTCTGCATTGGTTCATGTCGTTTGAAAAATTTGCAAGGCATACAAAATATTCACTGTTTTCCGATCCTCATTACAGAGATATTTTGCACACAATGCTGATTTATCCCAACAGACTTTGGAAAAGCAACGGCACATTTACAAAACTCAACGACAATTCGGGTACGCTCAAGGGTCAGTTATCATGTTACGAATACGGTTACTCATATTTTAAAGATGATGAAATACTCTGGGCACTTTATCAGGCGCTTTGCGGTAAAGAAAGAACAGAGGTTGAAAGCTTGCTTTACGGCGAGGATGTTCTGCCGGAAGAGCCCGAGCATGAATATAAAAATTATTATAATGAAGACGGCACTCATTTTGCCATAATAAACGGCAGCGATGACAGGTATCTGTTTTTCAAGGCATCTCCGTACGGCGGTGAGCATGATCATTATGACAGACTTGCCGTAAGCTTTTCAGCATACGGATGCGATATGTCTGCCGATCTAGGCACGGCAAGCGGATACGGTGCGCCGCTTCATTATGCATATTTTAAAAACACCGCAACACACAATACGGTTGTGATAAACGGAGACAATATGCCCCCTGCCGAAACAAAGGTGAATTTATATAAGGAGTATGCTCCGGATAACATATATCTTGATGCAGAAACAAAATGGAGCACCGACTGTAAAATGCCCGATATGCACGTTATAAAGCAATGGGTCAACGAAAGCTATGACGGCGTTGGGATGAGAAGAATTATTCAGTGGTATGACAAGTTTTTTATAGACGTTTTTGAGGTTTGCTCAGATAATGAACTCAGCAAAGACTGGACGTTTCATATTGACGGAAGCTTAAAGACCTCACCTGTCGGTGCAAAGGAAGAGGATGCAATCAGCAGTAAAAATCCTCAAAAGATATTACATGATATAAAATCTCTGAAAAAAGCTGACGGTGTTATAAAAAGTGAATATGACTGCGGCGAATTTGATCTTGATATATATTCTTTGTCACATAACAGAGAGCTTATATATGCACTCGGCCCGAACAACCCGTCAACAAATGATATATCATATATAATAGAAAGAAGTTATGACAAAAAAGTTGTGTTTGTAAATGTTATTGAGGCTCACAGGAGAGGAGAAGCGGTAATAGATTCGGTTGATATAAATCTTGAAAATGACGGAATAACGGTGCATAAAACAGACGGAAATAAAATTACATTTTCGCCAGGTTTAAAACTATAAAAAATGCCGCTCGTAATTTTGCTGTTACGGGCGGCTTTAATTCATTCTTTTAAGCGCAATTATTAGTTTTTTAAACAGTTCGGATAGTTTGTTTTCTTTCTTTTTGGTTAAATCCACATCAGGGAAATTGTCTTCGACAAATATCAGTTTCCATGCATACAGCGGTCGTACGCTTTTTACTATATGATGCATGTCTCCGCAATTTTTGCAGCGAAAATGGTAGTAATAATATTTATAATTAAGCTGATAATTTTTAAATTTAATTTTGCCGATTTCATTAATGCATCGCCTGCACATATACAGTTTTGACAGTTTTTTGTTTGTCAGCACAGCGATCCTCCTTCTGCAAAAAGTTATAAACCTCATAACTTATCATAATATATTTCAAGATACACTCAATCAATTATAGTATATCATAAAATATAAAAAAGTCAACATAAAACTTTAACTGTTTTTGCTCAAAATAATTGACAAATACGTGCAAACAATAAATTATGCCGCAAAACGGTTGACATCAAAAAAAAAGTGGTATATAATAGAAAGGAATTTTGTATGATGCATCTTACCGGCCCGCGGTAGAAAACGATGCAGGTAATATGCGGGCAGAAAGGCACCGAAACGATATGTATAATAAGGTTAATACCAATCTTGATTTTGTCGAGAGAGAGAAACAGACAGAAAAATTTTGGAAAGATAATGATATTTTTAAAAAGAGTATCGATACCAGAAAAGACGGAGAAACTTTTACTTTTTATGACGGTCCCCCGACTGCGAACGGCAAGCCGCACATAGGACATGTACTTACGCGTGTTATTAAGGATATGATTCCGCGTTACCGCACTATGAAGGGTAATAAGGTTTTAAGAAAAGCCGGGTGGGATACCCACGGTCTTCCGGTTGAGCTTGAGGTTGAAAAGCTTCTTGGTCTTGACGGAAAAGAGCAGATAGAAAAGTACGGGCTTGAACCTTTTATTGAAAAATGTAAAGAGAGCGTATGGAAATATAAAGGTATGTGGGAGGATTTTTCGGGTACAGTAGGTTTTTGGGCCGATATGGATGACCCGTACGTTACCTATCACAACACATTTATAGAGTCGGAATGGTGGGCTCTTAAACAGATATGGGAAAAAGGTCTTTTATACAAGGGCTTCAAAATTGTTCCGTATTGCCCGAGATGCGGAACACCGCTTTCATCACATGAGGTTGCTCAGGGATATAAGCTTGTTAAAGAGCGTTCTGCAATAGTACGCTTTAAGGCAAAAGGTGAAGACGCATATTTTCTTGCGTGGACAACAACACCGTGGACACTTCCTTCAAATACGGCTCTTTGCGTTAACCCCGATGACACTTACTGCAAGGTTAAAGCTGCGGACGGATACGTATATTATATGGCTGAGGCGCTTTTGGACAAGGTTTTGTCAAAGCTTGCTCCCGAGGGCGAAAAAGCATATGAGATTCTGGAAACATATAAGGGTTCCGAACTTGAATATAAAGAATATGATCCTCTCTATGAATGCCAGGTTTCCGTATGTGAAAAGCAGGGCAAAAAAGCGCATTTTGTAATGTGTGATTCATATGTTACGATGACAGACGGTACGGGTATTGTTCATACCGCGCCGGCATTTGGTGAAGACGACGCGCGCGTCGGCAGAAAGTATGATCTTCCGTTTGTACAGTTTGTAGACAGCAAGGGTGATATGACAAAAGAAACTCCGTTTGCGGGTCTTTTTGTAAAGGATGCTGACCCGAAGGTTATTGCCGATCTTGAAGAACGCGGACTTTTGTTTGATGCTCCGAAGTTTGAGCATGATTATCCGTTCTGCTGGAGATGTGACACGCCGCTTATCTATTATGCACGTGAATCGTGGTTTATAAAAATGACCGCCGTGCGTGATGATCTTATCCGCAATAACAACACTGTTAATTGGATACCCGAGAGCATAGGCAAGGGCCGTTTCGGCGATTGGCTCGAAAATGTTCAGGATTGGGGTGTCAGCCGAGACAGATATTGGGGAACACCTCTTAATATTTGGGAGTGCTCATGCGGTAAACGTCATGCGATAGGCTCAATTGAAGAGCTTAAGAGCATGAGCGATAATTGCCCCGATGATATTGAACTTCACAGACCGTATATAGATGCGGTTACGATACACTGCCCCGAATGCGGAGGCGAAATGCACAGAGTAAAAGAGGTTATTGACTGCTGGTTTGATTCCGGTGCAATGCCTTTTGCACAGTGGCATTATCCGTTTGAAAACAAAGAGATTTTTGAAGATAACTTCCCTGCAGATTTTATAAGTGAAGCGGTTGACCAGACAAGAGGCTGGTTCTATTCACTCCTTGCAATATCAACGCTTATCTTCAATAAAGCACCGTATAAGAACGTAATAGTTCTCGGTCATGTTCAGGATGAAAACGGTCAGAAGATGTCTAAATCCAAGGGTAATGCGGTCGATCCGTTTGATGCTCTTGAAAAGCACGGCGCAGACGCCATAAGGTGGTATTTCTATTCCAACAGCGCTCCCTGGCTGCCGAACAGATTTCACGCTGACGCGGTGACCGAGGGTCAGAGAAAGTTTATGGGTACACTTTGGAACACATATGCATTCTTTGTACTTTATGCAAATATAGATGAATTTGACGCAACGAAATATACTCTTGATTATGATAAACTCGGAGTGTTGGATAAGTGGATGCTTTCAAGGCTCAATACGCTTGTCAAAACCGTTGACGAAAATCTTTCGAATTATAAAATTACGGAGACTGCAAGAGTGCTTCAAGCATTTGTTGATGAACTTTCAAACTGGTATGTAAGACGCAGCCGTGAAAGATTCTGGGTAAAGGGTATGCCCGAGGATAAAATAAACGCATATATGACTCTTTATACGACTCTTGTAACTCTTGTTAAGGTTAGTGCTCCGATGCTTCCGTTCATAACGGAGGATATATACAGAAATCTCGTATGCTCGATTGATAAGAATGCTCCCGAAAGCGTTCATCTTTGTGATTTTCCGAAATATAATGAAGCTCACATTGATAAGGAGCTTGAGCAGCATATGGATGAGGTTCTCAAGATTGTTGTTCTCGGACGTGCATGCAGAAACAGCGCAAATGTTAAAAACCGTCAGCCGATAGCAAAGGCATACGTTAAAGCGGATTTTGCACTTGACAAATATTTTACCGACATTATTGCAGATGAACTTAACGTAAAATCGGTTGAATTTACCGATGATGTTAAGGAATGCACAACATATAAATTTAAGCCGCAGCTTAAAACCGTAGGACCGAAATACGGCAAATTCCTCGGAAAAATAAAGGAGACGCTTTCTTCTCTTGACGGTAACAGCGCTTATGATACTCTTAATGCCGACGGTGCTCTTAAATTCAACATAGACGGCACCGATATCGAGCTTTCAAAAGACGATCTTCTCATAGAAGCTGCACAGGTGGACGGTTTTGCATCTCAGAGCGATTACGGCATTACCGTGGTACTTGATATAAGACTTACGGACGAACTTATAGAAGAGGGATTTGTAAGAGAAATTATAAGTAAAATTCAGACTATGAGAAAAGATACCGGATTTGAAGTAATGGATCATATAAAGGTTTATGTAAACGGAAATGATAAGATAGTTTCCGTCGTAAGCAAAAATGAAGCTTTAATTAAGGATGAGGTTCTTGCCGACGAAGTACATGAATCAGCCTTAGACGGGGCAAAGGAATGGAATATTAACGGCGAAAAAGTAATGATCGGCGTTGAGAAAATAAACCGATAATTCCGCGGATAATGATAAGGTATTGAAATTATTGTTATCTGCCGAAAGGTGAGTTATAAAACGGAAACACACATATCACATCAAAAAGTGATATGTGTGTTTCCGTTTTATTGCGTTCTCCGCAAAATTACTTTCAGTTTTCCCGTATATCTCTAATTACTACTGTATTTTATGCGTTTTCTGCCGAAAAGATACTGCCAGCGCAGGTATGTTGATATTGCTCTTACGCTTTCATCAGCTGCAATTCCGATCCAGCAGCCTACGAGCCCCATGCTGCATTTAATTGCCAATATGTATGAGAGAGAAATGCTGAATATCCAGCATGACGCGGTTGTGAATATAAGCGAGAATATCACGTCTCCCGCTGCTCTGAGAGCATACTCGTAAACCTGACTTACGGCACGCGCCTGCTCTGCTATGATATCTATTGCAAGGATATATGCCGCCATTGCAAATATAAGCCTGTTATTGGTGAATATACTCAAAATCGGATAGCGTGCAATCAGAATTATAACGGATACAATAAAGTTAATAACAGTTGTCATGCGTATTAACTGCCTGTTTGTCATGTCGGCACGCTCAAACTTTTTTGCTCCGCAGAGTCTTCCTATCATAATGGAGTTTGCGGTTCCGGCACTATTGCTGAAAAGATATACATAGGATGCTATGGTTGAAAAGTATATTTGTGCCGAGAGAGCATAGTCACCTATCATGGCAACAAATGATGTGTTTACAAGCTGTGACACGGTAAGAGACGCGCTTGACATTCCTGCCGGAACCCCTATACACAATAATTTTTTCAAATGCATAAAGAATGCTCCGATGCTTTTCGGGATACTTAATTTAATCTTTATTCTGTATGCAATATACACAGTTAAAATCAATCCGAAAAACTGACAGATTACGCATGCAGCCGCAAGACCCGAAACTCCCGTGAGGGGTGAATATTCGGGAAAATACACAATTATTGTTGCCAGTGCAATATTGCAGATATTAACAAAAGTATTTACGATAAGCGTATATTTTGGGTATCCGTAGCTTCGAAATATTGCAAGCAGCATCCCCGTAACAGCCTGAAACAGCAAAAATGACATTCGTATTTTCAGATATACCGATGCTTCGGCGGCAATGGTATTCTTAAGATTTAATAATGAAATCATTCCGCTTCCCAAAAGTAATATAACAGGTATAAGAATAACGGATACAGACACAGATACCGCAATTCCCGTAAAGGATGTTTCCTCTGCGGATTTCAACCTTTCGCCGCCGATATGGTTGCTTATCACAACGGTTGCTCCCGTTGCAATGACCGAGCAAAGGAGCGAAAACATATTTATTAAAGTGTTTGCGGCTCCCACGGCAGCAACGGAATTTTCCGAATAAGAGCTTAAAAGCACCGTATGTACCGTTCCGAGAAGATATGTCATTATGCTTTCAAACAAAATCGGAAATGCAAGAGAAAAAAATCCTATTGTTCCGATAGAAGTAGTAACCTTAAATAGGCTTCGGTCAAGTTTAAACATTTTTTTCATCATCAAAATCACCCTTGCATTTGATTTTATATTCGCTCGGCGTAATACCTTCAATCCGTTTAAAACATTTGGCAAAATAATATTTGTTGCAAAATCCCGTTTTTTCGGCAATCTGTTCCATGTTGTATTCGGTTACGCTAAGCATGTTTTTTGCGGCATTGATTCTGAGTCTGTTTCTGTATTTCATAATACTTATGCCCATGATTTTTTTGAAAATCCTGTTTGCATAATCAAAATTTATCAAAAGATTTTTTTCTATATCGGTGCTTGATATGTTTTCCATACAGTGTGATTCAACATAATTTGCAATTAAGCGTACATTTGATGCAATGCGCCGTTCGTTTACACTGTTTTTAGTCATGCTTTCATAATATACGTTTTCAAGCTTCATTAAAAGATCCGCAACGACAAACGATACAGTCATTCTTTGCTCCGGAGTCTGAATTTGTCCGGAAATAAGGTTGCTTTTCAGCGTATTTATAAAGTAAACAAAAAATCCCTTATTGGATATATGCATTTTTCGGGGGAGCATTGCAGAAATATAGGAATATGGCCTCATGCTGCAGACATCTGCATTCCTGAAATTTATATGTTTGTTTTTAACTGTTTCAAGATACATCTGCTCATCGGTCCGTAATATTTCGGCAGAATCGGCTTGGAAGTGAATAAAATAAAATTCGCATTCAGATGTTCTTAAAGGCTTTTGGAAATCTCCTTTTTCAAAAAAACATATATCTCCCTCACTTAACTGCAGGATTTCATCGTTGTTTTGAATTTTAAGACAGCCTTCCGATACGGCATACATAATAAAGCTGTCTGCGATTCGGGTTATATGTCGTGTTGAATTATTCAGACGTGATTTGTTCATCATTGTAATTTTTAAAATGTTATTAAAATCTATTTTAATATATTCCATGTGTCGCTCACCTCATAGAAAGATTAAAACACAAACAGAAAAAAATTTCAATGCTTTTTTTCAAAAAATTTTAAATAAAAGCGACTTTTTTGTATTCCCCGCCGTTCGGAATTTGCTCGGTCTGATTTATGTTTATAAATTATTGATTTTACCCGTCTTTTGTGGTATACTTTATTCGGAGGTAGATGAAAATGACATCCAAGCTGAATTTACGGACTTTGTATTTTTCAAAGAGGCTTGCAGATGACCTTGAAAACATAAAAAAATATTCCCTCACGGTGATTGAAGCACCGTCGGGCTTCGGCAAGACAACGGCGCTGGTGAATTTCTTTTCACAGAATTATTTTGACGGTAT
This sequence comes from uncultured Clostridia bacterium, assembly GCA_934463165.1. GTDB lineage: Bacteria > Bacillota > Clostridia > UMGS1810 > UMGS1810 > RGIG1828. The sequence continues at coordinate 38,651 of CAKSJG010000005.1, forward strand.
ACGCGTATTGAAGCGAACATTTTTTTCCGGAGATATTTTCGAATATTGGCAGTGGCTTTGTAAGCTTCTTGAAAGCGTCGATCGGATAAGCGCCGATGCGCTCAGAAACTGCGGTGCTCCGAGCGATGATAATATGTCGGATATCGGCGAAATAATGTCGGATATTGAAAGTGCCGAAGAAACATATATTTTGCTTGACAATCTGAACGGTTTATGTGAAGGAATGGGAGATTTTCTTACCGCGCTTTCTTTTCTTTGCGCTGAAAAACTGCATATTGTTGCCTCGGTTCAGTCTTCAAGTTCCAAAAACAGCTTCCGTTTTCGCGGCGGCAGACATGTATATTATATGGGTACCGGCGACTTTTCGTTTACGCGTGATGACTGCCGCAGATATTTTTCCGAGGCCGGCATCATTCTTACGAATGATGAAGTTTCTGAGCTTATGAAAATAACGGACGGCTGGATATTTGCTATGTATCTGCAATTGCTTTTCTATGCAAAAAACAAAAGATTTGAAAAAGGTATACTGAGTACTCTTATTGAAAAGGCTTTTTTTGAAAGACTGAGCGACTCCGAACGCCGCTTTTTTGAATCTCTTTCTCCGTTTAAAAGCTTTACAAAGCATGCAGCGTCATTTGTAAGCGGCAGAAGTCCCGAATTTGTCGGTGAATACTTATCCGAGGGAGGGTTTATTCATTATGATGACAAAAGACGTGAATATTATTTTCACAATCTGCTTTATGAATATCTTAATGAGAATTTAAACCGTTTGTCGGACAGCGAAAGAAACCGGATTTATGAAAAGGCAGCGGAATGGGAAGAGAAAAACGGCAAAAAAACAAATGCCATCCGCCTGTATTACAAAGCGGAAGCTTACGAAAAAATTTTTGAAATGCCGCATACAAGCTATGATCTTTCGGATATAGAAGATAAAAACACGCGAAAAATGATTTTTGACATATTGGACAAAACTTCTCATGAGGTGAAACTCCGACATCCGAAAAGCATGGTTCCGCTTGCTTTTATACTGTTTTTTGTCGGTGAAAACGAAAAGCTTGCTGATGTTATAGGCGAAATTTTCAGCCTGATTGAAGAATGTGACTTGTCCGAAAATGAAAAAAACATAATACTCGGTGAAACGGAGCTTCTGATTTCCTTTACAAAATACAATGATATAGCCGAGATGAGCCGCCATCACCGATGTGCCTTTGAACTTCTCGGAAAGAGGGCAAGTCTTATAAACATACGCAGCACATGGAGTTTCGGATCCCCGTCGGTAATGTGTCTGTATCACTCCGAGTCGGGCTCGCTGCAAAGAGAACTTGAGCTTATGGATGAGTGCATGCCCTATTATTATCGTCTGACCGGAGGACACGGAAGCGGTTCGGAGCATGCGATGCGTGCCGAAGCGGAATTTCTTCGCGGAAATATTTCATCCGCCGAAACACTTGCATACAGAGCAATGTTTGAAGCGCAGGCTAAAAATCAGGCGAATATATATCAATGTGGGCTTTTTGTTCTTGCAAACACCGCATTGCAAAGCGGCGATGAAAATAAACTGTTTGACATAATGGTGGCTATGTCGGAAAGTGCGGCATCAAATACCGAAGATATGTGCAGGTATACGCAGAGCCTGTTTGCGGGGTATATATATGCGTTTTTGCGCCGACCCGACAAGGTGGACGAGTGGCTTGCGAACGGAGACATCGGTGATGGCAGAATTGCTCCCATGACGCTTCCTTTCGCGCACATTGTATATGCAAAGGTGCTGCTTGAAAAGAAAGAATATTCAAAACTGCTCGCATTTTGCCCGTTTGCATGTAATGTTGCAGCCGCTTTCCCGGCCGTATTGCCGCAAATATATTTTAATATATTTGCATCCTGCGCTTATCTGGCATTGTCGGACGAGAAAAACGCGGCCGACATGTTCGGCAATGCGCTTTCTTTAGCGTGTGAGGACGGACTGTTTATGCCATTTGCTCAAAATTATAATCGGTTAAAACCAATGCTTAACGTTAAAAAACACACTGAAATATGCCGCCTCGGCGAAGATTTTGAAAATGCACTTTTGAAAATCAGTTCCGATAAACCGTCGCTTTCTCCGCGTGAACTTGAGGTTGCCGAGCTCATACGTCAGGGGCTTACAAACAAGCAAATTGCCGCGCGGCTCTATGTTTCGATATCAACGGTGAAGATGACCATAAGCAATATTTTTGATAAAACCGGAATAAAATCAAGGGCTCAACTGTAAATATCCGAATTTTTATTTAACTGTATTTCAAATTTTATAAAAATGGCCGATGGCCAATTTTCAAAAGACTCTCCTTTTGGTATAATTATTCTGTAATATTATACCCCGAAGGGAGAGTTGTTTTTATGAAAAGGAAGCTTATATCTGTTATTCTGACATTGCTGCTTGTACTTTCATCCGCAGGCAATTTTATTGTTTTTGCAGAGTCGGATTCGGATAATCCGGATATACTGCGGAGCATTTTCGGAGGCATCGATGAGGTCAACCCCGATGATAAGTCTGAAAATCTGCCGTATCTGAACGGCACGGTACTTTCAGATGTCAGAGAACCGTTTTATATAAGTGGCAGCGGGTCGAAAGTGTTTGGTGAAAGCAGTTTTGCGTCCGATACCGCATCGTGGAAAAATTCCGGGAATTTTAAGCTTCCCTCCGGAAAGGTTACCGTAAACGGTACGGAATACAACATAGGAAGTGAATATAAACTGCTTGGCGCCGCCGAAGGGGATTTTGACGGTGACGGGAAAAAGGAAGAGCTTGCATTTCTTACTGCGGCAGTGACGAATGACGGTAAATCTCTTCTTATGATTTGCGGCGCGTCGGCAGCGGAGAGGGACGGGACGCTTTTTCCGATTGCGGTTTTGTACAGCGGCACAAAAGACTTTTACGGCAATATTAAGGATTTTGCAAATTGTCTTGAAATTTTGTGTGCCGATGTCAACGGCGACGGATATGATGAAATAGTAACCGCCACGCCGACAAGCGGATACGGAACAAAAAGCTCCGACAAATACGGATTTGACAGATACGGCGGTGCGTACCTTTGGAGTCTTGAATCCGACGGCAGAAATGCAAAGAGCTGGCGGTCTTCCGATGGATGGTGTCATCAGCCGTCGGAAGTAAGGTCAAGCATGAATGTAACATACGGTGATAATTGTTATCTCGGCGCCCCGGGAACCACTGCGGCAATTGCCTCGGGAGATGTAGACGGCGACGGATATGATGATCTGGTAACGGCTTTTTCAACAACTAAAGCACAATATAACCCCAATTATTCAAGCAATATGTTTGCGGTGTATTATGTGGGCGGAGCGCCGACTGCTGATGAAATGATTTTCAAAAGAAGTCATCTTATGAGATTTATAGACGGAAATATAAAAAAAGAACTGAATCTCGGTGTGACATCAGGCGATGCTGCAGGCTTTGACGTTGATATATGTGATATAGACGGCTCGGGAAAGCCCACAATTTTTCTTTCATTTAAGCAGACGGTCCACCACTGGCAGGCAATGTCGGGAACCAAAATGTTTACGCCCGCTTTTTACATATATTCGTTTGACATGAAAACAGACTTTAATAATTTTAAAGCATCTCTTTTATATCGCGGCGGAATCTATCACCACGGCTGGATGGCCGGCGGCGGTGCGAATGACACGGATTACGTTTACAGGACGGATCCCATTGATTGTGCGCCGGTAAGGATAGGTATTTTGAAAGGTGATTTCGGGGCTTCGGACGGTAAAAAGGGATTTGTGTCATCCGGTACCGTAATAGCCGATCAGAGATATTTTTCTTTTGTGAGATATCCCGAGGGAAATATATACCGATATGACACCGTCAACGAGGGTTCGTATACGGGAACATGGGGTATGAACCGTGAAGATAACGGACACGGTTTTTCAGATAATGACTGTGTTTCTTACAGAAACGGAATAAATGTTACAGACATAAGATCGGCAAATGTTCGTTTTGACGGCACATCTTATGAGGACGCGGCACTTGTTTCGGCATATACGGACAATGGATTTCGAACATACTTTGTTCAGCGAAGCGGAAAAGGCTACATGGCTGATGTAATGGCGCAAAACGATTCGGCATATGCGGTTGCTGCAATGCCCGATACGGATAATGACTCGATATATCTTAAATATAACAAACATAAGTTTTTCTGGGCAGATCCGGTAATTATTGCTGCTCTTGCCTCACCTCCGTATTTTGAGTCACTCCCGTCGGATATGTATTCAAACAGTCAGACAACTTACGGAAAGAGCATGACAACATCTGCAGGAAAATCAGAGTCTTATACGGTTTCGGCAGGTTCGTATATCTCAACCGAAATAAAGGCGGGCGGCATCGGAACTTCGGGTGTCTTTGAATCGGAAGCCGAGTCGATGAACAGTTCATCTTCAGGCAGAGAAGAAACCGAAGAGGTATCATATACTCAGAGCTTTTCAGCAAGCGGCGGCAGCGACACCGTTGTGCTTTCAACCGTTGCGTATGACGCATATTCGTATACCGCATACTATCCCGGTACAAACGGTGAGCTTGCCGAATCTCCGTATATAGTTTATGTTCCGAGGGGAGGTTCGGATTCAATTAAAATAGCAGCTATTAACTATGATGACTATCTTGAATTTGTAAAATACGCCGACGGCGCCCTGCCTGATCTTAAAGATGTGTTTACACACATGGTCGGAAAGCCCGAAACATATCCACAAGAGGCTCCGTCAGGCTCGGGAGTTTTAAACGGAAGCGTATTGACGCATACGAAGCTTGCGGGATTTCCGTCTGATGAAAGCAGTCAGACTCTTTCCATAGATATAACAAAAGAGACGAGTGAAACCACGGCATCGGGTTCGTCGGTGAGTGTAAAACTCGGCGGAGGGTACGAGGCTGAAGCCGATGATATTTTCGGCCTTGTGAATACGGGCTCAAAAATCACCGTAGGTTCATCTTCCGAAAAAGAATATGAAAGCGGAAAAATAAGGACAAACGCAGTCGGCACAAGCTTTGAGGGAACGGTTTTCGGTCAGGGTGACGGTATGAACGTAAGCGGCGGCACCGAAGAGAAAGCATATTTTAACTGGAGACTGCTTCACTACATACATGATTTTAATGACGGCGACAGCGTTCAGCAATTTCCCGTTGTCACATATATAACCTCCGGAGTTGTTCAGCCGTCCGGTGTTGTTCCCGATTCGCTCTCAGTTGCGCCGTCCGAAATGTCTGTTGAACAGGTGGGGCCGAAAACAGAAGGATATGTAAATGAAGTCGGATTTACTGCAAAAATAACCGGTGTTACCCGCGAGGCATACACGGCTCTTGAGGGTGCGCCTCTCGGCATGACACTTAACACCGGAGGCGGCAATATAGGCACGAGCGGCAGCTATCCGTTCGGAATAAAAATAAACAGCAACGTAAAACCCGGCAGATATGAACTTTGCCTCAATGTCGGAGGAGTACGTTCAAATACGTTTACGGTTGTTGTGGATAAATATACCGATCCCATATGGATTGAAACCGATAAATCCGAGCTTGATTTCGGAAGAATGCGTTACAGATATTCCGGAGGAACCCCATCTGCGGATGCGCAGACGGTCACCGTAAAAAATATTTATACCGAACAAATAAAAAATCTTTATGCCGAGCTTGATGAAAACAGCGATTTTGAAATAACGGAAGCTCTTTCGTCAAATTTGCTGTATGCAAAAGATTTGGAAAATTCGACGGCAACGGTTAAGATTGCGCCCAAGCGCGGTCTGGATGTCGGCATTCATACGGGTACGCTTAAAATATCAAACGGTGTCACATCGGCATTTGTTTCGCTGAAATATACGGTTACCGAGCCGACAGTTCCCGAAGCGCCGAGTTTTCGGTTTGCGGCATCTCTGACACCGAACCCGATTAAGCTTCTTGTGGAGGCACCGGACGATGACGGAGGCGGGCAGATGCTGTATTATCTGTATACCATCAAGGGTCATGAAAATTATATCAAAGACGGTATGCAGGTATGGGAGAGATCATATAACACTGCGCAGTCCGGACACAGTTTTGAACTTTATGTACCGGATGAACTTACCGTGGGAAGTAAATATACAATCGGTTTGAAAGCAAAAACAACATGCGGAGAAAGCGAAGCCGCATGGCATGAGTTTGAAGTAAGCGCTCCGCCGAATGATCCCGATCCGGTAAAAAATCTGAAAGTATACCCCGGAAACGGCAGCATTACGGTCACATGGGATGCTCCGGATTATTGGGGCGAAAATGAATATTGGCCCGAAATATCATGGAAATATTATAAGGTTGAAATCAAGGGCAACGGTATACATGAAATGTACGGTGTTGATTTTGGAGATGAACGCGAATGGATAAGAAACGGGCTTGAAAACGGAAAAGAGTATGAAATAACTGTATACAGCTTTACGCAAAACCGTGAAACACCAACAAGCGTCAGTGTGATTCCGTCAGAAGCTTTGATTGCACCGTCGCGGCCGACCTCCGTAAAAGCGGATATGAGCTACAAATCGGCTGTAATATCATGGAAAGAACCGTGTTACAGGGGTGATTCGATATCGGGATATCAGATATCAAAAGACAGCGGAAAATCATGGGTTGATGTTGCAAATACTCCGGATGAAAACGCAGCGTTTTCTTACGGTTTTGACGGGCTGACCACAAACCGGGAATATGAATTCCGCGTACGTGCCGTAAACACATGCGGTGCAGGCGACAGTGCGGTGATAACGCAAATTGCTCCGCCGAACCTCGGTGCACCGACAATAAACGATGTTATCAGGGGATATGAACAGCTTGAGCTTGAGTGGCTTCCGATAACACATGTTCCGGTTACGGGTTATGAAGTTAAGCTTGATGACGGTGCGTGGCAAAAGGTTGATCCTATAGTGTTTGACGGAACATTGCATTATATATTTACCGGGCTTGAAAATGACAGAGAATATGCTCTGCATGTCCGTGCGACAAATGAAGAAGGCGGCGGCAATGAATCCATGCGTAAAAGAAAACCGAGCTCGGAAGCTCCGCTTCCGCCGATAGATCCGAGGGCAGAGCCCCGAAACGGCGGTATTTACTTTTTCGGTGAAAAACATAATGACGGCGATGTTCTTCAATTTAAGGTTGACGGAGACTCATATTGGAGGACGCTGTACGGCGGTGCGTACAGAACTAACGGATATGAAAACGGAAAAGAGTATACTGTTGCAATTGCAACAGAGGGTACAGACATATATAACATGACAGTGAGATCAACTGTATACCTTACCGTAACTCCCGATGAAAACATTCCCGATCCTCCGTCATCACCGGATATTGATTCGGTAATCGGTGATGATTACGTAAGGGTAAGCTGGACGGTTGAAAACGACGGCGGTATGCCGATAGATCGCTATGAGGTAACTGTCGGCGAAGATGATCCGATGATATTCCCGAAAGATGAAACCGCATTTTGGTTGAAGCGTTCGAGGGTTGAGGAGAACGGTTATCTGAAATTTAAGGTGGAGGTATTTAATTCTGCCGGTTCGTCGAGCAACAGTGTCTATTTGTATGCCGACGGCACTCTTGAAGGATTGAGTGATATTTCGCTTCCGCAGAATCGCAGTGCAGCTTTCAATACACCGTACAGACTTACAATGCCGGGATACAGCGGAGAAGATGGTGACGGAAATGCTATAGAAGAAAGAGACATAACCGATTATGCATATTGGAGCATAACAGCGGACAGCGAAAAGATAACATGGGACGATAATAACAAATATCTTGTTGTTGATAAAGATCTCGGAGGCGGTATTTATAATGCTGTTATAAGCGCCCGGTATCAGAACTATACATATGAAAAAAATGTAAAAATTGTCATAGGCAATACCGCTAAAATTATTTCGGCTCAGACAGAATACGGGGGTGTATCGGTTAATCTTGATTTGCCGTCCGAGCTCGGAGAGGTAATTCTTTGCGCGGCATCATACGATGGCAGCGGAAAACTGGTTGATACGGCAATGAAAACCGTTTCGGCACAGTCATTTTCGGACGGTGAGGTCAGTCTTGCGCTTGAAAAGGGAACGCGGATAAAAGTTATGCTTTTCGGAAAGAAGATAAACCTGAAACCGCTGTGCAAGAGTGAATTTGCAAATTAACCGTTATAATTTTTGTGGCAGACTTAAAAAATCACGGAACAAAATTAAAGATGTTGACATAAGGCGGCTTAACTGATACAATAGGGATATAACATTTAAAAGAGGGTTGCACTATGTCAGTAATAAAGAAAACCGCAGCAATTAACGATTTGTCGGGAACCGGACGCTGCTCTTTAACCGTTGCGCTTCCTGTTTTATGCGCTATGGGAATAAATTGCAGCGTTCTTCCGACGGCGGTGCTTTCCAATCACACGGGGTATCCGGAGTATTATTTTGATGATTATACCGATAAAATGGAATGTTTTATGGATAACTGGGAAAAGATCGGAATAAAATTTGACAGCATATACACGGGGTTTCTGGGCTCCGAGAAGCAGATAGAAACCGTTATAAAATTTATGAATATGTTCAGAAAGGATGACACCGTTATTGTGGTTGACCCTGTTATGGGTGATAACGGGCATATGTATGCCACATATACGGAGGAGCTTTGCAATGAGATGAAGCGTCTGGTATCGTATGCGGATATAGTGACGCCGAATATAACGGAGGCATGTATTCTGACAGGCAGTGAGTATCACGGAGAACACATGAGTGACAAAGAAATAATCCGTATTGCGGAAAAGATATGTTCTCTCGGAGCAAAAAGCGCTGTTATAACCGGTCAGAAGGACGGAAACATCATAAAGAATTTCGCGTGCAGCCGCGGAGAGATTAAAACCTATAAAGGTGAGCTTATTCCCCATTATTACAGCGGAACGGGAGATGTTTTTGCTTCTGTTATAACGGGAATGGTAACTTTGGGGTATGATGTTTTTTCGGCGGTTGAACGGGCAACGGATTTTGTTTATAAAACGACAAAATTTTCATATGATAATAAAATAGATTCAAATGACGGTGTTTGTTTTGAAAAATTTTTAGATGAGCTTATGTTTTGATATATGCGTTAAACCTGCATTATACTTAAGGATTTTGGGATAAATATTAAATTAAATCTCTTTATTTTTAAAGAGGTTTAATTTTTTTAGAAATTTTTGCAACGCTTTTGCAAAAAGAGTTGTTTTATATATGAACAGGCAAAAAACAGAAAAAGAAAGGAAGATTAATATGATGAAAAAAACTGTATCAATACTTATGGCTGCGGCTATGACCTTAGGAAGCGCCGCATATGTTTTTGCAGATGCCGATACGGCGGTTGAGGATGCAACAATTATAAAGCAGGAGGTTTCGGATTCGGCAAACTTAAGCGCCTTTATGACGGTAAAAGAAGTATCGTCCGATACGATAACTGCAGAAACGGATGAAAAACAGGCTGTTGAGCTTAAAATAAGCGACAAAACTATTTTTATCGACAGTGAGCTTGCAATTCCGTTTTCGGCAAGCGAACTCAAAGACGGAGACAGAATATATGTTGAGTATTCTTCCGTTATGACAAAGAGCCTTCCCCCTCAGTCAAACGCTTATCTTATTGCAACAAACGTTGAAAAAGGCGGAACGGTTAACCTTATGAAAGCCGATACCGTAGATAAGGATGAAAACGGCAATATTGCTGTATTTGATAAAACTCAGAATATCGTGCTCACGATTCTTAAAGACGCTTCGGTTAAACCCTATGCAACCAAAAATATAATAAAAGCAGAAGATATAGTTCCCGGCACAGAATTTGTTGCATGGTATGGTGCGGTTACGCTCAGCATTCCCGCATATGCAAGCACCGACAAAGTTGTTGTGACAAATATACCCGAAGCAAACGGAAAGATAAAATTTGGTACGGAAACTGTTTCGGATGATGCTCTGAAAGCTGATCCTTCCAAAATCAAACTTCTTGCAAACGGCAAAGAGGTTACACTTTCCAAACCTATGTATTTTGAAGAAAACACGCTTATGGTTCCGCTGCGTGCAGCTTCCGAAGCTCTCGGATACACTGTCGGCTGGGATGCCGAGACAGGCGCAATAACCGTTGAAGACGAGTATATTCAGAAAGCAACTTTGTATAACGGCAGCAATGAGGTTACATTCAAAGGAAAAGAAAAAATGGTTACGATGGACCGTAAGGTTGAAAATACAAAAGCTACGGTTATTCATGACGGTACAACTTTTGTTCCGATCGGATTCTTTACGGAATTTACGAATGACGTAAACGTGAATTCGCAGACTGCGCATATTGCCGCGCAGAAAGCTGAAGCAAGCGCTGAATAAATCCGACGCAGACGGAAAATGAAAAAATCATATAATTGCCAATTACTATGTATTCCCTAAATATATATAATCACTACAACAAAGAACACGGTAAGATATTGCCGTGTTCTTTGTTTCTCATTCCGTTTTTTTGATTTTATATGACCCTTTGGGGTGAGTGGGAAAGCAGCTATGCTGCCGATGAAATAAAAAAAGTGCTTGAAAAAGCGGTTAATGCAGACAGCGTACCTGCCGTAAATGAAGTACAATGCGGTAATTACAGACTTCACAGTCTTGAACTTGCAAAAAATACGCAAAGGATGTTTTTGATAAGGGACTTAAGGACAAATTTATTGCCGAATGAAAAAAATATAAAAAAACGAAAAATTTTCCTTGACAAATTACATTTTTTGTGATATTATTATAAATTGCAATTATAGCCGTTTTTATTACATTTCGGTTGTGCACTATCACGGTTTTTTGCATATCAAAAAAGCCTGTATTGTGCATGATTGCTGTGTTAAAGCGTATGTGCCTTATGCACGTAAAAGTTTATTGGCGCAAAAAAAATAGATGAGGTGATAGAAACATGGTACATCCTATCAAGCTTGGCAAGAACGAAAGAATGAGTTATTCTAAAATTGATGAAGTTCTTGAAATGCCAAACTTAATTGAGGTGCAGAAGAATTCATACCGGTGGTTCATCGACAAGGGATTGAAAGAGGTACTCGAAGACGTATCTCCTATTTGTGATTTTTCGGGCAATCTTGTGCTTGAATTTGACGATTATTATCTTGATGACAACCCGAAGTATTCAATTGCAGAGTGCAAGTCGCGTGATACGACGTACTCAAAGCCCCTCAAAATTAAGGTTAGGCTTATTAACAAGGAAACGGGTGAAGTAAAAGAGCAGGAGATATTCATGGGCGAATTTCCGCTTATGACAGACCAGGGTACCTTTATTATTAACGGTGCCGAGAGAGTTATCGTAAGCCAGGTTGTTCGTTCTCCGGGAATATACTTTGCTATGCAGCATGATAAAACCGGTAAGGAGCTTTATGATGCCACGGTTATACCGAACCGCGGAGCATGGCTTGAGTATGAGACCGATTCAAACGATGTTTTTTCCGTTCGTATAGACAGAACGAGAAAGCTCCCCGTGACTGTATTTATCAGAGCTCTCGGTCTTAACACCAATGCCGAAATCCTTGAGATGTTCGGTTATGATGAAAAAATTAATACAACGCTTGAAAAGGACTTTACGACTAATGCCGAAGAAGCCCTTATCGAAATATATAAAAAACTCCGTCCGGGCGAACCGCCGACGGTCGAGAGTGCAACTACCCTCATCAACGGTTTGTTTTTTGACGCCAAAAGATATGATCTGTCAAAGGTAGGCAGATTCAAATTCAATAAAAAGCTTGCTCTCGGAGCAAGAATCAAAAATCAAATTCTTGCAAAACCGGTTGCCGATGAAGAAACAGGCGAAATTCTTGCCGAGGCAGGAGAATGTGTTTCAGCCGAAAAGGCAGCCATACTTGAAAGAGCCGGCATTAACACAGTCTGGATCAAAACCGAGGAAGGCAAAGAAGTTAAGGTATTTACAAACGATATGGTAAATATCTTTGATCATATAAGCGATGAACTCAAAGCTATGATTGAGGAATTCGAAATTAAAGAAAAAGTTAAATTCAGTGTACTTAAAGAAATACTTGCATCTTCGGATGATAATGAAGAAATTAAAAAACTCATAAAAGAACGTATGCATGATCTTATTCCGAAACATATCATAACAGAAGATATCTATGCATCGATAAACTATCATAACAATCTTGAGTACGGAATAGGTACAACGGATGACATTGACCATTTGGGTAACCGTCGTTTAAGAGCTGTCGGCGAGCTTTTGCAAAATCAGTTCCGCATAGGTCTTTCAAGACTTGAAAGAGTTGTAAGAGAAAGAATGACAATTCAGGATCTTGATGTGGTAACGCCTCAGCTCCTTATAAACTCAAGACCTGTTGTTTCGGCAATAAAAGAATTTTTCGGTTCATCACAGCTTTCGCAGTTTATGGATCAGACAAATCCTCTTGCCGAGCTTACACATAAAAGAAGACTTTCGGCTCTCGGACCGGGCGGTCTTTCAAGAGAAAGAGCAGGATTCGAAGTTCGAGACGTTCACCATTCTCATTACGGCAGAATGTGTCCTATAGAGACTCCCGAAGGTCCTAACATAGGTCTTATCAACTCTCTTGCATGCTATGCAAGAATAAATGAGTACGGATTTATAGAAGCTCCGTACAGAAAATTTAATAAAGAAACACTTAAGGTTGACGATGAAATCACTTACATGACGGCTGATGTTGAGGATAACTACATGGTTGCCCCCGCGAGTGAAAAACTTGATAAAGACGGAAGCTTCATCAACCCCAAGGTTATTGTAAGATACAGAGATGAATTTATAGAAGTAACTCCCGATAAGGTTGATTATGTTGACGTATCGCCCAAGCAAATTGTATCGGTTGCGACAGCTATGATTCCGTTCCTTGAAAATGACGATGCTGTGCGTGCACTTATGGGATCGAACATGCAGCGTCAGGCTGTTCCGCTTTTGAAAACCGAATCTCCGATTGTCGGAACGGGTATGGAATACAGAGCCGCGAAGGATTCGGGAATATGTGTTCTTGCAAAAGAGGACGGCGTTGTTGTAAGAGTAGGTGCAGATGAAATTCGCATTCGCGAAGAGGACGGCAATATAAGAAGCTATCAGCTTATTAAATTTTTGCGTTCCAATCAAAGCACATGTATCAATCAGAAGCCTATCGTTTCAAACGGAGAGCATGTTAAAAAAGGTGATATAATAGCAGACGGACCTTCCACATCCAACGGAGAAATATCCCTCGGTAAGAATATCCTTATAGGATTTATGACATGGGAGGGTTACAACTATGAGGATGCTGTTTTGATTAATGAGCGCCTTGTAAAGGAAGATGTATTCACATCAATTCATATAGAAGAGTATGAATGTGAAGCAAGAGATACAAAGCTCGGAGCCGAAGAAATTACACGTGATATTTCAAATGTCGGCGAAGATGCTTTAAAGGATATAGATGAGAGAGGTATCGTAAGAATCGGTGCCGAAGTCAGAGCCGGAGATATACTTGTAGGTAAGGTTACTCCGAAAGGTGAAACCGAGCTTTCGGCAGAAGAAAGACTTCTTCGTGCTATATTCGGTGAAAAAGCAAGAGATGTAAGAGATACTTCTCTCCGTGTTCCGCACGGTGAGGCAGGTATCGTTGTAGATGTTAAAATATTTACGCGTGAAAACGGAGATGAACTCCCGCCCGGAGTAAATCAGCTTGTCCGTTGCTATATTGCTCAGAAACGTAAGGTTTCTGTCGGTGATAAAATGGCGGGACGTCACGGAAACAAGGGTGTTATATCGCGTATTCTTCCGGAAGAAGATATGCCTTTCCTTCCCGACGGAACTCCGCTGCAGATAGTTCTTAATCCTCTCGGTGTACCTTCGCGAATGAATATCGGACAGGTTCTTGAAGTTCACCTCGGTTATGCCGCCAAGGCTCTCGGCTGGAAGATTGCAACGCCGGTTTTCGACGGAGCAACGGAAAAAGATATTGCGGAAACGCAGAAAATGGCAGGAATGCCGCTTGACGGCAAAACCGTTCTTTATGACGGAAGAACCGGTGAAGCGTTTGACAGCCCTGTTACTGTCGGATACATGTATTACCTTAAACTGCATCATCTTGTTGACGATAAGATTCATGCCCGTTCAACCGGACCGTATTCACTTGTTACTCAGCAGCCGCTCGGCGGTAAAGCTCAGTTCGGCGGTCAGCGTTTCGGAGAAATGGAAGTTTGGGCTCTTGAAGCATACGGAGCAGCATATACACTTCAGGAAATACTCACCGTTAAATCCGATGACGTTGTCGGACGTGTAAAGACATATGAATCCATCGTAAAAGGCGAAAATATACCCAAGCCCGGTATTCCGGAGTCATTTAAAGTTCTTATCAAAGAGCTTCAGAGTCTCGGACTTGATGTTCAGGTGCTTGACGCAAACGATGAGATCATTCCTATTCGTGAAAACGATGATGATGACGATCCGGATCTCAGACTTAATCTTGAGGGTAATGAGGATGATTTCTTTGAACCCTATGATTCATTTGATCCCAATGATGAAGAGGATGACGATGATATTGAACCCGATGACAGCGAATTTGAGTCGGACGACACGGATGATGTTCTTGCAGGAATCCTTGATACTGATGATGGAGATGATCTGGATTCGCTCGAAGCGCCCGATGTGCTTGATATGGGTGATGATTATATAGTAGATTTTGATGATATAGACGATATAGACGATATAGACAGTTCTATAGACTCTACAGACGATTTTGGTGATCAATAAGAAAGGAGATAGCTTATGTCAGCATTTAATGATTTTGAATCCATAAAAATCGGTTTGGCTTCTCCGGAAAAGATCAGGGAATGGTCACACGGTGAAGTTAAAAAGCCGGAAACAATAAACTACAGAACTCTTAAACCGGAGAGAGACGGTCTGTTTTGCGAAAAAATATTCGGACCTCAGAAGGACTGGGAGTGTTACTGCGGTAAATACAAGAGAATCAGATATAAGGGCATTGTCTGCGACAGATGCGGAGTTGAGGTTACACGTTCCAAGGTAAGGAGAGAACGCATGGGTCACATTGAACTTGCCGCTCCCGTATCGCATATATGGTATTTTAAAGGTATTCCGAGCCGCATGGGTCTTATACTTGATATGTCTCCGAGAATTCTTGAAAGAATTCTTTACTTTGCGGCATATGTGGTAATCGATCCCGGGAAAACGGATCTTGAAGAGAAACAAACTTTGAGTGAAAAAGAATACAGAGATTATACCGAAAAATACGGTACTGACGGCTTTAAGGCATCTATGGGTGCCGAGGCTGTCAAAGAGCTTCTCTTGAAAATCGACCTTGAAGAGCTTTCGGCTCAGCTTAAAGAGGAGCTTGATGCATCGCAGGGACAAAAGAAGATAAGAATTGCGAAAAGACTTGAAGTTGTGGAAGCATTCAGAATATCGGGCAACAAACCCGAATGGATGATAATGGATGCCGTTCCGGTAATTCCGCCTGAAATCAGACCTATGGTACAGCTCGACGGCGGAAGATTTGCCACATCGGACCTCAATGATCTTTACAGAAGAGTAATAAACCGTAACAACAGACTTAAGAGACTTCTTGAGCTTGAAGCACCCGATATTATAGTGCGCAACGAAAAGAGAATGCTTCAGGAAGCTGTTGATGCACTTATTGATAACGGCAGAAGAGGCAGACCCGTTACGGGTCCCGGAAACCGTCCGCTCAAATCACTTTCGGATATGCTGAAAGGTAAACAGGGACGTTTCCGTCAGAACCTTCTCGGTAAGCGTGTTGACTATTCCGGACGTTCGGTTATAGTTGTCGGTCCGACGCTTAAGATTTATCAGTGCGGACTTCCTAAGGAAATGGCGCTCGAACTCTTTAAGCCTTTTGTAATGAAAAAACTTGTTGAAGACGGTTTATGCCACAATATAAAGAGCGCAAAGCGCATGGTTGAAAGAGTAAGACCGGAAGTTTGGGATATGCTTGAAGATGTTATCAAAGAACATCCGGTATTTCTGAACCGTGCTCCTACGCTTCACAGACTCGGTATTCAGGCTTTTGAACCCGTCCTTGTTGAGGGCAGAGCTATAAAGCTTCATCCGCTTGTTTGTACGGCATTTAACGCCGACTTCGATGGTGACCAGATGGCTGTCCATGTTCCGCTTTCACCCGAAGCACAGGCAGAAGCAAGAATTCTGATGCTTTCGGCAAATAACCTTCTTAAACCTCAGGATGGTAAACCGGTTATCGTACCTACGCAGGATATGGTTCTCGGCAGTTATTATCTTACGATTATAAAGGCTAAAGAGGTTAAGATAACGGATCCCGGCGACAGCGGATTTGAAACAGGCGATATCGTATGCTATTTAAGCAATCAGGAATTTAACAAAAACAGCAAAAAGGCTATAAAGACAGGAAAGAGCCTTGTTAAGATAAACGAAGAGCTTGAAAAAGAGGGCAAAAAACCTGCATTATTTACTGAGGAAGGGTGCTTCCCGGGAGAGATGGGAGAAGGGAAGTATTTTACCAACTTTGATGAAGTTCTTATGGCATACGGAAGAGGTGTTCTCGGTCTTCATGCCCCGATTAAGGTTATTAACACCGTAACTGTTGACGGTAAGGAAGTATCGGGAATAATCGATGCAACAGCAGGTAAAATCATATTTAATGAAAATATTCCGCAGGATATCAGACTTGTCGACAGAAGTGTTGAAGGTCCGCTCACTCTTGAGATAGGCATGAACTTTACAGCAGATAAGAAAGGCCTCGGAAAAATCTTTGATAACTGTATCAAAGAACACGGAACCACGGTTACTGCCGAAGTTCTTGACCATATAAAAGCTTTGGGATATAAATATTCCACAAAGGGTGCGCTTACAATCAGTGTTTCGGATATTATCATTCCGGAAACAAAGCAGGAGCATCTTGATGCCGCTCAGGTAGAGGTAGATAAGATTACAAAGCAGTATAAACGCGGTCTTATCAGCAATGAAGAAAGATACGGAAAAGTCATTACGGCATGGAATAAGGCTGTTAGTGATATTTCCGATGACCTTATTGATAATCTCGACCAGTACAACCCGATATACATGATGGCTACATCCGGTGCCCGTGGTAGTAAGGATCAGATTAAGCAGCTTGCCGGTATGCGTGGTCTTATGGCCGATACATCCGGACGCGCAATAGAGATTCCTATTAAAGCCAACTTCCGTGAAGGTCTTAACGTTTTGGAATATTTTATATCGACACACGGTGCACGTAAAGGTCTTGCCGATACGGCTCTTCGTACAGCCGATTCGGGCTACCTCACAAGAAGACTTGTTGATGTATCGCAGGATGTTATCATACGTCAGGAAGACTGCGGTGTAGAACACGGTGTTGTTGCAAAAGCTATTACAGACGGCAACGAGGTAATTGAAGGACTCAAAGACAGACTTTGCGGAAGAGTATCGATGCACGATGTTATAAATCCCGAAACGGGAGAGATCATCGTTCATGCGGATGAACTTATAAATGAAGAAATAGCAGGTGAAATCTGTGATGCAGGCATAACAGAAGTTGAAATAAGAAGTATTCTGACATGTAAGGCAAGAATCGGTGTATGCGCTAAGTGTTACGGTTCCAACCTTGCATCCGGCCAGCTTGTTAATGCCGGTGAGGCTGTCGGTATTATCGCAGCTCAGTCTATCGGTGAACCGGGTACACAGCTTACCATGAGAACATTCCATACGGGCGGTGTTGCCGGAGACGATATCACACAGGGTCTCCCCAGAGTCGAAGAACTTTTCGAAGCTCGCAGACCTAAGGGTGTTGCTATTCTTGCTACCGAAGACGGCACGGTTTCTATAGAAGAAAACAAAAAGAAACGTGAAGTAATCATTACGGATGAAAACGGAATGACAAATAATTACCTCATTCCTTACGGCTCAAGACTTAAAGTCAGCGAGGGTCAAAAGGTTTCGGCAGGTGATGAACTTACGGAGGGTTCAATTTATCCTCAGGATCTTCTTGCAATTAAGGGCAAGATTTCAGATCAGGCAGGTCTTACGGCTGTTACGGATTATCTCACGAGAGAGGTTCAGCGTGTATACAGACTGCAGGGTATTGATATCAACGATAAGCATATTGAAGTTATTGTACGCCAGATGATCAGAAAGGTAAGAATTGAGGATCCGGGCGACAGTGACCTGCTTATAGGTTCAATGGTTGACCGTGCTGAATTTGAGGCTGTTAAAGAGAAAATGGCATCCGAAGGGAAAGCAGAGCCTACAAGTAAACCTGTTCTTCTCGGTATTACAAAAACCGCTCTTGCAACAGATTCATTCCTTTCGGCAGCATCATTCCAGGAGACGACAAGAGTCCTTACCGATGCAGCTATAAAGGGTAAAAAGGATCCGCTTGTCGGTCTTAAAGAAAACGTTATCATCGGTAAACTCATCCCTGCAGGTACGGGACTTCCGGTTTACCAGAATGTTGAAGTTGTAACGCCGATCATTCATGCAGATGATTACATGGAAACAAAATAACATAAACTTTAAGTTATAAAAATCGCACCTCGTGAAAAGTGTGACACAAAAAGTTCCGTAAGACTCAAAAGAGTTTTACGGAATTTTTTGTGTCTGATTATTTATCGGATTATATAAAGCAAATTTTTGAGCAAAATGTAATTTCATCAATTGAATTTTCGGTTGTAATTATTTTGCTTTTAGCTCTCACAAAGCCGGTTATGAAAAGATACACGGCAGGTTTTCGATATTATTCGTGGCTTGCGGTTATGCTTATTTTTCCGGTACCGTTCGGAAAACTCGGTATAAGCTATAAGGTTCCGATACGCCTATGCTTGTGGGAATTATTCACCCGTTTATCCTATTAAGCGAAAACGAGTTTTTAAATGATGAGCTGCATTTTATATTTCGCCACGAACTGATACATTACAAACGAAAAGATATTTTGTATCAGCTTATTACGTTAATTTTTATATCGCTCAACTGGTATAACCCTTTTGCTTACATTATGGCACGGGCAATAGAAATTGACGGCGAAACGGTTGATTATTATGACAAGGATAATGACCATACCACTTTTATTGATGATAGTGGAAGAATGATTGTTTCTCTCGGTTTTGACAACAGAATGAATATCGACTGCCACGGATATAATATGTATAATGAGAACGGCGGCATAAATCCGAACGCAATGATGCACATAGTACCGTAATTATAGGATATGATACCGCGCGCTCCGGCATTAGCCCTGTGTTTTGCACCAAAAATTAAAAGGCTATGAAATACTTTAAAAGTAAATTCATAGCCTTTGGTTTTGGCAGATTACAAACCGATAACTGCTTTTATTTGGTTATACCATTATAAATTATTTTTTAATACATTTTGTAACGGTAGCTTCATCAACCTTATCCGCAATGCACACAACGACAATATTTCCTTTTTGAACTATTACAGGACTGTTCAGCTTAGTCATTTCGGCAGGCATATAGGTTCTGTAATCGTTTTTCTTGTTTTCTATACGTTTTTTCACCTTTTCAACAAGAGCTTTTGCGCTCTTTTCGGAGTCTGCTTCAAACACGGCTATTTCTTCTGCCGTTGATCCTCCGCCGAGATAAAGCGCAGCGGAACATATTGTTTTTGTATCGGGATTATAATTCGATACGGTGAGTGTATCGCTTACTTTTGCAAGCTTGTCTTTAAATTTAACGGCAGAAAGAACATTTTCTGCAATTTTTACGGTGTCGTATTTTCCGCCGCCTTTAAATACCTTTTTGACGGTTTTGGTCATTTTTTTGTTGCTGCCGACTCCGACTGCATGCGTCTTGAAATATTCCGTAAGCTCTCTGTAACCGCTCGGATTAAGGTGTATTCCGTCCGAACTGTCTGCCGCAGGGAGATATCCGTCCTCTCCTGCAAATTTTGAGTTGCTGTCAATATAATAGCATTCTTTTTCTTTTGCAAGTTCAATAAGTTTTTCGTTAAATTTTTTGACAGTATCGTTTTTAATCGTCGAAGATGACGATTTCGCTTGTGATACGGGCATAATGGATTCAATATAAATCAGCGTTCCGGGCATTTCTTCTTTAACTCGGTCGATAAATGACGAATATCTTTTCAGGTATCCTTCCGGATCATTATAGCTTATCTCATTTGTTCCGAGCATGATATATATTTTTCCCACTTTGTCCATATCGCGAAGTGTTTCAATAACGGTTTTTCCGCTGTCAAGCGCCGAATTTTCAAGCTTTTGAGTATTAAGTCCCGTCTGACAAATGAACGTCGAGTTTAAACCGGAAAAGAATTTTATTCCCATTGTCAGTGAGTCACCGATAAACACTGCATCGTCAAAATATGAATCATCTACTTTGTCGAGCTCAGGAACCACGCCGTAGCTTACGTCGGGAACATTGGTGTATGTTGATGTTTTTGAGAATGCAGTTATTTTGGCAAGGTTGTTATCTGTCATAAACATATTTTGGTTATAAAGCATTAAAACATCCTTTATTCCGTTTGAATACAGATATTCAAAAATATCGTCGGTAAAATAACGCATGTCAATCATGTATATCTCACTGTAATGATTAGCCAAAAACGGTGCAAGAGAATGTGCGTACGAATCTTTTATAACCGCAAGCTTTTTACCGGTTTTACAATTGCTTTTTATAACGGAGAGTGCATGATTACCGTCGAGGTAATATGAGTATTTGTCTTTTGTTGAAAGTTTCTTTTCGTTATAAAGAGTATCAAGCTTTTCATTATCCGCCGGAAAGCTTACCGAAGCTTTAAAGCCTTTGTCAAGAGTGTATTTAAATATACTGTCGGCTTCGGTGCTTGGGAATCCCGAGTTTGACCATGTTGTACCGCAGAAGTCTTCTGATTTTGTTTCTCTTTTAAAATGCTCCAAACCGTACGGCTCATATGAAAGCGCTTTTCCGAGAGCATTATATGTCCAATAGCTTCCGAGTGCTGTCTGATGATGGTCGGTGCGGTAATATATATATTCGTTTTTGTGTTTTTCAAGAGTTTGTTTGGTATCTGCGACGGTTACGTTTTTCTGATCCTTAAATGCGGCATTAAGCCTGTTTTGGATATCTCCGTATACATTGCTGTAAGCAAATGCCGGCAGTTTGTCCTTCATAATTTCATATGCCGACGGCACAACGGCAAGCGTGATATTATATCGGCTTACTGCAGCAAGATCCCCTATTGCCTTAATGTTGGAATCGATATTGTCATACGTAAGTTCCGATGCATTTTCAATGAGATAATTGTCCTTGCACATCAGAATATCGTGATTTTCTTTTTTTCCTGTCATACGCTCATAACGTCTTTTCATCGATACAAATGAATTACGGAATACAAACTGATCGGAAACATAGCTTTCAAATCCGGTCATAAAGCTTCCGTCCGTAAGCGATGTAAAAGATATATCCGGAAACTGTGCGAGCGTTCTGTTTTCCATCTCCGAAATTTTATCCGCAGGGGCAAGCAAATTGAGAACAAGCAACAGAGTCAAAAATCCCGGAATCAGCAGACATGAGATCTTCCGTGCATTGTCTTTTTGACATATGCATTTTAAAAACTCTTTGATTTTATATAACACGCTTCCGTTTGGGTCAGACTGCATGTAGCTTGTCATATCGGGAAACATATCTTTCAGAGAGTGGATTATTATATCTCCGTCTTTATCGTAGTCCGTGTTTTCATCGGGTTTGTTTTTTATATTAATCGAAAATGACTTTCTCTCTTTTTTGGATGCATGTGTTTTTTCGG
This sequence comes from uncultured Clostridia bacterium, assembly GCA_934463165.1. Classification (GTDB taxonomy): domain Bacteria; phylum Bacillota; class Clostridia; order UMGS1810; family UMGS1810; genus RGIG1828. The sequence continues at coordinate 60,447 of CAKSJG010000005.1, forward strand.
CTTTGACGGCTGCCGAACTTTTTTCGTATGCGGCGGGGTTTTTGCTTTTTTCAAGAAACCGTTTGAACATTTCTTCTTCATGCAAAAACAAATCGTCAAGATCGGAATCCGATTTGTTTGATGCTTCACCCGCGGTATTTACTTTTGTTTTATTTAAATTATCATTCATTTATATTCGCCTCCCGTCTTTAGAATCTGAAATATAAGAACGGATTGTATGTGTCATCAACAAGATATGCTATGCACACAAACATTATAATGAAAGAAAGCAGCGGTTTGAGCCAGAAAAGCTTTCCTTTTGTAAGGTTGTTAAAAAACTTTTTCGGCCCCGGTGTAGCTCCGATAATTGCGCATATAAATATTATTGCATATGAAAACAGTCTGTATAAAAACAGGTTGTCCGTAATTCCAAAGTCGGTAACGTTAAACATATGTCCGATATATGCAAATGCAGCGGTGAAATTTTCTGATGCAAACAGTACCCATCCGATCATAACAATAACCATAGAGTATATGTGCTTGACAAATGACGGCCATTTGTCGATTTTTTCGCCTATAAAGCGTTTTTCGATTATGAGAAGTATTCCGTAATACAATCCCCATGCCAAAAAGTTAAAGCTTGCTCCGTGCCACATACCCGTAAGAAGCCACACGATAAGCAAATTGGTATATCTGCGGATTACGGCTCTTTTTTCGTTTGAAAGCTTAATTCCCAAAAACGGTTTTTTGCCTTCGTAATTCTCGGCATAAACTCTGCTGCCCCCGAGAGGAATATATACGTATTCCTTAAACCAGCTGCTGAGACTGATGTGCCATCTTCTCCAGAATTCCGTAATACTTTTTGAAATGTACGGATAATTAAAGTTTTCGCAAAATTCAAAGCCGAACATCTTTCCGAGACCGATAGCCATATCTGAATAACCGGAAAAATCATAATATATCTGGAATGTATATGCAGCTATTCCGAGCCATGCCGAAAGCATCGATATATGCCCGCCGCCGTTTGTGATCTCCCAAAGCTTGCCGACATTGTTTGCAATAAGCACTTTTTTTGCAAGACCGGCACAGAATCTGTAAAGACCTTCGCTGAACATGTGAATTTTTTGAGGATGATACGGAAGCTGCTCCGCAATATCATCATAGCGCACAATAGGACCGGCTATAAGCTGCGGGAAGAACGTCAGATAAAGTCCGAAAGAAACAAAGCTTCTTTGAAGTTTTGTTTTGCCTCTGTATACATCGATGCAGTATGAAAGTGCCTGAAATGTATAAAATGAAATTCCGACAGGAAGCGCAAGTTTTAAAAGCGGGATGTTTGTTCTTATCACGGAGTTCACGCTTGATATAAAGAAATCGGAATATTTAAATATAAACAGCAGCCCGATATTTACGGCTACCGTAAACGCCATTGCACCTTTGCTTTTTGATTTGTCAAGCACAAAGCCCATACCGTAGTTAAATATTGCCGAGAACAACATAAGGGTAATGTATGTCGGTTCACCCCATGCATAAAATACGAGACTGAGTACAAAAAGTGTGAAATTCTTCCATTGTCCGGGCACGACGGCATAAATAAAAATCGTCGGGATCAAAAAGTAAAACAAAAATAATACACTTGAAAAAACCATTACATTAAACACCCCTATAAACACAATAATTAATTATAACATAATACGACAAAAAAGTCTATATAAATTTTTTATAAAATATAAAATATTTATATATTGTGGGTGTTTGCAATTGACTTAACAAAATATAGATGATATAATATATTCTTGAATATAATACCAATTTTTTAAGGAGATGTTTATAATGGCAGAAAAAAGGAAAATAAAATTTAATCCTATTGACTGTATTATTCTTTTGGTAATAATTGCCGCTGTTGCATTTGTTGCCTATAAAGTTGTGGGACAAAAGGCAATGACGAATGCCGACGGCACAAAATATGAGATAACCTATTATTTTGAAGAGGTTCCGGATTATGCTGCGGATATTATAAAAAAGGGAGACCCGATCCTCGATGAAGCAAAAAATATTCCTCTCGGCAAAATTACGGATGTAAAAACCGGCGAAGCAGCAATCTATTCTCCGGACTCAAGCGGAATGATTCAAAAAAGCTCCAAGGAAGATTATAAATCCGTAACATTAACAACCGAGGTAATTGCTTCCGACTATGAATACGGTGTTGAAATATCCGGAGCAAAATACGGTGTGGGACATACGTTCACGGTTCGTGCCGGAAAATCCAAGCTTTACGGTAAGGTTAAAGCAATAGAAAAGAAATAACAGTTTTTCGGGAGGGTTGACTCCATGTTTGAAAACAGTATGGCTTTGCATGTTTTTTTAGCGGTGAAGCAATTTGTTTTGTCATTTTATGACTCATCGGTGACGAAAAGAGTTATAATGCGATTTGTCGCTTTTTTAAAAAGATACTTTGAAAACAGCATTGTTTACAGGATTTTCATGTGCAAGTCTCCGGCTGAGAATATGCGCAGAAAATCCGTGATTTACCGTGCGGTTTCCGCATCGGTCAATTCAATTGTATCTGTTTTTTCGCGTCTGTATTTGTATATCAAAAAAAATAACACATCCGGCATAAACAGATATATTTTTGATACCTTGTCCGAAAAAAAGTATTTTGCATATGAATATTTTTGTGCTGCGCTTATAGCCGTAATGCTTATTGTGCCCCATAATTATTGGAATAATCTTTATGCGGTTTTGTTTGCGTTTGCTCTTTTGGGGCTTTACTTTTTGCGGGCGGTTTCAAAATCGGGCAAAGTGGGAATAAATGTATATGCCGTTCCGGCAAGTCTTGTATCATTTTTGATTATTACGGTAAGCTCCGCGGTTATGAGCCCGGACCGTGCCGATTCGCTCAGGATTGCTCTGTTCTTTTTTTCGTCCGTTATATTTATGCTCGTCATATGCGACGGAACCGGCAGTGCATTAAAGCTTAAAAATATGGTAAGCATAATACTTGCCGCTCTTTTAATAATGAGCCTGTATGCAATATGGCAAAATCATGTAGGGGTCGATGTTGTTGCCGAGCTTACGGATTTAAATGCAAATGAAGGAATGCCGGGGAGAGTATACTCAACCTTTGAAAATCCGAATAATTTTGCCGAGGCAATAGTGCTTTTAATTCCTTTTACCTATGCTTTGTTCATAATTTCCGAAAAGAAAATATCAAAACTTGTATATGCGGGAATTTTTGCGGTTTCGGCAGTGGCTCTTCTCATGACATATTCGCGTTCATGTTATGTCTCTTTTGCAATAGCTACCGTGATATTTTTGATTTTATACGATTGGAAATATATCATTCCGCTTGCAGTTGTCGGGATTACGGCGATACCGTTTTTGCCCGAAAGCGTGCTTAACAGGATACTTACAATCGGATCAATGAACGATACAAGTAATTTCTACAGAATATATCTTTGGGGCGGTATAATAAAGATGATTTCCGTCTACTGGGTAACCGGCGTCGGTCTCGGCCCCGGTGCATTTGCCGCGGTTTATCCGCGTTTTGCACATCATTTTGCAACAACCGCGCCCCATTCGCACATGCTTTATCTTGAGCTGATTGTGGAGCTCGGAATAATCGGCGCCGTAAGCTTTTTTGTGTTTATATTTTTTGTGTTTAAAAAGGGACTCTCAACCTTCAATAAAACGTCAAAAGAATTAAGATGCCTTATCATTGCGGCAGTAAGCGGCCTTTGCGGCATTGCTTTTTCGTGTGCGGCAGAGTATATATGGTTTTATCCGAGGGTTATGTTTGTATATTGGATAGTAATAGGTATACTATTGTGCGCCGTAAGGCTTTCCGAAATTGGGAAAAAAGCATAAAAATTTATAAAATACTTGACAAAAGGCAAAAAATATATTATCATATGTAAAGTGATTTGCTTTACAGATCATATGCCCGTAAATTCGGAGGTGTATATCTATGAAAAATCTCCGCACGGCATATCTTCTTGATTTTTATGATAATATGCTGAGCAGTAAACAGCGTGAAATTCTTGACATGTATTACCGCGAGGATATGTCTCTTGCAGAGATATCGTCCGAGATCGGCATGACGCGTCAGGGTGTATATGATTATATAAAGCGCGGCGAGAAAGAAATTACATCCATGGAAGATAAAATGCGGCTCATGGATAGATTTTTGGAGATATCAAAGGCTATAGATACATTTGAAAGCCTTGTTAAATGCGGCGAAGTAATTGACAGTGAGACATATGATAAAATTAAGAGTGAAATTGAGAAAATAAAGTCTCTTATATAAAAATAAATTGCCGGTATGCGGCAATGATTGGAAAAGATTGGTTTTTCGGAAAGGAGACGGCATATGGCATTTGAAAATCTTTCGGATAAGCTCCAGCAGACATTTAAAAAGCTGCGCGGCAGGGGCAAAATATCCGAGGCGGATCTTAAAGCTGCAATGAGAGAAGTTAAACTTGCGCTTTTGGAGGCTGATGTTAACTTTAAGGTTGTTAAAGATTTTATCAAAACCGTTTCGGATAAGGCAATCGGAGCTAATGTTCTTGAGAGCCTCACTCCGGAGCAGCAGGTTATAAAGATAGTTAACGAAGAGCTTACGGCTCTTATGGGTGAAAAGGCAGAAAAAATTCAGTATTCGTCAAAATCACCGACGGTTATAATGATGGCAGGTCTGCAAGGTGCAGGTAAAACCACAACAAGCGGTAAAATAGGCGGCATGCTGAAAAAACAGGGCAAGAGACCTCTTCTTGCCGCATGCGACGTTTACAGACCGGCTGCAAGAAAGCAGCTGCAGGTTGTCGGTTCAAAGCTTGATATACCCGTTTTTTCGATTGATGATTCAAACGATGCGGTTTATATTGCAAAGCAGAGCGTGGAGCATGCAAAGCGCCACGGTAATGATGTTGTTATTATAGATACCGCCGGAAGACTTCACCTGAACGAAGAACTCATGGATGAGCTTCTGAACATAAAAAACGAGCTTGAACCGTCTGAAATACTCCTTGTGCTCGATGCAATGACCGGTCAGGACGCGGTGAACGTAGCTGAAGCTTTTGATGAAAAGCTTGATGTTACGGGTATTGTTCTTACTAAGCTTGACGGTGATACACGAGGCGGTGCGGCGCTTTCGGTAAGGGCAGTAACGGGCAAGCCGATAAAGCTTGTCGGTCAGGGAGAAAAGCTTGACGATATGGATTGGTTTTATCCTGATCGTATGGCATCGAGAATTCTCGGAATGGGCGATGTGCTTACGCTTATTGACAAAGCCCAGCAGGCTTTCGATGAAAAACAGGCGCGCGAGCTTGAAGAAAAAATTCGTCATCAGAGTTTTACGCTTGATGATTATCTTGCGCAGATGCAGCAAATGAAAAAAATGGGTCCGCTTCAGGATCTTTTGAAGATGATTCCGGGAGTTAACGCGTCGGCGCTGAACTCCGCAAATATAGATGAAAGAAAACTCGGCAGAATAGAAGCTATGATTACTTCAATGACACCGTCCGAAAGAGATAATCCGTCAATATTAAATTCATCGCGCAAAAAGCGTGTTGCCGACGGATGCGGTGTAAAGGTACAGGATGTTAATATGTTTCTTAAGCAATTTGATCAGATGCAGAAAATGATGAAGCAGTTCAGCAATCCTAAGAAGATGAAGCGCCTTTCGGGCGGCTTCGGCAATCTTTTCAGATAAAAAAGGATTAAAAAACTAACGGAGGTGAAATATAATGGTAAAAATTCGTTTAAAAAGAATGGGAGCAAAGAAAAACCCGTTTTACAGAATTGTTGTAGCAGACTCAAGATATCCGAGAGACGGCAGATTTATCGAGCAGATCGGTACTTACAATCCCCTTACGGATCCTTCCACAATTAATGTTGACAATGAGAAGGCTGTAAAATGGCTCAGTCAGGGCGCTCAGCCGACTGATACAGTAAAACAGATTCTGAAAATCAGCGGAGCTGTAAAATAAGTTTCGGGAGGTAGAATCAATATGAAAGAATTACTTGAATTTATTGCAAAATCTCTTGTGGATCACCCCGAAGACGTCAGCGTTACGGAATCTCAGAGCGCTTCTTCACTTGTGCTTGAACTTCATGTAAATGAAAGTGATATGGGCAAGGTTATAGGAAAACAGGGCAGAATTGCAAAGTCAATCCGCGCTGTTGTTAAAGCGGCTGCAAGCAGAGAAAACAAAAAGGTAATTGTAGAGATTGTTTGATTACGCAGTAAATTATTTGCCACGGGATTTAATATTTCGTGGCTTTTATTCTTTTTTCCGTGAAAGGGTGTGCTGGTGATGAATGATATGATAGAAGTCGGTCAGATAGTAAATACAAGAGGTTTAAAGGGCGAGGTAAAGGTTGTCCCGTATACGGATTATCCTGAATTTTTCGAAGAGATTTCGGGTGTGGAAACAGACGACGGAAAATACCGTGAAATAGAAGACGTAAAATATATCAAGGGCAGTGTTATATTAAAGCTTAAAGGAACCGATTCTGTTGAAGAAGCCGAAAAAATGCGCAGACGCATGCTGTACGTTTCCAGAGAAGAAATAGGCGAGCTGCCGCAGGGTGTGTATCTGATTGCCGACATTATAGGACTTGAGGTTCATGATGATAAAAAAAGCTACGGCCATGTGACTGACGTTATTCAAACGGGAAGCAATGATGTTTATGTTGTGGAAAAAGACGGAGAAAAACCGCTTCTGATACCTGCACTCAAAAGCGTTATTCTTGAAACAAATATAGATGACAAATTTATTTTGGTAAAATTACCCGAGGGATTGATTGATTAAGATGACTTTTCATATTTTGACGCTTTTTCCCGAAATGTTCGGGGCTGTATTGCATTCAAGCATGCTCGGACGTGCGGAGGAAAAAGGGATATTAAAATTTAATCTGATAAATATACGTGATTTCAGCGGAAATAAGCATAACCGTGTGGATGATTATCCGTACGGCGGAGGCAGAGGCATGGTAATGCAGGCGAAGCCTGTATATGACGCATACAAAAGTGTTGCCGACACTCTGAATGAAAAACCGTACGTTATATATATGTCGCCTAAGGGAAAGGTTTTTAACCAGAAAAAAGCCGTTGAACTCTCCGAAAAAAAAGATATTGTTTTTTTATGCGGACATTATGAGGGAATCGATCAGCGTGTTCTCGACGAAATTGTTGACGAAGAAATATCAATCGGAGATTATGTTCTCACCGGCGGCGAAATACCCGCAATGACAGTTATAGACTCTGTCAGTCGTATGATAGACGGTGTTTTGTCAAATGAAGAGAGCTTCACCGATGAATCACACTACGGCGGTCTCCTGGAATATCCGCACTATACCAGACCGAGTGAATTTCACGGTGTTAAAGTTCCGGATATTCTGCTTTCGGGAGATCATGCAAAAATTGAGGCATGGCGCAGAAAACAGTCACTTCTTATAACAAAAGAAAAGAGACCGGATATGTATAATGCCGATTTTGAAAATTATGAGGCTGAACTCGGAAAAATGCGTTAATATTCGAACATTTTCAGGGTGATTATCGGTTACGGGTATATGTATTTTATTTTAAGTCGCTCAAACAGGCAATACAGTGGCGCTGAACTCACGAAAAAAAATACATACACCTGTAACCTTAGAGAAAGCCGAGCACGATGTGCCGCTTGTTTAAAAATATTTTTTTAGATAAATGTAGAGCGTTATACCGATCTTTTATTTGCTAAAATTAACAAATTTTAAAAAATACTTGATTTTTGAAAACTTATGTGTTACAATACAATAGTATGTGGGCGGTCCTCTGACGATTTTTGTATGTCGCATGAACGTCCGAGTGAGAGGAGAAATAAAAATGAACATTATTGACAGCTTAACAGCAGATCAGATCAGATCTGACCTTCCTGCTTTTAACATCGGTGATACCATTAAGGTTCACGTTAAAATCAAAGAAGGAAACAGAGAAAGAATCCAGGTTTTTGAAGGTACTGTTATTGCAAAGAAACACGGAGGCATTCAGGAAACATTTACCGTAAGAAGAATTTCATACGGTGTAGGTGTTGAAAGAACATTCCCTGCAAATTCACCGAAGATTGCCAAAATCGAAATTGTCAGAAAGGGTAAAGTCAGAAGAGCAAAACTTTACTATCTGCGTGACAGAGTCGGCAAAGCAACAAGAGTTAAGGAAAAAATATGATGATATAAAATCGGGGAGATTTTCTCTCCCCGATTTATCGGATTATGACTGTTTGCAATGGTATAACTGCCATTGCTTTTTTTCTAAATTGGATATTGAGTTTTATCGAAAGGAAGATTGTTATGTCGGATTTTCAAAATGATAATATTGGCGATAATATGAATAACTCTCCGGAGCAAAATACAAATGCGGATGTTTCGGCTACGGTCGGTGATACGTCGGAGGAGCCTGTTCAGCCTGCCGGCAATAGAGCGCTTAAGGAACTCGGCAGTTGGGTGATGTGCATAATTATTGCGGTTGCCATTGCTCTTGTTCTCAGAAATTTTGTTTTTACGGTGGTAAAGGTTGACGGCAGTTCCATGGTTCCCACTCTGGAAGACGGTCAGCGCCTGTTTACCCGTATTATAGGTTATGAACCGCAAAGAGGCGATATCATTATATTCCATCCGAAGTCAAATACGAAAATTTCATATGTTAAAAGAGTTATTGCTCTTGAGGGCGACAGAATTTGGATTGATGAATCTACGGGTGACGTTCACTTAAAGAAAAGAGGCAGCGATAAGTGGGAAGTTCTTGACGAAGATTACATTGCCGAAAAACCGCTTGCTGCAGGTATCGCTCAAAGATTTTCGGATGATTCGGGTGAAGAGGGACTTCTTATAGAAAAAGGCAAGATCTTTGTTATGGGAGATAACCGTAACAACAGCAATGACAGCCGAAACGATCTCGGTGACCGTGCGGTCGGTCAGGTTTCAAAGGATCTGATTGTCGGCAAGGCAGTTTTCAGATGGTGGCCCGTCAATAAAGCAGGAGTACTTCACTGATATTTATAAAGCAAGATGAAAAATCGCACTTTAAGTCGGGTTATTTCTCTTGCTTTTTTATTTGGAGGACATATGATAATAAAACAAAACAATAACGAAATTTATGAAAAATTTGTCTATGATAATCTCAAGGCAAATAACCGCGAAAAATGCCGCTGGTTCGGTGAACACTTTCCGCTTGTGACGGAAAAGGTTAATTTCATAGTTTTTGACGGCAGCGAGCTTGTAGGAGGAGCTGTCGGGTTTGTTGAACATAACTGGTACTTTTTGGATCTGCTTTGGCTCAGTGAAGCCTGCAGAGGAAAAAATATCGGAACAAGTATTATAAAAACAATAGAAAAATTTGCAAAAGAAAAAATGCTGACCGGTGTCCGTATGGAAACATGGGATTTTCAGGCACGCGGATTTTATGAAAAACTCGGCTACAGTGTATACGGCAAAATAGACGATTGTCCGCCCGGAGCAACAAATTATTATTTGCTGAAAAGGCTGTGAAATATAACATTTTTATAGATTATAAAATAATGGGACGGTGATACAAATGGGTGAAAACACTGTGAATATAAACTGGTACCCCGGTCATATGACAAAGGCGGTACGCATGATGGAAGACAATCTGAAGCTTATCGATATCGTTGTTGAGCTTGTGGATGCCCGTCTGCCGCTCAGCAGCAGAAATCCGCGGATAGATGAGTTTGTTAAAAACAAACCGCATTTGCTGCTTCTCAATAAGAGTGATATTGCAGATGCAAAGTGCAATGAGGAATGGAAGAATTATTTTGCTTCAAAGGGAATTTCAACTGCTGCGGTAAGCTCTGTGTCGGGCAAAAATTTTAATTTTATATTTGATAAATGCAAAAGTCTGATTGCCGATAAGATAGAGCGCGAAAAGCAAAAGGGTATTGTTAACCGTTCAATAAAGCTCATGGTGTGCGGTGTTCCGAATGTCGGAAAGTCTTCGTTTATAAACAAGCTTTCGGGCAAGAAAAGTGCAATAACAGGTGACAGACCGGGTGTTACAAAGGGTAAGCAGTGGATAAGGCTTAAAAATAATTTTGAGCTTCTCGATACTCCGGGAATACTTTGGCCGAAATTTGAGGATGAATCGGTCGGATTAAAACTTGCTTTTACGGGTGCAATAAAAGACGAAATAATGGATACGGAATACCTTGCATGCAAGCTATTGACCTTTTTAAGGGATAACTATCCCGATTCTCTTGCTGCAAGATATAAAATGACGGATTTTGAGAGTATGGAGGGGTATGATCTTCTGGAATATCTCGGGAAAAAGCGCGGATTTGTCGTGTCGGGCGGTGAGATAGATACAGAGCGCGCGTCAAATGTTTTGCTTGATGAATTCAGAGCGGCAAAGCTCGGGAACATAACTCTGGAAAAGCCGTCCGATTTTAATGCGGATGCATGATAAACCCGAATTTTAAACGGTTATTTTTCTGAAAGGAAAGTTGATTTTATGAATACGGCAGATAATATGTTTGAATACGAAAACTCACTTCGAAAAGAGGGCTTCAGGCTCATTGCCGGTGTTGACGAAGCAGGCAGAGGTCCGCTTGCGGGCGCGGTGTATGCTGCGGCGGTTATCTTTGACGAGGGAGTATATATAGAAGGCGTCAATGATTCGAAAAAGCTGAGCGAAAAAAAGCGGGAAGCTCTTTTTGATGAGATCATAGCCAAAGCAAGATGCTACAGCATATTTTCGGCAGATGAAAAAATCATTGATGAGATCAATATTCTTAATGCAACATACCGCGCGTTTGAGGGTGCGATAAACGGTCTTTCGGAAAAACCCGATTTTGTATTGATAGACGGCAACAGATGCGGCAATATTGAAATACCGCATAAGACGGTTGTAAAAGGTGATTCGTTAAGCTTCAGCATTGCGGCGGCATCCATTCTTGCAAAAGTTTCAAGAGACAGATATATCATTGAAGCCGATAAGCTTTATCCGGAATACGGTTTTGCAAAGCATAAAGGCTACGGTACAAAAGAGCATCGGGAAGCAATCCAAAAATACGGACCGTGCCCTATTCACAGAAAAACTTTCGGCGGTGTAAGGGAGTATGTCAGATGACGGTCAAAAATATTTCCGGAAAGCTCGGCGAGGAAGCGGCGGCAAGGTATTTGTGTGAACACGGATATGAGATAGTCCGCCGTAATTATCGGACAAGGGTCTCCGAAACGGACATAATTGCAAAAGACGGAGACGTTTTGTGTTTTATTGAGGTGAAAACAAGAAAAAATAAAAGCTTTGGCAGCGGTGCGGAATATGTTGATTATAAAAAGAAAGAAAAAATGATTCTTGCCGCAAGAAGCTTTTTGGCATATGACCGCAGCGGATGTGATATCCGTTTTGACGTTGTTGAGGTTTACGGCAGCGTTATGCCGTCGGGATTTTGTGTAAATGAAATTAATGTTATTAAAAATGCGTTTGATGTGTAATACGAAAAAAAGATGAGCCTTTCGGCGGCTCATCTTTTTTATCTGTTTATTTATATTCTTCAAATTTTTTAATCATTCTTCTGCCGAGTTTGCTCATCATTTCAAGTGCAATATCAACACAGTCCGTCGGCAGACCCTGGAAAAACGAACAAGCTTCATATGTAAAGTTGCCTTCGTATCCGATTTCCGCGATAGCTTTCATTATCTCTTCCCAATTCATTTTACCCATATACGGGATAGTGTGAGAGTCATTTCTGTAGTCATTGTCGTGAATATGGAGCGCTTTAATTCTTTTGCTTCCCATTTGTCTCAGCATGTCCTGAGCTTCCTCGCCCACAAGACCGCAGTGCCCGAGGTCAAGGCAGCCGACAAGATATTCATCGTTTATATCATCAATCATTTTGTTAAACATTTCCGCATCGCTGCAAACGTTTTTAATGCAGCAAGCTCTTTTTTCATCATAACCCCACATGTTTTCGGTAGCAATTTTTATTCCGAATTTTTTTGCATAAGGGAGAAGCTCTTTGTAGAATTCAACGTTCATTCTGTGAGGATCGTCACCCTCTCTGAAATGCTGAATCGGATGAACAACAATAATTTCCGCGCCGAGATATGCTGCACATTCAAAAGCACGGATTATTTCGCCGAAACGTTTTTTGTTAAATTCCTCATTTCCGGAAATTGCACTCGGAAACGGTGCGTGAGACTGGGTGCATTTTATTCCGCATTTATCAGCCGTTTCTTTTACCTTTTTTAAATGGTCAAGGTATCCTTCCTTATATAAGGGCAGGTTTGTATCAAACATAGAAAGGTCATATGCATCAAAACCCGCATCTGCAATCATTTTAACAGCAGTCGGAGTGTCGGTACGCGTGTCTAAAAATTCGGTTTTTGTTACTAAAAGCATTTAATCAAATCCTTTCAATTCATCATATATGGGTAGTGTAACATTGCTATCCGACGGTGTCAAGCATTTTTTGACAAAAATTCATTGTAAATGAGACAACAAAGGCAGTTATGTGAATTTTTTTAAAAATAGATAAGTTGTATATTTTCCACTAATTACACTGTTATTTCCACTTTTCGAGTGAAAAAAGTGGAAAAAGTGGAAATTCCACTTGATTTTCCACTTGATTTTGGCTATAATAATAAATGAAAATAGGTAAAAGAGGTGATTTTGTAATGATTGAAAATGAAATAACCGAATTTAAACGTGAATATACAGATAATATTTTAAAAACGGTAATAGCTTTTGCCAATACAGCCGGAGGAAGGATACTCATAGGTGTTGATGATAACGGAGAGCCTATTGGTGTAGAAAATATTGACAATTGTTATACACGGGTTACAAACGCCATACGAGACAATATTTCGCCGGATGTTACAATGTTCATTAAATATGCGGTAAATGAAAATGAGCAGATCGTTGAAATTATTGTATCGGAGGGGACAAATAAACCGTATTTTTTGAAATCAAAGGGTATGCGTCCTGAAGGTGTGTATATCCGTCAGGGAGCATCTTCTGCTCCGGCATCTGTCGACAAAATACGGCAAATAATAAAGCTGTCTGAAAAAGAAAGTTTTGAAGAGGGGCGTTCGTTAAACCAATGTTTGCAATTTACGGAAGCAGCAAATGAATTTGCAGCAAAAAATGTAAAATTCAGCAAAGAAAAATATGTTTCACTCGGAATTGTAAATTCGGATGACGGTTTATTTACAAACCTTGCGGTTCTTTTATCGGATGAATGTGAGCATACGATAAAAGCTGCAATTTTTGAAGGAAATGACAAAAAGGTATTCAAAGATAGAAAAGAATTTTCCGGCTCACTGTTCAAACAGCTCCGTAATTGTTATGAATTCTTGGAGCTTTGTAATCATACTGCCGCATCTTTTCAAGGTCTTGACCGGATTGACAAAGAGGATTATCCTTCGTCGGCACTGAGAGAAGCATTGCTGAACGCCATAGTTCACAGAGATTACAGCTTCAGCGGAAGTATCATTATCAATATTTTTGATGACAGAATAGAATTTGTTTCACTCGGCGGTTTGGTAAGCGGCTTATCTAAAGAAGATATTATGCGTGGCGTCTCACAGACACGAAATCAAAATCTCGCAAATATTTTTTACAGATTGAAACATATTGAAGCATACGGAACAGGGATTCAGAGAATCTTTGATTTATATGCGGATGACAATGTTAAGCCGAATATAATTATTACCGATAATACCTTTACAATGGTACTTCCCAACAGAAATGCAGATGCTGTAAGAACAGAGAATACCGTATTTGTACCTGTTACGAAACAAGAACAAATTATCGTTGATTATATAAAAAAGAATGGCTTTATTACCGATGATGAAATACAGTCAATATTAGGTATAAAAAAATCAAGGGCTTATCTGATTACAAAAGCAATGAAAGATAAAAACATTCTTGTTACACATGGCAGAGGAAATGAAAAAAAGCACTGTCTGAAATAATTTAATAAAATTTTATGCAAAGTCATCACCGTAAAAAGTGGTGACTTTTTTTAAATGCTTAAAAAACATAGATAAATAAAATAATATGTGTTATAATATTCTCGCCAAACAAGTTTCATAAGTAAATTGCAAGGATATTTTTTAATAGAATATCTTATTTTACCATATATTAATAACAGATTTGCGAATTTGATAAAAATGCGAATTCCGTCAGGTCTGTTGTATATGGTAAATCTTGCAATTCCCTGAAACTTGTTTGGCGACAATCGGAGTTTGCGTTTTTTATGCGTCAGCTTCGGTTGGCGCATTTTTTATGTGTAAATTTTTATTGTAATATAAATAGGTGATTGTAAAATAAAAATGTAAAAAATGTGGATAAATTTTTGCGGAACGCTGTGGTCAGCGTTCCCTACGTAGTAATTACAAGTTTTCAGTTAATTATTAAATATGGTTTTATTGCAATTTTTCGTTAAAAGCAATTAGTTAATTGAAAACATACCTATCAATTTATTTGTAGGGAACGGTGCCCACACCGTTCCGATGAAAAATAAACATTTTCATCTGTTTGCGGGAGAAAATGTAAATAAAATGATATCGCAGAATGTGCTTTAAATAAGATATTTTGTAATTTTACAATTAACTATATGTAATATTAAACATAGGAGGAAATTTCATGCCGAGAAGTGAGTATTGTTTTAAATATTCTTCTGTTGATCATGCCAAAGAGGTTATTGAAAGAATATTATTATCAAATAAATTCTTTGAATTTAATTACAGGAGCGAAAATGTTTGGAAAAGATATAACAATTGCTCTAAAGCAACGGTTTCACATTATTTGAAGATACAATATGATTAGCAAAATGTGAATTTGTCTGCTTGGATCGGCAGAGATGACTGTACGGAAGAGATAAGCTTAAACTGCCCAGTGGGCATTGCTTCTCAAAAGAAATTAAAAAATGTAATAGATGAAATAGCGTGTTCCGTTTAACAAAAATCCCGAATTTTCCACTCACTGTGTGGAAAATTCGGGATTTTATAATATCAAACAATGTTTGCGTCGTATATTATCTTATTTGGCCGTCTCCCAAGACAATGTATTTTGTACTTGTGAGCTCCTCAAGCCCCATTGGACCTCTTGCATGCAGCTTCTGAGTGCTGATTCCGATTTCGGCTCCGAGTCCGAATTCGTTTCCGTCGGTAAATCTTGTGGAAGCGTTAACGTATACGGCTGCCGAGTCAATTTCATCCAAAAATCTGTTTGCATTTTTCCAATCGTTTGTCACTATGCATTCCGAATGTCCGGTTGAATATTTTTCAATATGCTCCATTGCCTCATCAAGCGAATTTACGGTTCTTATTGCAAGAGTAAGCGCAAGAAATTCAGTTTCATAATCCTGCTCTGTCGCTTCGGCGTCGCAGTCTATTTTTTTCATTGTTTCTTTGCAGCCTCTGAGTTCAACGTGTTTTTCTTTCAGTTTTTCTTCAAGAAGCTTAAACACTTTCTCGTCCGCATCCTTGTGTATCAGCACGGTTTCCGCAGCGTTGCATACGGACGGTCTGCTTGTTTTTGCATTTATTACGATGTCTGCCGCCATTTCGGCATCGGCGCTTTTGTCGATGTAAATATGACAGTTCCCGACGCCTGTCTGGATAACGGGAATGGTTGAATTATGCACAACGGTGTTTATAAGCCCTGCTCCGCCGCGCGGAATCAGAACGTCAACATATTTGTCCATTTTCATAAATTCGGTTACCGTCTCACGGCTTGTATCATCCATAAAGCAAATGCAATTCGGGTCAAATCCTTCATCGGACAGGGCATTTCTCATAATGTCCGATAAGATTTTGTTTGAGTTATATGCATCGCTTCCGCCTCTTAAAATTACGGCATTTGATGATTTCAGACACAAAACCGCCGTATCTACCGTAACATTCGGCCTTGATTCGTATATAACACCTATAACGCCGAGCGCAACGGTTTTCTTGCCTATTTTTAAGCCATTCGGGCGTGTTTTCATATCCGTAATTCTGCCTATGGGGTCATCAAGAGCAATAACCTCTTCAACTGCGGAAGCAATGGAATTTATTCTTTCCGGAGTTAATTTTAATCTGTCGATCATAACCTCACGCATACCGTTTTCGCGTGCCGAAATTACATCTTTGTCATTTTCGGCGCATATCTTCTCTGCATTATTTCTGAGTTCATCGGCAATGCGTACAAGCGCTCTTGACTTATCGAGTGTAGAGGCTCTTCTTAAAAAGCGCGAAGCTTTTTTTGCAGAGCTGCATAATGTTTCAAGATAGTCCATTGTTTAATCCTCCTTTTCGGGCGATAAAAATATTGTTCCGCACCGTTTCCCCTCGGTTATATCATAAAGAATATCGGGGTTTGATCCGTTTGCAATTACCATATCTATACCTGCATTATTTGCGTATTTTGCAGCATGCAGTTTTGTTATCATGCCACCGGTGCCCCTGTTGCTTCCGGTGCCTCCGGCAAGCGACATTATGTAGTCGTTAACTCCGTTTATCTCTCTTATAAGCTCCGCCTCGGGATTTTTTGACGGGTCATCACTGTAAAGACCGTCAATATCCGAAAGAATTATCAAAAGATATGCATTTGCAAGCTTGGCAACCGTTGCCGAAAGAGTGTCATTGTCGCCGAATTCAATTTGTTCCGTACTTATGACGTCATTTTCGTTAACTATAGGCACCACACCGAGATCAAGCAAACGTTTAAACGTATTTTCGGCGTTTGTTCTTCTTATTTCGTCACTTACGACATCTTTTGTTAAAAGAATCTGCGCCACGTTGTGGTTATATTCTCCGAACAGCTTTGCGTAATAATCCATAAGCTCACACTGACCTATTGCCGCAAGAGCCTGTTTGTCGCGCGTGCTTTCGGGCCTTTTTGCTATGCCGAGCTTTCCCATTCCGACGCTTATTGCACCGGAGCTTACGAGAATGATCCGCTTCCCGCTGTTTTTTATGTCTGACAAAACTTTTACAAGCTTTTCAACACGGCGGATGTTAATACCGCCGCCGTCATATGTAAGGGTAGATGTTCCTACCTTTACAACGATTAAATTATTGTTTTCATTTATAGACATGGCTTTCCCCTTTGTAATAAAAACCCCTTACCCTTTTAACGGGTAAGGGATATCGCAGTTACAGACAAATCCGTATTATTTTCTGAGCTCGCTTCTGCACTGTTTAACTTTTTCGTTGACAGTCCTGAAGTCGTTCTCAACTTTTTCAAGAATATCATCGGCGAATTTAAGAGATGCAAGTCTGATTTCTTTGCCGTCTTTCTGAGCCTTTGCAATAATCTCATTTGCATTTGCAACAGCTTTTTTGGTAATTTCGTGTTCGTCAATAAGACCGAGAATCTTGTGTTCAACCTCTTTGATTTTGGCATCAGCCTGTTTTTGAGCATCCGAAATAATTCTTTTGCTGTCTTCTGCAATGGATTTCGCAACTCTGAGCTCATCCGGAAGCTGAAGACTGATATCGTTGATTAAAGACATAACCTGCTGTTTGTTAATCATTGTTTTTTTAACAACAGGAATCTCAAACCCCTTATCAATAACATCTTCGAGTTCGCTTAAAAGTTCTATTACGTCCATCGTATGTATCCTCCCTTACAAATTTTTAAAGTATAATTATGCATTTCTGATTTTTTCATAAATTTCATTTTCAAGAAAATCGGGAACAAGACCTTCCAAACTTCCGCCATGATGCGCTATCTCTTTTACAATGCTTGAGGAAAGATATGAATATTTGTTGTTTGTCATCATAAAAAGAGTTTCGATATTTCTGTCAAGTTTTCGGTTTATATGCGCCATCTGAAATTCATATTCAAAATCCGAAACGGCTCTGAGCCCTTTTACTATTACATGCGCACTCTTTTGCCGCATATAGTTAACAAGCAATCCCGAAAAACAGTCAACTTCAACGTTTTCAAGATGCTTTGTTGCCTGCTTAATCCAGCGAACGCGCTGTGCGACCGAAAACATCGGTTCTTTTGCACTGTTTTCAAGAATGGCAACATACACTTTGTCAAAAATTTTTGCCGTTCTTTCTATTATATCCAAATGTCCGTTTGTTACCGGGTCAAAACTGCCGGGGTAAACCGCTGATCTGATCATGTCTCCTCCAGGATATTAATGCAAACTCTGCCGTATTTTCTGTCTTTTAAAATTGTATAACCCTGTATATCAAACTCCGTGCCGGAATCATACTCGGCAACAACAACGCCGCCTTCTTCAAGAAGCTTATTTTCTTTTATAAGCTTAAGTGCATCGCTCATAAATCCGAGTGCATACGGCGGATCAAGAAAAATAATGTCAAATTTTTCATTTTCCGCAGAAAGAGTATTCAGGCACGCTTTAAAATCAGATACAATAAATCTGCATCTGTCCGAAAGCCTTGCCTTTTCGGAATTTCTTTTTGCAACATCGGCAGCACGGCGGCTTTTGTCGGCAAAAACACAGAAATCCGCTCCGCGGCTGAGTGCTTCTATTCCGAGCTGTCCGCTTCCGGCAAAAAGGTCAAGAACCTTCGCACCGTCGGCAGAGGTATAAAGTATGCTGAAAACAGCCTCTTTAACGTTGTCAAGAGTGGGACGTGTGCTGTTTCCTTCAAGAGATAACAGCTTCAGTCCGCGTGCCGTACCCGAAATAACTCTCAATGTGCAACTCTCCCGTGTTTAATATACCTATAAGTATACCGGTTATCATATACTCTAATCTATTATATATATACTTTGCATACTTGTCAAGTGTCAATTTTCAAATTTAACATTTTGGTAATATAAGAAAAAAGAAAAAAACACAATGAAATGACATTTTGACCAAAAAGAGTGAATAAAGGTATTAAAATGTCTTGATTTATTACATGATTTTTGGTAATGTTATTATATGATAAGCATTATTTAAGCCTTTTGCTTATGGAAATATCATGAAATAAAACAAAAAACGGAGGATTGCTATGAAAAAAGTAATTGTTTTTTTAATTGCTGCAATTATGATGATGACGGTAATGCCGGGTTCATTTGCTGCAGAGGTCGATAACATGATTACGGTTATCGATACAACCGCAAACGGTTTTGCGTCATCCGATGCTCTCGGCAGCATAAGCTGCGCAGGCACAACGAGTGTAACCTCGGACGGGAAGCTTTCCGTTGGTGCAAATTCAAGCGGATTTCAGTTTTTTCCGTCAGATGAATTAAGAAAAAAATTCAGCGGCGGAGGCATACTCAATGTCTCTTATGATTTTGATTTCGGAGACAATTCTGCTCAGGAGCAGCTTTTAAATATTTTTACGGGAAACAGTATTGAAGCGAAAACAAACACCAAAATACTGGAATACATACTGAATACAAGCTCTCAAAAGCTTCGCGCTTTTGCATATAACAAGGAGCTTAAAACGAATATTACGGATGCCGATATAGTCGGAGCAAATTTCAAAGTTGATTTTTCGCTTGACTTTAAAAATAACAGCGCTGTGTTTAAATGCGACTATACGCCGAAGGGCGGCACGACGGTTCATTATGAGTATTCTTGTGACGATCTTTCGTCAATCGGGTCAAATGACGGAAAATATGATAAGCTCACAAAAGAACCGATTCAGATTATAAGAGGATTTTTCAGCAAAAACAGTGTTGTAAACAGGCTTAAAATAACATTTGAAGATACAAGCAAAGACGGCGAAGAGCTTTATGTTTATGAAAGAGCAGATGATGAGTCGGCAAATTCCGTGCGCGATATTTCGCTTGTCATGAATAAAGACGGTGTTGAGAAAAACGGTGCATGTGCAATATTTGCAAGTTATTCAAACGGCATGCTGAAAGATGTCAAGCCTATGATTTTTTCGGGAAGCATTAAAAAAGGCACGATTTTGGAGTTTGAAAATGTAGGTCTTAACCTTACGGATGCAGACACTTTTAAGATATTTCTTTTGGATGTAAGCGGTTCTCTGACGCCGATAACAAAGAATATTACCTTGGCGGTAAAACCTACGGTATATATAAGCTTTTACCCCGGTTGGGCAAAAAAAGCCGTAACATTCAGCTATGATGACGGAAACGCATCTGCCGATGATAAAATGACGGCGCTTTTGCGCGATGCAAATATGAAAGCGACATTTAACCTCGTAACAAATTGGCTCGATACAAGCTCGGAGGATGCAATAAACACGGTCCGCGCAAGATATGAAGGCTTTGACGTTGCAAGCCATTCAAAGTATCATCCGTATCCGTATTCGCAGCTTTCGGATGAAGCAAAGGCTGATTATGAACCGTATGATGCGGTTGATGAAAACGGCAATACATTTAAATTGTATAAACATAAAGAAGAAAACCGTTTTTATGCCGAAGAGGATGAATATATAAAATGTATAGACGCAGGTCATGTTGAGCTTGAGAGAATATTCGGTGAGGGAAGCGACACCGCCTTTGCATGGCCCGGCCCCGGTTACGGTCAGTATTACACCCTTAAAAACCATGTGACCGGCATGTATGCGTTATCCCGTCAGGGAATGAATCTGACGGATGCAACATTTGCCCTGCCGTCATCGTGGATAAACTGGAAGTATAACGCAGATGAGACATGTTCTCTTGACCGTGCAAATGAATATGCCGCTCTTTCGCTTTCGGATTCCGACACCGTAAGGTGGATATGCTACGGAGTACATCCGTATGATTATTTTTCAACAACGGAAAAAACAGAGAACTTCAAAAGCGCTCTCGATGTTTTGAAAAATAAACCCGATACATATTGGTATGCAACGAATATTGAAGTATATAAGTATACCGAAGCGCAGAAAAAGCTTGAAGTGACTGATGAATATGTTAAAAATAATTCCGATATGACGCTTTATATTAAAATCAACGGCACAAAAACGGAGATTGCTCCGGGTGCTGAAATAAAATTATAAAAAGGAGTATGCATTAATTATGAAAAAATTTATTTCTGTTGTTGTAAGCATCTGCATGATATTATCGTGTCTGCCGATTTTGTCGTTTGCAGAGGTTCAGTATCCGCATGAGGTTACGGTTTTTGATTCGGGAGTGACATCATTTAAAGATAACGCAGCAGGGCTCAGAAATGATTTTGGTGTATTTAAAATTACGAGCGCCGACAGCAACACATTTGACGAATCCGGGAATATCGTACTCGGAGGAAACGCTAACAGCGGTGCACAGTTTGAAGTTGACAGCGCAAGCGATAAGCTGAAAACGCTGACAAAAAACGGAGCAACTTTAAAAATCAGTGTTTCCGTAAAAATCAATGAATCCGCTGCCGGCAAACCGGATAAACCCATAATATCTTTACGTGCCGGAAATAATGCAACTCTTAATTTGTTTGAGTACAATTCAAAAAAAGATGGGGAAACCCCTCAATTCAGAGGATTTTCGTCGAATTATAAGCCGTATTTGCAGTTGAAAAGAGATAATGTTGCCGGCACCGAAATAACGGTTGATGCATCGATTAATACAAAAACACAGTTCGGAAGAGTACGCTTTTCGGGTACCGACGGAAAGGGGAATGCGATAAGCGGAGATTCGGGAGATTTTGATTTTAGCCCACACACAGCCGGTGACGGTACAGCTTATTCCTTGCTTAAAGAAAATGGTGTGTCGCTTGTCAGATGTTTTCTGAACCCGACCGATATAATAAAAAGGTTTAAAATAACGGTTACAGACCTTTCAACAGATTCTCTTTATGCAAGCATAAACACTGCCGCAAATGCCGAAGAGGTAAAAGAAGTACTTGACTATTATTCAAAGAACAGTTCGTTCAGCTACGGGGACCGTTTTGATGAATTGTCCGACAGTGAAAAGACAGTTATTTACGGCAGGTTTATAAATCAAAATTTTACAAGTGATTCCGAAGTACAGTCTCTGTTTGATAGGCTTGCTGCAAAGCAGTTCAGCATTGTTACAAAAACATATACATATGATTTTGAAGACGGCAGTAATCCGTTCAGCCAAGGAAGCATACAAACATTAAGTGATGGCAATCATGTATATGTTCCTTTAAACAGCGGTGCAAATCAGCTGAGACCGGCAAATCTTGCAAATACAGCAAACGGACCGGTTGTTACGGAATATGATTATTGCTATAACGGCGACGGCACAAGCGGATACGGAATAGCATTCAGATATCTTGCAGGAAACAGTGCATACTATTTAAATCAGTTTACCAGATTTGCAAACTTTGTGCTTTACGGTCAGAAGGCTGTTACTCCGCAGCATCTCGGATACAAGGCATTTTACAGAATCCGTCAGAGCCTTGATGTTGATACATTAAGCGCAACACTCAGTGCCAAAGAAAAGAGTGCAGACGGAGATTATACACAGTTTACATTTGACGAAAGTACAATTTACACTCCGTATAATACATCTACCGGGAATCCCTTTACGGAATCCATAGGGAAAATTGCAGGTATTGACTTTAGAACAGAAAGAACGGATGACTACGTTGACAACATAACGATCAAAGTATACAACCCCGTATACACAGCTCTTTCATACACCGAAACCGCAGATGAGGTTAAAAACGTGTTTGATATTTACTCATCACTCGGATCAATCGATACGGTCTATGATTCGGAATATGAGGTAAATTATAATAAGGTATATGAAGCGTTTATAGGTTCATCAAACTATTCAAGCACAAAAGCTCTGCAGGATGCATTTAATGCAGAATGTGAAAACAACCTTATCTATCCCGATTATGAGACAGAGCTCGGGGCATACAGCGGTGATGAAAAGGTAAGCTGTTTCGATAAAGGCAACAGCTTTAATGCAAAGGCAAGCATAATAAGCCGTGTTGATGGTGATACCGGTGCCGTGCTTGTATGCGCGCAATATTCAAATGACGGCACGCTTATAGACGTATGGACGGATACAAAGCCGCTTACAAACGGAGTTAAGGCGGATTTGAGTGTAACACCCGATATTACGACAGTTACCGATACATACATGAAGCTTATGCTTTTAAACAGTCTTGATAATCTTAAGCCGTATTGCAAATCGGAATATGTAAGAGCGTCCGAAGCGGATAAAAAAACGACCGTTTATCTTGTCGGCGATTCTCTTTGCGCGGATTATGATACACGCTCATTTGCCGAAGGCGGAAGATTATATCCGTATCAGGGATGGGGATACTATCTCGCTGAAAGCTTCAATAATGTAACCGTTGTAAATCACGCAGTGCCCGGCTGGACAACAGATCACTTTGTTAACCCCGACAGTTGTCCTGAAGATTGGAATGTTGACTCTTCCAATCCGAATGTCTGGGCGAACTTCAAGAATGATATACAGCCCGGAGACTATGTAATTATAGGGCTCGGAATTAATGATTCCGGAAATAATAAGACCGGTGAAGTGAGAGTAACCGAAGAAAGATTTAAAGAAAACCTGAACGTAATGTATACCGATGCAACAAATGCAGGAGCAACCGTCATATTTGCAACACCCACGATCTCCGGAGGTGATGAGGGAACGGCAACGGGCTGGAAATATTCGCTCTCTAATTTGTGGGCTGCAAGAGGCGAAGTTACACGTGAATTTGCCGAGAGCAAAGGCGCGGTATGCCTGCAGCTCGGTAAAACACTTTCCGAGACATATGAGGCAATGTATCAGCAATATAAAACAGATAACCCGTCTGCTGCGGATATCGAAGCAAGGGATTATGTCCGTCACTGGTTCCATTTGTATATTTCGACCGTTAAATCCGAGTGGGGGCTTACTGACGACCAGATTAACCTCCATAACGGAAGTATAAAAGGCGGCAAGGATGACAGCACACATATGAATTTGCGCGGAGCAAAAAGATGCGCCGAGATTATAGCCGGACTTATCAGAGATTCGGGTTCATCTCTCGGAGACAGATATAAAAAGTAATAAACGAATTGCCGCAAGGTGTCGGATAACGGGTCAGGATGTGCTTTTGATTTTTAAAAAGCATACTCTGACCCTTTGCTGTATACAAATCCCCGTATTGATTTTTAATACAAATTGTCCAAAAACATTAAAATTATTATTCTTTTTGACTTGTAAATAATAATATACTTTGATAACATTATAGTATATTATATAGTATTGTGTATTGTTATCTGCATTTGCGTTGATAACTATATGTAATGACGGAAAGGATGTATATTATGGTAAAAAAATTGTTCGCAATAATTCTTACAATTTGCATGGTAATAACCATGCTGCCGCAGATTGCATTTATGGCGGTGCAGTATCCGCAGGAGGTTACGGTTTTTGATTCGGCGGTAAGCGGATTTGAAAGACAAACATTTGATTATGGTAATTCTGATATTGGAGGAAATGCCACGATTAATGGAAATACGGTAATATCAAATGTTGACGGTTCCGGATTTCAATTTAAAGCAAATGACAAATTTTCTGAAGCAGTGAAAAACGGCGCAATCATAACCGTTTCAATGGGTTTGGTATTTGGAAAAGCTGCAGATGCAGGTCAAATGCTTCTTACACGTTATAAAGATAATGATAATGCTGCTGAAACCAGATCGGCTATTTTGTTGGAATATTATAATGACAAAGCATTGAGAGCATTTTCCACCAATTGCTATTTGAAACAAGATTTTTCTGATGCTTCTATTTCAGGGGCAAATATAAATGCGACTTATGTTATAAATACAAAGACAAAAGCCGCAAATATGAGCCTTGAATATACGCCTGCAAATTCCGAAACAAAAGAAACATACAGCGGGGGAATAGATCTTACTACAGCCGGAATGGGTAGTGGTGAAAAATATAAAATAATGTATGAAAACAGTCTTGAACTAATAAGATGTTATCTGTCTGAAGGAAGTGTGCTTAACAGCTTTAAAATAACTCTTACAGATCTTTCGTCTGATTCTCTTTATGCAAGCATAAATACTGCTGAAAGTGCAGAGGATGTAAAAGAAGTATTTGACTATTATTCAAAAAACGGAACATTCAGCTACGGAGATCGTTTTGATGAATTATCCGACAGTGAAAAGACAGCAATTTATAACAGATTTATAACCGGAAACTTTACAAATGATGCCGAGGTACAGGCACTGTTTGATAAGCTTGTTGCAAAGCAGTTCAGCATAGTTACAAAAACATATACATATGATTTTGAGGACGGTGTAAATCCGTTCAGCCAAGGAAGCGTACAAATATTGAGTGACGGAAACAAGGTGTTTGTTCCGATAACAGGTTCTTGCCAGCTCAAGCCGCTTAATGGCAGTGTCTTAGGTAACGGTCCTATAGTTACGGAATATGACTATCATTATGAGCCTGAATCGGGCAAAGAGGGAATATATGTAAGATATTTGACAGATACATCTCCGTGGGCATATATATTATCTAAAAT
Organism: uncultured Clostridia bacterium; assembly: GCA_934463165.1. Classification (GTDB taxonomy): domain Bacteria; phylum Bacillota; class Clostridia; order UMGS1810; family UMGS1810; genus RGIG1828. Next base: position 85,775 of record CAKSJG010000005.1, read on the forward strand.
TTCATCGAGTAGTACTGTCGTTTTGACTGATTCTCCAAAATGGACAGATAAGGTTCTTACATCAGGTACTTCATATAAGCTTCGCCAAAGTTTAGATGTTGAGTCCGGAAAGCAGACAACTTCTGTAGACAGAGGAAATGGATTTGAAAAGGCAAATGTTACTATTGATGGTGTGCAATCCGATAAAGTCGATGTTGAGAACAAAGGTAATATAATAGGACTTGATTTAAGACGCGGAGCAAATAATGATAATACTAAAGAGTATATAGACAACATAACGATCAAAGTATACAACCCCGTATACACTGCTCTTTCATACACCGAAACCGCAGATGAGGTTAAAAATGTATTTGACACATATAAATCTATAGGCGCTCTTGATGTTGAAGATAACCTTGGTGAAGAAGTTTATTCACAGTTTATAGGTTCATCATATACATCCACGGCAAGCTTAGAGACTGCAATAAAAGTTGCGGCGCAGTTTGCCGCTCTCGGAAGAGACGCATATGTATATGATACGCATGTAAAATCGGGAGATACGGCTCTTGATTCGGAATTTGAAGCCGGTACAATAACATACGGTGCAAAGGCATATACGGATACTGCAGGTACTGTGGTTACTCTCGTAATAGCACAGTATAAAGACAAGGAGCTTACGAATCTTACATATGCCGAAAAAACTCTTGCACAGGGAATTAATGATATTTCCGACAGCTTAACCGTAAGTGAATCGGCAGGAACAACGATAAAGGTATTTGCCGTTGATAAAAATGCAAATCCGTATGTTGTCCACAAATTACTCACCGGTAAATAATTAAAATTGCGCTTTGTGAGTGATAATACTGTTAAATAACGATTAACAAATATATATAAATATACAGATCTTCTGAAAAAGAGACCGGGATTTTGTCATATCCGGGTCTCTTGCTTTTGGTATGCAATTATTTTTAATCTACTTGAATCCGGCACGAAAAAATGTAAACCATGTCATCGAACAATTTGTAAACTATACCCTACTTGACATGATATCCGCCCCTACTCACATGGACAGAAAAAACTCTTGCATAAAATTAAATGTTGTGCTTATAATGTGCATGCGGAACGCTGTGGGCAGCGTTCCCCTACGGTGACCACACCGTTCCGCTTGCGTAATACATGCACAATAAATGTCACCGATAATCTGTTAATTTGCATTTACGGTTTCACTGAGCATCCTGTCGGCAAATATGGCATAACCGGACGTCGGATCATTTACAAAAACATGCGTAACCGCGCCTGCCAGCTTTCCGTTTTGCACAATCGGCGCACCGCTCATTCCGCGCACAATGCCTCCCGTTTTTTCAATAAGATTTTTGTCGGTTATTTTTATTATCATGCTTTTTGTCTCATCGCCGTTTTGCAGCAGACGATCAATTTTAATGTCATATGCCTGAACGCCGTCTCCTATATCGCAATATATTTTTGCGTCTCCGCCGCGTACCTCGCTGCGCCGGGCAACCTGAAGTTTTTCTTCGGCGCCTGCGGCAGTTTGATTTGCCGTTCCGTATACGCCGTAAGGTGTATTTTTGTCAATGATTCCTACGTTGCCGCCCGTAAATATCCCCTTTATGGATCCCGGCGCTCCGCTTTTGCTTTTTTCTATACCAACAATGGAAGCTTTGCATATGCTTCCGCCGTTATCCTCCACTCTGTTTCCCGTATCTATATCCGATATCGGATGTCCGAGAGAGGCAAACTTGTCTTTTGCATAAAATGTTACGGTGCCGATACCCGCTATATTGTCACGCACCCATACTCCGATCTTTTTTTCGCTCTTTTCGTCTGTTACGGGCTGCGCGCTCCACATCATTTCTTTGTCGGAGCGTTTGCCGTAAATTTCGGCGACCCCGTTTGTTTTGTTTATTTCGTTTGCAAGTTCCTTCGCGCTTGAAACCTTTGTTCCGTTGACGATTTCAATAACATCCCCTACTCTTATGCCGCTTTTTTTGCCCGGAGATTCCTTGACGCCGCTTTCCGTCTGTATGTTATCTTCTATTCCAACGACGAGAACTCCGCTTGTTTTAAGCTTGATTCCCATGCACTCTCCGCCGAGTGCGACATCGGTTTGTTTCATTACCGATATGTCAATGTTTTTCACAGGTAAAATTCCGCATATATATACAGTTGAATTTAATGTATTTTCATCATGTTTTAATTTTTTTGCATTATTTTCCATTACAGAGTCGCTTTTTTGGCTCTTTACCGCAAACAGCCATCTGCATCCGTTCGGAACGACGTTTTGCGCACTTTCGTTTTCGCCGATAACGGCACTTTCGGGAATTACAAAAGAAAGTATAAGTGCACAGCCGCATGTAAATATTAAAAGTATCGAAAAAGCACATACGATTATTTTCTTTTCAAATAATTTCAATTTGCCGCACCTCCGTTTTTTTGTTTTGCTGATTTTATCATTGCCGAATAAACGAAGCTTATTCTGTCAACTAATTTTCAAAAATAATTAAATTTTCATTGTATGACATATATTTAATTTTAAGGGAATATAATTATTAGGTATGTAAAAATAATTTAAAACGGCAAAAATAATTTTGTTTTCGGTAATATAAAAATAATTTTACGAATATATTAGTTAAAAATGACATTATATTTACAAAACATATCACCTTTTTATGACAAAATGACGAAAAATTACCATATAATTTGTATAGAATAAATATGGAATTTGTTAGCCGAATGTGGTATAATTTATTATAAAACAAATTACCGCCGTTTGGCGGTTTGCAGCGCATCTTATGTGTAATAATCCAAAAGAAAATTTTTCTTTGAATGTGCAACTCTGAAAGGCGGAACAATATGAAAAATACAGTATTAAATACGGATAAAATTAATATAAAAGACAAAATTGCCGAGTATGCCGGCGGCACGTCAACAGACTGTTACACCTTTTTGGGTTGCCATAAGGCCGGAAAGGGTTATGTTTTCAGAGTGTGGGCGCCTCATGCAAGGGGAGTAAGCGTTCACGGCGATTTTAACAATTGGGACAAATCATCTCCGCGCATGGAGCATATAGGCAGCGGAATATGGGAGCAGTACATCGAAAATGCCGAAAAATACGATAACTATAAATATTATATAGAGACAAAAGACGGAAGCTTTATCTACAAATCGGATCCGTATGCTTTTCATACGTGTACAAGACCCGAAAATGCGTCGAAGGTGTATGATGTTTCGGATTTTGAATGGCACGACTATAAATATCTTGCTTCAAAAAAAGGAAAAAACATTCTTGAAAGCCCGGTAAATATATATGAAGTTCATCTGGGGTCATGGATAAAGCATGGCGACGGCAATTATTTCACTTATGCTGAGAGTGCAAAAGAACTTGTAAAGTATGTTAAGGATATGGGCTTTACCCATATTGAGCTTATGCCGATTACCGAATATCCTTTTGATCCGTCATGGGGTTATCAGGTTACAGGTTATTATGCCCCCACATCACGCTACGGCACACCGAAAGATTTTGCCGAATTTGTGGACATCTGTCACAGAGAGGGAATATCGGTTATTCTTGACTGGGTGGGCGCGCATTTCCCCAAGGATGCAAACGGACTTGCGAGCTTTGACGGAGATTTTTGCTATGAATATTCCGATCCGCTTAAAAATGAGCATCCGGATTGGAACACAAGAATTTTTGACTACGGCAGAAATGAAGTTATATCATTTCTTATATCGAACGTTAGTTTTTGGCAAAGGGTTTATCATATAGACGGTTTCAGGGTAGACGCGGTTGCATCCATGCTTTATCTTGATTACGGCAAAAAAGACGGCGAGTGGCGCCCGAACAGGTTCGGCGGCAATTATAACCTTGAAGCGATAGATTTTTTGAAGCGGCTCAATTCGGCGGCATTTTCAAATGATAATTCCGTTATGATGATAGCAGAGGAATCAACGGCTTTCCCGATGGTTACCAAGCCTTCGTACGATGGCGGTCTCGGGTTTAACTTTAAATGGAATATGGGCTGGATGAACGATATGCTTTCGTATATGTCGACCAATCCGCTGTTTCGAAAAGGCAGGCAAAACGATCTTACGTTTTCTCTCACATATGCCTTTTCGGAGAACTTTATTCTGCCGCTTTCACACGACGAGGTTGTGCACGGCAAGTGTTCCATGATCGGCAAAATGCCGGGCGAGTATGATGAAAAATTTGATAACTTAAGAGCGTTTTACGGTTATATGATGGCACATCCGGGCAAAAAGCTGCAGTTTATGGGCAATGAGTTCGGGCAGTTTATCGAGTGGGATTTTAAAAAAGAGCTTGACTGGCTGCTGCTTAAATATGATAAGCATAAACAGATGAAAAAATACGTTAAGGATCTTAATTTCTTTTATTTAAACCATAAAGAATTTTGGGAAAACGATACCGATTGGAACGGCTTTAAATGGATTGCGTGTGATGATAATGCCCAGAGCATTATATCTTTCAGACGTATTGCAAAGGACGGAAGCGAAATTATTTGCGTTTGCAATTTTTGCCCCGTTACGCGTAAGGGATATAAAATAGGTGTTCCCGAAAAAGGAGTATATAAAAACGTATTTTCAAGTGATAAATTAATATACGGCGGTGCCGGAACAAGACTTAACCGCCGCAAGACAAAGGACGAACCGATGCACGGATTCGACCAGTGTATTGAAATAACAATTCCGGCAATGTCGGTAACGTATTATAAATCAGATAAATGATTATAGATGCAAAAATCATTTGACAGCAAGAAGGAGGAGTGACTTCCATGATCAGAGGAAGAAGTAAAGAATGCATCGCAATGCTTTTGGCGGGCGGTCAGGGCAGCAGGTTAAAGGTACTGACGGAAAAAACGGCAAAACCGGCAGTTCCGTTCGGCGGTAAATACAGAATTATTGATTTTCCGCTTTCAAATTGTGTAAATTCGGGTATTGATACCGTCGGTATAATGACACAGTATCAGCCGCTGGAATTAAACGATTATATAGGCACGGGTTCTCCGTGGGGTCTCAGCCGTAATTTCGGAGGTGTCCACACGCTTCCGCCGTATGCAAAAAGTAAAAAAAGTGAATGGTATAAGGGCACGGCGAATGCCATATATCAGAATATAAATTTTGTTGACCGTTACAATCCCGAATATGTTTTGGTGCTTTCGGGAGACCATATCTACAAAATGAACTATGATAAAATGCTGAAATATCATAAAGAAAAGGGTTCGGAGTGCACCATAGCTGTTTTGGATGTTCCCTTAAGCGAAGCTTCGCGTTTCGGAATTATGAATACTCACGATGATAATTCCATTTATGAGTTTGAAGAAAAGCCGAAACAGCCCAAGAGCACAAAGGCATCCATGGGTGTTTATCTGTTTAATTGGGATGTTCTGCGCAAATATCTTATCGAAGATGAGGCCGACCCCGATTCATCAAACGATTTCGGGAAAAACATAATCCCCAATCTTCTTGCAGATAAGAAAAAACTGTTTGCGTATCAGTTTGACGGTTATTGGAAAGATGTCGGAACCATACAGAGCCTTTGGGAAGCAAATATGGATCTTTTGGACCCGAATGTTCCGATAGAAATAAAGGATAAAGATTTCAGAATCTATGCGCGTAACTATGCCGAACCGCCGACATTTATAAAAGATAACTCCGATATCGATAACAGCCTTATTGCAGAGGGCTGCACGGTAAAAGGGTCCGTTAAAAACTCGGTTGTCTCCACAGGCTGCAGAATAGATGAAGACGCAATAGTTATTAACAGCGTAATTATGCCTAACGCTCATATTAAATCGGGAGCGGTTATAAAATACTCAATAATAGGCGAGGGATGCATAATAGGCGGCAATGCAAAAATAGGTCAGATTCCGGCAAATCCCGCAGCGGTTAAGAAAAACATATGCGTCATCGGCAAGGATGCCGTCGTTGCCGGCGGCGAAGTAATTACACAGTAAAGGGGCGGATATATTATGAAAATGACAGGAATAATTCTTTCAAATGTATATGATACATCCCTCGGTGATCTTACAATGCACCGAACGGTGGCATCTCTTCCGTTCGGAGGAAGATACCGCCTTATAGACTTTGTTCTTTCGAACATGGTTAATTCAAATATTTCATCAATCGGTATAATAACAAAATATAATTATCAGTCGCTCATGGATCATCTCGGCTCGGGTATAGAATGGGATCTTGACAGAAAAAATGCCAATTTCTATATTCTTCCTCCGTTTGCCTCGGGCATTACAACGGTATACAGAGGTAACCTTGAGGCGCTTTCAAATGCGCTTGTCTTCCTACAGTCCAACAAACCGGATTATGTTGTAATGTGTGATACTACCGTTATATGCAATATAAATTTTGAGGATGCTCTTGAATCACATATAAAATCCGGAGCGGATGTTACCGCAATAGCAAGCCGCGGAATTCAGCCGTATGAAACGGTTGATTCTGATGTGTATATGAAAGCAAATGCGGATAATAAAGTGGTTGATCTTTCAATAGGACAGAACATAGGTGACGATTCTCTTGTCGGAATGGGTATGTTTATTGTTGAGAGAAAGTTTTTGATGAGTGTAATAAACAATTACGTTTCCAGGGGACGTTACAGCTTTGAAAAAGACTTTTTGCTTTCGCGTTTTACCGATGACAGCATAAATATTAACACATATATTTTTGACGGTCCGGTTTTAAGGAATCACAGTATTGTGTCATATTTTAAAAACAACTTTAAAATTATGGAGGAGGACATAAGAAACAACATATTTAATCCGTCTTTCCCGATATACACCAAAGTTCGTGACGAAGCGCCGTCATACTATGCCGAAACCGGCAAAGTGAGCGACAGCCTTATTGCAGACGGCTGTCAGATAAAAGGTAAGCTTGAAAATACGGTTGTATTCCGTGATGTCACGGTTGAAGAAAACGCAAACATTAAAAATTCAATCATAATGCAGGGCAGCGTTATCGGTAAGGGCGCAAAAATAGAAAACGCCATAATAGACAAAAACGTTACCATAACTCCCGGCGCAACTCTTATAGGCGGCAAGTCCGCTCCGGTTATCGTTCATAAGGGCGAAACACTGTAAAATCAAATATTTCATTGCATCGTCAGCAAGGGTACGGACGTGCGGTGTTATATACATAAAAAGACAGTATTACATGAAAGGAAAAAACACATGAAAATTCTTTTTGCATCGAGTGAAGCGGCTCCTTTTGTAAAATCAGGCGGTCTCGGAGACGTTTTGGGTGCTCTGCCGCCGCAGTTATCTAAAAATGACGGTGTTGAAGTTGCCGTTGTACTTCCGTATTACGGACGTATAAAATACAATCCCGAGTTTAATATTGAATATGTTACAAGCTTTTATATGCCGCTTGCATGGAGAAGCGAGTATGTCGGTATTTTTAAGTCGGTCATAGAAACACGCGGTGTCGGAAAAAACAAAGGCAGCAGGGTTACGTATTATTTTATCGATAACGAGCGCTATTTTAACCGCGGAAATCTTTATGGCTATAACGATGACGGCGAGAGATTTGCGTATTTTTCAAAGGCTGTTTTAGAGATGCTCATACACGTTGATTATGACCCGGATATTATACACGCCAACGATTGGCAGACGGGATTTCTGCCTCTGTTTTTAAAGGCGCATTACGGCGGAATAGATAAATTTAAAAAAATAAAATCGGTATATACAATTCATAACATAGAATATCAGGGCAAAGCAGAGCCTTCATTTCTTTCGGAGGTTCTCGGAGTGGATGTCGGCTGGAGAAATGTCTGCACTCAGGATAATATGATTAATGCAATGAAAACGGCAATTGTTTTGTGCGATAAGCTTACAACAGTGTCGGAAACGTATTCACATGAGCTGCAATATGCATACTTTGCACACGGATTGGAGCATATAATTTCCGAAAATGCCTATAAGACATGCGGAATAGTAAACGGGATTGATACCAAGCTTTATGATCCGTCAAAGGATAAAAAGCTTGAATTCAATTATAAGCCGTCCGATTTAAGCGGCAAGGCGCAGTGTAAGGCAAAGCTGCAAAGTGATCTCGGGCTTCCGGTCAATTCGGATGTTCCCATGGTTGCGATGATTACACGCCTTGTAAAACACAAGGGTCTTGAGCTTGTTGAGTGGGTTGCCGACAGACTGGCAACCATGGGAATACAGTTTGTTGTTCTCGGAACGGGAGACGCGCATTATGAAGATATGTTCAAATTTCTTGCATATACTCATCCGCAGAGTGTTTCCGCAAATATATGCTTTGACTCTACATTTGCAAACAGGCTTTATGCAGCATCGGACTTTTTCCTTATGCCTTCAAAGAGTGAGCCGTGCGGTCTTTCTCAGATGATAGCAATGCGTTACGGTTCCATCCCGATTGTAAGAGAGACGGGCGGACTTGTTGATACCGTAACTCCTCTTAATACCGAAACGCTTGACGGAATAGGATTTACCTTTAAGGTGTTTAATGCTCATGATATGCTTCATGCGGTGGAACGCGCAAAGGATTTCTTCTATGACAGAGAAAAAATGGATAAACATCGCCGCTCAATTATGAAAATTGACACAAGCTGGAAAAAACCTGCCGAAAAATACTTTGCATTATATAAAGAAATTGTTGGATAATCCTATTGGATATACTGCATGTTTTGTGGTATAATACTTAGGTACATTGGGATTTTTCCACATGTTTAAATTTCAGATTACTCATAATCCACATTGTGCATATGCAGTGTGGATTTTTGAATTTATTGCGGAAGGATGATTTTATGAAAATTGATCAGAAAACGGCACTCAGCCTTATGGACGATGCCTGCAGAAAAAGCTTTGGCTGTGAAATATCACAGGCAACAATGCAGCAGGTATACAAAAGTCTCTGTCAGGTAGTAAAAGATATGCTTATAGACAAAAACATTAAATTCGCCGATGAGGTAAGCGACAAAGAAGAAAAACAGGTTTATTATATGTCTATGGAGTTTCTTGTGGGTACTTCATTGCATAACAACCTTTATAACCTCAAGGTTGAGCAGCAGTTTAAGCAAGCCCTTGAGAAAATAAATATCAACATAAACGATCTTTATGAAATGGAGCCGGATGCCGGTCTCGGCAACGGCGGTCTCGGAAGATTGGCATCATGTTATATGGATGCGCTTTCGTCTCTTGATATCCCTGCAACCGGATATTCTATCAGATACGAATTCGGTATTTTTAAACAAAAAATTATAGACGGATGGCAAATGGAATTCCCCGATGATTGGCTCAATCTCGGTGATGTATGGCTTAGTGCACGCCCCGATGAAACCAAAGAAATCAGATTCGGCGGAAGAGTTGACGAATATACGGATGAAACCGGTTATCATGCAAATCATGTTGATTATAATACGGTGCTTGCCGTTCCTTATGACATGTTTATTTCGGGTTATGACTCAAAAGCGGTAAACAAACTTGTGCTCTGGAGCGCAAAATCTCCGAAGAGTCTGGATATGAATGCCTTTTCAAGAGGTGAGTATGCAAAAGCTCTTGAAGAAAATACAAGGGCGGAAGTAATATCAAAGATTCTTTATCCTGCAGATGACCATCTTGAGGGTAAAATTTTAAGACTGCAGCAGCAGTATTTCTTTGTAAGTGCATCGCTGCAGACAATTATAGAAAAGCATTTTAAAAAATATTCAACTCTCGATAACCTTGCCGATAAGGTATCGATTCATATTAACGATACTCACCCGGCGCTTTGCGTTCCCGAACTTATGAGAATCCTTATGGATAATTATAACTACGGTTGGGATGATGCATGGGATATAGCGCAAAAGACGCTTTCATACACTAACCACACTGTAATGAGCGAAGCTCTTGAAAGATGGAACGAAAACATGTTCCGTACGCTTTTACCGAGAATATATCAGATCGTTGCCGAAATAAACAGAAGACTTCTTCAGAAGCTTTTTGAAATATATCCCGGTGATTATGCAAAAATTGATTATATGGCGGTTATTGCAAACAATGAGGTTCGCATGGCAAATCTTTGCCTTGCATGCTGTCATGCCGTAAACGGAGTATCAAAGCTTCATTCCGATATTTTAACGCGCAGTATATTCAGAGACTATTACAATATAGACAACGATAAATTTACAAATGTTACAAATGGTATAGCATACCGCCGCTGGCTCTGTCAGGCAAATCCCGATTTGTCATCTTACATTGAAGAACTCATCGGACCGAAGTTCAAAAAGGATGCAAAAGAGCTTGAAAAGCTCCTTAAATTCAGCGGAAATAAGGATGTTACGGATCGTCTTGCCGAGATTAAGCTGAGCAACAAAATCAAGCTTGCGGATTACATTTCAAAGGCAAACGGAATAAACGTAAATCCCGATTCACTGTTTGATGTTCAGATAAAGAGGCTGCACGAATACAAGAGACAGCTTTTAAATGTTTTGCAGATTCTGCATATGTACAGAATGATAAAAGACAATCCGAATATGGATTTTGTTCCGCGTACATTTGTATTTGCGGCAAAGGCATCATCCGGTTATTTTATGGCAAAGCAAATTATAAGGCTTATCGTTGCGGTTTCCAACACGATAAATCACGATCCTGCCGTAAGAGATAAAATCAAGGTCGTATTCATTGAGGACTACAGAGTTTCTCTTGCCGAAAAGATTATTCCCGCAGCTGAAATTTCGGAGCAGATTTCAATTGCCGGCAAAGAGGCATCCGGTACCGGTAACATGAAGCTTATGATTAACGGTGCGGTTACTCTCGGAACACTTGACGGCGCAAATGTTGAAATTCACGAGAATGTCGGAGACGACAATATATTCCTTTTCGGTCTTAAGGCCGACGAGGTGGAAGCTCTTTGGAGAAGAGGATATTCTCCGACAGATTATATCAGAAGCAATCCGGAGCTTGCAGCAGTTCTTGGTATGCTCACTTCAAATGTTCTCGGAGCAAGATTTGACGATATAGCCAAATCGCTTGAGACTAATGCATACGGTACAGCAGACGCTTACATGGCACTTGCCGACTTTGATTCGTATGTAAAAGCGCAGCAGAGAGTTTCCGAAACGTACAAGGATAAAGACAAATTCGGAAATATGTCTCTTGTCAATATTGCGAAAGCGGGAGTATTTTCAGCAGACAGAGCGGTTATGGAATACGCAAAAAATATCTGGCACTGCAAATAATTCCGACATTCGGATAAAATGGCCGTAACAACCTGTTCAGACACTGTAAAACACTGTTTGAACAGGTTGTTTTGTATGTTTTTCACGTATTCTGCCGTAAATGGAATATTTTATTAATTTTCTATTGACATAATGCTGAAAAATGGTGTATTATATAATATATGTATTATTATGCGATTTTTTATTGCATGTCAAACGTAAGGAGACGATAAACCTATGGAAAAATTAGGATTGAATGATATCAGAGAAAAATTTCTTTCTTTCTTTGAGTCAAAAGGACATCTCAGACTCCCGAGTTTTTCGCTTGTGCCGGAAAACGATAAGAGTCTGCTTCTCATAAATGCGGGTATGGCGCCGCTTAAGCCTTATTTTAAAGGTGAACTTGAACCGCCGAGAAAGAGAGTTACCACATGTCAGAAATGTATCAGAACGCCGGATATAGACCGTGTGGGAAAAACGGCTCGCCACGGAACATATTTTGAAATGCTCGGCAACTTTTCGTTCGGGGATTATTTTAAACATGAAGCAACCGCTTGGGCATGGGAGTTTATAACAACTGTCTTAAACCTTCCCGTGGACAAGCTGTGGGTTACAATATATCAGGATGATGATGAAGCCTTTGACATCTGGACAAAGGAAGTCGGAGTTGCTCCCGACAGGATTGTAAGAATGGGCAAGGAAGACAACTTCTGGGAAATAGGTACCGGTCCGTGCGGACCTTGCTCCGAAATATATTTTGACCGCGGTGAGAAATACGGCTGCGGAAGCCCGGATTGCGGTGTAGGATGTGACTGCGACAGATTTGTAGAATTCTGGAATCTTGTATTTACTCAATTTGACCGCGATGAAAGCGGAAATTACAACAAACTTGCGCACCCGAATATAGATACCGGTATGGGTCTTGAAAGAATAGCATGCATCATGCAGGGGGTTGATAATCTTTTTGAGGTTGACACCGTTAGAAATATAATGATGAAAATCAGCTCAATAACGGGAGTTCATTACGGTGAAAGTGAAAAGACGGATGTTTCGCTTCGCGTTATAACAGACCACATCAGAAGCACGACGTTTATGATCGGTGACGGTGTTCAGATAAGCAACGAGGGCAGAGGTTATGTTTTAAGACGTCTCCTTCGTCATGCCGCAAGACACGGCAAGCTGCTCGGAGTTAACGAACCTTTCCTTTATAAGGTTTGCGATACCGTCATAGAAGAGAACAAGAGTGCATATCCCGAACTTGTGGAAAAAGCCGCTTATATTAAAAAGGTTATCGAGCTTGAGGAAGTCCGCTTTAATGAAACCATTAATGACGGATTAAACATTTTAAACTCATATATAGAAGAAATGAAAAAAAATGATGAGGTTCAGCTCCCGGGTGATAAAGCATTTAAGCTTTACGATACATTCGGATTCCCTCTTGACCTCACACTTGAAATACTTGAAGAAAAGGCTCTGACAGTCAACGTGGACGAATATGAGCGCTGCATGGAAGAACAGCGTGAAAAAGCAAGGCACGGCAGAGGTGAAACGGACGATGCTGCATGGGAAAAAGACGAATTCAAGAAAAAGGTTATGGATTTTGACAAGGCAGAATTTGTCGGATATAATACTCTTGAATGCGACAGCACAATAAAGGTGATAGGCTTCGGCGGAGATTTCCGCGATACGGCAACGTCAGATGACGGAAATATAATCATTCTGCTTGATAAAACTCCGTTTTACGGCGAGAGCGGCGGTCAGGTAGGCGATACCGGAATGATAAAAACAGAGGGCGCTACGATCACCGTTACCGATACGAAGAAGCTTGCCGACGGCAAAATCATGCATATATGCCGTGTTGAATCCGGAGTGGTATCTGCAGGCGACAAAGCAAAATGCACTGTCGATTCGGTCAGAAGGGCAGCCATTGCACGCAACCACAGCGCAACACATCTTATGCAGAAAGCGCTGAAAACGGTTTTGGGTGATCATGTTCAGCAGGCAGGTTCATATGTTGATGAATCGAGACTCCGTTTTGACTTTTCTCATTATGAGGCACTCACAAAAGAACAGATTTCCGAAGTTGAAAAAATCGTTAACAACGAAATATACAATGCAGATGAAGTAATATGCAGGGAAATGCCCATAAAAGAGGCAAAGAAACTCGGCGCCATGGCGCTTTTCGGCGAAAAATACGGAGAGATTGTCCGTGTTGTAAAAATGGGCGATTTCAGTGTGGAATTCTGCGGCGGAACGCATGTTGCAAACACATCAAATATCGGAGCGTTTAAGATTATATCCGAAACATCGGCGGCAGCCGGTGTCAGAAGGATTGAGGCAATTACCGGTCTCGGCGTGATAGGTGCATTTAACGATCAGGAATCGGTAATAGAAAAGGCAGCGTCAATGCTGAAATCCAATCCGTCGGATATCATATCAAAAATTGCAGCGCTTCAGTCGGAAGTCAAGGAGCTTGCCAAAGAAATAGAAAAAATGAAGTCCAAACTTGCCGGCGGTGAGCTTGACAATATTAAAAAAGACGCTGTTGACATAAAAGGAACAAAGCTGCTTAGAGGAACATTTAAAGGTGCGGATGTTAACACCGTGCGAAAAATAAACGATACACTGCGCGAAGAATATAATAATGTGGTATGCGTTATGGCAACGGAATTCGGCGGCAAGGTAATGCTTATTACGGCGGCAGATAAGGAAGCGGTAAAATGCGGTGCACATTGCGGCATGCTTGTTAAAGAAATTGCCTCAAAAATAGGCGGCAGCGGCGGCGGAAAGCCCGAAAGCGCACAGGCAGGCGGCAGTGATGCCGGCGGAATAAATGCGGCTCTTGATGCGGCAAAAGAAGTTCTTGAAAAGCAGATAGGCTGAAAAATCATACAAAGGGAGACATGAAAAATGGCTGATTGCTTATTTTGTAAAATAATAAACGGCGAAATACCGTCCGAAAAGGTTTACGAGGATGATAAGGTATATGCATTCAGGGATGTTAATCCCCAGGCTCCGATTCATTTTCTTGTTGTGCCGAAGGAGCATATTTCTTCAGCGCTTGAACTTAACGATTCCAATAAGGATGTTGTAGGTCATGCTTTTACGGTGGTATCGGAAATTGCCAAAAACATGGGATTCGATAAGAGCGGATTCAGAATAGTTAATAACTGCGGCAAAGACGGAGGGCAAACCGTTGGTCATCTGCACTTCCACGTGCTTGCCGGCAGAAACATAGGTTGGCCTCCGGGCTGATGCATCCGTGGTTAATTTTTAACAAAATTACAGTTTGTCCAAATTAGGACTTGACAAGCTAAAGCAAACATTGTATAATACTATAGTGTAATTTTGTCTTAACCCGTTATGCGTTTTAGCATAAGGCAATAACGGAGGGAGGGAACATTAATGGCAGAAATCAGAATAAAAGATAACGAATCTTTAGACAGCGCACTTCGCAGATTCAAGAGATCTTGTCAAAAAGCAGGAGTTTTATCTGAAATCAGAAAAAGAGAACACTATGAAAAACCCAGCGTAAGACGTAAAAAGAAATCGGAAGCAGCAAGAAAGCGTTCCTACAAGTAATCTTTGGGTTATATTAACTTATAGAAGGAGGGTGTTTGCATGACTTTAAAAGAAAGGCTTGCCGAGGATTTGAAGCTCTCCATGAAAGAGAAGGACAGTGTCAGAAAAAATACTGTCCAAAGCATCAGAACTGCTGTTTTGCAGATAGAAAAGGACAAGAAAGTTACTCTTGATGATGAAGGTGTTATCGAAGTAATAGCAAAAGAGCTAAAAAAAAGGAAAGACGTTCTTCCCGAGTATGAAAAAAGCGGCAGAGAAGATCTGATAGCAGGTTTAAAAAGAGAAATTGAAATTGTAACGGCATATTTGCCTTCCCAATTATCTCGTGACGAGTTAGACGAAATTGTTAAAGATGCAGTTCAATCCACAGGTGCTTCTTCAATGAGGGACATGGGTAAAATAATGCAGGCGGTCATGCCCAAGGTAAAGGGCAGAGCCGACGGTAAAGCAGTAAATGAAATTGCAAAAAAATATTTAAGCTGAAAAAGGCGGCCGCAAGGGCCGCTTTTTTGCAGAAACGGTGCGGATATGATGAAAAAGTTACTTCCCGATTATACGGCAGCGAATGTAAACAGGCTCGATAAAGAATTTTATGAAAAAAATAATATTAAAGCGGTTGTTTTTGATATAGATAACACTCTTGTTGCACATACGGAGCCGAAACCGCCGAAAAATGTTACGGACTATTTTTGCTTTTTAAAATCCATCGGTGTTAAATATGCGGTTGTTTCAAATAACAAGATTGACCGTGTCCGCAGCTTTTGCGGCGATCTCGGTATTCCGTGGTACGGCAAGGCTCTTAAACCGCGAAAAAAATATATTAAAAAAGTGTTTGACGAAATGGGAATATCACCGAAATACGGATGTCTGGTCGGTGATCAGCTTTTCACGGATATATACGGGGGTAACAGAATGAAGCTAAAAACTGTTTTGGTAACGGCCGTAGGTGAAGATGAAACGAGTTTTGTTTCTTTTAAAAGAAGATTTGAAAAACGTATATTAATGAAATACTCCGACAGATTAAATGAGTATATACCGTCAAAACAGAGCATTGTATAAAATATGTTGGTTTATTATGATTTATGAATGTTTTTTATTGTAAAAAATGCCGGTTGACTTATTTCGGCAATGATGCTATAATATAAAACGAGCCTTGAGTGAGGCTCATTTTTATCCTTTAAATCCATTTGGTAAACTATTTTTAAAAAATATTTTAATTTTTTTCAAAAATAGTATTGACAAAAAGATTTAAATGTGGTATCATAAACAGGTTGGCGCTAAAAAGTGTTAACGACCATTGATCTTTGAAAAATGAACAGTATGAGAGGTTCTCGTTAAAGAGAATTGAGTTGAAGCGAAAAGCTTTTAACGAAA
>CAKSJG010000006.1 GCA_934463165.1 uncultured Clostridia bacterium
ATCTTTATAAGCTGCGGGGTATCATCTGCGCCCCAAGCTGCATCAAAACTTATTGAGCATATTTTTTCTTCACCTTAGTCGACACAGTATACGGGCAAACCCGCAAGATCGGTATTATTGTTAAAAACATAGCTTGACGAATCCCACTTTGTCATAAGCGTTACTGCCGCGGCAACAAACATAATTGCATAAAAAATAACGGATTTTCTTTTTAAAACAAATATTTTCATAAACGGTGCACCTCTTTATATGTCACTGTTTAATTATATTTGTATTTTATAAAATATATTCCGATATGTAATGTTTAAATTATTTTCTCATGTCATTTATCCGTACTATACTCCACCTATAATGTGTTGCAAGCATACGAACTGCAAATGTAAACGTCATTGAAATCAATACTGACACGGTGGAATCAAATTTATTCATATACAGAAAATAATATATAATACTTCCTCCTATTGAGGTCAAAGCATATATGTGTTTACGAAAAATATACGGTATGGAATTTGTCATTACATCTCTGAGAATACCGCCCCCTACTCCCGTAATTGTTCCGCAGCAAACCGAAAAAACGATATTTGAACCGTATATTGAACTGCAGGCAACATCCGTTCCCATAACGGTTACGGCAGCAAGACCGAGAGCATCAAAAATATTATTGGTTTTTTCAACCTTAAGCCTGACTACTTTATCTATACCGTGCGTTATGTAAAAAATAATAAATACCATAAGAGATACAAGCATTGAAAGTAAAAGCATTTTTTTATTTGAAAACACAAGCGGAGGGATGTTTCCCATCATCATATCTCTTATAATTCCTCCTCCGAACGAGGTTACACAGCCGATAAATACCACTCCGAAAGCATCAAGTCCGCGGTCTATTGCAACAAGAGTACCCGATACCGCAAAGGCAACCGTACCTATAATTTCCGTTATAAGCAAAACAATTTCAGTAACGCTCACTGATACTACATCCGATATATTATAACTTATTATATGATAACATATCCGCCAAAATAATTCAATAAAAGTTTTTATATATAAAACAAATCATGATATAAAGCAATATAGGAAATATTTACAGCAATATAGGTGTTGAAAAATCTCCTGTATTGTGATAATCTTAAGTTAACAACAATTATTAAATGAGAGGATTGATAAAAATGATTATAGGCGCTCAGATGTTTACCGTTCACGAACAATGCCAAACCCTTGAGGGAATAAGTGAATCTTTGAAAAAAATAGCCGATATAGGTTATAAAAGTGTTCAGGTTTCCGGAACATGTCCTTATGATGCCATGTGGCTCAAGGAAGAACTTGACAAAAACGGATTGACATGTAACCTTACACATATACCGTATGATAACCTGATTAATCACACGGAAAAAGTTATAAAAGATCATGACATTCTGGAATGTAAATACATCGGTGTGGGATCAATGCCGCATATTTTTGAACCCGGAGCATCAAAGAAAAACTGGGTTGATTTTGCGAATGATACAATGATTATCGGTAAAAAGATAGCTGAAAGCGGTCATTATTATATGTATCATAATCATTCACATGAATTTAAGAAGGATGAAAACGGCGAATATGCAATGGACTATCTCACCAAAACCATCCCTGCCGAATATATGGGTTATACACTCGATACATATTGGATAAAAGCCGGAGGCCATGATATAATTGAATGGTTTGAAAAGCTCAAAAATCAGATTCCGTGCATTCATCTTAAGGATATGAAAATCATGAATGACGGCGAGCAGCGTTATGCACCGATCGGAAAAGGTATTATAGATTTTGAAAAGGTAATCGAAAAGGCACTGGAGCTCAACGTTGAATATGCATTTGTCGAGCAGGACAAAAGCTACGGAGAGGATCCGTTTGACTGTCTTAAACAGAGCTATGAATATCTTACAAGTCTTGGACTGAAATAATAAAATACAATATAAAACTATGACGGTTTTGCATTTTTGCATGCCGTCTTTTTTTATACACAATTTTGAATAAAATTTTTTCAATTACAAAGAATACTAAACAAGAACGTTCAAATAAATTTGAAAGGATTGGAATTACATGAAAAATTTAATCGATACACAGGATTTCAGCAAAGAAGAAATTATTGACATTATTACGATTAGTCTTGCCGTGAAAAAAGCAATTAAAAACGGATATTATCCGCAGCTTCTTAAAAACAAAACCCTCGGAATGATTTTTCAGCAGAGCTCAACAAGAACAAGAGTTTCGTTTGAAACCGCAATGGAACAGCTCGGAGGACATGCACAGTATCTTGCTCCGGGACAAATTCAGCTCGGAGGACACGAAACACTTGAAGATACCGCAAGGGTACTTTCAAGATTATGTGATATATTAATGTCGAGAGTTGATTCACACGAAACAATTGCCGATCTTGCAAAATATGCAACCGTACCCGTAATCAACGGAATGTCGGATTATAATCACCCGACACAGGAAATAGGCGATGCAATAACGATGTTTGAAAATCTTCCGACAGGTAAAAATATTGAGGACTGCAAAATTGTTTTTGTCGGAGATGCTACACAAGTATGCGCATCTACCATGATGATGGCAACAAAACTCGGAATGGATTTTGTGCACTACGGTCCTAAAGGACATCAGTTAAACAGCAAATATCTGGAAATAGGAAAAAGAAACTGTATTTTATCGGGCGGAAGCTGCAGAGTAACCGAAGATGAAGACGAAGCTATGGAAAATGCAGACTTTATATATACAGATGTTTGGTACGGACTGTATAATGCCGAGCTTTCCAAAGAAGAGAGATTGGCAATATTTATGCCTAAATATCAGGTAACTCCCGAAATGGTTAAAAAAGCGGGAAGTCATGCTAAATTTATGCACTGTCTGCCTGCAAGCCGCGGAGAAGAAGTTGTGGACGCTGTTCTTGATGCTCCCTACTCGATTGCATTTGATGAAGCTGAAAACAGACTTACCGCAATGAGAGGAATTCTTATTTATCTTATGAAAGATAAGCTTTGCTGCGATTGCATAAAAGATGCTGCAAAAGCCAATGTCGATATGGCTTTAAGCAAAATACTCAAATAAGAAACGAGGTAGACAATATGCCCGGAAAAACAAAAAAATTCCGTTTATTTGACGCCGTTCTTGCAGCAGTTTGTGTTGTATTGGTAGTTGAATCAGCCGCCCCCGCCGCAGCAATCGGTAACTCTCAGTTTTTTTGGTGGTTTTTTCTTCTTATAGGTTTTTTTCTGCCGTATGCACTCATTTCCGCAGAGCTCGGTACAACATATGAGGATGAGGGCGGTATATATGACTGGGTCAAAAAAGCATACGGTCCCAAATGGGGATCAAGAGTAGCATGGTATTATTATATTAACTTTCCTCTTTGGATGGGATCGCTTGCCGTACTTTTCACCGATCTTGTGTCATTTCTGATGGGAAGTGACATGTCAACATTTTCCATGCTTGTTTGGCAAATCGCATTTATATGGATTGTTGTATTGATAAGTTCATTTAAAATCAGTGACAGCAAATGGATTTTAAATATAGCGGCAATATTTAAAGCAATAATTATGCTTGCCATCGGCTTTTTAGGTATATATGCAAGTATAACAAAAGGAGCAGCCAATGATTACTCCATAGAAACATTTATACCGGGATTCAATTTACAGAGCCTTTCCAATATATCTGTTATTATATTTAATTTCCTCGGGTTTGAGGTTGTTACAACATTTGCCTCCGAAATGGATAACCCGAAAAAACAAATACCAAAGGCAATTATACTTGGCGGAATATTCATTGCCATATTCTATATACTTGCATCGTTCGGTATAGGTGTTGCTGTTCCGCGAGATGAATTATCCGCAAGCAGCGGACTTATAGACAGCTTTGTAATGCTTACGGGCAGAAGCACCGGAATTGTGATAGTTATTTTCACACTGATGTTTATATATACACTTGCCGCAAACCTGATATCCTGGTCACTCGGTGTTAACTACGTGGCTATGTATGCGGCAAAACAAAACGGTCTTCCCAAAGTTCTTGAAAAAGAATCAAAAGGCGGCATGCCTATGGGAGCAAATATTACCAACGGAGTTATCGCTACGGTTATCGTTATTGTATCTGTATTTATACCGAGTGAAGATATATTCTGGAGCTTTTTTGCACTCAATATGATAACACTGCTCTTATCGTATATACTAATGTTCCCTTCATTTTTGAAGCTCAGGAGAACAGATCCGAAAAAAGAAAGACCGTTTAAAATTAACGGCGGAAGTTTCAAATTGAAAGTCATAACTTATGTTCCTATGATACTTCTTATATTATCGGTACTTTTGAGTTTATTTCCGCTAAGCTCGGACCCTGCTGAATTATCATCTAAAATACCGCTAATTATAGGAACGGCTGCGGCAGTTATAATCGGAGAAATTATTGCCGCAAAAGCAAAATAACTTTAACAATAAAGGATGGATGCTATATGAAAACAATTAATTCAACACCAAAAAAAGACGGATTCAGAATGCCCGGAGAATTTGAAAAGCACGACGGGACGTATATAATCTGGCCGCAGAGACCCGACAACTGGCGCTTTGGCGGAAAACCGGCACAGCAAACATTTGTTAAGGTTGCGGAGGCAATAAGTAAATTTGAACCGGTCACCGTTTTAGTTAATCATGATCAGTATGCAAATGCAAGACACATGCTGCCCGACAATGTAAGATTAATTGAGGCTTCAAATAATGATTCATGGATCAGAGACTGCGGAGCGACATTCGTTACGGACGGAAAAGAAGTAAGAGGTATAGACTGGGATTTCAACGCTTGGGGCGGTCTTGTTGACGGATTATATTTTCCGTGGGATCTTGATGATGCAATAGCACAGAAGATGTGTGAAATAGAAAGAAAGGACCGATATAAAGCAAAAGACTTTATTCTTGAGGGCGGATCAATCCATGTTGACGGCGAAGGAACACTTGTCACTACGGAGGAATGCCTCTTAAGTGACGGAAGAAACAGCAGCATGACAAAATCAGAAATTGAAAATACCTTAAAAGAATATCTTAACCTAGAAAAAATAATATGGCTGAAACGCGGAATATACCTTGACGAAACAAACGGTCATGTGGATAATATTTTCAGCTTTGTATCACCGGGCAATGCAATTCTTGCATGGACAGACGATGAGAGTGATCCGCAATATGAAATATGCAAGGAATGCCTTGATATACTTGAAAACGAAACCGATGCAAAGGGAAGAAAAATTAACGTAACAAAATTATATTTGCCGAAACCGATTCTCATAACAAAGGAAGAAAGCCTCGGTGTTGACGCGGTAGACGGAACTCTTCCCAGACAGGAGGGCGACAGGCTTGCTGCATCTTATGCTAATTTCTATATTGCAAACAATGCGGTTATATATCCCAAATTTAATGATCCTAATGATACAAAAGCAGAGGAAACATTAAAAAAAGTATTTCCGGACAGAGAAGTTGTCGGTATATATGCAAGAGAAATATTGCTCGGCGGCGGAAATATACATTGCATCACACAGCAAGTTCCGTCATGTTAATATAAAGGATGGTATGTATGACTTCAAGAATAGTTATAGCACTCGGAGGAAACGCCCTCGGAAACACAGCTGAAGAGCAAAAGAAGATGATTGATGAAGCATGTCCGTCACTTGTTGATTTAATAAGCGACGGACATGAAATAATAATCACACACGGGAACGGCCCTCAGGTCGGAATGATCAACCTTGCATTTGACGAATCAAGCAAAGCAAACAACAAAATTTCAAAAATGCCTCTGCCGGAATGCTGTGCAATGAGTCAGGGATATATCGGTTATCATCTGCAGCAGGGAATAATGAGAGAAATAACAAAAAGAAAAATGCCGTGGCATGCCGCAACAATGATTACGCAAATAGAGGTTGACCCAAATGACAGCGCTTTTGAAAATCCGACAAAACCCATAGGCGGATATTACAGCGAAAAAGAAGCCAAGGAAATAATGGCAATGCATTCCGATATAAAAATGAAAGAAGAAGCTGGAAAAGGATACAGAGTTGTTGTTCCTTCCCCTAAGCCAGTGAACATAATCGAGCGCGATTCTATATTAAATCTTCTGGACAATGAATTTATCGTAATCGCATGCGGCGGCGGAGGAATACCCGTCATCAAACAAAGTGACGGAAGCTTTAAGGGAGTACCTGCCGTTATAGATAAAGATTTTGCAGCAGCGAAGCTTGCCGAAGCAATAGAGGCAAAATATCTGTTTATATTGACCGCCGTTGACAATGTATGCATAAATTTCGGAAAAGATAATGAGAAGCAGCTTACCGAAATGACAGTATCGGATGCTGAAAAATATATGCAGGATGGGCAGTTTGCACCCGGAAGCATGCTTCCCAAGGTTGCGGCAGCGTGCAGCTTTGCAAAAAGCGGAAAAGGACGCGAAGCTGTTATTGCATCACTAAAAAATGCTCCTCTTGCGGTATCCGGCAAAAGCGGAACAAGAATATACGAATAATTTATTCTTCGATATTATCCCGAATGATGACATTTTCGCTGTCGCTTACGGAAATCAGCTCATAATCACCTTTTTTAAACGTATTATTTTCAACCGTGACATCTTTGCTGCACCTTATAAGCATACCGACATTTGAAGAGTCTATGTAATTGCCCGAAACGGTTATGTTCCCGTGAACACCCGCTTCGGGTTTTTCACATTCCGTTTCTATTACAAGAGCACATGCATCACAGTATTTTGTCATACCGTAGCCGCAGTTTAAAAATTTATTGTTTTTTATAACTATGTCGCGTGTTCCCACAGATTCATCCCAGCCGACAGCAGTATCAATATGAATCCCCTGCCCCGTACAATTCGAAAAAACAGAATTTTCTATAATTGCACCGCGGGTCTGAACAAGAACTCCCCTGCCCCTTACATCAGAAACGCGGCAGCTGTCAAATATCAGTTTTGCCGTTTTTGAAATATTGGCGATAAAATCACCGCATGCGTAATTATCCGGCAACGAATCTTTAAACTCAAGAATAACCTCACGCGGATTCGAACCCGATTTTTTGCTTATTACTTCCGATTCCGAAAAAGCCTTAAGCGTTATGCCCGATATAAATTCAATTTTGTCGTTTACATCAGGTATTTCAAGTATTCCGTCTTGAACAGAAGCCCGAATACAAAAAACGGCATGCTTTTCATCTATAATTTTTTGGCATATCATGTAAAATCCGTGCACGTTGCAGGCATCATCTCCCATCGACGAAAAACCGCAATTTGTATATTTAACATCACCCATACAGCTTATTAAATGAGTTGCATCGGTATTTGTGGATATAAGCCTCCCGCTTCGAGGCAAAACACTTAATTTTTCAAAATTAACATCGGTACATCTGTGACATATAATACCCATGCCGAGAGCGGTATTCAGTGTAATGTTTTTTATGTTGACGTTTTTACATTTATAAAAATGAAAACATGAACTGTATGCATACATATGCCTCAGTACGATCCGGTTACCCTTTTTTACATTAAAAGCGTCTCTGTGCTTTAAAACAGCAGTTTGTTTGCCGATAAGCTTAAAAGAATCAATATTTTCAAAAACACAAAATCCCGTGAGACTTCCGTCTGACGAATTATAATCCTGATATGAAACTACGGGCTCACCGCCCGATACCGGATATTCGTCATCAATTTTTACGGTAAGCTCATCGCCGCTGCATTCAAGAACCGTTCCTTCGGAAAAAATCGGTCTTTTCCAATCAACGGTAATATCTGAAATTGCTACATTATTGCATTTTACAAAATCAAAAGGAAAAAGAAGCCCCGAAAAAACAAGGTGCACTCCGCCCCCGTCAATTTCAATATTATCCGTTTTATTAAGCCTTGCAAGAGGATTTTCGCACTTTGTCATTTTAAAATCACCGCTTAGCAGTTCATTTAACAAAAATATCGACCTTGTGTTCTCTACCTCATATCTTCCGTGAGGAAAAACAATTTTTGAAATCTTATGCGTTTGTGCATATTCAAAAACATTTTTTATTTCATCAAAATTAGCTTTTGCATCTGTATATGACAAATCAACATATACCGTTTTCAAATCATTTGTATTCATCTCTAACCTCCGGCATTATAATATATAATATCCTTTAAATCAAATTATATATTAATTTTAACGCATAAGCAAGACATTTTTACTATTATTTCGGCAAATGGAAGTCATTTAAAAAAAGCTATAAAATGAACCAACATCCCAATCATTAGATTTTTAGTCTGATCTTTTGAGTGCTGGTTCAAAATACAGCATTTTTTATTTATTAATTTCGATATACCGCTTAATCTTTCGTGTTGTGGTTTTTGCAAATTCTTCGTCACGAACAATAACCTTGCGGATAAACTTCCAAACAGGATTTCTTTTGTTAACCTCGGCAACAACACTTTCCATAAGTTCGCGTACTCTGTCGTCCGATACATTATCGCCCAATCTTAATTTAATTGCATTCATATCGGGATATATCTGAACACGAATTTCCGCATCGCCGTTTTCGTCTTCTGCCGAATATACCATAGACTCAGCTACATACTCACTGTTATTTATGAAAGTTTCAAGTTCTTCGGGATAAACATTTTTGCCGTTTTTGGCTATTATAATGTTCTTTTTGCGCCCTTCGATTATTATAAATCCGTCTTTATCTATGCTGCCGAGATCACCTGTATAAAACCAACCGTCTTTTAAAACCGCATCGGTTTCTGCCTGATTCTTATAATATCCGAGCATTACGTTATCGCCTTTGCAAATAATTTCGCCAACGCCGTCGGAATTTTCATTCCAAAGCTTAACTTTAAGGCAAGAAAGCGGAATACCTGCCGCATTATCTTTATAATAATTATCACAGTTAAGAGCAACTATGGGCGAACACTCCGTTATGCCGTAGCCCTGAATAAAGCTGATGCCCATGTCACGAAAACCTTTTGAAACATCGGGGTTTATTGCAGCCGCACCGCTTATAAAAAGCCGTATGCTTCCGCCGAGACTGTCTATTACCGTTTTAAATACGGTACGTCTTTTATCTATCCCTATTTTTCTTAATGAATTGCTTATTTTCAGTCCCTTTCGAAGCTTTGCCTCCATTCCGTTTGATCTAGCGGTTGTCCATATGCGTTTATATACCATTTCAAATATCGCAGGAACGCCGAGCATCATTGTGACCTTGGCTTCTTTAAGATTTGCGGGAATATGCTTTAAACCGTCATTAAAGGCAACACAAGCCCCGAGATATATCGGCGCCATCATTCCGCATGTGCATTCATATGTATGATGCGGAGGAAGAACCGACAGAAAAATATCATCGGGATAAACCTTTATCATTGAGCACATTGCCATAATATTTGAAACTATATTTCTGTGACACAGCACAACGCCTTTTGACATTGCAGTTGTACCGGATGTAAACAGAAGAATGTTCGGTGCTTCGGGATCAATTTTAATATTTTCGTACGTTTGATCACCGGCCGATATATACTGATTACCTTTATCAATAAGATCATGAACTGTTGCAATATTCTGAAATACATCGGTTTTGTCCATACAAATCAATTGTTCACACTCGGGAGCAAGCGCTTTTATATCCTTTAACTTTGGTGCTGTTTTCGGAGAAAAGATTATTGCCGAAAGCTCCGAAATATTAATAAGGTTTATAATATCCTCCGATGAAAGCTCTCTGTCAAGCGGAACAACCGTCATATCTCCGCATGCAACTGCCATATATGAGGTTACCCATTCATAGCGGTTTTCACCTATTATGCCGACTTTTTTGCCGCTGAGACCTAATTTTTCAAGAGCTGTGCCAAGTGCCCAGACATCCGACTTAAAATTATTGAATGACACTCCCTCATACGGATCCGTTCTTTTGCATTTTCGCAAATATGCATTTCTCTCGCCGTAAAGACGTACACTTCTTTTGAGCATATCCTTTAAATCGGTTATCTTATCAACATGGTAAAGCTTTGGTTTTTTCATTTTCACCATTCCTTAAAATTATGAACCACGCCGTAAATTGCTTTCGGGTGGTTCAATTTATTTTTACTTCAACAAACTTATTTTACAACTATATTTACAAGCTTACCTTTTACGATTATTATTTTTACAATCTGTTTTCCGTTTGTGAATTCTGAAATTTTTTCATTGGCAAGAACGGTTTCCTTTATTTCATCATCGGTTAATCCCGAAGAAATAAGCATTTTATCTTTAACCTTGCCGTTAACCTGTATTACGATTTCAATTTCATCTTTTACAAGCGCGGACTCGTCAAATTCCGGCCATTTTTGACTGTGTACACTTCCCAAGCCACCGATCATCTGCCAGAGTTCTTCAGTGATATGCGGAACAAACGGAGCAAGCATTATAATCATCTTTGTGCATACCTCCGATACAAGAGCATCATTTGTGCCGGTATATGCATAAAGAGCGTTTACAAGCTCCATAACAGAGCTGATTGCCGTGTTGAAATTGAATCTGATGCCTATATCATCAGTTATCTTTTTAATCGAATAATTAAGAGTATATCTCAAATTTTTATCACTGAATGTGAGCGCCGAAACATCGTATTTTGCATCAAGGCTGATTTTATCTTTGTTATCGTCTATGAATCTGAATACTCTGTTAAGGAATCTGTATGAGCCTTCAACGGCCTTATCACTCCATTCAAGATCTCTCTCGGGCGGAGCTGCAAAAAGGATAAACAGTCTTGCGGTATCGGCACCGTATTTATCTATAATCTCCTCGGGGCTTACAACATTTCCGAGAGACTTACTCATTTTTGTACCGTCTTTTAACACCATACCCTGTGTGAGAAGATTTTCAAACGGCTCATCGCATGAAACATATCCGAGGTCATGAAGAGCTTTTGTTAAAAATCTCGCATAAAGCAGATGCAGTATAGCATGTTCAACACCGCCTATATACTGATCAACATTCATCCAATAGTCGGTTTTGGCTTTATCAAACGGACGCTTATCGTTATGAGGGTCACAGTATCTGAGATAGTACCAAGACGAACATACAAATGTATCCATAGTGTCCATATCACGCGTACCCATTTTTCCGCATTTCGGGCACAGAGCATGACGGAATGATTTACTCGTTGTAAGCGGAGATTCACCCTGACCCGAAAACTCAACATCCTCGGGAAGAAGAACCGGAAGATCCTTTTCATCTACGGGAACGGTTCCGCAGTCTTCACAATATATGACAGGAATCGGAGCGCCCCAATATCTCTGACGCGAAATAAGCCAGTCACGAAGTCTGAAGTTGACTTTCTTGCGTCCTATTCCGTTTTTGTCCATGTATTCTATTATTTTCGGAAGAGCTTCTTTATTGTTCATTCCGTTAAACTCGCCCGAATTGATAAGTGTTCCCTCCGCAGCAAATGCCTCTTTAAGAGAAGCGGAATCTATGTCACTTCCGTCGGGAGATATAACAACATTAATCGGAAGATCATATTTTTTTGCAAAATCAAAGTCTCTTTGGTCATGAGCCGGAACAGCCATTACAATACCTGTTCCGTAATCCATAAGAACATAATTGGCAAGATAAAGCGGAACCTTTTTGCCGGTTATAGGGTTAATTACATATCTTCCGGTGAAAACACCCTCTTTTTCCGTATCTGTCGAGGCTCTGTCTATTTCTTTAACAAATTGCATTTTATTGATAAAGTCTCTGCACTCCTTTTCTGTCTCACTTCCGGAAATAATTTCCTCGGTAAGCGGACTTTCGGGAGCCATAACCATAAATGTAACACCGTAAATTGTATCAGGGCGTGTTGTATAAACCGTGAGAACTTCATCGGATCCGTCAAGTTTGAAATCAACCTGGGCACCGTTGCTCTTTCCTATCCAGTTTGACTGCATGGTTTTAACTTTATCAGGCCAGCCTTTAAGCCTGTCAATATCCTTAAGGAGTCTGTCGGCATAGTCCGTAATTTTGAAAAACCACTGTTCAAGATCTTTTTTGCCGACATCGGATTTGCATCTTTCACACTTGCCGTTAACAACCTGCTCGTTTGCAAGAACGGTTTTACATGACGGACACCAGTTTACAAATGATTTTTTCTTGTATGCCAGTCCGTTTTTATATAACTGTAAAAACATCCACTGTGTCCATTTATAATAATCAGGCTTGCATGTTGCAACTTCTCTGTCCCAATCATAGCTAATACCCATGCTTTTAAGCTGATGACGCATGTTATCCATATTGGAAAACGTCCAATCTTTGGGATTTGCACCATGCTTTATGGCTGCATTTTCGGCAGGTAGACCGAAAGAATCCCAACCCATCGGATGAAGTACATTATAGCCGTTCATTTTTTTAAAACGCGATACAACATCACCTATGGAATAGTTTCTGACATGACCCATGTGAAGGTTACCGGACGGATAAGGGAACATTTCAAGCGCATAATATTTCGGCTTATCCGTACTCTCGTCAACCTTAAATGCATGCTCATCTTCCCATTTTTTCTGCCATTTTTTTTCTATATCAGCAAAATTGTAATTCATTGCAAAACACTCTCCTTATATAATCAGTCTTCCGAAATCAAGTTTGAAATATCCACTTCCGAAGCATCCGCCCATAGATTTTCTATTGAATAAAAATCTCTTGATTCTTTATTAAAAATATGAACAATAACATCGGAATAATCAAGAAGTATCCAAAAGTCATTGTTTACTCCCTCTCTGCCACGCGGATTAATATTCAATTCCGAAAGCTTTTCGTCTATTTCGTCAGCAACGGCTCTCATATGAATACCCGAATTCCCGCTGCAAATCACAAAATAATCTGCCATTGTTGTCAGAGCGGAAATATCTAAAACCTTGATATCGGATGCTTTTTTTTCATCCATAAGTTTAACAATATTTTGCATTATTTCTTTTGATTCCATTTTATTTATAGTCCTTTCCGATAATTACAACAACATCAGCATCATTGGAATAAATCGTATTTAAATAGTAATTTTGTCTGCCCAAAGTTTCGGCAACTCTTACTGAAAATTGCGTTGCATCACTGCTTATACAGTATGTTTTGTCCGACACGGTTGTTTTTGCGTATACAGAGCCTCCGACGGTATAACCGGCGCTTTCAAGCTTCGTTTTAACTTCACTCAGCTTCTGGCCGTCCGTTCCGCTGTAGTCAAGTATATATACACTTATATCACTTTCGGGCGTATTAACCGTAGGAGCTTCCGAAATGCTGTGTTCAACCGATGAGCCGATTGCTTCGTCACGCGTTTTAACTTCGCTTAAGTCCGCTTCGGATATATCAGGTGTGAAATAATCGCGGATAAGCTGCGCATTGCCCTCGTCATCTGCCATAACATATGAAATGTTATTCATGTATTTCGGTTCACATTTTATCATCATGACATTAACATTATCCATATTTATGCTCAAAATATACGGTGCATACTTAAACATTTCGGATATCGTAAAATCCGTATCAACCATTTTGCTCAGAGAAGTAATAAGCTTTTGATTATCGGCATCTTTATTTCCTATATTACGCTCTATAATTTGCTTCATAGCTGATTTTATAAAATCCTGCTGAGCCTGGACACGACCGATGTCGCCGTTTGCATATCCGTATCTGAAACGTACATATTGCTCTGCCTTATCACCGTCAAGCAGCTGATATCCTTTTTTCAAATGAATGTAAAGATCCTGAATCGGATCCTCGTAGTCCATATCCATAGGAACATCATAATACACACCGCCGACAGCGTCTATAACATCTCTGAATCCAGAGGTTGTCACAACAACATAATTGTCAATGTCAATATCTACCAATGTCTGAATTTCTTTTATGGTATTTTTCGGTCCGCCGGCTCCGTATGCCGAATTGATTTTTTTATCGCTTCTTTTGTTTTTAATGTAAGTATCACGCGGAATCTGCAATATATTAACCGAATTATTAACCAGATTAAGCTGTGCTATCATTATAACGTCGCTTCGTGTTTCATCAGCATCAAGACCCATAAGAAGAACATTCAGATAAGATTTTTCCGTTTCACCGGTAAATTCAATGCCTAAAAATGACTTATACCCCATTAAATTTGTAAGCTCCGGTATTATGGGAGCAAAAACAACAACAATGGAAGTAAAAACAGCAATAAACCATGCCGTAATTTTCAGATAATATCTCATAAAGACTGATTTCATATTAATCACCTTATTTTCTTCAAGTAGAAATTCCTTGTATCTACAGTATTTGTATGTAACAGTCCGCCTTTGTTAATAACGGATTTTATCGTCGAATCGATTTGAAGTATAAGAGCGCGGTCGATATCTTCAAAAGCCATTTCGCGTATGCGATCCACACCGTCATAATGTCTGTTTGGTTCTATTCCGTCGGCTATGTAAATAATCTCTGTCATTAACTTCATATCGGGTTTGCCAACGGTATGATAATATATTGCATCATAAATATCATCATCTCTTATACCGTAAATATCACGCGCTATTTCCGCTCCCAAAAAGCCGTGTATAAGCCCTGTTGCGGTTTTTGTGACATCATCAAGATAAACATTGTATTTATTGCAAAGCTCCAATGTTTCGGAAATAGAGTAATTCTTAGCGCAGTCATGCAGCAGTGCCGCAATTGCTGTTTTTTCGGTATCGGCACCCCACTTACATGCCATTTTAACCGCGGTATCCATAACTCCGATTGAGTGAACATACCGCTTTTCGGTCAATGAGGATTTTAATTTGCTTTTCATTTCTTCAATAGTCATTTTTGCCTCAACTTTCGTATAAACCATGTGCTTTTATATATTCATAAACTTCCTTCGGAATATATCTGCTGCAGTCATCTTTATTTTTAATCATATTTCGTAAGGTTGTGGAATCCGTATCGTAAGGCTGCATACTTAAGACGGTTATATCGGCACCGAGACTGATGAGCCTCATTGCCTCCGAGTCAATGTCGCTGCCCTCTTTGCAATTTCTGTCGGCAACTATAAAGCTGCATTCTTTTATTAGAGTTTCGTACTTATACCAAGTGTCGATCGTATACAGAGAATCCGCTCCTATTATGAAATATATCGGACAGTCATACTTATGTTTCATATAATGCATGGTCTCTATTGTATATGACGGTTTGCTCTTTTTTATTTCATAATCGGTAATTTCAAATTCACTTACCTTTTCAACGGCAAGAGAAACCATATTGTATCTGTCATATGCATCGGTTATGTTTGCGTTATCTTTATGCGGAGGATTGCCGTTTGGCATAAAGATAACTTTTGATAAAGAACACTCGGACAGTGCCGCATGCGCAACCTCAATATGACCGTTATGCAACGGATCAAAAGTACCTCCGAAAATTCCGATTTTATTTTTCAATCACTCTGCCCCTTTTAACATCAATAGTTTTATATTTTTTGGATTCTTTATACAAAACAAATTTTCTGCCTATTGACTGAACCGGCTCCGCATGCAACCGCTCCGCCACTTCGTCACACGTTGATCTCGTGTCTAAAAGTGAGTTT
Source organism: uncultured Clostridia bacterium (assembly GCA_934463165.1). Taxonomy (GTDB): domain Bacteria; phylum Bacillota; class Clostridia; order UMGS1810; family UMGS1810; genus RGIG1828. The sequence goes on from CAKSJG010000006.1 coordinate 15,561, forward strand.
TCCAAAACGGTGATCTTAACAAGCTCATGCCTTTCAAGCGCATCGTCTATCTGTTTTAGCTGATTATCGTTTACTCCACCCTTGCCTATCTGAAAATACGGATCTATTTTATTGGCAAGTCCGCGCAAAAAAGCTCTTTGCTTTCCCGTAAGCATTAATTCACACTCCTAATTAACATACTTATTACAACCATAATATTATACAAAAAAAAACGATAAATGTCAATATTTACGGTACGCATTTTAATATAATTAATTCACATTTTACGTCTGTACCATACAAATATGCCAAATATCGTTATATTTTGTAACTATTTACTTTTATAAAAGTTCATATTTTATTGCAACGGTTCTTGCTTCACTGCGTCTGTTTACCCCGAGTTTCTGAAGTATATGGCTCACATGACTCTTAACGGTTGCCAAGCTTATTCCGAGTATTTCTCCGATTTCGGAATTGCTTTTATCCGCACAAAGAAGTCTGAGAACTTGCTGCTCCGATTTTGTAAGTTCCGTACCGAAAGTATCAAAGGGAACAAGCTCAAGCAAAAATCTTCTTATCGGAAGATCAAAACGCTTGAATATCATTTCATCAAAATAATGATACAATTCATTGAGAGTTTCGCCAATAAGCTTGCTGTCATAGTGTCTGCCATTGCTCATTAAACGTGCAATAACCGATATTGCCAGCGGATAACCCAAGGAATCGTGCATAATTGCCGAAAGCTCATTTTCGGGAACCGATACACCGAAAGCATCAAAAATCTCGACAGCCGATTTTTTATCCAAAAACGGATCGTCAACACTGACAGTAATCATAAGCCCCGTAAGGAAAAAAGTTGTAAGCCATCCGGGCATCATTCCCCTCGTCATAAAAACAAATTTCTTTTTGGGGTTATCAAGAATAATTTAGCAAATTCTGTGCTGTTCTGCAGTATCTGTAACATTATTAACCTCTTCGGAGACAAAAAAATCCCACCGATAAATCGACAGGATTTCTGATTCATGCAAGGAGAGGAAGGGATTCGAACCCTCGAAACGGTAATAGCCGTTTACAGCATTTCCAATGCTGCGCCTTCAACCAGCTCAGCCACCTCTCCGAACGACTTAACAATTATATCAGTTAATTTCAAAATTGTCAAGTGCTTTTTGAAAATTTTATTCTTTTTACTCAAAAAAATACATACACTGTAAAATAACACAAGTAAAACATCATTATGCATGATTGGGTGTTCAAAGATATAACCAAAATCAATCGGTCTTTAAACACCCAATCATGAATGATCAATTTTTAAATCAAAGAAAATTCAGACAATCCGTCATATATGTAAGCTGCAAGATTAATATATCCTGTTTTTCCGAAGTGAAGCCCGTCGTTAGGCTGCATTATATGTTCATTTTCGTCACAGAACAAATCATAACCGGCAACATCAATCAATTTAACATTATCAGACTTTGCTTTTTCTCTTACCCATTTCACAGCCTTTTTAACTCTCTCGGCATATCCGCAGTTGGAATATTCTGGATTTTCGGTAACATGCGGCGGCGTACATAAAACAATCTCCGCATCAGGACAATCACGACGGCATCTGTCAATTAAAGTTTCGAAATCGGCATTTTCTTTTGTATCACCGGCAGGATCAAGTCCGCCGTTTGTACCGAGCATGATAATTATTATGTCACATCCGTTTAAATCTACATTGCCTTCATCATAAAAATTAAGGTATGAACTTGATGTGTATCCGCACTTTCCAAAATTCATAACCTGTGCACCGCTAAACAAGTGAAGATAATAAGGATAATTCTCGGCATGGACATTTCCTATTCCGCTTTTACCGTATATACCGTAATCACCCTCAGTAAGACTGTCACCCAGACAACATATTTTCATTTTAAATCCCATCCTTTTCATTTTTTTGTTTATTTAATAATTGCATATCAGTTTTTTTCGATTGCATTTACTTTTAGGTTTCGGAAGCTCATCATACATTCAACAAATATTCTTTGCAGAAAGACATAAATTCACTTCCGATACACTACAGTAAATGTAATTATACCACAACTTAATATTTATAACAATAATAAAATATATATTTTTAACTTTTTACTTCTTAAAAATTCACACAGACACAAAAAAACTGAACAATTCAGAAAATATCCGAGTTGTTCAGTCTGTATGGTAGCGGCAGACGGATTTGAACCATCGACACTGCGGGTATGAACCGCATGCTCTAGCCAACTGAGCTATGCCGCCTTATGAACTGCAAGCGACTTGCAACAGTTGATATTATATCACCAAAAAATATTTTTGTCAACATTTTTTGGAATATTTTTATTTTTTGCGTATGTCTCACAAAAAAACATAACTTATTTTGCATGTTATAATACTTTTTATACTATAAAATCAAAAAAATAAAATTAAATTTAAAAAATTACTTTAAAAACTTGTAAAATTAAAGAAAAAGTGTTATAATTAATAATCTGTAAAATTATGATATAAAAAGAAAGCGACGGTGATTCATACGCTTAAAAAATTATCAAACTTTATAAAAACGATTTCTTTAAATTCTGCGTTTTATTTGTGGATGCTGTTTGTTTTTTCGTGTACGACTTTACTGTTTGATGTAAAATCCGCAGCTGTGGAGTTTGCGTTTTTTGCAATATTTTTATTAATATACCTGATTTCAAGGTACAAGAAAAAAAGCAGATTAAAAAAATATATTGAAAATATGAATATTTCTTTGGACGAAGGAGACTTCAAAACTCTTTCCGATTTTGAAATACCGGTATGTATTACGGATTCAAAGGGGTTTGTCAAATGGTGTAATACCGTTTTCAAAAACATATGCGAAAAAAACACGGTGTATGATTTACCCATAAGCGATTATATCAATGTATTTGATATAAACAAATATGAAGTTGACGAAAAAACTTCGGACAGAGTTATATATAATATTACATTTAAAAACAAAATTTACTGTGTTAAAGGAGATATTATACATTCATCCGCCGATACCGATGAAAATTACTATATCGTTATGTATTGGTATGACGAAACAGAACATGAATTGCTTAAAAACAAGTATTACTCCGAAGGATTCGTCAGTGCGGTTATATATATAGATAACTATGACGATGTTATGCAGGGAACATCAAATGCCGACAAGCCGAGACTTATCGCGCTTATGGATGAAACTCTTGAAAGCATTGCACAGGAGGCTGACGGAATACTCAAAAAATATGAAAAGGATAAATTTCTGCTGTATATACAAAAAAGATATTTTGACAAAATGAAAAGCAACTCGTTTTCATTTATCGAAAGCTTTAAAAAAATACTTGTCGGAAACAAGGTAGCACCGACGCTCAGTATCGGTTTCGGAATTAACGGAGATTCATTTGCCCAAAACGATACATTTGCATATTCGGCACTTGATATGGCTCTCGGACGGGGCGGTGATCAGGTGGTTGTAAAAGACAAAGAAATGTATTCATTCTACGGTGGAAAATCAAAAGAAATAGAAAAAAGAACAAGGGTAAAGGCAAGAGTTATATCTCAGGCAATAAAAGAAGTTATTCAGGACTCCGAGCAGATAATCATAATGGGTCACAGATATGCGGATGTTGATGTATTGGGTTCTGCACTCGGACTGTATGCAATAATAAAATCACTCGGCAAAAAAGCAAAGATACTTCTTGATACCTATAATCAGACTGTTGAAAGATTTATTTCAAAATATGCCGACAAATATACGGATCTCTTTATCACCAAACCTTACGCAAACGAGTTGGTGACAAGCGACACACTTATATTTGTGGTGGACACGCAAAAATATTCTATAGTTGAAGAGCCTGCCCTGCTCGATGTAAGCAAAAATATTGTTGTTATAGATCATCACCGCAAAGGAACGGACTTTATACAAAATGCTCTAATAACTTATCATGAGCCGTTTGCATCTTCCGCAAGTGAACTTATAACAGAAATTTTGCAGTACATTGACGATGCAGAGCTCGAAAAGTCAGAAGCGGAAGCGCTTTATGCCGGTATATTTATGGACACAAAGAACTTTACATTCAAAACAAGCGTAAGAACGTTTGACGCGGCGTCATATCTGAAAAGATGCGGAGTTGACACAATAGATGTTAAAAAACTGTTTCAGACAGATCTTAATGCTTTTGTTAAAAAGTGGTCCATTATTGAAAATGCAAAACCGTATCATGAAAAAGTGGCAATAGCCACATGTGTAAAAAGTGACGGAGACATGCAGACTATAGTTGCGCAGGCTGCGGATGAACTGCTTAACATAACAAATATATCTTCATCTTTTGTAGTATGTGATATGGGCGACAGGATCATAATAAGCGCGCGCTCGTTCGGAGACATAAATGTTCAGCTTATTATGGAAAAGCTTGGCGGCGGCGGACACATGACGATTGCAGGCGCTCAGCTTACCGACACAACGGTTAACGAAGTAATAACGAGCCTTAAACAGGCTATAGATGAATATCTCAATAATTAATAAAAGGAGAATGACAAACATGAAAGTAATATTTGTAAAAGATTTAAAAGGTCAGGGAAAAGTCGGCGAAGAAAAAAATATCAGCGACGGATATGCAAAAAACTTTCTTATTCCGAAAGGATATGCAATTGAGGCTACAAATGCAAACGTGAATTACTACAAAGGTAAAAAGGACTCACAGAACTTCAAAAAACAACAGGAAATAGAATTTGCCGAAAAGACCAAAGAGGACATCGGAAAATTAAAAATAATTATACACGCCAAAAACGGCGGAAACGGAAAATTATTCGGATCCATTACAAGCAAGGACTTAAGCGAAGAATTAAATAAGCAGCATAAAATTTCAATAGATAAAAAGAAATTTGTGCTTCCCGACGGAATAAAAAATCTCGGTGAATATTCGATTGAGATCAAGCTCTATCCGGGAATAACCGCAAAACTTGCCGTAAGCGTTATAAATGCCGAATAAAATAACTATTTGATCTTAAAGGAGCTAATTAAAAATGGCTGCAAATATAACACGAAGTATGCCATGCAACGTTGAAGCGGAGCAATATGTTCTCGGCGCTGCAATATTTGATAATACGTGTATACCCGATATAATGAGTTCGCTTAAGTCGGATGAATTTTATCTTGAACAGCATAAGTTAATATTTAATGCAATGATGGAGATATCAAACAATGCCGAGCCTGTGGATTTTCCGACATTGAAAAGCCGACTCGGATTGAAATTTGATTCTGTCGGCGGTATTGAGTATCTGACAAAAATCCGTCTCATGGTTTCAACTACTTCGAACCTTAAATATCATATCAAAATCATAAAAGACAAGGCAATACTTCGCAAGCTTATTATTGCGGGAAATGACATTGTTGAAATAAGCTATGAGCAAAACGATGAACTGCCGAATATTTTAAGTGCGGCAGAAAATAAGATTTATGATATTCTGCAAAATAAAACAACAACGGATTTAACGCACATAAAGGATATTTTGCCTGAAAATCTTGCAAGAATTGAAGAGCTTGCAAGAAAAAAAGAAAAAATAACCGGTGTTCCGAGCGGATTTAAAACTCTTGATATAAAAACCACGGGATTTCAGAATTCGGATCTTGTCCTTATAGCAGCAAGACCTGCCATGGGGAAAACAAGTTTTGTGCTCAATATTGCAACAAATGCCGCAATGCGTGCAAATGTACCGGTTGCAATATTCAGTCTGGAAATGAGCAAAGAACAGCTTACAAACAGAATATTGTCATCAGAAGCGCTGATACCAAACGAAAAAATGAGAATTGCCGATATCGGAGCGGATGACATTGCCAAGCTCGCCGGAACAATTAACGAGCTTTCACATGCACCGATATACATAGACGATACCGCAGGTATAACCGTTACCGAAATAAAAGCAAAATGCAGAAGAATGAAATTAAAGGGGCAGCTTGGCCTTATAATTATTGATTATCTTCAGCTTATCCAGGGAAACACCCGCGACGGCAGGCAGAACGAGGTATCCGAAAACAGCCGACTGATTAAGATAATGGCAAAAGAGCTTAATGTTCCCGTGCTTTGCTTATCACAGCTGAGCCGTGCGGTTGAAAAAAGAGAAGACCACAGGCCGCAGCTTAGTGACCTCAGAGATTCGGGTTCTATTGAGCAGGATGCCGATATGGTAATGTTTTTATACAGAGAAGACAGATACAACCCGGACACCGAAAAAAAGAACATTGCCGAGTGTATTATATCGAAATTCAGAAACGGCAGCACGGGAACGGTTGAGCTCGGCTGGCGCGGTGAATATACAAGATTTATGGATCTTGATAGAGATCATTAAGGAGATACGGTCTTGAACAATATTGAAGACGCAGTGTATAAAACAATTGTTAAATACAATATGATAAAAAGCGGTGATAAAATACTTGTGGGTTTATCGGGCGGTCCCGATTCAGTTTTTTTGCTCACCGTTATCAAAAAGCTGAAAGATAAGCTCAACATAGAGCTCGGAGCCGCTCACTTAAATCATTGCATACGCGGCAAAGAAGCCGACAGAGACGAGAATTTTTCCGAAAAACTGTGCGCCGATTTAAAAATAGATTACTATTCAAAAAAGGTTGACATTCCGCTTATTTCAAAAGCAAAAAAAATATCGGAAGAGAGTGCCGGCAGACAGGAAAGATACGCATTTTTTAATGAGCTTTGCGAAAAATACGGATTTAATAAAACAGCCGTTGCACATAATATGAATGACAGTGTTGAAACAATACTTATTAATATGATAAGGGGCTGCTCACTGAACGGGCTTGAGGGAATTTCTCCGATTAACGGAAATATAATACGGCCGATAATTGAAACCGAAAGACAAACTATTGAAAAATATCTTGAAGATAACGGAATTGATTATTGTATCGATTCAACAAATAACGGCAATGATTATACAAGAAACAAAATAAGAAACATGATTTTGCCGGTTATGAATCAAATAAACGGTTCTGCCGTAAAAACCGTATTCAGGAATTCGCTTACCGTAAAAGAAGATAATGCTTTTATGGACAGATATGCGAAAAATTTAAACTGCATACAATTAATTGACGGGGATATTGCCATTGACAAAAAAATATTTAATATCCAGCCAACGGCGATTAAAAGAAGGATTTTACTCCTTGCATTTAAATTGTTTTTCGGTAATCTGCTCAATATTGAGCAAAAACACATTGATATTTTTTGCAGCAAACTTAATACGGGAGAAAGATATGACATGCCGGGAGATTTAACGGTATATATATCGTATGATAAAATTTTTCTTAAAAATAAGACAGAAAAAATAAATACCGTTTCACAACTGCGGATTTATCCCAACGGACACTTTGAAATTTCGGATGAATATGCCCTGAAAACGAGCCTGATTGAAAAAGAAGATAATTTTAACGAAAAAGGATGCATATATATAGATTTCGACAAAGTAAACGGCAACCTTACTGTGCGAAAGCGCAAAGACGGGGACAGGATGATTCCTTACGGAATGAGCGGAACCAAGAAAATCAAACAGATTTTTAATGAACTGAAAATACCCTCCGAAAAAAGAGACAGTGTTCCGATTCTGGCGGATGAAAATAATATTGTCGCCATAATCCCCTACCGAGTCTCGGATTTATATAAAGTCACGAAAGAGACAAAAAAAACACTCAAAATACAATACATAAACATAAGGAGATTTGAAAATGGAACAAAATAACATCTGCGAGAAAATTCTTTATTCTGAAGAAATAATTCAGAATAAGGTTTCTGAGCTCGGGAAAAAAATAACCGAAGATTACAAAAATGACGATATCGTCTTTATAGCTATATTAAACGGAGCGTTTATGTTTTGCGGCGATCTGATGAAAAGAATCGATCTTAACTGTACGATCGACTTTATGCAGGTTTCTACATACGGAAACGAAACCAAAAGCTCCGGTACATTTATAGTAAAAAAGGATTTGTCGATCGACATAGAGGGAAAACATGTTATTATTGTTGAAGATATTCTCGATACCGGTTATACGCTGTATAACTTAAAAGGATATCTTGCAAAATATAAGCCGAAATCAGTTAAAATTGCAACATTTATTGATAAGCCGGCAAGAAGAGAACAGCCCGTCAAGGCTGATTATGTATGTTTTACCATGGAGGATGACAGCTTTATTGTCGGATACGGTCTGGACTATGCGCAAAAGTACCGCAATCTGCCTTTTGTCGGTATACTTAAAGAAGAAATCTATAATGTTTAATTTGAGGAGGCATTGTTTTGAATAAGTTTTTTAAAAATTTCGGATTCTGGATTTTACTCATTGTAATATTATTTACAACCTATTATTTTATGAGTATTCCGACCGCCGATAAAAGCATCAGCTTTTCACAGCTTGTAAATGAAATCAATAACGGCAACATTAAATCAATAGAATATGTTGACAATAACATGACCGTTGAAATGAAAAACGGCGGTCAAAAGAAAACATGTTATTTGCCGTCACTTAATATTTTATACGAACATGCGGGAGATGCAATTAAAAGTCAGGTTGAAAAAAATGGGCTGACGATAAAAACTCCGGAGCCCGAAAGTCTGCCGTGGTGGATTTCAATGCTGCCTACAATACTGCTTCTTGTAATCATGATTGCATTTTGGGCAATGATGTTCCGCCAGTCCGGAGGTTCGGGCAGAGGAACAATGAACTTCGGCAAAAGCAGAGCTAAAATGCATGTTGCCGATAAAAACGACGTGACATTCAGAGATGTTGCCGGAGCTGACGCGGAAAAAGAAGAGCTCGAAGAAATTGTGGAATTTCTTAAAGCGCCTTCGAAGTTTAGTGCTCTCGGAGCAAAGATTCCTCGCGGTGTTCTTTTGGTGGGACCTCCGGGAACAGGTAAAACACTTCTTGCAAAAGCGGTTGCCGGTGAAGCGGGAGTTCCGTTTTTCTCTATAAGCGGATCCGATTTTGTTGAAATGTTTGTCGGCGTCGGCGCATCAAGAGTAAGAGATTTATTTGAGCAGGCAAAAAAATCATCACCAAGTATAATCTTTATTGATGAAATCGACGCTGTCGGAAGACAAAGAGGCGCAGGTCTCGGCGGAGGACACGACGAAAGAGAGCAAACTCTTAATCAGCTCCTTGTTGAAATGGACGGTTTTGCACCTAATCAGGGAGTCATCGTAATTGCGGCAACAAACCGCCCCGATATTCTGGATAACGCGCTGCTCAGACCCGGAAGATTTGACAGGCAGGTTGTTGTTGATGTTCCTGATATGAAAGGCAGAGAAGCAATATTAAAAGTGCATGCAAGAAACAAAAAGCTTGATCCGTCTGTTGATTTAGCTGTTATCGCAAAAACGACAGCAGGATTTACAGGTGCTGATCTTGCCAATCTTTTAAACGAGGCTGCTCTTCTTGCCGCAAGATACAATCTCAGAACCATAGGCATGGAAGAGATTCAAAATGCCATGATCAAAATAACCGTCGGAACCGAAAAGAAAACAAGAGTCATGAGTGACAAAGAGAAAAAGCTCACGGCATTTCATGAAGCCGGTCATGCAGTAATAAGCAGACTTATTCCAGGGCAGGATCCCGTTCATCAGATATCCATTATTCCCCACGGCAGAGCGGGCGGATATACCATGAATTTGCCGTCGGAAGACAAAAGCTACACAACCAAAGGCGAAATTCTTGATGATATTGCCGTGCTTCTCGGCGGACGCGCTGCCGAAAAGCTCACGCTGGATGATATAAGCACGGGAGCGTCAAACGATATTGAAAGAGCGACAAAAGCAGCAAGACAAATGGTAACAAAATACGGAATGAGCGATACTTTAGGCCCGATCTGCTACGGTAGTGACCATGACGAAGTATTTATCGGAAGAGATTTTGTGCAGTCTAAAAATTTAAGTGAAAATATTTCTTCCGTTATAGATAATGAAGTTAAAAACATTGTGGAAGCACAATACGAACGTTGCCTTAAGATTTTGAACGAAAACAGAGAGCATCTTGATAATGTTGCAAATGCTCTGATTGAAAGAGAAAAACTGACAGGAGAGGAATTTGAAAAGGTTTTTTGCGGACAGAAGCTTGACTCAATGCCTCAAATAATATAAAAAAGCAGGCTCTTTTGTATATGCATATATACAAAAGAGCCGTTTTTTATTTTGCATTTCTTAAACACTCTTCATTTAAAATCTCACTTCTGTCAAAAGGTATCAGACCCTCGTATAAAAGGCTCAAATTATTCCAGAATTTCTTTGTTATATTCCCGTCCGGGTTCATTCCGCTGATAATCTGAATACTCTTTACACTTTTAACCGTTGCGGCATCAATATATCCGCTTACCGAAGATAACGAAATATTTTCAAAAAATTCAGCCAGTGCGTTAATCATAACCTGCATAATCATTACCGTAGGTTTAAATGATTTACTGTTTTCGGAAAGCCCTGTTTCCGGATAAATCAAAACCGAATTGCCGTGGCGCTTTTCTTCAACTATACCGTCATATGTTTTTAAAATATGGTTCCATGTTCCGAAATCTGTTATTCCGTCCTCTTTAAGAGAAAATATCCTTTGATATTCTTTTACCGCATTATAAGTGTTATTACCGTATATGCCGTCGGGAACAACAAGCGGAATTGACGGATAACGATCTGAAATCGTTCGCAGAAATACCTGCAAGTTATATATCGGAGAATCAAAACGCAAACTCTGATTCATTTAATTTTATCTCTCCCCCATTTAAAAAATATAATATTTTAATCAAAATCATTGTCTCCCACAGAAAGAGTTCCACCCGGATATTGCATAGGATGAATTTTTTCGTTTTTATATGCCGTACTTACGAGGACAACGTTTGCAATAGCTATATAAGTGTCATAAATACTGTTCCATGTTACTTCATCAACATAGTTGGTAACAGTAAGTCCATAGGCATTCTGGTATGCATTTACACTGTCAAGGGTATATTTTGAAAATTCACCGTCGATCTCCGGAGACGGCACTCTGTCATCAAACTGTGCTATAACACTTAAAAAATATTGAATGTTTGACACCTTAAGCCCCGTATCCCCTATTCGTATTTCCGTCGAAAATTCAAGGTTTGTCTCTTCAAGACGAATACCTTCTGATTCAAGCTCGGAAAGCTTTCTGATCGCAACATATATGTACATGAGCTTATTCCATGTAGCGTTTCCGACAATGCCGTCGGCCGTAAGATTAAAAATTCTCTGAAAGGTAATTACGGTATTCTCTGTATTTTCATCAAAAATGCCGTTTACATCCGCAATTTTCGGGATTGAGGGATAATCCCTCGACACCGCATTAAGACGGTCCTGTACGGCAAGAACGGTTTCTCCGCTGTCACCCAATCTGACGGACTTGCCCGTAAAAAAGGAAACCTGCCCGGCTATCGGAGCATTAACAACAAGCTCGACATTGTCTCCGTAATAATACTTCAAAATTTCAACAGAATTATAACCCGACGATGCAAGCTCTTCACTCCCCCACTGTGACAATCCGTCACATGTTGTGGTTGTACCGTTGCAGTATTTTGCGGCGAGAGGCTCAATATTGCCTTGCCTGCGGATATAAGAAGTGAAAATATCATTTACTATGCGGTCAATATTTTCGAAAATATTTCTTCCGTTTTCAAATTTCTGATCATATGCCGTTGAGGAAGTAATATTAAAATTATAGCCGCGGCTTCTGTAATATTCGGTATATACCCTATTGAGTGCATATGATATCTGACTGTAAATATTGGCATATATTGCCGATTCATTCCATGTTGGATATATTTCACTCGATGCAACATTTTTTATATAATAAGGAAAAGTAACGGTTACATTCTCCGCTGCCGAATCAGGAGGACCGAGGTGAACCGTTATATAGTCGGGTATGTACGGTTTGATTTGATTTGCCAACTAAATATTCCTCCAATCAAAGATCTTGTTTTGAAACGTCATAAGTTCTTATCCGATTTTCTGCGGCGGTATATTCATTTATCGGCAGCATTTCAGCATCCTGAACAGAAACCTCACCGGCAAACACCTGCGCATTTTTTACGTAAAATGTGCTGTAATCGGGATGATATATCTTTAAGTCAACAACGGTAAACGGACTATCATTTCCTGCTGTCATTGACAAAGATTTGTCGGGAGCCTCTATCGGAATAGGATCCGTTTTGCCGTTTCGGTCGGTAACACGGCTGCCCAAAAGCTTCGTCTCGCCGTCTTTTTCGCTTATAACGGTTAGGCTTGCATTACTGATCGGTATTTGTGCTTTAGAAGAAAACACACGTGCAACTATATATCCTATCTGCATTTTTCTCACCTCATTATATTATATTAAATTCAAATATAATATATGACGAAAATAAACCGCGGCATTTTCACTAATTGCCGCGGTTTATTTTGAAAAAGGTTTTTATTTAATATCATTTATATCATATGGTGTCGCCTGATATACATAATAGTTAAGCCAATTTGAAAATAAAAGATTTGCATGGGCACGCCACCTTACAATCGGGGGCTTTGCGGGGTCATCATCGGTAAAATAATTTTTTGGAATATCCATAGACATTCCGTTTTCAATGTCTCTGAAATATTCTTTTGCCAATGTATCGCTGTCATATTCGGAATGACCGGTTATAAATATTTGCTTTTTATCGGATGACGCGGCAATATATACGCCGGCTTCATCCGATTCCGCAATAATATTTAAATTCTGTACAGCCTTGATATCATCTGTCTTTACATAAGAATGTCTTGAATGAGGCGCATAAAAATAATCATCAAAACCTCTGACAAGCATGATCTTCTTTTTCAACACTCTGTGTTTAAAAACACCGAACATTTTTTTCTTAAGAGGATATTTATTTATGCCGAAATGATAATAAAGTCCCGCCATAGCAGCCCAGCAGATATGGAGTGTACTTGTTACGTTTGTCTTGGACCATTTCATAATTTCAGTAAGTTCATCCCAATAGCTTACATCGTCAAATTCAAGATGTTCAACCGGTGCTCCGGTTATAATGAGTCCGTCATATTTGTTATTTTTTATAGAGTTAAAATCCGTATAAAATTCATTTATATGATTTTCGGACGTATTTTTTGAATGATATGATGCAGTATGGACAAAATCTATCTCTACCTGAAGCGGAGTATTGCCCAAAACACGTGCAAGCTGCGTTTCCGTGATTATTTTTGTCGGCATGATATTCAATATTGCTATTTTAAGCGGTCTGATATCCTGTGTCATGGCACGGTGTTCCGTCATGCAAAATATGTTTTCACCGCGTAAAATGCTGTTTGCCGGCAGATGCTCGGGTATTTTTATCGGCATGATGCTTTTCCTCCTTATATTTATTTAACAAATTAAATATTCGTGTTAAAAGAATTAAAAATCGAATCGGTTACAAGTATATGTATTTTAAGACGCTCAAACAGACAGTGCAGTAGCGCTGTGTTTAAGCTTTCCAAAAAATCAAAAGTATACCCTAACCGCGATGCTTCCAAATGATAAACTCAACAAAATTCAAATATTTACGCATCTGTTTAAGCAGATGCATTTAATATTAATGCAGCAAGATGCGTCATAAGCGGTATGGTAGCAAGTGAAAATACCGTTGACAACGCAACAATTGACGATGCATAACCGCTGTTTTTATTTGCCTGTGCGGCAAAAATTGCCGAAATCGTTGCACACGGACACGATGAAGAAATTACAACGGCAAGAGATATGTTCATATCAACAGGAATAAACTTAAATACAAGTATAACGAGAAGAGGAACAATAACGAGTCTGAGCGCGCACACAAGATATATTCTTGCCCTCTTAACTGCCTTAACGAGATCCGTCTCGGCAAGATAAATTCCCAAAAGAAGCATGGCAACCGGTGTATTCAAAAGTGACATTCCCTCTATTGCCGCATCAATCGGACCGGGAAGCGAAATTTTTGTGATAACCAAAAGAAAGGCAAGCACAAGACCGATTACACCAGGGTTTAACAAAACTTTTTTTACGGAGAGCTTGTCGCCTTCGGATTTAAACATTGAATATCCCTGTGTCCAGACGAATACATTGAACACTACAAGAAAAACAGACCCCGAAAGCGCAACGTTCATTCCCGTAGCTTCGGAAACGGCCTGCAAAAGCGGTATTCCCATAAAACCGCAATTGGAATATACGGTACAGAATCTGTCAATAACAGCATGACCCGAATTTTTCTTTTTTATGTACAAAAGCTTTGCAAAAAGGATAGCAGCTATATGATAAATTGATGCGGCTGCTGCCGATACGGCAATTGACATCATAAGGCTCTCGTTATAGCCGTTTTTAATTGAGTTTATGATAACACATGGAGTTACAAAATAAAGCAAAAGATCAGACATCTGTTTTGAACCGCTTTGTGAAAACATTTTTACCTTTGTAAGTATAAATCCCAACAAAATAAAAACAGCCATTAAGATAACCTGATTCAGCACTACGGGAGCAATATTCAACTTAAACCACCTCACTGATATATTATAACAAACATAGCAAAATATATCAATTGTGTAATTAGACAAATATCGTCATAAAAAAATTTTAACTTTTTTTGCAAAAAGTATTGACAAAATCAATTATTACTGGTATAATAGCAGCATAAATGATGCGGGAGTGGCTCAGTGGTAGAGCGTCACCTTGCCAAGGTGAACGTCGCGAGTTCGAATCTCGTCTTCCGCTTTTATTAACAAAGAGTCTGTAAAAACCATAAGGTGCTTATGCTTTTTACAGACTCTTTGTTTTGTATCTGCATTTATATATGAAAGAAGTGATTAAAATTGAAATTTATGGATATGGCATTAATCGAGGCAAGACGTGCTTATGAAACAAACGAAGTTCCCGTCGGCGCGGTGATTGTATCGGGTGACAAAGTTATAGCCTCTGCCCGCAACACAAGTGAAAAAGACACCGACTGCACCTGTCATGCGGAAATGAACGTCATAAGGAAAGCACAAAAAAAATTAAACACAAAACATCTTGATTGCTGCGATATGTATGTTACCGTGGAACCGTGTGCAATGTGTGCCGCTGCGATTGCATATTCAAAAATAAAAAGACTGTATATCGGAGCCGCCGAACCCAAAACAGGCTGCGTGGGAAGTGTGATTAATTTGTATAAATCGGGTCTTTCGATACATGTTCCCGAAATTTACGAGGGAATCGGAGAAGAGGAAAGCAAAAATCTTATGAAAAGTTTTTTTGACAAAAAAAGATGACACAACCGCTTATTTGCCGATAGGATATAATTTTTCGCCGTGCAAGAAGCGAATTCATCAAAAAACATATACGGATGTAAAAAGAGATGATTATCGGCAAAAAGCGTTATGTCAGATTTAACAGACTGCGCATGTGAGTGCAAGATCTCGCCGGAGGGCGTAAGATTTACGATTTAATTTGCCGTAACGACAATCTGTTATCTATGTAAACCGCGTTGACGGATTACACCAAAAATATTAAAATATTCTACAATACTTATTATAACCGAAAATTTCTTATCAGTCAATAATGTATTTTCATATTTATGTATCATTTTTTCACAAAAATATTAAATTAAAAGTCGCTATTTTTAAAGATAAGGCATTTATCACAATTTATCATCATTAAATTCATATAAAATTAACAATAAATTAAAATTTAAAAGTCAAAAATATTTTTTCACATTATACTCAAAAACGGCATATATATAATACAGAAAGGATGATGTCAATATGAACAATAGTTCAGAAAGCAAAATAACATCTCTGACAAAGGACGATATCAGGAAAAAAATAGAAAAAGTTGACAGAAATGCCGCAATGAAGAAATTAAGATCAATGGGTCTCGGATCGGTAGCCGATAAGCTCAAAAATATATCTGATGACGAACTTATAGGCATTATCTCAAAAAATCCGTCACTTTTAAAAAAGATTAACGGATTTTTAAAATAAATTATAGAGGTGATATAATCTTATGGCTGATGATATTTCCGAAAAACTCAAAAGCATACTTAACAACCCGGACGCAATGAATATGTTTTCATCTTTGCTGGGAGGAAAAGTAAAAGATGCAGCGCCGTTATCTCCATCGACATCACCAAACGAAACGGACACATCCTCGGGTAATGACCTGTTAAATAATATACAAGCCGCCGTAAGCAGGGTTAACAGCGGAAACGACAAAAGAATAAATCTTTTAAATGCTCTTAAACCGTATATGAGAGAATCAAGAGTCTCAAATATCGACAGAGCCGTAAAAATGCTGAAATTGACACAGATTACTTCTATATTAAAAGATCTGTAGCAGTATCTTAAGACTGTCAATTTTGATTTTTATTATATGGAGTGAAAATATATGTATCGAAGATATTATGACGGATATTCGGCTTCAAATGACGGTGACACGGGGGAAATCATTGTCCCCCGCAAAGCCGACAATACATATGCGGAAACAGCTTCCGCTGTCGACGCTAACGCGGATAGCAAAACTTTGCAGCAAACCGATATAAGCTCATGCGACACAAAGCAAAAAAAATCATTTTTATCACTGCCCGGCGAACTTGACGATATTATACTTATCGGACTTCTTTTAATTCTTGTTATGGACAGTGAAAATGACGACCCGATAATTCTAATTATTCTGGGATTTATTCTGCTGTCTGATTTTATATAAAAAACGGCTCTTTTTGCTGCATAACCGAAAAAAGTTATACACAAAAAGAGCCTTGTTTATTTTTCGTTTCGCCATTTAATTATTCTTTCAAGCAGGTCTTTTACAGGCTTTTCTCTCCCCTGCTCCGTAGGATAATAATATCTTTTGCCCGATAATGAATCGGGCAGACATTTCATTTTAGTGATTTTTTCTTTAGTGTCATGTGCATATATATATCCTTTGCCGTAGTCAAGTTCTTTCATAAGCTTTGTTGGAGCATTTCGAATATGAAGAGGCACGGGTTCGGCAGGTTTTTTCTTTATGTCTGATTTTGCGGATTCCGACGCCATATAAACGGCATTTGATTTCGGTGCCATTGAAAGATAAATTACCGCATGGGCAATGTGAACATCACACTCGGGCATGCCGAGATAATGACACGCGTTATATGCAGTGGTTGCAATAAGCAGAGCATTGCTGTCTGCCATTCCGATATCCTCACTTGCAAAACGGACAAGACGCCTTGCAATATAAAGCGGATCATCGCCGCTGTAGAGCATACGCTGAGCCCAGTATACCGCTGCATCGGGGTCACTGTTGCGCATGGATTTATGCAGCGCGGATATCATGTTATAATGTTCTTCGCCGTTTTTATCATATAAAAGAGAGCGCCTGCTCATACATTCGGCAAGAGTTTCATCATCAACATTTACTGTATCGTTTTCATCTGTCGGAGAATTGCATATCGCCATTTCGAGAGTGTTAAGTGCGGTTCTTGCATCACCGTTTGAATATACGGCTATGCATGAAATCTGATCATCCGAAATATTAATCTTCCGATCTCCGAAGCCTTTGGGGCTTTTTATTGCAAACTTGAGCATATCCTCCAAATCACTTTTTTCGAGCTGTTTCAAAATAAACACCTTGCAGCGCGAGAGTAAAGCGGAATTAAGCTCAAAGGACGGATTTTCGGTCGTAGCACCAATGAGTATTACGCTCCCGCGTTCAACATACGGAAGAAATGCATCCTGCTGCGATTTATTAAAGCGGTGTATCTCGTCTGTGAATAGAATTGTGCGTATGCCATGTTTTCTCTTTTCTTCGGCAGCATTCATTACCTCTTTAATTTCCTTGACGCCGCTGGTGACGGCGCTCATTTCCACAAATTCCGATTTTGTGGAGGACGCTATAATTCCGGCAAGGGTCGTCTTACCGACACCGGGTGGTCCCCAGAATATCATTGAAGAGATATTATCATTTTCAATAAGTCTTCTTAAAATTTTTCCCTCTCCTATCAGATGCTTCTGACCGACATACTCATCGAGAGTTTCGGGACGAAGTCTGACAGCGAGAGGCCGGTTAATATCAAAATTTAATTTATCCATATAAAAATCACCCTAATCATTAAAAAGGAAAACAATTTTACTTTTCTTACATTATATCACGTAAAAGGCAATTTGTCCATTGGTTTCCATATATTTTGCATTGAAATACACAGATTCAAGTGCTATAATACAATATACAAAAAAGCAATATGGCTTTTTTGTTAAGAAAGGGTGATTATATATGAACAAAAAATTGACTATTATGACGGCATCTTTTTTAGTTGCAATGCCGCTTACAGCAAATGCAGACTCCTACAGCGACAGTGTAGTAAAGACAAAATATACAGATCTTACCAAGCCTACATACTTAAGCGGCTGCACTGCAGACAGTGAATATACATCATTTGATCTTAACATTGGTAACTTAAAGAATTTATGTAAAAGATATGAATGTTATAACAAAAACAACTGTGAAAATACCGAGGGTAACTGCGGTACAGATACATCGGATAAAAACGAGAACGGCGAATCAGACAAAAAAGATGAAATAACCTCAAAACCCGAAACGCCGGATGCGGATGATAAAACCGAAACGCCCGACGTAAGTGATAAAACCGATGAAAACATAAGTGAATATGCAATGGAGGTTCTTGAGCTTGTAAATGAGGAAAGATCAAAATATTCTCTTCCGTCGCTGACTTACAGCAAGGAGCTTGAATCTGTAGCATACGCGCACAGCAAGGATATGTCGGAAAACAACTATTTTAGCCACACAGATTTAAGCGGCAAGTCTCCGTTTGACAGATTGAGCGAAAGCAATATATCATACAGAGCAGCTGCAGAAAACATTGCCGCCGGTCAGAAAACGCCCGAGGAAGTTATGAATTCATGGATGAATTCTTCCGGACACAGAGCAAATATATTAAATTCATCCGTAACGGAAATGGCTGTCGGAATATATGAGGGATCCAACTACAGAATATATTGGACACAGATGTTTATAGGATAATATTAAAAATGCAATGCACTTCGTAATATAGAATACGAAGTGCATTGTTTGCTTATTATAAATCTACGACTTTACATCTGAATACCCTGAATTCCTTATATGTTGTTTTAAACGTAAATCCGCCGCGGTAAACCCCCAAGTTTTTCATGTGTTACGCAATCGATTGTCTCAACGCCGAGACCTCTGTTTGTCGGGACACCGCAGTCATCAAAGGATACCGAAATGTAATGTTCTTCCTCGGGATGCATATCAAGGATGAAGACAGCAAAATCACCGTTTGAAAGAAGCTTACAGAACGCGTATCCTTGTTCAAAATAATTCGTGATGCGAAAAGGCGGTCTGTTTTCGGAATCCTGATTTATTGAAATCAAATCTTTGTTAAGCAAAGTTGCTTTGTTTATATCGTCGATATTTCTGATATCGGCGCCGATGATAAGCGGTGTACCGAAAAATGCCCAGATTGCAAAGTGCAGCGCATACTCTTCATCCGTGCACCCGCCCTTGGCAACAGTTCCTACATTTTTCATGCCTACAGTGAGCATGTCGAGGTCATTATAGCAGTCAAAGGCGCTGTTTTCAAATTTATCCCATTGACCTTCAAAAATACTGATAAACGATTCCGGACTATCGGTTATGTCATAAGTTGATCTGTATGTATTTATGCCGCGTGATCTCATCCATTTCCACGGCTGATCAACACCCCAATTACATGCTGCAAGAGCAATATCTCTGCCGCTGTTTCTAAGTGCCTGAGACATTGTCAGATAAGATACCTTTATATCGGCGCTTTCGGGTCTGTTACCGAAGTCATATTTGAGATAGTCAACTCCCCATTCGGCAAATTTTTTTGCATCCTGATATTCATAACCCCAGCTACCCGGATAGCGGGCGCATGTCCAGAAGCCACAGTCGGAATACATCCCGAATTTGAGCCCTTTTGAGTGAATATAATCTGCAACATACTTCATTCCGTGAGGGAATTTTTCGGGATCTGCCTGAAGATTACCGTATTTGTCTCTTTCTTTGAGGCTCCAGCAGTCATCAATTATTATATATTCATAGCCTGCGTCCTTATAGCCATTATTAATGAGTACGTCTGCTGTCTGAATAAGCAGTTCCTCATTGATGTTTTCTCCGAATGTGTTCCATGTGCTCCAACCCATAGGCGGTGTTTTTAAAATCATTTGTCATTTCCTCCGTAATTTTTATTCTTTATTAAAGACAACATTATTAAGACGAAGTCTCTTATGTCATATCGTCTCATAATTTATTTTCTTTACATTTAATGATAGTTAATCAATTTTTAAAACAATTTTAAACGGAATGCCGTTTTTAACTTTAATCGTAATATTATCGTCTGCCGTGTATTCAACCGCATTGCCGCTTAAATCGAATATGCCTTCTATTTGACCTTTGAAGATATTATTTACAGCATAATCACCGCGCTCACAGTAGCCGAAGTATTCATTGTCCTTATATCCCTTTGCGAGAGTCAATCCGTCTTTTGTAAGATAACGGCCGTTGTGTTTGACTTCAATTTTATCGTTTGCTTCGTCATAAACAATACTGCTGTCATTTGAATATGTCATTGTATGAATACCGTCTTTATAGCTATAATCCTCCATAAGCTCATTGCAAAGCAAGCCTATAGGCAAGGTTTTAAGAAAGAATTCTCTTTGAAATTTTTCTTCAATATAGTCCACATAATAAGACTCTTTATTCTTTTTGATTATAAGACTTACATAATCATCCGAATATTTTTCATTGGGCTTTAAAACACAAAATCGCTTGATTTCTTCATCGTTTTTGCGGTTTCGTACAGAGATTACGGCATCAAAGCTATGGTCATATTCTTTAAACGGAATATTTTCGGATTCATACGAAAAATGCTCACCGCCGGAATGTTTTTTCATATATTCTTTTGCAAAACCGTCGAAAACTACGTTGACATTACCGATACGACATATATTGCAAACCTTATTGCCGACAGCAAACTCAACCGGTACGGTATCGTTGTCAATCATACCGATACTTACGGCATAGCTGCCTGCCCATAATCCGTTCGGAATGTTCCAGATAACGGATGATGACCATATCTCTCCTTTTCGCCAATAAGCGGGCTGAGGATACATATCCGATACTGATCTGAAATATGTTTGCTCTTTTTTATCAATAAACATATGCCCGAATTTAAAATCGGCAAAGAGCTTTACTTCATAATCTACGGGCATATCTTCAAGCGCCTGAAAAGTACATCTGATGTATAATCTGTCGCCCGGGTACATATTTATTTTTGACAGCTCTGCACCTATTAATCTGATTTTACTCATGATGTTTCTCCCTATCTTAACAAATATGATATTATCGGTAACTAATCAATAATTTCCGTTATTCCGCGCGATTTTAAATATTCAATGTTGCTTTTATTATCTTCTGTTACAAATGCAACACTTTCACCCTTTGCATATAAATCAAAATACCTCTGCGCATTTGTAAAATCGTTTTCTTCGCCTGTACCGGGTTTAATAATAAGCGCTTTAGACGGTCTCGGCTCAATATATTTATCGGGTTTAAAATTATCAATGAATTTTTTAAATATCAAGCCTGCTGCCTTGGGTTTATTTTCGGTATCGATAATTCCGAGATTGTGCTCAAAATCAACAAAACCCAAATATTTTTGTTTTATATCATGAGAACACCACCATGTTATACCCCATATGTTTTTGTCAGACGCACAATTTGAAAGAGTTCCGAATATAAAATTTTCAAGCTCATCGTCTGTATTAAACCATTGATCAGCCATACCGAATTCCTGAATCTGATATAATCTTTCGACATTGTCGCAATACGCGCGAGCCATTTCAGCCATGTAGATTGGTAATCTATATGTTTCTTTGGCATTAATTCCGTATTTACCCGACACACCTGTAAAAGGTGCCCATGCATGAAGCGGGGTTATACTTCCGTCATTTGCAAGAGTTTTCCGCGACATTGCCGTTTCTCCGAACCATGGTGTATGTGCCATGCCATTGCTATGCAGTTTTTCAGGTGCAGCCTCGTTACATTTTTTAAACATTATATGACTCCATTCATCCGCAATTTCCCGTGTTAAATCTGCGTCAATATCATTTCTGAGCAGACAGCACAGTTCATTACCGAGATCAAAGCCGAGAAAAACATCGCTTTTGGCAACAACTTCAGCCACCTTATCTATAAGATGTAATTCAGCCTTAATTGCATCTTTGTTTGAAAACATTCCCTTTTTCCAACAGTCAAAACCGCCGACATTGAGCCAAGGCGGCAAAAATACCATTCCACTCATCCAGCCCGTAAACAGAGATAAAAAGAAATCCATTTTTTCTTCTTCGCAAATTTTGGTAAATTTTGAAAGATTTTTGAGGCAAAGCTCCGAAACGTAATTTTCATTAGGTTGAAAAGCATTCCATAAAATATGTGCTCTTATATGGTCAAAGCCAAGCTTTTTTATAGCCTTTATGTCTTCACGTATGGAATCTGCATTAAAGTCAACCCATGAATAGAGCCATTTTTCAGAAGGAATATAATTAACTCCAAATCTCATATTTGTAATCGTCCCTTTCGTTGTATACTAAATAAAAATCATAGTGTTTTATCAATAAATTTAATTATATAATCCATAATTTCATTTACAAAATCATCATCGCTCTTGTAATCGTATAACGAAAATGCATGCTCTGCACCGATAATCTCCGCAAACTGTGATTTAAATCCGCGTTTCGTCAGCAAATCATCAAGCTTTTCGGTATATTTAATGTCTACAACACTATCGTTCGTTCCGTGCATAAACAGGAAATCCGATGCTTTATCCCCTATTTTATTAAAAGCAGAAAATTTTTCAATATCATCTATACCGTTAAATGCATATTTCCATTTTGTATCAAGATCACCCAATACCGGGTTTATCGATACGGTCTTTTTCGGTCTCAGATTATCATCAGCCGAAAGACCGAGCATCGTTGAAAAATATCCGCCGGCCGATTCTCCGATGCATACAAAAGTATCGAAATTAATAAACTTTAAGTGTTCTCTTATGTATCTGACTGCGTCGCAGCAATCTGCAAAGAGCTCCGAAACGTTCAGCTTATCAGATAAATTCAGAGAACGGTATGAGATAATGACCGATATATATCCGGTTTCGGCAAGGCGGCATGCATTGGCACGCATCCAGCCGCCGTCCCATTCTGAATTATCGCATATTGCGTCTCGCCAGCCTCCGCCGTGAATGAGAAATACGGCAGAGGCATTTTTAATATTTTCATCAGGAAAATATACCCACATGGGGAGATTAATTCCGTTTGCCGATTTGTAAATAAGCTTTAAATCAGGTTGCCGTGTTTTAAAATTGCTCATATGTTATCCCTCAAAATACTATTTTATAATCATCTGCATTTTCATTTTTGAATACGAACGTATCATAAATACCTCCGTACCCTCGGCAAGCTCGTTTGTTATTGTCATATCGGGATAAAGCGTAAGAGTTTTTCTTTTTCTGTCATACACAAAGCTTTCGACATTATCACCCTTTGTGAATCTGATAAATCTGTCATGATCGTATACCTTGGCAATATAGCTTGTATCTTCAATGCTTTTCACCTTTGTATATACCATTTCAAGATCGTTCCAGAATTTGAATCTGCTGACTCCCCAGTATTCTCCCTCATCATATGCTTTGTCCGCCAAAAACACCGGTCTGAATACTTTTATAAACCCTTTGCCGTCGATGTTCATCTGTATTACATCACCGCATTTTATCTGCGAAATTGACGTAATGTCATTATAATATTTAAAGGTGTTTTCCGTAAAGTCTGCCGCCTTTGTGAGCTCATCGGGTTTTGCATATGCTGTTTCAACATCCGTTGAACCGTCTTTATAATAATCCACGCGGTAGTATTCTTCGCCGTCAACATATGAGAGAGACACTGAATTGATAATCGCAATGGTGTTATAATTGGAAGTGAGCCTCGAACCGTCGATATCGTCTCTGTAAATTACAATTGCACCCGCACGGTACATATCATCGGTATCATACATTTTGGCGCGGACAACATATTTTTCATAGCTTGAGGATATATCTATTGTATCGCTTATGCTTGTTGCACCGCCGACAAAAATGTCGTCTTCATCGGGAGCTTTATTATCATCGATTACGGACGGTTTAACATAAAATATTACACATTCGTCAGACGGTGAATACAAATCGTTAAAAAATGGATTTTTATATATGAAAACATCTTCTCTGTAATGATTGTAACGCGCATCACCTGTGATCGACTTATCATTTGCGGTATGGTCGGCATCGAGAGAAAATTTTGATTCATCCTTTCCGACGTTTTCAGCGGTATAAATACGGCTTATTTCACCTGCGGCATTTGTTTCGTAAGCAATGAGCATATATTTGCCCGTAAGCATTACAACACAATCGGCAGCCTTTTTGGTTTTGCCGTCTATTTTAACCTTATCGGCAAGAGTGAAAACGGTGCTTTCTTCCGTCTCAGTCATTATTTTAAGTTCACCCCCGTCAGATATGCCCGATTTTGTTGCCGCTCCCATCAAAAATCCGTATGAATACTGTTTTTTCTCAACGATATCGGCAACCTCATTATTTGCAGACAGCACAAACTCTGCGTATATTCCGGGTTTTACCTTGTTTAAATTAAGACAGGGGGCAATTCCGTATTTAACATTATCGATATATATTTCTTCGTCTTTGGTATTTGAAGAAGTTATTGTACCGGAAATTCTGTGACGGATAATTTCAATGTCGTAATAATTCTTTCCGCTGCTGCCCTTTGCGTATGATACGAGGATAACATCCCATGGAAGAATAAAATCAAAATCAACATTGTCTCCGCCGCATTTAAGCGAATAACAAACATAATCTCCGCCGTCCGTATAAAAATCACCGAGAGCAATTTTGCCCAAATTATCCTTGCAGTGTATTATTTTTAACGTTCTGTTCACAGAATCAACAATTCTTACGGTATATTCCGTAACGGATATTATATCCACGCTACCGTTATCATCGTTATCGATAAAATCTATTTTTCCGCGGAGAACATCAAGTGTTGCGGACAAATCGTATGTACCGGTATATCCCGTGAAAACACCATTTTTCAATACCATTGTACCGTTTGGAATTTTTATTTTTTTGCTTTTGTTATTCTCATCGGTATATTCAAATGTATTATCGGCAAAAGAATCTATTTCAGATGAATATACGGTTTTAATATCCTGATTGTCGCTTTCGGCAATTGCAATTACGGTATTTACGGTTGAATTTTTCTTATAGTAATATTCAACCCGATGACCGATAAGATTATGAACATCTTCGTAGGCATAATTCATGCGTACTCCGTCTATTTTTATTGTTCCTGCTCCGAGCTTTTCACCGTATATATCACTTTTTTCTGTACCGGTAAGTATGCCGTCAGAATAATATGTATTGAATCTTTCTTCAAGCATGCTGCCCTTTTTGGAATAGTTTATTTCGGCATTTTCTCCGTCTTTTACGGTAAATTCCATTTCGTCATATATCGGAGCTGTAAGCGTGTTATAAATCATGGCACACAGCGATGCATAATCAACAAAACCGTCATAGCTTTTAAATGCAACATCGTCAAGCATATCCATAGCATTGCATGCGGCAATATATCCGTATGGATAACCGCCTTTTGTGTTTGCGTACATACCGTAATTTGCAAGATCGGCAAATTCCTTTATGACGTACATAAACGTTACATAGTTATCGTTTTTAAAATCGGACGGTTCAGTTTCCGACATACGCTTATATATTTTATAAAAATCGCTGTAGCTTACTTTATCCGCAGCATTAATTTCGTCTGCATCAAAAATACCGAGCTCTTTAATTATCTTTGAATATTTCTCTGGTATTACACTTGCCCTTTCATCGTCAGACACATTTATATCACCGACGGTACTTCCCGGAATGCTGCTGCCGCCCGTACCCGTATTGTCTTTATATGCAGCATCTATTTCCGATTCGTTTTGAGGCGGCATTTCATCTTCCGCAAATGCATTGATTTGAGTAAGAGGAAGAATCATGCTGAACGCAATAATAATTGATAATATTCTTTTTAACATTTACACCACTCCTATCTCAAATTAATGACGCGTTCCGCAACTACAGCTGCCTCTGCTCTTGTCGTATCTGCTTTTGGATTAAAAGCGCCGTTTGTATCGCCTTTGATTATGCCCGCATTTGCACAGTACATAACCGCGTCATATGCCCACTGCGCTATATCCTTATAATCACTGAAGCCTGTTTTTTCTTCCGACTTCGGAACTGTGCCGAATTTATAGGTATATACTCTTGATATTGTAAGTGCCATTTCTTCGCGCGTGATTTTATCGTTCGGTCTGAATGCTCCGTTTTCGCCTTTCATTATACCTATAGAATAAATTTTTAAAACGTCATTATAATACCAGGCGCTTTTTTCAACATCTTCAAACGGCATATTATCCGATGCGGCAGCCGTATTTAAAATTCTGTTTATAAGAGCCGCAAATTCCGCTCTTGTGACGTATCCGTCGGGGTTAAAATGCGTATCGTCAATTCCGTTTATCACACCGCGCGCACAGAGTCTGCTTATTGTGTCTTTTGCCCAGTGATTTTCCGCGTCGGCAAAAACCTTTGTATCTTCGCTCGGTACAGACGCGGTTGTATCGTTAACTTTTTCACCGCCCGTGCTCTTTGACGGAGGAGCGGTAAAGCTGCCGCCACCGCTGCTGCCCTTTGAGCCGCCGCCCGATGAGCCTTTTGAGCTTTCGGATGAGGTTATCTTTATACTGTTAGACTCTACGCTTTTTCCCGTATAAGGATACTCGGCAATTTTGGGCGTTACAACACATTTTATATACGAGCCGACATCTTTATCGGATATCTTATATGACTGCTCTGTACCCACAAGCTGACTGCCTTTGTACCATGCGTATTCCGTACCATTTTCGGGATAACCGAACAGAGGTTCAACAAATTTGTACACAACGGAAATTGTGCTGCCCGATTTTGCGTCACCCTGAATTGTTACATTGCTTATTTCGGGAAGCATAACAACTCTAATTATGTTTTCGGCATATGCTTCGTCGCCTTCAATATTAAGCTTTGTTACGGGCACTACAGACGCTTTGATATACTTTCCGCTGTATTCTCTGTCCAAAACAAGAGTTTTCTCCGTTTTTTCGGGTATGAAGGTGTAATCACCGTCTTCAGAATCGGAAATATACCATGAATATTTTGCCTCTCCCTCTTCTACACCGCCTATCTGGAAATAGTTATAATTAAGGCTTACGGTTGAGCCATAGAATGTATCTCCGTCTATTTTAACAGAGTTTACCGACGGCTTTACCGTATCGCTTTCGAGATTAAACGTATCCGTTTTGTTTATACCGTTATTACCGCTCAGCTGAACGGTATAAGTACCTGCCTCCGACGGAGCGGAAAGCGTAAACGGAACAGTGAAGCTGCCGTTATCACCGTAGGTGTACACCTGATCGGCATACACAAGCTTACCTGAGGGGGATTTAACCGATATAGCCGTATACAGACCATCTACGCCCGAGAGGTTACCGATTACGTTTATGTTACCGCTTTCGGGTTTAACGTTGATTTCGGTTGTTATCGATTCCGACGGTGCATTTTCGTTTATGTCTTCGATTTCGTTAAAATCATTGAAATTTTTTACCGCTGTCATTTTTGTCGGGAGCTCCACGGAATTCCATACAAAAACTCTTACGGCATATTCTTTTTTTGCGTCAAGATTAAATTCATCGCTTTCAAATTCTGCAGCGTCGGTGCCGATCGACACATTTTTTACGGAATAAGAACAAAACGTTCTGTCTCCGTTTGTGCTCTTTTCATACAGAGCAGTTACAACATTAAAGCTTTCTTCGCTGCCGGTTGTGCTTACAAGACCCGTCTGCGATTTTATTTTGCCGATGCCCTTTAAGCTTTCGGATGAGATATTATTACCGTCAGAATCCAAAAGCTTGCATGACAAAACCTTTATGCCGACATTATGCCTATTTGTAAGATCCGAAAGAAAGTTTTCTATCTCTGTTGTCGATGTATAATCAGCTCTTTTTGCAAACAGCTTTTCGAGAATAAATTCTTCATCGTCAACTTTATCATAATCTGCCGGGAATGTAAAGAAGCCGAGGCGGCTGTGCCTTTCGGCAACGGATTTGAATTCCGATACATCGGCAGAGGCTGCCGCGGTTTTATACATAAGCGGAATATACGAAACATTGAGCTTTCCGAAATTATATATATGAGCTCCGTTTCTTCCCTTTGTTATCTCCATTATGGAAAATTTTGCATCTTCCGGGAAAGACACCGCTGTATTGTCCGAAATAAGCTCCATGGATTCATCATCCGCACCGAAATATATTTTCATAAGCTTTGTTTCGACATTTACAACAAGCCTTAAATTAAACCACTTGTCATTTTTTATGGCATATGAAGTTGAACCTATCGTACCGTCGGATTTTATTGTTAAAAGATTGTACCATTTGTTGATTACGTTATCCTTTACTCTGATCTGGTCGCTGTCTCTTTCGGTTACGCCGTCAACCGAATTTGCAAATGCTCTGATATCAAAGCAAAAGTTTCCGTCTGTATCCTTGTTCAAACCAAACCAGCAGCTTGAGCCCTGAACAGTTGATATGTATGATTTTTCGCCGTCAAGCTCCTTTTCAACCGCAGACGCATTTGTGTTGTATTTTGCCGCAGGGATTACGGCGGTTGTAGCCTCATAATCTTCGGCAGAAAAAGCCGATGTACCTTGCAGTTCGTAAGAGGATTCTTCTTCAAACGATGACGCGCTTGCCGCAATTGACGCAAATGTCACAGTCATGACAAAAGAAAGAATGATGCTTAACACTCTTTTAGTTGTATTTTTCATTTAGATTAACCTCCATATTCGGATTCTTTAAAAACTCAAATTCATTTAAGTTGACGTATTAATATTTAATGTTGATATATGAGTCGGGTGTTTCGCCGTAGGACGGAACCGCTCCGTTATCGGTATCTGTCCACCGAAAATCGGTCGGCACTTTCATAGCTGAAACATAAATAACTTTTCCTTTTTCTATTTTAAATTCAAAATTATTGTTCGAAAAAGTATATCTTTTTCCACCGTAGATAAGCGTAGATGCTCCGCTGACCATTCCCCATTTGCTGCCGTCGGGCTTTTCAACAAAATAGAAAAGCTTAGCGCTGAGCTTGAATCCCGCTTCATCTATTTTAGTTGAGTCCTTCTGACCGCCGACGCAGGTAATTTTTGTTCCGTCGGTTTTTTCGATTTCAAAGCCTTGGTCATTGCATATGGATTTTGAAGTCTTGATTGTACTCTTATTATCAGTTTTGGGAGCAAGGAGACTTATTATTCCCTGCTGACCGCAATTGCCCTTAAAATACGTAGACACATGAACGTTCGGCTTATAATCTATACCGTATGTGGGAAGATTCCATCCCGAGGTTATCTGACCGTTTTTATCTTCGTATTCGCCGCAGTTAACTTCATATGAGATATCATTTTGTGTGAAGTTATAAATATCGATACCGGCTTTTTTATCATTGAGAGTTGTCCTTAATACCTTTTCGTCGGAATCTGCAAATACGGTTCCGTAGTTATCAAACTTCTTTGCATAATTCCAGTTAACGTTTATGGTGTGAGGAAGCTTTGAGTCTATTCTGTCGTAAACAACAGCTATTTCATTTTCCTTATCATTGATTACGCTTCTGCTGTGAGTAACGTCTGTCACCTGCTTTGTCGGAACGTTGTTATTGTATGTGTTTTTCTTTAATGTGTAGCCGTCGGTAAATGTACCGGTTACAAAATCAAAGCGGTCATTTGTATGCCAGATTCCGTCAACCGGGTCTTTGCCGCAATATGCGGAATCAGTTATGTCTATATCGTCGGTATATTGCCATGCCTGAGTCATGTCATCTACGGTTACGATATTATGCGCATAAGAATTTACAAGGTAGTTTCCTATGTCAAGCTCACCGTATGAGTTACCGCCCGAATCTATCAATAGTCTCTCGCCGTCATTAAAAAACATTACCTGCAAATTACTGTCACATGAATGACCGCCGCTCCATTTATGTCCCATAAAGAACATCCACTGACTTTCGGGCGTCCAGTCCTTGCGCATTATGTAATATCCCGTATAAGGAAATGCAATCGAAGTATATGCCGGATGTATTTTTTCATCGCCGTCCGCATACGTTGATATAAGTCTCTCTATTTCTTTATCATTAAAATATTGCTTATTCCATTTATCGATTGATACATAAGCTACATGTGAGTCTGAATATGAATCCGCAATATTCGGCCAGCACTTATCGCTCGTTCCGACAGCGAGCAACATTCTCATACGCATTACACAGTTTGAAAGCACAGTTTGAAAATATGACGGAACATCAATATTGCAGCTTTCAAGAACGTTTAATATTGTGAGCGTACGTTCAATATAACCGGTGTTATATTTCATATCGTGCTCAACGTCTCCGCCGTCTTTGTTAAAGCTTTTATCGGTATTTATCTTAAATCGTTCAAGAGCCAGAAGCATTCTTTGCTTTGCAGATGTAAAATCCGACAGTGCGCTGTAGAGAGTTACAACACTCTGACAGCCAGCAATAGATTGATTTGACTGAATAAGAAACAGGTTTACCTGATTGATTTTATCAAGAGCCATGGAGATCATATACCCAAACTGAACATTGTTCATGTGCTCCATAAGCGCTTCTTTGTCTCGTCTGTAAAATTCATTTAAAACACCGAATCGCATTTTGTTGTATCTTTCAAGTTTAAGGCACGATATGAAACCCGAGGTTACATACTTTTGAGCCGAAAGCTCAAGCGCTGTGCCGTGCTTATTAAAGTTCATATCATAGTCAAGCCATATATCGAGCCATTTATCAAGATACTTTGTATCGTGCGGTGCTTCGGTTCCGTATGCTCCGAGAAATGCTGCTGTAAAATACATATTGGTATATTCCGCAAAGATATCGCCGTCGCTGTTTCTGCCGTCAACCTCAAGGCCCCAATTATAGCTGCCCGGCACGCCTAGATCCAGATCTTTTGAAATTTGCGATCTGTCGGTTATAAGGACCTTATTTTCCTTTATGAGCCTGTCTGCAGCGTCAATATTTTTCATCCATCCTCCGGCTTCACTCGCAGCAATTGTCAATATTCCCTTATCGGTTACACTTTCAAATTCCGAAAACCAGATCTGCTTGTATTTTCCGAGGGCTTCGTCATATTTCTTTTCGATGTAGAACTGCTCAACCTCACTAAGCTCGGGATGAGCCTTAAAGTCAACATCCGAAAAAATCTTTTGCGCCAGCTCTGCGGCTTTCTGTTCATAGCCCTCATCACCGGGGTTTATTATTTCACTGTCGGCAAAGGCACAAACAGAGATCGCTGCCAGGATAAAAACCGTAAGTAAAATTACAAATGATATTTTCTTTTTCATCTCTTATCCTCCGTAAAAAATACAATCTCGTTGACGCTGTTCCATAAACCGACATTTCCGGTGTCGTTTGCTATTGTGCCGCGTCCGTTATATTTAATGTATCTTGCCTTTATTCCGAGCGGATGATACTGATATTCGCTTGAAAGTCCCGTTGCCTGTGTTTCGGGGAGGCTTACCCATTTTATGCCGTCTGTTGAATAGCTCATAACGTAAACGTCTTTTCGTGTGTGTCCGTTCATCCATGCTATGGCAAATGCTTCCACATCGTAAACCTCGCCTAAATCCGCAATGAAATAGCCATCTGTTCCGTCAAACGCGAATCTTGTTCCGATATTTCCGTCTATTGCGGATGTTACGGGGTTCTCTTCCTGCGGCTGATACGGAGCGGAAATCTCTTTGACGGGAATTACGGTTCCCTTAAAGAGATCAAGGCTGCTGCCTATCTTAACGAGTCTGCCCGTGCTGTCATGCGCATAAAGCAGGTTTGTTATCTGCCGTTTCAGATTTGTGCTCAGTGATTCCGTATCGTCGCCCTGTTTATATATGCTGCTTTCTTTTGAAAGTATATACATATCCACACCGTCAAAGTATTTTGAAAGGCTGAACACCGACGCAATATCATCGGCACATACAAGTATATCGTTTCCGCCGTCAAGAGTTAGCGCCGACAGTGAAATGCTCTTTCCGCCATCTTCGATTACGGTTTTTGACAGAGCGGATATTGTATATTTCACGTTATTATATTCTGCCGTAACACTTTCGCCGTCATAATTTGCATTTATGCCGAGAGAGCCGAGAGCTGCCGAAACGGGAATATAGAACTTTCCGTCCGTAAATCCGGGTGCTTTTGTGCTGTCCTTTAGGCTTTGAACAGATTTATCGGCACAATATTCAGAAAATCCGTCTACAAACGCAGCGGCATTTTTCGTTCTGTAAAGAGCTTTGCCGTCATCATTCAGAAGCGTAAATTCATCTGTGAGCGTGCTGCCCTCATAAGCATAAACATCATCTATCAGAACAGATGAAGAAGCGCCAGCTTCATATGAAAATTTAACCGCAGTAACCGATTTGACAGGGTTTTTTGGAGCAAGGGGAATATCTTTTTTTACAAGATTTTCATCTATGTATATATTAATTTTATTCTTGCTTGTCAAAAGCGCCGAGATCTTTGTATATTTGTCTTTTGGTATATCGTATATCTTTTTGCCGCCGACAACAATGCCGCCGTCTTTAATACTCAAAAACGCAGTCGATTTTGAGTTCCTGTCATAAACAGATACTGTCAGCGTGCCGGCGCTGTCATCGGGCATTAATTTAAATTCCAAAACAAACGGGCAGCTTTGAGCTCTGAAGTTTTTTGCCATGGAGCATTTGCCGCCGCCTGCATTTACCGAAAGACTTGCCGCACCCTCTTTGCCGCTTTCGCCCTGCATAACTGTTTTTATACCTGCATTGCTTGCAAAGTTATACCATGAATCCGTCTCCGATTCGGAATTGAAATTACATATCATATTTTTGCTTACCGTGCCGTAAACCTCTCCGGCACCGATCGGGGAAGGCAACGAAAGTGAACTTATCATTGCCGCACACAAAACAAACCTGATGCTTTTTTGTTTTTTCATTTTTACCTCCGCCTGTGTTGTTTTTAAATCTCATATATTTTAAAAAAGAAGCAATATGAAATTATACTGCTTCTCTTTATATTTCACACTCCGGCATTTATGCCTGCACTCACAACTTTTAATCCGTATATTTTTTTGCGCATCTGTCTGTTTCGGCACCGGGAGTTAAACCCGATAACAGATTTAATTCCCGACTGCCTGACAGTCATCTCTATTCACTCAATCACGCAGCCTGCAAGAAGTGTGCCGCCGCGCAAGGAGCAAGCTAATTAATTATTGCACTTTTCTCAAGCTCGTTTGCTTTTGCATAAGGTGTAAGCGTATTGTAAGAATCTATGACAATCTGCTTTACTTTTGCTGCGTCTTCGGAAACAGCACCTGTTGCCGTAAGATCAGCTTCCTGTCCTTTAGCAACTGTTACCGACTTGGAATCAACAATACCTATAAGTGTTTTATCGCTGCCGTATACAGCATTTACCAAAATTGCATTTACATCCGCATCGCTGTTATTTGCAAAGTTAACCTTAAATGTGTTATTACCGATTGTAAATTTTGCATCTCCGAAATCTACAATATAATTTACATTGTATTTTGCCGCAAGTTCGTCATATTTTACCTGAACAGCTGCCGCATTATCAAATATTTTACCTGCAAGAGCTGTGTAAACTTTATTTGCCGCAAGATCTGATAATTCACTGTTTAAAGTGATGATTCCGTTTTCACCGAAAAATTCCATGATGTCTTTAACTCCGGCTGCATCTGTTGCGGAAGCTAATGCATCGGTAAGCGAGTTATAACGTTTATTGACAATGTTAACGATATAGTTATCACCTGTCACAAAATCAAATCCCACATTAGCGATTACACATCCATTAAGATTGGTAAGTCCCGCCTTTTTTAATGTTTCATCTGATAAAATTTTTCTTGTTTCTACAATTGTAAATTTATCATCTGTTTTTTTACTTATAACGCACTTATTTTCTGTCTTATCAAGTACAATTTTAATCGTACACCATTTATCATATGAAATTCCGAAATCTTTTATTTTTAAATAACCGTTCCAAACATAGTTTTTGCCATTATTAAGATTGGCCGTTATAAAATTCTCGTGACTAATCATAAATCTAAAGGCTGCATTCTCCATAAAAGAATTATCCTGTGATGATTCGGGTTTTTTTGCATAAAAATCAAATTCGGAAGAAATGAATTTTACACCATCGGCATCATTTGGCGAATAATATGAACCACTTTTAATTTTTGCAACCGTTAAATCGCTTATTGCAGATTCTGTAACATAATCTGCTGCACCTACAATTCTGTTTGCGCCATTTGTTTTGCTAAAGTCATATGTTTTAGTTGTAGTGGGCTCATACGCTGCATCAGCACTCATCGGCATACAAAAAACAACCGACAGGCAAATACACAAGCTTAAAAATAAAGAAACTAATTTTTTCAATTTGAATTCCTCCTCAAAATTAAATTATTGATAAATTATCAGCTGCAAAGATATGACGGAATGCCCGAATATTACTATGTAAAACTTTAGTCGTATTACTGTTTTTCGTTATTTAATAGGATATCATCTGTTTAACATTTCGGACATGCAACGGCAAAGCCTTGCTTTTTTTCTTTCAAAATACTTAAGTTTTCACCTCTTTCCATAATTTCGTATGCAGATTTAAAATTTTTATTCGGGCATGTTTTACATTGGTGACAATTCGCATTTAGTATTTATAATAATAACTTATAAATACTCTTTTGTACATGGAAAAATATGCCTGACGTTTAATAAAATCCGCTTTGAATTAAATGAATAAAATTAATATACTTGACAAATCTTTTCACGCAGTGTATAATCAAGTATCATCTGTTTAAATATATTATAACTGTATATTTGTATAAAGTATATACAAATTTAGTCATATTTTTTGTGAAATCGGGTGATTTTTATGAGCAACAATTTTGAAGTTGATCGAATAACAGAATATTATAATGTAGCATTTCCGGGTCCCGTTATACACGGCGGACATTCTCATTCCGATTATGAGTTAAATTATATATTGGAAGGACAGCTTGAGGTTGTATATGAAGACAGGGCGTATTCACTGAAAGCAGGCGATGTTTTTATCGGCGAGCCTGTCGGATTTCATTCTAACAGTATTAAACTCGGAAAGTATACAGAATTTATTTCCGTGCATTTTACGGCGAATTTTGACACACCGTCGGAGCAATCATATGTGTATACCCTAACCGAAAACGAAAGAAAAATTGCTGATATTATTGTTAACGATCTGACAGAAGCAAAAACAGGAAACGGAAAATTCAGCAAAAGTAATCCTGTTTATGATATAACGATAAAGCTTTTTTATGTTCTTATAGCAAAGCTGCAAGGCAGAACTCAGGAGGTGCGTTTTGCAAAAACGAAGGAAGCCGCCATATACAACACAGCCGTGCATTATATGAAAAACAACATTGACAAGACGCTTAAAATTGATGACATTGCGCGCAAATGCAGCGTTTGCCAGACAACGCTGAAAAAAGTTTTTTCAAATTATACAAACATGGGAGTTGCAAATTTCTTTTTGAACCTAAAGCTTAAAGAAGCAATGAAAATGCTTGTCAGCGGAATGAGCATTGACGCGGTGAGTGAACAGTTAGGATTTTCATCACAGGCATATTTTTCAAACTGTTTTAAAAGAGAGCTCGGCATTACACCGATAAAATATAAAAAAGAAAACGGTATGTGAATGAGATAAATGCATAAAGCCAAAAACAGAATATACAAAAAAACAAGAGCAGGGATAAACGGTATAAATAATTCCTGCTCTTGTAATATGGAAAATATTTAACTGTAAATTGTGTGATAAATTACTTAAATTAATACGTTTAAAATTAAACTAATAAAAAATATTTGACAATTATGTTTGGGTGAATTATTGGATTACATACACATTATGGTATCCTGTAACCAACGAACACTGATAGTGATTGTCGCACATAATATCTACATGATTGTAACCTATATATCCGGTATCTTCAACAATTCTGTAGCCGATTCCTTCTATATATATTCTTGAACCGAAAGGAACGCCTTTCATACCGCATGATCTTCCGGATGTTGCCCTTGTGCCGCTTGCCGTGATTCCCGAGGTGCCTCCGCAGCAGCTGTAGCATATGTCATATCCGGTTGTTCTGCATAATCCCAAACTCTTTACCTGTTCATAACCTGTCAGCGGTCTTGCGGTTTGTGTTACATATTGGGAACTTATACATCCCCATACTCCGTTATAAATAACATAAACCCAACCGTCAGATTGTATACCGTTTCCTCTGATAACGCAATTACGTGTTAATTGTCCGATAGCGGGATAGTTTGTTCCGCATCCGCTTCTGACATTTAAAACATCAGCATCAACTCTATATATATAGTAGCTGTCCCAGTCTTCAGCGGCTTTGGCATCAGCACTTACGGAAAGTGCCGCAAATAAAGAAACAACAAATGCAGCCGCCAAAAGTAATGTTTTGATAGATTTTTTCATAATAATAACCTCCATTTATTTCCTTACGCAATTACCGTTATATTCTGCACACAAGAAAATAAATTATACAGAATATAATAATTTTTCCTCAATCGGGAAAATTACATAACAGAAATTACTCTGTGTTTTTTGCAGCAATTGATCATTGATAAATGCCATTTATTATTAGCTCTAAACGCCACACGTCGGTCATTATAACATATTAGTTTTTAAAAGGCAAGACAAAATTTGGTAATATAAAAATATTTGTTAATATTTACCAATAAAAAAAATTGTATATTTCTTACATTTTTTATGTTACAGTTCAATAATTTTTCAAAAAAACAGGACATTTTTTGCGATTCGACAAATTTGAGATTCTGCTAATAATTGACAATTTTATAAAACGGATGTATAATATATACTAATAAGGTAGGTGTTAAAATGAGGAAATTCAAAGTAACAGGAATGAACTGCGCGGCATGCAGCTCAAGGGTTGAGAGGATGGTTTCTCAGTTGCCGGGAATGAAAGAATGCAGCGTAAACCTTTTAACCGGTATAATGACCGTTGACAGCGATATACCTGATGATAAAATCATTGCGGCTGTTAAAAATGCGGGATACGGCGCTTCCTTATATAACAATTTTGAAAGCGGCGAAAAAGTAAAAGAAGAAAAAACCGATGATTTTTCACAGCTCAAAAAGCGTTTTATATCATCCGTTGTTTTTCTTTTGATATTAATGTACTTTTCAATGGGTCATATGATGTGGAACCTGCCTCTGCCGCCGTTTTTTAATGATAATCACATAGCAATGGGGCTTGTGCAGCTATTGCTGACCACGGTTATAATGGTAATTAATCAGAGGTTTTTTATAAGCGGCACAAAGGCTCTTATTCACAGATCACCTAACATGGATACACTGGTAGCATTAGGCTCTGCCACTGCATTTATATACAGTCTGTATGCCCTGTTTGCAATGACCGATGCTGCAGTAAGGGGAAATTCCGAACAGGTTATGCACTATATGCACGAATTTTATTTTGAATCCGCGGCAATGATACTCACTCTTATAACCGTCGGAAAAATGCTTGAGGCATATTCAAAAGGAAAAACAACAAATGCACTTAAGGCGCTTTCAAATCTTGCGCCGAAAAATGCAACCGTAATACGCGACGGCAAAGAAACGGTTATAAACATCTCGGAGCTTAAAAAGAATGATGTGTTTATAGTCAAGCCCGGTGAAAGCATACCGGCGGACGGAACGGTAAACAAGGGCGAAAGCTCGGTTGATGAATCGGCACTGACAGGTGAAAGCGTGCCCGTTGATAAAAAACCGGGTGACAAGGTGTCGGCGGCAACAATCAACAAATACGGCTTCATAAAGTGCACGGCAACGGATGTCGGCGAAGATACAATGCTCGGAAAAATAATTCAAATGGTGAGCGACGCTTCGTCCGGAAAGGCACCTATAGCAAAAATTGCCGACAAGGTATCGGGAGTGTTTGTGCCGACGGTAATAGCAATTGCCGTAATAACAACTATCATATGGCTTATCCTCGGAGAAAGCTCCGGATTTGCGCTTGCAAGAGGAATATCTGTGCTCGTTATCAGCTGCCCGTGCGCCCTCGGACTTGCGACACCGGTTGCAATCATGGTCGGAAGCGGAGTCGGTGCAAAAAACGGAATACTTTTTAAAACCGCGGAAGCGCTTGAGGAAACCGGAAAAATTAAGGTTGCCGTCTTTGACAAAACAGGCACGATTACAATGGGAAATCCGTCGGTTACGGATGTGTATACGGCAGATGATATATCGGAAGAGCATTTTTTGAGGCTTGTTTACTCTCTTGAAAAAAAGAGCGAACATCCTCTCGGAAAAGCAATATGCAGCTATTGCGACGAAAAAAATATACCTTTTGAAGAATCAAGCGAATTTACCGTACTTCCGGGAAGCGGACTTTCTGCCGTTATAGGAAACAGCAAGGTATTGGGAACTAATGTTAAATATATGTCGGAAGCACAAAAAGCGGATAAGAAATTTATCGACATTGCCGAAAAATACGCCGAAAGCGGCAAAACGCCGATGATATTTTCGGAAAATGATAAAATAATCGGTATTATTGCCGTTGCGGACACGATAAAACCGGACAGCAAAGAAGCAATAGACAGAATTAAAAAAATGGGAATAAAAACCGTGATGCTTACGGGTGACAACAAAAAGACCGCAGATGCAATAGGAAAAGAATGCGGAGTTGACGAAACCATTGCCGATGTTCTGCCCGATGAAAAGGCAAATAGGGTTAATGAATATAAAAAATACGGAAAGGTTGCAATGATAGGTGACGGAATAAATGATGCACCTGCGCTCACCGTGGCGGACACGGGAATTGCAATCGGAGCCGGAACGGATGTTGCCATAGACGCGGCGGATATCGTGCTTGTCAAAAACTCTCTTGATGATGCGGCATCGGCAGTAACGCTCAGCAGAGCAACGCTTAAAAACATAAAAGAAAATCTGTTTTGGGCATTTATCTATAACATAATAGGAATACCGCTTGCAGCAGGAGTATGGATTTATGCATTCGGCTGGAAGCTGAACCCAATGTTCGGCGCGGCAGCAATGAGTTTATCGAGTTTTTGCGTTGTAATGAATGCGCTCAGACTGAACTTTGTCAAACTCAAATCAAAAAGCAAAAAATAAAAGTCTAAAAAACATGGATTAAATGCATAAGCTGCATTTAATCCATGTTTTTATTTATAACATTATTTTATATTCTGTCTTTAATTTCCGCGCTTATCTTCGCAATAAATTCATCAAGCGGCATTGAAACGGATTCTTCCGTGCCGAGACGTCTTACCGATACAGTGCGGTTTTCTTCTTCCTGCTGACCGACAACAAGCATATACGGTACTCTGTCAACCGAACGTGCTTCTCTGATTTTATAACCGATTTTTTCGCTTCTGTCATCAAGCTCACATCTGATTTTGGCAGCTCTGAGCGCTTCGTATACTTTTTTACCGTAATCCTCATATTTTTCTGAAATAATCAGAACCTTTGCCTGAAGAGGTGCAAGCCATACCGGGAATTTACCTGCAAAGTGCTCTGTGAGGATTCCTATAAATCTTTCTATAGATCCGAAGCATACACGGTGTATCATTATAGGACGCTGCTTCTCGCCGTTTTCATCCATATACTCAAGATTAAAATTGAGCGGCATCTGGAAATCAAGCTGAATTGTTCCGCATTGCCATGTTCTGCCGAGTGAATCCTCAAGGTGGAAGTCAATCTTCGGGCCGTAGAAAGCACCGTCACCTTCATTGATGATGTACGGAAGATCGAGCTTTTCAAGAGCTGTTTTAAGACCCTCGGTTGCTGCCTCCCAATCTTCATCACTGCCCATGCTGTCTTCGGGACGGGTGGAAAGCTCTATAAAATATTTGAAACCGAATTTGGTGTATACCTCATTAATAAGATGAACAACACCGATTATTTCATCTGTGATCTGATCGCGGCGCATAAAGATATGGGCATCATCCTGCGTAAAGCATCTTACGCGGAAAAGACCGTGAAGAGCGCCTCGAAGCTCATGACGGTGTACGAGACCAAGCTCGCCTACCCTCATCGGAAGCTCACGGTAGCTGTGCGGCTTTGAAGCATAAACCATAACGCCGCCCGGGCAGTTCATCGGTTTTACGCAATATGTTTCATCATCTATAATTGTTGAATACATATTATCTTTATAGTGATCCCAGTGTCCGCTTGTTTCCCAAAGATGTCTGTTCATAATAAGCGGTGTGGAAACCTCAACATAATTTTCTCTTGTGTGAATGTCTCTCCAATAGTCTATAAGAGCATTTTTAAGAGCCATACCGTTAGGCAGGAAGAACGGGAAGCCGGGAGCTTCTTCGCTCATCATAAACAGACCCATTTCTTTGCCTATCTTGCGGTGATCCCTCTTTTCCGCTTCGGCAAGGAGAACAAGATAATCGTCAAGCTCTTTTTGCGACGGAAAGGCTATTCCGTTGATACGCGTGAGCATGGTGTTATTTTTATCGTTTTTCCAGTATGCTCCGGACTGACCCATAATCTTGAACGCTTTAAGTGCTTTTGTATAACAGAGGTGAGGACCTACGCACATATCAATATATTCGCCCTGCTGATAAAAGCTGATCTTTGCATCGGCATCAAGATCACCGATGTGTTCAACCTTATATTTCTCTCCCCTGCTCTCCATGAGAGCTACAGCCTCTTCACGCGGAAGAATATACGGCTTTATCGGGAGATTTTCTTTAACTATCTTTTTCATTTCTTTTTCTATTGCCTGAAGATCCTCATCGGTAACTTTTTTATCTCCGAGGTCAACATCATAGTAAAATCCTTTTTCCGTAGCCGGGCCGTAGGCAAAGTCAGCCTCAGGGAAAAGGCGCTTTATTGCCTGAGCCATAACGTGTGCTGCCGTATGGCGGATAATGTGAAGCTCTTCTTCCTTGGGACATTCGGCAACTGTTCCGTCATTATAAACAACTTTCATTTTATCAAACTCCTTTACGTATAATAAAAAGCACCCTGCAATATGCCGCGGGCATATTCAAGGGTGCTGTAAATTCAAGCACGGTTCCACCTTGATTTTTAACTCTTTAACAGCGCTTAACGCACGCAAAACGGCAGCACATACTGTAATTTTCCGCACTGCAGCTCAGGAATGGTCTTCACACATAATCGATATAAAAGGATCTCAGCCGCGTCCTTTCTCTCTCGTATACGTCAGCATGCGCTACTCTTTCCGTCACAGCTTTTAACTTACAAGGTATATTATATCACCAATATTTCGTGTTGTCAATCGGTATTTTCAAAAAATATTGCATCCGGAACTATTCAAAATCTTTAACTTTAAAATTCCACTCCGGTCTTTTTCTGAAATGTGTTTTGAACTTCCTTTTGAGCACGCCTTTTTCCTCAAGATGAATATAGCACGCCATATCGCATGCCCTGCCGCATATGGAACACTGATACGCATGCTGCGCCGGAGGGTAGAAATATATATGATCAAGTATTTTTTTCGCCGTATCTTTGTTAATCTTTGCTTCACCCGCAATTATTTCAAGACGGTTATCAAAATCCGCAAAAGCATCGGGCGGCATAAAAGGATTTTTGGTACCGTTTGCACCGTTATAATAAACCGTGCATTGCCACGGATCAACGCTTCCGCTGTCGGATATTGCATTACCCGGGCAAGCATTTTTGCATTTGCCGCATTTATCGCAGAGGTGAGGCTCATACATAGGTGATTCAGCAAATTCGGCATCGGTTAAAATAAAGCAATACCTTATCATCGGGCCGAAATCATCGTTTAAAAGCGCACCGTGAAAGCCTTTTTCTCCGAGACCGCATTTTACGGCAGCATCCAAAAAATTCATTTGTATCTCCCGTGTTTTTCCGCGGTATATGGCGTCATACGCAACCTCGGGATTTGTGCTGTCGTTCTCTGCCATTATCTGTTGATGTCTGCGCTGAGGAAGGGCAATATACCCGTCGGATTCAAGCTCCATTGCAACTTTAAGCTGTGCCATGGGCATAACGGTTTCTTCCATATTTTCAACCGCCATTGTCGTGTACTGATAATATGTGCTGCCCTCTTCTATGCCGCGGTAGATTCCGCGTAGTATTCTGAAACCGATGCCTATTACCGTTTTTGTCTCGGGCATGATTTTAAATATCACATCATCGCTTTCAAATCTGCTTGCAGGCGCAAAACCGACTATGTCAGCACCGTTTTGCTTTGCAATTTCTATAATTTTATCTCTCATATCAAAGCTCTCCCACTATGT
The DNA here is from genome assembly GCA_934463165.1 of uncultured Clostridia bacterium. Classification (GTDB taxonomy): domain Bacteria; phylum Bacillota; class Clostridia; order UMGS1810; family UMGS1810; genus RGIG1828. The sequence goes on from CAKSJG010000006.1 coordinate 58,090, forward strand.
GTTTATAACATGCAATGTCACATTTTCTGCCGCACAGGCACGGCGAATATCCCCACTGTGTATTGGGAAGAAAATTCATCTCTTTATATATCCTGCGTGCCGACTCTGCGTCAAAGTGTTTTTCGCCGTTTATAATCGCTTCTCTTTCCGGATTGTTTTTTAAAAAGTCATCCGTCATAAACGGGTTTGATTTATGTGCGCCTTTGTAATATACACTGCACTGCCATGTGTCAAGACCGTTTTCGCCGATCGCATTTCCCGGACAGGCTTTTATACACGCGCCGCATTTATCGCATACAGATTCTTTAAGCGGTTCGTCACATTCAAGGGGCGCGTCGGTTATGATAAAGCAATAGCGCATAAACGGTCCGTATTTCTTATTGATTATTTTGCCGTTCAGCCCTGCCTCGCCGAGTCCGCACACTCTTGCCGCTTTACCGAAGTCTATTATTACATCGGGCGCTGGCTTTCCCGATTCAACCGGATCGGAAATAAGCTCATAGGTATCCACAACCTCGGGATTTGTTGTTTTGTCGCCTTTCACCCTCAAATTCGGGATTGCCTTTTGCAGGCAGGCATCATAGCCGTAATTTTCTATCATAGCACCGATTTTGAGAAGAAATATTTCCGCCATTTCTTCATCAAAATATTTTACGCCGAGAGTTGTGTATGTATATTGCTGATTTCCATGCTCCATAGCCTTATATATACCCTTTGGCACGGCAAATCCGAAACCGATTATACATTTTGCATTCGGAAGTATCATCATCGGGTCACGCTGAATGTCATCATCCTTATAAACCTTTCCTACGGCACACACTGTTGCGCCGAGCTCCTTTGCTTTTTCTTTAACCGTTTTTGCGTTTAACACGTAATCACCCTTTCATTTTATGCCTTTTTATTAAGGCAATAATTATAGAACTTTCTACCAATATCTCATTTATTACGGTAGGAATCGAAAAATAATGTATTCCGTAAACAAGCATGCAAACGGATGACAAAAATGCAAAAATACGAATCAGTTTTATTCTGTCACTTCCGAATGCTATTGTTGACAATACCGATGCCGATGCCGGAAAAACACTGAACCAATCTTTCCAAGTAAAAACAGATGACAGAACAAAAAGTACGGAAAAAATCAATATTTCCCATATGCCACGGACGTTTTTGCTGTTTTTTAAAAATACAAGCTCGCGGAATACAGCAATACCCGTCGTAGCTACAGCGGTATAGCTTGATATGGAAAGATGATGTGCACCCCATAAGAAATCAGTGACAAGCTTCAAAAATATCATTTTGCCGCGGCTTTTTTGAATGTATATAAAAAAAGAAACTATTATTGCTAATATGCCTATGGATTGTCCTATGTAATTCATTTTGTCTGCTTTTTCTCCGTGTTATCCTTGCATGTATTACTGTTTTCAACAACCATAACGGTTGCATCCTCCGATACGGTTATGTGGTGCCACACGCCTTTCGGAATGTTGTACAATGTACACTTTTGCATTTGTATTTTTTCGTTTTCTGTATAAAGCACTGCCCGACCCTCAAGAAGCACAAACGCTTCGTCTGTTTCATGATGTTTTTCGAGGCGGTCAAATTTTGAAAACCTTTCGGAGAATCTTAAAAAACCGATTTTCCAGCCTTCATACTGCATCAGGACTTTAAAATCTTCACATTTAAAATCAAATTTTTGTATCATCTGTCAAGCCTCCAGGCTTTTTTTGTGCGAAGAGGTTCTTTAAATCTGCCCTCCATACATCCGCCCTTTTTCTCTAAAACCGATACACACGCTCTTATGCATCCGCCGCATTTTGCCATGTTATACCCTACCCAACTCGGGAAATATTTTTGAAGCGCTCCGTAAACCTTGAGTATCTCCTGTTCGTTTGCAACGTCAGTTATACCCTCCATAAGATCAAGATCGCCGTTTTCGTTTTTATCCCAAACTTCTTTTGGTACAAAAGGATTGTAGTATCTGCCGGCATGAGTATAGAATGCGTAACATCGCCACATATCGATGTCGCCCCATTCCAGAATTTTGCCGTCAAGATTGACCGTCACCTTTGCACCGTCTTTTATCGGGGGAATGCACGAGCCGGGACATTCTCTGACGCAAGCGCCGCACCTGCGGCAAAGGGGCTTTCCGCTGTACATTTCGTCATATTCAAGCTCTGCGTCGGTGAATATAAATGCAACTCTCTGAAGCGGCCCGAATTCGGGTGTCAGAAGCATTTTGCTCCAGCCTATTTCACCGAGTCCGCAGGCAACAGCGGCAATTCTGAACTGGAACTGCAAATCGGGCGCAACGTTATCTTCTCTTGTCGGGCGTGTAAACTGTACACTTCTGTGATGCGCCGTTGCTTTTTTGGCATTTTCGTTAACTTCTATCTGTTCCTCCGGGGAAAGAGTATTTCCCGGGCTTCCGTCCATATCGGATACAACTCCTCTTGCTCCGGTATTTCGGTAAACAAACGCTTCATAGCCCTCATCTTCTATCACCTTGCCGACCTGATACAAAACGGCGGGAGCAAAAATTTCATTTATGCCGCCGTATGCCATGGACGGATACTGATAAAACTGCGTTCCTTCTTCAATACCTCTCTGAACACCGCGCGGTATTCTGAAAACAAAGCCGATGCAGCTTTTTGCCTCAGGAAAAAGGAACTGCGGGTTCATTTCATCCGGTGCACCGTCAAATCTGCTCATTGGAGCAATACCGCATTTATCGGCACCTGCGGAAAGAGCCGCATCCTTTATCATTTTGCTTGTCAGCACATAATCATCTCCCGTTAAAATTTAATCACTGTTTTATAACCGTTTTTACTTACCGTGCATTCGAATGCGTTATAATCGCATTTTATAACCGTTCCGTCGGAAAATTCCGTTTCATAAACATTTTCACAAATATTTCTGTGATCCTCTATTGTTGCTCTTACGGTTGAATTAAGCATGGTATATATATCTTCACTCTTTTTAATTTTTTTGACGCTGTCGCGCAGCTGTTCATCCGTATCGGCAAGAGCGTCAACAGTGCCCATCCAGTTTGTTCCGTCACTTTTAAACGAAGAATAAAAATAATATGTTGGTCTGCCTCCGTATTCAAGAAGCTTAAGCCTTGACCGTGCATCTTTAAAACCGGGGTTAACCGTTGACGTTGTAGGATTACAAAGCACATATCCGTGATAAACTATGCTCCAGAAAGGAATAAGCTCATCGCATATTCCGCCGCATTTTGCATCAAAGTCAAGGTAAAGACCGTAGTCGATATAAGGGGCTATAAAATCAAACGCTCCCTCAGATGACATACCGCCGAATATCTCTTTGGTTTTGAAGCAAAGTTTTTTTACATATTCTTCCGATTCGCTGTAGTTTAACGGATGATTCGGATGATGACAGTCACGCAGACACACGATACCGATTACGTCTATATAATGACAGCCTTTAAATCCGAGCTCCGCGGTTTTCGGCAGGATATCAAGCGCCTGTTCATAACCAACCTTATAACAAAGCTTATACATTTCGCCGCCGCTCCACGGCATGTCATTAACGTCATACTCTCCGTCTTTTGTCATGATTGTGTTATCTATGTCAAAATTTTCGGCAATTTCATATTGATCTGTGCTGTTGGTGTGACAAACCATTGCATAGCCTGCATCCCGGGCTTTTTTGATAAGCACCCTGAGCTTTTCTTCGCCGCCGAGTTCTTCACATACAGGGAACGTCTCGGGCCATCTGCCGTCATGCCCCTTTACATTCCAGCCGACAAGGCAGATTTCGGCTTTTTTTACGCCCTGCCTTTTTAATTCGTCTATAATGTCGCTCACCCTGTCAAAATCGCATGCAATATGCATCGGAGGCTCGTTATCACGAGTCTGATGAAGTATATCGGGGGGAACGGGCTTCCAGCCGCATCTCACTCTTACCATGACGGAATCCGCTGTATACGAAAGAGTCGGATACGTTTTTTCTCTTTCTGATATCGAAAAAAGCACACCCTCGTTTATTCTGTAATTCCTGTAGCATTTTGCCATATCAACATATCCCGAGCCGTCGGGAAGCTTTATGAATTCTGCTTTAAGATCCTCATACGGCTGCTTGCCGTCAATATTAAAGCTCGGATAAACATAATACTTACCGTTTTTACGGATAAATTTAATGCATGAGTTATATCTCATTCCCGAGATAACACAAAGATAGCTTCCTTTTTCGGATTTAATACCGAAAACATTCATTGAGCACTTATCGAGAACATACTCAAATTTATCCTCCTTATGTTTGTCAAAATAAGTTATGCAGTATCCGCCCGTTTCGGTAGACGGAGGAAAAACCGCATAACCGCTGCTGCCGTCGGATGCTGCCTCGCCCATAATGTCAAAATCAACTGCGATAATATCCGAATAATCATAATTCATCGAAAGCGTTGCCGTAATGCACTTTTCATTTTTTTCGACCGCGGCATCAAGTTCAATTATGCTGCCGTTTTTGCAAAGCGCTTTAATTTTCATGATATTTATCTCCCACTGTTTAATATATTTTTAAGCATCGGCGGATTGCCGTTTTCTATCACATACGGATATATACTGTGCTCCGGTTCAAGAAGCTTAAGTAAATCGCCGCTGTATTTCTGGTTTATGTATGATTCAAGGACATATGACGGATGATTGTGCACTCTTGTCGCAAGCTTAAGAGACTCAAAAAACGGCTCATACATGCAAACATCCTCGGGTCTTATAAAATTCATTTTATCATACAATGACGCATAATTTTCATCACTTTTAAGATATTCACGACATATACCGGTAAACTCATATGCATTATCCATTGCGGCAATTTCTTTTTCGTGAGAAACAAGATTATCGTGAAATACATGCGCACTGCAATAATTAAGGCATCCGCTGTTTGCAAGCCCGAAAAGCTTTTTTTCGTTTTCATCCGCCCATTTTTTCAGCGTTTTCAAAGCATTAAAATCACGGTTAAGCTCTCGGCGCACATAAAAGCTGTCATAATAGTTTTTAATGTAATCCATGGATTCGGTTGTTCCTATTTCCATATTTACCGAAGCACGCACCTCAATGGATTTAAAATTGTTTTTTATAAATTTTGCAATAATGGGTGATGCGGTTGTTACGGATGTAAGATTAAACGATGACAAAAGACCGTCTGTACAGTTTCCGATTTTTTCAAAAAATGCACGCGAAAGACTGTCTTTTCCGTAGCAGGTTGCGTTAAGAAGCAAATTAAGTTTTAAGCCCGAATCGCTTAAAACTTTTAACGATTCGTGAACAAAATTCAGCTGTTCAAAAAGGGGCTTATCCGATAATGCTTCTTGTGTCATTCTGCCGTTTTGAATGCCGGGATAAGAAAAATACACCTCATCTATTCTGTTTTTATTTTTGATTATACAATCCGTAAAATCATATTTTATCTGAGAAAGTCCAACGGTAAAATTCATTTGATAAAATCTCCGATCAATAATATTATAAAAAACCGAACATAAATTTTATTTTATATCTTGATTTTATCACAAATGTGTGTTAATATAAATCCGTAAATCAAACAAATTATATAACAAAACAAACATTTTAACGTTTGGAGGCAAAGTATGTTATTTTGTGATATAAACCCGTTTATCCGTTATGCAAAAATAATAAAATATAAATCCGACAACAACCCGGTTTATGCGCGTGACTGCAGAATATTTTATATTATTGACGGCAGTGCGAAAGTTGTTTGCAAAACGGGAGAATTTAATCTTGGTAAAAACTGCGTCTTTTTCTGTCCGACCGGAAAAATGTATAATATAATCAGCGAGGGATTGAAATCCGTATCTGTAAATTTTGATCTTACAACCGAAAACTGCAGGCATACGGAAAGTTATTCACCGATAAAATACGACGAGGGTGAAAATACGGAAAAATATGCATCCGAAAAAATTACAAATCCCGAATTTCTAAATGATTTTTATTGCCTGAAAAACGGCTATGAATTTTACGGAAGTCTTATATCGATTATTGACGATTTTGAAAAAAAGGAACTCCTATACCGCGAGCTGACATCAGCTGTCTTAAAGAAAATACTGGTGCGGATGTATAAAGCAAGTATACAAACTCCCGGCGGAAGCACGGATACCGTATCTAAAATTATTGAAATAATAACCAATAATTACGAAAAAAAAATAAGCCTGAATGATATAGCTGCAAACTTCGGATATCATGAATATCATCTTAACCGAATATTTGCAAAAATAACGGGAACATCAATATACAATTATCTGCAGTCCGTTCGGATTGAGCAGGCAAAAAAGCTGCTTATAAATACCAATTTAACCAATTTTGAAATAGCCGAAAAAGTCGGCATCAACAGTGCGGCTCATTTTTCGGCATATTTCAAAAAGGCTACAGGCATTACGCCAAAGAAATACAGAGAAAACTATAAGAACATGATTTAAAATTCAAAATAGTTTTTTGCATTTTTATAACAAATACCTTCAACAATTTCTTTGAGGTATTTATCATTATTCGGATATTCTCCGCTGTCTGCAAGTTCGCCGATAAAATCACAGAGGATTCTGCGGAAATATTCATGACGCGGATATGATACAAAGCTTCTTGAATCCGTGAGCATTCCGACAAATCCGCCGAGCATGCCGAGGTTTCCGAGTGCTTTTAACTGCTGTATCATTCCGTCTTTGTTGTCATTAAACCACCAGCCCGAGCCAAACTGTAATTTGCAAAAATACGGAGCTTTTTGGAAGTTGCCTATCATTGTTCCGAGAACATAATTGTCCTTAGGATTAAGGTTATAAAGTATGGTTTTCGGAAGCGCGTCTTCTTTTTCGAGAGAATCAAGGAAACGCGAAAGTTTTTCCGCAACGCAGACGTCATTTATGGAATCAAAGCCCGTATCGGCACCGAGTTTATCAAACATAACGGTATTGTTGTTTCTCAGTGCGCCCATGTGAATCTGCATTGTCCAACCGAGGCGTGAATACTCTTTTGCACAGTGGCGGATAACGGCAGTTTTGTATATCTCCGCTTCACCGTCCGACACTTCGGCGCCGTTTAGCTTTTTTTCAAATATCTTTGCGGCATCACCCTCCGCATACGGTGTGTAATCAACGCCGTGATCCGCAAGTCTGCATCCGTTTTCATTAAAATATTCTATTCTTGATGTGAGCCATACAAGAAGATCTTCAAAGCTTTTTATGCCTACGGATGCAATATAGCCGTCAAATGCAGCTTTATTTATTTCAACACATTTATCGGGTCTGAATGTGGGGAGAACCTTTGTTTCAAAATTATCATCTTTCAATTTTTTATGATATCGCAGGTCATCGGCAGGGTCATCCGTTGTGCAGAGCGCTTCAACATTTGATCTTCTTATAAGATTCTTTGCTGAAAAACTGTCTTGCTTCAGCATTTCATTGCATTTATCCCATATCATTTTGCAGCTGTCGGAATCAAGAGTTTCGTCTATATCAAAATATCTTTTAAGCTCAAGATGCGTCCAGTGATAGAGAGGGTTGCCAATCAGAAGAGGCATTGCGGCTGCAAACTTCTTGAATTTTTCATAGTCATCTGCGCTGCCCGTTATGAGGTCCTCACCGATACCTGCGGTGCGCATCTGTCTCCATTTGTAGTGATCACCGCCGAGGAATAAATTGTAAGCGTTTTTAAACTTAACATCATCAGCAATCATCTGTGGGCTCAAATGGCAATGATAATCGATTATCGGAAGCTTCTTGGCATAGCCGTAAAGCCTTTTTGCCGTGTCACCTCTCAGCAAAAAATTTTCGTTAATAAAACTCATAGTGTAACACCATCCTTAAATATTGATATTTCTCTGTAACCGTTGACTTCATTTAAACACTTCTTTCCCGATGCAACATCTCTGACAAGTATGTAGAGCTCATCACAGACCGAATCCGCGTCAGCATCCGGATTAAGGACTCTTCCGGCATCAAAATCAATCCAATTCTTCTTTTTTTCGGCAAGCGGAGAGTTTGTCGAAATTTTAACCGTCGGAACAGGGCCGCCGAAAGGGGTTCCCCTGCCGGTTGTAAAAAGAATCAGATTTGCTCCCGAGCATGCAAGGTTTGTAACTGCAACGAGATCGTTTCCCGGACCGTTTAAAAGAGAAAGTCCGCACTTCGATACGGTATCGCCGTATGTTAAAACATCGGTTACTTCACTCTTTCCGCCTTTTTGAACACAGCCGAGGGATTTTTCTTCAAGCGTCGTAATGCCGCCTGCCTTATTTCCGGGTGACGGATTTTCGTATATGGGCTGTCCGTGTGAAATAAAGTATTCTTTATAATTATTAATCATTTTTACCGATTTGTCAAATGTTTTTTTGTCAACACATCTTTTCATCAGTATTTCTTCAGCTCCGAACATCTCTGGAACTTCGGACAAAACACATGACGCACCAAAAGATACCAGCTTATCACACAGCCGTCCGACAAGAGGATTTGCGGTTATTCCGCTGTATCCGTCGCTTCCGCCGCATTTTAACCCCACGGTAAGCTTGGATATCGGCACAGGTACACGAACATCGCCCGAGGCAAGGTTTTTTAATTCTTCGACTATTTTAACACCCTCGGAAATTTCGTCCGTGCTGTCCTGCGAATTTAAAAATCTTACTCTGTCTTTATCATATGAGCCCAATGCTTTTTTAAACAGATCAATATTGTTATTCTCGCAGCCGAGACCGAGAACCAGAACCCCTCCGGCGTTCGGATGCTTAACAAGTGCAGATAAAACCTTTTGCGTTACATCGAGATCATCGCCGAGCTGTGAGCAGCCGAAAGGATGCGGAAAATTTAACGCTCCTGTTTTGCCTGCAATAATTTCGGCGGTTTTATTTATGCATCCGACAGTGTTGATTATCCAGATATCGTTTCTTATTCCTGCCCTGCCGTCTTTTCTGATATAACCCATGAATGTATCGTCGCAGTGAATTTTTTTTATACATCCGCCGTCGGGTTTATATTCATAGCTGCTTATATCCGCCAAATTGGTTTTGAGGTTATGAGAATGAACATGCTCGTCTTTTTTGATATCGCACACAGCATGCCCAATGGGGAAGCCGTATTTTATGATATTTTCTCCGCGCGATATGCCGCACCGGGCATATTTATGACCGTTTTCCAGATTTATATATACGTTATCGTTATTGTTAATTACATATTTTCCGTCCAATATTTTTTTCAACTCCTTCCGAAAGAAAGCTAAGATCCTCACCCCAAATATCGGAATTTGCCAGAATTTCCGATACGGATGATTTCTTCATAAATTCGGTTATGTCGGGTGAATCGTTTGTTTTGTCGGTTTTGTAAAATTCTATGAGCTTTGCAAAAGAGAACAGCAGCTTCTCCGGCATTTTATTGAATCTTTTTATGTATTCAAGAATTGACGGGAGCACGCGCACTTTGAATTTGCTTACGGAATTCAGAGCAATTGATGAACAATAATGTTTAATATAAGGATTACTGAATCTTTCAAAAACATCATCGGCATAAGATACGAGCTCTTCTTCGGGGAGGTCAAGAGTCGGGATTATCTCATCATATACCGCAGATTTTACAAATGATGAAACAGTATCGTTCTTCATGCATTCGCCGACGGTTTCAACACCGCTGAGCAGTGCATACGGTATCATGGATGTATGCGCTCCGTTTAAAATTCTTACCTTTCTTGTTCTGTATTTTTCAAGATTATCTGTTATTATTATATTAAGACCCGATTTGTCAAACGGTATTTCATTCAACACGGATTTCGGCCCTTCTATTACCCACAAATGAAAAAGCTCGCAGGTATCTGCCATATTATCTTCAAAATCGAAGTCAAACTTTTCATCTTTCGGATAACCTGTTACGATTCTGTCAACAAGAGTGCTGCAGAAAATATTTTCATTTTCAACCCAGTTTTTAAATTCTTCACCGAGATTCCAGTCATCAGCAATGCGAAGAATTATTTTTTTAAGCGTTTCTCCGTTTCTGTCTATAAGTTCGCACGGAAGAAAAATAAAACCCGGAAGTGACAGTTTGTATCTTTCATACAAAAGTGCGGCAACCTTTGCCGGGAATGATTTTTGCGGTGCGTCGGATATTTTATCCGAAGGATTATATGATATTCCCGATTCCGTTGTGTTTGATATAACAAACCTTATATCGGGATTTTTTGCAAGTGCAAGATATTCATCATAATCCTTATAAGGATTGACGGTTCTTGAAATTACATCTATTGTTTTTTGTATTTCGGTCGGCTCACCGCTTTTCAGACCGCGCATTACAAGGTTATATACGCAATCCTGCTTTTCAAGCATATCGCACATGCCCTGCTCTATCGGCTGGACAACCGCAACGCTTGCGTCAAAATCTGTTTTTTCGTCAATTGTCTGAATTATCCAGTCGGCAAATCCTCTCAAAAAATTACCCTCACCGAACTGTATTATTTTTTCGGGTCTGTTTATTTTATTATATTTCACAATCAATCATCCTTTTAATATTATTTGTACATTGTTAAATATTTCGAAGTGTTGGCTGTCATTTCGTCAAACAGCTTTTTTGAGTCATCGATTGAGCATGTAACGAGCGGATCTGCAGCAAAGGCAGCAAAGGCTTTATCAAGGCTTCTTGACGATACGGCATCCAGAACGGCAAGCTGCTCAAAAGATATTCTGCTGACAAGCTGACCTGCAAGAGGCGGAAGCTTGCCGGAATTTACGGGCAAAACAGAATCTGACGAGAAAACGGCGTTAGTCTCTACAACTGCACCGAGCGGCAGATTTTCAACCTGACCGACATTGGGAACATTAACGTTTGTTACAAAGCTGTGCAGACCGAGGAGGGCTCTCATCTGATTTACACCGTCTTCGCCTGTTTCTTTTATCACAGGGGTTTCTTCACCGCTGACGAGTCTTGCGGATTTTGCAAGGCGATCCTTAAGGTCTTTTTTTCTCCATGCAACAGTTGTAAGCCCGAAATGCATTTCGCGTACTCTTTCCTCGCTTGCAAGATACCACTTGCCCGGGCAGAATTCGGCAAGGTGTCTGTCGCCTGCTGCGCCGATGCAGCCGGTACGCAAAAACAGATCCATTTTAACCTTTTCCTCCGACGAAAAAGAACTGTTCATCCAGTTGCTGTCACTCTGTTTCATCCAGCCTTTTTCGGCATATTCATCACAAAATTCTTTGTATATGGGATACAAATCATGATTTTTATACATTGCTTTGGTGATCCATGTGAAATGGTTTACACCCAAAACATTTATTTTTATGTCGTCTTTTGTAACGCCGGTTACTCCAAGCTTATTTTCAACAACATTCGCAAGGAACTTTTGTGTGCCGAAAACCTCATGACAGCATCCGAATGCTTTTATTTCAGGGAATGTTTTGTAAAGCTGTGCCACGCAAAGGGTCATCGGGTTTGTATAGTTAATAACCCATGCATCCGGGCAATTTTTCTTGATTCCGTTTGCAAATTCTTCAAACATCGGGAGCGTTCTGAGAGCTCTTACAATTCCTCCCGGGCCGGAGGTGTCACCTACGGACTGATAAATACCGTATTTCTCCGGAGCATGAACATCGGATTCCATTTCGTCAAATGTTCCGGGCAGGATTGAAATAACAACAAAATCGGCACCCTTAAGCGCATCATCCATATTTTCCGAAGCGTAATATTTCCACTCGGATTTTGCGCCTTCCGCACTGTTAAATTTGTTTCCTATAATTTCGTTATGTTTTGCAGCCTCCATGTCTATATCATAAAGGTAAACACTGCCCGACATATCATCCGTTTGAACAAGGTCGCTCATAAGCCCCCATGCCCAGCCTCGCGAACCGCCGCCTATATAGGCAATTTTAACTTCATATGCTTTACCGTCAATGATTTTCATGTGTTTCATTCCTCTCATATATAATTATAAGCAAATTTTACGTCAAAAAATTTATATTTACCTTTGTTTTTTTGCTCAATAATTACAAAAACAAGAAATTTTTGTTGCATTTGTGTATTTAATAATATATAATAAAGAATAATTTAATGCGTAATTCGGAATTATGTTCCTTGCGTTTAACAATATTATTTTGTTTAATTCATGCAGCGGAACGGTGTGGGCAACGCTGCCTACACCGTTCCACATGTGCATTATAAACACCATACTTAGTATTATACAAGAAATGTATATGCCCGAAAAATACGTGCAGATAATATCTGCCCCTACGGCGGTAATTAACAATGTATAGCTGATTTTATAAATTAATGCGGATTTAACAATTTGAAATTATGAAATAACACAGGTGGTGATCAAGCATGCCGAAAACAGTAAACGATTTGCAGGGCGGCTTTGACCTGACATACGGAGCAAGGCGGCACGGCAAGCAGTCGAGCGTGACAAGCCATATTCACAATTATTTCGAAATATATTACCTGATAAAAGGAAAGGCAAGGTATTTTGTAAATAATGAATTCATTGACCTTGAACACGGAGATATAATAATAGTAAAGCAAGGGCTTCTTCACAAAACAATTTATGATTTGAAAAACCCATGTGAAAGACTTCTGATTTGTTTTGATTTAAGTTTTGTCGGCGAAAAAATATATGAAATTGCATGCGGAATACAATCGATAAAAATTTCAACGATTTCTCCCGTTATGCATCAAAGAGCCGAAAATCTGATTCTCGGAATGAAGCAGGAATTTGAATCGGACGAAAAAAACAAGAATGACATGCTGAGGCTTATGCTGAGTGAGCTTATTGTTTTGTTTTCAAGAAACAAAAATAAAATTACCGACAAGCAGCTTTCAGACAACGAAATAATGATTCAGGACGCCGCCAAATATATATCGGACAGATACAGCGACAATTTAAATCTTGATGATATCTCAAAAAAATATGCGGTGAGTGCATGCCATTTTTCGAGACTGTTTAAAAAATACACGGGATTCGGCGTAACCGATTATATAACCGAGGTAAGAATATCAAAAGCCGAAGAGCTGCTCAAAAATACGGAACTTAAAATAACCGAAATAGCATCTGACTGCGGATACAATGACAGCAATTATTTTGCGTCTGTTTTTAAACGAAAAAAAGGCATGACGCCGCACATGTTTTCAGGAATATATAAAAAAAGAAAAGGGAGCGAACATTATGTTTAGAAAAGCAGAAGAAAAAGATATTGCGGATATCGAAAAAATTTATGATGAAATCATATCAAAAGAAGAATCGGAAGGCATAATGACCGGATGGAAAAGAGGTATTTACCCGACAAGAGCAACCGCCGAAAGTGCTCTCAAAAAAGATGAGCTTTACGTTTGCGAAAAAGACGGAAAGGTGCTCGGTACCGGAATTTTTAACCACAATCAAGTTGATGAATACAAATTCGGAAACTGGAAAATACCTGCCGAGGATAGCGAAATTTTGGTTCTTCATACATTGGTAATATCACCGAAAGCAAGCGGTAAAGGACTGGGTAAAAAATTCATTGATTTTTATAATCGGCTTGCCAAAGAAAGAAACTGCAAATCATTGAGAATAGACACCAATGAAAATAATACGGCCGCAAGAAAATTTTATACAAAGCTCGGTTTTTCCGAAGTCGGAATTGCGCCGTGCAATTTTAACGGACTAAACGGCATAAACCTTGTTTTATTGGAAAGAGAAGTTATTTAAGCTTATTTATTTAAAATTTTTAAAACAGTCATAACCGATTTTATACGGCTATGACTGTTTTTGGCTTAATAAAAATTATTTGAGATTTTTAAGATAATTTATACTCTTTTTTGCTGCTGCAAAGCAGTTGGGATCCCAGTTTGCATCCTGCTCGACAACAAGATGCTTAATACCGCACTTATCCGCTGTTTCAATAATCTTTTTCCAATCCATATTTCCGTTTCCGATTTCGGTTATGGAAGGCTCGCATCCGAATGTTGTGCCGATAACGCGCATATCTTTAAGATGAAGTATATCTATTCTGCCCGAAAGTCTCTCAATGTATGAGCAAACGTCTCCGCCGGCATGCTGAACCCAATATGTATCGAGAACAAATGAAGTGTTATCCTTATCAAGCTCTTCTATAAGCATGTCCATTGTTGTTTTTCCGTTTTCCCATTTTGAAAATTCATGAGAATGATTATGATATGTGAATTTCATGCCGTTTTCCCCGGCTTTTTTTGCAATAATATTTGCCTGTTCTATGAATTTTTTTACATCGTCAAGTGATCCGTAACCTCTGCCGCCAATACCCATGTTGGTTGTGCCCAAAAGCTTGTGATTTTCAAGAGACTGATTAAAATCATCAACCATCATATCATAATTATCATGTGTTCCGACAATTTCGATACCTGCCTCTTTTGCAAGCTCGCCGAAACGCTTATACGGAATTCTGCAGCCAGCCGTCTGCGCTTCGTCATAACCCATCTTTTTAAGCTTTGCAAAAGTTTCGGCAATGTCTTCTTCAGTGGTCATAAAATCCCTGACCGTGTAGAGCTGTATGCCCCATTTTCTGTTTTCTTTCATTTTTAATCACCTTTAGTTTTTAATATTATTTTCCAAGCTCACCCAAGCTTGCTTTTTTTAAGTATTCATTAATAAATCCGTCAAGGTCTCCGTCCATAACAGCGCCGATATTTCCCATTTCATAATTTGTGCGATGATCCTTAACAAGATTATAGGGATGAAAAACATATGATCTTATCTGGCTGCCCCATGCGATGTCTTTCTGTTCACCTTTTATGCTGTCCATCTTTTCCTGGTTTTCTTTTTCCTTAAGTTCAACAAGCTTTGATTTAAGCATTTTCATCGCATATTCCTTGTTCTTATGCTGTGAACGTTCATTCTGACATGTTACGACAATTCCCGTCGGGAAATGAGTTATTCTTATAGCAGAGCTTGTTTTGTTAATATGCTGACCGCCAGCTCCGCTTGAACGGAATGTATCTACCCTTATGTCATCGGGATTGATTTCGATATCTATATCGTCATCTATTTCGGGCATAACCTCGGCGGACGCAAAGGATGTATGTCTTCTGCCGGATGCGTCAAACGGAGAAATGCGGACAAGTCTGTGAACACCTTTTTCACATTTGAGATATCCGTATGCATTCTCGCCCGATATAAGCAAAGTGACACTCTTTACGCCTGCTTCATCACCGGGAAGATAATCCATAATTTCAACTTTGAAATCACGTCTTTCAGCCCAGCGTGTATACATTCTGAGAAGCATGTCTACCCAGTCCTGAGCTTCTGTTCCGCCTGCGCCCGGATGAAGTGTCAGAATTGCATTGCACTTATCATACGGACCGGAGAGAAGCGCTTCAAGGGTCATTTCTTCTATTTTTGATTTTATCTGTTTTACGGCGTCAGTTATTTCACCGAGGAAAGATTCGTCATCCTCTTCGTTTGCCATGTCTATCATGACAAGTGAATCATCATAAAGAGAACGCAATTTTTGGTATTTTTCAACCTTATGCTGCAGGTCTTTGGTCTTTTTAAGAACCTTTTGACTGGTTTCCATATCATCCCAAAAACCCGGAGCCGCAGCCTGCTGCTGAAGATTTTCTATTTCACTTTCGCATCCTGCGATGTCAAAGTGAATCCCTCAAATCGTTTATACTGCTTTCCATATTTTGTAATTCAATTTTGTATTCATCATATTGCAACAATATAATCACCCCTTTTTATCTGCCGCAGCATTTTTTGTATTTAAGACCCGAGCCGCAAGGACACGGATCATTTCTGCCGATTTTTACACCTTTTCTGACGGGTTGTTTTTTTACCGAACCGTCATCGGAGCCGCCGGACGCAGCCGTCGGCTTTGCAACCTGTTCGCGCTGCATATTATTTTCAATACGAACATGATACAACAGACGAATCACATCCTCGGTTATAGCCTGAAGCATAGCTTCATACATGGTATAACCCTCTTCTTTATATTCAATGATAGGATCACGCTGAGCATAAGCCCTGAGACCAATACCCTGCTTAAGTCTTTCCATATCGTCTATCTGATCCATCCATTTGCTGTCAACAACCTTGAGAAGAATAATTCTTTCAAGTTCTCTCATGCGCTCCGAACCAAATTCCTCTTCACGTTTTTCGTATTCTCTCTCGGCAATCTCATTAAGCGTTTCAATAAGATCATCACGCGTAAGCGATTCGATATCTTCTTTTGAATAGCTAAGCTCGCCCTCGGGCACAAAGAACTGTTCAACATAATCGATAAGGCCTGCGATATTCCAATTTTCGGGGTATTGCTCCCCTGCTATATACTGATCGACAGTAAGAGAAATGAATGACTCAATCTGCTTTTTTATGCTCTGTTTAAGGTCAATTCCGTCAAGAACCTGATTACGCTGCTCATATATCTTCTGACGCTGAATATTCATTACGTCATCATATTCAAGGACGTTCTTTCGAGCCTGGAAATTATTGCCCTCAACCGTTCTCTGCGCTCTTTCGATTGCAGAGGTAAGCATTCCGGCCTCAATTGCTTCATCATCACCGAGACCGAGAGCATCTACCATACCGCGCAGCCTCTGAGATCCGAATTTACGCAGAAGATCATCTTCAAGAGAAAGATAAAATCTTGATTCACCGACATCACCCTGACGACCGGAACGACCGCGGAGCTGATTGTCTATACGGCGCGACTCATGGCGCTCTGTGCCTATAATAAACAGACCGCCCGCTTTTATAACCTCATCGCGTTCCGCTTTGATTTCTTCTTTGTATTTATCATAGAGTTCTTTATATTTTGCACGCGCTTCAAGAATTTCATCATCATCCGTATCTGAAAATCCTGTTGATTCAAGAATCATTTCGGGGCTGTAGCCCAAGCGCTCCATCTCTTTTTTTGCAAGAAACTCCGCATTACCTCCAAGCATGATATCGGTTCCTCGGCCTGCCATATTGGTTGCAATTGTAACAGCGCCTTTTTTACCTGCCTGGGCAATGATTTCAGCCTCTTTTTCATGGAATTTGGCATTTAACACTTCATGCCGGATTCCGTTTTTCTTAAGCATTTTGCTTAAAAGCTCCGATTTTTCGATTGTTACCGTGCCGACAAGAACCGGCTGACCTTTTTCATGGCATGCAATTATTTGCTTGATTACGGCATTGAATTTTGCATTTTCGGTTTTATAAACACTGTCGGGATGGTCGATACGAACCATAGGCTCGTTTGTCGGAATAACAACAACGTCAAGCTTGTATATAGCGTTAAATTCTTCCTGTTCGGTTTCTGCGGTACCCGTCATACCCGAAAGTTTGTTATACAGTCTGAAAAAGTTCTGGAAGGTTATCGTTGCAAGGGTCTTACTCTCTCTTGCTACTTTAACACCCTCTTTGGCTTCAATAGCCTGATGCAATCCGTCGTTATATCTTCTGCCGTGCATAAGACGACCTGTAAATTCGTCAACAATTATTACCTCTCCGTCTTTTACAACGTAATCAATATCTCTGTGCATAACACCGCGTGCGCGGATTGCCTGATTAATATGATGCAAAAGAGTGATATTTTCGGGATCAGATAAGTTTTCGACATTAAACACCTTTTCTGCCTTTTTAACGCCCTTGGATGTAAGTGTTGCGGTATTTGCTTTTTCGTCAATAATGTAGTCAGCGTCTATATCTTCATCTTCCTGCTCTTTTGAATCGGTTTCAACAACCTTTATTGACTTTAAAGAAGCGGCAAATCTGTCTGCAAGAGTATAAAGCTCCGTTGACTGCTCACCCATACCCGATATGATAAGAGGAGTTCTCGCTTCATCGATAAGTATTGAATCCACCTCGTCGACAACAACAAAGTTATGCCCCTTACACTGAACAACATCTTTTTTATAAATAACCATGTTGTCACGCAGATAGTCAAAACCGAATTCGTTGTTTGTGCCGTATGTTATGTCACAGGCATATGCCTCTCTCCTGTCGGCAGGCATTTTATCGTGAACAATCAGACCTACCGTAAGGCCGAGAAAACGGTGAATCTTACCCATTTGCTCGCTGTCTCGTTTTGCAAGGTAGTCATTGACCGTTACAACATGCACGCCATCGCCGGTGAGTGCATTAAGATAGCACGGAAGAGTTGCAACAAGTGTTTTACCTTCACCTGTTTTCATCTCAGCTATTCTGCCCTGATGAAGGACAATTCCGCCTATAAGCTGAACATCAAAATGGCGCATTCCGAGAACTCTTGACGACGCTTCTCTTACAACGGCAAAAGCCTCGGGAAGAATATCGTCCAGAGTCTCCCCTGCTGCCAGACGTGATTTAAACTCATCGGTTTTTGCGCGGAGCTCGGAATCGCTCAATTTTTTTATTTCGGGTTCCAGACTGTTTATCTGCTTTACAATCGGCATAATACGCTTGATTTCTCTTGAACTGTATGAGCCGAATATTTTCTCTATAAGTTTCATTATATTTCACCCCTTCGTGATAATAATAAGATTATATATAAATTTTTACATATATCATATATTATACCAATAAATTCCGATAATAACAATACCTTTTTTGAAATTTGTTAATTTTTTTTGCCTTTTAAATAATTCATACAAATTATCAATAAAAATATTGACTACGGTAATAAATTGTTATACAATATTTAAAAAGATAAATTTATCGGGAGGGAAAAATATGATTGGAATAATCGGTGCAATGGATGTTGAAGTACGCGGAATTGTAACGAACATTGCAGAGCCTGTAAAGAATACCGTCGGAAACATTGAATTTACAAGCGGAACGCTTTACGGAAAAGAAGTTGTATGCGCTATGTGCAACCCGGGGAAAGTAAACGCGGCAATGTGCGCACAAATAATGATTTTAAAATACAACCCTGAAATAATAATCAATTCCGGTGTTGCGGGTTCACTTACGGACAGTCTGAGAGTATTTGATGTCGCAATTGCAAAAAATGTTGTACAGCATGATTCTGACCTGACTGCGTTCGGCTCAAAAAAAGGTTACATAGAAGGACCGGACAGAATATTTTTTGAATGTGACGAAAGAGCTGTAAAACTTCTTGAAAAAACGTGCACGGGAGAAAATTACCTTGTAGGCACAATAGCAACCGGGGATATTTTTGTGAGCGAAGAAAGAGTGAAAGCAAAAATAAAAAATAAATTCGGTGCAATTGCCTGCGAAATGGAAGGCGGCGCAATCGCTCACGTCTGCTTTATGAATAACGTTAAATTTGCTGTTATAAGAATAATTTCCGACGGTTCAAGCAATGTTGATTATGTTACCTTTAAGAAAGAATCGTCGGAGCAGTCGGTAAATCTTTTAAAAGAATTTATTAAAATGTATGAATGAAGCACAAAAACCTGATTCGACCATTGAATCAGGTTTTTATAATTTAAAATCCGCGTGAGCCTCCGCCGCCGCCAAAGCTGCCGCCTCCGCCGAAACTTCCTCCGCCGCTTCTTCCGCCGAAACCGCCGCTTCTTCCGCCGCCAAAGCCTCCGTAAAATCCGCCGCCGCGGTAACCGCCGCTTCCGCCGCCTTTGCCGTTGCCGCGTTTTACCGCTGCTGCAACCACAATAATCATAAATACAGCCGAAATGATTATACCTACGGGATCAAGGTCATCGTCTTCATCGGTGTCAGTCTCTGCAGGTACTGCGTCGCTCGGAACCTCCATATCATATTCTTTATAAACTTCCTGCAAAACAGCCTTATACAGGTTAAGTATGCCGCTGTCAAAATCATCGTCCTTAAGATACGGAATCGCATAATTATCCATAAGGCGGCCCGCTTTTGAATCGGGAATTGCACCTTCAAGGCCGTAGCCGACTTCTATGTCAAGCTTACGTTCCGATACGGCAAGAAATATAAGCACGCCATTATTTTTTTTGCTGCCTATTTTCCATTTTCTGCCGAGTTCAAGAGCATATTCACGCTCATTTTTTCCGCCCATATCCTTAACCGTTGCAACAACAACCTGTGCTTCCGTTTTGTCGCAGAGCTGCTTCGAATTGGCAACAATAAATTTTTCGGTCGAATCGGAAAGCACATCGCCGTAATCGGCAGCATAAAAATCCTTTGTTGCTTCGGGATATCCCGAGCAATATCCGATAAGTGAAGATGACAGCACAGTGACAGCCGCAAAGAATACAATTAACAGTTTTTTCATAATATCCCCTTAAAATTCAACTTTCGGAACCTGCTTTGACTCTTCGCTTGCCTTAAAGTATTCAACCGAATCAAAACCGAACATTTTTGCAAGTATAACCTTCGGGAATTTTTTTATTGAAGCATTATACAATTTCGCAGCTTCGTTATAATCTTTTCTTGCAACGGCTATTCGGTTTTCAGTGCCGGAAAGCTCATCTGTCAGAGCAGTAAATTGCGTATCGGCTTTGAGTTCCGGATAATTTTCGGCAACCATTAAGAGTCTGCTGATTGCTCCCGAAAGCTCGGAATCCGCTTCAACGGTGTCTTTTGTGCTGCTTGCACCAGCAAGCTTTGCACGTGCATCAGAAACCTCACTGAATACCTCGCTTTCATGCGAAGCGTAACCCTTAACCGAATTTACAATATTCGGGATAAGGTCATTTCTTCTCTGAAGATAGGTATCGATAGTTGAAAACTTTTCGTCAACCTCAGATTTTGATGATACAAGAGAGTTATATCCGAAAATACACGAAAGAGCAATCACTGCTATTACGGCAACAATTGCAATTATAATTTTATTGCTTTTTGTCATTATTAATTCGCCTGCCTTTTCATTTTTTTATATTATACTACATATCTACGACCAATTCAATAACTTTAATAAAAAAATTTGATTTTGATATAATTTTATGCTATAATTTTAAAGACACATAATTCGACAGCAAAAGGACGTGGCATAATTATCCATGAAAAAATATCTTGATGAAAACGTATATGAAATGCTTTTAAAAAGACTGAATTATATTTTTTCGGAATTTGAAAATATATATATATCATTCAGCGGAGGGAAAGACAGCTCACTTCTTCTTAATATACTTATGGATTTCAGACGAAAAAACTTTCCCGACAGAACCGTCGGAATTTTTCATCAGGATTTTGAAGCACAATACAGCGTAACAACAGATTACATAACAAAAACAATGAAAAAATACGAGGATGAGGCTGAGCTTTATTGGGTATGCCTGCCTATGGCAACAAGGACGGCGCTGAGCAGTTATGAAATGTATTGGTATCCGTGGGACGATATGAAAAAAGATTCATGGGTAAGAGAAATGCCCGATTATCCTTATGTGATTAACATTAACAATCCGTTTGACAATTATAAATACAAAATGCCTCAGGAGGATCTGGCAAAGCAGTTCGGAAGATATTATAAAAATATTCACGGAAAGAAAAAGACGGTATGCCTGCTTGGGATGAGAGCGGATGAATCGCTTGCAAGATACAGCGGATTTGTAAATAAGAGATACGACTATAACGGAGAATGCTGGATAACAAAGCAGTTTAAAGATGTGTGGTGCGCGTCTCCGCTTTATGACTGGACTACGGCAGATGTGTGGACGGCATATTACAAATTTAATTATGATTACAACAAGCTGTATGACCTGTATTACAAAGCAGGACTTAAACCCGATCAGATGCGCGTTGCATCTCCGTTTAATGACAGCGCAAAAGAAAGTCTGAATCTTTACAGAATAATAGACCCCGAAATATGGACAAAGCTCGTCGGCAGAGTCAGAGGCGCAAACTTTACGTCTATCTATGCCAAAACAAAAGCTATGGGATACAGAAACGTCACCTTGCCGGACGGACACACATGGAAATCATTTACATATTTTTTGCTTGATACCCTGCCCTGCAGAATGAAAAAAAATTATGTCAATAAATTTAACACATCTATAGAATTCTGGCACAATACGGGCGGCGGACTTTCGGAAGAAACAATAAAAGAGCTTCTTGATCACGGATATAAGATACGGCGAAACGGAGTATCAAACTATACTCTCGACAAAAAATCAAGAGTGGTTTTTTACGGAAAAATACCCGATAACACAGATGATATAAAATCATCGAAGGATATACCGAGTTGGAAAAGAATGTGCTATTGCATATTGAAAAATGACCACATATGCAGATTTATGGGATTCGGATTAAACAGAGACGAACAAAAGAAGATTGAAATTATAAAAGAGAAATACGGAGGTATGCTCAATGACAAGTGATTTTAAAAGCCCTGTATACAATATTATTTCCGTTCCGTTTGAAAAAATAGAACCGAACACATATAACCCGAATGTTGTTGCACCGCCCGAAATGGAGCTTCTTTATGACAGCATCAAAAGCGACGGATATACAATGCCCATCGTTTGCTATTATGACAAGGGCAGAGACAAATATATAATTGTCGACGGCTTCCACAGATACAGAGTTATGAAGGATCATATTGATATTTATGAACGTGAAAACGGGAGAATGCCTGTTTCCGTAATATGCAAGCCGCTTTCGCAAAGAATGGCAAGTACAGTGCGCCACAATCGGGCAAGAGGCTCACATAAGGTTGACCTTATGAGCAATATCATAAAAGAGCTTCATGATATCGGAAGGTCAGACGCATGGATATCGAAACACCTCGGAATGGACAGAGATGAAATACTCAGGCTGAAACAGATAACCGGACTCGCGGCACTGTTTAAAGACAAAGAATTCGGGAAAGCATGGATACCGGCGGATAAGGAGTAATTATTATCCGCCGGTATTTTCTATATTTCATCATTTATTATTCTTGCTTCTGTATAAAAACGCTTGTCGCACGCCTCCCCCATGGAAAATGTCTTTCTTGGAAGCGCTCCGTCAAGTATAACCGTTTTGAACAAATCATTCTTATTCATTGCATCAAAAACAAATCCGCATGAATTTTTATCCCTGCTTAAGTTTTTAACTACATCTTTACCGTGAATATAATCAACCTCGCCGCCGTTTTTGCGTATGTATTCGTCTATGAAATTCTGAATTGTACCAACGGTAAGATTGGCTGTCGGTTTCGTAATATATAAAGTTTCTTCGGAATCTCCGCTTACAAATACGAATTTTTGACCGATATCGTTTTTTTCGGGAGAAGATATTTTCATAAGCTCTCTTTTTATTTTTTCGGAATCAATATTAAACATTACACGGTGAATAGCCTCAAATTCAAGAGAATCGTCATGAAGATTGACAATTTCCGCAAGTGCATAGCGCGCAGGCATTGAAAGCGCCTTTTCGCCGTATTTCTTTTTGACTTCGTTATAATATTCCTTGGCTGTTGCCAAAGAATGATTGCCGTCTCCCACTGCAAAGACGAGCGGATTTTTATTTTTAACGGAATATTTGTCTTCAAAATATTCTTTGTCCGAAAAGGCTTCAAGCTTTTTTTCAACGTAATCCGCAAGTTCGTCATTTAATAAATAACCCTTTAAATGACCCGAATCCATCATAAGATCAAAATCATAAATCAATTCCATTTCACTTTTTTTCTCATTAAGATATTCCAATATTTCTTTTTTTCTGTCGTCAATAAGTATCATGACATGCGGAAGCTCAAGCTTGGCATTCATCCTGACTTTTAATCTCGGAGGGATCCTCTCGCTCACGGTTCCTTCGGTTGCACGCACGGGCGATTCACTGCCCTTTGAATAATCGTAATCCTCAAGATCCGCGGCGCCGATTATTCCGCGTCTGATTTTACCGTTTTTAAGAGTTCTTTCGACATATATATAACAGTTCCGATAAGTCTTAAAAATGCCGTCACTTATATATTTTTTCATTTGAGCATTTATATTTTCCGTCCTTTTTTCACATTCATCGCTTTCGAGATAAACCTCCGGAAGAATAATATTAAGCGCTGTCGGTTTTCCGTTTGTCTCTTTTTCAGCTTCTTTCCAATATTCGGGCTGTGACGTATACTGATCGCATGCGACAACGCTCCATGCCGTCATATCTATACCCCGTGGAATTAAAATATCTGCTCTGTTAAAAGTCATATGCATACACTCCAATTATTTTATTCATAAACTAATTATACATGATTTTAAAAATTTTTCAAGAGCAAATTAAAAAATTCAATTATATCGGCGATTATTGTTGTAAACTTTTTATATATGTGATATACTGATTCCAAGAAAATTTTTCGTTTTAAAATTATGTGAATATAGTCATATTTATTGTTAATATTTTAATAGAACGAAAAATGTTATTCTGATATAATTAGAGTGCAGTGAATTTTTATGTATTATCATTCGGCTTATGCAAGGTTATATCATAAAAATACGGAGGGTAAAATGATAATTGACAACATTACTTTAAAAAATGAATATCTGACCGTGATTCTTTCCGCATACGGTGCGGAAATGACAAGCATTAAAACCGCGGACGGAGAGGAGCATCTTCACCAAAAGGATTCTATATTCTGGAACAGACAGGCTCCCGTTTTGTTTCCCGTAACCGGCGGTGTCATCGGAGACAAAATAAACATAAACGGAAAAAGCTATGATATGCCCAAGCACGGTTTTGCGATGAACACGGTATTTAATCTTATGGAGTGCAGCGAGGATATAGCCGTATTTTCGCTTCTGTCAAACGAAGAGACAAAAAAGATGTATCCGTATGATTTTGAGCTTTTGATTACATATAAGCTGCTCGGAAAATCCATTGATGTAAGCTATGAGGTAATTAATGACGGGGAAGATACTATGTATTTCTCTATAGGTTCCCATGAGGGATATATGTGCCTTGACGGGCTTGATAATTACGAAATACAATTTGAAAAATGCGAGGATGATCCGTATTATTTTGAAGACGAAAGCGAAAAAATCAATTCGTTTTCAAAGTCGAGTGACGGCAGCGCAAGCGTTCTCAAACTCAGTGACAGGCTTTTTGACGGGGGAAGAACCGTTGTATTTGAAAAACCGAAAAGCGAATATGTAATACTGAAAAACAACACAGACGGTTCAAAAATCAGAGTCGAATTCGGAGAATTTGACAATTTGTTTATATGGTCTAAACCGTGGGGACAGTTTGTTTGCATAGAACCGTGGTGCGGAACGGCAGAAAAAGACTTTGCGGCAAAGGATATCAGTGAAAAGCCGTATATACAGTCTCTTGATGGCGGCGGTCACTTTGAAAAACATCATATTATTACTATATATTAAAAAACAAAGGAGTTTTTACAATGAGATTCAGACAAGTTCATTTGGATTTTCACACAAGTGAAAAAATACCGGATATCGGAAAAGATTTTGACAAAAAGGAATTTCAGGATGCACTGAAAAAAGGGCATGTTGATTCAATTACAGTGTTTTCAAAATGTCATCACGGATGGGCTTATCATCCGTCAAAGGCAAATGAAATGCATCCGAACCTTAAATTTGATTTGCTTAAAGCGGAAATTGAAGCGGCACATGAAATAAATGTGAAAACACCGGTATATTTATCAGCCGGGTTTGACGAAAAAGCTGCGGTAAAGCATCATGACTGGCTGAGATGCCCCGACGGGAATGAAATAACCGACGAGGATTTTGAAATTCCGAAATATCACGAATTGTGCATGAACACACCGTATCTGGATTATCTTCTTGAGCAGATAAAAGAAACTGCGGCAAATTATGACGCAGACGGAATTTTTCTTGACATTGTGGGCGTTAAAGAATGCAAATGCAAAAAATGCACGGCAGATATGAAAGCGCTCGGAATGAATCCCGAGGATTCTGCAGATGTGAGAAAATTTGCCGAAAAAACTTATGCCAACTATACAAAGCGTGTGAGAGAAACAATTGACAGCGTAAAACCCGGACTTCCCGTATTTCATAACGGCGGTCACATACAAAGAGGAAGACATGACCTTGCACACATGAATTCACATCTTGAGATAGAATCCCTGCCTACAGGCGGTTGGGGATATGATCACTTCCCTATTTCGGCAAGATATGTGCAGCAGCTCGGAATGGAGTATCTCGGCATGACAGGAAAATTCCACAAAAGCTGGGGCGAGTTCGGCGGATTTAAGCACCCAAATGCAATACGCTACGAGGTCGCGCTCTCGGTTATGAACGGAGCTAAGTGCTCCATCGGCGATCAGCTGCACCCATTCGGAAAGATGGATTCCAACACATACAGAATAATAGGCGAAGGATACAAAGAAATTGAAGAAAAAGAACCGTGGCTTGACAACGTAAATTCAGTTGCCGACATAGGGCTTTTAAGCGTAGAATCGGTGCAGAACGTAAACGGCGGGAATGCAACAACACAAACAGGTGTGGATGATGCCGGAGCCGGAAGAATACTCCTTGAGGGCCACTATCTTTTTGATGTTTTGGATACAGAGAGTGATTTTGAAAAATACAAGCTGATTATTTTGCCCGACAACATCAGACTTTACAAAACACTTGAAGAAAAGCTGAAAAAATATGTGTCAAACGGTGGAAAAATTCTTGCGAGCGGCGACTCCGCGCTTAATGAAAACGATGAATTTGCACTTGATTTCGGAGTTAAGAACGAGGGCGTTAATCCGTATAATCCTGATTATGTGCGCCCGAATTTTGAAATTGACATATATGACACGACATCTTTCCTGCTTTATTCCGATGGAAGAAAGATTTCTTTAAACGGAGGAAAAGAGCTTGCAATAAGAGAAAATCCGTTTTTTAACAGAACCGCAGAACATTTTTGCTCTCACATTCACACACCGACAGCATTTGAATACGGCGGTCCGGGAATTGCCATGGGAAAAGACGGAATATATATTGCATGGAAAATATTTACCGAATATGCAACGGTCGGCAGCATAATCTGCAAAAAGCTTGTTATGCATGCAATTGACTTACTTTTGGGTGACGGAAAGAGCCTCTCAACAACACTGCCTGCACAGGGAATTACAACCGTTATGGAGCAAAAAGGCAAAAAGCGCTACATTTCTCACATGCTGTATGCGTCTCCCGTAAAAAGAGGTACCGATACTGAAATTATTGAAGATATCATTCCTCTTTATAACATTAAGGCTGAATATGAATTTGATAATGACATCAAAAATGTTTATCTTGCGCCTTCAATGGAAAAACTTGAATTTGAAAAGCATGACGGTAAGGTTTCGGTAATTATTCCTAAAATCGAGTGTCACCAAATGATCGTATTTGATTATTAATAATTTCGTGTAATATATTACAGGTTAATTGAAACATTTTTTAAGGCGATTGCATTTTTTTTGCAATCGCCTTAAAAATTCCATTATTAATTTTTTGACCCCAACTATTGACAAAGAGCGTATATTCATCAAAAAAGACCGCCGTAAGCGGTCCTTTCTGATGAATATACGCCCGACAGGACCATATGCTTCGCATATGACCTGCTTGACGACCCAAAGGCTTCGCCTTTCGGTACCCGTCTGCGCACCACTCAACTAAAAAACAATTCACCGAATTGTTTTTTTTCGTTTCGCGCCTTCTCAAGGTTCGACTCCTTCTTTTCTATTATATTCATCAAAAAAGACCGCCGTAAGCGGTCCTTTCTGATGAATATACGCCCGACAGGAGTCGAACCTGCGACAACCCGGCGTCGGAGGCCGGTGCTCTATCCACTGAGCTACGGGCGCATATATACCGTGCAGCATAAACACGGCAAATATTTATATGATTTTCTTTATATGCGAATAAATTTCATCCGATATATCTTCAAGCGATCTGACCTTTTTGTCTTTTGTGCAATGAACTGTTATCCAATTGTATTTATTTGCAACAAAAACAGCATTGTCATACGATTTTTGAAGATAGGCATCATTACTTTCGTGAATGTCTTTAACATCGGAATTATCAATTTTATTGGCTCTGTTTTTCATAAGCTCCTTTGCGTTTTCAACCGGCATATCCAAAAATATTACTGCATCCGGCTCGGGAAGCTCAAGCTTATTATATTCAAAATCATAAAGCCAATCGAGAAAATCGGATTTTTCTTTTAAATCATCTATTTTCGATGCCTGATGAACCATATTTGAAGTGGTATACCTGTCGGCTATTATAACGCCGTCACCCAAAAACAGGTCTTTCCACGCAATCTTCACGGATGAAACTCTGTCTACCGCAAAGAAAGCCGATGCGGCATACGGACTTACGCTGTTAGGATCAGAACCGAACTCACCGCCAAGATACATTTTTACAAGTGCACTGCCCGGTGACGAATAATTCGGAAATTCAATGCTTTCGGTTTTTATACCGTCTGATATCAGGCGCTCTTTTAAAAGCTTTGACTGCGTTGCCTTTCCGCTTGAATCAACGCCCTCTATCACTATTAATTTATATGGTCTTTCGTTCATAAAACTCATTCCTGTTCCAAAAACATTTTTCTTTTTTCAAGCATTTTGCCGCAGCTCATCTTCCCCTCGGGGCAAGGACCGCTTATACATCTCGGACCGACGTTTTTGAATATCGACGGACATACATTTCTTACAAGTCTGAGCATTTCGCATGCAAGGTCACGTATTTCCCACTGTGCTCTCTCGCAGCATCTGTGATGAAAAAAGTTTATAAGGCTTCTTGCGTTAAATGTTACTATCATTTTGGTTTCGCATGCATTGGGAAGAACATATCTTGCGTCTTCAATTGCCTTTTTTTCGGCAGATCTTTTTGCGTTTTTTTCGTCCATACCCTCCGAGATAAAAGTTCTGTAGTGTTTATCTCTCAATATATCTGCAAGACGATTATATGTTTTTTCATCATCCTGCATTGCTTTTATAAATATTTCTTTAGCTTCTTCATCTTTCTCTATTTCTTTGGGAATTATGTATTCAAATTGTCCCTCGTTTACATAGCGCTGTGACTTTACGCTGTAAGATGCTATTCTGTGGCGTGTGATCTGAGCCAGCAGGCTTCTTGAAACACCCTCAATACCGAAAGTGAAAACAACATGTTCTATCGGACTTTCATGCCCCAAATTCATAAGCCTGTCTATAAAGCTTTTTGTCTTGTCTTCATCAAGACCGTCAAGAATACCGTCTATGCCCGAAGAGGAATAGCAAAGTTTTGCGGCTGCCGCAATTATTTTTTCACAATCGGGATTATACTGAAGCAATTCAACTTTCATAATCATGTCTCCTCATACAATATTTTTGTGCCTTTTAATCCTGCGGAAATTTTTTGCCGTGAAGCAATACCTTAAATCCGAAACGCGGAAGCTCAAGCATACGCCCGAATCGGCTCGGCTGTTTAACCAAACGATACAGCCACTCTATTCCGTGATCGGTGTAAAATTTAGGTGCACGCTTAACATTACCTGCAAAAACATCAAGGCTGCCGCCTATGCCCATGCACACTTTTGCTTTTAAGACATCTTTATGTTCATCAATCCACTTTTCCTGTTTGGGAGCGCCGAGGCATACAAAAAGCAAATCGGGCGCACATCTGTTTATATTTTCTATTATGGTTTTTTCTTTTTCGCTGTCAAAATAACCGTCACTGAATCCGACTATTTTTACACCGGGATATTTTGCCGTGATATTCTTACCGGCGGTCTCGGCAACACCGGGCTTTGACCCGAAAAGATAAAGTGTGCCGCCTTTTACGGAAAGCTTCTCCAATACTCTGCATGCAACATCATACCCTGCCGTACGCTCATTTATCGGATTTTTAACGATTTTTGATGCGTAAACAACTCCGATACCGTCTGCCGTTAAAAGCTCTGCAGAGTTTAAAATATCTTTAAATTTATCATCACGGTAACCAAGCATTATAATCTCGGAATTGGGAGTATATACTTTGGCACATTCGGCTCCGTTTTCAATATAATCCATAATACGGTCCGAAGCCTGTTCGATATTAACATTATCTACCTTTACGCCCAATATATTTACCTTTTCGCTCATAAGGAATACACCTCCGAATATCAACACAGATAATTATATAACAAATATAAAAATATGTCAAACAAAACAGACACAAAAATAATAATTTCTACGCACAAAGCAAAATCGGCAAGATTCTATCGAATCTTACCGATTTCAATGACCCCTACGGGATTCGAACCCATGTTATCGCCGTGAAAGGGCGGTGTCTTAACCACTTGACCAAGGGGCCGTATCAAGCTGCTCTTGCAACCGACGAAAGCTATTATACCATAAGGACATGGGCTTGTCAATACTTTTTCAAAAAAATTTTTAATTTTTTTATTTTTTTTACATTTTTACCAAAATAATTTAAAAACAGATAAATTTTATATAAGTAACATAAGTGTACCCGCAACAAGTAAAACGAGTCCGCAAAGAGATTTTTTTGTAAGTTTTTCTTTTAAAAATACATAAGAGAAAAATATTGTAACCAGTATACTGAGTTTGTCTATCGGAACAACAACGCTTGCTGGACCTTCCTTTAAAGCCTTGTAATAGCAAAGCCATGAGAGCCCTGTTGTTACACCCGAAACAATCAGGTAAAATAAATATTTGGAGTTTATCTTTCTACACTCGCCGATACCGCCGAATATGAAAACAACAAGCCATGCCATTACCAAAACGACGGAGGTTCTGATTGCGGTTCCGAGGTAGGAGTCTATATCCGAAATTCCTATCTTGCCGAGAATCGATGTCAGAGCGGCAAACACAGCCGAAAGCACCGCCCACAAAAGCCAGTCGGATGAACTGCAGCAGGCTTTGTCTTCGGTGCGTTTTTCAATCATCATATATGTGCCCGCACCTATCAAAAATATACATACAACCTTTAATGGAGAAATTTTTTCGTTTAAAAAGATAAATGCAAGAATCATGGTAATGACGGTGCTCGATTTGTCAATCGGCGCAACTTTATTAACATTGCCGCATTTCAGCGCTCTGAAATAACATAGCCACGATGCTCCGGTTGCCAAGCCCGATAAAATTAAAAATATCAATGTTTTGGGGGCAATTTTGTTTAGCGGTTCCATTCCTCCCGCAACCAGAACCATCAGCCACGAAAAAAAGAAAACAACCACCGTTCTGACAGCCGTGGCAAGATTTGAACCTATATCTTCCGTTCCGACTTTTGAAAGAATTGCCGTTATTCCTGAAAAAAAAGCGGAAGCAACCGCAAATGTAATCCACATAATTTCTCCTCAGTTTTTCTTCATCAGACATTAATCTCAATTTTACTGTTTCCGAGTTTATCTTTTGTTACATTAATCTGCTTATCGATTCTTTTTTTCAGCTCGCCAACGTGCGATATAATACCTACGAGTCTGTTTTCTCCGCAAAGGCCCGAAAGAGTGCTTATTGCAAGAGAAAGAGATTCGTCATCCAAAGAACCGAAGCCCTCGTCGACAAACATGGTGTCAAGAACAATGCCGCCTGCGGATGACTGAATTTCATCAGCAAGACCAAGAGCAAGCGAAAGAGAAGCTTTAAACGACTCACCGCCCGAAAGCGTTCTGACATTTCGGCTGTTGCCGTGGTAATGGTCTGTAACGTCAAGCTCAAGTCCGCTCTGACTTTTGTTATTTAAAGACTGTGCACTGCGGACAAGCTCATATCTGCCCTCGGTCATTTTCATGAGCCTTATGTTTGCACGGCTGATTATTCTGTCGAAATATGTCATTTGAACATATGTTTCAAGAGATATTTTTTCCTTGCCGACCATAGCACCCACAGCAGTATCTCTCAGCGATTTAAGCCATTTGAGTTTTTCTTCCGATTCTGCGATCAGTTTGTATTTTTCTTTCATTACGGCAATAGAATTACTGTTTTTCGCCAAATGGGTCAAAATCAAATCGTGCTCACTTTTAAGCTCCGATTTTTCGCGGTCAAGCTTATCTTTTTTTTGATTAAGATTTTCAAGATCATAATCCTCAATCCCGGAAATTTGTTTTTTCAGCGCCGAAATTCTGCCCTCATATTCGCTTTTGCTTTTTTCACATTCATTTTTTTCTTTTTCAGCAGATTCAAGCGCTTTATTCCAATTATCATATTCCGATTGAAGCTCACCCATTTTATCCTCCGCCGCCGCTTTGTTTTCATATTCAAGCTCGGATTTCAGATTATTAAGATGTTCGTTTTCGGACTCTTCGGCAGATTTTTCGGCAGCAAGATTTGCTTCAAGAGCAGAAATTTCACCTTTAACGGTATTCAGATTTTCTTCTGCGAAATCAATATATTCTTCTGCTTTTTCCGCCTGCGCTTTATTACCTTCTTCTTTTTCAAGCTCTGCTTTTACCTCTTTGTATAATCCACGTTCGGCGTTTATTTTGCCGTCTATAATATCTTTTAATTTATCAATATCATTTTCGGTGCAGCCTTCGATTATTTCATGTGCCTTTTTTTGTATTTCATTTTTAATTGTTTCCCACTGACCGCGCAAGCCTGCGGCATCGGAGCTTTTTTTGTCCATGCCGTCACGCGCAGCATCCATATCGGCTTTTGCCTTTTCAAGAGCGGCTTTGTCTACACTTTCATCAGAAGCCTGCGCAGGATGCGGATGCGTAAGCGAACCGCACACCGGGCAAGGGGTATTGTCTTTTAACTCTTTGGCAATTACACCTGCCTGCCCGTCCGTAAATTTTTTATGCATTTTCATATAATTCTCATTTTGAATACTAAATTTATCGGACGCATTTTGATATTCCGTTAAGACTTTTTTTAACAGAATGCCTTTTTCGTTATATTCCGATATACTTTCGAGCAAAGCACCGAGAGCTTGCCCTCTCTCCTTAATTTTATTGAGCTTGCTCTCCGATGATGCAATTTTTATCGATGCATCTTTAAATTTCTCTTTGATTTTTTTATTGGTTTCTATATCCCTTTCGAGCTTTTCTTTTTGAGTGTTTTTCTCTTTTATTCCCTCGGAAATTCTGTTTTGATTTTCCGCATGATTCTTTTTCTTCTCCGTAAGTTTATCCAGTTCACCGTATTTTTCAAGACTGTTTTTTATTTTCAGAGATTCATTATACTTATTTTCGGCATCTTTTTTTTCATTGTTTACAGACTTAAGAACCTCTTCTGATTTACTGAGTCTTTCTATGCATAAATTAAGCTCATTATTCAATTTTACAATCTCTTTTTTGTTGTTTTCCGTCTCTTCGCATTTACCTGTTTTTATGCTTACTTCGGATATTTTGCTGTCTTTATCTTCTATCTCTTTTTTAAGATCGTTGATTTTTTTGCTTTCGGATTCGGCAATATTTTCTGCAATGGTTATAATATCATCGGACATTATATTATTCTCCTGCGCCGATGCAAGCTCGTCATAATATTCGCTTTCAGGCTCGCACTCCAGCAGATTGAATTGATCCCAAAATGTTTTGACATTATCCGAATAAACCGACTCAAGCTCATTATAATCTCGCTTTATTTGTTCCTGAAGCCCGTTATAATATTCCGTCTTAAAAATATCTCTGAAAATCTTTATTCTGTCTTCTGTTGAAGATATCAAAAGCTTTAAAAAATCTCCCTGAGCAATCATCACGATCTGTGAAAACTGCGACGCATCCACACCTATTATTTCTTTTATTTTTGCGGTTACCTCACGTTCCTTTGTTATCACACTGCCGTCAGGCATGGTTAGGTACGCTCCCGCTTTTTCTGCCGTAAGCCCCTCTCCGCGCTTTGCCGTTCTGAAATATTCCGGGTTCCTTTTAACGGTATATTCTTTGCCGCGATACAAAAAGGTAAGCTCGGCATATGTGGGTGTGTCGTGAGAAGCGTTTTTTGATCTGAGCATGTTTTTATCGCGGACGGAGCCGCTCGCCTCTCCGTAAAGAGCAAAAACAATTGCGTCGAATATTGTGGTTTTTCCGGATCCCGTATCACCGGTTATTAAATACAATCCGCTTTTTCCCAAAGAATCCATATCGATTTCTGTTTTTTCGGCATAAGGCCCAAATGCGGATAATGTAAGCTTAAGCGGTCTCAATTTTCACCCTCCCATAATTTTTTTATGATATTTTCTATGTATCTTGTCTGTTCATCGGTCATCTGTTTGTTGTTTCTGACTTCATAAAACTGTGAAAAAAGTTCTGTCGGTGTTCTTTTTTCTATATTGGTGTCAATGCTGATTTCTCTGTTTTCTCTTGTCCTTGCATTGTCATAATCAAGGCGCATTATATTCGGATATATCGCTCTGAGCTTTGATATTGCATCGGGAATGTCATCCTCATCCGTAAGTGTTATATGAAGATAGTCATCCGTGCCAGTGCCTTCATAAAATTTTTTTGATGCAATATCCGCATATCTGCCGCGGATTTCTCTCATGTCATGCAGGGGTACAAGCGGTATGCAGCGAACAGATATATCCCCTTTTGCTCCGAGTTCCAAAAGCGTTACGCTCTTTTTGTGGTTTGCCTCCGAAAATGAATATTTAAGCGGAGTGCCGCAGTAGCGGACGGTATCTCTGCCGACTCTTTGCGGCCCGTGAATATGCCCCAATGCAACATAATCAAATTTATCGAATGCCGATACGTCAACCGCATCCGAGCCGCCGAGCGAAAGCTCTTCGGATTCGCATCTGCCGGCTCCGGCAGCAAACTGATGCGTTATGAGTATGTTTCTTTCTTTGTCATTAATTTCGGCAGATTTAAGCGCCGTTTTCACAGCATCGGTATACGTATCTATCTCCTCATCGGGATAGAATCTCTTTACATTCACAGGCTTAATAAACGGCAAAAGATAAAAATTTACAAAACCGTATTCATCGCTCAGCTGCACTTTTTCAACATTTCCGTCATATACATGCGAAAAATACATTCCGCTTTTTGACATTATATCGGACGCAAACGCAATTCTTTCCGGAGAGTCATGATTTCCGCTGATGACAAAAACGGATAACTCCTTATCTGCAAGATTTGACAGAAAAGCGTCAAAAAGGCTGACAGCTTCTGCCGTCGGAACAGATTTATCATAAACATCACCGGCTATTATAACTGCGTCAGGTGCTTCTTCGTTTAAAATTTTTATTATTTCGTCAAGTATGTATTTCTGATCTTCAATCATTGAAAATTCATTAACTCTTTTTCCGAGATGAAGATCGGAAAGATGCATTATTTTCATTTTTTATCACCGTCATTTCATAAAATAATTATAAATCAAAACTCAAAAAAAATCAACACAATAATGCAAAAAACGAACTGCCGCACCGCTTTACGGTACTGCAGTTCGTTTTTTTAGTTAAAATGCTATCGGCAAAATCATTTTTGCAAAATTAAAGTATACCAGGAGCGAAAGGGCATCAACAATTGTCGTTATAAACGGACTTGCCATAACGGCAGGGTCAAAACCGATTTTCTTTGCTCCCATAGGCAAAAGTGCACCGATAAGCTTTGCTATAAATACGGTTACGATAAGCGTAAGATTAATAACGGTTGCAACAAGAATCGGGTTTTGCCCGCTCTGAATGATTGACGCTCTGTCTATTATCATCATTTTAACAAAGTTCGTTGCTGCGAGCGCAATGCCGCAAAGAATTGCAACCCTGCCCTCTTTCCATATAATTTTTAATATGTCTTTCATTTCAATATCACCGAGAGAAAGACTGCGGATTATGGTAACAGACGCCTGACCGCCCGAATTTCCGCCGGTATCCATAAGCATTGGTATAAAAGCCGTGAGAACAACACAGCTTGCAAGAGCATCCTCAAAAGAGCTGATTATCTTGCCCGTAAATGTCGCCGAAACCATGAGCAGCAAAAGCCACGGAATCCTGTTTTTGAATGTTTCAAACACGCCTGTTTTCAGATATGATTTTTCCGAAGGAATAAGGGCGGCCATCTTTTCTATATCCTCCGTTGCCTCTTCCTGCATGACATCAATAGCATCGTCGAACGTTACTATACCGACAAGACGCGTTTCATCATCAACAACAGGAATTGCAAGGAAGTCGTATTTACTGAGATCATTGGCAACGTCCTCTTTATCATCGGTCGTTTTAACATATATTACATTTGTTTCCATTATGTCGCCTATTATCTCGCTGTCATCGGATAATAAAAGCGTTTTTGCGGATATTGTACCGATAAGCTTATTGTTAAGGTCGGTAACGTAACATGTATATATTGTCTCCTTATCAAGACCTGTTGATCTGATATGTGCAATAGACTGCTTAACCGTCATGTTCTTTTTGAGCCTGACATATTCGACGGTCATAATACTTCCGGCGCTGTCTTCGGGATATTTTAATATTTCGTTTATCCATCCTCTTGTTTCCGAATCCGTAAACTTAAGTATTCTCTTGACAACATTTGCCGGCATTTCTTCAAGAATATCAACCGCATCATCGACATAAAGATCATCGACAACGGCTTTAAGCTCTCTGTCGCTGAAACCTTTGATAAGCATTTCCTGTTCTTCGGGATCCATCTCTACAAATATATCAGCTGCCTGATCTTTGGGCAGGATTCTGAATGCAATCAAAAGCTCGTCGCTCGAAAGTTCTTTTAAAAACTCGGCAATATCCGCCGAATTCATTTGATTAAAAAGCTGCTTCAGTTCAGCATATTTTTTTGCACGGATAAGCTCCATGGCTTTATCCTGCATCATAACATCATTATCCATCTGACTTTCCTCCTAAAATTAATTGCGGCACATTCATCCGTCAGTCAAACCCGATATCGGATAAGGCTTCAAAATGATGCAGCCTTTAGGTAGGAAGTATCTGCACTTATAAATAAATCAGAGGTGCAAAACGGGCGCAGGGATGCGCACCGGTGTTAAACCACACCCGACATATTCACAGCATCGACTACCTCCTGCGTCCATTTCATCACCTCATTTGTTTTAAAAATTTCGATCCTTATAATTATAATACATTTTGCAAAATTTTGCAACAATTAATTTTCATAAATCTCGGTTTTTTTAACGGCATCTTTTTTATTTTTAACGTATCTGTAAATATATATTGCGCCAAAGACTATAACACAGACAAGAGCCAACACCTGGGACACTCTGAAAGGTCCCCACATCAAGCTGTCTGTTCTCAAACCCTCAATCCAAAATCTGCCGAGACCGTACAGAAAACAGTATGCAAAAAACACCTGCCCGTTATATCTGTAAAACTTGTTTATGATAACAAAAAGCAAAACAAGAGTTGCAAGAGACCACAAAGATTCATAAAGAAACGTTGGATGCACGGGCAGATCCGGATTAACGTTCATCCCCTGCATTTTTACATCCGAAAGATATTCCTTAACGGCATTACTCGTCATTCCCCAAGGAAGATCAGTATTGCAGCCGAATGCTTCCTGATTAAAAAAGTTGCCCCATCTGCCGATCATCTGACCTGTTATAAGCCCTACGGCACCTATATCAAACATTTTGAGCATGCTTTTTTTCTTGTATTTTGAAAATAGCCAAACACCTATTACAGCGCCTATTACCGCTCCGTAAATCGCTATTCCGCCGGAACGGAGGTCAAATACGGAAAGTAAATTATCTTTATAGTCCTCAAATTTAAACACAACATAATAAAGCCTTGCGCAAACTATTGCAACCGGAGCGCCCCAAAGCGCTATGTCTATTGCAATATCGGATTTCTCCCCTATCTTTTTTGCAGCAATGCTTCCGAGAAAAAGCCCTGCAGTAAATCCGAGAGCTATTATTATACCGTACCAATATATCGGAAAATTTTTATTTCCGAAAAGATAAAAAGCTATTCTTTCTATCTTAAATTCAAGCCCGAGACCCGGAAATGAAACGTCCATATTATTTTACACCGCCTTCTTTTGTGCTGACATCTTTATATCGGTTTTACAACGCTCAGGACGCATGAGTCTTTGTTCATGACCTCGTTTAAAAGCGAACTGAGATATTCGGAAGTTATTGTTGAATATACAGACGGGAATTTTGAAATATCCACATTGCTCAGATAGTTTCTGCAAAGAAGTCCGCCTATGCTTTCAACATTATTAAACGTGCGTACAAACGAACCGAAAAACGCTTTCTTTATCCGTTCAAACTCGTTTTGTTCAAACCCCTCTTTTTTGTATTTTTCAACTGTTTTTAAAACCTCTCTTTGAACCTTTTCGGGGTCATCACTCTCACCGCCGCATGACACACACGAAAATTCAAGCTCTGTCATAACATCCGTATCAAAAGTATCGTTAATAAGACTGCTTCCGTAATGAACCTTATAAAAATCACTGCTTCTGCCAAACATTATTCTGAGCATAAGTTTAAGACCTGCTTCGCGTTTTAAAAGCTCATCACCCGATTTTAAATAAATATCTTTAAAACCTATGTTAAAAATAGGTCTGGATACGCTTGCCGACGCTTCAATATATTTTTGGCATATTTCGTCCGGCTCTTCGCATGTAATGTTTTTAACCTCTCCGTTATCACGGTATTTTACGGTTTCATCAACAGCTTTAAACACATCGCCTGCATTAACGTCACCGGCAACGCACACAACCATATTTGCAGGATTATAATATGTGTTATAGCAATCATACAAAATATCCTTATTGATTTTTGCAATGCTTTCAACGGTACCGGCAATATCAATTCTTACGGGGTTTTTTTGATACAGCGCACGAAGCATATTAAACATAACAAGCCATTCGCCGTCATCATCATACATGCGGATTTCCTGACCGATTATCCCCTGTTCTTTTTCTATATTTTCATCTGTATAATACGGCTGCTGAACATAGTTTAAAAGATGTCTGAAGCACTCGTCAAAATGCTCCGTACAGGAAAAAAGATAGTAGGTATTCGTGAAGGAGGTGAATGCATTTGCGTTTGCACCGTATTTTGAAAATATATCAAATGCGTTGCTGCCGTCGGGCTGTTCAAACATTTTATGCTCAAGAAAATGTGCAACGCCGTCGGGAATCACTATGTCATTTTTTTTGCCGAGAGGAACAAAATGATTATTTACCGAGCCGAATTTTGTACCGTATATGGCATATGTTTTTGAAAAGCCTTTTTTCGGA
Source organism: uncultured Clostridia bacterium (assembly GCA_934463165.1). Taxonomy (GTDB): domain Bacteria; phylum Bacillota; class Clostridia; order UMGS1810; family UMGS1810; genus RGIG1828. The sequence goes on from CAKSJG010000006.1 coordinate 96,942, forward strand.
ACGACATAAACACGCAGACCTGTTTTATGAACACCGTAATATATCGTCTCATCAAGACGGTCAATATATTTTTTTGAATAATTCATTTAGTTTTTCTCCTTTCCGCTCAGAAAGTATACCGTATCGAGAGCAATATGCGAAAAAGCTTCTTTGATATCATCACGCGTAACGTTTTTAACTTTTTCGGAAACTTCATCAAGACTCAAAAGATCGGGAGTAAATCTAAGACCCATATAATAATCGGAAAGCATTGACGGATTATCTTCAAGTGATTTGTTTGTGCCGATTATATATTCTTTTGCGACATCAAGCTCCGAATCGGTAAAATCACCGTCTTTAACACATTCAAGCTCATGAAGCACGGCATCACGGGTTTTTTCAAATTTATCAAATTCTATTCCGCTGCCGACAAGCATAAGAGAATTATATTTATCGAGCCTTGAATAAGCATAATAACAAAGACTCATTTTTTCGCGGACATTGTTAAAAAGCTTTGAGTGAGCACCCGAGCCGAATATACTGTTGCCTACAAGCAATGCATAATAAAGCGGATTGTTGATGTTTATCGATGTTCTGAATCCCATTGCAAGCTTGCCCTGGTTGACATCAAGTCTGTCACGGACAAATTTAGGGCTTATCACCTTTTTATCTATATAATCTATCTTCAAATCCGATTTAATAAAGTCAAAATCCGAAAAATAATTTTTCAAAAACTTCAGAATTTCATCTCCGTCAACATCGCCCACAACAAAAATATCAATCGGACTTGAAATTATTATTTTTTCATAATGCTTTGTAAGAGACGCTGCGCTTATTCCGCCGATATCTTCCGTATAGCCGATTTCAACTATTGCGTTGGGCTCGCAGCCGCACATTTCCTCGATACATCTGACATTTGCATATGCACGTTTATCGTTTATAAGACTTTCGATATCATCTTTAAGATTATTTTTTTGAGTCCGAATGTAGTCGTCAAAAAATGTACCCCCCGGAAGATACGGTCTGAACATTAAATCAAGCATAAGCTCAATTGACGGCATAATAACGGGTTCACCGGCAAAACGGTCGGTCACGGCGCTAACGGTGGAAACAATGCTTTGAATATCGGCACGCTTAGTTATGCCGACATCAAAAGCACAGCCGAAGAGATTTTCGGCATAAATGTTTAAATCATTCAGATTAACATATCTTGATGTGCCGCATTTTAAAACCTTTGATAAAAGAGAATTTTCGGTAACCTCACTGCGCAAGAGCTTTCTGTGAAGATATGCCGATGCGGTAACGGTTTTGTATTTTTTATCCTTTATAATATACAAATTTATGTTGTCCGAAACATTATATTTGCATGGAACATACATATATATCGATCCTGCCTTTCATATTATTTTATGATACTATTTATTATATACAATTATGCAAAAACAATCAAGTCTTTTTTTTAAATTGTTTGTCTTTATGATTTCATGAAAAAATGTTACAAAGCAAAACGGGCAGATAATATCTGCCCCTACGCGGCACACAATCAATTAACCGATGTAGATATATTGACCTTTCAACCCCAAACAGCGCCAACTATAATGCTTGACAACTAAAATAAAATATATTATAATTCAAAAAAGATAAATATAACACAAGATGATTGTAAAATAAAAATATAAAAAATGCGGATAAATTTTTGCGGAACGCTGTGGTGCACGCTGCCTACAAATAAATTGAAAGGTATAGTTCCTATTAATTGTATTTGTTTAAACAAAATTCACCAATATGATTCCAATTATTAAATTACGAATATTTAATAATGACTACGTAGGGAACGGTGCCCACACCGTTCCGATGAAAAATAAACATTTTCATCTGTTTACGGGAGAAAATGTAAATAAAATGATATCGCAGAATGTGCTTTAAATCAGATATTTTGTGATTTTACAATTAACTAAATATAACACCCAAAGGAGAATTGCTATGATATTGCCTCATGATCACGGTCATATTTCGGATTTTCTTCAATCCGTAATGCCGAGCCCCGAAACATTTGAGACGGTTTCGGACTTACTTAAGCTTATGAGTGACAGCAAGAGGATTCAAATTTTCTGGCTTTTGTGTCACTGTGAGGAATGCGTAATTAATATATCGGCGCTTTTGAACATGAGCAGTCCCGCCGTATCGCATCATCTTAAGCTTCTGAAAAATTCCGGGCTTATCATCAACCGCCGCGACGGCAAGGAAGTATACTACACATCGGCAAAAACCAACCGTTCGCAAATTTTGCACGATATGATTGAACAAATTGTCGAAGTCACATGCCCGTCGGATGAAACATTTGAAGAAAACCGCATATATGATTCCCAAATTCAAACCATAAATGACATACACGATTTTCTTGCTTCAAACTTAAATAAAAGATATACAATAGAAGAGCTCGCATCAAGGTTTCATGTTAATCAAACAACACTGAAAACCGTTTTCAAAACGGTTTTCGGCAAATCGCTTGCCGCATACATGAAAGAATATCGCATTAAGCATGCAATGGAGCTTCTGATTCATACAAATAAACCCATATCGGAAATAGCTTCGTCTGTCGGATATGAAAGTCAAAGCAAATTTACACATGCATTTAAAGATATAACGGGTACGCTCCCGAAAGATTGCCGAAAAAATGACATACGGTAAAAATTTAATATTCAAAAACACATTTCGTCGGTTTTTTACCGAAAAACGCGTGCAGGTCACATAATACAAGGGCTGCACGCGTTTTATTATGAGTTATTAATTTTACAAGTCAAAATAATTTCTGCAAGCATTTAAAATGCTTTCTCTTGTTTTTTCATCAGTAATCATCCCGACTTTATTTGTTAATCTGCCGTGTGCAACAGTTCGTATTTGCTGCACCATTGCAACGGACAATTTCGGAAGTCCCGTAATATCGTTAGGAAGCAAAATTTCTGTAGGATAGATTTTTTCATTTCCCTTTACGCTTGATAACGGAAGCACGGTAGAAACAGTGAGATTATGATTTACACTGTCTGTGGATATAATAAGAACGGGGCGTGTTCCCCTTTGCTCGCTTCCCTGCGTCGGGTCAATATTGCAAAAATATATTTCCCATTTATTTACCATTCTCCGTGCACCTCGCTGTCAGTAAAGCTGAAGTCTTCGGCACATCTCATTGTCCGTTCCATAAAAGCTTTGTCATTTGCGGCTTCTTTCATCATTTCATCATATTCGCGCTTTTTGACTTGCTTCAAATAATCGTCAATCGCTTGCCTTACGGCAAAATTAACCGACGGTATCTGCTGCTGTTTTGCAAGCTGTTTAAGTTCATCAATATATACAGACGGAAGCGTGGCTGTGAATCTTACGGTTTTTGTTGTGTTAATCATCCTTTTTCACCTCAATATTATTATATATTACGGCGTCGGATTTGTCAATATTTTATGATGCATTTTTTGTAGTATTTTTATTCGTCATTTTTTGCATCTTTATCGGAATATAAAATACCAGACAAAAAATTTTTGACACATTTCGTCGGTTTTTTTACCGAAAAACGCGTGCAGGTCACATAATACAAGGGCTGCACGCGTTTTATTTTTTTTGCAAAATGTCAAAAAAATATTTTGTTTTTTATGTTAAAATATATCCGGGAGTTGATAATATGACAAAAATTACGAAAAAAGCAATTTATGAATTCGAAAAACACCTTGAAGAACAGGAAAAGTCGAGAGCAACATGCGAAAAATACATACGCGACATAAAGCATTTTGCAGATTGGCTCGGCGGAATGCCTGTAGAGAAGCTGACTCTTTTGAAATATAAAGAACACATCACGGATAATCTTGCGCCGTCGAGCGTAAATTCCGTAATATCATCTTTAAACAGCTTTTTCAGATTCAACAATTGGCATTTTTTAAAAATAAAGCCCCTTAAGATTCAAAGACAAATCTTTTTAAGCGAAAGCAAGGAGCTCACAAAGCCGGAATACATCAGGCTTCTTTCTGCAGCAAAAACAAAAGGAAACATGAGAGCATATATGCTCATGCAGACTATTTGCTCAACCGGGATACGCATATCGGAGCTTCCTTATATAACGGTTAAAGCAGCAAAGCAGGGCAAGGCTACGGTGAATCTTAAAGGGAAAATGAGAGTAATTATAATCCCCGATCAGCTGTGCAAACAGTTAATTAAATACGCAAAAAAGCAAAAAATTAAAAGCGGGTCAATTTTTGTGACAAAGAGCGGCAAACCGCTTGACCGTTCTAACGTGTGGAGGGTTATGAAAAAGCTCTGCAATGCGGCAAGGGTTGACAAATCGAAAGTGTTTCCGCATAATCTGAGACACCTTTTTGCGAGAACATTTTATCAGATACAAAAGGACATAGTCCGCCTTGCGGATATTCTGGGACATTCGAATATAAACACAACGAGAATATACACCATGGAAACAGGAAGAATTCACAGACAAAAAATTCAGGAACTCGGACTGCTGAAATGCTGAAAAAATAATAACAACATAATGTCGATTATGTTGTTGCAAAATATAAAAAAATAAACTTTTCCAATAAATTATAATTAATAATAACACAATTTTATTGTAAAGTCAATATTTAAATATGAATTTCTATTCAATTAAACACAAATAAGACCAATCAATATGTTTTTAAATATAAATAATAATTGGTCTTGTTTGTGTTTTCTTTTTTTATTTTCCATAAATTATTGAAAAATCCGTATAAACAACATAATCGACATTATGTTGTTTATGCATGTTTTTTAGGTGATTGTAAAACGTTGCGGAACGCTGTGGTGCACAAAACAAACAAAATATATAATTAAATGCAAGGACTAATGCCTCCACTGTGTAAGGG
>CAKSJG010000007.1 GCA_934463165.1 uncultured Clostridia bacterium
GAGCCAGGATCAAACTCTCAATAAAAATATTCAACGCTTTCGCGTTTAAGTTCTTATTTTAAGTTTCAAGCTCATTTAAACACTAACTTGATTTACTTTCGTTAAAAGCTTTTCGCTTCAACTCATTTCTCTTTAACGAGAACCTCTCATACTGTTCATTTTTCAAAGATCAACATGTCGCTTTGTGTCGGCACTTACCCGTCACTCACGCGACTTGTATATGATACCACAACAACCATTGTTTGTCAACATTTTTTTTAAAAAAATCCACACTTTATTGAAATTGCTTAAAACTTTCCGCATTTTATCGGCCGATACTAATTTTTTTGCACAATAATAATAAATTTGAAAAATTTTTATTTTTCTGTGGAAATATTTCTGATTTTATGTTATTATATAAAAAACGACATCTTATGCGTTTTCTTCGGTTTATCTGAAACCGACATTTTATTCCGATATGGGTGGATATTACTTATGAAAACAAAAATTATTTCTTTTATTGCGATATTATTTATTTTAACGGCGTTTTTTGGAAATACGGCAAATAATTTATCTGTATTTGCAGAGCAGACCGATTCGGGAACGGTATCCGGCAACAGTTCAAATAAAGACAGTGACAAAAAGTCGGACAGTGCGGCATCAGGCGAAAACAGCGATGAAAACGAGCCGAAAATAAAGGAGCCCAAGATAAAGGACGGAACCGATGAAGACTACAGGCCTACCGCATCCGGACTTATTATAGGAGATACAAAAACCGGACTTATTATATATAAAGAAAATTCCGACGAAAAAATTAATCCCGGAAGTCTTGTAAAGGTAATAACGGCAATTACGGCAATAGAATTTTCAAAAGATCTTGATAAAAAGGTTAAAGTGCCGGAGGGAATATTTAAAAACTATACGCACACCGACGGTAACCTCGGACTTAAAAGCGGAGATGAAATAACCGTTGCTAACCTGATATCTGCAATGATAATGCAGGATTCCGGCGACTGTGCGGTTGTTCTTGCAAATACCGTTTGCGAAACATATGGCCGATTTATAATAGAAATGAACGGTGTACTTAAAAGATCGGGAGCAAAAAACACTTCCGTTTCCGAGCCTACGGGCAGCGAAGGTAAAAAACAATATTCAACGCTTGACGATATGTTTAAGATCATGAGGTATGCATCGAATAACAAAAAGTTTCTTGAGCTTACCGACAAAAACACAATAAGCAACGGCACAAGCGGCGGCAACGCAGGACGCGGAAGAACCGCAAACACAAACAGATTCATGTCGGATTATTTCTCGGAAAGCTATTATAACACCAACATTCACGGAATAAAGGGATATTACAATGACGATGACGACTGCGGAATGGCAGTGCGCTATATTGACGATACCTACGACATGATTGCTCTTTGCACCGGTTCGGATTATGTAAACAGTAGAAACTATGCCTATGAGGATATAAGATATCTGCTCAGAAAAGCATACAGATCATATTCAAATTACGTTCTTGTTTCGGAAAACGATATACTCGGAGAAATCGAAATAACCAACGGAAAGGAAAGCAAAAGGGTATTGCTGCTGTGCAAAGACGAAATTGACGCAAGACTTCCGAACGAATATGACAAAAACAAAATTGAAAAAAAAGTTAAAAAAAACAGTGATGTCAAAGCACCGATAAAAAAGGGAGAAAAACTCGGCAGTGTCACCGTACTGTATGACGGAACGGAATGCGGAAAATCAGATTTGATTGCAGACAGAAATATCGAAAGCAGCATTTTAAATTATATTATGCATTGCGTAAATACCGCTGTGGGATCAATATATTTCAGGCTCATATTAATTATTGCAACAGCTGCATTTATTTTAAGAATGATTCAGGTTAACATAAGAAAGCGAAAAAATTAATGCCGCCTATTCAACGGCGGCAACTATAAACAAACATATTGAAAAAATAACAAAAATCAAAAATCCGACTGTCGGGAAAAGAACTTTAAACGGAGAAGCATATTTCCCGGGAAAGCATCTGAAATAACGCATTCTTACATCTTTCACCAGAAATCCGATGCCGATTATGAAAACAGCAAGATAAAACAGTGCATAAACCGATGCCGCCGTCTGTTTCCACATAATTTCACTTTGCAGAAAATCGGATACCGTCACGGCAGCAACGGAACCCAAAAAGTTTAAAATCATATGAAGGAAAACCGTATATCTTATTTTCCCGTATCTGCAATATATGTAGGCAAATAACATTCCGATTGCAAAAGCGTAAAAAAACTGATAAAAATTGCCGTGATAGGCTCCGAAAGCAAGACCGGAGAACACAACGCAGAATGAAGTTCCGTACTCGGAGAGTTTGTCTATTAAAATCTTTCTAAAACAAATCTCTTCAAAAATCGGAGCAAGAATAACCGTAAATACAATTATTGCCGGAATACTTATGCTCTCAATCAGCTCGGATACCGTATCGGGCATATCAACAGAAAATAAATCGCCTATCAATCCGGACACACTTGAACCCATAATTGACCCTATAAACGTTATCGGCAGCATCTCTGCAAAAAACATAAAAAAACGACGCGGCGTCATGCTCTCACACGCATATTTAACGCCCGGGGCAAGCCTTGCGGTCAGCAAGCTGAAAATAAGCGCCGTAAACACAGGTAAAAGCGCATTTACCGACATTGCCGCCCAGACAATATAGCGGGAATGCATGCCCGATTTTGAAACAAGCCTGAAAAGCATCATTACCGCAAGATATGATATAACCGCTGCGACAACAAACATTATGCAAATTTTTGAAAATCTCTTTCTTCCGTCTCTTATCGAATCGGCAATACAGCTTTCATTCATACGGCTTAACTCCCTTATATATTTTTAAAATCAAACTTATTTTTTCCATGTAGTGGGGGCAAACAGTATCAGAATCGGAAAGATCTCAAGTCTGCCTATCAGCATATCAAATATAAGAACTGTTTTTGACAGCGGAGAATACAGTGAAAAGTTCGCCGCGGGGCCAACTTTTGAAAGCCCGGGACCGATATTGTTAAGCGTTGCGGCAACAGCCGTGAAGTTCGTTGTAAAGTCAAAATTATCCATACTTATTATAATTGCCGATACAACGAAAATCAAAAGATAAGCCGCCATAAACACATTTACGGCGCGTATGGTTTCATGTTCAACGGTTCTGCCGCTCATTTTTATTTTTATCGTGCTTTTGGGATGCGCAAGAAGCTTAACTTCTTTGACAATACTCTTTACAAGTATCATTATTCTTGAAATTTTTATTCCTCCGCCCGTGCTTCCGGCACATGCTCCGAAAAACATCAGCATAACAAGCACAGCCTTTGAAAGCTCCGGCCAATGATTAAAATCTACTGTTGAGTAACCTGTCGTTGTAATTATTGAACCGACCTGAAATGCCGCATGCTTTACGGTTTCGCCGATACCCGAGAAGAGCGGTGCGCAGTTAATGCTGATAATTATAACAGAAGCGGCAATAATCGCTAAGTAACCCCACACTTCTTCATGTTTCACTGCGGAACGGAATTTTCGCATCAGAACAAGATAATAAAACGAAAAATCCACACCGAATATTATCATAAATACAGTTATAACTATCTGGCTGTATGAAGAATAATCCGCAAGACCCGAATTTTTAATTGCAAAGCCTCCCGTTCCTGCAGTACCGAATGAAAGCGTAAGTGCATCAAAAATTTTCATACCGCCGCAAATAAGCATAACAATTTCTATAAGTGTAAACAGAATATATATTCCGTAGAGTATTTTTGCCGTTGTGCGTACCTTGGGCACAAGTTTGCTGACCGACGGTCCGGGGCTTTCGGCCTTTATAAGGTAAAACGAATCCGCCGAAACGGGAAGAATTGCAACTATAAAGACAAGCACGCCCATTCCGCCTATCCAGTGTGTAAAGCTGCGCCAGAAAAGCATACTGTGCGGAAGTCTTTCAACATCTTTAAGAATAGAGGCGCCCGTTGTCGTAAATCCGGATACCGTCTCAAACAAAGCATCGGTAAAACTCGGTATAAAGCCCGATATAACAAACGGAACAGCGCCGAACAGACTTATAACAATCCAGCTCAGGGCAACCGTAACAAAGCCCTCTTTTGCAAACATCTGCTTTGATTTCGGTTTTCCGAGTGTAAGGACGATGCCGAGCATAAGACATATGCATATGCAAAGTGTCCAGACAGTAAGCGCATGAGGTTCCCCGTATACAAGAGAGCATATAAGAGGCAGAGTCAGGCAAAGAGCTTCGATAAGAAGTACATAACCCAAAATCCTTTTAATCATTCCGTAATTCATATAAACCGTTCCTCACCTATCTTAATATATCGTCTATATCCTTAAATCCTGATTTAAGCGTTACAACAATAACCGTATCACCGCGCCTGATTATATCTTTACCGCGCGGAATGATTATCTTTCCGTTTCGGTTAATGCAGGCTATAAGCAAATTGTCTTTGAGCTTAAGCGAATCGATCGAAACATCGGCAACCGGGGATTTTTCCTTTATTCTAAATTCGAGCGCTTCTGCCATACCGTTTAATATTATATGCATTGTTTCAATATTACTGCCCATTGAATTCTTTTTTGCGCGCACAAATTTGACTATATATTCCGCAGTTATTTCTTTAGGATAGATAACTGTTCCTATATCAAGACTTTCAACAACCTCGTCATATTCTATTCTGTTTATTTTTGTAACAACCTTGCCGTCGTTTTTTGTCTTGGCAAACAGCGACAAAATCATGTTTTCTTCATCTATATTGGTGAGAGATACAAAAGAATCCGCTTTATCGATCCCCTCTTCGATGAGAAGTTCTCTGTCTGTTCCGTCTCCGTTAATAACGTTTACCTTTGGCAAAAGACGGCAAAGCTCTTCGCATCTTTCGGGATTTTGTTCAATAATTTTAACATCTATGCCGTATTCCGAAAGCTGATTTGCAAGATAATATGCAATCTCACCTCCACCAACAATCATAGTGTCTTTGGCGCTGTCGGTTTTTATGCCTATACGTTTAAAAAAGAGAGCTCCGCTCTTTACGGATGCAACGATGCTTACAAGATCGCCTTCTTTCAGGACAAAGTTACCGCGCGGAATAAATGCGTCCGATCCGCGTTCAACTCCGCATACGAGAATATCACAGTTAAGCTTTGCGACAATATCCTGCACCATGAGGTTATCGAGAATACTGCCCTCCGAAATCCTGAATTTAAGAATTTCAACTCTGCCTTTTGCAAACGTATCTATCTGAATAGCCGACGGAAGCCTTATTGCTCTTGCAATCTCATTTGCCGCCGTCTGCTCCGGATTGATAACCATAGCAAGGCCAAGCTCTTCTTTAAAATACTGAAGCGCCTTGTTGCAGTCATGATTTCTCACTCTTGCAATAGTGCGGCAGTTACCGAGTTTTTTTGCCATAAGACACTGAAACATGTTGAGCTCATCGGAGCCTGTAACCGCAATCAGTATATCGGCATTTTGTATGCCTGCTTCTTTAAGGGTTTCAACATCCATGGCATTTCCCTCAACGCCCATTATGTCAAAACGGTTTGTAAGATTCTGAACCACCTGTCCCCTTATGTCGATAACAGTTACATCGTGATCTTCACGGTTAAGACGTTCGGCAAGCTCCTGACCCACCTTACCGCAGCCGACAATAATTATTTTCATATTTTATATGTCTCCTTAAAATCAATAAGTGTATATATACATTCCAATCTTATAAAGATTAACACATTTATAATCAAAATACAATATGCAAAATTGACATATGTTTATATATTTTTGCAGAATTTTGGTGATGTTTTGTAAAAAAATGCAGATAAATCAAACTTATCAAAATGACTCTGCATTAATATTTCATGCAGAGTCATCTGTTATAGGCTTTTCATTTATTGCCGATAATATTCAATTATTTATTTACGAAATACCTTTTTGAACGCTTCAAGATAACCGTAGCCGTATGTATTGTCGGGCTCCATAAAGTTACCCTCTGTCCACTCGTTCCATGTTGAAATGGTAAGCATATTGGATGTTGACTTTCCGCTTTCCAAAAACTTCTTAGCGCCCTCAAATGATTTTTCAACTTCTTCGGGAGTATTGTTTATAACTATGCCGCTGTAAGGATATCCGCATTCTTTATCGTATCCGTCGGACTGAACGGTTCTCGGGTTGCAGTCCCAGCCTGTTGATACGGCTGTGTCAAACGGAATGTCATATAATTTTGTAAGCTCTTCAAATCTGCCCAAATTAAGCTCGCGGAAATCGCTGTATTCAACCTTGGGCCATTCGGTGCTTTCGGGAACCTTCCATGAATATTGAAATACACTGTCTATTGTAAGCTTTTTGAGAGTATCGTTCATCTGCTCAAAATTGCCGCCTTCAAATCCCGGGGCTGCACCGCAATTAACTGCAAGGTGAATTTCGTATCCGGCAAGCTTTGCTCTGTATCTGAAATCGCGTATTGCCATTGCGGCACCGTCCATGCCGCCCATATCATTTACGAATCTTGTAAGGTTCCAGAGTCCGAAATACATTTTGCCGTCTACCCTCTGATAATTCGGCTTGCAGAAATAGTTATCTATGCAATACTGCGTAACCTCATACATAAGCTGAGGGTCTATGCCGCCCCATGTGAGGGATGTGTTTGTGTTTCTGTAGCTTGTGGGGTGAACGTATATCGGGTCATGATTCGGCCACATTATTGAAAACTCAACAAGCTCGTTGTTTTCCGCTTTCAAAAATCCATTGTTAATTGCGTCGATTCTGTACGGCCCGAATTCTTTGAACCAATAAAAATCAAATATAAATCCGTTTATACCGTAGTCATGAGCCGCCTGAATCTTTTTGGCAAATACCTTGGGGTCTGATTCGTCCTCATAGCCCCAAAGAGGTGTGCGTGGGCAGATATGCCCTTCAAACCTCGGTTTTGCATTTTTTAAGCATTCCCATTCCGTCCATCCCTTACCGTGCCATTTGTCGTTGAGCGGAGTCGGATGCCAATTCGGAAAATACCACGCATATGCCTTAATTTCTTTGTTGTTCATTGTTAATCAACCTCTCTTTATAAATTGTATAACTCTTTAAGTATCAGCAAATATGTGCCGACAACATAATCTTTGCTTAAGTTTTCATCAACTTTATGTGACGGCCAGCCTGCAATATCCTGAGCATAGCCTATGAAACCGCTGTCTTTAAGGGCTGTGTTTGTCAGCCAGTCGAAGCCTTTTTTTGCCGTTTCAAAATATTTATCATCAAGCACACCGAGCCTTAAACCCACAAAATACCCGAGGGTGATAAGCACGGTTGAGCTTGATTCATGATACGGATATGTTTCTTTATCAAAAAAGCTTACGCAGTAAGAACCGTTTTCATTCTGAACATTTTTGAGAGCCTCCGCCATATCGCGCAGATCCTTTGAATATGCACTGTAATACGAATTATCACTGTCCATGGTATCGAGTGCTCTCGCAATCCCGGCAAATACCCAGCCGTTGCCCCTGCCCCAGAATATCTTTCTGCCGTTTGCTTCAAGCTTGTTTTCGGGGAGGTAATTTTCGTCTCTGAACCAAAGGTGTTCATCTTTATCGTAAAGGCGTCTTTCATTGCGTGCATTTGAATACACTCTGTATGCTTTATCAAAATAACGTGAGTCGCCGTATCTTATGCCCATTTGCTGAAAAAACGGAAGAGCCATATATATTGCATCTATCCACCACCAATAATCGTTGTGAATATCATCAAGGCTTTTTTGCATGATCTCCAACACGGATTCGGATACATCGCCCATGCCGATATCCTTAAGTCTGAAATATATCTCTCCGCAGAGAAGGTCATTGCCGTAGTCCATGCCGTTTTCGGTATCGACAAAAAACGCGCGGTTGTTTGCATCTGCCCATTTTACGGCATATTTAATGTATTCATCGTTTCCGGTTATATCGTATGCTGCCAGATTTCCGAGCATGTAGCAGCTCCGCTCCCATGCGCAATTACCAGGAAAAGTTATTTTTTTCTGCCAGCATTCGTTGACCCTTTCGGCAAGAGTTTTTATTTTTTCTTTGCTTAGCATTGTGTGTCCTCCCATAAATTGAAAATTAATATCCGCACTTTGAGCATTGCTGTGTTATTAATTAATCTACATCATAATATTATTTCATAAACCAAAAATTTTTTCAAGCACAATATAATTTTTTTTAAGCACAAATTTATTATTTTCAAATAATTTGAAATTAAATACTGTAAATACGGCGGTGCACGGAATGTACACCGCCGTAAATATTGATATTATTCTGCCGGATAATTACCTGCGGTAACACCGTAAGGAGTTAAGCTTTCGAGCGAATCCCACAAAAATGCTTTTGCGGTCATTCCGCTTTCAAAGCCGTCAAATTCTGCCTTGAATGCCACGTCTCCGCTTGAGGAAAGTGTTTTTGTATCGGTAACTGCCGAAACGAGGGTATTGTCGCTGTAAATTGCAAGAATAAGAACAGCCGAAGGATCTGCAGCATCTAAAGTCTTAAAGTACTTGCCGTTTATCGAAGCCGTAACCTTGCCGTCCGTTTCGGTCACGCTTATTGCAGGGTCAAGAGTGAACTTTGATGTTTTTACCGTATAGTATTTTTTAATAAGACCGTCTGCCGTTTGCAAAACCAGAACATCGCCGTCCGATACGGAATCTGTCTTTTCGGTATATATTCCGTTTGAGAGAGTATATAACTTTTTGGAGCCGATACCCTCGGGATTTACGGATGCCATAAATTCATCATAATCCGATGAAGCAGCATAGATTTCGGCATTTTTAGCATCTGCCTGAATCATGCTTCCGACAGAGCCGTCATAGCTGTAGTCACCGAAATAAATCTTTATGTCATCAAGATAAAGATATGCCGCGCCTCCCGCATTTCTGTTAACACTTGCGGAAAGTCTTAAGAATGAGAAGGTATCGCCCTCTGCTTTTTGTATGGTTCCGTCTGAGACAAGATCGCCGTTAACGTATGTCTTGTAGCTTAAATCGGAAGGATCAAACGTGAACGCAACTCTTATCCAGCTTTGTTTCGCAAGCTTATATCCTCTGTTGTTTCCAACCGAAGAAATAACTTTTCCGTCATTATCAACTCTCAGAAAATCCAAAATATTTGTTTTGCCGTTAAGCTGATATGCAAGATGACCCTCAATGTAGTTATAATCACCGTCGCCGGCAACGGAAAATTCTACGGTTGATTTTACATTACCGATAAGTTTATTGGTGTCAATTCTATCAAACTGGAGTCTTGCTGCTGTATCGGATGTATTTCCGCTCGGCTGCTCTGCCGTAATGCGAAGTGAATTATCGTCTGCCGATTTTGTATATAACCCTGCGGCCTTGTCGGATGATCTTGTTGCATTTCCGTCTAAAGTTACTTTGCTTAAATCTTTGCTGTCAAAATCATATTCCGATTTCAGACCATCGGCGGACTGTACGGTTATGTAGCGTTTGCTTACGAAATCCGTTACGCTGCTGTCAGTAACAATAATTGTATCTCCGATTGAAACAGTATCGCTGTCCGATTTTGCTGTATACAATGTTTTTGAAGCTCCTGCAGCATCTGCCGGAACCGTCAGATCGCCGTAAACCTCTACAGCTGATGTTGATGCAGCATTTTTAATATCCACAACTGTCATATCGCCGGAGATGTAAAGCGTATTGCTTCCGCTGCTGAAGAAAACATTCGAAGAATTAAAATTTATTTCCGGAGCAGTGCTCGGTGTGTATGATTTTAATCCTGTAGCAGATACCTTGAAATCATCCACTGCAACAAATGCATCTTTTGTACCGTCAGGAATTTCAGGTCTGAGTCTTATACGTTTCGTTCCTTTAGTATTGGTATCGCACAACTTACCGTTTATGTACAACTGCGTTGAATAGCTTCCGTCTGCATCATAATTATTAAGCCAAAGTCCTACTCTGTTCCAAGCGTTGTCTTTCCATGCATCAGTATAACTATTCAATAATAATCTGGTACTGCCGCTAAGCTGTATATCCCAAAGTGCACCGCCGCATGATGCCAAAGACATTTCATAGTATCTTCCGTCATTAACAATATTGCTATTTGATGAAACAATATTGTAAAATGCAAATGTACCGTTTGTCTCGCCGGTTGCATCAGTTCCGTTTTGGCTGTTAATTCTCATTACCTGACTGTAATCATCGGAAGATCTTCCGAATACTGCAGATTCATATCCGAATAACTTAGATCCGTTAAGAGATTTATTTACATCAACATTTTTATATATTGACGCACCTGTACCCAAAGGAGAAAAAGCCAAGTAATCAGATTTATTGTCAAAGGTATATGAGCCACCGAGCGTTGCATCCGCAAACACGGACGTGCATGCCATTGACAAAATAAGTGTCAGGCTTAAAATTAAAGATAAAGCTTTTTTCTTCATAAATATTACATCCTCTTTTCTTATTAAAAATTTATTATAATCCGTTGGATTAATAATCGTTAAAAATTTCGATTTACCGAACGCTCCACTTTGATATGGGGTTGCTCTCGGGCGGAGAGGAGCTTTGCGGTTCGCCGTTCATTGACATCTTAACCGTTATATTAAGCTTGCCGGATGCCCGGACTTTTAAGGCAATTTTTTTGCCGCTGTTTTTCGCCTCGGAAAAACCGAGATCAATAAAACGCTTCTGCGGCATTACGGTAAGCTCATATGTCGGGTTGTCACCGTCTGCAATGAATTGCATTTTAAGTTTTTTGCCGCCGCTTGATAAAATCGCCGTGGTTTTGTCCGTTATTTCGATATCGGCATTTGTGTGCATAAACCACCATACCTCCGAATCATCCTTTGTAAGCTCGATTTCATCACGGACGGTAAACGCTCTTCTGCCCTCGGATACCAAATAACCGCGGATGTAATTTTTCACTTTGTACGATGTGTAGGTATCCGTCAGGTCCACATATGCATATGCTCCGCCGATGCCGCTCACCGGACGGCTCATTTTTGCAAAAGCGTTTTTATCGGTTTCAAGGGCATTATCGGGGTTTATGACAACGCAGTTATGCCCTTCGGTTTTCATTCTGTAATAAAACAAATCACTGTAGCCCGCATTTTGGGCATAATTGCCGCCGCTGCGTGAATAATGCGCCGGCTCGCTGCCGAGATCCATAGCCCATTTTACACCGCCGAGAGTAAACTGAAAAGAACCGCTGTCAAGATGCGAATGCGCGGAGTCGAATTTTCCGCCGTCTGCAAAAACCCAAAGAGCGTTTTTATCGCCGAATGATTCTCTCATGGTGATTATCTCGGATTCTCTGAAATATGAATCAAGCGGATAATGCATGGATGCGGTGCTGACCGTCACGCTTTTGCTTTTTACATTTATGGGTTTCAGATTATCCGCTCCGCTCCATAAAA
The DNA here is from genome assembly GCA_934463165.1 of uncultured Clostridia bacterium. GTDB lineage: Bacteria > Bacillota > Clostridia > UMGS1810 > UMGS1810 > RGIG1828. The sequence continues at coordinate 11,426 of CAKSJG010000007.1, forward strand.
ATGCTTTTGCCGTCATTCCGACTTTAAGCTCACCGTCATATGTGATGCTGATTGGATAACTACCTGCGGATATAAAACTGCATTTTTCGGCCTTCATGCCCGAAAGCGAGCGTCCGTCATACACGGCAAGAATAAGATATGCCGACTGTATGCCGCCTTTTGTGCCTGTGCATTTTGCATTTACAAGAGCCGAGAGCTTGCCCGACGATTGCGTTACGGTTATGTATTCATCAAACACCGCCGATGCAGATGCTTTTATATTCAGCAATAACACGGCAAATATAATCCCCAAAAACCGTCTGATTAATTTTTGTTTCATGGTTAAATATCTTTCAGCATAACCGTTTGATTATCGGTGTTGAAAATTACAAACTGAATTGTGTATCCGTCCTGATAAGAAACGTAATCCGTTATAAATTCACCATCCTGTATACGCTTGTATGAGATGTCTGCAAGAGTATCACCGTTCCATACGGAAACAACTGCCGTAAGGGTCATGCCGCTTTTGTTTTCATCCGTCATAACTCCGCTTATGCAGAGCTTGCCGTCCGATATATCTTTTTTGAGATCGGTAACATCCAAAAGTGCGTTTTTCGTCTCAAACCAATCCGTAAGAACGAATTTAAGATTTGTGCCGTATTCATCTTTTATTTTTTCCGAAAGCTCGATTCTGTAGCGCGACTGCGAAATTAAGCTCTCACCGAATTCAACCGTAATTTTGCCGCTGTCATATGTGACATTGCTGACAACCGCTTCTCTGTTTTTATCTTCAAGATATACCTTTACGGTGTCGGTATTTACGCTGTCGGCATCAAGTGAGGTGTTCATGACAGCCGTAACGGATGAGCTTTCCGGCGGAATCGGTGCATCGGAGCCGCCGTCTGCCGAGATATCCGTAATTACCGGAGATGAAATATAGTTCCAAATTTTAAAATTATCAAATGCTATGTGAGCCGTCTGACCGGGTGATGTGACAGACATCGTAAAACGGAAGTTTGCCGATGAGGTATTTATCCCGAGGCTTTGCTCGCCCGTCTCTATTGTCGGCTCCGTCTCACCCTCTTTTGTGACCGTTAGGCTTGATACGGATTTGTTCAGATCAATATCAAATCTGAAATGATACCATGCGTCCTTTTCGTAAGAATATGTTTTGGTGGTGTCTGCTCCGCTGATATTTGAATTTTTTATTGCCGATATCACCTTTAATTTTGTTCCTCCGCTTACGTATCTGAGCTGAAGATTATATACATTCGGAACAGTAGAAATAAATGCATCAAATTCCACTGTCGTTACGGAGCTTAGGTTTTGGTTCGCCTGGAAATATGCTCCGTTTTCTTTTTTATCTTCGCCGCCGACTGCGCTGATTTCCGCAACCGTGCCGTGCTCCGCACCGTAGACGGATTCGTCGTCTTTATTCACTATCACGGCGCTGCCTCTTGCAGAGCCGAACGATCCCGTGGTGCCTGTCGGAAGAACCGCTCCTTCACTCACATAATCTGAAAGATCATTTTGCCAAAGAATATTTTCGCTTCTTTCGGCAATGAAGAATTTTACGGAATCGGAGCACAGCTCGGCGCCGTCTGCGTCATATGCAACAGCGGAGAGAGTATGTCTGCCCGCGGGCACTGCACTTAAATCTATGCTGCCGGACTCCGTCATATCGGCAAACGGAGCTTTATCGAGCATTACCGACACACCGGCAAGCTCTCCCGATGCATTTATTGTAACCGAGCCGAGCTCTGACGGTGCATAATATGCACCGTCTTCAAGCTCAACCGATACGGAGGCGGAATCTGCCAATACTGCAGGCACACCCTGCAGAAGAAGCATGCACAAAAGCAAGGATATTATTTTATATATTTTTTTCATGATGTCATGCTCCTTTCTTAACCAAGCTTATAAGCTCAACAACGTTGTTCCAAAGGCCGGCGTTGCTTCCATGACCGATAAACTTCACATAACGTGCGTTAACCGACTGATTGAATTTGTAAATTTCGGCGCTGTCGGTTGTGCCCGATGATGTCATGCCGGTAATCATCGGCGTGTAGTTCACTCCGTCTGCCGACACAGCAATGTCGAATGTATATTTTCTTGCGCTTCCGAGATAGAATGCAACTGCTACGGCGTCGAGCTTTTTAACCTCGCCGAGGTCATGCACGAGCCACTCACCGTCACCGTTTGCACTCCACCTTGTGCTTATATCACGGTCATACGAACCGTATCTTAAGTTATTCTGACTTGTTGTTGCGGTTGTCTGCTCGCTGCTTACATCGGATTTTACTACCTTATAATAATCATACCCCTCGGTAATGAGTGCGGTTGATTCGTTAAGCTTAAATTCATAAATCGTGCAAAGATTGTTTTCGTCATAAGCACGTATCAGATATTTTGTTACCGTGCCGTCCTTAGAATCTTTTGTGATTTCCGTGCGGTAGTCCGAGACTGCTTCGACAGTGGGCGCATTTTCGGTTTTATCTATAATATAAGATACAGAATAATTTTCGGGTGAAAAGCCCGTAATTTCAACGCCGTTTACCTTAATTGCCTTTACTGTCGCATTTGATGACGGGGTCTGTGTCGGAGCAATTGTATCGTCTCCTTCTGCCGTCCATTCGGCAATCGGAGTTGTTTCAACCGGGGTACTGCTCTGAGGATCACCGATCATTGCCATTTTAACCGTAATATTGAGTTTGCCCGATGCCTTAAGCTTCAGAGCAATTTTTTCACCGCTGTTTACCGTCTCTGCAAAACCGAGATCTATAAGACGTTTTTTCGGCATGCTTATAAGCTCGTATGTCGGGTTCTCACCCTCTATAACAAATTGCATCTTAAGCTGCTTGTTACCGTTTGAAATAATCGCGGTATTATTATCAACTATCTGAATTGTTCCGTCGGTATTCATGAACCACCAAACCTCGGAATCGGCTTTTGCAAGATCGATTTCGTCACGGACGGTGAACGATCTTCTGCCCTCGGAAAGGAGATAGCCTCTGAGATATTTGTTAACCCTGTCGGATGTATAAGCATCCGTAAGATCCGCATAGGAATATGCTCTGCCGATGCCGCTTACGGGTTTTATGAGCTTGGTATCTGCGTTTTTATCCATCTCGATATTCTTATCGGGGTTAATGACAACACAGTTATGACCCTCGGCTTTTCTGCGGTAGTAGTCATTATTTGTATATCCTGCCGCAACCGCAAAGTTTCCGCCGCTTCTGGAATAGTACGCATTCTCGGTGCCGAGGTCCGTTGCCCACTGATATCCGTCAAGCGTAAAGAGGAATGAGCCCGAATCTATGTGTGAATGCGAAGCATCCGCTTTACCTCCGTCGGCAAATACCCAAAGGGCATTTTTATCTTTATATGCCTGACGCATTGTCATAACTTCTGATTCTCTGAAATACGAATCAAGAGAATATGTTATATTTTCGGAAGATGAGGTCATGCCCGTGTCGTACCACGAAAGAGCAAGAACAGCATCTCCTCCCGTTACATCCGTAAACTCATCGATATTGTCCGTAAAGGATTTCATTGTATAGCCGAGATCAAGCTTATCGGCTATATACAGTCTGCTCGGGCAGTCAACTCTTGACTTGCTCATGTCGTTATACATTGCAACATAACCGAGAGGATCGCCGATTGCCGTGCGGAAATCGCACATTCCGACCATACCCTTCTGATATACGCCTTTGTTTATCTCACCTACAGTGGTTTCGTATGCTGCAAAGCCTATGCCGAGATTTGTAAAGAAATAATTCCAATAGTTTGTTCCCTCATGCCATGCGCCGTCGGGAGCTATTACACTTATCGGATATTCCATGCTGAGCATTGCCTGCTCCAAAATGCCCGATACATACTCGGGTTCCATTTCCATAACCGAGCAGCAGAGAGAGATTATATCTCCGTTTACAACGCCACCCCAGTTTGTATCCGTTTTGCCCCAGAAGCTGTTCTGGAAGCCTGCGGTTCCGTAATATACCTGACTGTTCGGGATAAAGCCCATGTTTTTGCATGCTTTATATATTGTTTGCTTTTGTTCTTCCGTAAGAAGATCATAGCACCAGTCAAAGCCTATTGCTATGCCGTATTCTATTTCAGCTGTTCCCAAATGATGATCGGGATACCAATCCGGATATTCACAGAGCTTCAGCATTCCTTCTATTGCTTTTTCGCCGTATTTTTCATCACCGGTAAGCTGATATGCCATAGAGAGCACCGGCAGGTTATTTGTCGTATCAACCTTATCCATAAGACGTCCGCTCGATACATCATAATCCGGGATGACATTGGTACCTGCCGAAATATATCCGTCTGCCTGTTTAATAATACCGTCGGCCCATGCTTTTTTGTATTTATCTGTCTTGATTTCTTGCTTAAGTCTTGCAAAGTCGGAAGCGTTTGCAATAACTCGCGGATGCAACGTAAGATCACCGCCGAGATTGTTTTTGGTCTTTTCCAAAAGCTCCGCCGCGGTGTAACGGTCAAACAACAAATATCTGCTTGCATCGCGAAGAGGCGAGGTAAGCTTTGTGTTTGACGTATCAATTGCGCTGCCCGACACCAAAAACATACCGCGAAGATCGTTATAATATTTATCTCCGAGAACATTTTTGCCGTATGCATCGGCAGGAATCATAAAATTTCCGTCTGAGATCACGGGGGCAACATCTATTGTGACCGTGTTTCCGTTTGCGGTCATTTCCGTTTTACCGACGGTAAATGACGCATTGCCGACTTTTATGTTATCTCCGCTTATCTCGGGTGTTACGGAGAAAAGTTTGCTGAATGTATCTGCCGAAACCAATGCTTCGTCACCGCTTACGATACAGGGGATATCAGTATCGATCTTTTTGTTGCCGTAATAAATCTTATTGGAATACGGTGAAAGAGCGGTTTTGCCGGCAAGCAAGGTTTTTGCGGCTTTATCAGAGAATATGCTCGTATAGCTTACCGGAGCATCCGAAAGATCGTCAATGAGTTCTGTGCCTGAATATGCACGGATATTATCAACATCAATGTATCCCGGTGACGATGCTGCGTTTATAAACACTCTGACCTTTGACAATGCCTTGAAATTTGCCGCAAGAGCAACACCCTTTGCAACAATTTTTTTATCTACATAAAAATCGTATGTATGAGTCGATATATTTGCCACAAGGCTGAGCCTGTGCCATGTATCGGAGGTGAGCTCTTTGCTCGATCCCTTAGCGGTTACGGTATTGTTCGTAAAGCTGACAAGGTTTGAAGCATACGCAGGAGATACGCTTGAATCCGTCATGTAAAAAAGCATACCCGAACCGGAAAAATCAAAAAACCTTATGTCATATTCAACGACAAGCTTTTGAGCGGTATTTGCAATTCCCGCTTCAATATGCAGACTCTCGGTTGATGAAGCAAGCTTTTCCATTCTTAAAAAGCCGTTTTCTCCCTCAAATTCATGCCTTATATCATTTGATTTCGATATTGTGGAAACACCGTTTACCTTGCCGCTTTCGTTCATACCTATATTTGCAAATACGGAAAAACCGCTTTGCGATTCGTCAACTTCCGTAAACTCCATTGAGTCGGTATTATATACAGAACTGCTTTTCGTTATTTTTTTCGGCTTCTCGCCCTCATATACTCTTATGTTATCCGCGAGCAAATAACACGGAGCTTCATTTGCACCGAAGGTTGAAATTTTAAGCGCGGAATAAGCAGTGCTCGGCATATCCCACTCGTTTAAAACACATCTATCATTTATATAAATGCTGTATGTATTAAAGCTGTTGTCAAACAAAGCCGAAATTTTTGTCATTCTGCTCTTGCCGACAGCACCGAGCGATTTGCCCGATGCACTGATGAGATTTGACGCAGAATCAATTGTTAAAAGTGTGGTTTCCGCACCGGATGAAGTTAAAAGATCAATTTCACCCGAAACAGGAAGATTCTGATACATAAGCTCAAATTCTATTATGTATTTATCCGCCGCAGACATATCGGGCAGTGAAACGGTCATATCGTTGTTAACATAGCCCGCACAAAGAGACAGAACCTTGTTTTTGTCATTTAAGCTTATTACGCGGCTGTTTTCACTTCCGGCGAGTTCAACGGATGCAGGAACTGCATTTGTAACCTCATCGTCAAATGTTATGTTTAAATATTCCGACGCGGCAAACGCCATGTGCGGCATGCATGAAAGCATCATAACAATACTGATTAAAACAGCGGTACACCGCTTTAAAAATGTTTTTTTCAAATTCTTCTCCCTCCCTTACGGCATATATATAATTGCATAACTGTTGTTTAACTGATTGCTTCTTATGAGTACATAGCACGCTTCGTCATTGCCGCATGACACAATCGATTTTAAATAACTGCTGTCTGCCGGACGAAGTGTTTTATCCTTCATATCGTATACAACGCATTTTGCCATATCGGGCATCTTTGCATTGATAAGGCTCTTTGCGGAGGTATCGTATATACCGTTTGAATCCTTGGTATCGGTAAGATATACATAGCCGCCGTCGTTGTAATAAAGCTTGCCGCCTATATATGAAAACGACGCAGTTGTCTTCATATTAAAATTGGAAGCTATTGCCGATGACGGAGCAAATTTTGCGGAGTTAAAATCAACCGTGTAGTTTTTTATCTCATTTCCTGATGCAATAAAGCGTATTACATCACCGCTCTTAAGATCGTCACCGCTTTTTTTGCTGTCAACGGTATATTCCGTATACTGACCGTTACACCAGCCGTATATCTTTTTGGCAGTCATATCGTTTTTATCCAAAGCATCCCAGACCTTTTCGATAACAAATATTTCACTGCTGCCCGTCTTTTCTATCGTAGCATTGTCGGAAACATAAACAACGGCGCCCGCGCTTCCGCTCAGTTTTATATCATAAACCGAAACTTCTTTGTTACCGTCGGAAAACGAGTATCCCACTTCAAAGAGATCGTCCTCTCCGACATCCGTCGGAACTTTGAATATTACCGATCCGCTTATATTGAAATACGGATAAAAATGTGTGTTTCTGTAATAAAAAGTTGAAGTGCCGAAATCATATTGCTTAATAGTGTCTTCATGAGTATCGTTTGTTATCGGTATGTCGGATACGGTTTCGGAAAATGCGATGCCTTTAAGTGTGTTATCTTTGGAGACAAGGCACTTGATAAGCTGCGGCTTAACAACTCCGCCCTCGCATATTTTATCGTAAACTTCATCGGATGTAAGCTTCTTTGCCTCTCCCGTGACCTTTATCTTTTCGTCTTCGGCAGTAACGGCTATGTGCTCTCCGTCCTGCGTAAACAAACTGAGATTAAGCTTCCCGGCAAGATCTCTGCTTATGTATGCCTTTTTAAGGTATGCATATATCCAGTTTTCGCCGACCTGTGTCATGCTGACTATTTCTCCGCATATACCGAGAGTAAAACGGTATTCTCTGTTTAAAATATACGTATTTATTTTATCTTCAATTTCTTCGGAGAGTTCATACTCGGCTCCGTCTCCGAAAACAAAGGTCTTATCGTCTTTTGAAATCTGTTTTAAAACGCCGCTTTCCTTTTTGCTGCAGAGTATGAGCTCTGCAAGTATATCATCGTGAGAAACCGCAGCGGCAATTATACTTCCGCTTTTTATGTCGGAGACATTCAGCTGATTTCCGTTTTGATCTTTATATGAATATTTCCTGTCGGATTTGCCGAGATCAAGACTCTTATCTTTATCATAGCTGTCGGTTAACGTAAGATAATATTTGTTAAAGCTTTTTACCGTCATGTATGAGTAGTGCTTAACGGATATTACTTCATATATGCCGTCATTATCGTTATCGATAAGCGTCAGCTTTCCGCGCTCGGGAATTATTTTATCGCCTGCGTCAAAATATGCTCTGCCGTTATATACATAATCAAAAACACTGTTTAATTTTGCATCTTCCTCTTTGTCGGAAGCATATGTGATAACATGCTTTTTTGCATCATACGAAGCATCATCGGCATCTATCTGCAAAACCTTATTATCTGCGGGATAAGCATAGCCGACGGTTCCTTTTTTATCGCCGCCGCTCCATTTATAATAAGCGCGGACGTTATAACCCAAAAGACCGTTAACCGATTTGTTATTCAGCTTAAAGCTTTTGCCGTCAATCTCAACACGACCGTCTTCACCGAGATCGAATTTATTGGTTAAGCTTGTAAATTCATTTGCGTTTATTATGCCCTCTTCGTAATATACATCGAGGAATTCAGCCATAACCGTATCATCGCTTGTTTCAAATCTTGTGTTATCGCCGAAGCCCGTCTGCTCAAGAATATTCGCATTCAGGGTGTTCCAGATGAGTTCAAGCGCTTCATAACCTGTCAGCGCGGACGCATCCGATACATCCGCAGAAATTTTTGCTCTTTTTGCCGCCGATCTGTATCCGTTCGGGTAACCGCCCAAAAGCTTTGCGTAAACATCATATCCCGCTGCGGAGCATAAAATTTTTACGGATTCGTCATATTTGATGCTTTCTGTCGGTCTGAAGCTTGTACCGTCGGATATCCAATTCATAAATACCGCTTTTCTTACGGAAACATAGCTTTCGGATTCGGCATCGATGTCGGTAAAAGATACATCCTTCTGACCGGCATTTATGCCGAAAAGATTTGCAGCTATGTTTATAAACTGCTCACGTGTTATCGCAGATTCCATATCTTCCGGAAAATATTTTGCGGAATCGGAGTATGCATTTATAAACCCTAAGGCTTCGTCATGTGTTTCGTCTGCATATGCATTTGTGCAAGCAAGGGCTATGCACAAAACAGAGAAGCACAAAACCCTTTTTATCAGTTTTTTTGTGAAATGCATTATCTCACCTCCGAATCAAGTATGTTACATATAAGCTTTGCGCCCTGGGCACGCGTAAGACCGTCGGTCGGATTAAACATATCTCCATAGCCTGTCATAATTCCGTTATCGGCAAGCACCTGCACAGCCTTTGCGGCGTAGTCCGAAACCAATGCCGAATCGGCAAAATGCGTGCTTCCGTTTTCGGAAAGCTTATCTTTAAGCATTCGATATACAATTACAGCGCAATCCTGACGTGATATTTTTTCATCGGGGCTGAATCTGCCGTCATAGCCGTTTATGAGCCCGGCATTATATGCCGCATAAACATAATTTGCATACCAATCAGATGCGGATACATCCGAAAATGCGCACGGCGTGCTGTTATTTAACCCGAATGCCAGGCAAATAAGCTTTGAAAACTGTGCCCTTGTAATTCCCTCTTCGGGGCGGAAAGTTCCGTCTTCAAACCCGGATATTATATTTTTTGCAACAAGGCTGTTTACGGCGCTCTCTGCCCAGTGACCGCGAAGATCCGAAAATGCTTTTGCATCTTCATCATTGCCGCTGTCGGGTATGTTATTGATATCACCGTCTATCGAAATATCGGTTGAACCCGACTGACCGTTATCCTTGGGCGGTTTAAACGACGAGCCGCCCGAGCTGCCGCCGGATGATCCTCCGCCGGACGAACCGTTCGAAAGGCTGTCATATACCTTTTTTGAGCATTTATAAAATGCGTCCGCAAGCTCCTCAAAATCTTTTGGAATGGAATTCATCACATCGCCTGCAGCTTTTGTTTTGTTATATTCGCTGAGCCTGTTATAATATGTAAAATCAAGACCTGCCGTCTCACCGTATTTTTCTGCCGATTCACACATATTTGCGGCGCTGCTCTGATTCTGCGCCGCAGATAAAAGCATGCATCTGTAAAACATTTTATATACCGAAGAGCCGCCGATCGGAGTTTGTTTTATAATATCCGCAAATCCTTTTTTGACTGCCTCTGCGTACGGATAATAATCGGAATCGTAATCCATGCCGAATTTCTCGGCGCCTTCTTTGATAACCGAATCAGCAGTCTCATAATCCGCAGCATTTTTCAGAGCCGATATTACTTTTATGCGCGCCAGATCTTCAAGGAAAGAATCGACTGTATATTTTTTCTCTGTTTTTCCGGCGTAAAGACCTTTTACAATATCCTCTGTTACATTTTCAATACCCAATTTTACGGCAAGACCGCCCGTAAGCAAAGCTTCCATATCACTTTCACTTACTGAGGAATTGATTCCTCTGTTTTCCGAGTCGCCGTCCAGAGCTATCTGCGCTGCACTGTAGCTGAGGTGCGTAAAGGATGCTTCCTTGGTATCGGTACCGTCGGACACAAAAACCTTATACGATCCGCTTGAATACCACTGCGGCAGACCTATGGTGACGGAATAGTTTCCGTCTTTATCGGCAACAGATGCAATTAATGCATACTTATTTTCATTTGCCGCATCGACATCTGTATCCGACAGGCTGACGCCTGCCGGAACCACAAATGCCGTAACGGCTGCATACGGTTTTGAAACCGTGCCGCTGATGCTTAATTTCTCTGATTCGTATTTGACTGTTTTCATATCAATATCGGCAAGAGCCTTTATCGGAAGCGGCAAAAAACTGAATGAAACTGCGGCCGAAAGCAGTCGCACGGCAAGCCTGCCGCGTTTTCCAAATGATTGTAAATTCATTCGGCTATTCTCCTTCCTGATATTTTAAATGTGTTTTTATTTTGAATCTTTAATACTTTTTATATATCTGTCATATGCAGCCTGCTGAATTTTAACCATTTCGTCAAGACCGAGTTTTTTAATTTCCTGCTGATAAGAAGCAAAGCTGCTCTCTATATCTTCGGAACCAAGAACCCATTTTTGCTTATGTTCCGATACATATGTTGATATTGAAGTATAAAGTTCCGTGTATCTGTCTTTTTCTTCAGATGTATATGAAAGTGTCGGGAAAGGTTCAATTATGTAGTCACCCGATTTATACATATCCATTCCGCGTTTTGCCTCATCGGTTAGCCACTGTTCTTCATACCAGAAATCCTGAATAAACGGGAAGTCGGAGCATGAACCAACTTTTGCAAGTTCGTTTATTGCCGTGTCGCTTCCGTGAAGAATGCTGTCGTTATAATAAGGCTTACCGTCTTTCATATCATACTGTTTGCTTTCTATACCAAAGTTCATATAACGTGAACCCTCTTCGGAATAGAGGTAATCCAAAAATCTTATTGCAACTTCTTTTTTGTCGGAAGCTGCCGAAATTGCAGCGCCGCCCGTATGAACCGTTGCTCTGAGAGTGTATTCCTTTCCTCCGGGAGGTGCAATCGCAACCACGTTGAAACCGGGGACACTGTCTTTTAAAAGATCGTTAAACTGTGCGGTTGTACCGAAATAATCGTGAGTTGAACCGCCTACATTATCGCCGAAGAGCTTTTCTCTTGATTTTCCGCCACGCGTGTATATTTCTTTATCTATAAGATTTTCGCTGTACCATTTTACAATAAGACTCATGCCGTCTTTATATTCGTCACTTGCGGGAGAATAATATACTTTTCCGTCTTTTACGCCCCAGCCTGCCCGAATATTCTGCATTTCAAGAAGCGCATCAACATTTGAAAATCTGCAGAAATACGGTACTTCGTCATTTTTGCCGTTGCCGTTGGGGTCTCTGTCTCTGAAAGCTTTTAAAACTTCATAATATTCGTCAATATTTGTCGGCTGAGAAAGACTGAGCTTATCAAGCCAATCCTGACGAACAAACCAACCGCTTGCCGGGATGCTGCCCGGAAGAATCTTCGGAACATAATAAATATGATCGTCCGTTGCAGTAACAAAGGTTTTAACCTCAGGTCTGTCAAACTGCTTTTTAAGATTAGGTGTTTCATCGCTTATAAGCTCATCTATCTTTGCAAAAGCGCCCTCAACGCCGTAGCGCTGTGCAAACTCTTTTATGTTAGAATAGATAATAAGATCGGGCAGTTCTCCCGATGCAAGCATTGTGTTTATCATCTGATTTGCATCGGATACACTTGTTGCATTTGTTGTTTTAAGAGAAACGTTTGTCTTTTTTGCAATTTCTTTCCATACATCAAGATCTTCTGTTTTTTCGCTGTCTGAGCGGATGCAGAATATTGTAAGCTCGGTCGGTTCTTCGGTTATTTTTGAGCCGTCATTCGAAAGCTTAACCGCACTTGTTGATTTGTCGCCGCCCCCGCAGCCGCTGATAAGAATTCCGAGCGCTGTAATAAGCGCTGCCAAACACAATAATTTTTTTCTCATGATTTTTCCTCCTGATTAATTTTTTAACCTTTTACGGCACCGAGAGTGATGCCTTTAACAAAATATTTTTGAATGAACGGGTAGAGCATCAGCATAGGAACTATTGCCATAACCATAGTTGCATACATTACGGATTCTTCCGAAATATTCATCCCGGCTCCGTCGGCAAGAGATACGCTGTCCATTCTGCCCGACATATCAACAACCAACTTTTTCAGCACTACCTGAAGAGGTATTTTGCTGTCATCCTTCATAAGAAGCATGGGCCAAATATATCCGTTCCAGCGGTTTACCGCATAAAACAGTCCGATAGTTGCAAGACTCGGCTTTGCAAGCGGCAAAAATATTTTTGCCATTATGCGAAAATCACTTGCGCCGTCTATCTTTGCGGCCTCTTCAAGCTCTGTCGGCAATCCTTCAAAATATGTACGGAGAAGTATGAAATTATATGCACTGCACGCAAAACCGAATATAATTGCCGCTCTTGTGTTTAAAAGCCCGTAATCTTTAAATGTAAGATAAAGGGGGATGAGTCCTCCGCTGAACCACATCGTAAACGACACCATAAGGTTGAGCGGTTTTCTTCCTATTAAATATTTTCTGGACAGCGGATATGCTCCGAGCGTTGTAACAATAAGCTGAACCAAAGTTCCCACTATCATATAATAAAACGAATTGCCGTATGCCATCCATATGCCTTTTCTTTGTATGACCTTTATGAAAGCGTCAATCGTAAAGCCTTTCGGCCAAAGCCAGACCTTACCGCCCGATATAAACTCCGGACTGCTGAGTGACGCAGATAAAACATATATCAGCGGATAAAGACATACAAACGACAGAACCGACAGGAGTATTACGTTAAAAACCGTGAATATCTTCTCGGATAACGACTTTTTCATCATAATTTTATCAACCTTTCTAAAATGTAATATCTTACCACAATCCTGCTCCCGTAACCTTGTTGCTTATCTTGTTTGTTGCCATAACAAGTACAAAGCCTATAACAGAGTTAAAAAGTCCGACAGCAGCGGCAAGGCTGTAGTTACCTTGTTCCATACCCATTCTGTATACATATGTGTTTATAATATCTGCAGTTTCGTATGTGGAAGGCTGATACAAAAGAATTATGGTTTCGTATCCGACATTCATTATGCTTCCTATTCTTATAATGAAAAGAATAACTATAGTCGGCAGAATTCCCGGAAGAGTAACATGCCAAAGCTGTCTGAGCTTTCCTCCGCCGTCTATCATGCATGCCTCATAAAGCTGCTGATCTATGCCCGAAAGCGACGAGAGATAAACTATAGTACTGTAACCGAGACCCGCCCATATCGTCATGATTGTGTATATTGTCCTGAAATACTTTGCCTGCGAAAGGAAGTATGTCTTTTCGCCGCCGAGAGCTTCTATAATAATATTTATTATTCCGTTTGACGGTGAAAGAAAGTTTGTGACAATACCTGCAATAACAACAACCGATATAAAATGCGGTATGTATGTAAGCGTCTGTACCGTACTTTTGAAAAATTTGTTTTTAACCTCATTCAAAAGAAGTGCCAATACAATCGATGCCGGAAAACCGAATGCAAGCTGATACAGGCTGATGATAACCGTGTTTTTTATAAGTCTGCCGAAATACGGACCGTTAAAAAAAGAGGTAAAGTTGTCGAATCCCACCCACGGGCTGCCGGATATTCCTCCGTATACACTGTATTTTTTAAAAGCGATAACAAGACCCGCCATAGGCCTGTAAGCAAAAAGAATAAAATACAATACAAACGGAATCAGCATTATGTAAAGCTGATAGCTTTTTGCGGCTTGCCTCAATTTTGAATTAGGAGAAGCAAGTGCTGATTTGTTCTTTTGTTTTTTCAAAATGTAGTCCCTCCTCAAAAATCATGGTGCAAAGTTTACAATTAAATTAAAACATATGCCGATTAAAAAATCAATAAACAATTTTATTCATAATTAACACTTTCTGTCAAAAAATTGTGTTTACCGCAAATATTGATTTACTTTAAGGCATTTCTATGGTATAATCTGATATATAAAATTAACACGGAGGTTCGTCATGATATTGTTTAAAGAATCAAAAAGCAAAGAAAAAATAAAACAGATAAAAGAACATGAATATTACCGAAAAGATATTGAAAGAATAAACGATATTTACGAACAGATAAAAAATAAACCTATTGAAGTTTTGCCGAAAAGCAAGTTTTGCATTTTTAACGAAACGGGAAACAGACTTATTTATGAAGATGTATACTTTGAAAGACGCACGGAGCTGGATATCTGTTTTCTGAAATATCTTCTGTATGAAAGAAAAGAAGATTTAACAAGGCTTGAGGATATTATATGGGCAATATGCGGCGAATTTTCATGGGCGCTTCCGGCGCATGTCGGCTGGAAGAACGCGGAAGATGACATGGTTATCATCGATCTTTTTGCAGCAGAAACCGCTCAGTCGCTCGGAGAAATATTATATATTCTCAATGATAAGCTTTCGGATTACATAAAAACAATAATGAAGCATGAAATTAACCGCCGCGTTATTGAATCCTTTGAAAAAAATATACAGATCTGGGAAAAAGGACTTACAAACAACTGGGCAGCCGTATGTGCAGGGTGCGTCGGCATGGCATTTATATATTGTGCTCCGGAAAGATATGCAAACGTTGAAAAAAGAATTATGTCTGCACTTGAAAACTTCCTTTCGGGTTACGGCGATGACGGAATATGCACCGAGGGACTTGCATATTGGAATTACGGTTTCGGGTATTATACATATTTTGCCGAGCTTTTGTATGAATTTTCAAACGGCGAAAAAAATATTATGAACAGTAAAAAGGTTCGTGAAATTGCACAGTTCCAGCAAAGAGTGTATTTAAGCGGTAATGCGGTAATAAGCTTTTCGGACTGTGATAGAAATGTTGACTTTGACAAAGGCTTAACGCATAAATTAAAAGAGCTTTTTCCCGATTGCGTGACAGTTCCGGACAGAAAATACGAAAAAAGAAATTTTTATGAGAATTTAAACAGATTTGCCATATGTCTGAGAAATCTTTTATGGTCCAAACCCGAATATGCCGAGGATGATACCGTGTATCACACGGAAAAATATTACCCCGAAGCACAGTGGTATACAAGCATTACCGACAAATTCGGTTTTGCAGCAAAATCGGGCCATAATGACGAACCGCATAACCATAATGACATCGGATGTTTTATCATTGCGGCAGATAATGAACAATATATTGCAGATATAGGCAACGGAGAGTATACCAAGGAGTATTTCAGTTCGGGCAGATATGATTATTTATGCTGTTCGTCAAAGGGACACAGTGTTCCGATAATCGACGGCAAACCTCAGTCTGCAGGAAAAGAATATTGCGGAAAGGTCTTAAAGGCGGAAGGCGGCGAATTCATAACGGATATTGCCGGGGCATATGATGCTGACGGACTTAAATCTGCCGTAAGAACATTTACACTCGGAGAAAATACGGTTGAATTAAATGATAAATTCGATTTTGATGACGGAAAATCTCACGATATACAAGAGTGTTTGATTTCTCTTATTGAACCGGAGATATGTGACGGATATGTAAGAATCGAAAAGCTTAAAATATTGGGAATGAAAAACTGCAAAGTATTAAATTCTGTGGAAAGAGGTCATTATAATGAAGATGTTCCGGTATGGAGAATTATATGCGATGTATCGGACAATGAAATTTCTTTAAAATTTGAGCTTGAATAATTTTTATTGTCGGGCTGCGGATAATGATAAATTTTTATTCGCGGCCCGACATTTCGCATAACTTAAATCACAATTACAATTATCAATTTTATTCACGGTTAACATTTTCTGTCAAAATGCGCATTTACGGCAAATATTGATTTACTTTTTTAATTTTTTGTGATATAATCAAAAAGCTTTAATATAAGATTAAGATATGTTACCAAAAGTGACAGATTGGAGATTCTTATGAAGAAAAAATATTTTAAACAGTGTTTGATATGCTCTTTCATTATATTATCGGTTTTATTTTCATCACTTGTAATTATCGGATACGCCGGAATAAAATCAAATATTCATCAATCCGAAAAAATCAAATTTTACAGCGAATTTGAAAAAAAACAGAAGAACTTTGAAAATGCGGTTAACATTTCAATTGCACTGGGACAGTATGTTCTCAGCAATGAAAATGCAAGAACATATGCAAATGACAGCAGTTATTATAACAACAATGATTTTTATGCGATTACATCCATATTTAATCTTTTGAGAGTAAATCAGGTGGCGTTTTCAAGCATGAATATTGATATTTCGGTATTCAAGGAAATCAGCGATATTGTAATTAATCCGAATTCAACAATGAGTAAAAATGATTTTGAAAATAAATACAGTATAAAAACAAAATACATTACGGATTCGTTTTCAAAAAATATTGCTTCGGGTTATTATTACAGTGTAACATCAAATCCGCCCGAAAATAATAACATATATGTTATCGGGCAGTATATTTACCCGAGCTTTGCAAAAGCATATGTATGTATTACAATCTCGCGTGATAAGGTAAAATACATACCCGATTATGTCAAAAATAAGGCACTTTTGATATACGGCAATACAGACGAAAACAACAGTGACAACAGTTTTATCAAATCCATTAATCTTACTGATTCATACACATATAACAAGGAATCAAACAACGGAAAAACAATTTCACTCTATTCAATGCCGAAAAGTATACCCAATATTATCTTGTCATCAAGCTATGATTACCCTGCACACAATATGCTGATTTTTGCTCTTCTTGCAGCGCTTATTATTGTAAATCTAATGGCGGCGGCGATATCATATTTTATAAGCAAAGTTATATACAAGCCCATAAAATCACTTATGCAGATATTTGTAAGCGATGACGACGAATATGAATCGGAAAACGAAAACGAAATAGAATATATTTCAAATTATGCCTCAATGATTATAAACACAAATGAAACCTTAAGCAGCAAAATAGACTCTCAGAGCGCATATCTTAAACACAAATTTATTTTTGATCTGCTGAACGGCTTTATATGGGGTGATGCAATAGTAAACAATATTAAAAATTTTGATCTTTTCTTTTTGGAAAAACCGTGCAATGCAATACTCATAAAAAATGTCAAGCTTTTAAACGACGACGTCACATATATAACACCGCAGATACTCTCGGCAGAAAACCAGAGCATTTTTAACATAATCAAAGATCACCTTCTGAAGGATATCTCCGGAATCGGAATAACGCTTGAAAACAACGAATTTCTTTTTGTTATGTCTGAATCCGAGCGCAACAAGCAGAATCTTCTTGAAGCAATAAATGATGTTAAAAAAGAAACGGGACTTTCATTCAAGGGATTTATAAGCGCACCGATCAAATCAATAGATGAATATAAATATGTATATTCAAACCTGACTTCTATGTGTGAACATGTATATCTTTACGGCGATCTTGATATTATAACAGATGATTTAATAAAACCGTCAAGCATTACCGGAGGAATATACACACTCAAGGAAGAACAGCATCTTGTGGAATATATCATGTCAAACGAATATGAAAAAGGGCTGTTATATCTGAATCAGCTCGTGGAACGTGTATCGGCTCTCAATTTGTCGGATTCGGATTATGACATTTTTAAATCTATGATGATTAACACCGTTCAAAGACTTTGCAGCGCAGCGGATAAATCGGCAGACGATTTGTTCGGTGAAAATGATGTATACCAAAAATTGCTTAAGTGCACCGATCGGGATGAATTTCAAAAATCAATCATAAGTGTATTTAAAACTCTTGCACGGTCAATTCACGCCGATATTACGAGTCAATACAACAGAATTACCGATGAGATATTAAGCTATATCAATTCACACCTTGCGGATGATATATCAATGGATGAAATAAGCATGGAATTTAAGATATCAAAAAGCACGGTTGCGCGAAGATTAAAAGAACGGAATATTTTGTTTAAAGCATATGTAAATGAACAGAGAATTGAAAAAGCAAAAGAAATTATGAGAAACAACCCCAATAAAATGATCAAAGACATTGCTTTTGAAACAGGATTTGTAAATGTCGTTTCATTTAACAGACTGTTTAAAAAATATGAATTGATTTCGCCGAAGCAATATCAGGATAATCTTAAAAGAAAATAGAAATTAATTTAAACAAACCGCAGCAAAACCGATATACTGCGGTTTGTTTTTTAATTTTACTTTTGATTTCTTGAATAATTAAGCAGCCGTTCAACGGCTTTTTTTGTGTTTTCAACGCTTCCGAATGCCGTGAGCCTGAAATATCCCTCTCCGTTTTTGCCGAAGCCCGAGCCGGGCGTTCCGACAATGTTGTATTTTTCAAGAAGATAATCAAAAAATTCCCAGCTTGACATGCCGCTCGGGCATTTTAGCCAGATATACGGTGAATTTTTTCCGCCTATGTGCCATATGCCGAGTTTGTCGAGAGCATCGGATATTATCTTTGCATTGTTTTTATAATATGCAATATTCGTCTTTATTTCTTTGAGACCTCTTTCGCTAAATACCGCTTCGGCGCCGCGCTGAATGATATATGAAACACCGTTAAATTTTGTTGTCTGACGGCGCAGCCACATTTTGTTAAGAACCATACTGTCTCGTTTGAGAGCAGTCGGCACAACGGTGTAGCCGCATCTTGTACCCGTAAAGCCGGCTGTTTTGGATAGCGAGCAAAATTCTATGGCACAGCTTTCGGCTCCTTTGATTTCAAAGATACTGTGAGGATAGTCACTTCCGTCTATAAAAGCTTCATATGCCGCATCAAAGAGAATGAGCGCGTCATTTTCATTTGCATAGGAGACCCATTTTTCAAGCTGTTCTTTCGTATATACCGCTCCTGTGGGATTATTGGGTGAGCAGAGATATATTATATCTGCCTTAACATCCTTATCCGGCAAAGGAAGAAATCCGTTTTCCTCATTTGCATCCATATAAATAATCTTTCTGCCGTCCATTATATTTGTATCGACATAAACCGGATACACCGGATTCGGAATAAGCACTGTATTATCATTACCCAGAATGTCAAGAATATTACCGAGATCACTCTTCGCACCGTCACTGATAAATATTTCATCATCATTTAAATCAACACCAAAGCCGCTATAATGCTTTGCGATTGCAGCTTTAACAAATTCATAACCCTGCTCGGGACCGTATCCTCTGAAAGTATCGGCGCTTCCCATTTCGTCGGCAGCTTTTTTGAGAGCGTCAACAACAGCTCCGCAAAGCGGAAGAGTAACATCGCCGATTCCAAGCTTTATGACATCCGCATCGGGGTGTGATGCTTTATATTCATTTACCTTTTTTGCAACGGTTGAAAAAAGATAGCTTTCTTCAACATTCTGATAATTTTTGTTTATTTTCATATTCTCACCGTTCCTTCAAATGCAATAACCGCCTCACCTGTCATAAATACAGTTTTGTCGGAGGTATATCTGATTACAAGATCACCGCCCGTAAGCCTTACCGTTACATCAGTATCTTTGGGGCAGATACCGTTTTCGCACGATGCCGCAACGGCTGCGCATGCACCTGTTCCGCATGCCCACGTTTCACCGCTGCCCCTCTCCCATACGCGCATTTTAAGCTCTGTGGGGGATATAACCTCGATAAATTCCGTATTGACCCTTTCGGGAAACATTTTGTCAAATTCAAACTTCGGTCCTATCCCCGTAACATCAAAGTCCGAAACGTTATCCGTATAAACAACACAGTGCGGATTACCCATAGATACTGCCGTTATACCGTAACTGCCTCCGGCAATATCGGCATCTCTGCCGATAATTGGCTTGCCGTCGGCAGAGATCACCGGAATTTTTTCGGGCTCAAACTCTGCTTTTCCCATGTTGACTTTCACCTTATAAACTTCTTCGCCCGAAGCGTACAACTCAAGATATTTAAGCCCGCTCAGAGTTTCTATGACAATATTTGTCTTTTTTACAATGTTATTTTCATAAAGATATTTTCCGACACATCTTATGGCATTTCCGCACATTTTGCCCTCGCTGCCGTCAATATTGAACATTCGCATTTTAGCATCTGCAACATCCGACGGGCAAATAAGCACTATGCCGTCGCCGCCGATGCTCTTGTGTCTGTCAGAAAGTATAATGCTGAGCTTCGCCGGGTCTTCTATAGCATATTTAAAGCAATTGAAATATATATAATCGTTTCCGCATCCGTGCATTTTTGTGAATTTAAGTTCCATAACGGTATCCTCCTTTTCGGTCTTACAGCAGCCTTATTTTATATACTGTAACCCATGAGATATTCATCTACCTCCGACGCACATGCCCTGCCCTCGGCAATAGCATGAACAACCAAAGATTGACCGCGGTGAATATCGCCTGCGACAAACAGTCCCTTTTCATCGGTAGAATATATTCCCGGTTTTGTGAGAACATTCCCTCTCGGAGCGCACTTCAACCCAAACGCATCCCTGACATAATCCTCACAGCCGATAAAGCCTGCCGCTATAAGGAGAAGATCGCACGGGATTATTTTTTCGCTGCCGGGAATCTCTTTAAACTTGGAATCCAGCATAACCGTTTTTACTTTCTTTAAAATACCTTTATCGTTTTTAATAAATTCCTTTACCGTCGTGCAATATACTCTCGGATCTGATCCGAATACAGCTATTGCCTCCTGCTGACCGTAATCGGTCTTGAGAACTCTCGGCCACTGCGGCCACGGATTGTTTTCGGCTCTTTCATCGGGCAGAGGCGGCATCATTTCAAGCTGAATTACCGACTTGCAGCCCTGTCTTATACATGTTCCTACGCAATCATTGCCCGTATCTCCGCCGCCGACAATAACAACGTTTTTGCCATTTGCATCTATTGAATATTTTTTATCTTCGCCGATAACCTTTTTTGTTGCGGCGGTAAGAAAATCAACCGCAAAGTATATACCCTTTGCGTCTCTGCCGTCCGCACCAAGATCACGCGCTTTTTTTGAACCGCTGCAGAGAACAACAGCATCAAAATCATGCTTTAATTTATCGTAGCTTATATCCTTGCCGATATCAATACCTGTTTTGAAAACCACACCCTCATCTGTCATAAGCTTTATTCTTCTTGCAACAATTTTTTTATCGAGCTTCATATTCGGTATGCCAAACATCAAAAGTCCGCCCGGGGCGCTTTCTCTTTCAAACACCGTAACGCTGTGCCCTCTTTTGTTAAGCCTGTCGGCAACCGAAAGTCCACTCGGACCGGAACCTACAACAGCGACTTTCTTTCCGCTCCTTATCTGAGGCGGCTCGGGTTTTACCCAACCGTTTTTAAAACCCTCTTCTATAACAAAAAGCTCGTTTTCATGAGCGGTAACGGAATCACCGTTCATTCCGCATGTGCACGCCGCTTCGCAAAGAGCCGGGCACACTCTGCCCGTAAACTCCGGAAAACTGTTGGTTTTTAAAAGTCTTTTTAAAGCCTCTTTGTAGTTACCTTTATATATCTCATCATTCCATTCAAAGATAAGATTATGAAGCGGACATCCGCTTATCATTCCGCCGAAATTTTCTCCCGACTGACAAAAAGGAACTCCGCAGTTCATACACCTTGCAGCCTGACATTTTCTTTCGACCTCATCCAAAGGGAGATGAAACTCATCAAAATTTTTAATTCTCTCCAAAGGAGGCACAAGCGAAGTTACTTTTCTTTCGTAATCCATAAATCCTGTTGGTTTTCCCATGTCTATACCTCCCTATTTAGATTGAAGTTCCAAAAATGCGTTAAGCTTTGCCTCATCCTCAGGCATGCCCTTTTTCTCATATTTCGCAATAAGAGAAATCATTTCGGCATATACGCGAGGTATAATCTTTTTAAAGCTATGAACATATTCGTCAAATTCTTCAAGTATTTTTTTGCCTATGGGTGAAGATGTTTCGTCGACATGCGTCTTTATCAGCTTTTTAAGCTCCGCTTTGTCGTATTCATCGGTAACCTCCGACATATTTACCATTTCCTTGTTAAGGTTAAGATAAAGATCATGATCGGTATCAAGAACATAGGCAACACCGCCGCTCATACCTGCGGCAAAGTTTTTGCCGACTTTTCCGAGTATTACGGCTACGCCGCCCGTCATATATTCACATCCGTGATCTCCGCAACCCTCGGATACGGCCGTTGCACCAGAATTACGCACGCAGAAGCGCTCGCCGCACTTACCGCTGATATACGCCTCACCGCTTGTTGCTCCGTAAAGAGCAACATTGCCGACTATGACGTTATCCTCCGGTTTAAATTCAGATCCCTTTTCCGGGCGGATGCAAAGCTTTCCGCCGGAAAGACCCTTGCCGAAATAGTCATTGCTGTCACCCTCCAGATGAAGTGTGAGGCCTTTCGGAATAAATGCTCCGAATGACTGACCTCCTCCGCCGTGACAGTTGATAACATAGGTATCATCATAAAGTCCGTTTCCGAATGTGCGCGTTATAACGGAACCTAAAATTGTTCCGAGCGTTCTGTTTGTACTTGATATTTCTATTTTATAATCGTGAGGAGCTTTTTTATCGAAATACGGCTTAAATTCAGGTATAAGCACACCTTCGTCTATTGTTTTTTCAAGCTCGAAATTGTATTTTTCACCCGATTCAAAGTGTGAATTATCCGAAACACCGAGCACGGATGAAAGATCAACCATTGCCGCACGGTTTGTTATCGGGTTGCCGCGCAGACGGATTTTGTCCGTTCTGCCGACAAGCTCATCAACGCTTCTTACGCCGAGTTTTGCCATAATTTCTCTGAGTTCTTCTGCAATAAAGAGCATAAAGTTCATTATATATTCCGGCTTTCCGCAGAATCTGCATCTTAGCTTCGGATTCTGCGTTGCTATGCCGACGGGGCATGTATCAAGATTACATACTCTCATCATTACACATCCCATTGTTACAAGCGGAGCCGTGGCAAAACCGAATTCTTCGGCACCGAGTATGCATGCTATGGCAACATCTCTGCCGCTCATAAGCTTGCCGTCCGTCTCCAAACGTACTCTTTTTCTGAGTCCGTTTCTGATAAGCGTCTGATGAGTTTCGGCAAGACCGAGCTCCCACGGGAGACCGGCATTATGAATTGAGCTTTGCGGCGCGGCGCCCGTTCCGCCGTCATAGCCCGATATAAGGACAACCTCTGCACCGGCTTTTGCAACACCTGCCGCAATTGTGCCGACTCCTGCCTCCGACACAAGCTTAACTGAAATTCCTGCGTCACGGTTGGCATTTTTGAGATCATATATGAGCTGTGCCAGATCCTCTATAGAATATATATCATGATGAGGCGGAGGAGATATAAGCGATACACCGGGTGTGGAATAACGCGTTTTTGCAATATGCGGATAGACCTTTTTACCCGGAAGATGGCCTCCCTCACCGGGTTTTGCGCCCTGAGCCATTTTTATCTGTATCTCTTTTGCACTGCAGAGATATTCACTCGTAACACCGAATCTGCCCGATGCAACCTGCTTGATTGCACTGTTTTTTTCGGTTCCGAGTCTTGACGGTTTTTCGCCTCCCTCACCGGAGTTGGATTTTCCGCCGAGTCTGTTCATTGCAACAGCCATGCAGGTGTGCGCTTCTTCGGATATTGAGCCGTAAGACATTGCTCCGGTTTTAAACCTCTTTACTATTTCGGACGCGCTTTCAACCTCTTCAAGCGGAATGCCGCCGTCACGGTCATAGACAAATTCCAGAAGTCCTCTGAGCGTATGCGGCTTTCTCTCGTCGTCAACCATTGCGGTATATTCTTTAAATCTTTCATACGATCCGCTTTGTGCCGCTTCGCGCAGCGCCGTGATTGTCTTCGGATTGTAGAGATGATCCTCGGCATTTTTTGAAATCCTCATTTTATGGATGCCTACACTGTCAAGGCTGTCATCGGTGCCGAGACCGAGAGGATCAAATGCATGTCTGTGTCTCCACTGAACCGCCTCGTTAATTTCCTTTAAGCCTATTCCCTCAACGGGGCTTACGGTATTTGTAAAATATTTATCTATAACCGATTTGCAGATACCTATAGCTTCAAAAATCTGTGCCGACTGATATGACTGCAGGGTAGATATACCCATTTTTGAAGCTATTTTAACTATTCCGTGAAGTATAGCATCGTTATAGTCGTTAATTGCCGTGTGATAATCCTTGTCAAGTCTGCCGCTGTCGATAAGCTCGGCAACACATTCCTGGGCAAGATACGGATTGACGGCTCTTGCGCCGTAGCCTAAAAGTGTTGCAAAGTGATGAACCTCTCTCGGTTCGGCACTTTCAAGAATAATCGATACAGCCGTTCTCTTCTTTGTGCGGACAAGATGCTGTTCCATAGCCGACACTGCAAGAAGCGATGGAATCGCAACATGGTTTTCATCAACGCCGCGGTCGGAGAGTATAATAATATTCGCTCCGTTTTTATAAGCCTTGTCACATTCGACAAAAAGCCTGTCAAGCGCTTTTTCAATCGAAGTGTTTCTGTAATACAAAAGTGAAACCGTCATTACCTTAAATCCGTCTTTTTTCATATTGCGGATTTTCATAAGGTCAACCGATGTAAGTATCGGATTATGAATTTCAAGCACGTTACAGTTTTTCGGGAGCTCCTCCAAAAGGTTACCGTCCGATCCGACATATACCGTTGTATCGGTAACGACTTCTTCACGGAGTGCATCAATCGGCGGATTTGTAACCTGAGCAAAAAGCTGCTTAAAGTAGCTGAAAAGCGGCTGATGTTTTTCCGACAGTACGGCAAGAGGAACGTCAATTCCCATTGCAGCTGTCGGCTCTATTCCGTTTTTAGCCATGGGAAGGATTGAATTTGTAACATCCTCCTGTGTATAGCCGAACGCTTTATAGAGCTTGTTTCTTTCATCCTGATTGTAGCTGTCGACTTTTTTATTCGGAATGTCAAGCTCCGAAAGCGTGACAAGATATTTATCGAGCCATTCGCCGTAGGGCTTTCTCATTGCATAATACTGTTTACATTCCTTATCTGAAATGATCTTCTTTTTGCCGATGTCGACAAGAAGCATTTTACCCGGTTCAAGCCTTGACTTGCATTTTATGTTTTCCGGTTTAATGTCAAGCACTCCGACTTCCGAAGAAAGGATAAGGCGATTATCGTTTGTAACATAGTATCTTGCCGGTCTGAGGCCGTTTCTGTCAAGAACGGCACCGAATACATCACCGTCGGAATAAAGTATTGCGGCAGGACCGTCCCACGGTTCCATCATTGTTGCGTAATAGCGGTACAGATCGCGTTTTTCTCTTGAAATATTAGAATCGTTTTTCCACGGTTCGGGGATCATCATCATAACGGCAAGCGGAAGCTCAACGCCGTTCATGACAAGAAATTCAAGAGTGTTATCAAGCATGGCAGAGTCGGAACCCGATGCGGATATAACCGGAAGAACCTTTTCCATATCATCTGCCATAACTTTTGAATACATTGTCTCCTCGCGGGCAAGCATACGGTCTGCATTACCGCGTATGGTGTTTATTTCACCGTTATGGAGAATGAATCTGTTCGGATGTGCTCTTTCCCAGCTGGGCATTGTGTTTGTCGAAAATCTTGAGTGTACCATGGCAAGGGCGCTCTCGTAATCAGTGTCCTGAAGATCTTTATAGAATTTTCTGAGCTGTTTTACAAGAAACATTCCCTTGTATACAATTGTTCTTGAAGAAAACGAAACGATATACGTATCTTCGCTCATCTGTTCAAAAACACGTCTGATAACAAACAGCTTGCGGTCAAAATCCAACCCGCGTTTTACATTATCGGGTCTTTTAACAAAGCATTGCATAATATAAGGCATTGAATTTTTGGCGGTTTCGCCGAGTACGGACGAATCCGTCGGAACATCTCTCCAAAACATAAATTCAACGCCCTCTTTTTTGCATATAACCTCTATGCTTCTTTGAGCCTGAAGCCTTGCAAGAGTATTTTGAGGGAAGAAAAACATTCCAACGCCGTAATCTCTTTCGCCGCCTATGTCTATGCCTTGCTCCGCAGCTGTTTTTCTGAAAAATTTATGTGAAATCTGAAGCATGATGCCGACGCCGTCACCGGTTTTGCCGCTCGCATCCTTGCCGGCTCTGTGTTCGAGTTTTTCAACAATTGTAAGTGCATCATCAACAGTCTTATATGTTTTTTTACCGTCTATTGCAACAACTGCACCTATTCCGCATGCGTCGTGTTCAAATGACGGGCTGTATAACGTCTTATTATTCTGACCGGGATTCTGATTGGAATTATCCATCGTAATCTTCCTTTCATTGTTTATTTTCCGCTGTCTCCGTAGTTTGCAAGCACTCTTGCCGAAGGATCGTCAACATTGCATCCTTCCCATGATTTGTTCGGCATCCAGAAGTCCTTTATCATTTCGGACTGACCGGGATATGATTTTTCGAACAATTCTCTGTATAAAAGTGATTCCTTGGTAAAAGGAGCCGCATGTGTATATTTCGACTTTAAGTTCTCAAATTCCTTGTCTGTATAGCAAGTTTCGGCATACATTTTAAGATAATCAACCATTGAATGACCGACAGCGTCGCTGAATGCGGCTTTTTCTCTCATTAATATGTCATACGGAAGATAATCCCCTTCAAATGCATGACGGAGAAGATATTTTCCCTTACCGTAAGTATTCATTTTTATCTTCGGATCAAGGCTCATTACATAGCTTACAAAATCAAGATCGCCAAACGGCACACGTGCCTCAAGTGAGTTTACGGATATACATCTGTCGGCTCGCAGAACATCATACATATGAAGCTCTTTCACACGCTTTTCGGATTCTTTTTGAAATTCTCGCGCATTCGGAGCAAAGTCTGTATACTTATATCCGAAGAGTTCATCGGATATTTCGCCGGTTAAAAGCACTCTGAGATCGGTATTTTCATGAATATATTTGCAAACAAGATACATCCCTATCGATGCTCTGATTGTTGTTATGTCAAAAGTTCCGAGAAGAGCGACAACATCCGGAAGAGCCTTTATTACATCGTCCTTTGTAATTATAACCTCGGTATGGTCGGCTCCTATATATTCTGCAACCTCTTTAGCATATTTGAGGTCTATGGCATCTGTGCTCATTCCTATGGCAAAGGTTTTTATCGGTTTATGACTGAGCTTTGCGGCAACCGAGCAAACAAGCGAGGAATCAAGCCCTCCGGAAAGAAGAAAGCCCACCGGAGCATCGGCATCAAGACGTTTTTCTATACCTTTTATAAGTTTATCATGTATATTTTTGCATGCGGTTTCAACATCGTCCGCACAAACAATTTTTACTTTGCTGATATCATTATAACATTTAAACTTCCCGTTTTTAAAATAATGACCGGGAGGGAACGGCATAACCTTTTTGCAAATTGAAACAAGATTTTTTGCCTCGCTGGCAAAAACATAATCACCGTTTGAGAGCATACCGTAGTACAGCGGTCTTATGCCTATGGGATCACGCGCCGCTATGATGCCGCCGTTTTCTTCGTCATAAATTATAAGCGCAAACTCCGCATCAAGCTTTTCAAACATATCTGTACCGTATTCCTTATACATGGGCAGAAGAAGCTCACAGTCGGAATCACTTTTAAATGTATAGCCTTTTCCCAAAAGCTCCTGTTTTAATTTGCGAAAACCGTAAATTTCGCCATTGCATACAACATATTTATTTTCAAAATAAAACGGTTGCATACCGCTTTCATCAAGACCCATAATTGCAAGACGGTGAAATCCGAGAATTGCGTCTCCGACTTCAATAATTTTTGACATATCGGGACCTCTTGAAACAGTTTTATCAAACCCTTCTTTAAATTTATCTTTTTTTAGCAAAGTACCTGAGTACCCCATTATCGAACACATAATAAACTCCTCCTAATGTATGAATCGATATGCATTTTCACCGGGGGAAAATAAGCTGCATATACTTTAAAATCTGTGTAAAAACATGTGCATCGGTTTTAAAAAATATTCCGTTTAACACCTAACCCCAGGATGTGCCCGAGCACACCTGGGGTGTGACAAAACAATCAGCTGATTATTTTGCCTTGTGTTATATTTTAATGTTACTCAACATCCTGAAGTGCATCGAAGCCCTCTTCACCGGTTCTTACTTTTATAACATTTTCAACATCATAAACAAATATCTTTCCGTCTCCGATGTGACCTGTGTAAAGCACTTTCTTTGCGGTATCTATAACCTGAGATACCGGGACCTTGCTGACTACTATATCAATCTGAATTTTCGGAAGAAGCGTTGCTTCAATCTGAACTCCGCGGTAATATTCGGGCTTTCCTTTCTGTATGCCGCAGCCCATAACGTGACTTACGGTCATTCCGGTAATGCCTATTGACATCATAGCCTCTTTAAGAGCTTCAAGTCTGGATTCCTTGCAGACAATTTCAATCTTTGTCATCTTCACACCGTTTGACTGCATATCAAATGAAGGAACCTTCTTTACGGGAACCGCTTCGGCAGCAGGTACCGTACCCGATACAACAACCGGAGCATCGTCATAGATTGTTTCGGGAATCATAGACATTCCGGCATATGCGCTCGGGAGACCGTGCTCTGTAGCATCAAGACCGACAATTTCTTCTTCCTTGGAAACTCTGAGTCCTACGGTTGCTTTTATAATAAGGAAAGCTATTGAAATTGTAACAGCTGTCCATGCTATAATTGAAAACATACCCGTGAGCTGAATTCCGAGAAGTTTGAATCCGCCGCCGTAGAATAATCCTGCGCCTGCAATCTGATTTGCACCGAAGCTTACACCGTCGCCGAATGCTCTTGAAAATGCAGGTGCTGAGGGAGTTGCAAAAAGTCCTACGGCTATTGTACCCCAGATACCGTTTAAGCAGTGAACGGCAACAGCACCGACGGGGTCATCTATATGAAGCTTATAATCAAGAAACCATACCCCGAATACAACGAGGAGACCTGCAACAGCGCCAATTATTGAAGCGCCGAGTGCGTCTGTAACATCGCAGCCTGCTGTTACTGCAACAAGACCTGCAAGTGAAGCGTTAAGACACATTGAAACATCCGGTTTACCGTATTTGATCCATGTAAATACCATACATACTACTGTTGCAATTGCCGGTGCAACGGTCGTTGTAAGGAAGATTGAACCAAGTTCGGGAACGCTTACAGCCGCTGCACCGTTGAAGCCGTACCAGCCGAGCCAAAGGATAAATACACCGAGGCAGCCTATTGTAATGTTGTGACCCGGAAAGGCATTTACCTTAATAACCTTGCCATCTTTGTTTCTGACAAATTTACCGATACGGGGTCCGAGCATTTTAGCTCCGACAAGAGCGGATATACCGCCTACCATATGTATACATGTTGAACCTGCAAAGTCGTGGAAACCCCACTGAGAAAGCCAGCCGCCGCCCCATACCCAGTGTGCTTCAACAGGATATATAAATGCGGAAATAACTGCCGAATATATACAATATGAAAGAAACTTTGTTCTTTCTGCCATAGCTCCCGAAACTATTGTTGCGGTTGTGGCACAGAATACCAGGTTGAATACGAAGTTTGACCAATCAAAATCCTGATATGATGTGAATATATCAAACCCCGGCTTACCGATAAGACCTATAAGATCTTCACCGAGAAGCAATCCGAAACCGATAAGGATAAATGTAATTGTACCTATACAGAAATCCATAAGGTTTTTCATAAGAATGTTTCCGGCATTTTTTGCTCTGGTAAAACCTGTCTCAACCATTGCAAATCCTGCTTGCATCCAAAATACAAATGCTACGGCTATAAGAAACCAGACACCAAACACTTCGGAATCAATCGAAGCCATTACACTTTCTAAACTCATGATAATAACCCTCTTTCTTATTTTTAACTGTTTTATCTTACTCCGAATAAGAGCTCACCGTATGAAGGATAAGGCCATTTTTCGGCGGATGCTATTGTCTCCATTTCATCCGAAGAAATACGAAGTGCCCTCATATCGTCTATTATTGTTGTCTTATAAAAATCGGCAAGCTTCTCAGCATCGGTTATTGATTTTGAGAAGAGAAGATCCTCTTCAAGTTTTTTAACGGTTCTGTGAGCCGCACCAAGCATTGCACTTATGCTCTTAATGACATCCTTTTCATATGAGCAGTCTATATCTCCGAAGAGTTCTGATTTTTTAAGTGCAGCTTCGGTAAGTTCCTTTGAATAATCACTCATTGCGGGAAGTATATCTTTTCTTGCCATGTCAAGCATTGTGAGCGCTTCTATATTTATTATCTTGCAGTAGTTTTCCAAAAGCACTTCATGGCGCGCCGAAAGCTCTGTTGCACTGTAAACATTATGTGATTCAAAAAGATCAACGTTCTTTTTATCGAGCATATGCGCTACGGCATCCGGTGTTGATTTAAGATTGAGAAGTCCTCTTCTTTCGGCTTCTTCAACCCATGAATCATCATATCCGTCACCGTTAAATATAATCCGTTTATGGTCTTTTATTGTCTTTTTGATAAGCTCATGAAGTTCACTTTCAAAATCCTTTGCATTTTCAAGAATATCAGCAAACTGTTTGAGTTCTTCGGCAACCGATGTATTGAGAACAGTGTTCGTGCAGGATATTGAAGATGCCGAGCCGAGCATACGGAACTCGAATTTATTACCCGTAAATGCAAACGGACTTGTTCTGTTACGGTCTGTTGTATCTCTCGGAAATTTCGGAAGTGTATGTACGCCGATTCTCATTATATCTTTCTGCTTCGAATCATACTGTTTATCATTTTCAATAGCTTCAAGTATTTCGGAAAGATCAGATCCGAGGAACATCGAAACTATAGCCGGAGGTGCTTCGTTTGCACCGAGTCTGTGGTCATTACCGGCTGATGCAACCGAAATTCTGAGAAGATCCTGATATTCATCAACGGCTTTTATAACCGCACAGAGGAAAATGAGGAACTGGGCATTTTCATAAGGTGTCTCACCCGGTTCAAGAAGGTTAATTCCCGTATCGGTTGAAATTGACCAGTTGTTGTGCTTTCCGCTTCCGTTAACTCCGGCAAACGGTTTTTCATGAAGCAAGCAAACCATTCCGTGTTTTTTTGCAACCTTCTGCATGATTTCCATTGTCAGCTGATTATGATCGGCAGCAATATTTGTTGTTGTGAATATCGGTGCCATTTCATGCTGTGCAGGTGCAACTTCGTTATGCTCCGTCTTTGCAAGTATACCGAGTTTCCAAAGCTCTTCGTTAAGATCTTTCATAAATGCGGAAACTCTCGGTTTTATTGTACCGAAATAGTGATCGTCAAGCTCCTGACCTTTGGGTGCACGGCATCCGAAAAGTGTTCTGCCCGTATATATAAGGTCTTTGCGTTTGTCATACAGATTTTTATCTATAAGGAAGTATTCCTGTTCCGGACCTACGGTTGTTTTTACCGATTTTACACTTTCGTTTCCAAACAGTTTTAACACCCTGAGTGCCTGACGGTTAATTGCTTCCATAGAACGCAGAAGAGCTGTTTTCTGATCAAGAGCCTCACCGCCGTATGAACAAAATACAGTCGGTATGCAAAGAACTCCTTCTTTTATAAATGCATAGCTTGTTGCATCCCATGCAGTATAACCTCTTGCCTCAAATGTTGCTCTGAGTCCGCCCGAGGGGAATGATGATGCATCGGGTTCACCCTGAATCAATTCCTTACCCGAAAACTCCATAATAACTTTTCCGCCGTCTTTTGGGGATATGAAGCTGTCATGCTTTTCGGCGGTTATACCTGTCATCGGCTGGAACCAATGAGTAAAATGAGTTGCACCCTTTTCTATTGCCCAGTCCTTCATAGCATTTGCAACAACCGTTGCAACTCCGAGATCAAGGTGCTTGCCGTCTTTTATTGTTTTCTGCAGCGCCTTGTATGTCTCCTTCGGAAGTCTTGCTTCCATTGTCGCGTCATCAAATACCATTGATGAGAAGATATCTGTTACCTTATCCATTGTCAGCACTCCTTTTAATTTTTTAAACAGCCTTAGCCGTTTTAATTTTATTTTTGAAAAAACAAAAAGCCACAGACAAATCGATTATGATTTGTCTGCGGCTTCCTTGTCGCTTTCTATGCTATGGATTATAGCACATTAATAGGACGTTGTCAAGGGCATAGTTTTAAAAAAAATGACATTTTCATCCATAATTTTTATTAATTTTACACACATTAATCTTATTTATCTTCTTTTTCCGAAGATTGAAAATTATCTATCGCATACTCACAGCATTGGATAACAAAACTGTTTAATGAAACATTTTCATTTTGCGCTATGGACGACATTTTATCAATCAACGATTTTGGGAATCTGAAAGTTTTGTTGACCGTTTCCTCACTGTGGTGTACTCTGAACATAAAATCACCTCTTGCAATATATTATACACGCAAACAGCAATTTTATATATACATTAAATATACACTAATTTTTTAGTGCAATATGCATTTGATAATATATCTTTGAAATGTTATCATTTGTAATAAAAAAACAGAAACGACTGAAATTCGTTTCTGCCTCTTAAATAAATATTCTTTTGTAATACCGTTTCATTGATTATTTAATAATCAATGAAAGAACAAGCGACGTAGCAATGAAAAGAATTGCTATTACCGAAGTAAATTTTGCAAGTATTCCGTCTAATGTTCTTGCTTTATTTTTACCGAAAAATGTCTCCGCACCGCCGGCTATCGAACCGGAGAGCCCCTGCTGAGCACCGGACTGGAAAAGAACGATTGCTATAAGCAAAACAGCGAGGACAACATGTACTATTGTTAAAACCGTACTAAGCATACTTAAACACCTCCAAACAATCCAATGTGTTTTATTAATTATATCACATTTTTTTGAGTTTGGCAAGGGGTAAAATACAAATATAAAAATTTTTTTGTTCGACACGGTTCTGCATTATTTTTGCATCTTAAGGCATATAATTATATACGAGGTGAAACAAAACATGAGACCGATTGTATATGCGGATATGCTGTTTCTTATCAACTTTATCATTAACATAATTCTTTTGAAAATAACATCGGTATTTTTAAAAAAAGAAATATCCGCAGCGCGGAGTTGCCTTGCCGCCTCTGTCGGCGCCGTTTATGCGGTGTGTATGTTTTTTCCGAAGATACATTTCTTATACATATTTCCGTGTAAATTTGCGGTTTCGGTGATTATGATGCTGATTGCAATACCCGAAAAAAAAAATCTGACGCTTCTGAGAAATACTGTCATATTTTATCTCGTATCTTTTACTTTTGCCGGGGTCATGCTCGCGCTGATTTTCTTCACGGATTTTGCAAATGGAACGTCACCTACGGTAAGCAACGGTATTTTCTATTTTAATATATCATTCAAAATACTTGTTGCGGCATCCGTCGTATCATATGCGATAATCAGCATTGCGTCGTTTGTCTTTAAAAGAAACAAACTTCTCGGAATTAAAAAAATGAAAATTTACCTCGGAGATAAAAGCTGTGAAATATGCGCACTCTCCGATACGGGCAACCTGCTTTCCGATCCGATAAGCAACACTCCCGTTGTAATTGCTGAAAAAAATGAATTAAAATCATTATTTCCCGAAGGCATGCCCGATATATCAAATACAGATACAGACATAAAGATCAGAGTCATTCCCTATTCGTCCGTCGGAAACGAAAACGGCATAATGACGGGTTTTATCCCTGATGTCATAACCGTAGGCGGAAGAAAAACAAAAAAAGCAATTATCGGATTGTGCGACAGCACTCTTTCAAAACACGGAGAATACAGCGCACTTTTCAACCCTGAAATAATAACATAACCCGAAAGGAAGGATTACATATCATGCAGGTACTGACAAATCTGCCGCAAAGCTTTAAAAAAATTATATTTTCCATATTATACAAACAGGAGGTGCACTATATAGGCGGCCCGTCAACATTGCCGCCTCCGCTCTCCAAAGATGATGAGCAAAAATATATCGGCATGCTTAAGACCGATTCAAAGGATGCTAAATCCGTGCTGATAGAACATAATCTGAGGCTTGTTGTTTATATAGCAAAAAAATTTGAAAACACCGGTATTAATATTGAAGACCTTATATCTATCGGAACAATAGGTCTGATTAAATCAATAAATACTTTTAAGCCCGATAAAAATATTAAGCTTGCAACATATGCCTCACGTTGTATAGAAAATGAAATACTTATGTATATGCGCAAAAACAGCAACAGAAGATGTGAAATATCCATTGACGAGCCTCTTAATGTTGATTGGGACGGAAATGAACTTCTTTTGTCGGATATACTCGGAACAGATTCGGATGTGGTCTATCAGGATATCGAAAATGAGGTTGACAAGCAGCTTTTGTCCATTGCACTCGAGCACCTTTCCGACCGCGAAAAAAATATTATGAAACTTCGCTTCGGAATGGGAAGCGGAAACAGCAAAACGCAAAAAGAGGTTGCCGATATGATGGGAATCTCACAGTCATATATATCGCGTCTTGAAAAGAGGATAATTCAGCGAATGAAAAAAGATATCACAAGAATGATTGCCGAATAGAAATTCGTTTGCTTTCTTTGCTGCTTTATGATATAATTACCGAAAGTGCGGATTCTGACTTTCATAACATCTCAAAGCACTGAAAATCAGGAAAATATATGCAGCTTTTGGTATACTGTAATCACAGAAAGGGAGTGCAAAAATGAATTGGATACAGGGAATACAAAGAGCCGTTGACTATGTGGAGGCTAACATAACCGAAGAAATCGATTTTGAGCAAGCGGCAAAACAGGCATACTCATCGTCATTTCATTTTCAGAGGGTGTTCGGCATACTGTGCGGTTTTTCGCTCGGCGAATATATCCGCATGAGGAGGCTCTCTCTTGCGGGAGAAGAGCTGTCGAAAGGTGACGCAAAAATCATCGACATAGCATTGAAATACGGTTACGATACACCCGAGAGCTTCTCGCGTGCCTTTACCCGATTCCACGGCATTGCCCCGAGCGAAGCAAAGCGCGGCGGCAACGTTAAGATTTTCACTCCGCTGTCTGTAAAATTAACCTTAACGGGAGGCAGTAAGATGGATTACAGAATTGAAAAAAGAGACGCATTTCAGGTTGTATGCAAAAGGAAGAAGGTCGGCAAACCGATGTCGGCAAATGTCACGCGGGATATAAGCGCAATGTGGCAGCAATACGGCGCGGACGGCACAATGGAAAAATTAGCTTCTTACATACCGGAAAATCCGATGATGAAAGGCTTGCTCGGAATTTGCTTTTCATCGGAGCTCAATGCGAAGCAGTTTCCTTACGGTATCGGTGTTGAATACGACGGAAGAAAAACCGATGACGGCTTTGAGGTTGTCACAATTCCGGCTCACACATACGCGGTATTCACAAGCAAGGGCAAAATGCCCGATGCCTTTATCGAAACATACCACAGAATCGTTACGGAGTTCTTTCCGCAGAGCACGCAGTATGAATACGCCGAAAACGTAGAATTTGAGGTTTATGAGTCGGCAGATACATCCGACCCGAATTACAGGTGCGAAATATGGATTGCCGTGAATGAAAAGACGGAATAAAAATTCAAGCTAAAAAGACCGAGAAACCGATTACATATCTATCGGTTTTTCGGTCTTTAATTAAACGCAGCTTTTCAGACAATACCTATTTTTCTGAATTTATTATATCTTGCGTCCAGAAGCTCTTTGCTGCTTTTCTTTTGTTTTGAATCTATTTCTTTTATAAGAACGTTTTTCAGATCGTCGGCTATCTGCTCATAAGACCTGCCCTCTTCTTCTATGATCTTCTCCGCAACACCGAAGCCAAGAAGATCATGCGCCGTAAGCTTCAGTGCTGCTGCCGCTTCGTCAGCCTTTGCGGCATCTTTCCAAAGTATGCTTGCACATCCCTCGGGTGAAATTACCGAATATACCGCGTTTTCAAGCATAATTACCGTATCGGCAACACCGAGAGCAAGCGCTCCGCCGCTGCCTCCCTCACCGACAACTACGGATATAACGGGGGTTTTGAGACCCATCATTTCAAAAAGATTTTCGGCTATTGCCTCACCTTGACCGCGTTTTTCCGCGTCTATGCCGCAATATGCGCCGGAGCTTCCGATAAAGCAAATTACGGGACGGTGAAATTTTTCGGCTTCTTTCATAAGTCTGAGAGCCTTTCTGTAGCCCTCGGGCTCGGGGC
This sequence comes from uncultured Clostridia bacterium, assembly GCA_934463165.1. Classification (GTDB taxonomy): domain Bacteria; phylum Bacillota; class Clostridia; order UMGS1810; family UMGS1810; genus RGIG1828. Next base: position 47,813 of record CAKSJG010000007.1, read on the forward strand.
AACCGAAATTTCGTTTCATTCTCTCTTCAATAGTATCTCCTCGCTCCATTGCAATGACAGTCACCGGTATACCGCCGAGATAGGCTATTCCGCCGACAATTGCACCGTCATCACCGAAACGGCGGTCACCGTGAAACTCCAAAAAGGATTCCGTCATCCGTTCGATATAAAACCTTCCCGACGGGCGCTTGCCGTCTCTTGCTTTCTTTACTCGTTCGTATGACGCAACGTTATTATTCTGATTCATATTGTCTCACCTCCACTCAAAGATGCATCTGCAGTATTTTTTCAACAGTAGCTTTAAGTTCTTCTCTTTTTACAATCATATCAAGAAACCCGCATTCCATAAGATATTCCGCTCTCTGGAAGCCCTCGGGCAGCTTTTCGCCCGTTGTCTGCTCGATTACTCTTTTGCCTGCAAATCCTATAAGCGCATTCGGCTCGGATATGATTATATCTCCCTGCATTGCAAAGCTTGCTGTTACACCTCCTGTTGTCGGATCCGTAGGAACAGATATATACAGTCCTCCGGCTTCGCTGTGCCTCTTGACAGCCCCGCTGACCTTCGCCATCTGCATTAAAGAAAGTATTCCTTCCTGCATTCTTGCGCCGCCCGATGTACAAAATCCGACAACAGGCAGTTTTTCATCTGTTGCTTTTTCAAACAAACGCGTAATTTTTTCACCGACAACGGTACCCATGCTTCCCATCATAAATGCGGAATCCATTGCAAACACCGCGCAGTTTACTCCGCCGATTTTGCATGTCACACATACTACTCCCTCGTTGATGCCGCTGTCTTTTTTTGCTTTTTCAAGCTTTTCGTTATAATTGGGAAAGTCAATAATGTTACTGCTCTTAAGCTCTGCATCAATTTCATCATACATGCCGCCGTCTGCCATCATTGCAATTCGCTCATGAGCACGCATCCTGAAATACGCACCGCACGACGGACAAATCATGTTATTTGCCGCAAGAATTTTGTATTCCGTTTCCGCTCCGCATTTTTTGCATATTCTTTTTTCTTCCGCAGCGGACGGTTTTATAATATTTTTTATTATATCTTTAAGACCCATATCTTCACCGCCTGATCATTTTTTCTCGGTAATTGCAAACGAGAATTCCGCGCTCACGCAAAGCTTTCCGTCCACAAAACCTTTTCCTTTTGCAAAGTAGAACGGTTCTCTGACCCTTACTATTTCGCACTCCGTTTCAAAAACATCACCCGGAACAACGCTTTTTCTGAATTTTACTTTATCAAGACCCGTAAACAGCGGAAGTTTGCCTTCTCCAATGCTTTCGTTTAAGGCAACACTCGCCGACTGTGCAAGAATTTCGCAAAGAATAACTCCGGGAACGATAGGACTTCCGGGAAAATGGCCGTCCAAAAACCATTCATCGCCCGTTATCTTTTTTTTACCGTGGGCTTTTCCGTCTATGAATTCTGCTTCATCGAGCAAAAGCATGCTGTTTCTGTGAGGAAGTATTTTTTTTAATTCTTCTTTATTCATTACATTCTCCGTTCCGCCGATAACAATCGGACAAAATCCAATAATTTTAAAATCACACCTTAGCAAACCCTATGCATGCATTATGACCGCCGAATCCGAGAGAAACCGACATTGCAAAGTCTATGGGAGTTTTACATGCAGTGTTGGGTGTATAATTAAGATCACACTCGGGATCGCTCTCTTTGAGATTAATTGTCGGAGGAACAATTCCGTTTTCAAGTGTTTTTATTGCAGCTATTGCTTCTATTGCTCCGGCAGCGCCGAGAAGGTGTCCCGTCATGGATTTTGTAGAGCTGATATGAAGCTTATATGCATCGTCACCGAAAGCATTTTTAATTGCCTTTGTTTCCGTTTTATCATTAAGAGGTGTACTGGTTCCGTGAGCATTTATATATATCCTATCTGCATCATATTCGCACTCGGCTTCTTTAAGGCAATCGGATATCGCACGTCCCGATGCTTCCGCTTCGGAATCGGGAGCCGTAACATGGAATGCATCACATGTGCTTCCGTATCCTTTAACCTCGGCATAAATTGTTGCACCGCGCTCTATTGCATGTTCATATTCCTCAACAACAAGAGCGCCCGCACCCTCGCCCATTACAAATCCGTTTCTTCTTTTGTCAAAAGGTATCGACGCGCAGTCTTTGTCTGTGCTGTGTGTAAGAGCCATACAGTTTATGAATCCGGCAAATCCGAGAGGTGTTATTGCCGCATCTACACCGCCTGCAATAACAGCATCCGCATAACCGTATCGGATTGCTCTGAAAGCCTCGCCGACAGCCGTTGTACCGGTTGCACAAGCAGTTGTGACCGAAATACACGGTCCTTTCGCACCGAATTTAATAGCAATATTGCCTGCTCCCATGTTTGCAATCATTTTGGGAATAAAATGCGGAGATACTCTTGAAGGACCTTTATTTATAAGGTTATTTTCTTCGGAAATAAAAGTCTCAAATCCTCCAACGCCAGAGCCGTAATAAACTCCGAATCTTTCGGGAGCAATTTTGCCGTCAATACCGGAATCGGCAACAGCCTGAGAAGCTGCCGCAATTGCATACTGAACAAATTTATCACTTTTACGGATTTCGGATTTTTCCATATACTGCAGCGGATCAAAATCTTTAATTTCAGCCGCAAGCTTTGCTTTAAAATCCGTTACATCAAATCTTGTTACAATATCTATTCCGTTTTTTCCGTTTATGAGGCTGTCCCAAAATGTTTTGACATCACATCCGACGGGTGTCACCGCACCCATTCCGGTAATTACAACTCTTCTCATATAATATTTTCCTCCATTCGATTCACATGAATTTATATTGCCATTCCGCCGTCCACACGAATAACCTCGCCTGTTATATAGTCAGACGCCTCGTCTGCCAGGAATGCCGCAAGATTTGCCACATCTTCGGGTGTACCGCAGCGTTTCAGCGGAATTAGACTGAGATAATTTTCTTTTTCAAGCCCTTCAGTCATGTCTGTGGTTATAAATCCGGGTGCAATAGCATTGCAGCAGACATTCTTTCCGGCAAATTCTCTTGCCGTTACCTTTGTCAAAGCAATTACTCCGGCCTTGGATGACGCATAGTTACACTGACCCGCCGTACCGAGTATTCCAGATACGGATGAAATATTTATTATTTTTCCGTATTTTTTCTTTATAAAATTTCTTGAGCATGCCTTAATCATATTAAAGCAACCCTTCAAATTTGTATTTATAACCACGTCAAAGTCCTCGCTTTTCATCATAGCTATAAGACCGTCGCGTGTTGTTCCGGCATTATTCACAAGAATATCAATTCCGCCGAATTCATCCGTCACCTTTTTCACCGTGTCGGCACATTCAACATCGGATGATACATCACACTTATATATTTCGGCTTTAACACCGTATTTTTCCATAATATTATCTCTTACGGCTGCTGCCTTTTCATCACTGCTTGCATAAAGAATAGCCACATTTGCACCCATTGATGCAAATTTTTCGGCAATTGCAGCTCCTATGCCGCGTGAACCTCCGGTTACAACCGCATTTTTACCTTTAATCATTATTTTTCACCGCCTCTACGGTTTTTTCAAGTGATTTCCTGTCTTGAACAGAATATATTTTTACTTCACCCGATATTTTTTTAATAAGACCGCTGAGTGTCCTTCCTGCTCCGACTTCGATAAATTCGCTATATCCGTCCGCAATCATGTTTTCAATTGTTTTCTGCCATTCGACGGGGCTTCTCATCTGCATTGCAAGAGTCTCTGTCACATTATCTCCGTACGGAGACGCATTCAGATTTGCATATACATCAATATCGGGTTTTTTAATATCATATTTTTTGAGTTCTTCCGCAAAGGATGCCGAAGCATCATTCATAAACGGAGAATGAAATGCCGCACTGACCGCAAGCGGAACACAGCGCGCACCGTCGGCTTTCATTTTTGCGCTGAATTCGTCAACGCTCTTTTTAAGACCCGAGACTACCGTCTGCCCCGGTGAATTAAAGTTCACGGCATAGAGCTCTTCAAACTCCGATACGACTTTTTTGACCGTTTCGGCGTCTTTTTTGAGCACGGCGCACATTGCTGTGTCGTGTTTTTCTGCCGCCGACTGCATCAGTTTTCCACGCGACGTAACAATCTTAAAGCCATCGGAATATGTATATGCACCCGCATAGGCAAGAGCAGCAATTTCTCCGAGAGAAAATCCCGCACATCCGTCGGCAAAAATTCCGTTCTCATTAAGTGCAAGTGCAGATGCAAGATCAACAAGATACAAACACGGCTGTGTGTTTGACGTTATTTTAAGGTCATCCTGAGAACCGTTAAATGACATATCCATAGTTCCCGGTCTGAAGCTTTCCGCTTCGTCATAAAGTTTTTTCATAGCGGCGCCCATATCATACAGTTCTTTACCCATACCGCTGTATTGTGCACCCTGACCTGAAAATACAAATGCTATTTTACCCATTTTATCGCCTCACTTAAAGTTTTTTCGGCTCCCGAAACAATTTCTTCAACAATTTCCGAAGCAGGCTGAATTTTATTTACCATTCCCGATATCTGACCTGCAAGGAAGCAGCCGTTCTTTTCGTCACCGTCACACACTGCAGCTCTGAGCGTACCGACAGCCATTTTTTCAAGATCATCATCAGAAATCTGAGAATACTCTTCTTTTGCATATCGTCTTGAAAATTGTGATTTAAGACTTCTTACGGGGTGACCGAGACGTCTGCCCGTTACGATTGTTGCAGTATCGTTTGCCTTAAGAACCTTGTCTTTGTATACCTGTGAGATATTACATTCCTCCGCTGAAAGAAAACGCGTGCCTACCTGTATGCCGCATGCTCCGAGCATAAATGCTGCAGCCATTCCTCTGCCGTCTGCTATGCCGCCTGCGGCAATGACAGGAATGCTGACTGCGTCACACACTTGAGGTACAAGAGCCATGGTTGTCATATCACCGACATGACCTCCCGACTCACCACCCTCTGCTATAACGGCATCGGCTCCGCTTCTTGCGACAAGCTTTGCAAGAGATGCCGAGGGAATAACGGGTATAACCTTAACCCCTGCCTCTTTCCACGCGGGAATATATTTGCCCGGGTTACCGGCACCTGTTGTAACAACTTTGACCTTTTTATCAATAACAAGCTGCGCAATAGCGTCAATATTATCGCCCATAAGCATTATATTAATGCCAAAAGGTTTGTCGGTAAGCTGTTTTGCGCGGTCAATCTGTTCTTCTATCTGAGATATGTTTCCGCTTGCTGCAGAAATTATGCCGAGACCTCCGGCATTGGAAACCGCCGCTGCAAGATCCGCATCTGATATATGCGCCATACCGCCCTGTAAAATCGGATAGCGGATACCGAGCATATCACATATTTTGCTGTTAATCATTCCCAAGACACCTCTTCTTTAATTTTTTAATTTGCCGAATCAACCTTCGATTTTACTGTCAACATATTCGGCAAGCTCTTTGACGGATTTTCCTGTTCCGACATCGGAAGCGTTGATTTCAATGCCGAATTCATCCTCAAGCTCCATCATAATCTCTACCGTATCGAGAGAATCCACGTCAAGGCTCTCAAGTGTTGCATCCTCGCTTATTTCATTTACATCCATTTCAAGATGATTTGCCAATACTTCCATAATCTTTTCTGCTGTTGTCATGATAAATTCCTCCAATTATTTTTTAATATTTTATAATGCAGGCAGCGCTCGAAAGTCCGCCGCCGAAAGCACACATTGCCACGATATCTCCTCTTTTCAGCTTTCCGCTTTCTGCAAGCTCATCAAATGCCATTGGTACGCTTGCCGATGAGGTATTACCGTATTTATCTATATTAACAAAGAATTTTTCTTTGCCGATACCAAGTTTTTTGGAAGCAAAATCTATTATTCTGATATTTGCCTGATGCGGAATCACAAAATCAATATCCGAAAGAGATATACCTGCCTTTTCAGCAACCTCTTTAACGTCGTTTGCTATGCGAGTTACCGCAAATCTGAATGTCTCCTGACCCTTCATAAATATATGCGGAGTTTGACTTTCACCCTTATAGAACACCGATTCCGCGTTATATGACGGAACCTTTATAACATCATCACCGCCGTTTGTATACAGCTTTGACGATAGATATCCGTCGCCCTCGGTAATAACAAAGGCTCCTGCTCCGTCACCGAAAATAACACAGGTGTTTCTGTCTGTCCAGTCAATTATCTTGCTTACTCTTTCGGAACCTATTACAAGAACATTTTTTGCAGCCTTACGCATGATATACGAAGCGGCAATATCAAGAGCAAACAAAAATCCGCTGCACGCAGAGTTTACGTCAAACGCAGGGCAATTCGCGCCTATACTTTGCTGAACAAATCCGCCTACAGTCGGGCAAAAGGTCTCGCTTGTAAAGGTCGCGGCAACTATTAGGTCTATTTTATCTGCCGTTATACCGGCAGATTCGAGAGCTCTTTCTGCCGCCCTGCATGCCATATCTCCTGCTGTCTCCGTCTCAGATACGTGTCTTTGTTTCACACCGACACGCTGAACAATCCATTCATCCGACGTGTCGACCAATTTTGTGAGGTCATCGTTTGTTACGATTTTTTCGGGAACATAGCTTCCCGTACCTATAATTTTAATACTCATAGTGTACCTCCTGTTTCAGCACAATGCGTGCTGCAAAAATTAATGCACACTGTGCCGAATTTCGGCACACACTGTGCTGTGATAATTAAAACAGAGAATTCTCTCTGTTTTAATCTGTATATTTAAATTATTAGATTTTCCGTTTATTAACCGTCATTATACCTGATACCGTTCAAAAAGCATCCGAATCCCACTCTGAAATATTTAACCGCATCTTCCTTCGAAATTTTGCGGCTTACCGCATCGGCATTAAAACCTCGGCAAAAGCACCACACGGAATAGCTCAGGCTCTCTGTATCAATATCTTTAATGAGTTTTCTTCCCTTTGCATATTCGATTGCCTTATTCAGCGCATTCATCCACCATATACGGTTGTTTTCCGTAAGCGAATCGTGTTCAAACATATAGTGTATAAATTTCATTTTGACTTCATATGTAGCAACAAGAACATTTTCGGCAACATCCATTGCGTAATCGTAAATCGAATCGGCATCTATCGCCTTATCGTAATCGGGAACAAAAGCCTTGCGCATTTTTACAACAGCATTTTCGTAAATAATCCTGAGAACTTCATCAATATTGGCAAATCTGTTGTAAAAAACTCTGTTTGTAACATTAAGCTCACGGATTATTTTACTGACCGTAACCTTATGCGCCCCCTCTTCCGTTGCAATTTTTTCTGCAATATTTATAATATCGCTTGAAATATTATCACAAATAAATTCACGTTTATCTTTTGTCATTAACCGCTCTCCATTCTTCGGCACACGTTGTGCTGGAATTATAATACTACAATTTTTATGATTTGTCAATAGTTATTTTAAAATTTTAAAGTGTAGAAATATAAATATAGGAGTAGTGCAGGAATAATGTATGAATCGCACACATTTCCATTCCCGCGCTACTCCCGTGTATTTTTAAAAACCTCTGTTTAATGCGTTTTCCAAGTATTCTTATTTATTCATTGCTTCTTCAACAGCAACAGCTACAGCAACGGTAGCACCAACCATCGGGTTGTTACCCATTCCGAGGAAGCCCATCATTTCAACGTGAGCCGGAACTGATGAAGATCCTGCGAACTGAGCGTCGGAATGCATTCTGCCCATTGTATCTGTCATACCGTAAGAAGCAGGGCCTGCAGCCATGTTATCAGGGTGAAGAGTTCTGCCCGTACCGCCACCGGATGCAACCGAGAAATAATTTTTGCCCATTTCGTTGCATTCTTTCTTATATGTTCCTGCAACAGGATGCTGGAATCTTGTCGGGTTTGTTGAGTTTCCCGTGATGGAAACGTCAACACCTTCAAGATGCATTATGGCAACGCCTTCTCTTACATCGTCAGCGCCGTAGCATCTTACCTTTGCTCTTTCACCTTTGGAATAAGCAATTTCTTTAACTATATTAACCTTACCGGTTGCATAGTCAAATTTTGTCTGACAGTATGTGAAGCCGTTGATTCTTGAAATAATCTGAGCAGCATCCTTGCCGAGACCGTTTAAAATAACCTTAAGGGGTTCTTTTCTGACTTTGTTTGCACTCTTTGCAATACCGATAGCTCCCTCTGCAGCAGCAAACGATTCATGACCTGCAAGAAACGCAAAACACTTTGTTTCTTCTCTGAGAAGCTTAGCGCCGAGATTTCCATGACCGAGACCGACTTTTCTGTCGTCTGCAACGGAACCGTCAATGCAGAATGCCTGGAGACCTTCGCCTATAACTTCGGCAGCGTCGGCAGCTTTTGTGCAGCCTCTTTTTATTGCAAGAGCAGCGCCTACAACATATGCCCATGCAGCATTTTCAAAACAAATCGGCTGAATTTCCTTAACCATTTTGTAAGGATCTATGCCTTTTTCATCACATATGGATTTTGCTTCTTCTATAGATGTAATACCGTTAGCCTTAAGAACAGCATTGATATTGTCAATTCTTCTTTCATAGCTTTCAAATAATGCCATTTTACATATCCTCCTTATAAATTATTCTTCTCTCGGGTCGATGAGCTTTGCAGCGTCGTCTATTCTTCCGTACTGACCGCTTGCCTTTTCAAGAGCTTCATTGGCATCCATACCCTTTTTGATGTTTTCCATCATCTTACCGAGCTGAACAAATTTGTAACCGATGATTTCGTCGTTATCGTCAAGAGCGATTTTTGTAACATAGCCTTCTGCCATTTCAAGATATCTTGAACCCTTAAGAAGTGTTCCGTACATTGTTCCGACTTGGCTTCTGAGACCTTTACCGAGATCCTCGAGACCCGCGCCGATCGTAAGACCGCCTTCCGAAAATGCAGACTGAGTTCTTCCGTATACAATCTGGAGGAAAAGCTCTCTCATTGCTGTGTTTATAGCATCACACACAAGGTCAGTATTAAGAGCCTCAAGAATTGTTTTGCCGGGAAGAATTTCGGAAGCCATAGCAGCTGAATGAGTCATACCCGAGCAGCCTATTGTTTCAACAAGAGCCTCCTGAATAATACCATCTTTAACATTTAAAGAAAGCTTACAGGCACCCTGCTGAGGAGCACACCAGCCCACACCGTGTGTGAAACCGGAAATATCTTTAATTTCTTTTGACGCAACCCATTTGCCTTCTTCGGGAATCGGAGCGGGACCGTGGTTTGCACCTTTTTTTACAACGCACATATTTTCTACTTCTGAACTGTAAATCATTATTTAACCCCTTTCTCAATATCAGCATTAAATCATACGTTAATATTTTAACATACTATTGAAAATGTTACAAGAGTTTTTTTAAATTTGTGTCAAATTATGTTGCTTTTTCAGACGGTAAAAACAAAATTTTATATAATATTACAAGATAAAAGACAAACATCCGATACATTTGAAATAAAGGCGCAAAAAATGACGCACAACCGCAAAAAACTCATTACGCAAAACAACGTCGATACATCGGATTTAAAATCCGATGTACCTGTGTTTTACAATGATCTCGGCTGTTTTTTTACATACGGAGACATTAGGAAGTCTCTTCCGGCAATGCGTTTATTTATATTATTACAGCATAACGCTGCAAAGTCCGTTGCTATGATATCAATATCGAGCATGGGATGTCTCTTTGCATCGGCAGTTTTTGTTATAACATCATAATCAGAAGCGGTCTTTATTTTCTTTATAAGCGATGCGCCCTTTTGGTTGAAGGCAAGAACTCTGACATATTCGGGCGAAAGATCCTCACAAACACCGAGCATTGCAGACAAAACACAGCGCTTTATTCTGTGGATACTGTATCTTTTCGATATACTGTTTTTTATAAATTCCTCCAAAGTACACGAACATCTTGCGGCATTTATAATCCTGTTTGCAAGACCGTCTTCATATCCCTTTGCATTTTCAAGCTCACGTGCGGATATATTTCTTAAAAACCCGAGAATATAGCTTTCGGCATTCTTGACATTATATGTGTCTGCTCCGGAATAATCCGGCGCATAATCATTTATCCCGACTCCGTCGGTTATCATTTTTCTGATTGCCGTCGCGCTTAAATACCCATCGCATGAATCAAAACCGTGGTAATCATTTTCACGTTTTACAGTAAACGGCTTCATTTCGGAATTCAGTTTTTCAATTGCGGACAAATAGCATATCGCAAGAGTGTTATTCGGCGAAAAAAAACTCTCATCCTCCGATTTCAGGCATTTCATCAAAGCCGCCCGACACGCATGCGGATAACCTATGCCGTTTTCCAATTCTCTTTTAAGTATTTTTTTGTAATTTTCGTCACACGAGGTAATACGCGCACATTTTTTTAAAAAATCAATATCGCCGCATTCGCTGCCGAATGAAATTCCGTCAACAATGCCGATTCTGTCTAAAATTTTTACCGCTCCGAAAGCATATTCCTCCGCAGACTGGACAACATAATATGCAGGAAGCTCTATTACAAGATCCGCCCCGTTATCGACTGCCGCTCTTGCTCTGTCCCATTTATCAAAAATCGCAGGCTCGCCGCGCTGAACAAGACTGCCGCTCATTATGCACACAATATTTTTACATCCGGTTAGGCGTTTTGTCTCCTTTATATGGTACAAATGACCAAAATGCAGCGGATTATATTCGCAAATTATCCCAATTGTGTTTAAATTCATAATTTTCACTCACTTTTTTTTAAAAACCTATTGACATTTTATCATAAAATGTGTATAATAGTCAACGTTGATTACAAGATATTTAATATTTGCACCATTAGCTCAGTTGGTAGAGCACCTGACTCTTAATCAGGGTGTCCCGGGTTCGAACCCCTGATGGTGCATAAGCAAATCCCTTGAAACGCAGTGTTTCAAGGGGTTTTGATTTTAATTCAGTATTTTAGTCAAGAGGTCATAGGTGTGGTAGTTGTGCGATAATATACCCTCGATTTATTCATTTAACTTTAATTTGCATAATCATAATTTTTGTGTTAAAATAAAGATTGGTGATAATAATGAAATGTTTTACCAAAGACAGAGTTCTGTCAAAAAATAAAAATATAGCCATAGGTTTTCATAATGCATGCAATGAAGAAATTCACATTCATGATTTTCTCGAATTTGTATATATATCGGACGGCGAGGGCTATCAATATATTGATGAAAAAAAATACAGCGTATCTCACGGTGATATGATGTTTATAAACTACAACCATACGCACGCATTCAGCTCCGATACCGGTATGAAATATTACAATATATATCTTGTGCCGGAATTTATATCAAAAGAGCTTATAAACTCCAACAATGCGATGCAGATGCTGTCTTTGACGGCATTTGAAGATTTTCGCGAAACAGTAGGCTTCGAAAAACCGTTTATTCATTTTGACAAAGAAGAATCTTCAGAAATAGAAAACTGTCTGAATGCAATGATGAGAGAATACGATAGCTGCGAGGGCGGCTATCTGACTGTTCTTAAGTCATATATGTCTGTAATCTTAACATATATTTTCAGAAAAATGAGTGTCTTTTCAGAAAATGCAGACTCTAATAACAAAGACAGACGCATAGAAATGCTCACGGAATATATAGAAAAAAATTGCACGGATGCTCTTACGCTTGATAAGCTTGCCGAAAAATGCTTTTACAATCCGTCATATTTTTCAAGAGCTTTTAAAGAATACCGGGGCATGACGATCACAGATTTTATACACAAAAACAGAATAAAAAAAGCATGTGAAATGCTTTTGCATACCGATAAAAGCATAGATGTTATATGCAGCGAAACAGGATATTCAAACAAAAATATATTTTATAAAAAATTTCTTAAATTTACGGGCATGATGCCAGCCGAATACAGGAAAAACGGCATATGATTAAAACAGAAAGAACGCCGCAGTTTACAAGCGTTCTTTTTTGTTTTCTTCTTTTTTCATTATCGGTTAATTTTTTGAATTACCTTTTTCGAATGTATACGAATTAAGGCAGTTTTTCTTTCGAGAGAATCAAATATCACTGCACCGTCTTTTCTCAAAATACTTCCGTTAACGACAAAATATTCACTATCCTTTTCACAAAGAATAATACTGTCCGTAAGATAGCCGTTAAACTCATTCAGGCAATTACGGTGCATAACGCTTCCGTCGCTTCGTTTGTTTATATAAACATTTGTACTGCCGTCCGAAATTTTATACCCGTTTTTAAGCTCCTCCATTTTTAATCTTACATTTTTGTTTATCAGCAATGCGGAAACAAACTTTCCTCTGCCGCTCTCATCACTCATCATGCGATAACTTTCAAATGGAACGTCAATATCGGGTTCGTGGTCAAGATGACCGTTCATATGAGTCTTTTCTGCCGATGTCAGCATTAAAAATTCATCTGAAAATTCTTCATTAATGTGAAGTAAATATTCAAAAATTCCATGCTCGTATGCCTCTATATCGTCATAAATCAATATAAAATTTTCCAACCATAAAAAATGCCTGAAATGTCTGCGAAAATATCTTCCCATCGGACCCGAACAGTCCGCAACGGCATATTTTACATTTCCCTCATCGATAAAGTTATAAATATGCCCTTTATTTGAAACGTGATTGTGAATATCCCTTTCGTCCTGTCCTTTTCCGTTAAACAGCACTACATTGTGCGCTTTCGAGGAACAGTAGTAGCCGACATATTTTTTGTCGGAATATTCGCACGAACCGGAATCGAAAACCACCGCCTCGCCGTGATTGTAAAACTCAAAGTTTCCCGCATCGGCATGGGAATGATTCCAGGTATCACCGCATTTAATGGCAAGCACCGGTGAATTTTTTTTAAACGAATTTCTTAAAATTACCCAGCCTATATTTTCGTAAAACTTGCTTTTTATTTCGGGCTCACAGGAAGGTTTTTGGTATATCTGCTCATAAAACATAAGGTCATAAACTGTTTTTTCTCTCCCTTCCCACTGTTTAACATACCAATTAAGATGCGGCTGCTCAACACCGACGCCTAAAATGCACAATGCCGACAGCATAATTGTTTTTTCCATACAATCCCCGAAATTAACAGTCTTTGCAGTGCCGATTGACGGAATAACGGTATAAGCAAAAAAATCTCCGTATTTTTTCAAATATTCAATATCGTTAAATATTTTCTTGCAGTAAACAGACTCATACACATATTTGAAAAGGCAGTATTCCCTCAGTGAATAATCGAGATATGATACGCTCTCATAAAATCCGCCGTCATCAAAATTACACTGCTTTTTATTTATGGGGTTTCCTTTATACAAAAACCATGCCTTTGCCGCGTTTGCCATTTGTGAAACATAAAAATCCGCATCATCAACCATATCGCGCATTGCCGCCGCGGCAGCTCCTGCGCATGAAACACATACAACCCACCAGTTATGTCCCATTGTATCAAGTGCATGTATGCGGGTTTCGGGAAGAACCCAATCTTCGGCAATAGGTTTTATTCCTTTTTCAAATGTTGCCTGTGCAATTATCTTCCTTTCAAAATCCGACAAATAATCGCCAAGCATAGTATAGCCATACACCATAGCCTTGCAAAAATTGGCATTGTTTAGTTCGCTGTGCCCCATACTGTTGCTGCTGTGCCACTTTTTGTATCCGGAATAATAAAGCATAAGCTCTTTTGCCTTTTGTGCAAAACGCTCATCTTTGGTATGAAGGTATGCACAGCATAAATATGGCATTGTTTGAGAAAACGGTATCGACGCATCATAGTAATTTCCGTGCTGTCCTTTTCCGGCGTCGGCATATGCCTCATCAATCAGCCTTGTCTGCAAACCTTCTTCCGCTTTTTTAAGAACATCATTTAATATATCCTGCCACATTTTACTGTCTGAATATTTAACCGCCGTATCATCTGAATAAAACATTTTTGTGCCGCCTTTCTGTCAGAGTGTTTTTTAAATTATAACTTCGAGCAAATCCGTAAGATTGTCTATCCTGTAATCGCATAATTCATCTGATTCTTACAGCTGTTTACAATATGCTCTCAACAGGGGAAGTAAGTTTTATTTGCAATGGAGATTTTTCTTTATTTATTGTTTTTAATTCTTTCACGTTAAATACCACTCTTGTTATGCCGTGTTTTTAGTTCCACGATATATTACCTGTTATACGGTAGCAATACGCGTTCGGCTCTGCCAAAGTTACGGTATTTCCGTCCGTGATTTCAACATCTGCCAATTTACTTTTATCCGCATCGAGCGCACAAACAGATGCAAGTGCACTTCCGTTATTAAATGACAGGGTCAATTTTCTGTGACGCGGAAGCACCGTGACATACCAGCCGTCATTTTCTTTTTTTGCAACAAACATTTCATTTGCCGATATTCCGCCGAAATTTACAGTTTCACCGACAGCATTTGCACGGTTTTCGGCATAAGATTTATATTCAAGACTGTACTCACCGCCGTTATCAACCAAGCGGTACTGTCCCAAAATTGTTTCTCCTCCGGAATAATAATTGCCCTCGCTTTTAAAGGTAACGCCGTTTAACGAATCTCTTAATGCGGTTGTCACAGTATAAAACTCACCGAACTTAAAGCTGTTTCTATCGATTTTTACCGTCGCAGACGCTGTAATCTCTCCGTTTGTAACCGACGTCATTGACACCGGTATTTTGTAATCACTAGCAATAAGTCCTCCGCTTTGCGGATAACTGTGCAGTACAATATAATTTACACTTTCGGGAATTTTTTCGTTTATTTCCCACTTAAACACCATCTTTATTTTGCCGTCTTGCTCCGATGAAGGCTGCTGAATTATTTCAATATTTGTAAGATACGGCATTATATTGAGGCTGTCGTATGTTTTTCGCACTGTACGCGGGTCAAAAAACACCTGATTTTCGGATACAATATAATCTGCAAATTTTCCGTCAAATTTCAGCGTGCCAGCACTGAAATTTTTTCCCTTTGCATAAAATCCGTACTGCGGTATAACGAAACCGTCAACAACCCTGTTTTCTTCCTCCATATTAATATATATTTCGGTTCCGTTTTTGTAAGATATATTCAGCCGTTGTTCACCATTTTCGTAATAGCCCGACAAAAGTGCCTCGCTTAAGTTTTGTTCACTTCCGGCTGAACTTATGTATTTAACACTTTCAATCTCGCTTTTTGAAAAGCTCTTCTGTATCGGAAGCATATAATAGTATTCTTTCAGCACTTCGCTCACATTTTCAGCCGGCAGTCTGTCCTCGGCATATGCCGAATGACCGTAGGCAAGCTGTTGGGCACGATATTTATCGGAATATAATCTCTCTTTAAGATGATCTGCCTTAACATTAGTTCTCCAGCGCGTATAATATCCCATACCGTGGTTTAAAGTAAGCGGAAACACTTTTTCCAATTCAAAGTCAGGCATAAGTTTTACGTCCTCACCCGACCGTTTTTCTCCCGATGTTTCCTTAATCTGCGCCTCGTCACCGTCAATAATACCCGCAAAACGAGCATGATCCCAACCGCCCTCTGTTAAAAGAGGTCCGTTATGAATTTTCTGTATTTCTTCTACTGCGGATTTAGTATCGTTATACACCGTTTTGTGCATAGCAAATCCGTTTGCCGATGCATCATAGTCAACATCGCGGTTGTGAGGACGTGCCGCAAAAACATCAACAAAGCTTCCGCTTGTAAAATAACGCTTGTTTATTTCAGGCTCATGTTTATTTATATAATAATTGTAAAATCCCGATTTAATAAACTTGTTGAGTATCTTATATTCGCCTTCGCCGAGCACGCCGCCTCCTCTTATACTGCCATCGCTGTTTTTGATTGCGTGCGCCTCGTTATATTCATCGTAATACGGCGAATAATCCGTATAATTGGTATGCAGGGCAAATATCCATCCGAATTTTTTCAGTTTTTCACCAAACGGAATAAGCTGTGCGTCGCCGCCGTAATCTTCATTGGCAGGATAGCTCTCGGGAAGCTTGGTATCGTATCCGTTGTTCTGCCAGATATGACGTATAAACACAACATCGGTAAGCCCGTAATCGTATAAATAATCGGCATATGCACTCATATAGCCGAATTGCTTTCTGTTTTCGGTATGTCCCCACCAATCAAGTACCATTCTGTCAGCCATTGTGCCTCTGTATTCGGAAGCCGAATTGGGTATGGATGGGAAAACATCATTTACAATTTTTGACACCGTAAACATAAGTCTTTCATTAAGTGGGCGGTAAACGCCGTCCGTATTTTTCTTGTAAGTAATCCCTGTTGTTTCCATAACGGACGAATTGCCGTATGTCCAGTCTGCATAAAGTGAAACAAAGGCATTATTTTTTATTCCGATATTTACAAACTGCGGCATATACGGAACAGGGATTTCTTTTTCTGTATTTACGGTATGCCTGTATTTTGTAACGGTACCGTTATCCGCCGAACATTCCATAATAAGCGTTTTTCCCGAAATCCATATTGAATAACGAATACATTCGATTTGTGTACCGTTTAAATCGGCATATATTTCATTGACCTCCGCCTTTTTGCCGTCAAACCGAACATTACATTCAGAAACGGTGCATTCCTTTGTAAATTCAAAGCCGTCCGATATCACGTTACCTTTTTCCTCACCGTTCACCGAAACGGTAATATCGTTAAAACCGCCTTTACCGGGACGATAATTGTACTCTATGATTTCTGAATTTCCGCAATATATAAACACATATCCGTCAGCTGTTTTTTCAGCTGAATTCACATAGTATTCCTCTGTATCCGGTAAAATTTCAAATTCCTTGGATTTTTGCTTCTCGGGATACGAAAAAGCAGACACAACAGGCTTCAGCCTGTTTTCATTATACCAAAGAAAAAATTTGATTTGTCCGTCCGTATTGCCTGTGCCGAAACCGTTGGGCGAATTAAAATATATTGTGTTTTCACTGTCGGTACCGGAAGTATCGGTTATATCGATGCTGATTTCAGCAAGACTGCCGTCCTTATTGTATTGTGCCCATATCGCAGACACCGATTTTTTCAGATTGTATCTGTTCCATACCGATACTGTTAATTTATTTTCAGATTTCACAATTCCCCTTCCGATAAAACACACAGTATCTTTAATGTCAATATCCTCTGCCGCGCAGACGTGCATAGGTGCCGTGTATATGACACCTATGAAAATCACAATGGTCACAGTAAATACGGTAAATATTCTTTTTAACTTTTCTTTTGCAATGTGAAGTTTGCTGTAATTATTTATTTCCATACTATATCACCATAGATAAGAAATGAATAAGCTTCCTTATCATAAATCTTTATCTTTGTTTCTTCTCCGTCTTTTTCAAACTCAACCTCGGAAATCTTTTTGCTGTTTTCATCAAGCGCAACTATTCTTTCAACCCTTGCGTCCCTAAGTATCAGATTAAGCTCACTGTCACGAGGCTGAACGGTTAACTTCCAGCCCCCGTTTACCTTTTTCGCCGTAAACTGATTGTCTGCCGTTACCTTGCCGAAGTCAACCATATCTCCGGGAGCATTTTCTCTTTCCTCAACAACATACGGCTCCGATATGATTTTTACTTCATCTCCGTCTTTTACAACCTTGAATTTTCCGACTCTGACAAGATTTGTAGGAAGTGTTATATTTCCTTTGAGCTTGTATCTTTTTTGCGTTGTCTTGCTATACATAGCCATATTGACATTGTACCATTTATCATACTCAAAATCATCGGGCAAACTTATTGACTGCGTTGTTTCATAATGTCCCGATGCACTTCGCATATCGCTTGTTATGTCAAACCCTGTTGCAACAGCAAGTTTTGAATCATTTTCTTTTATGATATGAACAATAACGGAGTTTGCATCTTTCGGAGGTTCTTCTTCTATCTCCCAATCAAAGACAAGCTCTGCTTTACCGTTGTTATTCTCTGTCGGCAAAACTGTAAATGCCGCGTTCGAAAGCTTCGGCTCTATATTATAAACGCCGTAGCAGAAACGGTTGTTCCGAGCAGAGAAAAACACTTCGTCATCACCAACCGACATATCGCCCCATTTACCGTTAAGATTTGCTCCACCTAAGGCAACATATCCGTTTTCTTTATTTTCCACATAAAAACTGTCGCATGGAAGACTATAACCGTTTACAAAAATTGTTTCGTCACTGCAGTTCACAACAATACGAGTGCCGTTTTTATATGTAATTTCAAGTGCACCGTAATCGTCCTTATCAAAGTATTTTTCGCGGAGTGCATCGCTCAAATTCAGCTTTCTTTCGCCGTCAAGGTAATAAACAGTTTTTACCTCGCTTTTTGCATACTGTTTTTGTATGGCACGCATAAGATAGTATTCCGTGCACACTTGGTTAACATAGTTTGCAGGCATTTGGTCCATTACATAAGATTGATGCCCATATGCAAGCTGACGAGCCCTGTACCAGTCGGTTGTCTTTTGATCATACAAACCGTCGCTTCCCTTTTTGGGAACTGTACGGCTGTAATAACCCATACCGTGATTAAGGCTTAACGGAAATACCTTGGTTAAATCAAAATCGGGAAGAAGGTATTTCGGAGCATTTTGCGCCTCAACTCCGTCAATTATTCCGGCATAACGCACATGGTCAACACCTCCCTCGCTGAAAAACGGACCGTTGTGTATTTCCCTTATCTTATTAACAGCTTCCTCGGTTTTTTTGATAACATAACTTTCCTTGCCAGATCCCTCAAGCGATGAATCGTAATCCACATCTCTTTGAGGCGTTCTTGCTCCAAAAACATCTACAAACGACGCATTTGCACTGTATCTTTTTGTAACCTCGGGTTCATATTTGTCAATATAGTAATTGTAGTAAAACGGCTTTATAAAATTATTCAAAACACCGCCGAATGTTCCGCCCGACCTTATTTGACCCGTTGAATTTATAATAGCGTGATCTGTATTGAAATCTTTATAATTGGGCGAATAATCCGTATAATTTGTATGCAGAGCAAATCTCCAGCCAAAGCTTGAAATAAGCTTTCCTGCCGGAATAAGCTCTTCGTCGCCTCCATACGGTTGGTGCGCCGGGATTACGTCCGGTATCGTCATATCATAGCCGTCCCTCTGCCAATAGTGACGTATAAAAATTACATCGTCAAGTCCGTAATTTTTTAAATATGACGCATAATTTGCCATTTCGTTAAAATTTGATAAATCAAAAGCCTTATATCCCCAAAGGTCAATAAGAAGATCGTCTGATATTTCCTCGCGGTAAGGAGATATTCCGTTGTTGAAATTCGGAAACGTTTCGGTAACATCAGATGATATTGTAATCATATACTTCTCTTTGAAAGGATTGTATTCACCGTTGTCAAGCGCGCTGTAAGTTACTCCGCCGACCGACATAGAAGTGTGATTGCCGTACTTCCAGTCAAAATACGACGAGAGAAACATATTTCCGCCGAGACGCAGATTTATGTATTCGGGAAGGTAAGCAATCTCGTCAACTTTTACACCGAACTCCGTAAGTCCGCCGACGAAACCTGCACAAGCGTTGTCGCTTTGCATGTCCAACACAAGCGTCTTGCCCGAAATACCAACTGTGTATTTTGCGTGTGCCGAAAAATCAGTGTTTGGAAGTTTATATGAAAAACTTGCCTCAACTCCGCTTTCGGTTTTTTTAACTCCGATAAGCTCTGCCGTAAGTTCGTCCGGAAGTTTTACACCTTTCTCGGTAACAAACCTTATTCCGCTCGATGCATCCGGTGTATAAAATTTTTCTCCGTTTATGCACAGGGTAAATTCCCGCATTGAACCGCATTCCGGTTTGTATTTGTAAGTTATATCTTCCTTGCCGTCCTTATACGAAAGCTCAAATATACCGTCTTTTTCCTCAATACTGTTTACATATTCATTATGCTTAACGGACGGAAGAATTGTGTCGCCTTTGCTCACAATATTTGTAAGCTCATTGCCGTAATCAACAGGAACAATGCTTTTTAACACCTCAAAATCAAAAGCAGCGCTTTCATAAACCTCTCCCGTCTGCGAATTGAGCGAAACGGACAGTGATGCTTTTCCGTCATATTCTGCCGGAACAGACATAAACAATTTATTGTAGCGTTTTATATTAAGAGGAATTGTGTAGTCGTATTTTCTCCCGTTTTCATATGAAACCGACATATTGCAGTTGCCCTTTACGGGATTTGAACAAAATATATTAAGTGCTCCGTTTATGATATCTCCGCAATCGTATGACGCTTCTTTTACGCTTGACTGCAAAATAACACTGTTTCCCACACTGCCGTCTTTTAATATAATTTTTGCCATACCTGCCGGGCTGGTCCAATATGTACCCTTTGCGTTTTTTATGTAATTGTTTGATGTTTTTCTGCTTCCGCTTGCATCGGAATCGTCAATAATCATCTGAAATCCCAGCTCTGTTTCTGCCTTCGGATTGATTTGCAAAACAGAAAACGGAATGGCTATTTCTGCCGTAAAGCCGTTTTTCCCGGGCTTTTCGCGGTATGCCGTCTTTATAACGGACACATCATACTGAATATTTGCACCGTCATACGCATCGTTTTTTATTATCGGTTTTCCGTTATATATATTCGGATTGATGCAAATTACATAATCACTTTCGTTAAAAGCGGTACGAGTTGAGTAGTTGCCGGATGTTGACAGATAAATTCTTATATTGTCCGACATATAGTAATCTGCCGATGTGTAATCGTCAAAAAACAGCTTGTCGTCCGTTCTGTCCTCAATAAAATAAAGGTAATCGTTATCCCACGATACTGCTATGTGCGACGACAAATCCTTTTTATCCGCACGTGATATTTCTGGCGCAAAGTCAAATATATTTTCGTCCCATTCATCTATATTACCGTCTATGTTTACACTTTCCGAACGTTTAAAAGCATAAGAAATATAATCGGAATTAGCGGGGTTTTCTCCCACGGTATCGCTTATCGGATAGAAATAAGTTACCCTCTTTTCGTTTTGAAAATCCGTCAAAAGAGTTCCTATCAATACTTCGTCGTTTTTGTTATATCTGCCCTCTAATATTCCTTTTGTTTTTTCCGAATCGGAATTAAATATCGACGAATATACCAAATATGTTCCTTTTGATACATCTTTCAAATCCGCCTTGACCGATACATCGGTAACAGTTCCCGCAGACGCACCGTTTAAAACCTCAAGGTCAAACGGCGCAGTCTTTACAGTGTCTTTCTCAAAACGGTCTTTTAAAATTTTATCAAATCGAATTCTTCCCTCTTTTATGCTGTAATTTTTTAAAGATACATTCGCGGTATACTCCAAACCGAATTCCGCAGTGTCATCCTCAATTGTAACATCTGAAACCGAAAGTTTTATATCGCCGGTCTTTTTTACTGTAAATGAGGTATAATCGACAAGCTTCACCGCGTCATTGCTGTTTTGGGCAAACGCGGTTGTATATAATGCCGAAACCAAAATTGCAAATATAAGAATAACGCAAACTGCTGATTTTCTGTCGTTATTCACTCATAATCACCTCACGTTTTTAAGTTGAAAAATAATCAATGAAAATATGACTTAGGCAGTCATTGTTACAGAGTCTTTTCTTCGCTCGCCGGAGCAATCGGTGTAAGGCTGTCCATTTTCCAAAGGAACACTTTGAATACCGAACCCTCCGGAATATTATCAAAATCTGACGGTGTAAATGTTATTTTGCTTACTCCCGTTTCTCCGCCCGAAGCATCAAAAGGCATAAATTCGTTAATGGTGCTCCCGATATAATTTGCCACAAGTGTGTCATTATTGTAAGCCGCAATAATCGGCGTAAAATTGCCTGCACAATAAACCTGGTTTACATTTTTCACAATCGCCGTATATGTACCGTCACTTTCTTTTGCAACATCAGTAATCTTGAAAACAGGTACCGGCTGCCAAACAGGGTCGGGACGATAATAATATGTCAGCATATTAGCCGAATCTTTCGGATTTGTATACGTCATAACAAATTTCACGTTTGTGGGCTCGTAACCGTTAGTTCCGGTTTGAACCACCGTACCGCCGTATGCCGGCTCCGAGGTGTAGCTGTGAATAAATGTGCCGTTTTGAACAAGGAAATTTGAACCTGCCGCTGCAGTGCTTTTTCCGCTTATTTCAAGACTTCTTACCTGCGCGTCATCAGTTGTCACCGTATAATTTACTATAACAATATCCTCACACGCTCCGTCTATCCACAAAGAACGCTGAACATCTGTTTTTTTATCTCTGTTAGGATAGTTAATAAACGTATTTTCAACCAGTACATTTTTAATGCTAAACAAATAAATTGCATATCCGCTTGCGCTTTTGTCGCTCTGCAATGTGCCTATTCTCCAGTTTTCTGCGGTTGTTGCGGTAACAGACGTTACAGACGGTATTGTTAACGAATTTCTCAATTCTATTTTTCCATTTTTGGCATATACTTTTTCAATATTCGCATTTGACGCCGTTATAAATACGTCTTTTTCAGAGGTTATTTCACCTGCCGTTAATGAATCCTTTGCGCCTATGTAAACTGCTTTTCCGCTTCCCGACGCAGTGATATTTCCAACCTTAAGCTCAGGAATGTTTAACTTAACATTTGCTTTTGTCGCATTGATATCGCCTATTTCCGCCGAACCGAAAGCAAAGTTTATGTCGTTCGTTCCGATGTAATTAATATTTCCTATTTTAATGTTTTTTCCAACATTCCAGCCATTGTAACCGCCTATATCAAGATTGCCGAAAGTCACATCTTCTCTCGTTCCGCTGTTAAAAAATACCGTAATACCGTTTCCTGTTTTTGCGGTAGTAATATCGCCGAATGTAACCCCTTTTACGTATTGTATCTGAACAGCAACAGCGTTGCTTGTAGTGTTGCCGATGTTAATGTTTCCGAGATTGCAGTCGAGAAGTTTTTCTGCTCTCATACCCTGTTGCGCAGAATCTGTTGATGTAATACTTCCCACAGTCACGCCTTTAATGTTGTGGATAAAAACACATTTTCCGGTCGCTTTAAGACTTTTGATATTTATATTGCTTGTTGTAACCTCACTTGTATCCTTCAAAGAGGAAGAAGATGAGTCAAACGCATCATATGCATTATCTTGTTCACTACCTGTTAAAGCGCGGATTTCTATTTCCGTCGCATTAATATTTTGTGCGGTAATATTTCTTGAAGAACCGTAGATAGAGAATTTATTTCCTGCTCTAACATCACCGATTGTGATACCGTCGCAACCGGCAAGAAAAACATTTCCGGTTGCCGATTTCACGTCGGTAACAATATCTTCACAGATAAGATTTTTTGTTCCGTTGAAAAATATTCTTCCATTTTTGCTGTGAACCGTTCCCTGGATTGTAATGTCGCTTATCTGGCTGTTGATTTCCAATGCCGAATGTGCTTCCGTATTCGAATTGGAATTAAGATATGCGCCTTTGGCAAATTCCAAAGTAATACCCGAATATTTACTGTTATTTAAATTGAGAAATATTTCACTGCCCTTGCCGTAATAAGTGCCTGCCGGGAAATATACCGTTCCCTTATCGGAATTTGCCGCAACGGCATCAAGCGCTTTAAAAACAGCCGTTTTATCCTCTACCGTATCGTTTCCGTTAGCGCCGTATGATGTTACATCTGCTCGTATAGCCTCGGCCCGAGCTATAATACCGAATGAAAATAATATTCCTATCGATACCATAATCGCAAAAAAAGTTTTTTTCATCATAAATCTCTCCTTATATTTATAAATGTCAGAACAAAATTTTATTCTGCAAAATCAAAGATTATAGTCGGTACAAGCTGTTCAGTTTCGTTTTCAGCATCCCAGACAAATATTTTCGCGGTTTTTGCCGTTTCACTGCCCGGGACCGAAGCTGTCAATGTGAAAACCGATGCCTCGCCCTCAATATATTCGTCCGAAACAACTTTTGCAATGCAGGCTCCGTCCGCATTGTAAATACATTCCGCAATTTTCAGCATGCGTTTAAATTTGTAAGGATTATATAATGTAAAGCTTGAGTTAATCTCCTTATCCGTTTCGCCGGATTGTGATATCTCGGGATTTTCAGCCGTAAAAGCGGGCATCGGCTCTTCAACGGATGAAGTTCTGTATGAATTCCAAACGGGATTTTCAACTCCCGATGCACAGTACACCATATTAAGAGATATATTTTTCGGAGCGTATGTTCCGCCCTGAAGCACAATATCGTGGCTTGCGGTGCTCTTTGTGTTGTAATAATAAATTTTGTCAACCGTTAAACCGTCCGTTGTGAACGAAGCATTGTTTCCGCCGCTTTCAAAAGAGCGGATATAATTATCGTCATGCTCAAGACGGTATTCGCTTATCTTACCGTTCATTATACGTTCCAGCAATACAGCGCGCATATTTCCTGCGGCATTTGAATTGTTCCTGTTCGGATAATAAACCTTTACGGAATTTATGTATAAATCTTTAATGTCGGAAATTACAACCGCCGATGCAGGTGCATTTTTGCTGATAAGCTTATCTATTACCAACCCATTTACATTTCTTATCTTTATTTCAGAATTTTCCACTTGGAGTCGCTCTAATCTTATATTCGTTGCGGGCTGCAAAAGGATTGCACCGTTTGAAGTGCCTATTGTATCAGAACCGAGCATTTCAAATTTTCCGTTTTGCGTGAGACGCATATCTTCTATGACAAAGTCAGTCACATTATGTATAATAACATTTCCCGTAACTTCAACGATACCTCCGACGGTAAGATTATTGCATGAATTTATTGAAAGAGAGGAAATTTTCGCGCCTTCGTCAAAAAGAATGGTAATGTCGTTGGCATTACTTGCGCCGTTTAAGGTAATACCGCCGTATTCTCCGGCCGGATATTCAACAATTCCGCCCGCGCCTGCAGCGGAGATTGCATCGTTTATATTGCCGAAATCGGTAATAGATACCGTATTGCCTTCCGCGGACGCAAATATTGGAAATAATACTGATAATGCCGTGCATAAGATTAACAGAATATATTTTTTCATTGTGCGATACCTCCCTTTGTAATCAGCATACAGATAATTTTTGCCGCCTGCGCACGCGTTAACGATTCTTTCGGTGCAAAGCGTCCGTCTCCCATTCCGCTGATTATTCCGATATTCTGCATTGCGGTCACCGCGTCTTTTGCATACTCGGAAATCTCATCGCTGTCTGAAAATTCGGTGTCTGACACATTCGGACTGAATTCCAGAAGCCTGGAAGCTATAACCGCCGTATCCTGACGCGAAATACTTTGACCGAACCCGAATTCACCGTTTCCGATACCTGACACAATTTCGTTTTTAACCGCCGACGAAATATACGGATATGCCCAGTTATCGGGCGACACATCGGAAAAACCGCACTCGGCGTTTTCATCATAAATATTCGCTGCGAGCACCAGCATTTTTACAAATTCTTCGCGCGTTACATACTGCGAAGGATTGAATTTGCCGTTATAACCGTTTACAATTTTCTTTTCATACAAATACAAAATACTTTCTTTCGCCCATTCAGCTTCGTCAATATCTTCAAATACGTTTTTATCGGTCTGATTTTCAGAGCCCGCCTGATTGGAAGAATTTGTTTCGTTATTTACCGACGGATTTGCATTTCCGGGTACCGTAAACGAACCGCCTCTGCCCCCTCCGCCTCCGTTTCCACGTGATGAAGAAGTGTCCTTTTTCGTCTCGCTTTCTGCGTCCGCACATTTATCAACCGCCGCTTTAAACTCTGAAACAATCTTGTCAATGCTGTCAAAACTCTTGCCTTTCATAAGCTTAAACACCGCAAGCTTATCGTTAAGGTTTTCATATACCGTCATAACAGATTGAGGAATTGATATTTTCTCGGAATAATCCTTTAAAATCAAATCACGCAAGACTCCCGCGCTTTCCGCATTTGAGGTTTCATACAAAAGAGCCGACTGTGCAAGCGCGTCCGCAAACGATTTTCCCGAAGCAAACTCACCGTTTACAAGTGTTTGGCAAATATTTGTTTTGATTTCTTTTATTTTTTCGCCTTTCAGTTCATCGGTATCCGCATCGGTATAGTAACCGATATTATCGTAGTATTCTGTATCGTTGCCGAGCAAAAAATCATATTCTGTCAAAAGGTCATATATTTCTCCGCCCGTTTCGGATTTGTTTATACGCGAAAGCGCCACAGCCTCATGAAAGCTGTCTTTGACTTCCGATACGGTTTCAAACAATTCGGGTTTCAATCCCCAAAGCAAATCTGTTATTTTTTCTTCATCAAACCATTCTTCGTTTTTAACAGTTTCATCTATATCCAAAAATACTGAATATTCAAAAATTTTGCTGATTAAAGCGTTTTTCTCCGCATTATTGATATCCGATAACATATCCTTTGTAAAGTCCACAGGATTTTTATACTGAAAAGTAATAAATGACGCTTCAGTCATAAGCTTTCCTTTAAGATACAAGATATATTCTCCTGTGTCTGTCAGATTTTCATTCATAGGAATTGAAAACGAAAATCTCCCGTCAGAATTTTCAAGATTATACTCGTAAATTGTAACAAGCGAGTCGGTATTGATGTCGTTCTCTTTGGATATAACTGCCGTAACTGTTTCGCCTGCCGGCGCCTTGTAAATTCCTGTAACTTTAACGGTATTTTCTATAAAATTCTGCTCTGCTTCAAGGTTTTCAGGTCCCATCGCCGAAAATGCATTGACCGTCGTAAAAGTCAGCAATAAACTTAAAATCAATATTTTTCTAATCATCAAATTTTCTCCCTTCATTATCATTCATAAAACACGAAGGTATCTCTGGCATCGTTACCCGCAACCCTTACATATACCGTGCTTGCCTCTTCACCGGCTTCCAAATATCCCAAAACATCATCTATTCCCGACGCAATATACGCTTTATCAGCCGATTTATCAAATATATGGAAATTGCCTTTTCCGGCATTTATAAGCCTCATTGATGCAAAATCGTTAAAATCATATTCATTGCCGTTTTTGGTAACACATATACGCAGATATACAGAATCCTTTGAATATACTCTGCCGTAAATTCCGGCACGTGAGGCATACGCCTTTTGATTGATACTGCTTGGATTGTTGTCAGCAAACGGATCAAGCAAAACTTTCCAAGAAGCAATTTCACCTTTTCCGTTAAGTTCATATTGGATTAGTGTTCCTATTTTCAAATTTGCAGTGTTTTCCAAATTGTCGTCGTATGTAATGAAGTCTTGCGTTTTTCCACCCTGCAACAAAGAAATTTTACTTCTCGACGAGCCGTCGTCCGCCGTAACCACCCAAACCGAACTTACCATACCATACGGCGAATACTCCGTAATAGGCAATCCGGCACCTATCTCAGTGTAATTTACCACTACCTCTGACACGGCTACATCACCGAAATTATATGCGTCCACGCTGTAGCTGTTTTCGTTTTTAAACACCGATACGTCTGCAGAAGTGTAATCATCGTCATTTGCATTTTCAGCTTCTTCAGATTTCGGAACATTAAACACAACCGCATCCGGCGCAACCGCAAAATTCACGGTCGGTGTTTCATCAGAGAAAATCATATTATATGTTCTGAACGGAACAGTTGCATACTTATATGATATCCTGCCCGTTAGCGGGTCGGGAGCAGACGCTGTTTTTTCACACTCATAATCCAGGCTCAGGATATCCTTGTCACTGCATTCCGCATTATATAATTTTTTTATTTCATTATCACTGTTGCATAAAAATCTTATTACACCGCTTTTTAAATTTTCAGAGTCTTTATGAGGAAGTGCTCCGAGCAGATTTTCTCCATCAACTTTAACGGTATCGTTAATGGTGACCTTTTTTGCTACCTTGAAAATACTCACCTCATTGTTCTGTGTTAAAATTTTAAGTAAAACGTCATTGCCAATGTTCTCGGATTTTTTCCCTGCTATTAAATAACCGTACATCAAAGATTCGTTTCCGGTATTATAATCCGCAATTTTACCAAGGTAGTCTATGGAAAATTTCCCTTCATCACCCAGCTTTAATTTTTCTTTGAATGAGTTTGATATTTCGTATTTCTTGCCGTTTACAGCAACAAAATCTTCACTTATTTCTTCAATCTTACCCGTAACATACAAATCACTTATGTACACCGTAACCTTAAGATTATCTCGGCTGATTAAAACACTTAAAAGATCATCTTTACGAATATCGGAAAACTGAACTTCTTTCCCGTTTTTAAAAAATTTAACCGTTTTGCCGTCATCTGTACTCAAATCTATTTTTTTTCCGTCATCATAGATTATACGGTTTGTATCGTTTTTTTGTTTTACCGTATAATTTTTGTAATCGGTAATAAGCACTGCATCATAATACGAGTCCGAATTATTGTTTATAAGCTTTACCGTGCCGTAAATTTTCGTAAAAGAGCTGTCATTAAAATACGCATCGGTTCTGCCGTTGTAAACAATATTGCACTGTTCGGAAAACGCAACTTTCTTTTCCCTGCCATTACCGTCGGCGTAATAATGCAAATATCCGCCGTCAATTTTTATAATGCTTTCGTCATCCAAAGTCATAACGGTATTATTCTCTGTTTCGGCAGCCGCTATGATTTCTTTGTCATCGTTGTAATATACTTCGGTTTCAAATCCGAGCAAAGACTCCATATCGCCAATCTTTGATTTGTAAACCGTGCCGTTTATTTTTATACTGTCTGAAGGATAGTCATTATCATCATAAAAATCAGTACCGCCGGCGCGTGTAACAACACCTATATCCTTGTATATCCTCCGACTTGTAAGAATTGTATAATTTTTCTGTATTCTGTAAGAAATCTCGCTGTTTACAAAAATATCTTCTTTTGCATAATTTGCCTGTGAAGCATTATATATAATATTAAGTAAATCCGCTTTAGTAATTGTTCCCTCGGCATCAGCAGAAATATCATCAAGAAGACCGAGCTCTGTGCCGACTCTTAAATATCCGTACGGGTAGCCACCGTATGCTTCGGATTTGGCTTTGTAGTTTAATGCAAGTACAAATACTTTTACCGCATCACGCAAAGTTATACTTTCATCGGGAGCAAATTCGGTTTTCGACACTCCCGAAATCAGATTCATATCTCTTGCCGTTTTAATGTCTTTTGCATAAGATGCAAAAAAGTCAACGTCGTCAAAAGCCGTTTCCGGTTCTTCACCCTCTTGATGAAGTCCAAGCAGGCATATTGCACCCGTTACCACATTTGCACGGGTTGCTTCCTCCGAAAGACCTTCATCAAGTTCAAAATCATCAGTTAAAAGTCCGAGTTCGTTTAAGATTTTATATTTTCTCTCAATCTTTTGCAAATTTACACTTTCTGCGGAAAACGCATTTACCGCCGTTGAAAGCAAAGTCAAAAGCAAAAGAGATAACACAAGCACAAAAACAACTGTTTTTCTCATCGATTTATTCTCCTTTCTTACCCTTTAACACCGCCGATTGCCAATCCGCCGAGAATTCTCTTTGAAAAGATTGTAAATGCTATCATAAGCGGAAGTACAGATAAAATCGCCGTCATCATAACTTCGTTTGCCATTAAATCTCCCGCACCCATACTTGCGGTATAAAGCTTAACCGCCACCGGTTCAAGCGGTGTTGAACCAAGCATAAGATACGGCCACATAAAACTGCTCCACGACGACATTACCTGAAATATTGACATTACCATAACAATCGGCTTTGAAAGAGGCATAATGATCTGCAAAAATATCCTGATGCTGCTGCATCCGTCTATTTTTGCCGCCTCAACATATGCCATAGGAATACCGTTAAAAAAGCTGCGAAACATTAAAACATTAAAGGCATTGCAGCCTGCCATAAGCCACATCGGCAAAAATGTTCCCGAAAGATTTATATGCAAAAGCGGAACGTCCACAAATGTTATATACAAAGGAACCATACTTATTCCCGGTAAAAGCATTGACCAGAAAATCATTTTATCGAGTATTTTACTGCCGGTTGGCTTAATACGCGAAAGCACGTATCCGAAGATACCGTTAATTATAATATCAGAAGCAAGACAACCGCCCACAATGCACAGTGAATTTAAAAATCCCGTGCCGATCTGCGATTTGTCCCATGCATTCACAATATTTTCAAACTTAAATTCGGTCGGCCACAAGGTCGGCGGTATCTGATACAATTCCTGCGAGCTTTTAAAACTGCTTAATATTACCCATACAATCGGAAAAAGATCTATAACGGCAAACAATATCAAAACCGCGACCATACACCCGTAAAGAATTTTATATTTGGGTTTCTTCAAATCAAAGGAGTTGAGAAGCCCTGTTTTATTTTCATTATTTTTATCCATATATAATAACCCCTCAATCCTCTAATTTTTTATCAATTCTGTAATAAATCAATGTCAGCAACAGCATCATCACAAACGAAACAACGCCAAGTGCTACAGATTTCTCGTACTGTCCGAATTTAAACGCATAAAAGTAGTTTTGAAGTCCGAGTGACATTGACGCGCCGTTAGGACCGCCGCCGGTCATCGCAAGCGGTTGTTCCACAATCTGGAACACACCTATAACGTTCCTTATTGTAAGAAGCAAGATTGTACCGCCTATGCTCGGAAGTGTTATGTACCACAACTTTTGAAAAAATCCCGCACCGTCAAGGCTCGCTGCTTCATACAGCTCGCGGTTTGTGTTCTGCAATGCGGCAAAATACAATATAATACTGCCGCCCAGACCCTGCCATATCATAGAAATAACAATAAGCGGTATTGCTATATTTCCGTTTGAAAGCCATGAAACCGGTTCCATTCCGATATACGACAGAAGCATATTAAGCATACCGCCGGGTCCATCCATATAAATCATTTTCCAAATAAGGCTTATTGAAATTCCCGGAATGATACACGGCAGATACAGCACAAATTTGAAAAAATTCTTTCCGTGTGCCATTTCGTTGAGTATTATTGCCAATATAACAGGCAGCGGCATTCCCAACACTACCGACCAAAATACATACTTCAGAGTGTTTTTCAACACCATCGTAAAGTTCACGTCGGTGAGTACGTCTATGTAATTTCTTAATCCGACAAACTTTTCGAGAGTAAATCCTTTGAGTTCAAAAAAAGAATACAATACACCGTTTACAATGGGGCGCCAAACAATCATAACAAACAATGCCACCGGAATAATCAGCAGCAGCCATCCCGATATATTGCGCTTAACCGTTGATAAAAAAACCGCCCGAAAATTTCTTGTCGCATTCTTTTTTATTTTTGCTGTTTCAATACTGTTCAATTACATTTCACCCTATCTTGTTAATTTATCTAAATAGTTAACCTGAAATTCCGCGTTTGCATTCTTAATCAAAGCCGCTATATCCGCATTTTTATTGGTCAAAACCTCTTGAATACACTTATCAAATGTCGCATACAATTCCTGACAGCACTGTGCATATTCGGGTTTTACAATTACTCCCTCGAATGCAAAGTATTTTTCATAATCAGACGCGTCAACATTCGTATATTTTTTGTATATTTCGTTAACTTTCTGATTTGCCTCCTCACTCGTCCAAACCGGGAAAGGAATTCTGTCAAATACAACTTTTCCGTTTTCAATTTTGGTTTTGCAGCTTTCCTCGAGAGTTTCCAAAGAATCATCAGTCATATACGGACCGTAGCCTTTCAGCTCCAACCAATCCAAAATGGCATCAATCTGTTCTGCAGAAGCATCCGCTCTTATGTAATAAATCGTTCCACCCATCTGCGAAATTCTGCCTTCGGGACCTTCGGGCATAGAAACAAAACAAATATCATCTTTATTCATACCGTATGTAACCGCCTTGCTGGAACCCGTCTTAATATCCATAAACGCCATAGCCGCCTGCTCGGCGCCTACATATTTTTCCATTGCCGGCTGGTCTATTACGTTATCGTCAAGCAATGCGTTATATTTCCATTTAAGATCATATATATATTGCAGTGCGTCACGTGTAGACTGTGTATCAAATGTTGCTTTCCAGGAACCGTCGCTTTCCTGTTTCATAAACTCCGTACCGTACGCCCAGGCAACATTCATAAAATGCCAGCCGCCGCAGTTGTTTGTGGACGGGAATACAAATCCCGCTTTACCTGTTTTTTCCTTTATAATTTCAGCATATTCCGCAACTTCTTTATAAGTTTGAGGAGTCTTAACCGTTCCGTCGGAATTTACAAGTCCTGCCTGTTTAAACAGTTTTTTGTTGATAAACAACCCCTGCGCATATACATCTGTCGGAATTCCGTAAATTTTCCCGTTTTCATCACTCATCCAATCAATCAAATCTTCATTCATTGCCTGATACCACGTTCGTTTTTTCAAAGCGTCCGTAATATCTGCCGCCCAACCGTTTTCAATAACGCTTCGTGTTTCGGTAATCGGTGTACTGAATAATGTCGCAAGCTGATTTCCTCCTGCTTTTGTCATAAACGTCTGCACCTGATATTTGTAGTTGTCGGGTTTGATTGTTACATTGGGATGTGAAGTTTCAAACTTTTTCTTAAGTGCATTTTCATTTTCATACGCCGTATCGTTCTTCGTAGGCCAGCCGGCAATAGAAATTGTAACATTTCCGTCCTCGCTTGCCTTCTTGTTTTGACATGCCGTGCCGGATATAACCATTGCGGCCGTCAATGAAATAAGTGCCATTCTTTTTAAAAATTGTTTTTTCATATTTTTCCTCCTATTTTACTTATTTCACTCCTGACATTTTAACACAGGACTGAAATATTATGTTTTCTACACACAGCGGCAATCACAAATACCGGTTGGATTATTTGTTTGATTACGCCTTGTGTTTTTTGTGATTTCATTATCTCACCGAACAAATATTTTTTCAAGAAGCACTTTTTTTATTTTTAATAAACATTCCACCTGCATAATGTATCATTTCTCTACCATATTTATTTTGAAATTCAATATAACCTGACAAAAACCGCTATAATTCTGATATTTATGTTACTTGTTTCATTTCTCCATCTATACATATTTGTTTCGCTTTTCTATATTTAACACTTGACTTTTTAAATTGCGTGATGTATACTACACTTGATTTTAATAAAAGAAAAAGGAGGCTAACTCTGTATGCGATTTAATCGGACAAAACTCAAAATAAACCCGTCATATATCAGAACATACTCTATAATTCTGCTTCCGTCACTATTTATGATGATATATGGTGTTTTTATGATTTTTTCTTTTACCAATACGTACAAAGAAGTTTTAACAACGAATTATACACAGACCCTTTCGGTTGTATATACACGTCTTGAAGATACGATAAAAAACACAATTCAAACAACAAAACTTTTATCAATAAACGATGAATTTATGCAATCTTTAAGGAATGACGGCTCCGAAAAATCCATTCAAACCGCAAAGAAATATATAGGCAACATAAAAGACTGCAGTTCATTGATAGATGACATATTCATTATAGACACTATGCGCAAAAATGTTTTCGGAACCTCAGGCAATGCCCCTATAAACGAATATTTTAACATTGAATATGACTATGAGAATTATGATTTGTCTTATTGGAGCAGTTATCAAAGCCCGTTTTCCGAATATAAAATTTTGCCTCCGTCGCAGGTTAGCAAACGAGGCACACAGAAAACCGTAACGCCTATTGTATTCACCAAATTGAACGGAGTTGCATTAACTCAACTGATTGTTGTTAACATTGACAACACTTATCTTTTCGATATTCTCGAACA
This sequence comes from uncultured Clostridia bacterium, assembly GCA_934463165.1. Lineage (GTDB taxonomy): Bacteria > Bacillota > Clostridia > UMGS1810 > UMGS1810 > RGIG1828. The sequence continues at coordinate 81,584 of CAKSJG010000007.1, forward strand.
AAATATTCTTACGTCCAACAGTCGGTTTCTTTATATAAACAAACTCACCAGAACCGCATATGAAAAAAATTCAAAAACCACCATTGATGAATATTTTTACAAACAGCTTTTAAATGATACAACCGCAACATTTGAACAAAATTTTGACAAAAAAAAATCTCTGATAATTACATATTCCCCAACCTCCGCAATTCTCGGCTATACTTACGCTACAGTTGTCCCGACAAGCGATATTATATCAATATCCGCAAAAAATTTATCGACAATGATATTTATCGGACTTATTACCATATTGGCAATGCTTATATTGGTACGTTTCAGCGCAAGAAATATCTACACACCAGTAAAAAAGCTCGCGGCTTTAGCAGGCAGTGACGCCTTTTCCGATCCAATTGCAGAACTGCACAATAAAATTATTGAAATGCAGACAAGCAACGATGATTTAAAAAAGGAAATTTCGGACGCCGTTCCCCTTGCACAGGAACGAAAACTGCTTCGTTTTTTGCACTCCGATTTTAAGACAAACTGTGAAAGCAATTTAAAAATCCCCGATTTTAAATTACCCTACTTTTGTGTTGCAATTATTAAACTGTGCCCCACCAATAAATTTTACGAAATATTTAATATCACCCAGTCGCAAATAATTTATTCCAGACTGTATGACATCATAAACGAATATTTTAAAGAAATCAACGGATTTACACGCATTATTAACTGCGACAGCAACACCTTGTATGTTCTCATAAACCAAAAAGAACAAGAAACCGGAAATATAGAAGACGCTTTGAACAAGACAAAAAACATTCTCAAATTTGACAGCGATTATATAAATGTCTACACCTCCCTGGGCGGAGTTTACACCAAAATCGAGGATATGCGAAAATCGTGTCAGGAAGCGCTTAAAACCATATCCGGAATCATCACTCTCGGCGAACTGCAAATTCATCTTGAGAATACAAATATGCAAAATACCTCTATGCTGTTAAATCTAAAAGATGAATCGACACTTACCAATATGCTGCTTGCAGGAAAAACCGACGACGCTTTTGCTATGATAGAAGATTTTACACACAACAATATGAATATCTCTGAATTTTCCGTAATGCAGCTAAACACACAATTATTAAATATTATTTTTAAAGTTATGCACCTTAAGGGAATTTCATACGACAAAAAAAATCAGGGCGATTTATCTTTAATGCAGGATATACTCTCACATACACCTAACGAGGTTTTCGATACAATTAAAAAATTGTTGGACGAACTTGCAAAATATATGAAGGGCAGCGACCGCGTTGACATTAAAAACATAACGGATTATGTGCAAAACAACTTTGCGAGTGATTTATATTTGGACAAAGTTGCCGAAACTTTCGGCACATCATCAAAATATCTGTCACGAAAATTTAAAGAATCCGTCGGTATGAATTTCTCGGATTATCTGTCACATCTACGTTTGGAAAATGCAAAAATGCTTCTTACAAGCACCGACAAACCAATAACGCAAATTATGTCGGAATGCGGTTTCAACAACCGAACAACATTTATCCGCTCATTTAAAAACTACACAGGCGATACACCCGGAAACTGGAGAAAAAAAGAAAAGCATTAATAAAGAGCAAGAAGGAGACTAAGTATTAAAAGTCAATAGTTTTTCAGAAAAAAATTAAAAGAATTTTTTAAAACAAAAGATTGTATAACAAACAGACCTTTTAAAATTTAAATTTTAAAAGGTCTAAAATATATATTTAGAAAGTTAGTTATCGAAGCTTGTCCGCATCAATGGGTTGGTTTGTTGTTTCAAAGGGCGTATGAGGTTTTTTCAATATCGATTAATTTTCGGCATTATCAAAAGAATCCCAAAATTCCTTTAAAGCTCTCTCATATGCTTCGCTGTCGGTGATATAGCTCATTGCGTGAGATGCTCCAGGAACTACAAGAAGTCTTTTGGGCGCGGAGCATGCAAGATAGTTTTTATAAGTCATCTCAATCGGGACAAAACGGTCTGCGCTTCCGTGAATGAAAAGCACGGGAATCTTATTTTCTTTCATGATATCCGTTGTGTTTATCTCCGACGCGCCAAAGCCTATTTTCTTTCTGCAGAGAGAGTCCATGTCATATTTTCTTATTGCATAAGACATGTGCAGATTTTTGTTTGTTATATGCTCCCATACACCCTCTATGGACGTATAACCGCAGTCGTCTATAATACCGCGCACATTCTCGGGAAGTCTGAGCCCGGCAGTCATAAGAACAGTAGCCGCGCCCATCGAAACCCCTGCAAGGTATACGGGATATTCGCAGTTCGTCTTTTTATTTACCCAGTTAACCCATTCACGGCAGTCGAAACGCTCCGTCATGCCAAAGCTTATATTTTCACCGTCGCTCTCGCCCTGACCGCGCTGCTCGGCAAAAAGCACACTGCAGCCGTTATCATGCCAGAACTTTGCAATCGGTGCAAAATCCTTGAGCCAGTCCGAACGCCAGCCGTGCATTGCAACGATGACTCTTTTTGCATTTTCACATTCATACCAATGTCCCGTAAGGCGCGTCGAATCGTATGAAATTATCTCAACCGTCGGGATATCCTTTGACTTCAAATCATCAATATACTTTTGTAAATCATCGTTATCCTTGCGGCTTACCTTGTCTCCGCTGATAAGAGGCGTAACCCTTTTTGTAAGCCTGCTGCCGTCTCTGCTGAATGCCTCATTGACAAGGATTTTGTTAAGCGAATGCGATACCGCCGCAACACCGGCTGCAATACCTGCTGCCGCAAGCCCGATTATGAGAGCGGTGTTTGAGTCATCTTTTCTTTTATTTTTAAGTCCGTAAAATTTATTTATTTTCATTATGACATACCTCCAAGTGTTTATTGCATATATTATTACCTAATATTAATTTTCTAAACGGGTATCATTGTTTGAGAGCATACCGATCATTATCATAAAATGAATTGCCGTGTAAAACAAAAACACACCCACAAGTGCAGATACACTATAACCGACAACCGCCATAAGAAACGGCAAATACGAATCATCTTTTTTTAAGAGATTTTTATCTCTTATTCGTTTGAAAATCACCTGCAAAAGAGCAAAAACATAAAATATTGCGGCCGGTATTCCGGAAGATACGGCCATTTCCAATATTTCACAATGGGCACGGTCCATTTTTACATTACGCTTTTTATACTCTTTTTTCAGATTATCCGCACCGTATCCTGCGAGCGGACGTTCACGGATCATATCGACGGTTGCCAACCACAGCGGCCATCTGCCGCTGAATGCTCTGACCTCCTTGCTGCCGTTCTCTTTGGCAACGTTTTTTACATCTTCCGAAAATGTGCTTATGTTTTTGGCAATGGTATTGCCATCCTTTTCGATTGCCGAAAAGTAAGAAAAACCTATGCTTATCGAAACAAATACGGCAACAGGAAACAAAAGCTTAACCGCAAGACACACGTCTTTATTTTTTGAAAACACAAATATACAAAGCGAAACCAAAACCGAAGCGGCCAATATTGCTATATATGCGCCAAATGTATCATTCATTATTACGGTGCAATATGAATATGCCGCCAAAAGCGCAAAAAATATATTTGATAATATCCCCTTTGCTTTTATCAGCAAACCCGTTATCAGCATAGAGCATATAACTGTATAATATCCCATATGATTAAGATTATAAAAAGAGCCGGTATAACCCTTATAAAAGTGCCCCGTTCTGATTCCGAGAGAATCGTAAAACGTTTTCAAAATCTGCCCGATTTTGCCGCTTTCGCGTTTGCTCGCCGTGCCGATTATACCGAAATACTGCTGAACCATTATAAGCGATATAATCATAAAGCTTACAATGTATACCGCCAAAACAGCGTTTTTCAAACATTTTTTCTTTATGCAGGATGCAAAAATAAATGCAACGGCAAACGATGTATACATAAGCACTCCGTCGGGTCTGAAATCCGTACCGAAAAACGAGCGAACCTTATCGGGAGCAAAAAGTGCGGATATAACCGAAAGGATATAAACAAACAGGAGAAATAAACCGTGTTTGTTTGAAAATGCCGACTTTAACCCCGTCTTTAGCACAACAGACAAATTTTCAAAAAAAGATCCGTCAGCCGAATTGACGCACTTTAAGATTATATTAACCCCTCCGAAAAACACAAAACCGCATATTCCGAAAAAAGATATGTATTTAAAAATCACACCGTGATTCTCGGGGCTGAATATCGCATATATTGGTAAAAGCGCATACATAATCGTCATCAAAAAAGATATCACCTGAAAAAAATCGCATGTATGCCGCTCTTTTACTATACTGTCGCAAATAACTTCGTTTTCCATAAAAACAATCCCTGTCTAAAAAAGCAGAAAATACCGTCCCGGCATTTTCCGCTTTCAATTTTTAAAATGTCTGCAAATATGATTTGACAAGTTCTTCAAGTATCTCATCTCTTTCAAGCTTGCTGATAAGAACCCTTGCATTGTTATATCCCGTTATATATGTGGGATCGCCCGACATAATATAGGCAACTATCTGATTAATCGGATTGTAACCCTTAACTTTTAGCGCGTCATAAACTATTCTCATTGTTTCACGTACTTTTTGAGCATTAAGACTCTCAACGCTGATTTTTACTGTCTCGTTTTTAAAATCCATATCGGACACCTGCCTTTGTCTTTTATATAATATTATTTCTTTATTTTCATATTATAACACAAAATAATTCTTTTTTCAATACTTTAAGATAAACGTTTACAATTCATTAACAATTATTTAATTTTTTTCATGGTTCTCAGTGAAGTTATTATTCCCTCGCATATAGCGTCGGCTATCTGAGACACCTTTGCATCATTCATCAGCACGGCTCTGTCCTTTTCACATGTCACAAATGCACATTCCACAAGCACGGCCGGCATAACCGTTCTTTTGAGGACAACGAGATTCGGCCTTTCGGAAAGTCCCCTGTTTGCAAGACCTGTCGCTTTCACAAGCGGAGTGAGGATATTTGCGGCAATTTCTTTTCCGCTTATGCCGTAATTACCCGAATTTGCAAGGCCGGAATAGAGCACGCTCGTTCCGGTTGCCGATGTGTTGTCACTCGCATCGTTGTGAATACTCACGAATATATCGGCATTATTGTTATTTGCAATAAGCGATCTGTTGACAAGATCCTCCATTGTGGTTGATCCAAGGGCTTTGTCGGTGCTTCGCGTCATTACAACATCTATTCCGTATGCCTTAAGCTTCTGTTCAAGACTGAGCGCTATATTTAAGTTTGCTGTCTTTTCATAAAGCACGGCATTGCCGCTGCTGTCCTTTCCGACAGCTCCGCTGTCAAATCCGCCGTGACCGGCGTCTATAACAACCTTCGGCGTGCTTCCGTTCGGTGTGACAGGTGCCGCGTTTGCTTGCCCCGAGGATGACGAATTACTGCCGCCCGAACCGGTTTTTGCAACCGTTATGCAGCACTGCCCCTCGGACGGATACGTCAAGGTATAATTTGATTTTAAAGCACATTCTATTACGACACGCGTATATGAATCGTGGTTTGCCCAGCGTATCTGCTTAACCGGATTTGAAGAATAATCTGTTTTTGCATCTTTAATATTAATTGCAGACGCATAAAAATCAAAAACCAATCTGTAAGGATCATCCAAAGTCATTAATTTCGGTTTAATTTTAGATGACGAAGAAACAAGAACATTATATCCGTGTTCATTTTCCGAAACCGATATATAATTAAGAGATATACCGGAAGCCGACGGTGCGGATGTATTATCCTGCGGCTTGTCCGTATTTTCGCCGGACGGATTTTCGGTCGAGTCGCCCTTTGTGTCTTCTACTTTTAACGATATGCTTACTCTTCTCAGATTTTCATCCCAATCAACATTATAACCGAGATTTTCGGATATAAATCTTATCGGAACAAGCGTCCTCCCATCACGGATCACGGGTGCCGTTATAAGTGTTTTTGCACTGCCGTTATGATATGCAATCTTACTGTTTATGTTAAAGATAATTACATCCTGCCCCGATGTAACCGTAACCTGTCTGAGAGAATCATTCCAAAGTACATTTGCCGATAACTTGTCAAACAAAACGCGAACAGGCACCATTGTGCTTCCGTCTATTATCATGGGTTTAACATCCGAATCAATTTGTTCCCCATTTATATACAGTGCGATATCGCTTTTTGCATACACACTCATACACATAAATATACTTATTATAAAAACAATCACTGTAAAAAATATTTTTTTCTCCATAGAAGCTCCTTTTCATCTGTTTATCAAACATACGCATTCCATATATAACATATGATTATATTAATAATACACCTTTTAGAGATTTAAATCCATTTAACGGAGAAAAATTAATTATATTTGTTATTTGACTGTAACATTAATTTAACATTTATATCAGTCATTATTATACGATATCTTAAAATGGTCATATGCAGCCTTTGTAACTATTCTGCCTCTCGGTGTTCGGTTGATAAATCCGAGCTGCAAAAGATAAGGTTCATACACATCTTCTATTGTATTGCTGTCTTCGCCCGTTGTTGCGGCAAGCGTGTCAAGACCGACGGGGCCTCCGCCGAATGTTTTAATCATGGTTGTTATCACGTTTCTGTCGGTAGAATCAAGACCGATTTTATCTACTTCAAGTCTCGTAAGAGCACTGTCGGCAATTTCTCTTGTTATTCGGCCGTCCGCCATGATCTGCGCAAAGTCACGCACACGCTTCAAAAGCCTGTTTGCTATACGCGGAGTTCCGCGCGAGCGTGATGCAATTTCTCTTGCGCCGCTTTCATCTATATGTACGCCCAAAATCGACGCGCTTCTTTCAACTATTGTTTTAAGGTCATCGGTATTATACAGTTCAAGCCTTGAAATAACACCGAATCTGTCGCGAAGCGGACCGGTCATATTGCCTGCTTTTGTCGTAGCGCCGACAAGAGTAAATTTCGGAAGATCCAGCCTGATTGAGCGTGCGCTCGGCCCCTTACCGAGAATTATATCAACGGCAAAGTCCTCCATTGCCGGATAAAGTATTTCTTCAACGCTGTGGCTGAGGCGGTGTATCTCGTCTATAAATAAAATATCATGCTCACCGAGATTTGTAAGAATGGCAGCAAGATCACCCTGCTTTTCTATTGCCGGGCCGGAGGTTACGTGAATATTAACATCCATTTCATTTGCAATGATATTTGCAAGTGTTGTTTTTCCGAGTCCCGGAGGACCGTATAAAAGGACATGATCCAAAGCTTCTTTGCGTTCCTTTGCCGCTTCTATGTATATCTTTAAATTTTCCTTTACCTTTGTCTGTCCTATATAATCATCAAGTATGCGCGGTCTTATGCTTATCTCGCGCAAGGCATCGTCATCATTTATTTCGGATGCCGAAATTATTCTTTCATCGTAATCCATGGCTTTATCCTTTCTCATTTATTATTTACAGCATATTTTTAAGCGCAAGACGAATGAAATCCTCAACGCCCGCACAATCCTCTTTAACCTTACTCACGGCACCGCGCGCTTCCTGCCTGCTGTAACCGAGAGCGATAAGAGCATTTACGGCATCGGCTTTCATGTCGGATCCGTCCGATGAAACCTCCGATTCAAAAGCGCCTGTCTTATCGGATACAATCTCCTCATTTTTGATTTTATCCTTAAGTTCAAGACAAATTCTTTGTGCGGTTTTGGCGCCGATTCCCTGTGCCTGCTTTATGGACGATGCATCATCGGAAGCTATGCAAAGAGCAAGCTTTGACGGACTCATTACAGAAAGCACGGCTGCAGCTCCTTTTGCCCCGACTCCGCTGACCGATATGAGAAGCTCAAAAAGATGTTTTTCTTCTTTGGTAGAAAATCCGTATAGATCCATAATGCCTTCTTTAATATACATATATGTATAAAACTTCACTTCTTCACCTATATTTACCGATGTGTCCGAAACCGAATTTAAAGATGTAAATATTTTAAATCCGATACCTCCCACATCTATTACAACATGCTGCTCCGCTTTGTCTGCGAGCGTACCTTTTATATAATCAAACATAATAATTCGGGGAGCAATCCCCTCTCCTTTCGTAAATATTCAAATTACATATGCACTCCGCGCGATATCATGCGATACGAATGTGCATGGCAGACAGCAAGCGCCAAAGCATCGGCAACATCATCCGGTTTCGGAACCTCTCTAAGACTAAGTATTGCTTTTACCATTTGCTGTATCTGCTTCTTTTCAGCTCTGCCGTACCCTACAACGGACTGCTTAACCTGGAGCGGAGTATATTCAAATATCGGAATACCGCTGTTAACCCCTGCCAAAAGAATTACACCGCGCGCCTGCCCAACCTGAATGGCGGTCTTGGCATTATTATTAAAAAACAACTCCTCAATGCTCATCGCATCGGGCTTATATTTCCGAATTGCCTCGCTGATTCCGTCATAAATTATTTTAAGTCTCTTTTCTATCGGAAGACCTGCTTTTGTTGTTACGGCAAAATAATCAATAACATTAAATTTATTTCCCTTATATTCTACCACACCTACACCCACAATTGCAAATCCGGGGTCAATTCCGAGTATAATCATCCTTATTCACCATACCTTTTTGCATATTTATGCATATTATACATTATTATTCGAAAATATTCATCATATTATGCATATTTAAATATTGCAAAAATCAAAAAAATAATATATAATAATTGTCATAAGATAATAATAACACGAAATCGGAGGTAAATCAATATGTCAAAAGAAAAAGTTGTTTTAGCATACTCGGGCGGACTTGATACATCTATCATTATTCCGTGGCTCAAAGAGAACTACGACTACGATGTAATAGCCGTATGCGGTGATGTCGGTCAGGGCAAAGAAACCGAAGGTCTTGAAGAAAAAGCTCTTAAAACCGGTGCATCCAAGCTGTACATAGAAAATCTTCAGGAAGAGTATGTAACCGATTTTATATGGCCTACTCTTAAGGCTCAGGCTGTGTATGAGGGCAAATATCTTCTCGGAACATCGCATGCCCGTCCGGTAATTGCAAAAAGACTTGTTGAAATTGCGAAAAAAGAAGGCGCTGTTGCAATATGCCACGGTGCTACCGGTAAAGGAAACGATCAGGTAAGATTTGAGCTTACCATAAAAGCGCTCGCTCCGGAAATGAAAATAATCGCTCCCTGGAGAATATGGGATATTAAATCAAGGGATGACGAAATAGATTATGCAAATAAAAGAGGAATACCCGTTCCGGTAACAAAAGAAGACAACTACTCCATGGACAGAAACCTCTGGCATCTGTCTCATGAGGGTCAGGATCTTGAGAACCCGGCAAACGAACCGAATCTCGATAAAATTCTCAAGCTCGGCGTATCTCCCGAAAAAGCTCCCGACAAACCGACATATGTTGAAATTGAGTTTGAAAAAGGAATTCCGACGAAAATTGACGGAAAAGAATACGGACCCGTTGAACTTATCAAAAAGCTTAACGAGCTCGGAGGCGCTAACGGAATCGGAATTGATGATATCGTAGAAAACAGACTTGTGGGAATGAAGAGCCGCGGAGTATACGAAACACCGGGCGGTACAATTCTTTATGCTGCTCACAAAGAGCTGGAATATCTTTGCCTTGACAAGCAGACTCTTCATTATAAGCAGGATGTTGCAAACAAATTTGCCGATCTTGTTTATGACGGTCTTTGGTATACACCTCTCAGAGAAGCTCTCTCCGCTTTTGTTGATGAAACTCAGAAAACCGTTACAGGTAAGGTAAGGCTTAAACTCTACAAAGGAAACTGCACACCTGCCGGTGCAACCTCTCCGTATTCTCTTTACAGCGAAGAGATTGCAACATTTGATGCCGATGAAGTATATAATCAAAAGGATGCCGAAGGCTTTATCAATCTGTTCGGCCTTCCGCTTAAAGTTAGAGCACAGATGATGCAAAATCTTGAAAACGAAAAATAATATACACTAAAAAATAATCTAAGGGCAATTCGTAAATTGACAAGTTTATGAATTGCCCGAATTTTGCTATGAAAGGATGAAAAACATGAAGCTGTGGGGCGGACGATTCAGCAAAAATACGGACTCCGAAGTCAATGATTTTAACTCTTCAATACGCTTTGACCAGAGGATGTACCGTCAGGATATAACCGGAAGTATTGCCCATGCCGAAATGCTCGGGAAATGTAAAATTATATCCGAAGAGGACAGCAAGTTAATTGTCAAAACACTAAAAGAAATTCTCGATGATATAGAAAACGGTAAGATAGAATTTATGATCGATGCCGAAGATATTCACATGAATATCGAAACCATTCTGACGGAGAGAATCGGAGATGCCGGGAAAAGACTCCATACCGGAAGAAGCAGAAACGATCAGGTTGCTCTCGATATCAGAATGTATATAAAAGACGAAATAAAAGAAATAAAGCAGATGCTTATATCTCTTGAAAAAACCGTTATAGGCATCGCAAAAGAAAACACAGATACCATTATGCCCGGATATACTCATCTGCAAAAAGCACAGCCGATAACGCTTGCGCATCATGCCATGGCATACTTTGAAATGTTTAAGCGTGACATACAAAGACTTGATGACACGTTTGCCAGAACAAACATAATGCCGCTCGGCTCGGGCGCACTTGCCGCAACAACATATCCGCTTGACAGAGAATATGTATGCGAAAAATTAGGGTTTGAATCAGTTACGCTCAACTCCCTTGATGGCGTATCCGACAGAGATTTTGTGATTGAATTTGCATCGGCGCTTTCTATAATAATTATGCATCTGAGCCGCTGGTGTGAAGAGCTGATACTGTGGAACACAAATGAATTTCAGTTTATTGAAATGGATGACAGCTGCTCTACCGGAAGCTCAATAATGCCGCAAAAGAAAAACCCCGATGTTGCTGAGCTGATACGCGGAAAAACCGGAAGAGTTTACGGGGATCTTGTTTCTATCCTTACAACAATGAAAGGCATACCGCTTGCATATAACAAAGATATGCAAGAGGATAAAGAATGTATTTTTGACGCTGTTGACACCGTAAAGCTTTGCATACCCGTGTTTGAAAAAATGATTGCTACGCTTAAAATTAATAAGGAGAATATGTACAAAGGTGCAGGCGGCGGATTTACAAATGCAACGGACGCAGCGGATTATCTTGTAAAAAAAGGAATGCCGTTTCGCGAAGCACATGCCGTAATAGGAAAAATGGTAATTTACGCAATTAATAACAACAAGTCATTGAGTGATTTTACGATTGAAGAATTTAAAGCATGCAGCGATTTGATAGAAGATGATATAAATGACGCAATAAATCTTAAAACATGCGTAAACGGCAGAAATATCATCGGAGGTCCTGCAAAGGAAGCGGTAGAGAAAGCAATAAAATCCGGAGAAAAATTCTTGAATAATTTAAAATAAATAATTTCCGTATTTAAAAATCCAAACTCGATTTCACGGGTTTGGATTTTTTACGTTTCAATACATATCAAAAAAGACAAGCACTGATGTACTTGTCTTTTTTCTGGGGAGGGGTGGATTCGAACCACCGAAGCAAGATGCAGCAGATTTACAGTCTGTCCCCTTTGGCCACTCGGGAACCTCCCCTTATATAAAAGCTGGTGATGGGACTTGAACCTACAACCTGCTGATTACAAATCAGCTGCTCTGCCAATTGAGCTACACCAGCAAATATTTAATTTTAAATGGGAACTATAGGGCTCGAACCTATGACCCTCTGCTTGTAAGGCAGATGCTCTCCCAGCTGAGCTAAGCTCCCATGAAAGATATCTTAACGTTGACGACTTGTATATGATATCATATATATTTTATTTTGTCAACACTTTTTTTTAAATTTTTAAATTTTTACAATTTTTAATAAAAAAACAATTTAAAAACATCATTTAATCGACATTTTACATACAATTTTTACATAAATAAAAATAAAATGTCGAAAAATATTGACATAGCATTGTTATTTATTATATAATATTAATTAACAGGGGGAATACCTCCTTAAAAAATATTTTAAAAAGGTGGTTTTATTTATGCCGGTTAATGTAGCAATTATTATTGGCACCATTTTTGCGATTATCGCAACAGTATTGATAATGATTCTGGTTACGCCCGAGAGCAAGAAAAACACTCTCAATAAGTTTTTCCAGGTTCTTGCGGACATCTTTAACTTCAAATCATTATTGATAGAAAAAATCCTCAAATGTCTGTACATACTTTCAACACTGTTCTGTCTTTTCACGGGATTTTTTATGTTATTCTCCGGATACAGCTATGATTTCGGATTTTATTCAACAGGATTCCATAGTGTAGCGCTCGAAGGTATCCTTCTCATGATCCTCGGACCTATCCTTGTCCGCATTGTATATGAAGGAATGATGCTCACAATCATCATTGTTAAAAACGTTATCCAGATCAACGGCAAAATGCCCTCAAACGGTAAAAACGGTCCGGATATATTTGCCGCTCAGAGACCTTTTGCGCAGAGAAGACCTTTTGCTCCCCAGCAGGGTGCGCAGACTCCGAACGCTCAGATGCCCGGTCAGATGAGGCAGCAGGCTCCGCAGCAGAATCCGACCCCCGCTCCGCAGCAAAATGCACAGGCTCCTCAGCAAAACCCGAATCCTGCTCCTCAGCAGCAAATGAATACGGATTACGACAACAATCAAAATTAATTTGATTTTAAGTAATAAAAATTATAATTATAGGTCAAAATACATACATCGGTCTTCGATGTATGTGTTTTTTTATCCGAAGATTCGCCAATATTACAAATAATATATAAATGCCGGTACAGACAACCGTATATCCGACACATATCTTAAATGTCTGAAACGGCGGAACGGAGTTGTATCTGATGAAACAGCATATTGAAATACTCGACATTTTTGCACGTGAAATAATTGATTCAAGAGGTAATCCTACGGTTGAAGCGGAAATAATAGCATCCGGAGGAGTAATTGGCAGAGCAGCTGTTCCGTCCGGTGCGTCTACAGGCAGATTTGAGGCTGCGGAACTTAGAGACGGCGATGAAAACCGATACGGCGGAAAGGGCGTAAAAAAGGCTGTTGAAAATGTCAATACAATAATTTCGGATGAACTCGTCGGGATGAATATTCTTGACCAAAGACTGATTGATAAAACACTTTGCGAACTTGACGGCACACCCGAAAAAAGCCGACTCGGCGCAAACGCAATCCTCGCGGTATCACTTGCATGTGCAAAAACCGCATCAAAAGCCCTCGGGCTCGGACTTTATAACTATGTCGGCGGAAGTTTTGCTCATATTTTACCAGTTCCTATGATGAATATACTAAACGGCGGCGCACATGCCGGAAATAACGTTGATATCCAGGAATTTATGATTATGCCTGTAGGTGCGCATAATTTTGCAAGCGGACTCAGAATGTGCTGTGAGGTTTTTCACACTCTGAAAAAAATCCTGTCATCTGACGGAAATATAACATCTGTCGGAGACGAGGGAGGTTTTGCGCCGAACCTGAACAAGGACGAAGACGCGCTTGCCCTGCTTTGTGAAGCAATTGAAAAAGCGGGATATAATACGTCACATGATTTTAAAATCGCAATAGATGCCGCCGCATCGGAATGGGTGGACGAAAACGGAATATATGCGCTGCCAAAAGCAAAATTGAAATTTTCGGGCGATGAAATAATAAACTATTGGACAAATCTCTGCAATAAATATCCGATAATATCCATTGAAGACGGAATAGGCGAAAATGACTGGGATTCATGGAAAAAGCTTACCGAAAAACTCGGCAAAAGGATTCAGCTCGTCGGAGATGATTTGTTTGTAACAAACAGCTCAAGAATTAAAATGGGTATAGACAGAAACGCCGCCAATTCAGTGCTTATTAAAGTTAACCAGATAGGAACTCTGACGGAAACCGCCGAGGCGGTTACACTTGCTCAAAACAGCGGATACAGCGCGATAATGTCTCACCGTTCGGGCGAAACGGAAGACACCACTATTGCAGATCTTGCCGTTGCATTCGGATGCGGTCAGATAAAAACAGGTGCGCCGTCACGTTCAGACAGGTGTGCAAAATATAACCGACTGCTGAGAATTGAAGAAGAACTGCGTGATGTCAGCGAATACAGCGGAATAGAGGTGTTCGGTAATCTTACGCTTTGATACGGATGCGACATTAACCAAGAACGGATTTTTTAATACTGACCATCCGGACAGCACCGTCACATACGCGAAACTTTACCTCATAACCTTCAAAATCAAAGCCGTAAACACGATTTGGATCTTCCTGATATGACGGACGCGGATCACCTTCAAGAACATTTATGAGGCTGTTTTTTACATCGGCAGGCAATTTTGAAAACATAACATCATTTTCATCGACAAAAATGGTGTAATCAAATTTGTCATCGGCAAATCCGCAGACGGCTTCGGGTTGAGAATCCGTATATGAAATATACGGTTTTATATCGAATACAGGTGTTCCGTCAAGCATGTCGGCTCCGCTTACCTCAAGGCAATTGCCCTTGCCCGGTATATGAGCAATACCATCCAGACGCACACAGGAAAGCCCGAGAAAATTCGGCCTGAAAGGCGAGCGTGTTGCAAATACACCGACTCTTTTATTTCCGCCCAGACGCGGAGGTCGAACCGTAGGATTCGGATCAGAATGTATATTTTCCGAAAATTCCCATATCAGCCAAAGATGCGAAAATTGCTCTATGCCGCGGATATATGCGTCATTTTTATATTTATCTTCAAAGACTACAAGACACTTTTTAGCATCATCAAGCCCGCTCTGGCGCGGAATACCGAATTTTGATGAGTATCCGCCCTCTATTTTTGCTATGGGTTCAATTTCGTATTTCATATAAACCTCCGGAATATTGTGTATAAATTAATGCGTAATTTGCATTTCATCTCATGTAATTTATTAAATTGCATCACTTACATTCTTTTCAAGAGGGGATGTGCCCTCCCCTCTTGTACTC
>CAKSJG010000008.1 GCA_934463165.1 uncultured Clostridia bacterium
AGAAGGGGGCGGCATGAATGAGTAACAGTCCGCTTGTATCTTACACAAAGATATCACCCAACAGCACCAATCCGCGCAGGGGTAAGATATCAAAAATAACGATTCACCATATGGCAGGGAATCTTACGATAGAACAGTGCGGTGTCGGATTCTCTGCAAAAAGCCGACATGCGTCATCGAATTACGGTGTCGGAACGGACGGCAGAATAGGAATGTATGTTGAAGAAAAAAACCGTTCATGGGCATCGTCAAGCCCCGAAAATGACAATATAGCGGTAACAATTGAGGTTGCAAACGATGCAGACGCTACCGGCAACTGGCATGTGTCCGACAAGGCATTGGAATCATGCATAAATCTTTGTGTTGACATATGCAAAAGAAACGACATTAAAAGGCTTAATTTTACGGGAGACAAAAGCGGCAACCTCACAATGCACAGGTACTTCGTGGCAACGGCCTGCCCCGGAGGTTACCTTGCAGGTAAATTTCCGTATATTGCAAACGAGGTGAACAAAAGGCTCTCCGGCGCACAGACGCCGAAAAAAGAGCTTAAGAGCACAAACGACATAGTATGGGAGCTTGCGCACCGCGGCATTATATCGGATAAAGAACTCTGGCTTTCAAAAATGACACCGAATTCACCTGCGTATTGGCTCGGATATAAAATAGCTAACAAGACGGTAAATTCAACCGAAAAAGAGCTTGAAAGTGTGAATGATATTGTGTGGGAGCTCAATCATAGGGGTATTATATCGGATTCCGCACTGTGGCTTGATTTGCTGAATAAAGACAGGAATTTATACTGTCTTGCAAAAAAAGCCGTTAAAATGACGAAGGGCGGTGTTTAAGGTGGACTTTGAATCTGAAATCAGAGAGAGAATGACCGCGGTCGAGCAAAGCGTAAAATCCGCGCATCACAGACTTGACACGCAAGACAAGCTCATAGGGTCCGTACAAAAACTTACACAGCAGGTCATTCAGCTTGCAAACGAAGTCAAAAACATGAGAGAAGATATAAACCTAATGGCAACAAAGGTTGACAAAATCGAAAAAATCCCCATAAGCAGATACAACAGCATAGTCAAAACATTGATTACGGCAATTGTCAGCGGTGCGGCAGGATATTTCGTAAACATAGTTTTGAACTAACGGAGGGATATAAATGGAACTTAAAACCTTAAGACCCGTATTTCGCGGAAACAGTGCGGAGGATATCCGGATATTATGTGACTATGTGAATTCTCTCAGAGAAGAAATTTCGTTTTGCATTGATAATATCAGCTCCAAAACAGATCTTATATTAAAACACATAAAGGAGGTGAACCCCGATGACGGCAATTGATGTCATTACCCAATGCGATATGATAAACCCGAACTCATACACACAGGATGCAAAAAGAAAGTGGCTTGACAATATAGAATCGGAAGTCAGGGAATATGCGGCAAGATACAGCGGTAAAAAAGCCGACCTGTCATTTACGGATGATGAAAATCCCGAGCTCTTTTTAAATGAGCAAAATGCCGATATATATATCTACTATATAATATCGATGATAGATCTTTCAAACAAAGAATCAGAGATGTATAACAACAGCAGCACATATTTTAACTCGATATACTCTGAATGGCAAAAAAAATACCGCAGAAACAATATGCCGAAGTGTACAACAGCTATCAGCACATAACAGAAAGGAGACAACAAAGATGAAACTGCCTATGCTTTATAAAAACATACGCCGTGAAGAAAAAATTATCAAGTCGTTCGGGGGAATAAACACAAGCGAAACATATTCCGTCGGCGAGCTTTTCGGTGCCGAAAATATGAGCAGCGACTATGCCCCTGCGCTTTGTTCGCGAAAAAAAAGAGAATGCATCATTGAAAGCGAAAGAGAAATAAACGGTTTATTCGGTTTTGACAAGCTGTTTTATACTTCGTATGACAGAAAAAACAATCTTATATACCTTACATACGGAGGTATCGACTATGACATGAGCCCTTATTCATCCTCAACGGATTACAGCGAAAAAAGAAGCTTTGCCGCATTAAGCGGTCAGGTGCTGATAATTCCCGATAATGTCCTGTTTAATACAAATTCCAGAACATTTACAAAGGTTTGCATTTCTCAAAAGCATAACGAGCCCACGGCAAAAGAAAAATTTGAAACGGAATCGTCCGGTAGTGATTATCTTGCAAGGTCATCGTGGGTTCTGGGGAAGGTAACCCACAATAAAATAACGGCCGAGAAGGTATCTTACCCCAATACTCATAAATATGATTTTTACCACATGAACTTTGACGATGATCTGAAAGCCGGAGACGTTATAACCGTCAAAATGCTTGTCAGCTCCGATAAAGCTCCCGATAGCAAGGAATACAGTAATTACATTAAAAAGATGCTTGCCGGAATAACGCTTAAAATCAAAGATATTACAACGGTAACACATTCAATCCATTCGGGAGAAAGCATAACCGAAAAGACAGAACTTATATTTGACGATAACAACATCGACACATTCGGGCTCGGTCAGCTTGAAATAGAGCAGCTGTCGATTGAAAAGGGCATACCGAAAATTGAATGTATGTGCTCATTTAACAATCGTGTGTGGGCTGCGGCAGGCAAAGAAATTTACACCTCAAAGCTGGGAGATGCCGGCGAATGGAACGATTTTACCGTTGATGATTACGGAACCCTGCCGTATGCATGCTTTACTGCATCGGCACAGACGGAGGGCAGCTTTACGGGGATCACCTCGTACGGAAGTTACATATATGCATTCAAGGAGAATACAATCCACAAAATATACGGTGACGAACCCGACGAGTATAAGCTATACACAACAGAGGCGCTCGGCATCGCAGAAAAATATAAACAATGCTGCACGAAAACTGCAGACAGCCTTATATATGCCGCAAGAGACGGAATTTATCTGTTTCGTGACAATTATCCGAAAAGAATATCCGACAAAACGGCAAACGGAATTATCCCCCGGGCAATGGCACCGCACGGTGACAAATGCTATATTTTAAGCGGTGACGACAAAAAATGCATATATGTATACGATGTTTCAAAGGACATATGGCAATGTGAAAATGCGGACAGCGATATCAATTTTTTGATAAGCTATTCGGGAAACGTTTATGCCGCGTCAAAAAATAAAATCATTTGCCTTACGGAGTGTAATGATGAAGATAAATCGGAAAAAAATATTTATTGGAGCTTCAAAATTAAATTTGACGAAAAACTGATAAATAAAAAATGCTTTGGTAAGGCTGCCGTAAGATATTCTCTCGGCAAAAATTCATCGTTCACCGTGAAAGCAGTGTATGATGACGACACGCGGGGTGCCGTCTGCGGAGCGCAATATGATGAAAAAGATATCGGCGGATGCACCGTTCATCTGCCGATAAAAAGATGCCTTTGCTTTTATCTTGAATTCAAGGGCATCGGAGAATTTTCGTTAAAAAGCATAAAATTCAGCTTTTTTAACGGAACGGAATTTTAAAAACAACAAAAAACAGATAATTGTAAAATAAAAATGTGAATAAATTTTTGCGGAACGCTGTGGTCAGCGTTCCCTACGTAGTCATTATTAAATATTTGCAATTTTATAAATAGAATCATATTAGTTAATTTTGTTTAAGCAAATACAATTAATAGAAACTATACCTGTCAATTTATTTGTAGGCAGCGGTGCCCACACCGTTCCGATGAAAAATAAACATTTAAATCTGTCTAACGGAGAAAAGGTAAATAAAATGATATCGTAGAGCATGCTTTAAATCAGGCATTTTGCAGTTTTACAATTACCCAAACAAAAAAATATAAGGAGACTATTTAATATGGCAAGTTATTATGACAAGAAAAAATTAATCGATGAAAACGGCGATCTGTATATATCGCCTTATGACAAAACACTCGACGCGGGATCACTGGCACAAATCATCGACGCAAAAAAATCATACAAAACAGCCGAACAGGCCGGAGACGAAGCAGGGAAAAAAAGAGCAAACCAAAAGGCAAACTCCGTGAGAGAAAACGCAGGAAGCTACAACGGAGGATATGACGGAAGTGAATATAACAAGACAAAAAAGGACTACGAAATCAATAACATCACAAACTACCGTTCAAAATACGATGACAGTAAAAGCAAAATTTTAAACAACCTTACAAACAGAAAAAGCTTTTCGTATAACCCTGAGGAAGATCCGCTTTACAACACATATAAAAGCATATATCTTAAGCTCGGAAACGACGCATATGACCGCGCAATGGCGGATAATTCGCTGAGAATGGGCGGAATGCAAAATTCAAGCGCACAAAGCGCCGCAATGCAGGCACAGGGGAAATACAACTCTATGCTCGCGTCTAAAATACCCGATCTGTATAAGCTTGCATACGAGAAATATTCCGATGAGGGAGACAATATATATAAGCTTATGGAAACTCTCAGAAACCTCGACTCGGACGATTATTCAAAATACCGCGATCTCATAAAGGATTTTCAGACGGACAGAGATTATTTTTACAAAAAAGATAAAAACGATCAGTATCAGAGCAACAACATGTATAAATATGATTCCAATCTTGAACACAGCATCATGCGTGATGACGCGGAGGATAAACAAAACGCAGATAAATTCGAATATGAAAAATACCGCGACGGAGTTGCGGATTCAAAATGGAGAGAGGAGCTCAACTCAGAAAATGAGAAAAACCGTAACACATACAGCATTGACAAGCTTAATGCCGCAATACGCCTTGCACAGGCTCTTTACGGAAAAGTGCCCGTCAGCAGCAGCGTGATTATGAACATACTCAGTATGATAGGATAATTACCACAGCTCCCCGAATCAAACGCGCACCGACACTCGGATTTTAAAAATAACGGCAATGCTCTTAATTTGCATTGCCGTTATTTTTTTGAGATTTATTTCATATTACTTTTTCAAAAAAGCAAACTCAAGAAGACTGAACCACAATCCTGTGTTTGTTCCGTTGCAGTCAAGCTTTATGAATCTGAACCTTTGCGGAGTATCAAACGAATGCATTTCGTATGTATCGTCATCATGAAGAGTGCTTTCTCCATCAAAAATCTTCGTCCAGTTTTCTCCGTCGTCAGATACGGAAAGCGCATAAATTGCCTTTCTTTCGGATGATTTCCAGAATTTGAGCCCTATTGCTTCAACGCTGACAGGCTCGCCCATATCGCAGATCATCCAGTGATTTTTGCCCTCAACCGCCCAGCGCGTTGTGACATTTTCGTCAAAAGCGTTTATCTCGCGGTTTTCAAGCTGAGGATTATCGCTCACGGTTACGGATTCCGGCATGAGCCTTGTCATGCCCGTTTGCTCGTCAATCACATTTTCTGACGGTATGGATTTAAAGTTGATTCTGTAAACTCTGTAAAAATCGGGGTGCTGCAAATCCGTTACCTTTATTTCCGTTGCAGAGCCGGCATCTTCCGCTTCTTTTATTTCCGTTTTATAATTTGACGGGTTATCAAATGTGATTTTAGGAATATCTTTTATTTTATGCGCATATACCAATGTGTATCTGTCGGACTCGGGATTGAAAGCTTCTATTTTTTCACCGTCGGCATATATCATCGGAAGCGTGGGCATTACAGGTATTTCACCGTCGGATATTTCCCATGAATCTATCGGGGTGTCGATTATAGCCGTATCGCCTATGTGGTCTCCGAGAACGGAGATTTTTGCCTGAATATACACGTCTTTCTTTGCCGTCATCTTTACGGAAAGCTTTGAATAGTTGGTGTTTTTATTTTGCTTTTCCATAACGGGAGACGATGCGAGCGGCTCGGCTTTTGCAGCCGTCAGCTCAAAGGTGTCGGCATCCGATACAAATCTGACATTGACCGTAACCCCTCCCTTTGTTATTTCTGCCGTATGCGAATCCTTAACGGTTATCTTGCCGCTTTGAACATGCATAAACCAATATATTTCGTTTTCGTCTTCGGTGAGCCCCTTTATTTCGTCGCGCACGGTTATGCTTCGTCTGTAATCTCCGAGCATTATTCCGCGTTTTACGCTTTCTGCCATGCCTTTGTACGCATCGGTAACATCGGATGTTGAATATGCTCCTGCCGCTTTTGAAACAAACTTATCTATTTTGCAGTCCGCATCCCTGTTCTGACCGGGGTCGCTTGTCGGGTTGATAACCAAGGTGTTGTGACCTTCGGGACGGGTTCTGTAATAGCTGTATCTTAAGCCACCAAAGTATTCGCCTATGTTGTAATCCTCCGCGCCTATATCACACGCAAATCTCTGACCGCCAAGGTCTGCAACAAAGGTGCCCTCATCAAGATGAGCATGACCGACGTTGTTCTTCCCCGTGTGCCATGATACATATACGCCCTTTTCATCATCCCATGAAGAACGCATCGAGACGATCTCGGTATCTCTGAAATATTCATCAAGAGGAAGTACCTCCGCTGCGGATGATGTCTGATCCGTATTGCAGAATATCATAGCTATCGGAGAGCCTTTTACCGAAAGATTGTTCATTTTGTTAAGCAGGTTAACCGTTAATCCCGGCTGATTGTATACATCGGAAAGATAATACAGATATGCAGATGTCAGCCTGCCCTCGCCCGCGTCATGGAAGTTATTGGAGCTTGTCATACCGTCGCTTGAGAGGAAATACTCTCCGCTCTTTTCAAGACCCGGACTAAGAAAAAGATTATAGTCCGATCCGAATGTATTTTTCAGCGATGAATCAAAAAACGTCACATATTCCATGAGATAATCCCAGTAGCCGACGCCCTCATGCCATGCACCGTCGGGGAAAAATTCTGACATCATCTGCTCCGAGCTTACAAGCGCTTTTTCAAGTATGTCGGCGCAAAGATCGGGATATTTATCGAACACCGCCATTGCACCGATGCCCGTGCCGCCGTTGCAGACGATGTTCCAGTTTTCCGTGGAATTTACATAGAACCTTGAGAAATCACCTATGCCGTATAATGCCTTCTGCGCCCACCGCAAGCCATGGGTTTTGATTGCTTCTTCCATAAATGCTTTTTGCTCATCGGTCCACTCGTCATAAAGCCAGTCATATGCTATTGCAAATGCTGCTGTCATCTCACCCGTATCAAGAAAATGAAGGGTATGATTCCAATCCTTAAAGTTTCCTGCGGATTCTATATCCTGCCATAATCTTTGAACATATTTTTCATCACCGGTAAGGTGATATGCCATTGCCAGATATTCCGCCTTTGCCAAAACGTCTCTGCTTGTGGCGAGAAGTCTTAAGCCGTCGGGGATTTCATATTTACATACATCGGCTTTCATATAAGAATCCGCTTTTTCGAGCGTATCTTTTTTCCATTTCGCCATAAAGTCATATGTATCGACATCGCTTTTTATTTTGCTGAGCTTTTCCGAATTTAAAATAATTCTCGGGTGCTCCGCTTTGCATTTTTCAAAATCAGCTTTCAGGCTTTCGGCCGACGGATTTTCATACAGCATGAAAATGTCGAGCAAACGGAAATCCTCGTCGGAAAGCTGAGGATTATTGTCACTCACAACGATTATTCCTCTATCATTCCACGAAACCTTTTTTTTGAGAACATTTTCACAAAGTGCTCTGAGCGGCAGCATCGTCCTGCTTGAAATAATTTCCGCAGGGACGTCAAGCTCAAATGAAGCCCCGTTTGCAAGCTTAAGTGAGGAGCTTCCGATTGTAACCTCGGCAACGCCGTTTACCGAAGCAGTTTTAGTCTCGTCATTCCATGATACATCGCAGCCGAAAGCCTCGGACACGGCTCTCATGGGGACAAGCGTTCTGCCGTTTTTTATAACGGCGGGCGAATCAAGCTTTATGCGGTTTTTGTTGTAATACATATAACCCGAATATACATTCATGACAACCGCATTCGCTTCGTCAAGCTTAATTACGGCGCTGTCACCGTAATTAAGCTGTGTTGATTTTTTGCCTGCAGCATTCGCAAGCAGGTCATCATCATTTGTTTTTTCCGCATCGGCAGCAAAAACCGCTGCCGACGACAGTGCAGCTGACATTATCATCAGCAAAACCATAAACAAACTAAATATTTTTTTCATCTCTTACCTCCTGAAATTCAAGATTTCACATCTTTTTTATTTATAGATACGCGGAACACGCTTGCTAAGACCGCATACTATTTCATAGTTAATCGTTCCTGCCTTTTCGGCAATTTCATCGGCAGATATAAACGCGCCGTTATCCTCACCGATAAGCGTGACATCATCTTCTATGCATGCCTCGGGGATATGGCTTATATCAACCATGAACTGATCCATGCAAACTCTGCCGACAATCGGAGCGCTTTTGCCGTGAATCAGCACTCTGCCCTTATTTGACAATGACCTCGGATAGCCGTCTGCATATCCGACAGGCACAGTGGCTATTCTGCATTCTCTGTCTGTTGTGTATGTTCTGCCGTAGCTGATGCTTTCGCCGGCAGGCAATGTTTTGATAAAGGATATGTGCGACTTAAATTCAAGCGCCGGTTTAAGATTCAAAACATTTTTATTTATTTCATCAGACGGATTTAGACCGTATGTTATAATCCCGGGTCTTACCATATCATATTTTTTCTCCGGAAGGTCAATTATTGCCGCGCTGTTGCATATATGCTTTGTATCGAGCTTAATACCGTCGGCTTCAAGCCTATTGCAGAATGCATCAAACCTATCGAGCTGCAAATGAGAATATTGCTTATCTGCTTCATCGGCCGTTGCATAATGACTGAATATTCCGCTGACATCCAGATTATCAAGACTGCATATTCTTTTTGCAAGCTCTATACCCTCATCGGTGCACGGCATACCGATTCTGTTCATTCCCGTGTTGAGCGCCAGGTGAGCAGCAGCATTCTTGCCGAATCTTTTTGCCGACTCCGAAAGGCTAACCGCCATTTCGTATGTATAAAGAGCTACGGTTATGTCATACTTCAGGGCTTTGTCATAATTCTCGCATGAAAGCGTTCCGAGAATTAATATGGGAGTACTCGGCGCGCAGCGTCGTATCTGCATTGCTTCCTCAATTGTTGCAACGGCAAAAGCGTCTGCATAATTTTTGAGAGCCGCAGCAACTTCAGGCGCACCGTGACCATATGCATCGGCTTTTATAACGGGCATGAGCTTTACGCCGATGCCTACCCTGTTTTGTATTTCTCTTATATTATGACGTATATTCTCAAGATTAATTGAGGCATATACTCTGTGATACTGTTCCATTTTCATTACTCCAAACTGTCATTACTTTTGGTAATTGTAAAATTATAAAATATCTGATTTAATTCATATTTTGCAGAATCATTTTATTTAACCTTTTCCCGGCAAACATTTCCATCCGCATTTTCCCTTTTTAATGTACAATCACCTAACCCATTACTTTACAAAAATTATAACACATATTTCTCAGTTTATCAAGAGAAATATGTGTTATACGGTAAAAAAGAACCGCGGCATAAGCCACGGTTCCTTTTTTAATTAATTAAGCTGAGAACTTAAGAATTGATTATTCTACATCAACAGCGATATCAGAATCAGCTGTAGGTTCTTTAACTTCTTCAACAACTTCTTCTACAACTTCTGCTTTTGCAGGAGTAGAAGCTTTAACAGATGCTAAACCTGCAGCAGCTTCTGAAAGTTTAGTAACATCTTTTCTTGTGTTGAATCCGATGAATTCTTTAACAGCACCGTTGTAAAGTCTTGCGATGAAGCATGAACCCTTACCATCAACATACTTATCAACTTTACCGTCATCCCACATACCTGTTGTGATGCTTACGCTGTTCTTGCTCTTATTGTAATAAGTGTAAGAATTTGTAGATCCTTTAACAAGCATTGTGTCATAATCTGCTTTCGGATCATAAGCTGCTCCGAGTTTAGCGTAAGAAATTGATTTTCCGCCGCTCTTAGATGTCCAGTCAACAATGTAACCGAATACAAATTCATTATCATCATCACTTGCAACGATCTTATCAGTAGCAAGTTTGTTTACATAGTAAGCAGCATCAGAATCAGAAGAACTGTTGTTCGGGATAGCTATAACACCGACAGCAGAAGCTGTACCGTCGCCTGCTTCAGCAAACATGATAACCGATCCCTTCGGGAGATCACCGATTGAACCAAAGTCAGCAATTACTTTTGTGCCATCTTTAAGCTGATTATCCCATTCAACTGAAGTATCATCTTCATCCTGAAGAGCTACGATGCTCTGCTCTTCGCTGTTATTATCTGTAACGTATCTGATTACCCATGCATCCTTTTCATCATCTGTTGTATAATCGGTTACACCTGTTACAACAGCGAGGTTAGATGTAAGGTCAATCTTGGATTCGCCCTTAGTAATAACTACACAATCATATTCATCATCAGCATTCTTAACCATGTAGCCTTCATAATCGCCATCATCAACGAGGTAGTTGATCTTTGCAGCATATGCAGAGCTCGGTGAATCAGATGTGAGGTCAAAGATTACTGTATCATCTTCAAGAGATTTTCCGAGAGTCTGAGTATCTTTCTTGTATGTCTTAGCAAAAGTAGATACTGAGAAACCATCGCTGTAATCTTTAGTTTTAATTTCTTTAATTTCATTATCGCTGTTGAGTTTGAATGTTATAATTCTGTCTTCAGCGAGATCTTTAAACTGGTTCTTAGTTTTAGCAGCAATATTTGTTAATACTTCTACTGTAGCTGCATCATCATCATAAGATGTGCCGTTTACTTTGAACTTGCTGTTAACATCGTACGTTACGATGCCGTTTTCCTTTGTAAGGAGTTTAACCTGCCATGCAGTTGAGAAACCTGTTGTATTTCTGCCTGCTTCGAGGATATAAGCGTAGTTACCTGATACTGAAGAATCAAGATCATAGTAGAAGATTTTACCTGTGTTTGTAAGATAGAATGAACCTTCGTCACCGTTCTTCGGCATATCACCAACTACATCATATTTTGTTCCGTCAACTCTAACGATACTGTCAGCTGTGCTAACTTCTGTAACAGTACCTGTTACAACATTCTGACCAAGGTTGATAACATCGCACCATTCAAAATCTTTACGTGCATTTGAATCTGTGATAACACCTACAACATCATCTTCAGCAAAGTCTTCAAGAGAGATAGCTTCGCCGTCTTTGTTTGTGATTTTGTTGGAGATTGTATCGTCATCAAAATCAAATGTGTATGTTGTACCGTCTTTTGTTGTAAATCTGTCTCTGTCAGCTTCAACCGTGTCGATTACAGCATATGTGTATTCTTTCATGATAACCATGTCATACTTGCTGTCACCGGTGTTTTCGATAAGTGTAATTTCCATACCGTTATCGTCTAAGATATCACCGGAAGTAGTATCCTTGATTTTTGCGAGGAAAGCTGCACCGTCTGCAAGAAGTTCATAGTTGTAATAGAACTTAGCATTATCAGAAAGTGTGTAGGAAGATGTCTTGGAAGAACCTGCTGTCGGATAGTAAACTATCTTCTTAGATTTAGCACTGTAATCGGTATCAGCATCAAGGTCATTGAGACCAAGAGTTACAACCTGGCTGTCATCTCCCGGCATAATAGCAACGATTGTGTATTTGTTGCTGGAGAGCTTCTTAGCATAGATTATAGAAGAAATACCGAAGTAATCGTCAGCGTTAACACCCTCTGTTACTTTGAATGTGTATTCAGCATAACCTTCTTTATCTGCATTCTTGTTGAGATAATCTTCCCAATCAGTGTCATCGTTAACTTCGTTGAAGCTGTAAACAACTTCGTCGGTATCGCAAGCATCGCCTATAACAGCTGTGCCTACTACACGACCTTCGATCTTAGCAATGTCAAGACCTGTGAGAAGTGATTTGTAATCATAGTCGCCGGAGCCATCCATGATTGTATAGGTTGTCTGAGTACCGAAACCTGTCTGCTCCATTACAGCGATCGGAAGAGCATTGTAAACGAGCTGTGCAACAGTGCCTCTTGTAGCAGCGCCGTCCTGAGCTACGCCCTTAACGTTCTTTGTCATGCCATACTGGTTAGCAACAACGAGGTAACCTGCAGGCCATCCGCCTTTGCTTGCAGCCATGGGCTCATAACCGAGAGCAACAACGAGCATCTTTACAGCCTGTTCGTATGTTACGTTGCTTTCAGGAGCGAATGTGCCGTCTCCCATACCGTTAACGATCTTCTGGCCTGCTGCGAGGTTGATATAACCGGAAGCCCAGTGATCAGCGGGTACGTCGGAGAAAATTGTGGTTCCCTTAGAACCGTTTGCCTGTGATTCAAGTCCGAGTGCACGGCATACAACAGCGCAGAATTCTGCTCTTGTTATATTACCTTCGGGCTTGAAGGAACCGTCATCATATCCGTTGAGGATTTCAAGTGATGACAGTGTTTGTACTGCTGTGTAAGCATCGTTTTCTTCAGTTACGTCAGTAAATGAAGCGAATGCAACAGTACCGAGCACCATTGTTAATACAACAACGAGTGCAAGAACTTTTTTGAGATTTTTCATAATTCTCAAATCCTCCCTTAAATAATATTTTTTGAATGAGATGTTTGCTTATTGCGTGATTAAGCCGCATCTCATTCAAATACAACTTAACACAACGGTCAAATAACTTTGACCTTGCACTGATTATAGCATTAAGAATCAGCTTCGTCAATGCAGGTTTTATTGTTGTAACAAAAATGTAAAGATAGCGAAAATGCCCCGTTACATTCCTGCTAAAACCGAACAGAAAAGCCTTAATGATGCCGCATTTTGCTTCATCGGGCTTTGCTCCGGACAAATTACGCGCACGCCGCCGAATGCATATGTGCACAAAAAAAGCCGATTGAGCACGGCACTTGCGGCTCATCACGGCGGGGGATAATGTAGATTGCCCTATACCTTGATAACCACAATTTACCATTCCATTATCTATTATATTTTATATTTTTTTGCGGATAATGTCAAGAATTTTTTTGAAAATTATTAATTTTCCTTTATTTATATAAAATCTTTTTGAATTATTTGAATATTTTGTTGGTTTTTGGCAAAAAAATATCAGATATAAAGCGCTTTCGGTTTACATAATTTATATTATTTGATGCTGTATCAAATAATTGTTTTTGTATGCGGCTTTTATATATAAAATATACGGCAAAGCACAAATATAAATGCCTTGCCGTATATTTTCATATACCTTTAAATTTTATATTTTAAAATAATCCACGGCGGATTCAAACATCTTAAGATCATATCTGCCGTCTACATTTTTATAGAGATTATCTCCTATTCTTTCGCTGTGGCCCATTTTGCCGAATACCCTTCCGTCGGGAGAGGTTATCGCCTCAACGGCAAAAACAGATCCGTTCGGATTATATGCCGTCTTATATGTCGGGCTGCCGTCCGGATCAACATACTGCATTGCTATCTGACCGTTTGCGGCAAGCTTTTCGGCAAATGCTTCGTCGCAGAGGAATTTGCCCTCGCCGTGTGATATTGCAACGGTGTATATCTCGCCCGGCTCGGCATTTGAAAGCCACGGAGATTTATTTGAGCAGACACGTGTTCTGACAAGCATTGACTGATGTCTTCCTATATTGTTAAACGTAAGAGTCGGCGATGTTTCACTTTGCTCGGTAATTTCGCCGTACGGCACAAGACCGAGCTTTATCAGAGCCTGAAAACCGTTGCATATTCCGGCAATAAGACCGTCACGGTTTTTAAGAAGCTCATTTACCTCTGCACTTATTTTCGGATTGCGGAAAAATGCGGTTATAAATTTACCGGAGCCGTCGGGCTCATCACCGCCCGAAAAACCGCCCGGGATGAATATTATCTGCGACTGTTTTATTGCGGACGCAAAATCTTTTGCGGATTCAGCAACAGAAGAAGCGGAAAGATTGTTGATAACCTTTATAACAGGTTCAGCTCCTGCAATTTCAAGCCTTTTTGCAGTGTCATATTCACAGTTTGTACCCGGAAATACCGGAATAAGCACCTTTGGTTTTGAAATCCCCGTCTTAGGCGCCACCCTGTTTTTTGCCATGTATTCAAACGCGTTTATTTTTTCGTCTTTCTCTTTCGTTTTGCAGGGGAATACCGATTCGAGTTTGTTTTCATAATCTGCCTGCAGTGTATCGAGAGAAAGCTCCTCATCGTTATATTTCACGGTGTATTTATCGGTTGTCACGCCGAGAAGTATGCCGCCTGTAAGCTCACAGTCCGCCTCAACGACAAAAGAGCCGTATGAATATGAAAAAATTTCTTCTTTTTCCGCTGACGGAGCATATTCAAATCCGATTCTGTTTCCGAGAGTCATTTTAAATATCGCCTCGGCAATACCGCCATAACCCGGAGTCCATGCAGATATAATCTTTTTATCTTCAATAAGCTTATTAATCAGCGCAAAAAGCTTTTTATGCCCTTTAGCGTTAGGCAGTCCGTCTCTCTTATATTCCGGAGTGAAAAGATACACCTTGGAGCCCGTCTTTTTAAATTCGGGCGAAATGATATTTTTCGCGTCGGCAACCGTAATTGCAAACGAAACAAGAGTCGGTGGAACGTCTATATTTTCAAAAGAGCCGCTCATCGAGTCCTTACCGCCGACAGATGCAAATTCATAGTCTATCTGCGCCATAAGAGCACCCAGAAGCGCGCCGAGCGGTTCGCCCCAGCGTTTGGGATCATTGCCGAGCCTTTTGAAATATTCCTGAAACGTCAGATAACAGTCATCAAGCGGCGCACCCGTTGCAACAAGACGCGACAACGATTCGACAACTGCGAGGTAAGCGCCGTGATAAGGGCTTTTTTCGGTTATATACGGGTTATAGCCCCATGACATTACGGAGCATGTATCGGTTGACGAATGCTCCACGGGGATTTTTGCCGCCATTGCCTGCGTCGGGGTCATTTGATATTTGCCGCCGAAAGGCATAAGCACACTGCCTGCTCCTATTGTGGAGTCAAATCTTTCGCTTAAGCCCTTTTTGGAGCAAACGTTAAGATCCGATACAAGCTTTTTCATGTTATATTCAAACGAGCCGCTGATTTTTCTTTCAAAATCTTCGGATTTTGTAACTATGGCATCCGCATGCTTCTCGGCTCCGTTTGAATTTAAGAAATTTCTTGACAAATCGACTATTTTATCTCCGTCAAATTCCATTACAAGACGCGGATTTTTCGTAACCTCGGCAACAACCGTCGCTTCGATATTTTCGGCATTTGCATATGAGATGAATTTTTCGGCGTCATTTGCTTCAACAACAACCGCCATGCGCTCCTGCGATTCGCTGATTGCAAGCTCCGTTCCGTCAAGGCCGTCATATTTTTTTGGCACGGCATTCAAATTAATTTTAAGGCCGTCGGCAAGCTCACCGATTGCAACCGATACGCCGCCGGCGCCGAAATCGTTACAGCGTTTTATAAGACGCGTCACGTCTTTGTTTCTGAAAAGTCTCTGAAGCTTTCTTTCTTCAGGGGCATTGCCCTTTTGAACCTCTGCGCCGCAGTCTGTGAGAGAATTTAAATTGTGGGATTTTGAAGACCCTGTTGCACCTCCGCAGCCGTCTCTGCCAGTTTTACCGCCGAGAAGAATAACAATATCACCCGGAGAAGGAACCTCTCGCCTTACGTTTTTCTGAGGAACGGCTCCGACAACTGCGCCTATTTCCATTCTTTTGGCGCTGTAGCCCTCGTGATATATTTCGTCAACAAGCCCCGTTGCAAGGCCTATCTGGTTACCGTAAGAGCTGTAACCGTTTGCCGCGGTTGTGACGATTTTTCTCTGTGAAAGCTTGCCGGGGATAGTCTCGCTGACGGGCTTCAGAGGATCTGCCGCACCGGTTATCCTCATTGCCTGATAAACATATGCCCTGCCCGAGAGCGGATCTCTTATAGCTCCGCCGATGCATGTTGCCGCGCCGCCGAACGGTTCTATTTCCGTCGGGTGATTGTGAGTCTCATTTTTGAAAAGAAGAAGCCATTTTTCAGTTCCGTTTTCGGTTTCAACGTTTATTTTTACGGTACATGCGTTAATCTCATCCGACTTGTCAAGCTTTTCAAGCTTGCCGATCCGGCTTAAATATTTTGCGCCCATCGTTGCAATATCCATAAAACTCATAGGTTTGCTTTTTCCTGTTGCAACACGAAGCTTGGAATAGGTGTCAAATGCATTTTTGATAAGTTCGTCATGAAATTCAACACTGTCTATAGAGGTGAGAAATGTTGTATGACGGCAATGGTCCGACCAATAGGTGTCTATCATTCTTATCTCTGTTACGGTGGGGTCTCTGTCCTCCGATGCAAAATATTCCTTGCAGAAAATCAGATCGTCAAGGTCCATTGCAAGGCCCATTTCATCAAGAAGTTTTTTGAGTGCGTCCGCTCTCATGGTTATAAACCCGTCTATCGTTTTTACGGCCTCAGGTTTTTCCGCCGATAGAGAAAGGGTTTTGCATTCTCCCAAAGAAGCTTCGCGGCTGTCTACGGGGTTTATTACATATTTCTTCACCGCTTCAACGTCCGAAGTGTCTAAATGTCCGCCGAGGATGTATACCTTTGCGCTTCTTACCATCGGGCGGTCTCCCTGTGACATCAGCTGTATGCACTGCGCCGCGGAATCCGCACGCTGATCAAACTGACCCGGAAGATATTCAACGGCAAATATTGCGTCTCCGCCGTCCGGAAGAGAATCATATATATTGTCAAGCTGCGGCTCCGAAAAAACCGTACGCTTACATTTTTCAAAAAGCGCTTCGTCTGTATCTTCAACATCATAACGGTTAAGAATTCTTATGTATTCGATATTTTTAAGACCGAGAAGCGTGTGAAGCTCCGAAAGAAGTGTACGCGCTTCGTTATCAAGACCCTGCTTTTTTTCACAGTATATTCTGTATACCATTTATTCCATCCTTTCTCTGATTACCGACAGCGCTTTCTGACCGATATCGCTTCGGCTGTATTTATTTTTAAATTCAAAGCATTCCGCCGCTTCGTATGCATTTTTAACAGCTTCGCCGAGACTGTCGGCAACGGCGGTCACTCCTGCAACTCTTCCGCCGCTCGTTACAACTTTTCCGTTTGAAATTGCTGTGCCTGCGTGATATGCAAAACAGTTATCGGGCATTTTGCTCTCTGTTATCTCAAAGCCTTTTTCATACGACTTCGGGTATCCGTCGGATGCAACAACAACGCAGCATGCGCTTTTGCCGCTGAATCTGACATCACACTCCGAAAGACGAGACTCTCTGACGTGAATCATAATGTCGAGAAGGTCGCTTTCAAGAAGAGGCAAAACAACCTGCGTTTCCGGATCACCGAAACGGCAGTTATACTCTATCACCTTGGGGCCGTTTTCAGTGAGCATAAGGCCGAAATAAAGGCAGCCTTTAAATGTTCTGCCCTCTTTGTTCATTGCGTTTACCGTCGGCATAAATATTTTATTCATGCATTCGTCCGCAATTTCGGGTGTATAAAACGGATTCGGCGCAACGGTTCCCATGCCCCCCGTGTTGAGACCTTTATCACCGTCGTGAGCGCGCTTGTGATCCATCGAAGAAACCATGGGACAGATTGTTTGTCCGTCAGTAAAGCATAAAACCGAAACCTCGGGACCCGTAAGATATTCTTCCACAACTATTGTGTTTCCGCTTTTGCCGAAGACCTTATCTTTCATTATCATATCTACGGCGGATTTCGCTTCGGCAAGATCCGCGGCTATGACAACTCCCTTGCCGAGGGCAAGTCCGTCCGCTTTTATAACCGTCGGAAAACGGTTTTCTTCCTTTACATATGCATAAGCCTTTGCAGGATCGTCAAAAACCTCGTAGCCTGCCGTGGGAATACCGTATTTTTTCATGAGATTTTTTGAAAAAACCTTACTGCCCTCTATTAAGGCCGCCTTTTTTTCGGGGCCGAAGCATTTTATCCCTTTATCTTCAAGTGCGTCTACCATGCCGAGAACCAGGGGATCATCGGGGGCAACAATTGCAAAATCGATTTTGTTTTCACATGCAAAGCCGACAACAGAATCAATATCATCAGCTTTTATGGGCACGCATGTTGCTTCTGCGGCTATGCCGCCGTTACCGGGAAGTGCATAAATTTCATCGGCAAGAGGGCTTTTTGCAATGCTGTGGACAATAGCATGCTCACGTCCGCCGCCGCCTATAACCATAATTTTCATAAGTAATACCTCTCTGATAATTTATTTCAATTGACTGCATACAAGCTCAACCGACTTCGGGAGGATTATCCACTCCGCCTGCTCCATTATTCTCTTTTGAAGCGTCTCGGGTGTGTCGCCGTCTTTTACGTCTACAGTTTTTTGCATAATAATTTTGCCGCCGTCCGTTATTTCGTTTACAAAATGCGTTGTCGCTCCGCTCACCTTGACACCGCGCTCAAGCGCTGCACGGTGAACCTTAAGTCCGTAAAATCCGTCGCCGCAAAATGACGGTATTAGCGACGGATGAACATTTATTATTCTGTTATGATATCTTTTGGTAAAATCCTTCGAGAGGATCGACAAAAAACCTGCAAGGACGATAACATCCGTGTTGTGCTCATTCAGAGTTTTGATAAGCTCATCTTCAAATCCGCTGCCCTTTTGAATATATGCCGAATCTATACCGGCATTTTCGGCGCGGGTAAGGGCATATGCATTTTTCCTGTCGGACACGACGATATTTATTTTACCGTTTTTGATGACGCCGCTCTTTTCGGCATCGATAAGAGCCTGCAGGTTGGTGCCGCCGCCGCTGACGAGAACAGCTATATTTTTCAGCATAATTCAACACCGCCGTCTCCTTTTGTTATCTCGCCGATAATATACGCGTCATTTGCCTTTGAGAGAGCCTTGTCGGCATCTTTTTTATCCACGACAACGCTCATGCCGACGCCCATGTTATATGTATTAAACATATCTCTTTCTGGGATGTTTCCGAGTTTTGAAAGAAGATTAAAAATCGGGTGAACCTTTACGGACGATTTATCTATTTTTGCCGTGAAGCCTTTCGGAATACTGCGCGGAATATTTTCATAAAATCCGCCTCCCGTTATGTGTGACACAGCCTTTGGAGTTACCTTTTCGCATATTGCCGCAATGTCTTTTACATATATTCTTGTTGGAGTGAGAAGCTCCTCGCCTATTGTTTTGCCGAGTTCACCGCTGTATACCGAAAGATCTTTATTTTCAACGTCAAAAACTTTGCGGACAAGGGAATATCCGTTTGAATGAATACCCGACGACGGAAGAGCTATGATAACATCGCCCTCGCATATTGTCTTATTATCAAAAATTTTTGATTTATCTGCCATGCCTACCGCAAATCCGGCAAGGTCATATTCATTTTCGGGATAAAATCCCGGCATCTCGGCAGTTTCGCCGCCGATAAGAGCAGCGCCGGACTGAACACAACCCTCAGCAACACCGGATACAATCGATGCGATACGCTCCGGAACATTTTTGCCGCATGCTATATAATCCAGGAAGAAAAGCGGCTTTGCACCGCAGCAAATTACATCGTTTACACACATGGCAACACAGTCTATTCCGACTGTATCGTGTTTATCCATAACAAAAGCTATTTTGAGCTTTGTGCCGACTCCGTCAGTACCGCTGACAAGCACAGGCTCTTTAACACCCGAAAGATTCGGCATAAACAATCCGCCGAAGCCGCCTATGTCCGAAAGAGCGCCGTCGGTTAAGGTGCGGTCAACATGCTTTTTCATAAGCTTTACCGCGTTATAGCCTGCAGTGATATCTACCCCTGCCGCCGCATAGCTTGCTGAATGTGAATCTGAATTCATAGGTTATATTCCTTTCCGTCTATTTATTGAAAATTCTGTTTATCATTTCATTGTATGCATCTTCAACGCCGCCGAGATCTCTGCGGAAACGGTCTTTATCAAGCTTTTCGTGAGTTTTGCTGTCCCAAAAGCGGCATGTATCGGGTGATATTTCATCGGCAAGAACGATTTTTCCGTCAGCCGTCTTACCGAATTCAAGCTTGAAATCGACAAGATCAACATTTAGAGATTTAAAGAATTCTTTCATGACTTCATTTGTTTTAAAAGCCATGCTCTTTATTGTGTCTATTTCTTCCCATGATGCAAGACCGAGAGCTACTGCGTGGTATGAATTGATGAGCGGATCTCCGAGATCGTCGTTTTTATATGAAAACTCTATGGTCGGCTCGGGAAAAACAATACCCTCGTCAACGCCGTAACGTTTTGAAAAAGATCCTGCGGAAATGTTACGGATTATGACTTCAAGCGGAACAATCGTCACCTTTTTTACCAGGGTTTCGCGCTCCGAAAGCTCCTCGACAAGATGAGTCGGCACGCCGTGTTCTTCAAGAAGCTTCATCATGAAGTTGGTAATGCGGTTGTTGATTACGCCTTTGCCCTGAATAGTTCCCTTTTTGAGACCGTTAAATGCGGTTGCATCATCCTTATAGTCAACGATGCAAAGCTCGGGATCCGTTGTGGCAAAAACCTTTTTTGCCTTTCCTTCGTAAAGCTGATTTGTCTTTTCCATAAAATTTTCTTCCTTTCGTGTTTTTAATCTGAAAAAGCATGAATTTCCAGATTCAAAATTTTTCTTTCATTTTTTTATCTTTTTCGATGACAGCCTCGGTCATTTCGGTGCGCATTTGTGTGAGTTTTTTTGCGAGGGAATCATCCGACAGCGCAAGGATCTGTGCTGCAAGAATTGCCGCATTTGCGGATGCGTCTATGCCTACCGTTGCAACCGGCATGCCGCTCGGCATCTGAACCGTGGCAAGGAGGGCATCGATACCCATAAGCGATGCGCCGACGGGGATCCCTATAACCGGGAGGATTGTATTTGCCGCAAGGATTCCGGCAAGGTGCGCCGCCTTTCCCGCTGCGGCGATAATAACGCCGAAGCCGTTTTCTGCGGCATTTGAGGCAAATTCAATTGCCTGCATGGGAGTACGATGCGCGCTTATTACACGAACCTCAAATTCTATGCCGAGATCTTTAAACTTGTCGATTGCCGGCATAAGGACAGGCAGATCGCTGTCACTGCCCATTATAACAGCTGCTTTTTTCATAAGTAGAACTCCTTTCGGTATTAAAAAAATAAACGCAGAAAAAACACTCTGCGTTATGATACACCGGCAGCATATATGCATATATGCAAATACGGGAACATATACTGCTTCCGTTACCAATGACCATAGTACGGCAATTTACGGCTGCCGCGCAGAGACTTCCGCCCCGTATCAGCGGAATTGTATGGATAAATATTTTACTTCTTTCGGTTAGTATAACATACATGAATATTTATTTCAATAGTAAATATACATAATTTTAAAATACTTCTTGCGTTTTTGCCGATTTAATGGTATTGTGTAATCAGAATATCGGAGCAGCTGCCCGATAATGCATAAAATAAGCTCGGTCCGCACGGACTGAGCTTATTTCGCGTCAGCAACAAATTTATTTTCAGAAAATCAACCGTTGTCAACCTCTTATTTTTAAGCGTTGTAAAACAGCTCTATATTTTTTATTTTATGAGGTCCGGTTTCTTTTTCTATGACGATATCAACTCTTTCGGTTCTGAATGTCGGTATTTTGCAAATGTGCTTATGGCCTATTGTGCTGCTTTCATATACCTTTATCGGTTTGCCGTATGAAAAAGGATAAAGACATATGCTGAATTTTTCCACGTGTTCACCGAAGCTCATATCCTCTTCAAGAACTACATAATTTACCAATGTATTCTCTTTGAGCTTTACGGAATACGTATTTTCGTTTCTTTCTGTATTTTTAATATCTGCAATGGGGTCGGAAAATATTTCTTTTATTTTTTTTCCGAATTCAACTACCCTTGCCGCGTCTTCATCCGGAAGAAGTCCGCGCCTGTCGGGGCCGATGTTTAAAAGCAGATTTGCCCCTCGGCCAACCGAATACATATACAGTCCCAACAGCTCATCAACGCTTTTGAGCGTATGAAGATCATTATCACTGTAAAACCAGTTTTCCAGCCTTATTCGGCAGTCACATTCTGCCGGCAGAAATCTTTCGGCTTTCAATGTGTCGAGCTCATCTGTCGATACAGAAAAATCAAGCTCATTTGTGATATTGTGATTAGGCATGCTTACCATTCCCGATTCATTGCCTGCCCAGCGTGTATCGGGATCCCACATATTAAAAATTAATATATAGGGCTGCATTTTTCGTATTTCATCAATAATTCTTACGGTGTCATATTCATGTCCTTCGCTTCCGTTTCCGTCAAACCACAAATAATCTATTTTTCCGTAGTTTGTCAAAAGCTCCGACAACTGGTTGATAAAATAATCGTCATATTCTCTGCCGTTCATCCTGTCTGATCCGAACTGAGCGGGCGAATAATATAAACCTATCTTCATACCATATTCTCTGCATGCGTCTGTAAATTCTTTTACGACATCTCCGCTGCCGTCTTTCCACGGGGTACCGGCAACGGAATAATCCGTATACTTTGACGGCCAGTTTGCAAATCCGTCATGGTGCTTACACACCAAAATTGCATACCTTGCGCCCGCCTGCTTAACCGTTCTTATCCACTGCCTGCAATCCAATGATGTCGGGTTGAATTTATCAAGCGACATTTCCTGCATGTCCCAATCTTTGTGGCCTTCATAGAATGTCCTTATACCAAAATGAAAAAACGCCCCGAATTCCCAGTCCATAAATTCCAGTTGTTCTTTTTTTACAGCTCTCATATATATTCCCCTTATCTTTTTTTTAATTAAAAATCAGATTCAATTTGCAAAGTATAATTCGTCCTTATAAATTATAAAGCATTATTTTCCAAGAAATCCGCAATTATTTCGGGGGTATCAAGTCCGTGCGGATGATGACCGCAGTTATCTTTGCCTATCGACAAAATGCATCCTCTGTTTTTCTTATAAAAGTTATCAAGAATCATGCCGTTTTCACAATACGGTACCACCGTGTCATCCTTACCGTATACCAAAACAACGGGGAGCTTATTTTCAAGCAAAATGTCCAGCTTATCAATCGGGTGCTCACGGTAACAAATAAGCTCCGACATCGTCACTCCCGTTGCCTCTTTAAACTCATCAAACATACCGTAATCTTCGCTCAGACCCAAAGCCGCAGGACATGACAAGAGATTCAACACCGGCGCGTCAAGGTAAAGCGCCGATACCATATCCGGATATTTTGCGGCAAATTTAACTGCAAAAAGTCCACCGCAGCTCATTCCGACAGGAATGCATTTTTTTGACAATCCGTATTTTTTTGAAATATACTCCGAAAATTCCGCTTTAATATCGAGATCTTCATCCAAACACCAGCGATTTTTATTTTCTATAAAAGCAAGATGCCAGCCTCGGTTTACCATTTCTGTTTCAAGATTTGGGAAAGCATCCCAATATTCGGTTTTTAAAAGCCATTTTCCGTTTGATTTTTCTTTATCGGGAAAAACGACTATTGCTTTTCTGTTTTTAAATTCAAAGTTCTCACATTCAAAATTATGCCACATATCTGCTCCTCCGCAACATTAAAATATTATTGATTATTATACATCATTTTTAAAATTCATTCAAGACCTTTTTTCCGTCAAGCCATGCTATCATATTGTTAACAAGTAAATTCCAGCTTTGAAAATCCGGATTGCAAACACCGATGCCGCTGTCGGGATCATAATATTCATGCATTTCTCCGCTTATCTCAATATCTCTGCCGTATAACCTGACCGTTTTTTCGGCAAGCCTTTTTGCAATATCAATGTAACCGTATTTTAAAAGGGATCTGAAACAAACATAATTTACCACTCCCCAAACCGGTCCCGTCCAGCATGACGGATTTGATGAGGCTGTAACCCTGTACATCTGCTCGCATTTTGAAAGCGAACGAACCCCGAAATTACTCCAAAAAGTCCTTTCACACAGCATATTTTCATTACAAAATCCGAAAATCCGCAATTATAATATTTTTGAAAAAGTGTTGAGCAATAGCTCGGGTTAAGATCAAAATCCTTAGATACAACTTCCAGGCGCAGTTTAAGGTCAATATTGTTTATAAGATAATTTATCATTTTCAGGAACTTATCGTTGTCTATATTTTTTCCGATGTTTTTTATCTCATATTTTTTCAGCTTGTCAACAGCCTTGAACGTACCATGTTCCTCATCTAGCATTTCTTTAAGCTTTGATAATATCTCATCTGCTCTTTCAAGCGAAACAGGCTTAATACAATACTCACACGCACCGTATTTCATTGCGCTCTGGGCATATTCAAATTTCGGAAAAGCGCTTACTACCACAAACTTTATTTTTTTTCTTTTAGATACATCTTTCATAAGATCAATCCCGGAAAAATTATCCATTTGTATATCCGTAAACACAACATCAACTTTTTGATTTAATATTGCTTCCAATGCTTCTTCGCCCGATGTATATTCACCGATAACCTCAAAACCGTACTTATCCCATTTAAAGATTTTTCTTATACCGCTAAGAGCCCATATCTCATCGTCTACCAGAATAACCTTATACAATTTAACACACCCTTTTCGTTAATATATTGTGCAAACCTTTTATAAAAATTCCCGATAATAAATTTAAATTATCACATTTAAATTAAATTGTCAATGTAATTTTATTTGTTTTTGTAATATCCTGCGTCTGCAGACCGTTTTAATGACCTTTGCTTTAAAAATATGCCTATTATCCCCCTGCAGACACTTGTACATATCGTTACGTACAAAATTTCAATTAAAAAAAAGACCTTACAATCGTCAGATTTCTGTCAATTGATTGCAAGGTCTTTTTTTGTAATTATATAATATCTAAAGCTTTAAACTCAATTTAAAATTCCGCATTTCCGACGGTTCTCGGGAACGGGAGCACGTCTCTGATGTTTGACATTCCCGTAAGATACATTACTGCTCTTTCAAATCCGAGACCGTAGCCTGCATGTTTTGTGCCTCCGTATCTGCGAAGGT
The DNA here is from genome assembly GCA_934463165.1 of uncultured Clostridia bacterium. Taxonomy (GTDB): domain Bacteria; phylum Bacillota; class Clostridia; order UMGS1810; family UMGS1810; genus RGIG1828. The sequence continues at coordinate 24,967 of CAKSJG010000008.1, forward strand.
CCAGATACCAGCTGTAATCTTCTTCCTTAAGGTCGAGCTCTTTCATCCTCGAGGTGAGAACGTCATAGCGTTCTTCTCTCTGGCTTCCGCCGATTATCTCGCCGATTCCCGGCACAAGGCAATCCATAGCGGCAACGGTTTTTCCGTCATCGTTAAGACGCATATAAAACGCTTTAATCTCCTTGGGATAGTCCGTAACAAACACGGGGCGCTTGAATATTTCTTCAGTAAGATATCTTTCGTGTTCTGTCTGAAGATCGCTGCCCCATTCCACGGGGTAATCAAAGTTTGCATTGTTTTTCTTAAGAAGCTCTATAGCTTCGGTATATGTTACTCTGCCGAAATCCGAGTTTACTATGGAATGGAGTCTGTCAAGAAGACCTTTGTCTATAAAGCTGTTGAAGAACTGCATCTCTTCGGGTGCATTTTCCAAAACATAATTTATAACAAACTTAAGCATGTCTTCCGCAAGGTTCATATCATCCTCAAGATCCGCAAAGGCTATTTCGGGTTCTATCATCCAAAATTCTGCTGCATGTCTTGTAGTATTGGAATTTTCCGCTCTGAATGTCGGTCCGAATGTATATACATTTCTGAATGCCATTGCATACGTTTCGGCATTAAGCTGACCGCTTACCGTAAGATTTGTACTTTTTCCGAAAAAATCTTCGCTGTAGTCCACCTTGCCGTCTTTCATCGGGGGATTTGCCGGGTCAATCGTTGTAACTCTGAACATTTCGCCTGCGCCCTCGCAGTCACTTCCGGTTATGATCGGAGTGTGAGTATAGACAAAGCCTCTTTCGTTGAAAAACTTATGTATGGCATATGCCGCAAGGCTTCTTACTCTGAAAACCGCCGAAAAGGTATTCGTTCTGGGTCTGAGGTGAGCAATAGTCCTCAAAAATTCAAGCGAGTGTCTTTTCTTCTGAAGCGGATAGTCCGATGTTGACATTCCCTCAATCTCTATTTTGGCAGCTTTAACTTCAAACGGCTGCTTTGCATCGGGCGTAAGCACGAGCTTGCCCGTGATGTTAAGCGCTGCGCCGACATTCATTGAAGCAATCTGCTTATAGTTATCTATAAATTCGCTTTCAAAAACAACCTGTATATTTTTAAAAAAAGTACCGTCGTTTATTTCTATAAATCCGAATACATTTGACGAACGTATCGTCCTGATCCATCCCGAAATATAAACTTCCTGTTCGCTGAATTCTTCGGGAGACGCATAAATCTCTCTGACTGTGGTTTTCATGGTTTTATTCCTCCGATCATATATTACAAAAGTCTGACTCCCGCGCTCTTGCAGGCTTCGGTTGTTTTTTCATCCCATATACTGGACTGAACCTCGCCGATGTGAGCGCATCCGAGCATAAGCATACAAAGTCTTGACTGTCCGATACCGCCGCCGATTGTAAGCGGAAGTTCATTATTTAAAAGCATTTTGTGGAACATCAGCTCTCTTCTGTCGTCGCATCCGGATTCGGTAAGCTGACTTGAAAGAGACTCGGCATCGACTCTGATACCCATTGACGATACCTCGAATGCCGTTTTGAGAGTATCATTCCAGAAGAAAATATCTCCGTTAAGATTCCAGTCGTCATAGTCGGGAGCGCGTCCGTCATGCGGTTTGCCCGACTTAAGCTTTCCACCGATCTGCATTATAAATACGGTTTTATGCTCTTTAACAAAGGCATTTTCCCTTTCATGAGGAGTTTTATCGGGATACATATCTTCAAGCTGCTGAGATGTGACGAATGTTATATCTCTTGAAAGCTCCGTTTTAAGCTGCGGATATTTAACCTTAAGATAATCGCATGTATCGCATATAGCCTTAACAATGCACTTTACAACAAGCTTAAGGTAATCGGTATTGCGTGTTTCTCTTGTGATTATTTTTTCCCAGTCCCATTGATCAACATATATGGAATGAAGATTGTCAAGCTCTTCATCGCGTCTTATGGCATTCATATCGGTATACAACCCGGAACCAACCTCAAAATCATAATTTTTAAGCGCCAGACGCTTCCACTTTGCAAGTGAGTGCACAATCTGCGCTTCCTTGCCGACAAACGGAATGTCAAAACTTACCGGTCTCTCCACTCCGTTTAAGTTATCGTTAAGTCCCGAATCCTCCGTTACAAAAAGAGGTGCCGACACTCTTTTTAAATTAAGTATTGAAGAAAATTCTCTTTGAAATATCTCTTTTATATATGAAATAGCTCTCTGTGTATCATATCTGTCAAGAGTCGCCTTATATCCGTCGGGTATAGATGTTGAAACCATCAAAATTCAGCTCCTTTCAATGTATTTTATTTTCACGGTATTACAAAAAACTTACTTTTTATAATACATCAAAACCGTCACAAAGTCAATAACCATACTAAAATTATTATCAATATTATCAATATTTAACCATAAAAAAAGATTATTTTGTCTCTTATTTTGAAAAATAATAATTACGTTTATCGGATTATTTGAGGATTACAGCTGTCTGATTTCCCGATAAACCCGTACTATATGCATTTTATACCGCATATATTTTGAAATATTTATAATAAATGCCAAGGGTTATAAGTAATTTCGGTATATTGCAAACCTTTAAAAAGTAAATTATACGCATAACTTTTAAGCAATGAAATCCGCCATGTCGGAAGCTTGACTGACAAAATTTATTATGATATAATTGTTTTGCGGAATTATTTATAGACTTTTCGGAAATTCCAGGAGGTTTTTATGATTAATGCAGAAAATAAAAAATTACTTTCTTTACTGGCAAAAACATATCCAAGCATTGAAGCTGTTTCATCCGAAATAATTAATTTGCAGGCTATATTAAATCTTCCGAAAGGAACGGAACATTTTTTGTCAGACCTCCATGGTGAATATGAAGCATTTCTTCACTTGAGAAACAGTGCGTCCGGCATTATCCGCGAAAAAATTGACTTGCTGTTCGGAGGAAGACTTTCAGAGACAGATAAAACCATTCTTGCCACAGTTATATATTATCCCAAAGAAAAAATTGATGAAATTTCAAAAAAAGAAAATAACATGGCTGAATGGTACAAAATAACACTTAATCGCATCATGGAGGTGTGCCGGCTGGTTGCGTCAAAATATACCCGTTCAAAAGTCAGAAAAATACTTCCGCCGACATATTCATATACAATTGAGGAGTTACTGAGTAATACGCATAGCTCCGTCAATAAAAAAGATTATTATGATAACATAATTGAATCAATTGTAGAAACCGGCAGGGGACGAGACTTTATTTGCGCTGTCAGCGATACAATTAAAAGGCTTGCCGTTGATCGTCTGCATATTGTCGGTGATATTTATGACAGAGGTGCACGAGCTGATATTATTATGGACTCAATTATGACAGGTGTAAATGTTGACATTCAATGGGGGAATCATGATATTTTATGGATGGGTGCGGCAGGAGGCAGCGAGGCTTGTATTGCAACCGTGCTGAATAACTCCATAACATATAAAAACCTGGATGTGATTGAAATCGGGTATGGAATCAGTCTGCGTCCTCTTGCGTTATTTGCAAACAAAGTTTATTCCGACAGTGACGTTTCAGCCTTCATGCCCAAGGACTCGGGAGATGAATACTCTGAAAAGGACACCTTGCTTATTGCCAGGATGCATAAAGCAATTTCAATAATTCAATTTAAAACAGAAGCAAAGCTCATACTTCGAAATCCGTCATTCAAGATGGAAAACAGAATATTGCTAAACAAAATAAATTACATAAATAATACGATCAGAATTGACGGTGCCGATTATCCTCTTCTCGACTCTGATTTTCCGACTGTAGATCGCAAAAATCCTCTTGAGCTGACAAAAGAGGAAAGAGCCGTCCTTGATTATCTTGTCATGGCATTTGAAAAAAGCGAAAGATTGCAAAGACATGTTGACTTTTTATTTGAGAACGGGGATTTATACAAAAATTATAACTCAAATTTACTGTTTCACGGCTGCGTTCCTTTAAATGCCGACGGTTCATTTATGGATTTTGAGTTTGACGGAAAAATCATGCATGGCAAGGAATTAATGGACTATTTTGAGAAGAATGCAAGATACGGATTTTATTCTAAGCACAATTTTGCAAAGAGACAAAAAGGGCTGGATATAATGTGGTATTTATGGTGCGGAAAAAATTCTCCCCTTTGCGGAAAAAGCAAGGTTACTACTTTTGAGCGGCTTTTAGTTGATAATGAATCAACATATATTGAACCTAAAAATGCATACTATAATTTTTTAAATGATAATTCGGTCATTGACAATATACTCAAAGAATTCAGAATAAGTTCATGTGTGACCGGATGTCTGCAATCACATATAATTAACGGGCATATTCCCGTTATATCAAAAGAGGGTGAAAACCCCATTAAATGCAACGGACGGCTTATTGTTATTGACGGCGGATTTTGCAAAGCATACAGAAAATCAACAGGCACAGCCGGCTATACTCTCATATATAGCGCAAACGGCATGAGAATCTCCACACATGAGCCGTTTGCCGGGAAAAACAAAGCAATCCGTGACGGGAGCGACATTTTGTCAACCTCAGTCATATTTGAGAATCCGACAAAAATTATCAAGGTTGCCGAAACTGATGACGGAATTGAAATTCGCAATTCACTGAAAGATTTAAAAAAACTTCTTAAAGCATATGAAAACGGAGATATAAAAGAAAATATGCACGAGCAAAAATACAGAAAATAAATTACAGATAAATTATTTTTATTTGCATTTTTTATATTTTTAATTGAAGTATTAAAAACAGCACCCGGAGCGTAACATACTTTATTTGCATTAATGCTTTAAGAAAGTATATTACGCTCCGGGTGCTGTTTGTTTCACATATTATTTCATCATTTCGTCAAGTCTTTCGGCAATTTCCTTAAGGAACGTTTCTGTATCGACTTTCTGTTTGTTTTCCAAAGATGAAAGCAGATAGAGGTCGCCTGTCATGACGCCGTCTTCAATTGTTTTGATTGTGGCTTTTTCAAGCTTATCGGCAAAACCGATAAGCTCGGGGAGCTCATCCATCTCTCCGCGTTTTCTGAGTGCACCCGTCCATGCAAACAGTGTTGCAACGCTGTTTGTAGACGTGGACTCACCCTTGAGATATTTATAATAGTGTCTTTGAACCGTGCCGTGTGCAGCCTCATATTCGTAAACGCCGTCGGGCGATACAAGAACAGATGTCATCATTGCAAGGCTGCCGTATGCGGTTGCAACCATATCACTCATAACGTCACCGTCATAGTTTTTGCATGCCCAGATGTATCCGCCGTCGGAACGGATTACTCTTGCAACGGCATCGTCAATAAGTGTATAGAAATACTCTATGCCGGCAGCATCGAATTTATCTTTATATTCATTTTCAAATATTTCGGCAAAAATGTCTTTGAATCTGTGATCGTATTTTTTGCTTATTGTATCTTTTGTGGCAAACCAAAGATCCTGCTTCATATCAAGCGCAAAGTTGAAGCAGCTTCTTGCAAAGCTTGATATGGACTTATCCGTGTTGTGAAGCCCCTGGATTATACCGGATGTTCCCTCAAAATCATGAATGAGCTGTCTTGTTTCATTGCCGTCTTTATCGGTGCAGACAAGTTCACACTTTGAACCGTCGGAAACCTGCATCTCCGTGTTTTTATAAACATCACCGTATGCATGACGCGCAATGGTGATGGGTTTTGTCCATGTCGGTATAAAGGGGGTGATACCCTTAACTATGATGGGAGTACGGAAAACAGTACCGTCAAGAATTGCTCTTATTGTACCGTTCGGAGATTTCCACATTTCTTTAAGGTCATATTCGTCCATTCTTGCGGCATTCGGCGTGATTGTTGCGCATTTAACGGCAACGCCGTATTTTTTTGTCGCTTCGGCACTGTCAAACGTAACCTTGTCGTTTGTTTCGTTTCTGTATTTGAGTCCGAGATCATAATATTCTGTTTTAAGATCCACATACGGAATGAGAAGGATGTCCTTAATCATTTTCCATATTACTCTTGTCATTTCGTCTCCGTCCATTTCAACAAGAGGCGTTTTCATTGCTATTTTTGCCATTTGTTATTTCATTCCTTTCAATGCAAAATATACAGAATCAACCTTTTAATTTAGTATAGTTGAGAAGTCCGCCGGCAAGTATTATATCTCTTGTGCGATCCGTAAGCTCACAGCTGCACTCTATTTTTTCGCCGTTTGTCTTATTTTCGATGACTATGTCTTCGCTGTTTTTAATCTTCTCTGCAAGACCGTCAATTTTAAGCTCGTCACCCAAAGAGATTTTATCGTAATCGGCTTCGTTTTTAAATGTGAGCGGAAGTATTCCGGCATTAATGAGATTAGCTCTGTGAATACGCGCAAACGATTTGACAAGCACTGCCTTTACACCGAGATAAAGCGGTGCAAGAGCCGCATGCTCACGCGACGAACCCTGACCGTAGTTTGCGCCGCCGACAATTATGCTCTCGCCGTATTCCTTTGCCCTTTCGGGGAATTTTTCGTCACATACGGTAAAGCAATAGTTTGATATTGCCGGGATATTTGAGCGAAGCGGAAGAATCTTTGCACCTGCCGGCATAATGTGGTCTGTTGTGATGTTATCATCCACCTTAAGAGAGCATCTGCAGTCAAGATTTTCGGCCAGCTCGCTCGTTTTCGGGAAAGGTTTGATATTCGGCCCGCGCAGAACTTCAACGCTGTCCATATCCTTTTCACCAGCAGGAGGCACTATCATATTATCGTTTATTACAAATTCATCGGGCATTTTAAATTCGGGCATATCGCCTATCTCACGCGGATCGGTAAGCACACCTTTTAATGCCGATATCGCCGCAACTTCGGGAGATACGAGATAAATCTCGGCATCCTTTGTGCCTGATCTGCCCTCAAAATTACGATTAAACGTTCTTAAGGATATTCCCTTTGAATTCGGTGACTGTCCCATACCTATGCACGGGCCGCAGGCGCTTTCAAGCACTCTTGCACCGGAATCAATCATAATGGAAAGAGCGCCGTTTTGGGCAAGCATGTTTAAAACCTGCTTTGATCCCGGAGCTATTGCAAGCGACACATCGGGATGAACGGTTTTACCCTTTAATATGTAAGCAACCTTCATCATATCCTGAAGAGAGCTGTTTGTGCATGAGCCTATGCAGACCTGATCTATTTTCATGTTTCCTATTTCAGACAAAGTTTTTACGTTATCGGGCATGTGCGGACACGCAGCCATCGGCTCGATTTCGGAAAGATTGATGTCAATCTGTTCATCATAAACGGCGTCTTCATCGGCGCTCAGCGGAGTCCATACATCTTCGCGCCTCTGAGCTTTTAAAAACTGCCTTGTTATTTCATCAGACGGGAAAATCGACGTTGTGGCGCCGAGCTCCGCACCCATATTCGTTATTGTTGCTCTTTCGGGAACGGAAAGCGTTTTTACACCCTCGCCCGTATATTCGATTACCTTTCCGACTCCGCCTTTAACGCTCATGCGGCGGAGAACTTCAAGAATAACATCCTTTGCGGCAACCCACGAAGAAAGCTTGCCCGTGAGATTGATTTTAACAATTTTGGGGTATGTGATGTAATATGCACCGCCGCCCATTGCAACGGCAACATCAAGGCCGCCCGCGCCTATTGCGATCATTCCTATGCCGCCGCCCGTGGGGGTGTGGCTGTCGGAACCGATAAGAGTTTTGCCCGGTATGCCGAATCTTTCAAGATGAACCTGATGGCATATTCCGTTACCCGGTCTTGAAAAATATATGCCGTGTTTCTTTGCGACAGATCCGATAAAACGGTGGTCATCGGCATTTTCAAATCCGGATTGCAATGTGTTATGATCTATATAAGCAACAGAACGTTCGGTTTTGACACGCGGAATACCTATGGCTTCAAATTCAAGATAAGCCATTGTACCCGTTGCGTCCTGTGTAAGGGTCTGGTCTATTCTTATTCCGATTTCTTTGCCTTTTTCAAAGCTTCCGTCAACAAGATGAGATTTAAGTATTTTTTCGGTTAAAGTTAAACCCATTTATATCAATCCTTTCCAAATAATTTTCAATGCATGCATTAAAAATCAAGTCTTTCTTCAATATATGCCGAGATATCGTCAATATCCAACGTTACCTGCTCCATTGTATCACGGTCTCTTACGGTTACCTTACCGGTTTCTTCCGTATCGAAATCATATGTAATGCACCAGGGAGTTCCGATTTCATCCTGACGGCGGTATCTCTTTCCTATGCTGCCTGCATCGTCAAATTCGCAATTGAACTTTTTGCTGAGTTTTTCATAAAGCTTGTATGCATTTTCGCTGAGCTTTTTGGAAAGCGGAAGAACTGCCGCCTTAACCGGGGCAATAGCCGGGTGGAAATGCATAACAACACGGGTGTCTTTTTCGTTTATCGTCTCTTCATCATATGCCTCAACGAGGAATGCAAGAGCAACTCTGTCTGCTCCGAGAGATGGTTCTATGCAATAAGGAATGTATCTTTCATTTGTGACAGGGTCTATATATTCAAGCTTTTCGCCAGAATGAGCCGAATGCTGCTTCAGATCAAAATCGGTTCTGTCGGCAATGCCCCAGAGCTCGCCCCAGCCGAACGGGAAGAGGAATTCTATATCGGTTGTTGCGTTGCTGTAGTGAGAAAGCTCCTCGGGAGAATGGTCACGAAGCTTAATGTTTTCTTCTTTGATTCCGAGACTGAGAAGAAAGTTTTTGCAATAATCCTTCCAATATTTAAACCATTCGAGGTCTTCGCCCGGCTTGCAGAAAAATTCAAGCTCCATCTGCTCAAATTCTCGTGTTCTGAAAGTAAAGTTACCGGGTGTGATTTCGTTTCTGAAAGATTTACCGATCTGTCCGATACCGAAAGGTATTTTCTTTCTTGATGTTCTCTGAACGTTTTTAAAGTTAACAAAAATACCTTGTGCCGTTTCGGGTCTTAAATATATCTCGGATGATGAATCTTCCGTTACACCCTGGAAGGTTTTAAACATAAGATTGAACTTTCTTATATCGGTATAATTCATCTTACCGCATTTTGGGCAGACAATGTTATTTTCTTTGATAAAATCAAGCATTTTTTCGTCTGACCAACCGTCAACGGTAACCGTTTCGCCTTTATCAAAATACCAGTCTTCAATAAGTTTATCGGCACGGTAACGGCTTTTACATTCCTTGCAGTCCATGAGAGGATCGCTGAAGCCGCCGACATGCCCCGACGCAACCCATACCTTCGGATTCATGAGTATTGCTGCATCAAGCCCTACGTTATATACGGATTCCTGAATGAATTTCTTCCACCAGGCTTTTTTAACATTGTTTTTAAATTCAACACCTATCGGGCCGTAATCCCAGGTGTTTGCGAGTCCGCCGTAAATTTCCGAACCGGAGTAGACTATACCTCTGCTCTTGCAAAGAGCAATTATTTTGTCCATCGTTTTTTCTGTATTGAGCATTTATATCATTCCTTTCATAACATACACGATTACATGATAATATCATACACTGAAATACTCTGTCTTGTCAAGGCTTTGGGGGATTTTTTGGGAATTTTTGCACGAGTTTTTAATTTTCAGTTTGTCTTATTGCTGCCGTAACGGCATTTTTCATAAGAGTAGCTATAGTCATTGGGCCTACGCCTCCCGGAACAGGAGTAATATACGATGCCTTTTCGCATGCGGAAGCAAAATCAACATCACCGCAAAGCTTGCCGTTTTCGTCTCTGTCCATACCTACATCTATAACAACGGCGCCCTCTTTTATATAATCGGCATCTACCATTTTTGCTCTGCCGACGGCAACGACAAGAACATCCGCCGTGCGTGCAATCTCTCTTAAATTCTTTGTTTTTGAATGGCAGATTGTCACCGTTGCATTTTGGTGAAGAAGAAGCATCGCCTGCGGTTTGCCGACAATGTTGCTTCTGCCTATTACAACACAGTTTTTGCCGCAAAGATCGGTTCCGCTCTCTTTTATAAGTTCCATAACGCCTGCCGGTGTGCATGGCAGAAAATCATAATTGCCTATCATTATTTTTCCGACATTTATCGGGTGAAATGCGTCAACATCTTTTTTCGGATCTATGGCGTTAATTATTTTTTCTTCGTCTATATGCTTCGGAAGCGGAAGCTGCACAAGGATTCCGTGAATATCTTCCTTTTTGTTAAGCTTATCTATAAGAGACAAGAGCTCACTTTCGCCCGTATCGCCCGGTAGAGCATATTCTTCGGAGTATATACCGCAGTATTCGCATGCTTTTTTCTTATTGTTAACATACACGCGTGATGCGGGGTCACCCTCAACTATAACTACCGCAAGACCGGGATTAATACCTCTTGCCTTTAGCTCTGTTACCTTTTCTTTCACTTCGTCCTTTACTCTCTGTGAAACCCTTTTTCCGTCGAGAATTTGATATGCCATTGTTTTTCGATTCCTTTCCGTTTTTTATTTTTCTGTTTTCATATTTATCTCTGTTAAGCTCACGCTTTTCATTTTTAAGCACTCTCGGTCTTACAAGGCATTCGTCTCCGAAGCCTATGAGGTCACGTCTGCCGGCTTTTAAAAGCGCTTTAACGACAAGATCGTGATTTGACGGATCAGAAAACTGCAAAAGTGCGCGCTGCATCTGTTTTTCCTGAGGATCTCTCGCAACATAAACCTTTTGCATATCTATAGGGTTCAGACCCGTGTAGTACATACAGGTTGAAACGGTAAACGGCGTCGGATAAAAATCCTGCACCTGCTTGGGGTGAATACCGTTTTTCTTCATGTAAAGCGCAAGCTCTACGGCATCATCTATCGTGCTGCCGGGATGACTGCTCATAAGATACGGTACGACATACTGATCCTTCCCGATTTTTTTGCTGTAACCGTAAAATTTATCCACAAACTTGTTATACACCTCTATGGGCGGCTTGCCCATAAGGCGCAAAACATTGTTGCTGACATGCTCGGGCGCCGTCCGAAGCTGACCGCTGACATGATTTTTTACAAGATCTTTAAAGAATTCGTTGTTCTTATCCGCAAGCAGATAATCATAACGGATTCCCGAACGTATGAAAACCTTCTTGACTTTGTCAAGCGAGCTGACTGCTCTTAAAGTTTTGACATAATTTTTATGACTGACATCCATGTTTTTGCAGACCGACGGAAACAGACAGCGTCTGTTTGTGCATGTTCCGCTTTTTAATTGCTTTTTGCACGACGGAATACTGAAATTTGCCGTCGGACCTCCGATATCATGAATATACCCCCTAAAGTGAGGGTCTTTTGTCATGCGTTCAACCTCACGAACAACGGACTCCGTGCTTCTGCTGCGCACGGAACGCCCCTGGTGAAATGTCAGCGCGCAAAAGTTGCACTCGCCGAAGCAGCCGCGGTTATTCGTGACTGAAAATCTTACCTCTTCTATTGCGGGGACTCCCCCGAACGGCTTATATATCGGGTGAGGCTCGCCCGTATACGGAAGCTCATAAACCTCGTCAAGCTCTTCCGTTTCAAGCGGCGCCATCGGTTTGTTGACAACAAGATATCTGTCATTATGCTTTTGGATAAGTACCTTTGCGGTTATGCTGTCCTGATTTTCAAACTGGATTTTTGTCGCAAGTGCATATTTATACTTATCATCCGCAACCTCTTCATATGACGGAATTTCGGTATAGTCCGGAATATAAGACAGATCCTTTCTCATATAGCAGCAGCCGTCAATATCCGTGTCTGCCGCCGGTATGCCGCAGCTTAAGGCGTCGGCAAGCTCCGAAATAATTTTCTCTCCCATTCCGTAGGTAAGGACATCGGCGCGGCTGTCTGAAAGAATACTCCTGCGCACCTTGTTATCCCAATAGTCATAGTGCGCAAAGCGGCGCAGACTCGCCTCAATGCCGCCGATTATTATCTGAACGCCTGGGTATGCTTCGCGGATTCTGTTACAGTAAACTATGGTTGCACGGTCGGGCCGCATGCCCGACTTTCCGCCCGGAGAATACATATCCTCGCTGCGCCGTTTCTTGTTTACCGTATAATGGTTAACCATAGAATCTATGTTGCCTGCCGAAACCAGAAATGCAAGCTTCGGTCTGCCGAGGCGCATAAAATCATCGGTGTTTTTCCAATTCGGCTGCGGAATTATGCCGACGCTGTACCCCTTTGATTCAAGAACCCTTGAAATTATTGCATGGCCGAATGCCGGATGATCGACATATGCGTCTCCGCAGACATACACAAAATCAAGCTGTTTTATTCCTCTGTCATCCATATCGCTTTTGGATATTGGTAAAAATCTGTTATCTCTGTCTGACATAATGACATTCCGTTCTTATTTCATAAGCATTTCGTTATACTGTTCTCTGGTTATAAGCACCTGACGCGGTTTGTTGCCGTCAAGACCGCTTATTATACCTCTTGCTTCCATCTGATCTATAATACTTCCCGCACGGTTATATCCTATACGGAAACGTCTCTGCAGAAGTGATGTCGAAATTTGCCCGCTTGTAACCGCCATATCTATCGCGTCGGACAAAAGCTCGTCGCAGTCGCCGGGGTCTTCTCCGTCGGGAGAATATTCGCCCTCGTCCTTTTCTATCTGCTCTATAACATTAGGGTCATACACAGGTACCGACTTGCTTGACACAGCCTCCACAACCGCCTTTACATCGGCATCGGAAACAAATGCGCCCTGCATTCTGTTCGGTGACGTTTCGCCGACAGGCATGTAGAGCATGTCTCCCTTACCGATAAGTTTTTCAGCGCCGCCCATGTCGAGAATCGTCTGAGAGTCACGCACGGACGCAACCATGAATGATATTCGGCTCGGAACATTTGCCTTGATATTACCCGTTATGAATTTAACAACAGGCCTTTGTGTTGCTATAACAAGATGCATGCCTGCTGCACGCGCAAGCTGGGCTATACGGCAAACATAATTTTCAACATCGGCGGGAGCCACCATCATAAGATCGGCAAACTCATCAATGACAATAACTATTGACGCCATCTTATTCTGCGGTGTTCCGTTTTTCTCCATAAGCTCATTATATCCCTTTATGTTGCGGACATTGTTCTGCTCAAATGTGCTGTATCGCTCCGTCATTTCCTGAACTGCCCACGACAGCGCACCCGTTGCTTTTTTTGCATCCTTAACCACGGGGATAAGTAAATGCGGTATACCGTTATATACACCGAGCTCAACCTGCTTAGGGTCAATCATAACAAGCTTAACTTCATTCGGATCGGCCTTATACATAAGGCTGATTATGATAGTGTTTATGCACACGGATTTACCTGCACCCGTGGCACCGGCTATGAGAAGATGCGGCATTTTTGCAAGATCCATTATTATCGGCTTGCCGCTTACATCCTTGCCGAGTGCAACCGCAAGCTTTGATTTGTGATTTTTAAATTCCTCGCTCTCAATAACCTCACGGAGAGATACAACACTCGGATTTTTGTTTTCTATTTCTATACCTATTGTCGATTTGCCCGGGACCGGAGCAACCATTACGCCTTTATCCGCCTTGAATTTAAGACCGATATCCTTGGAGAGCCCCGTAACCTGACTGACGCGGACACCCTCGGCAGGTTCTATTTCATATCTTGTTATCGTCGGCCCCTGGCTGATCTCAACAACACTTGCCTCAACCTTAAAACTTCGGAGTGTTTCTATCAACTGCTTTGCGTTGTGGCGCAGCTCTTCAACATTTGATCCGTTTGAATTTGACTGCGGTCTTGAAAGCAGGTCGATTGACGGATACGAATATTCAATCAGCTCTTCGCCCGCGTCTCCGCCGTTTTCTATTTCTTCCTTGATTTCGCGGTCTATATTTTCCTTTTCATCATCGCTGATTTTCTTTGCCGCTTTTTCTTCGTCGGAGGGCTCCATATCTTCCGGCCCGGATGTCACGTCATCGTAAATTTTAATCTCCGGGTCAACAAATATCGGCTCGTCCTCAGCAGCGCTTTCCGGCAACACGTCAGGAGTATCTTTTTCGCGGCTTATTTTGGAAATATCCGGTTCGGTAACCGTACCGCGCGAACGCTTGAACTGCTTTTCTTCCGATTCATATTCGGATGCCGTTCTTTTGATATCGGCAAATATATTGCGAATCGATATTAAAACATCCGACACGGATATATTAAAAATCAAAATTACAAATACAATAAGCAGGCATATAAGAAGGATGTACGCACCCGTTATCCCGAACACCGACAGCGCCTTTGCCGTAATACCGCCGATAAATCCGCCGCTCGGTTTTCCGCTCATACCGTATGTAAACCACTCGCTTGCCTTTTTTGACGGGACAAACATCAGCTGCATAAGCGCCGCGGCATCTATTACCGAAGCATACGAAAGAACATATTTGCTCCTGTTGGAGCCGCCGTCCATATTGCGCAGAGAATACACTATAAGCCCCACCGTTATAAGCGGCAGAATGTATGAAAGAGAGCCGATTATTCCGGTAAAAATGTTATAGATCCATTTCCCGATGAAGCCGACGCCTTTGCCGCCGCTGTAAATACACACCGTCACATAGAGGCAAAATGCAATTATGCATATTGCGGAAATTTCAAAGTTTCTTTTTTGCGTTTCGGCAGACACAGTCTTGGACTTTGAGGATGCCGGCAGACGTTTTTTCGCGGTTGTGCTTTTTCTGCCGGATGCTTTGGCAGAAGTTTTTTTATCCGTTCGCTTATTTTTATTGTTTGCAGATGCCATTTATATTACCTAACCTTTTTTATTTTCATTCTCGATATAAATTCGTCGTTGCTTTTTGTGCGTATGATATTTGATATAATATTTTCGGTAACCTCGGCTCCCTGAGATGAATTTATCGATCTTCGGATATTCCACGTAGCTTCGCGCTCTTTCGGAGTGAGGATAAGCTCGTCTTTTCTTGTTCCCGATTTTGCTATATCTATCGCAGGGAAAATCCGTCTTTCCGAGAGCTTGCGGTCAAGATGAACCTCCATGTTGCCGGTACCTTTGAATTCTTCAAATATAACATCGTCCATGCGGCTTCCCGTCTCTATAAGCGCCGTTGCAAGTATCGTCAGGCTGCCGCCGTTTTCTATATTACGCGCAGCGCCGAAAAACTTTTTCGGTTTATGAAGAGCTCCGGGGTCTATACCTCCCGAAAGAGTTCTGCCCGTTGACGGAATAGTCAGGTTATATGCCCTCGCAAGACGGGTTATGCTGTCTAAAAGTATAACGACATCCTTGCCGTGCTCAACAAGTCTCTGTGCTCTTTCCAAAACCATTTCGGCAACCTTTATATGATGTTCCGGAAGCTCATCAAATGTGGAATATATAACTTCGCCGTTTATGGAACGCTTCATATCCGTAACCTCTTCGGGACGTTCGTCAATAAGAAGCACGATAAGATTAATTTCGGGATTATTGGCAGCTATGCTGTTTGCCACATTTTTGAGCAGCGTTGTCTTTCCTGCTTTCGGAGGTGCGACGATCATTCCCCTCTGACCTTTTCCGATAGGTGCCAGAAGGTCTATAAGTCTGACTGAATAATCGCATCCCTCTCTTTCAAGGCGAATACGCTCATTGGGATATATCGGCGTAAGCGTTTCAAACGATTTTCTGTGAATTGACCTATCCACTGTGTCGCCGTTTACGGTTTTTACATAGATAAGAGCATCAAAACGCTCGTTTTCTCCACCGCTTCTTGTTATACCGTATATGTAATCCCCCGTTTTCAAATTAAAGCGGCGAATCTGCAGAGGAGATACATAAACATCATTCGGCGTAGTGAGATAATTGTCACCGCGCAAAAAGCCGTATCCGTCGGCAAGAACCTCAAGTATACCTGTCACTTCCTTGGTATTGTTCTGTGCAGGCTGAGTTTTCTTGCGGCTTTGTTCATCGTCGGCATGCTCAATATTCGGCTGATCGTCAGGTGCGGCGTCGTTATTCTGATGCTGCTTTTCTTCGTCATTTGTATCCTTGTGTGACTGCTCGCCAGATTTTTCCAAAATCAGCTCATACAATTCATCCTTTTTATATTTTGACACGGACTTTATTCCGATTTCCTTTGCAAAATTTCTGAGTACAGCCACCGATTCTGTTTTTTCGGGTATGCTTTGATGCTGCATAAGAGGTTCTTCCTTTCAAATAAATTGGATTTAATATATGTGTAAATACATTTGTTATAAACCGTTTGCAATATTTAATTTATAAAATCTTGGATTTGTTCGGTTACCCGGTAACGGATTTACGAATTTGCAGAAACAACACTTTTGCGATGTTTATAATAAATAATTTGATGCTACAAACATAATCTGAACATATATATTTTATTATATCACAAATAAGTTTAAAATTATATATGTGTTTTAAACATATATGATCATGTAAATTTGTGTAAAACTAACAATGTTTTACATATGGTTTTTTTTATTAAAATGAGATATAATATACTTGGTTTTTAAGGAAGGATTATCATATGAACAATAAAGTTTTTAAAATAAGCAGTGAAACAAAAAAACTTTTTACCGATTTTTTAGACGGCGACTTTTTCGGGCTTGCAGCCGAGGTCAGCTTTTATCTGCTTTCAACATTTTTTCCGATGGCAATTCTTGCCTTTACGGTTGCATCGTCGATAAGCCTCAATTATTCGGATATCATGATAAAAGCAATATCCGCGCTCCCCGATAAAGCGGCAAGGCTTGTTATCAAAATGCTGCTCAGCAAGGGCAGAAGCAACACCGTCATTTTGATTACGGCTTTTCTTTCCATGACAACGATGTCGGGCTTTATACTTACGATAGAAAAAGGGCTCAATCGGTTTTATAAAACGGAGACAAAGCGAAATTCTCTGAAATCAAGAGCACTTGCCGCCGTATTTGCGTTTTTTATTTTTATGTCGGTAATAGCAAGCTTCGGGCTTGTTATTTTCGGAAAAGTAATCTCGAAATATATATACGGGAAAACGCAGAATTTAAGAATCCTTTGGATCTGGAATATATCAAGATACGCTTTTATATTTTTGTTTATTTCGCTTGTTATATCGGCGTTATATATGACCTTGCCGACGGTAAAGCTTAAAATAAAAGAAGTTCTGCCCGGAGCAGCATCCGCAACGGTTGCCTGGTTTGTGGCATCGATGCTTTTTGCGCTTTATGTAAACAATTTTCCACAATATGAAATAATTTACGGTTCTCTTGCGGGGCTTGTATGCATGATTGCATGGGTGTATATAACAGGCATTGTAATACTTGCCGGTGCAAAGATAAACGCACTTTTATACATACGCAAAAATAACAGAGAAAAAAGAGGCAAAAGGCGAAAGCTCCGTTTTTTAGGACGAAAGAAACAAAAATAAAATGCAAAAAATTGACACATATATTTTTTCGCATACTATGCAAAATAATACCGAGCAACGATAATTTTATTTTGAAAGGATGCGAATACACCGTGAAGAAAAAGAAAACGAGACAGTTTCCAATAATGACCGATGAATACGCAAAATTTAACCTGTCTAACGCATGCTCACCGTCGGAATGCACCGGACTTATAACAGTCCCTGCAGAAGATGAACAACAGCTTGAAAACTTCATGGATATTTATGACTTCGGACCCCCGATAATAAATGAATAGTTGCTGACACGGCAAAACGGCTGCGGCAAAATGAATTCATTTTGCCGCAGCCGTTTTTTATGCAAGAAAAAAACCATGTACAAAAATTATTTATTTGCCGCAAGCGCCGCATTCAGGTACGGGGCGTCGCAGCTTTCTGATGTGTGAACTCCCGCAGGGAGATTCAGATAATAAAGCGGATCGCATCTTACGCCGTTTTTGGTAATTTTGAAATCAAGGTGCGGACCTGTGCTGTTTCCCGTGCTTCCGACAGCTCCTATTACCATACCGGCATAAACCTGCTGACCGGTTGTAACATATATTGCCGAAAGGTGAGAATACTGTGTATAAAGACCGTCACCGCTGTCTATTGATATAAAGTTACCGTAACCGCTGTTTCCGTTTGAACTGTCACCGAAGCCCTGGAGATTAACAACTCCGTCTACGGCAGCCACAACATCGGCACCGTTAGGCGCTGCAATATCAATTGCGGCATGTCCGTTAATTCTGCCGGCATTTGAATGGCAGAAAGGATTATCGCACCAAAATACCGTCGTTATATAATTTGACGAAGGAACGGGCCAAAGCATACGCGTATCGCTTGAAAGGCTGAGTCCTGTCGGACGTGTAACCTCAAAGGTATATGTAAAGGCATGTCTGTATTCGGTTTTATCAACTACGGTAATTGCAAGAGTTTTACTGCCGTCACTGAGTGTTCCGAATTTTACCCGGTCATCTATGCTTGACAAACCGTATGCCATTTTATTTACGTCAAATTCAGTTTCGTTAATCTGAACTTTTCCGGTAGAGTTATCGGTTATTTTCACGTTAACTCTGTCTATCGTAACCGATGAATAAATTGTTGCGTCAAGAACAAATGCGCTTCCTCTCGTCACGGTTACCGGAGGATTGAAATTCATCATCGAAATGTTCGATTCCGTAGGGAACGCGTCACCGCCGTAGTCGGAAGTTGTTACGGCTACAGCCTGCAGAGCATTATTCCACAAAACCTCGCCGTCAAAAATTTCCGAAACCATTCTTATCGGAACATACGTTCTGTTATCAATAATTTTTAAAGGATACGGAAGAGTCTTGCAAGAGACAACTCCGTTTTTGGATACTGTTATAACATTGCTTCCGACCTGCATCCATGCAGAAATCGTTCCCTTAGAGGTGGAAACAAGCTGAGCTTGTTCGTTCCAGTCAAACGCTGCTCCGAGAGCGTCAATTATATTGCGTACGGGAACATACGTACAGTCCTCATAGACAACAGGGTTTGCGTCAAAGTAAACCATATTGCCGTTAACATAGACCGTTATAGGTGTATCGGCGTCTGCCAATATAGTCTCAAAGGAAAAAAGTAACATTACAACGGCAAAAATAAGTAATAATTTTTTCATTAATTACCCCTCCATACTTTACCATGCAGTTAGTATTTTAACAGACCGGAAAGGCATTTGTCAAATATATGTGTAATTTGTCAACTGATTGTAACATTTATTTAACATTTGAAATGCTGTTTTTTTTGACTTTTTATATTGACAAAACAAAAAATATATAGTACAATATATAAAGATTATAGTAATTGTTGTATGCAAAACTTTAATCAGAATTTGTTTTTCGTTATTTAATAGAACAAGGATGTCAAAAGATTCGCTCTTTTTACATCCTCGTTCTATTTTTACGCTCTTTTTTATAATCTTTCAAGAACACCCATCAAAAACCTCCATGTTCGCTGTAAAGATGAAATATGAAGCTTTTCGCGCGATGTGTGTATATCCGTTATATCAGGTCCTATGGAAACGCAGTCAAGGCCGGCTTTCTTATGAGCAATAATGCCGCATTCAAGACCTGCATGGATCGCCTCCGTCTTCGGTTTTCTGCCGTATTGCTTTTCAAAAACTTCGGTCATTATATTTCTGAGTTCAGACTGCGGTCTGTAATCCCAGCCGGGGTAATCTCCGAATATTTCAATTCTGCCGCCTGCGGATTTCATCATACATTCAAGAACTGCGCAAAGCTGCTGCTTTTCGGATTCAACACTGCTCCTTACGCAAAACGAAACTTTCATTGTATCATTTTCAATATTCACAATCCCCATGTTGAGCGATGTCTGAACAAGTCCTTCAATCTTACGGCTCATACTGAATATACCGTTTGGAAGCGACATAAGCATATATATAATTTTTTCGGTTGACTCATCATCGTAAGCAAAAGCGCAATCTGAATCACAAATCTCTATTTTCATGTTCGGATCCGTATCGGAAAATTCACTCTTTATTTTTTCTGACATTTCACCAAGCGACTTTCTTACTTCATACTCATCATCTGCGCAAATGACAGCGCACGAATAAACCGTTATGGCATTGTCCTTGCCGCCGCCGGATACACACGATACCGCAATCGGCGTGCACCGCGACATGTCATACAAAACTCTGCCGAGAATCTTGTTTGCATTTGCTCTGCCTCTGTTTATCTCGCAGCCGGAATGACCGCCCGTAAGACCCGACACCTCAATTTTAAAACATTTGCCGTGTTTCTTTGTCCTTTTCAAATCAACGCTGCATGTCGTAACATTGCCGCCGGCGCAGCCCACGGTAAATATACCCTCATCCTCGGAATCGATATTTATCATCCGCGCACCTTTAAGCGGTGAGACATCAAGCATGGTCGCTCCCGTCATGCCCGTTTCTTCATCAACGGTCATTACAGCCTCTATCGGAGGATGTGCAATTTCATCGGAATCAAGAATTGCAAGCATCATGGCAATTGCAATTCCGTCGTCTGCTCCGAGCGTGGTTCCCTTTGCATACAGGGTATCTCCGTCCAAAACAAGATCAAGACCCTCGGATGACATATCCTTTGTGCATCCGCTGTCTTTTTCACAAACCATGTCTGTGTGCCCCTGGATAATTACCGGAGCATGATTCTCCATGCCGGCAGAGGCGTATTTTTTTATTATGACATT
This sequence comes from uncultured Clostridia bacterium, assembly GCA_934463165.1. GTDB lineage: Bacteria > Bacillota > Clostridia > UMGS1810 > UMGS1810 > RGIG1828. The sequence goes on from CAKSJG010000008.1 coordinate 45,547, forward strand.
ATTATATTCGTCTCTTATATATTCAAGTGTTCTTTCAGTTGCAAAAGAAACAAGGTAATCGCTTATTTTTCTTGTATTGCCCGATCCGCGCGGTATTTTTGATATTTCGTCAAAAAATTTCAAAACACTGTTTGGTTCAACATTTTCATACCATGACATATATTTTTCTCCTTTTAAGGTCAAATTGAGTTCAGTTCACATAAGCTTAAACATGTGCGTCAATATCCGAACTTTGGTAAGCTTATCATCCGTCGGCATCGCGGTTAGGGTATAATTTTGATTTTTTGGAAAGCTCAAACAGGCAGTGCAGTAGCGCTGAAACTCGCTTTCAATCAAAAAATAAAAAGCATACCCTAACCCCTCGCTCGCAAGACGGATGTTCCTGCCCGTTATTATGCAAGAAATATGTCTGTTGCATGCACGTAGGGGCGAATAATCGGAAATATAAATTCCTTGCCTTTAATTATATAAAGTATATGTGTTGTGCACTCGGAACGGTGTGGGCACCGTTCCCTACACAGTCATTACAAGTTTGCAATATATTATTAAACGGAATCATATTACGGCTTTTTGTTTAAACCAATTTGTTAATTGAAAATATACCTGTCAATTTATTTGTAGGGAACGCTGCCCACAGCGTTCCGCTTACATTAAATAAACAAAATCATACGATTAAACGCAAGAAAGAATGCCTCGTCAGATTGTGAAACTAAGTGCAACACTTTTATTAATAAATTACAACAGTTGAATGCACGGGCACATAGGAATATACCCAGTTAACATGCTCCTGAAGCATACGTATGCATCCTGCAGACGCAGGTGCGCCTATTGTTGAGTCGATAACATATCCGCTGTGGTTCTTGGGCTGATTATGAATTGCATATCCGTCATAAAGCGCAAGAACGGGATTGCAGGTATAACCCGGTGTTACCCAGTTCGTTTTATATTGGTATTCGCATACGACTGTAGGTGTGGGGGTGAGGTTTTTACCTGTTGCAACCGGAAAGCTGTTAACGTATTTCCAGTTGTTTTGGCTGCCGATAAACACCGTAAGTATCTGTCTTTCTTTATTTATCCATATAAGATACGGAGTTTTACTCGAATAACCGCTTCCGTTTACAAATATTTCCTTTTCAGTTGTTGAAAGATAATCCTTTTTTACATTAAATGTTCTTGAAACATAAATATTTGCCATAGGCACCCAATATACGGCGCCGCCCGACGTCTTAACTTTTGCCGCGCGCATAGACTCATGATTATCGGGGTTAAGATACTCAAGCGCCGTACCGGAAGGAAGCGTTGTCCTGTAGCCCGTAAGGCTTGAATAAGAATATGCATTTGTGGTTTTTGTTACCGTTGCCGGAATTTTAACGGGGTTTATCTGCGCTTTTACGGCATTATACTGCTGAGCAAAAAGCGAATGCATACCCACATCTGCGCTCACGAATGCCGACGATACTCCGGATGTGCAGCCGGGATTAAGCATTACCTTTACATTAAAGCTTATGCCGTTCCAGTATGTGTATGCGGCAGGAATAAACAAATACTCCTCCGCTCCGTCATATACAAGATAGGTTTTATCAAGCTCCGGTCTGCCGACACCGTTTATATAGCATCTTGCAGTAAGCTTATATGCGCGGTCCGTTCCGGTATAGAATTTAACACCGTAATAAAGGTCGGTTCCCTCATAAACCGCAAGCGGCGTTGAAAAATACGCAAGCTTTATATCCGGCGGAGTTGCCGATACCGTAAATAACGACTCGGTGGCAACTTCTTTACCCGATGAAGTTGTAAGCACGGCACGGAGCGTGTGTGCAGAAGTTTCGTCAATTGTTTCCGGAACCAAAAAGTCAAAGTTTTCATGATTTGTGCCATAAAGCTCAAAATAGTCGGAGCCTGCACCGTCTATAAGATTTCCGTCAAGATATAGCTTCATTTTTACTCCGATTCCGCTATTTTCGGATTCGATGGTGCATCTCAGCTTTGCCACCTCACATTTTGAAAGCACGGGCAAAAGAGTTGATGTCATTGTAATACCAACGTTTTCCGCATCTGCGGCATACGCAAAGCTGCCTGTTAAAATCATGCATATGAGCACAAAAGATAGTATTTTTTTCATTTACCGTTCAACCTTTCTTGGTGTAATATATGATATATAATTTTATGTTTATTTTATTTTCCTATGCAGAAATTGTGGAATATTTTGTCTACAATTTCCTCACCGACGGTGAGCCCGACTATTTCGCCCATGGCAGACGCCGCGGATTCAAGATCAATAAACGTGGTATCGCACGGTATTCCGCTGTCTATAGCCGCCACGGCATTTCTTATAGCCTCATCCGCACGCACGAGAGCGTCTCTTTGTCTTGCGCTTGTTATTACGGATTTGTTATTTTCGGATATGCTTCCGAGTTCAAACATTTCGGTTATATTTTTTTCAAGCTCATACGCGCCGATCTGATCTTTAACCGAAAAATCTATTACGCGGTCAAAGTATTTTTCAAGCTCCGGTCTGCACGTGTTTCGGGCAGACTCCGTCTTGTTAATCAGACATATGCATTTTTTTCTGTCTGTTTTTTGTATTATCTCATAATCATTGACGCAAAGACCCGTCAGCGCGTCCGCCATAAATATAACAAGATCGGATTTTTCCATAATGTCAAGGGATTTTTGAACACCGATTGCCTCCACCTTGTTGTCCGTGTTCCTGATCCCTGCGGTATCCGTAAGCTTCAATGCAACGTTTCCGATGCTTACATATTGCTCTATAGCATCGCGCGTGGTTCCCTCAACATCGGTGACAATTGCCTTTTCTTCACCCGAGAGCATATTTAAAAGTGATGATTTGCCGACATTCGGCTTGCCGATAATTGCTGTTTTTATGCCGTTTCTAAGTATAAGTCCGCTGTTTGAGGTGCGTATTAATTTTTGTATTTCTTCGGAAACCGAAATAAGCTCCGCGTAAAATTCATCTTTGCTTAAAGGCTCAAGCTCTTCGTCCGGGTAATCAATCAGAACCTGAACATGCGCCGTGAGAGAAAGTATCCGATCTCTGATTCCGTTAATCTTCTCCGAGAGCTTTCCCGAAAGATTATTAACCGAAACGGATTGTTCAAGAGCCGTTTTTGAGTTAATAATATCTATGACGCTTTCTGCCTCGCAAAGATCGAGTTTTCCGTTCAGAAAGGCTCTTTTTGTAAATTCTCCTCTTCCGGCGGGCGCTGCGCCCGATATATACACCTGCTCCAAAACCGATTTTGTGACAAAAACACCGCCATGACAGCTTATTTCAACAACGTCCTCACCGGTGTAAGTATGCGGTGCACGCATAACCGTAACGAGTACGTCATCCAAAACATCGCCGCCGTCGGATATTATCTGCCCGTGGTGAACCGTATGGGTTTTAACATCCGCAAGTTTTTTGCCCGATGGCATTTTAAAAATACGGTCTGCAATATTAACAGCCCGATCACCGCTTATTCTTATAACTGAAATTCCTCCCACGCCGGGCGGTGTGGAAATTGCGGCAACTGTCTGATATAAGTTTATCATAACTCCTCCAAAACACAAACGGACATATCCGAAAACGGCCCGATCCGCCGGATTTCATTTCGGATATGTCCGTAAATTCTTTCGAACACCGTGAAAACACGTTTTATTTAAGAGCAATTACAACCTTGCGGTTTATTCCCTGACCTACGCTGTATGTCGTAACTTCATCATCATCCTGAAGTGATGCGTGAATTATTCTTCTTTCATATGCATTCATCGGTTCAAGGGTTGTGCTTCTTCTTGTCCTTTTAACCTTTGCGGCAAGCTTATGCGCAAGGCTTTCAAGAGCAGCATTTCTCTTTTCACGGTAATTTTCGGCATCAAGAGAAATTTTAACAAAAGCGTTATCGCCGCGGTTTACGGCAAGGCTCGTAAGATGCTGAAGAGCATCGAGAGTTTCTCCCCTTTTGCCTATTACGATTCCCATATCAAGACCGGAAAGCTCAATTTTTAAGCAATCGTCTTCCAACTCGGAATTAATATCAACGTTTTCACCTGTAAGGCTGAAAATCTTACCGAGAAAATCCTCGGCTCTTTTAACACTGTCAGAAGCTTTGAGAGTAACCTTTACAACAGCGTCCTTACTGCCTATTCCCAAAAATCCTTTTGAGCCTTCGTCAACAACTTCTATTTCAACATCATCACGCTCTGCACCGAGCTCTTCAAGAGCAAGTGCAATAGCTTCTTCTTTTGTTTTTGCGTATTTTTCAACCGTCATCTTCTGTTCCCCTTTCTCTTTTTCTTAGAAACACCGTATTTTGCTTCTTTTTTTTCTTTTTTATCGGCATCATGCTCTAAAATTTCACTGCCGAGCTTCTGAGAATAATAACCGTTTAATAAAACTGTCTGGCCGATGGAAAATATATTTGAAACTATCCAGTAAACTCCGAGAGCCATAGGAAGAGTATATGTAATCCATACGGTGAAAAGCGGCATGATCATTGTCATTGTCTTGTTCATGCTCTCCGCGCTTGTCCCCGAACCTGCCGAAGGCGTTTTCTGTTCCGGATTTAAAATTCTCTGCTGTTTCTTTTCGGGTTCGTTCTTTTTGCTGTCTTTTTTGTTAATCAGCTGCGTCATCTTGCTTGCAAGGTATGTCGTCACACCTGCCAAAACCGGAATTGCAAGCGTCCACCAGAATTTAAAGCTCGGGTTATTTGCAAGATTAAGACCCAAAAAATCAAAATTAATAAGATTTGCCTTCTCGGCAATTTCTATCTGTGCCATTGTATTGGTCTTTGATGTGTCAACGGCAAATCGGCATGCCAGATCCCACACCTTTGAATCCGCCATATGAAGCATATATGTAAGCGGACGATAAAGAACGCGGTAAAGACCGAAAAGGATCGGAAGCTGAATCAGAAGCGGCAGACATCCGCCCATAGGGCTTGCGCCGTATTCTTTGTAAAGCTTCATTGTTTCCTGACTTTGTCTGTTTTGATCGTTTTTGTATTTTTCTTTTATTTCTTCAAGCTTCGGCTGTATTTTCTGCATTACAGTCATTGATTTCTGCTGTTTTAAACCGAGCGGCAGAATAATAAATTTTATAAGCACGGTAAATACAATAAGAGCCCATCCGTAATTATTCAGAAGCTCATATATCCATCCGAGAAGATAGCCGATCGGAATTTTAATAAGGTATTCAAATATTGCCATGTATTTCCTCCTGTAACTGTGCGGACCTCCGATTATTTGAGCGGATCGTAGCCGCCATCATGAAAAGGATGACATTTAAGGATTCTTTTCACAGCCTTCGCCGAACCCTTGAGCGCTCCGTACTTGGCAACCGCCTGCATTGCGTATTCACTGCAGGTGGGATAGAAGCGGCAGCAAGGCTTTTTAAGCGGTGAAATAAACTTCCGGTAAAACTTTATGGCTTGTACAATAATATACTTCATGCAAGACCGGATCTCCTTATACAATAGTCAATGTCTCGTTTTATCTCGTCAAAACCTGCATACGCGGCTTTTGTCCGAGCAACAATTATAATGTTATTTCCCTGACTGATTTCATCCTTACGCGCACTGTAGGCCGCGCGTATACGCCTTTTAATTCTGTTGCGAACAACAGCCTTACCGATTTTTGCGGATACGGTAATTCCGAGCTTATTTAAGGACTGACGGTTGGCATAAACATAAAAAACTACTGTACCCGTCACAAATTTGGCGCCTTTTCTGTAAGCGTATCTGAACTCACGGTTGAGCTTAACCGTGTTTTTCATTGCAGTTCACACTCCCGATATTTGCCGACATATGGCAAAAAAGACCACACAAGGTGGTCTTAAAAATTAAAATTAAGCTGAAAGAACCTTTCTGCCTTTAAGTCTTCTGCGGGCTAAGACCTTTCTGCCGTTTGAAGTGCTCATTCTCGCTCTGAACCCATGAACCTTACTTCTGTGTCTTACATTCGGCTGGTATGTTCTCTTCATTTGGTACACCTCCCTCAATTTGCACTTTAATAATATATTTTAAGTGCCGGCTTGCCAATATAACGGCAAATAAAAACTTAGTGATTAAAAATCATTTTAGATTATATACTAACTATGACAATTTGTCAATATCTAATTTGTTAAATAAACGATTTTTGTTAATTTTTCGTTATCTTTTATAAAGGTAATTGAGTCTTCTGTATTTTTCTCTGTCAATTTCGCCAAGCTGTTCACGCGTCAGCCTGTATTGCCAGTTGCCGTCCGCCTTACCCGGAATGTTAAGGCGCGTATCAGATCCGTATCCCAAAAGATCCTGTATCGGAAGAATAACCGTGCCCGCTCCCGATGCAAACATCGTGCGTATTATACTGTCATAGCCGCTGTTCCAGTCGGGAGATGTATAACCGCAATATTCAAGCATCTGTTTTCTGGTGTTTTCATCGAGCTCCCAGACATATCCGAGGAGAGTGTTGTTATCATGAGTTCCCGTATAGGCAATACAGTTGTTAATATAATTATGCGGCTTGTGAACCGTATCGGAATCATCCATAAATGCAAACTGGAATACCCTCATTCCGGGGAATCCGCTGTATTCAACAAGCTGCTCAACCTCCTTTGTTATAAGCCCGAGATCCTCCGCTATTATAAGCTTATCGCCTTTTATTTCATTAATTTTATCAACAAAATCTGCTCCGGGGCCGGTTATCCACTCACCTTTTCGGGCTGTCTTTTCACCGAACGGAACACTCCAATATGATTCCACTGCGCGGAAATGATCTATCCTTACACCGTCAAACAGCACAAACATGTTTTTGAGTCTCTCGATCCACCAGTTATAGCCGTCCTTTTTCATCTCATTCCAATTGTATATCGGATTGCCCCAAAGCTGACCGTCTGCCGAGAAATAATCGGGCGGAACACCGGCAACGCACTTCGGTCTGAAATCGTCATCAAGCAAAAACTGCTCTTTGTTTGCCCATACATCGGCAGAATCATATGAAACGTAAAATGGTATATCACCTATGATTTTTATGTCCTTTGAATTTGCATACGATTTTATATCCGACCACTGCTCATAAAATTCATATTGTATGAATTTCCACAAAAAAAGCTCGCTTTCATCTATATTGTCATTATCCCAATCTATCCAGCATTTTTCGCCGTTTGTCGATTTAAGCGCCATAAAACGACAAAACTGTTCAAGATACATATTATCGGCTATGAAGCTTTCTATTTTATCGCGGTCGCCGCTTCTTTCCGCCGCCTTTTTCAAAAGCGCACACCTCGTGTGATACAAACGGACATATTCACAGCTGTACGGAGTCTGCTGACGCGCACCCCCGATCTCCTCGGAAGTTAAAAGCCCCTTTGCGGCAAGCCTGCCGAGATCTACAAAATATGGATTCCCGCCGAAAGCGGAATATGATTTATACGGTGAGTTACATTCATCAACCATACAAAACGGCAAAACCTGCCAATACGTAAACCCGCAGTCCGCCAGAAAATCAACAAACTCCTTTGCCTCCGTACCGAAGCTTCCGATTGAATAGTCTCCGTAAAGCGACGATATATGCATAAGTACACCACTTGATCTTTTCATATTTCACCATAACGGCTGTCTGCGCCGTTCCTTTCCGATAAAAATAAATTTGTATACAAATTGTAATACTTTTAAAATTATCCACAATTTTTATTATACATAAAAATCGCTTAAATGTCAATTTCTATGCTTAAAATAAAAGTTTTTCCTTATAAAATACCGACTTATCCACCGATTTATACACATTATCCACATTAAAAGGTGCAAAATTTTACTTTAATTTTGCAAAGTCACTTTTTTTTGACAACAGACGACGCCTTATTTAAATCGCCGAAGAGTCGTCCGATCAGAATTTCAAAAGCCTTTTGAATCGGATATGCCGGGATTATCAGCAAAACGGTTATAATAATGCAGCCTGCGTCAAGAGATGACAGATTGAAAAATTCGGGCAAAACAATCGCCGCAAGTGCGAATCCCATTCCCATAAGAACAAAAAGAATACCATGCCATACATTAAACGGTCTGCACACCTTATATAGCATCATATATGCCGAAAAGGTGTATACAATGCACGAAACCGTCGACATTTTGCCGTAATCGATATTAAAAGAATCCGCCAGAATAAGCGAACACGAAACAAGAATAACTGCCGTAATAGCAGACGGAAATGCATTTTTAAGTACATTGCGCAGAAATTTTCCGCGAACAAGATTTCTGTTCGGTTCAAGCGCCAATATAAATGACGGTATTCCTATCATCATGCACGAAGCAAGCGAAAGCTGCACCGGTTTGAGTGGGTATTTTGAAACCGATGCTATTGTTATGACAGTCATAATAAACGAAAAAATGTTCTTCACCAAAAACAGCGAAGCCGTGCGCTCTATATTGTTTATTACCCTTCTTCCCTCGCCTACAACCTTCGGCATGTTTGAAAAGTCGGAATTCACAAGCACAAGATCCGAAATATTCGACGCCGCCTCACTTCCCGACGCCATGGCAACACTGCAATCCGCTTCTTTGAGAGCAAGAACGTCATTGACGCCGTCACCCGTCATGGCAACGGTTTTTCCGTATTTTTTAAACGTGCGAACCAGAAGCCTTTTCTGCTCGGGGCTTACTCTGCCGAAAACCGTGTAATCAAGCATCTTTTTTGAGGTTATTTCCTTTTCGTCAAGCTTTGACGCGTCAACATATTTTTCGCCGCCGCATATGCCTGCTTTTATTGCAACGGCCGATACACTCCGGGGATTATCTCCGGATATTACCTTTACATCCACACCCTGATCGGCAAAATACTTAAATGTATCTTGTGCGCTTTCACGTATCGGATTATCAAAAAAGACGAATGCCGCAGGCTCCGCCCCTGCGCAAAAATCAATATCCGAAAAATCGGTTTTATCATTTTCGGCATTTGAGACGCGCGCAAATACAAGCGCTCTCTCTCCCGATTTAAGGCGCTCTTCTATTTTCTTTTTATATTTTTCAAAATTATCTTTAAGGATTATCTCGGGCGCTCCGAGCACATAAGTCTTTCCGTCGGAAAAGCGCGCCGCGCTGTATTTATATACGGAAGAAAATTCTTTTCTTTCGCTGACTTCATATTTTTTCTTATGTTTAATCTCATCTGAAAAATATGCTTTAAGTGCTGCAAGCGTAATGTTTTCGGTCTCCATTGAAAAAGCAAAAGACATGAGCCTTTCATCGTCATAAAGCTTTGATTCCATCGGCATTATGCCGCTCACGCTCATATCCGCCGAGGTTATCGTTCCCGTTTTATCAACACAGATTAAATCTACCCTTGCAAGGCTTTCAATACATTTCATATCGTGCACAAGTGTTTCTCCGCGTGCAAGACGGACCGTGCTCGCAGCAAGCGCAACACTCGTAAGCAGATACAATCCCTCGGGGATCATGCCTATAGAAGATGCAACGGCATTTTCCACACTCTCTTTCATTGAGAGTCCCAGCGTATCATATTGCATAATAAAAAGAGCTGCCGCAAAAGGAATTATTATAATTCCTATTATCATTATCAGCAAATTAAGTGATTTCATCATTCCGGGGCGCTGTCTCTTCTTTGTTTTTTTGGCTTCAAGAGTCAATTTTGCCGCAAATGAATCTCTGCCCACGGCAGTCAGCCTTGCGCGGCATTTGCCCGACACTATAAAGCTGCCCGAAAGAAGCGTATCGCCCGGGAGTTTTTTTATTTCGTCGGCTTCACCCGTCAGAAGCGATTCATTAACGTAAACCTCGCCGCTGTACAAAACAGCATCGGCAGGGATCTGGTTTCCGGCTTCAAGCATAACTATATCGTCAAGAAGAAGCTTTTCGCTGTCGGTTTTAATACACGAACCGCACCTTATTACTTTGCTTTTATGCGCCGACAAAAGATTTAATTTATTAAGCGCATGTTTTGAACGGACCTCCTGAACAATTCCGATAAAGGTATTTGTGAATATTACAATCATAAAAGCAAGATTATTATATGATCTTACAAACAAGAGCGCACCTGCAAATACAAAAAAAATAAAATTAAAATATGTAAACACATTGCTGCATATTATCTTTGATATGCTGTACTGATTGTCCGACGGCTTTTCGTTTACGAGATGGTATTTCATCCTTTCTTTTATCTGAGAGCTGCTCAGACCCGTATCGGCATCAACGTTTCTGTCTATTTGCGGAATTTCAATATTTTCTTTTTCGCGTGATTTCATCGTGTCACTTCTTTTTTGTTTATTTACTGTATTTTAGCATATTTTATCCGGCAATGTCAAGGATATTTAATTTTTGTAAACAGCATGTAAAAAGCGGAATAAATAACAATAATATATTGCAAAAAAAGCACTTGCATATGCAAGTGCTTTTTATCAGCGCTGGCAGGACTCGAACCTACGAAATGCCGGAATCAGAATCCGGTGCCTTACCAACTTGGCGACAGCGCTGTATTTAGTTCTAAACAGTACAAAAGGTATTATATCAAATATTATTCCTGTTGTCAAGCATTTTCATTCAATTTTTTGAAAAATTTTCATTTTGCAAATTCTAAATTATACATACGCCCGATACGGGGCAGAAAACTCCGCCCCGTCAGCTGTATAAAACCGTATGGTTTTTCTGACATAGCTCTTTATTATCTGTAAATTTTAGCACATAACTGTCTTTCTATTACGGCTTTTCAATAACATCCGTAATAACCCATATACCGCCCTTTTTCTCTATATACCATTTGACATAAATATTCGACGAACCATATATAAGATCACCGTGTTTATTTAATATTTTGATACCGCTTTACCTGTTTTTACGTTATAATTAACCGTATATATCTTATTATTCGATTGATAATATTCTATTACCGCCGTATCATCTCCGACAGTGTGAATTTTTGAATAATCATATTCAATCGTGTTATTTAAATAATACATTTCATCAATTTTATAAAGTTCAAAATTCCAAGATTGCGGTTCAAGAATTATGTCTCTCCCGTATAGTCTTTTAGCATTCCATTGCGCTGAACACGTTATCTTTTTACTGTATAAATCCACACTCACAAAATAAGCATGCCTGAAAAGCCCTATCCTGTCGGTATATATAAATTCAAATATTCCCTTATCTTTTTTTACATCATTTGCGGTAATACCGTATAACTTACATGAACCGTCTAAATGTTTCTCGGCATAGTCCTCGGCAATTAAACAAATCTCTTTAAATGATAAATCATCAAAATTTTCGAATTTATCAGTCTTTGGATATCTGCTGCACAATATAATAACCGAACTTACGCATATTAGGACTACCGCACTAAGTATTATCAATATCTTTTTCATAATAAATTCAGTCATCACCTCATCCTGATTTTTGTCAAGGCTTTCACATTATCATAGACATATATCAAAAACATGAATCATTGTTTAAAATTCCGATGTTTTTTCAATGCAGTTATCTCTTTTATTATTCAATAGTATTTGGATCCGGAGATGTTCTGAGCCATTTATCGGGTATTTTAATGTTCATTTCATCACACTGATTTTGTAATTCTTCAATGCTGTCAAACGCTCCGTAAACCTTACCGTTTTCTGTATCTAATATGTAATATCGTTCATCAAGAATGTTATTAGCAAACACATCGCTGATATTTCTTGTGAATACATATCTCGAATCATACGAAAATTCTTTTAGAAATCCGCGAATTTCAGAAACAGTTTCATGAGTGCTTACATTGTTTATTACAATTTCATCGGAATTAATTCGCCACACCTCATAATTATTCGGAAGCTTATAACTCCAATCGTTAACTCCGGCACATCCTGTCAGCGAAAAAACAAATATTAATACCATAATCAGTTTTCGCATAATCATAATCCTTTCTTTACGAACGTAACACTCCACGAATATGGTGTTATATCACCATTCTTCTGCAAATCATATCCAAAATTGTTTAAATAATTGCTTATTGATGTACCCTCACGGTATTCATCAAAATTATATGTATCACTTATAGTAATTTTAACTGAATATTCTATTTCTGTCCATGTCTTCCACAAAAATCTCTTTTTCACACTTTCCTTTCTAAACTCCATAGTATAATTTGCTTTTCCTACACCCAAATGCAAATCTAAATCTTTTGGATTTAAATCGTTTCCATAAAATGATATGCTATCTGAAAATATATGCGAAGATACAGACATGTTTTTAAATTCCCCTAATTTACCATTTACAGTAGCATTTAAAATTGGCGAAGAATCAAATGTATTTACAACCATTATATTATTTGTGTAATCCTGTGTTTTCCCACCACCAAAAAATGCATCCCACAACATTAATGCCGCTACACCTTCATCTCCGCTTGGATCTTTATATTTTAATGGATTATTCCTACAATAAGTGTATAAATTATTGCTCTGCATAATGGCATTTATATCAGGAATCTTTTTCTCATTATCGGCATATTTTTATCACCATAAATCATATTATCTGTATTCCAATGGGTATCCATCGTTGTAAAGCAGCCTATTGACGGATCGTAATATCTGTTGCGAAGATATACAAAACCTGTTTCTTCATCAACATATTCACCGCAATATTTAAACGGATTTTCGGTATCTGTTGTACTTGTGCTTTCCATATTGCCAAATGAGTCATATTCATAATAATTTTTCAATTCATTTGACGTGTGAGGTTTGAATGTTATAATCGCATTGTCTTACAATCTTAAATACTTGAAAAGCAGATCAACAGTTTTATAAATCGGTACATGCTTTAGTCTACAGCCTGACTTTCATCCGCAAAAATTTTATAAAGCACTTTTTCTTCGCCGTCTTCTTTGTATAAAGCCGTGCAGTTTTTCATGTAAAAGCTTTTATCAACACTGCCCGTAATTTCTGTATCGCCAACCTTTATTTTATCACCGGGCATTTTATTTAATTTTCCGTATGTAAAATCAATATCATAGATATTGTGTATTACCGGGTACGACCAATCAAATATAGCAGAATACCCGACTCGCTGAATTGACGGAACAAACAGTATTTTTGAAAGAATATTTTCCACGTCATCTTTTGTTATAAATCTGTTGAAATCTTCATCTTTACTAACGATGTTTTTTTCCGAAGCACATTTAATATATGCATCGGGAAAAACATCAATTTTATTTTTTTGAGAAATTATTTCCACATGCATATCATAACCGGCAATTAAAAATGAAAATTTTATAAACTCTGAAAGAGTGCAATTTCTTTCGGGTTCAAAATTACCGTTGCCGACACCTTGAATTGATAAACGTTCACCAATGTAATTAACCATTCTTATTTTATAATATAAAATCCCGTTAGTAACATCGCTGTACGGACAGTCGGCCAAATCCATTTCACACAGTTCATAACCTTTATAATAAATGTTATACAATGTATCGATAACATTTTCACGCGTGATATATTCACTGTTTATGTTTTTAAGCAAATCGGGCTCAAGATCATCTAACACCTCAAGCTTTTGCGCATCGCTTAAATGCACATCTTCATCAGCATATGCCGCTGTGCCGAAAATTAATGAAATGCCCGGCACACTGCCGAATATTAACCCCAATGCTGTAAGCAACGATATCAATTTGTTCATGTGTTTTCCCCTTTCATTATATAAGCCTGTTTTTCTTTGTAATGATTTAAGTTTTATCATACGAAAAGATGTAGACACTGCAACCTGCAAATAAATTGGTATATATAGTTTCAATTGAATTGTACACCTTTGTCATTTTTTTATTATTTAACAAAGGTGTACATTATATCTAATACTAATTATTATAATATCCAAAGAACATGTATCCAAATATATCATTATCGCATTTTGCCGATTCTATTTTATATTCGAATAACCCATCTTTTTTTATATTCATTTCAATCATACATTCACTTAAGGACTCTCCGTTGAAGTTCCCCATCAATCTGACAGACACCGCCTGCACACCGTTAACAAATTTATTGTTTCCATATCCGTATGAACCGGTTTCAGAAATTTCAAACTTCTTTTTATCAAAAGCTCGTATCACATTACTTCTGCAATTTTTATATACAGTCTCATTATTTTTATATAAAATTTTAGTATTATCATTAAAGTAGCTATCCATTTCCCTAATATCATAATTACTTAGTACTTCGGCAAATCTTTTAGCACACTTGGTATCAACTGTATAATGGCTATATGCATATAATATCATAAAACTTAAAAGCAATATAACACTAATAAAAGTCAATAAAATTTTTTTCATTTATTATCCTCATTTCTACGGTACAAACTTTTTCCTTTTCCATCCGAATTTAATTTTCAGTCCATACAGTCTTGTAAGTATCGGATCACCCTCTTCGTGATCTCTTACACAATAATAAATCGGCTCGGTTATTTTTTCAAAAATCACTTGCTGTTTTTCAGCTTATTTAATATCTCTTTTTCGCTTTTCGAAAATTCACTGTAATCAGAAAGATATTTAATATTTTTGCTTTCTGTTTTTTCACCGCTTGAATCAACTTCCGTTCCTTCCGCTGACTTATTTTTAAAATTTGTTATAAATACACGGCATATTTTATTTTTATCAATTACCGCGCAGCCGTCATCAGACACAACATACAACTTATTGTCCAACACCTTTTGCGCTCTGACTCTGTACAAAATCGTATCGCATTCATTCTCTGTATCTATAACCAAATCGTTCCCATCCGTAGAATGAAATATTTCATACGTGTTTTCCCAAATAATCACAGTGTCTTTTCCTCTGACCAATTCACCGTTTGCGATTTTTTCTTCACGTTCTTTTTCTTCAAGATAGAATTGATAACTCACAAAATCCAAAACTCTGTTTGATAAATATGAAAATATATTTTTCGCATTAAATACAGCCGTTATCAGCACTACAGCAATTATTATACTTGAAATTAAAACTGCGCCACGTACTCTCATATATTTTACCTCAAATAAATTTACACTCTTTTGATAATTGTGATCCTTCTGATTTCGTCTTATTTAAGCAAATAATGCATAGCTTTCAACCAATCAAAATCATAAATTGTAAGATATCCCTTCGGGACATAATATTTTCTTAATGATGTTCTTTTTATGGGATAAACTATGTTCCAATTTTTTGCTTCAATCCTATAAATGGAAAAAACATCATCATTTACAATATTTTTCTTATTATCAAATTCAATTACAAATTTATTGATATATTTATCTTTGTCTAAAAACTGATTAACTTTGTCAAAATCCGATCCGGAAAGAATTTTATCGGGAGATTTTCCGTTTATTATGTAACCGTCTTTTAATTCCGATGCACTTTTATCATTAATTTTGCATCTTGCCCATGAGACACCGTGTGATAATTTTGGCAGATTAACAAAGGAGTATTCTGACTTTACATCTTTAACAGCAAACTTTACAGGTATAAAATCTAAAATTATTAAAAATGCAATTATATAAATCAATATTTTAAGCAAACGCTTTATCATAGAATCACATCCTTTGTTAATTAATATTTTGATACCGCCTTATATGTTTTTACACTATATATCAAAACAATGAATCGTCATTTAAAATTCTGCTGTATACCACTGCTTTTTTATTTTATCTATGCCGGCATTTAACCTGAAATCCTTTGACGAAAAATTATCATTCGGTGAGTATATAACCGCCCTCGTTTTAAAAAATCCACAGCGGATATAAAACAAAATTTCCTTTTTATCCGCATTAAACCTGACTCTGGAATTATGAGATGTCAATCTGTATTTTATAGGTAAAGTATATATATCCTCATTAATACGGCATGAGTCAAGCTTTCCGTATTCAAACATAGTAAAAACTTCATTTCTTGTTTTTTCATGAAGCGTTATATCTGCTTTGGTATATACGGTTGTATACGGCAACACATAAAAAAACGAAATTAACAAAACAGAAACCGCGAGCAATAACACAGAACGTTTCCCGCCATTTTTTCTAAAAACCGTACATACTCCCAATATTAAAATTAATGTTAATATCAGTCCTTCAACAATATACAGCATTAACAAAATAAATGAACTATATTGTCCATATGCAAAGTCAAATTTTAAATAATCTAAAACAAACAAAACTATAATAGCTATAATCAGTTTTCGCATAATTATAACCCCTTTTGATAAATGCAACACCGAAACAGATTTAACCGCACTACATATCATCCGTTATACAGATTTTACTCACCTTGTCATTTTCATCAAAGTAAAACAAAACCCAATTGTTATAATCTATTATTCGTATTTCATCCGAGGGCATGTCTTTGGCTTTCTTAATGTGCCTGTATACGCTTTCTATCTTTTTTCGCGATGTTCCTACACCTATCTTCCACCACCCAAACCTATATTGACTGCCGGTTACTTCCACTCGTCTGAATGCCGATGAATGAAGCGGAGTTTCAAAAACTATATTAAATCCATCATAATTTACCTGCCAATCATCATCGACTTTTATCACCATTTGCGGTTCTCCCAAGTCCTTAACAATATCTTCATACATATATTTGTTATCTATTCCCACAGAAGAATAATAATTAAATTGATATATAGACGGGTGAAAAATTTCATAAACTAATGCAATCAGCGTTAAAATTATAAAAGCAATCTTAATTTTCTGCTTCATGTTCCCTCCTAAGATTATTTTATAACGAAAAATAATCAATGTCTGCCGCAAATATGAAGTATTATCTTTATCACACAGCAGGCTGTCAATACAATAAACATTACCATAAATACCGGAACAAAATACAACGGAATAAAAAGATTATCCGGTGTATTGCTTACAATGAGAATAACCATACTTAAAACAGCCGAAATAAAGCTTATTAAAGTTGAATATGCCAATATTTTAAAATTCTTTTTTATTAGCATTGCAAATGAAATTATTACAGCAGAAATTATTCCTGCTATACTTGCCGCATTGTTAAACAACCTTAATATTCCAATCAAATAAAGTTTTATTTCTCCCAACATCAGTCTATAACCCCCGAGTTCTTAGCAAATTAATTATCATATTCGGCGCAATAGTAATAAAAATCTGTATTGTCAATCTTCTGCAATGTCTGTCGGATCACATTCTGAGAGGACACATCGGGTTCTTTTTCAGGTGAGTATATAATCCCGGAACTGCCCGATAAGCAACCGATATCACAAAAAACGTAACCGTATTCCTTTTTTACCCTTATGAAATCATTTGACTTTAATGTTTTCAGATATTCAATGAGTTTTTCATCCGTAATTTTAATACTTTCATTATTTGATTCGGACTCGCTGCCGTCATTTTTATAAATATTTATAGATTTTGATGAATCAAACAATTCAATTTCAACTGATTCACTATCAAAATTATAAATTGCATCGCACACGTATTCCAACTCTGCTTTATTACTGTGATAAATTTTTTTGACTTGTCCATAATTTCGCGGAAATACAAAAAGTGCAATTTTATATAAAATCAAACAAATAATTACACATACAAAGGGTATTACAATAATTTTTTTCATGGCTTTATATCACACCTATATGATTTAAATTATGTCTCGGTTTTCTTCCTCAAGAATTTTATTCGCCGCATTTTCTTCGTTCTTTCAATGCATTAAGCCGTACAGTTTTTCTGACATAGCTCTTTATTATCTGTAAATTTTAGCACATAACTGTCTTTCTATTACGGCTTTTCAATAACATCCGTAACAACCCATATACCGTCCTTTTTCTCTATATACCATTTAGCATAAATATTCGATGAACCGTATATAAGATCACCGTGTTTGTTAAATAATTTGCAGTCATATTTAATAAACATTACACCCTTATGGAAATTGTGAATTACAAATAATCTTTTTGCCTTTATATCCGTTTCAGATACCCCTTCACTGTATAAATCACTCTTGTTATAATATCTGTACAGCTCGGTATTTTCTATAATGTTTGAGGTGACACTGTTATTAATACAATTATAAAAATCATCTATAACAGCATCTGTATCATGCAATATAATACTATATGTAACACTAAGCAAGACAATTATTGTTACTATGATTATTAATACTGTTTTTCGCATAATTGCAGCTCCTTTTGATAAATGCAGCACCGTAATATAAACATCATATTCATCACTGTCACTTATCTCACATTAAATAATCTTTATGGATGCTCTCTTGTCATTGCGTACGAACCCAACAGCCAATCAGCATATTCTTTAGCATAACACTCTTCTTCATCATCTGTCATATCATCGTCATTAATCCAACAAAAATAATGTGTAAGTTCATGTGCAACAGAATTTAATATTCCGGCAATTTGCATTGTCTTTTTCTTAAGTTTATTTCTGCGGCACTTTAATTTTACTGTATGTTTCATCATCTACATTTCTGTAAAAGATATCATCATCCAAAACAATAATATTCACAATATTTCCGCCGACCAACCGTTTTTTGACACTGCCGTCATAACTTATACAATACAAATCTCCTCCGTCACTTTGATTTCTGTAAATTATCCAATCCTTATGCAGATTTAAGTTCCAGCATTTATCGCTGCAAATCTCTGCTTCTGTTTCTGATTTCAAATCATAAGAAAATATATGTCCGCCTCTGGAATCATCACTGTAATAAAGCTTTCCGGCATTGATATCTATATTAGTTCCCAATGAATTTACAAGCGTCTTTTTCCCTGTTCCGTCAATATTTATGCTGCAAACCGTATTATCTTCCATGTTACCGAAATAAATTACATTGTCATATATGCAAAAATCATAAGTGCTATTACAAAGTATTTTTTTGTTTCCGCCGTCTAAATCTATTCTGCAAAGCTTTCCCCAATCATCATCCTCCGACAATCTGTAAAAAAGATATTTGTCATACCGTATCAGGTTATATGAATTATCATTTGAAAGCTTCTCTTTATTTTTCCCGTCGGTTGTAACGCGATATATTTTTCCCGGTGAACCGGAAACGTAATAAATATAGTCACCGCAAATATTCAGATTATAAAAGTAGTGATTCCCGCTTAATTTCTTTTTGTTTTCTTCATTTTTGTCCATGACATATAAATTGTCATAATCATCTTTATTTGCAAAATAATATTTACCGTTGTATTCTGTTATGTATCCGTCATTGTGAATATTACCGGCTCTTTCAACCCTGAAATTTTTTTCAGCTTCCGTATATCCGTTGCCGCAAGCTGAAAATGTTAATATAACAGCTAATATATATAATAATTTTCTCATGGGCTTATATCACTCCCGCTTTTATTTTATAACTGAAAACAATCAATGTTTGCTGCCTACACTATAAACTAATCATACATGATTTTTAATCAAAAATCAAGCTTTTGTGACAAAATGCAGATTTTTGTGACAACTTGCATGTTTTTATCTCTCATATATATAGTAACAAAAATGCCCTGCTTTTCTTCAAAAAAACTCAAATTTTTTTATTTTTGTTAAAACCCTACAATTTTGCATATTGATTTTTGTTTATAAAAACACACGTCAAATGAAACGAATAACATTTTCAATTCATTTGACGTGTGAGAATACTCTGCGATCCTTGTCATCCCATAAGCTTATCAAGCAGTTCGTTTATATCGTCCGTACTGTTATAAACATCAAATTCTTCTGCCTGTTTTTCAGTTATTACCCCTTTTTCCGCAAGTACATCGGCAAGTATTTTGTCTCCCGAGTTCTTTGTCATAAGACTTCGATAAACTATATACACCATGTCTCCGCGTTTAAATTCTTCGTCGGATTGCAATTTGTCTGCAATTTCGGAATTTAAGAGATAATATTCCAAAGCATAGTCAAAAGCCGTTTCCGGTTCGACATCGTTATATCCGAGAAGCCTGAGCACTAATGTGACAAACTGATCTGCACTTATCGGAAGTTCGGGCGAAAATGCATTATTTGACGTTCCCTTTGTTATGTTGTTTTTATAGCAATACATAACGTACGGAAAAGACCAGCGGTCTGATTTTACATCTTCAAAAACTTCATCGAAAGATATTTTTTCGCTGTTTGCCTCCTCACCAAGCAGACGTACAAGAACTGTAGCCGCCTGTTCACGCGTGAGAGTGTTTTCAAGTTCATATCCGTTATCCGTCCCTTTGAAAAGCCCGAGGTCATACAGTTTATCCGCATAATCGGTATTTCCCGCGGCATGACAAAGCGAAGAAACGGCTGCCATTGCAATAATGATAAAGATTGTTATAATTTTTTTCATATAATACTGTCTCCTTTACTAAGCCGAGCCAAAACGGCAATGACAGTTTATGCATTGCCGTTTTGGGCTTATCATCATCCGAGCTGCGAAGAAAGCGCCTTTCTGCTGCCGATCACCTTTATTTCATCATTTGAAATATTCACCTTTTCATCTCCGATGTTTAACGTCACATTTTCTATGCAATAGTCATCATCATCAAATTTTATGGTGGTTTTCAGCGAATCGTGTTCCACGGAATTATACACCGATTTCTTTCCGTCAAAAGAAACCAAAGCATCAAAATCAACGTCTACCGTATGAACATCGTCTTTTGCATCCGCATTAGGCTTACACCCTGAGATATAGAACCACTGCGTGCCGTTCATCCCCGTGAAACGCACAAGCATTGCATCTCTGAAGTCCTCGCCGTCAAGAGTTCTGCACAGCAGTATGAATGATACCTTTACATTATCGCCAAGCTTTTTGTACCACGCCGGGGCACTGCTTCTGTCTGCTCTCACCGGCATTATAGCAATGTATTTCATGCGATAATCGTGGATAACCCCGTCGCCGTCTTTATATTTGTATTTGCTTACGGTTCTTTCGGGAGTGCTTTCCTCTTCATTGTTTTTGTCTTGTTCTTTCTGCTGTTCTTCAAGCTGTTTGGTATATTCTTCTTTAGTCTGCGGCATATTCCATAAGTCCTGCAAACTTACTCTTGCATATGAAGGTATGCTGTCATCAAAATATTTGTTATATTTAACATTTGTTGCAGGGATAGATTTTTCGACCGTTACATCATTGGAATTATAATTTCCGTAGCGAACTCCGATTTCCAGTTTGTTTTCCTTAGTATATTTACCGGGTATATATATAACATTTGAATCTATGATTGTATTATACAAAACAGTTTTGTTATCTTCTATACAATGTGCCCGATAAAAGGCAAGCTTTCTTCCCGGAACCCATTCCTGTGTTCTTTCATAAATCATCTTTGCTCCGTTTTTACCGGTCAGCGTTAAAATAAAATAATGCCCCGGGGCATAATGATCTATGGTGCAGTGAACATTTCCGCCCGCACCGCCTATCTCTTCAAAAACGGTTTTTTCAAGTTCGCCGCTGACCGTAACATCAAATTCCACATTTTCTCTGTACTCCAGATCTTCCCATCTTGTTTCGCCTTTATATTTATAATATAACTTTAAATTTTTAAAGTCAAATACAGGCCCTGTTTCTTCTCTGTCCGGAGGAGGATATGAAATAGACATTTCAGACAAATCACCTTTGGGAGCATTTTTTATATATTCTATCAATTCATCGGTATTATTAAGCTTAAAGCAGCCAAACCATGTCGATGCTACATCACCCGTTAAATAAAATTCATATTGAGCTTTTGAAAACCGAAAATGAATATACATATCACAATTTTTTTCAAAATATTTAGTCAAAACAGTATCAACAACCTCACTGTCGGAAGTTATTATATTCACAAAATTATTTAAAAAATTCTTTAATTGATTTTTTAATAATTCATAATTTTTATGCTTTGCAACAGTTCTTGCGTCATATAAATCCCCATTATTTTTTTCGTACACAGAAATTGATACATCTTTTTTATATTCCGGATAGTTTTTTATCATTTCATCAACAACATAATCATATTTTTTTGAAGGACTAATCACAGTATCATTTTCTGATTCTTTCGTACTGTCCGCTGGAGTTTTAACATCATTATCACTTTTTGCATCTTCCGAGCCCGGTTTTTCAGACGGAGAAAGAACATCGTCAACCTCAACCGGAGGAACATCATATTCATCTGCAATGCAAGGCACACTGCCGAGTATTAACCCCAATGCTGTGAGTAACGTTATCAGTTTATTCATGTATTTTGCTCCTTTCAAAATTAAAAAAATTCTTTTGTTTCCTGTTTAATAATTTTAATTATCCGTTTAATCACCACACTTTAATTATTTAAAAACATTATACCACAAAATCAAAGCAAAAACCGTCACACAGCGTAAACGACATTCTAATCGACGAGATTGGTCATTTTTGCGGTTATATTACCTATTTTTGCCTTAATTAATCGTACATGATTTTTATTCAAAAATCAAGCTTTTGTGACAAAATGCAGATTTTTGTGACAACTTGCATGTTTTTGTCTCTCATATATATAGTAACAAAAACACCTTGTTTTTCTTCAAAGAATTTGCAAAAAAGTTGTAATTTGTTAAATTAACACAATATGCCATAATATTTTTGTACATTATAACTATGAAATTAGTGTGGATTTTTAATATTATACATGTTAAAATAATTACATAGCAATCAGAATACAATTTTCAAGGAATGATATAATGCTGACTCTAACAAATGACACCAATGAAAGTAAAGATCAATTTAAAAAACATGTAGATTTGTTTAACGAAATTTACGAAAAATGCTTTTTATCCGTTTATGCTGCAGCGCTTAAATACACCGGCAATAAAGAAGACGCCGAGGATATTACCAATACTGCATTTACGGTATTTTGGGAAAACATTCATAAGATTGATAAGCTGGAATTTTTGCAGCTGAAAAAATGGCTTCATTCCGCTGCAAAATTTATCATATTTAACAGAGGACGAAATAAAACCAATAATGAAATACCGATTTCTGATGATATTGAAGACATACCTGTTACTTCAATTGAATTACCTGATAACATTGCTGTATCGAATGAATCCGTTGATAAAATAAAAAAAGAAATCAATAATTTAGATTATAAATACCGAAACGTCATTACCATGAAATTCGGTGATAAATATTCAACGCATGAAATTGCGGATATGTTTAATATCAGCATTAAAACCGTATACACACTTGTGGCACGCGGAAAAAACATATTAAAAGAAAAACTTATTGAAGAGGAGGTTCTCCCGGATGACAAGAAAAAGCCTGAATGAAAAAAAGTTTGATTTGATTCTTGAAGAAGCGGCAGAAAAATATTTAAGTGAATCTCCCGATAATGAGGATTTTCAGCTGACCGAAGAAGAAATGCAATATGCTTTGGAAGCAAAAGAAAGAGTACACAAAAATCTGATGGCAAAAATAGAGCAGGATGCCCCCAAAAAGCCCAAAAAGTTAAGCATAAAAAAGATTTTTATCATCGCGGCGTGCATCACGGTTATATCGGCTTTGGCAATAAACACATCTGCCGTGAAAGTCTTTATGTATAAAACATACCTTGAATTTAAGGGTGACAGCCTGAACATCACCACCAAAAAAGTTGAATTGGGAAAATACGATTCCATTAAAGAATTTGAACAAAAAGATGAAATTATTGTTCCCGGTTGGCTGCCGCCCGGCATGGAGCTTACCGAAATGCTTGACATGGAACATATTTTAAATTTCGAATACACAATGGGCGACAAATTTATGCATCTGACGCAGCTTTCAATCAGCCGAGGATACGTATCTGATGGAAATATTGCTGCAGACAACAACAAATTTAAAATTGAAGACATAAAAATATTGGGCATAGACGCCAAATTAATTGAAATGACAAATGAACTCGGAATAAAAACATATACCGCAATCTGGCTTTCGGATAAAGTCGCATATGAATTAAAAACAAATGTGAATGAAGCGATGGCAAAATCCATAATATGGAGCCTTGAATATTATAGAAAATAACTAATTTACCTTCCCGCGTTGCATAAACATTATTGCTTGCTCCGCGGGATTTTATTTATTCAATCGCTTCTAATCCTCAAAAAGATCCGGTTCATCGGCTTTCATAACAATTAAACCTACAACCATAAGAATTGCAACAGCCGCTGTTGTTATTGATATGATAACCCCAATATTTATTCTATAATACACAAGTATTACAGATAATACCGATAATAATACAGAAGCTATTACCGACCTTTTATGATTAATTTTCATTTGATTGACTTCCAACTTCTTATTTGGATTTTGAACCGGAGCAAGAAGCGCGACAATAATTGTACTTATAATATTTAAAAACCCAATATATATATAGTTTACACCTGATTCGATTAAAAGATTGGATGTTGCCATGACAAGAATAAACGTTATCATCATAGACAACCTGCAAACAAAAAAAGTTTTCGCATGAAATCCTCCGGTAAACACTCTTAAGCCGCAAAGAGTAATCAAAAATACTACACTCTCCAACACACAGTTTACCAATAATCCAAGTATAATAATAACAATAAAATTGACTATGTCTGATATTATAAGCTTAAAACCGTAAATATATATATTGCGCTTTGCGGCATCAATTATATTTTTTCTGATGTAATAGTCCGTTATTGCCGAAGCCAGTTTTTCCATGATGTCCACCTCAAAATAATAAGTATATTATCTTTTAATCCTCAATGCTCCTTGTCATCCCATAAGCTTATCAAGCAGTTCGTTTATATCGTCCGTACTGTTATAAACATCAAATTCTTCTGCCTGTTTTTCAGTTATTACCCCTTTTTCCGCAAGTACATCGGCAAGTATTTTGTCTCCCGAGTTCTTTGTCATAAGACTTCGATAAACTATATACACCATGTCTCCGCGTTTAAATTCTTCGTCGGATTGCAATTTGTCTGCAATTTCGGAATTTAAGAGATAATATTCCAAAGCATAGTCAAAAGCCGTTTCCGGTTCGACATCGTTATATCCGAGAAGCCTGAGCACTAATGTGACAAACTGATCTGCACTTATCGGAAGTTCGGGCGAAAATGCATTATTTGACGTTCCCTTTGTTATGTTGTTTTTATAGCAATACATAACGTACGGAAAAGACCAGCGGTCTGATTTTACATCTTCAAAAACTTCATCGAAAGATATTTTTTCGCTGTTTGCCTCCTCACCAAGAAGACGTACAAGAACGGTAGCCGCCTGTTCACGCGTGAGCGTGTTTTCAAGTTCATATCCGTTATCCGTCCCTTTGAAAAGCCCGAGGTCATACAGCTTATCCGCATAATCGGTATTTTCCGCAGCATGACAAAGCGAAGAAACGGCTGTCATTGCAATAATGATAAAGATTGTTATAACTTTTTTCATAGAATATTGTCTCCTTTACTAAGTTGAACCGAAACGGCAATGACAGTTTATGCATTGCCGTTTTGGGCTTATCATCATCCAAGCAGCGAAGAAATCGCCTTTCTGCTGCCGATCACCTTTATTTCGTCATTTGAAATATTCACCTTTTCATCTCCGATGTTTAACGTCACATTTTCTATGCAATAGTCATCATCATCAAATTTTATGGTGGTTTTCAGCGAATCGTGTTCCACGGAATTATACACCGATTTCTTTCCGTCAAAAGAAACCAAAGCATCAAAATCAACGTCTACCGTATGAACATCGTCTTTTGCATCCGCATTAGGCTTACACCCTGAGATATAGAACCACTGCGTGCCGTTCATCCCCGTGAAACGCACAAGCATTGCATCTCTGAAGTCCTCGCCGTCAAGAGTTCTGCACAGCAGTATGAATGATACCTTTACATTATCGCCAAGCTTTTTGTACCACGCCGGGGCACTGTTTCTGTCTGCTCTCACCGGCATTATAGCAATGTATTTCATGCGATAATCGTGGATAACTCCGTCGCCGTCCTTATATTTATATTTGCTTACGGTTCTTTCGGGAGTGCTTTCCTCTTCTTTGTTTTTGTCTTGTTCTTTCTGCTGTTCTTCAAGCTGTTTGGTATATTCTTCCTTTGTCTGCGGCATATTCCATAAGTCCTGCAAACTTACTCTTGCATATGATGGTATACTGTCATCAAAATATTTGTTATATTTAACATTTGTTGCAGGGATAGATTTTTCGACCGTTACATCATTGGAGGTATAATTTCCGTAGCGAACTCCGATTTCCAGTTTGTTTTCCTTAGTATATTTACCGGGTATATATATAAAATCGGAATCTCTGATTGTATTATATATAACAATTTTGTTATCTTCTATACAATGTGCCCGAAAAAAGGCAAGCTTTCTTCCCGGAACCCATTCCTGTGTTCTTTCATAAATCATCTTTGTTCCGTTTTTACCGGTCAGCGTTAAAATAAAATAATGACCCGGGGCATAATGATCTATGGTGCAGTGAACATTTCCGCCCACACCGCCTATCTCTTCAAAAACGGTTTTTTCAAGTTCACCGCTGACCGTCACATCAAATTCCACATTTTCTCTGTACTCCAGATCTTCCCATCTTGTTTCGCCTTTATATTTATAATATAACTTTAAATTTTTAAAGTCAAATACAGGCCCTGTTTCTTCTCTGTCCGGAGGAGGATATGAAATAGACATTTCGGACAAATCACCTTTGGGGGCATTTTTCATATATTCTATCAATTCATCGGTATTATTAAGCTTAAAGCTGCCAAACCATGTGGATGCTATATCACCCGTTAAATAAAATTCATATTGAGCTTTGTAAAACCAAAAATGAATATACATATCATGATTTTTTTTATAATATTTAGTCGAAACAGTATCAATAACCTCACTGTCGGAAGTTATTATATTCACAAAATTATTCAAAAAATTTTTTAATTGACTTTTTAATAATTCATAATTTTTATGCTTTGCAACAGTTCTTGCATCATATACAAATTCATTATTTTCATACACAGAAATTGTTACATCTTCTTTGTATTCCGGATAGTTTTTTATCATTTCATCAGCAACATAATCATATTTTTTTGAAGGACTAATCACAGTATCATTTTCTGATTCTTTCGTACTGTCCGCAAGAGTTTTAACATCATTATCACTTTTTACATCTTCCGAGCCCGGTTTTTCAGACGGAGAAAGAACATCATCAACCTCAACCGGCGGAACATCATATTCATCTGCAATACATGGCACACTGCCGAGTGTTATAATAAGAGCGGTAAGTAAAGATATAAGTTTATTCATGTGTTTTGCTCCTTTCGATATAGAATTTATGACTAATTATCCATGCATCAATAAACGCATGGATAATTAATCAATAAGCGTCAAATGTTAAAATTCAATTACCTGACCTGTAAATTTAAGGTCATCATTTCCTTTGTAACCTCCGTTGTGCATTACATCCTTAGGTACGGAATACGTATATCCGTCACCGGGATCAAATACCATGTATTCATGCTTTGTAAGGTTTACACCGTAAAGAACGACATACCTCATTGCAGATAAATCCTCGGGATTTGATATTGACGTAAGCTGCATTACAACAGCATTGCCGCTTCTTATTAACGATGAAAGCGTTCTTTCGGCTGTTGATTCGTCCACAACATCATCAAGAAAATCGCCGCTGTCAACCGAACCGCCGGAATAGAAATAGTTTGCCGCTTTAACAACCTCGTCTATTGTTCCTCTCACGTTATATCCGCTCGTCTTAACTGCTTTAACAGCCTTGTTATCTGTCAGTGTTGTCTGCGGAGAACCCTCTCTCACGAGTCTTGTATTTGCAAGGATTCTTGCCGCGGTTACCCAGTCAAATGTCACTGTTCTTGCAATTTCCGACGGGAGATTTTCTATCATTACAATCTCATCTGCAGAAGCTTCCGGGTTAACCGTAAGAGTTACCGTGCCGCCTGTTGCGGCAATGCCTTTGTATTTAACTGTTATATTATATGTACCTGCGGATAATGCGTTAACTGCATCTGCCGTAAGAACGGCATCGTTATAATACAGTTCAACATCGCCTGCGGCGCTGGCTGCCGGAACGGCTGTACCGTTCAGATAGCATGTGAGATTTGCCATAACAGAATTCTTAAGCCCCGCTATCGAAACATTTTCGCCAATAGTATGCGAAAGACTAACGTTACCCGACAAAGCCGCCGTCGGAATTTCTGCCGATTCTATATTTGCTGTTATTCTGTACGTATAGTATGACGAATAAGTCGCACTGTCAGGTCTTGATATTTTGATATAATAAGTATTGTTAGGAAGCAAATTATCACATTCTAAATGCCAGCAACCTTTACTGTCAGCATCCGGTGCTTCCACATACGTTGTTGTGCCAACATCTTCAGGAACATTCCATGAAGGCGGATCTGTCGATACTATTTCCACACTTTCATACAATGTTATATCATACTGCTGATGACCGTCCGTTTCATAAAGGTTAGCCGTGAAGTTTCCGCCGTTTGCACCGGTAGTAAAT
This sequence comes from uncultured Clostridia bacterium, assembly GCA_934463165.1. Lineage (GTDB taxonomy): Bacteria > Bacillota > Clostridia > UMGS1810 > UMGS1810 > RGIG1828. The sequence goes on from CAKSJG010000008.1 coordinate 73,957, forward strand.
GAAAACCAGTCGCTTTCGCCTTTATGTATTGTTCTTTCGGAATTATCATAAGGAAATTCAGTTATCTGAACCGGATATACCGGAGAATCGTTATATTTTTCATGTATATTCTCATCATATATATCCTTTGCTTTAGGATCATAGAATGAAAAGTTATATCTTCCGTCAACACTGTCAGAATAATTTGTATCATTTGTTTTCGGAATAGTTTTTTGGCATATATCTATGTAATATATAGCATTCTCAAAGTCCCAAGTTTTTACTTGCTCTCCTTCAATATTTTCATAAATATAATCGGTTTCCTCTTCCCATATCATATCGAATCCGTTTTGCCTATTAGATATTGAATATTTTTGCACTTTCAAATTTGTTTTAGCATTTGTAAATACAAGATTCGCTTTACCCTTTGTAACATTATATGCATATATGTTATAGTCACCGTTGTATCTGATCTTATTCTCGGTATTTACATAATTAGAAAATATGCCGTTATCATAGTTATTCATAACCTCATCACGGTATGCAGATGCACCGTTAAGTGCCTCAGCATCGTTTCTGATTATACGGAATGCCATGGAACCCGTGCCGCCGTCTTCGGAGATAAGCACATAATATTTTATCTGTCCTTCAAGAATAGAAATGGTTTCACTCGGGTTTGCTCCCTGACCGCCGCCTCTTCTTGAATAACCGAGATCGGCTATTTCACCGTTACTTTTTACCGAAAAGTCATACCACATTACATCAGCCGTGCCGATTGTCTCTATGGTATATGTTCCGTCCTCGGGGACAACCCATTTTACAACAATTTCTGTTCTGCCGTCGAATCCCATTTCACGTACATTTCTGTACTCATTATATTCATATGGTTTTGAAAAATCAAACTCATTTTTCGAAATGGTTGTTCTGCGTTCTTTAGCTTTCGACGGCGCTCTTCTTATTGTTGACGGAGCAGACATTGAGAATGAATATCCTCTTGTGAAAACCCCCATGCTCTCACCCTCGGGATATGTTGAAATAAAGCCCCGATAATGCTCCGTATATCCGTTCTTCGTTGCGTCAAACTGCAATTCATAATAACTGTCGGAATCCAGACCGTTGTAAAACTCTGCATTAAGTTCATCTGCTTCATAAAAATCAAGCACGAATGCCGTTTTGCAATTATCATTACATTCTTCGTCTTCGCCGTGATTGCATTCGGGCTGAACGCCAACCTTTTTTACCGCGATCTGAGATACATCCTCGCCGTTGTTATAGTTATATTCCGTTTCACCTATTGTTATATCAACCGGAAAATCAACCGCAACAAACTCCGTATTGATATATCCGTCATATTGATTTATATCTCCACCCAAATTTTCAGATACCGACACTTTAATATTTTTGTTATTGTCAATATCTTCAAGATCAAAATATCCGATGTCGGATGTTAAATCAACATCTTTTATAACGGAATCATCCGCCAAATCCGTAACCGTAATTTCAACGGAATCACCGTCATTTATGTTTTTCAAATATTGAAAATCAAGTGACATTGTCATGTCTTTTCCCATGCATTTGTCAATAAGAAGCGGAAAATCCGCATAAAGATCTTTGGTATCTTCACTCACAAGATCATAATTCCAATGATCATTCCCGGGCGGTGTTTCTTCCGCTTTTGTTATTATCATATTTGAAAACATCATAGATGCCGATATAACACCGGCTAATAATTTTTTAATCTGTTGCATTCTTTTCAACCTCTGTATTTTTATTTATTTTATGTAATTTTAGTGACTTCTTCTTTTTTAATTTAAATTGCCCATCGGAATCACCCCCCTTAATATTAAGTTATCATAAAAATTTATTAATACATTTTGAATATGTTCTTTAAATTTTAACTGTTATTCATGATTAATTTATTACCGTCTGATAATATTCAATATTCCCCCGGCTCGACTCCAAACATGTATAGCTAAAATCCTTAAACGTCTTGTGAGGCTACTGTCAGATCCAAAGCCAGGGAATTATTGATACACTTAAGTTAAAATTACTTGCTTTCGTTTGCAAGCTCTTTTAACTCTTCCGGCTCTTCCATTTGATGCATACCACCGTTAGATGCCAAGCCGACAGACATGATTGCCGAATTTAATGCTGCTCCGGCAAATAATGAGCTGATCCAAGAAAACATGCTTTTCACTCCCTTCGTATCAGTTAAACCTGCAATTATAGAAATTACGGTTGTCACTGTTTCTTTAGTATGGTAAGTTGCAAATAATTTGAATAAAATTCCATATTATTTGCCGCAAATTAATCGTACATGATTTTCAATTAAAAATCAAGCTTTTGTGACAAGATGCAGATTTTTGTGACAAGATGCAATTTGCCCAATTTTTTCATCGTGTTTTTTGATATGTAAAATTGTTATTTTATGGTGTATTTTGTAAAACATCTACAAAACAAATAAAATGAATATATTTTGAATACAAATTAATTAAACTTTAAATTATTGACTAAGTATGGTTTTTATTGTATAATATTTTCCGACATACAATTACATTTCTTCAGGAGATCGGCTATGGAAAATGATATTACAATATACATATGTGATGATGATATAAACTTCTGCACATTGATAAAACAAAAAATAAATAATATGTCTTTGCCGCACACCCGATTTGCGGTATCTGTGTTTACAGAAGCGCCTATGATGATTGAAAAAATCAAAACAAATAATGTAAACATTGTCATCGTAGATATCGATATGCCCGTAATGAGCGGTTTTCAGGCTGCAAAAATCATACAGCAGATTAACAAAAACGTCCTTCTTGTATTTATAACGAGTCATGACGAAAAGATATTTCAGTCATATTCATATAAACCGGTGGGGCTTATACGAAAAGACCAGTTGGATAATTTTGAAGAATATATTGCAGAGGTTATATACAAAATCGAAAGTGACAGCGAATTAAACACAATAACCTTTAAATCGGGAAGCAAAAAACTTTTTATAAATGCGTTATCCGTCCTCTATGTTGAATCTTATAAAAACAACATTGAAATTCATATGCTTGACGGCAGTGTGAAATCATTTCGCTACACGATATCAAGTGCAGAAACAATTCTGGAAAAACACGGTATAATATCTGCTCAAAAGGGATTGCTGATAAACTTAAATTATGTTGAAAAGCTGACTCAGGCGCAGGTGATATTAAACGGAGGGTTTACATTTAACATCTGCCGGCAGAAATCCAAACTCATACAAAAGCAATATCAAGATTACATTAGGAGAACCGTATGACAACACAGATATTTTTTGAAACAGGAATCAACCTGTTAGAGACATTTATATTAATAGAATTTATATCGGAATTTTTGGGAACAAAATATCAGGGCAAAAAAAGAAACCTTTGCTTTGCTATTGCATGGCTGATTAATTTTGTTGAGATATGCATAGTAAACCATTTTACATATTTTGAAACCTATGCTTCATACATACCGATTGCCATTTATTTGACATATTCATTTTTATGCCTGCGCGGCTCCGCTGCAATAAAAATTATAATGTCGGTTATAACGCAGGCAATTGTTATGATTATTGCCATTTTAACCAACCTTATTATATGTAATTTTATAGGGTATGACCCGATAAAATTAATTACCGTTTTTAACAGCACGAGGGTCATTGCCGTGATTATATCCAAACTGATTTTAATATTTATTACACGGCTGATTTTAAAATTCAAAATAACAAACATAAAAAAATCGCAGATAATATCATTGATAATTATACCCATGATATCCATAATATCATTATGCTTTCTTTTAAAGGCAACATTTTATAACCGCGAGGCACAGCCGTATATATTAATAGGTATGCTTTGCATTGTAATTGCGGATGCCGTAACATATTATTTTATGACGGTTATAGACAAGGAATATAAAAACAGCCTTGACTCAAAGCTGCTCAGATTGCAGATTGAAAATATGAACAACAATATTGAAGAACAAAAAATATTTGTTGACAAAATGAAAAATATCAGACATGATCTGAAAAATCACCTCATAACTCTGAATAAGCTGATTGATTCCGAAGATATCGAAAAAGCTAAGGAATACATAAAAACCCTGACGGATGATAATATTCCTTTGATTACCGATTATGTAAAAACCGACAGCGAAGTGTTTGACTCCATAATAAATTCTAAAATTTCCATTTGCTCACAAAAGAAAATATTTGTTTGTGTTTATATTAAAGAGGGTACGTCGATATCATTTAATCATATTGACACCGTGACGCTTTTCGGAAATCTGATTGACAATGCAATTGAAGCTGCCGAAAAATCGGAAGGAAAAAGAATAACGATAAATATATATAATGCGCGGCAATACCTTGCTGTGGAAATTGACAACTCCATTGACAAATCAGTCCTTGAAAATAACAAAACGCTGAAAACAACCAAAGAAAACAAAGAATTTCACGGCATCGGGCTGAAATCGGTTAAAAATGTTGTTGAAAAATATAACGGAATGATAAGCTTTTATGAAGAATACGGCGAGTTCAGATGTCATGTGCTGCTCGACAAAGATATGCTGGCAGAATACGCCGATTAAAATATGAATGTTTTTTTCATTTAAAATTCATTTTGAAAAATTGACTATGATTTATCTTTGTTACAAACTCTAAACATGTTTAAAAAACCTATTGCTATGCTTTGAATTTTGTGATACAATATAACTGTGAACTTAAGCTACGAAAAGAGGTTATAATAAATGAGCGAAGAATGCACACACAACTGTGATACATGCTCGGCGCAGTGTTCCTCTAAGGGCGAAGCGCAGAGTTTAACAGAAAAGCCGAATGCAATGAGCAAAATCGGCAAGGTTATAGGCGTTGTAAGCGGCAAGGGCGGAGTGGGAAAATCCATGGTTACGTCTATGCTTTCCGTCATCATGAAAAGACGGGGATACAAAACATCAGTTCTTGATGCGGATATCACCGGTCCGTCGATACCGAAGGTATTCGGATTGAATCAAAAAGCAACGGCAAATGAATTCGGAATTTTGCCCGTTAAGTCAAAAACGGGTATAGACATAATGAGCATCAATCTTCTTTTGGAAAACGAAACCGACCCTGTCGTATGGAGAGGGCCTGTCATTGCCGGGACGGTAAAACAGTTCTGGACAGACGTTATCTGGGATACGGATTATATGTTTATAGACATGCCGCCCGGAACGGGTGACGTTCCGCTCACGGTGTTTCAGTCAATACCGGTAGACGGAATTGTGATTGTTGCGTCTCCGCAGGAGCTTGTTTCGATGATAGTCGAAAAGGCTGTTAAAATGGCAGAGCTTATGAATGTGCCCATTCTCGGTCTTGTTGAAAACATGTCGTATTTTGAATGCCCCGACTGCGGCAAAAAGCATGAGATATTCGGCGAAAGTCACATAGATGAAATTGCGGAATCGCACAGCATAGACACAGTTTGCCGCATACCGATAAATCCAAAGCTTGCGGCTGCATCGGACGGAGGCATGGCAGAACTTTTTGACGGTGACTGGCTTGACAGCCTTGCAGATAAAATTGAAAAGGAGCCCGAATAATGGGTATTTTTGACGGTGTTCTGATTGCGACCGATCTTGACGGTACTCTTCTTAATAAGGAAGGAAAAATTTCGGCTGAAAATTCCGAGGCAATCAGATATTTTCAAAGCGAGGGCGGCATTTTTACCGCCGCGACGGGGAGATATCCCGATTTTCTTGATGCATATAAAGAAAATTTTGCTCCGAACAAATATATTTTGGCGCTTAACGGCAATCTGATATATGACATAGAAAATGACAGCCTGTTTTCTTCATCTGTAATGAACCGTGCCGAGCTTGAAAAGCTTATGGCGGATGTGATGCCGAAAATTGCAGATAACTGCATACGAATTAACGTATGCTGCGAAGACACATCACATAAGTATGACGGCGAACTTTATGACAACGTATGCAAAGTGGTTTTCGTATTGGACAATGAAAATTTTGCACTTTGGCTGCGCGATTATATGAGAAACAATTACGGAGATAAATATAAGGTTGAGCGCAGTTGGAATACGGGAGTTGAAATATACAACGTCTGCAGCGGAAAAGGCGAAAGCGTTAATCTTATTAAAGCGAATCTGCCGAATATTAAAACAACCGTAGGCATAGGCGATTATGAAAACGACATATCACTTCTCGCTCTTGCGGACATCGGATATGCCGTCGGCAATTCCGTTGAAGAGGCAATATCTGCCGCAGATGTTTTGGTGCCGGTGGATAACTCGCACAGTGCTGTGGCATGGGTCATAACTGACCTTAAAAGGAGACTGAAATGAACAAGACAAATGCAATGCGAATGCTTGATAAGGCAAAGATAAATTACAAGTCGATAGAATATGAAGTTGACGAGAGTGACCTCAGCGGAACCCACATAGCGGACGAAGCGGGGCTTGCCTATGACATGGTTTTTAAAACACTTGTGGCTCGCGGCGACAAAACCGGGCCTATAGTTATGTGCATACCGGTAGACAAAGAGATTGACCTGAAAAAGGCAGCATCGTTTACCGGGAATAAAAAGATAGAAATGATACATGTGAAAGACCTTTTGAATCTTACCGGGTATATACGCGGAGGGTGTTCCCCCATGGGAATGAAAAAGAAATTTCCGACATTTTTTGATTCGTCATGTCTGGATCATGAAGCGATAACCATAAGCGCCGGAGTAAGGGGCATACAGCTTCTTGTTAACACGGCAGAGCTTGTGAAATTTACCGAAGCAAAAACCGGAGACCTGATAAAAAAATAATTTTGAAAGGATTGATTTATATGAAAAAAACATTAAAAACAGCATTTGTTTCAGCATGTGCTTTGGCTGTACTGCTTATTTTTTCGGGTTGTTCTTCAGACAAAAACGAACAGACAAGCAGCAATAAAAACACAGACAGCGTTGCAGAAGCTGCCGCAACCGGTCATGCGGATGACCTTGCAAAGAGAAATCCCGAAGATTATGAAAATGCAACAATAGAAGGCGGCAAAAAAGCTGCCGAAGACGGAGCAAAAGAAACACCGTCGGCAAAGGACTTTAAAAACCCCATAGACAGCGCAACATCGGGAAACAAGCGCATTACCCCCGATTTAAACAGCGTTAACCTTGCCGCACCGTCAACATCGGAAACAAAGATTACAAGCGACGACAACTTTCTTTCAGCTTTTGTAAAATTTGTTAACCCCAACGGAAACAAATATGACGCGATATCCATTTTGGGTAAATTCAGATATCAGGATACACCCGACGCAGACATTATGACGCGTATGGACAATGCATCAAAAGAATGGCACAAGGTTGTTGAGCAGAGTGTCGGTGAAAAATGCGTTGTGACGATGACTCTCGAAAAAAAGACAGCGTATGATATATCTGATCAAAAAGTGAAAGACTGGACAACAGCAAATAACAAAACTCCCGAAGCGTTTACCGCAATAGAATGTTTTGTACGCTCAAACTATTCATCGGGCGGAAGAAGCTTCAGCTTTGATATCGTAAAGATTGACGGCGCATGGTATCTTGCGGAAATCGGAACACTCGGCAATGTACAGTCGCTGATTACGAATACAATATTCAAATAAATTATAATATTTTTTCGGTTTAAAAAGACACGCGCAAACAAGATATTTTGCACGTGTCTTTTTTTCAGCGAATTCGGCATCCGATATATTTACTGTCATTTTTCCTTATGGCTATCACGGTATTTTTGACAAGATAAGCCGTCGGGTCACCCAAAGGCGATTTTCCGACGCATTTTACAACGCTGCCCGGAGCAAACCCGAGCTCTATAAGGCGTCTTTTCATCGGCTGGGGATTATCGGTGCTTTCTATAACTGCCTCTTTACCCTCGACAAGATCACAAAGACTGATATATGTTAAACTCATATAAATCCATACCTTTCGTCTATACGCATATTGCATATTTATCAGTTTATATCTTTATTATATAATATTTATTACATAATTGTGAATACATTGTCGAAAGTATTGACTTAAATTGATTTTTGAGATATAATCATATTAATTGGAAATTTTTATTAAAAATATTGATGTATGGGGGTGAAAATAATGAAATTACGTGAATTCAAAAAATATCTCAGCATTTTTATATTGGCTGTTCTTATAATTGCCGTATATAAAACCTTTGATAATATCGAAAACATTTTTTCGGCGATAGGGTCTTTTATCTCCCTCATTACTCCCGTAATAGCTGCATTTGCAATTGCATTTTTGCTCTACCCCATGTGCAGAAATTCCGAGAATTTTATAATTACTCATTTCCCGGAATTTTTTGCAAAAAAAGCACGCGGACTTTCAGTGGTTGCGGTATATATATTTATATTTGTAATTCTCGGGGGGATTTTTTATCTTCTTTTGCCTACTCTGATAACAAGCGTTATTGATTTTGCAAAAAAGATTCCGCTGTTTTTGGAAAACACCGTAAATATGCTTAATGAATCAAAATATTTTGATATTGATCTCGATAAAATAGATAAATATATCAACTTCCAGAAGTTCATAACAGAAAATCTTACAAAGCTTAATACATACACATCAAAGATTGTAACGTTTTCATCCGGACTTATAAAGGCTTTTCTTTCTATTATTGCGTCAATATATATTATACTCGACAGAGAGCATCTCAAAGGATTTGCATTAGATACATATCATCTGTTTATTCCGGACAGCAAGAGAAAATACATAACCAAATATATGAAAGCCGCCATAGACTTTTCATATAAGTATTTGTTCTGCGTCATAATGGACGCCATGATAATATTTGTTGTAACGCTGATTATTCTCAGTGTTATGAAAATTCAATACGCACCCGTGCTTGCCATAATGCTTGGCTTGTTCAACATAATTCCGTATTTCGGAGCTATAGTTTCATGCGCGGTATCGGTGCTTATAACAATAATGACGGCAAACTTTTCAAAAGCGGTTTTGCTTGCGGTGATACTTATTGCACTTCAGCAAATTGACGCAAATGTTATTCAGCCGCATCTGATAAACGGAAAGCTGTCTATCAGACCGTTCTGGGTTCTTGTCGGAATCATCATAGGAGGCGGTTTGTTCGGAGTATGGGGTATACTTTTGGCTATACCGTCACTTGCTCTTATCAGAACAATGATAAATGACTATTACGACTACAGGCGCGATAAAGAGCAGCAAAAACAGCGCAGAGCCGAAGCACTGAAAAGAGCCTCGGAGAAGCAATAAAAGACGGCAGTTATGCCGCAAATAAAATTATGGAGGAAACCAATGAAAAACAATCAAAACAAAAAGAGATTTTGTTCTGTGTTGCTTGCAGTGTTTGTTGTTGTGATGTGCATGTTTTCGGTGTATGCTTTTGCCGATAACAATGAGCAGACTACCGCTGAAACAAGCGTAAGCGAACAGGCAAAGACAGATACCGAGGCTGTTTCGGCATCTGACAATGTAGCAAAAACCGATGAGGCTGCAGCTGACGAGACAAGTGAAGACATCGGCGGAGAAGAGATGGAAAAACCCGGACTTTTCGGAACACCGTGGTCTCTTCTTGCACCGGTAATAGCAATTGCGCTTGCTCTTATCACAAAAGAGGTTTACAGCTCACTGTTTATAGGTATTGTTGCAGGAGCACTTCTCTCGGCTGATTTTAAACCGATTACCGCCATGGACAATATGCTTAATCACGGATTTATCGCAGCGGTATCGGGCACTGCCGGAATATTTATATTTCTTGTGGTTCTCGGTATACTTGTTGCCCTGATTAACAAATCCGGCGGAAGCGCCGCATTCGGAGCATGGGCAGAAAGAAACATCAAAACAAGAATAGGCGCAATACTTGCAACATTTGTGCTCGGTGTGCTGATATTTATCGATGACTATTTCAACTGTCTCACAGTCGGCTCAGTTATGATGCCCGTTACGGACAGACATAAAATATCGAGAGCGAAGCTTTCTTACCTTATAGATGCCACGGCAGCGCCGGTATGTATGATTGCACCGATATCCTCATGGGCGGCGGCTGTTTCATCATACGCTCCCGAGGGTCAGGGGCTTTCTCTCTTTATAAAAGCTATTCCGTATAACTTTTATTCACTTCTTACCTTTGTATTTATTATTGCAATAACATTCATGAAATTTGACTACGGTCCGATGAAGCTTCACGAATATAACGCCATAAATAAGGGTGATTTATTTACAAACGGCTCAGACACGGCAGTAACAGAGACGGAACAGCCCTCCCAGAGAGGTAAGGTCATTGACCTTGTTCTTCCGGTAGTTATACTCATAATCGTATGCGTTCTTTCGCTTATATATGTCGGCGGATTCTTCAGCGGTTCATCATTTGTTGACGCATTTGCCAATACAGATGCAACCGTCGGACTTCCATGGGGCGGTATAGTTGTTCTTGTGCTTACAATCATCTATATGGTTGCAAGAAAAACGGTAACCTTTAAAGAAGCAATGGATTGCATCCCCAAAGGATTTATTGCAATGGTTCCGGCTATACTTATTCTTACATTTGCCACAACGCTTAAAAACATGACCGGGCTTATGGGTTCCGATGTTTTTGTTAAAAACTTTATGGCTAACGCAAGCTCACTCAATCATTTTGTCCCGGCTATAATCTTCCTTGTTGCTATAGGAATTTCGTTTGCAACCGGAACATCATGGGGAACATTCGGAATACTTATTCCGATAGTTATAGGTATATTCCCCGATGGCAGCGAGCTCCTCATAATCAGTATGTCGGCATGCCTCGCAGGATCTGTATGCGGTGACCACTGCTCACCGATTTCGGACACAACAATAATGTCTTCCGCAGGTGCAAGATGTAACCACATTAACCATGTTTCTACGCAGCTTCCTTATGCCATCACGGTTGCGGTAGTTTCATTTGTGACATATTTGATTGCAGGATTTGTAAATTCATGGTATATAGTTCTCCCGATAGGAGCTGTTCTTATGATTGTTACTCTCTTTGCAATTAAAGCGGCAACATCAAAAAAACAGGCATAATTTTTATAAGGATAAAATTAACACGCATACCGTTTGTTAAGCGGCATGCGTGTTTTTATGTCATAAAATAATTATTTTGTAAGCATCATCGGTTCTGCAAAGAGTGTAAAGATATTTTTTATGAAGCTTTTCCTTATCAAACATAAAAATATTTTTCTTTGAGTTTTTCATAACAACCTTGCGAACCGCCGTTTGGTTTTCGTCATTATCACTTATTACTCCGTCATCTGAAATTCCCATGACTGAAAAAAACGAAATATCAACGTTAATTCCACTCAAAAAATCTTCTGTTATACCGCCGACCGTACACATATCATGCTCATAGTAATTTCCGCCGGCAAGAATACACGGAATGTGATATTTTGATGCCGCCAAAAGATTTTGAACAGAATTGGTTACGATTTTTATATCTTTATACTCCGCAACAGACGAAATTATATATGTGCATGTTGAAGAGCTGTCTATAAAAACAGACATGCCGTCATGCAAATACTTTTTTGACTCGCGTGAAATAACGTCCTTTTCTTTTTTATGAATAAGCATCCTTGATTCTATAGGCAGGCTTTCCTCCCCGACGTTATATATCGCACCGCCGTTGTAACGTTTTAAATATCCCTGTTTTTCCAATTCTTTTAAATCGCGCCTTACCGTCATTTCACTTACATAAAAATGACCGGAAAGCTTTTTTACCGATGCCCTTTTGTTTTCCTTTAAAAATTCTATAATATCATATTGCCTTGCATTAAGCATATTTTGCCCTCCTATGATACAATAAATGTTCGTTTATAAACATTTCGAACATTTATTGACATTTTATGCAATGTATTATATCATATATACATAAAAAACGCAATATGTCATTCGGAGGAACATCTGATTATGGAATTTATTATACAAACACTCGGACTGATCGGCATAATTTCAAGTATACTTTCTTTTCAATGCAAAAAACACAAACCGTTGATGATTTTCAGAACAGGCAATGAACTCTTTTTTGCGCTGCAATATTTTTTTCTCGGTGCATATACCGGAATGGCTATGAACATAATCGGGTGCATAAGAAATATAATCTTTGCTAAAATGGTAACGAAAAATAAAAATACCGTAAGCGTAAGGATCATATTCAGCGTATTGTTTTTGGTTTTTTCGTTTGTTACATGGGCAGGATTTAAAAGCATACTGATAGGCACGGCAAAGGTTCTTTCGTCATTTGCATACGGCAGCAGCAATACGGCATTTGTACGAATAATGATACTGATAACAAGCGTGAGCTGGTTTGCATACAACCTGATTGTTAAATCCTATGCCGGATGTATATGTGAATTTCTTACAATATGTTCTATCATTGTCGGCATTTTGCGGATAGATTTGAAAAAACAAAACTCTTAATCTTTTTCCACCTTAATAGGAATCCGGCTAAGACCTATGCACTTTTTTCATTTTTAGAAATACACGCGCAAAGCACCGTCATATCATCATGCGAAACCTTATTTTCAAGCTTATATGCGGTTTCAAGCAGCTTTGCAGCAATAATCTGCGGATTTGACGTATCAAGGCGCAGAAGTTCTTTTTCAATCCACCCCTCATTTTCGGGAGACTTAAGCTCTATATCTGCCACACCGTCGGACATAAGCACAACAAGGGTATCGGAATCTATGGAAAGCATATGTTTTTCAATCTCAATTTCGCGTAGAATTCCGGCAGGCAGGCTGCGTGCACGCACCGACGTGATTTTATCTCCGCATTTTATATATGAAGCGGACGCACCGAGTTTTGTGAAAGTAAGCGTGGAGTCATAGAGATCTATGCTGCATATGTCTACCGTGGAGAATGTATCTTTTGACGATTTTAAAAGCAGTGATGAATTTATCAGCTTGACTGCCGTATCGCAGTCAAACCCCGCAGACAGGAACTTTTCAAGAAGCTGTATTGTGGTTTTGCTCTCTCCTGCCGCGTCCTTGCCGCTTCCCATTCCGTCGCTCAGAGCCATTACAACATTTTTTCTGCCGCTGAATATAACATTAAAACTGTCTCCGCTTAAAGACTCGCCGTTTTTTGCCTTTGACGCATAACCGAAATCAGCACTGTATGCCCCTGCCGGGCAGTAATTGTATACCGTATATATTCCGCTGTAGCTTAAGGAGGAAAAAACAGCCGGTATTGCCGTCAGGGAGGTGATACAATCTGCAACTTTGCTTTTGGTTTCTTTAAAAATTTTATCCCCCTTAAATCCCACAGCTATATCATAGTCATCATCATAGCCTCTTTCAACCGTGATTGATGAAGGTGTAATGCCGATTTTGTCAAGCTCTGCCCAGAGCTTGTCTTCCGTTTCCGTGTCAATTTTCATAAGTGACTTTCTGTATTCGCGTTCTATAGCGTCTGACACGGCGCCAAGCTGATCTGATATCAGACGGCGGCTCTCGTTAATTTTGCCGAGCCACTGTTTTTCGGTAATCATTATGTCAAACATTGTGCCGAGAGCCTGCGCAAGGCTGTCGCATCTGTGACAGGTATTTTTCAGCTTGTCCGGAAACGACACGGCGGAAACATTTTTTCTTTTTATGCCGTATTCCAGAAGAGAACACACATATGAATATACCACGCCGCCGTTTTCATCAAAACATTCTTTCCTGTTTGGGCAGCCTACGCATACCTTCGGCTCAATCTGCGAAAGCATCATTTTAAGATAAGCCCTGCCGGGAATTCTTTCGCTGCAGCCGGCGCTGTAAACTTCAGAAAGCTCACGGAAGCTTTTTGACATTCCGGCAAGTCTCTCCGAAACAGCATTTTTCATTTTCTCATTTGCCGCATCGCCGACGCTTTTTCTGTATGCTGCTTTTGCCGAAATTGAAGAAAAGAAGTCTACAACCTTCTGCGGCATTATTATAAATATAATTGACGCGGCAAAGCTGTCATAAAGGCTGATTACAATCTCTTCCGATGTGGAAAATAAAAGAGACGAAGCTGTATTTGCTATTACAAATCCGAGAATTACACCGATTCGTCCATACTTTTTCATGCTTCCTGCAAGAAGCGCTCCGAACGCATATGTACCGCTTAATGACACCGACGCTCCCGACTGCATGCCGCCGGCAATGCCGAGAAGTATTCCCAAAACAAGTGCACCGGAGGTGTAGCCGTCCATGCTCATCATGAATATCATCATAACAGACAGAACCGAACTCAAATGAAAACCGAACACAGGCGGAAATGATTGAAATCCGAGTATTGCCGCGGTTATGAATACATTTACGCAAAGGCTTTCTGCCGATGATATTACGTTTCTGTGATTTACCGACAAAAAACACGGGAACCCGTATGAAAATACGTAAACCCCGACACCGAGAATTATTGACTCAAGCAGAGCGGCAAATATATCATACATCACAAACGTATAACCCACGCACCGCGCAACTGACAAAAGCGCATATACGAATGCGGAAATCCCGGAACGCCAATATATATTTTTAAACAAATCAAACACTGCAAGCAGCGCCGTGATGCTGACAAGGGTAAGGGCATAAACCCACATCTGCCCTCCCCCATGCACAAATATACCGAGAAGCGACGAGAAAAATGTCAGCACCCAACATTCCGGGCGAAAAATTGCCGAATAAAATGCCAAACCGAACGGCGTCATATTTGAAAAAACTTTTGCAAAGCAAAGTAAAAAACAAAAAAATGCCTTTATAAGATTGACCGCGGTAAAACTGAATATGACCTTATCCTTGCTTTCACCGATAGCCTTTGACAATATAACGGATGAATTACCCCTGCCGGCTTTATCCATAATCAAAACCTCCTAATATATAGTAATCTTCGCAAATAAAATTTAAAGTAATTACGTTAATATCAAATATTACTGCATAAGATATTATATATCCCGAGAAGTGAAAATTTTGTAAATTTATGAATGAATTAATGACTATTTATTCGACGCAAAACGCGAGATAAGCCGAATATAACCGCTTAATCGGCATAATTGCAGGGGCATTTTTTCGGGAAATAAAAGGGTTATGAAGCTTATGTCGGCAAAAAATTTTTAATCGTCAGAATAATTTTTAATTCTTCCGCCTTTAATATTGGAACAAATCTCTCTTAAAATTCCCGTTATAAACGAAAGCTCATCAGCGTTTTTATCTTGCAGGAGTTTTGAAATTTCATCGTATTTGGTTTGCAGACTGTCGTTTCCGATGAGAGTGTCAACGGTGGTATTTAGAGCAAGAGAGATTTTATATATGGTTTCAAGGCTCGGTTTTCTTACGGCGGTTTCAATCTGACTGACAAAAACCGTTGAAATATTTATCTTTTCCGCAAGCTGCTCCTGCGTCAAATGATTTTTGTTTCTTATGCGGGCTATGTTTCTTCCCATGATTTCATAATTCATAATTACATCTCCTTTTAACTGTTAGTATATTATAGATTTGCTTACAGTTTAATATTCTGCAAGCTAAATAAACTTAGCTTATAGCATTGACAACTATTTTGTATTATGTTATAATTATAAAAAAATCTTAGGAGGAAGCTTTGAATGAAGAAATTTATTTCTATTCTGCTGTCTCTCTGCATTGTTTCGGGGGCCTTTTCAGCATACGCCGTAGACTACGGAAACGACCCGAAATATGCGTTAAAAGGAGATTACAGCCAAAAATTTTCGGATGTTCCGGCAAATCACTGGGCATTTGCCTATATTTCGGAAATGGAAGAACGGGGGATCTTCAGCGGATATGATGACGGTACTTTCAGACCGGATTCGTTCATAACGCGCGCGGAGGCCGCAACAATACTTGCAAAATTAGAAGGTTCATACAAGTCGTATTACACTGATTATTTTTATGATGTTCCGGATGGCAAATGGTACACACCGTATGTTCTTTCCGTATACAGCTATTTCAATAAATATGATGTGAAAGTACGTACCTCAAACGGATACAAAACACGAACCTGCTTTATGCCCGATAGCTGCGCCGAGCGAAAGGACATTGTAACAGCCGTTATGAAACAGACAAAAGGCAAATATAAAACGGACGAATCATCGGATTTATTGAATAATATTATTTTTGATGAGGCGCATATGTCTGACGATGACTATAAATATGCCAGATGCGCGGTATCAAACGGAATAATTTCCGGCTACTTGGACTCTCAGTCCGGCACCAAATTTTACAGACCCGATATTAAGATTACCCGAGCCGAAATGGCAACATTGCTTTGCAGAGTATACGGTTGTTATGACATATCCGCTGCCGTAGAGGGGAAAATCTTTCTTAATGTAAATTGCAATGCGGAAAAATTTATCGAAGGATATAACAACAACATAACAAACAACTATTACCGATTTGAAAGCTACGATACAGACAATCCGATCAGAGAAAAAAGATATCTCATTGACACCACAACATTATATTCAATGTCACAAGATTCTAATTCCGTAAAATGCAAGTTTTATTATGACGCCGCCAACAGATGCAATTTGGCAGAAACAAATAAAGGAAAACTGATTATTATGGAATTAAACGCAAAGCAAAATCAAAGTCAGAGCGATTTCACCTCACCGGATAACAGAAACTCTCTGTCCGCTGCCAAATTCCAATATGCATGCGCTGTAATGACAATGTTTGACGTATCGTTTGAAGACGCGTTTTCAATTGTCTCTGCAGCTATTTACAATAAAACATATTATGCAATCGGCAAGGGCTATATGTGTAATATTTCAAACTCATCGCTTAAAATTATTTCGGATATGGCAACAAATAAAATCATAAAAAGCGGAAAAGGAAATATGTTATCCTCATTTATTGATTCTTACAACCGAGCAATTGCCGACGGATTTAAACAAACGTTGCAGGATGTCAGATACATTACGCCATACGATAATATGATACACAAAGAAAGCGTATATGAAACAATATTACCCGATGATAAAAAGCTGTCTGTTGAAGGCGATTATACTTCCTACAATGTGGGCAAATACAAATTCTTAATTGTCTGCGATGAAAAAAACAGCATATGTGCCGTAGAAATGTCATCGGAGCTTGACGGCTGTGCCGACACAGTATCGGTCATAGCTGCGCTTGAGGGAATATCATATTCTGATGCAAAGAATTATTATACGGTTTTAAAGAAAGATAATATCCTAAGCACGGATAATTATATTTATACAAACAATAACAGCAAAAGTATTACTGTATTTTCAAAGGATTTTTATAAAAAACTTAAAGGAACTTTAGAAAAGAAACTTTAAATTTGGGGGATTGGATATGAAAAAAATATTTTGTTTCACTTTAATATTTAGCATTATTTTAAATGTATTTTGCATTACCGGTGTAATGGCGGATGATGCTTCAATAGGGGTAATTGTTAACGGCAAACAGCTTGTTTTTGATCAGGAGCCTGTTATATCAAACAACAGGGTTTTGGTTCCGTTAAGAAAAATATGCGACGCAATAGGCGCGGAAGTATATTACGAAGACTATTATAACTATGCCACAATATCCATTATTAAGGACAGTCAAATTGCATTGCTGTGTAATGCAATCCTTTTTGAACAGAGTGCAAGACCGGATGTATGGCAAATAAGCAAATGCACTCTTTTAAATGCCGAAAACTGTTACTATTGTACAAGTAATAATTGTAGAAAAGAAAGAGAAATACTCGACGCCCAGCCGACAATTATTAACGGAAGAATACTTGTCCCGATAAGAATCATTTCGGAATATCTCGGCGGCAATGTGGATTGGAACGGAAACACAAAAACCGTAACAATAAATATACCGGTATCAACTCCGCGCAGTGAGGCGGAGGTCGCTCAAATCAATTCGTTTGATTGGGATAAGGCATGCGACATGTATTCACAGCTGACAGGAATTGAAAGAGATTACACGGGGTTATACATAGGCGAAGAAGTTTATGATAAAAAAGGAAAAGCATATATGTTCACAAATCCGAATGCGGAAGGTGAAAGTATCTGTATTTACCATGACGGAAGCGTAGACTGTGTCAAAAATGACGATATAGTTTTTGTGGGTGACACGGACAAATACAGTAAATACTGCGGCACTTACTCATCAAAAAACGGACGTTGGATCATGGAGCTTAATATTACCGATGTAGCAAAAAACAGAATCCTGTTTGACTTTTATTTGATTACGAGAGCATTGCCTACGGAAGCCACAGCCGGGTGGGGATATTTTACAGGTGAGAACACTGCCGAAGCGTTCGGAACCTATAAGACTTGGGTCGGTGAAGAATGGGAGTCAACCTCTGCTATAAAATATTATTTCAAATTCGGAGACGATTATATCGATTTCAAATATGGGTTCCGAAATGAAAATCAAGATGATTGGATCATACAGGATTTATCAGATGGCGGGTATATAAGATTTAAGATTTAAAAAACAATATATTGTCACCCAAATAGCTTCATATGCACAATATGAACTGTTAGCATTAATAAAATTCTATTAAAGAATTATTTCACACAGTCAAGCACTGCCGAATATAATGACAGCTATCTTATTTGATTGTAATTTTATTAATTAATACAATTTCTATTGTGAACAAAAGAAAAATCTATAATTTTAGAAAGGAATTAAGGTGAATACCAATGAATAATTTTTGTACCAAATGCGGGGCAGAATTAAACGGAAAATCAAAATGCGAAAAATGCGGAAATGTAAACGGCGGAGCATTACAGAATATTGCGGATAAGGTGAAAAATTATGATTACAAGAGTAAAGCCGATGAATTAAAAGCAAAGGCAAATGAAGCCGTTGACAAAGCAAAAGCCTATGATTACAAAGGCAAAGCGGAAGAAATCAAAGAAGCCGCAAAAAATTATGATTATAAAGAGAAAGCAAAGGAAATATCCGAATCGGTTAAAAATTATGATTATAAGGCAGAAACAGAAAATATTAAGAAAGGCGGCATAAAATACTTTTGGAATAAGCATAGGAAATTGTCAATAGCTATAATATGTGTAATTGCAATAGGTTGCATATCGGGAATATTCGGAGATGAAGAGAGTACAAATAATACTGCCGGTACAACATCAAGCACCGATTCCGAAAGCTCAACTAAGTATAAAACAAATTTGTCTGATGATGAAATAATAGACATAGCAATGATGACATTTGATGCGAATTATTTTTCATCATCCACACCGGAATTTATTAATGCAAAGATAATCGGACAAGATAAGTATGGACGTTGTGCGGCAATATTGGAATATGATTTAGGCGGCGTTAAAGGAAGAAGAAAGTATTATGTATTTGCTGATGGCATGACTAAAGACGAAAAAGTATATGTAGGAAAAGGTATAGTTGAAGAATCGATGAATAACTCCATAATGTCCGAAAGCGTAATAAAGAGCAGGAAAGAACAATTCGGATGGAATACTCCGCGTCAATAATAAGCAAAAGCCGTTATATCCCTGCCCGAATTATTGCAGATTTATAATTTCAATGGCAATACAAGCTGACGAAGCAGCTTCATATGGACAAGATTAACTTGTTAACATCAATAAAATTCAATTAAAAAAATTATTTCACATAGTCAAGCACTGCCGAATATAATATTAACAGTTATCATATTCGGGGGTGCTTTTTTGCTTGCAATTTTATCTCAGATAATTTCCCTTGCCGGCGAATGGATATTCATGGTATCATATGTCACCGGAAACAACTCTTTTTTAAAACCTCTTTCGGCAAAAGAGGAAAGCATGTATATTGAAAAAGCAAAAAACGGAGACACCGATGCAAAAAACAAACTTATAGAGCATAATCTGCGCCTTGTTGCTCATATTGCAAAAAAATATTCGCTTAAGGGTTTTGACAATGACGATATTATATCAATAGGAACAATCGGATTAATAAAGGCTATAGGGTCTTACAATCCCGAAAAAAAAGCCGGGCTTGCCACTTATGCCGCAAGGTGCATTGAAAATGAAATCCTTATGACAATCCGCTCGGGGAAAAAATACCAGGATGAAGTTTTGCTGCAGGATCCCATAGGGAAAGACAAGGACGGCAAAGAGGTAACGCTCATAGATAAGCTCAGCAACGACGAGGAAAGCATTTTTGATGAGGTGGATTTAAAGCTGAGAATCAGCGAGCTTTACCGCGAAATGAAAAATGTTCTTTGCGAAAGAGAGCGAAAGGTTCTTGAAATGCGATACGGACTTATGGGGTGCGACGCTCTTACGCAAAAGGAGATATCGTCTATGATGGGAATATCAAGATCATATGTTTCAAGAATTGAAAAAAAGGCAATCGGAAAGCTGTATAAAAGAATGAGCAGAGATTTTTAAAAATCTCTGCTCATGAAGCTATAAGGGGTGAGCATACCGCCATTTGAGGAGAGTGTGAAAAAAGTCTGTAAAAAGTAGCGTACTCGGGAAATCCCAAGCCGTTTTGGGCACAAAAAATCGAGGACTTTTCATCCTCGATTTTTGTAACACTTTTTAAACAGCCCCTTTTTGTTATTGCACCTCGCACAAAGGAAGCATTTTGTCAAGGCTGTTCCAAATCATAAATGATATTTTGTCCGCATCATCGCCGTTTAAGCCGAGTTCGGTAAGAGTTACCGTTGTATCGGCGGTAATATCCTTTGTCTTTACATCGACGAGGGTAGCGCCCTTTCTGCTAACCGCAA
>CAKSJG010000009.1 GCA_934463165.1 uncultured Clostridia bacterium
TACACTGCTTAGCGCAGCATCCGGGGATGCGTTTTCACCGTTAACCATGACAAAACCCGGCAATTTGTCATCACCGTGTAATTTTGTGTGGGACGGTCAAGACTTAAGTGACGGTGATATTAAGGACGGAAATATAATCATACTTAAATTTAAGATTGATGAGAACGTGTCGTCCGGAACAAAATGCGATATAAAAGTTTCTTATGTAAGTGGGGATATAGTAGATAAAAATCTTGAGGTTGTATCACCAACATTGGAAAATGGTTATATAGAGGTTATTAATTATCTCCCCGGTGATTTAAACAGTGACAAAAGGGTAAATTCTACCGACATAATAATGCTCCGACGTCATATAGCAGGCAAATATGAGCAGACCATAAATGAACTTGCAGGTGATGTTAATGCAGACGGAAGATTTAATTCAACTGATATAATCATGATCAGACGTTATGTTGCAGACGGTTGTAAAACATTGCCTAACGGATATAATATAATATTGTATCCCGGAAAATATGATCCTGTGCAGTGTGATCATGACCTGACTGCCGTTGCATATAAGGCTCCCACTATTGAAGAAGAAGGAAATATAGCGTATTGGCACTGTTCAAAATGTGATAAATATTTTGATGATGTGACAACGTTAAATGAAATCAGTATTGGTGATACCGTTATTCCGAAATTAACTGGTGCATATCACACAATTTCATACGACATAAGCAACGGTGATGATTATATTGAGCAACAAATACAGATTAAAAATCCCAATCCTGAAATTTATTACGAAGAAAGCGGACTTACATTGAAAAACATGTCAGTACCCGGATACCGTTTTCTTGGGTGGTATGACGGAGCAGGAAGCAACTCCGAGCAAATAAAGAAAATACCGGTTAATTCAAAGGATGATTTTGAGTTATATGCACATTGGGAAAAAATAGTTTATACGGTTCAGTTAAAGTCCGATATTTTTATTGATACAAATACTTTGACGTATACGGTTGATACCGGAGTTGCTTTGCCCACTCCGAAACTTAGCAATTATATTTTTACCGGTTGGTCAGACGAGGACGGAAAACTTTATCGTAATACAAAGATTCCTGTCGGAGCAACGGGGAATATGTATCTTACAGCTAACTGGACAAGTGAGAGAAATAAAACATGGACGAAGAAAAAACTTGACGCACCTATTATTGTTGAAGATGGAGAAAATATTATTTTTGCATATGAAATAGGTCAGATACAAAACGTACCGCTTTACACAATAAAGGATTTCGGATATATAAGCGGCGATGGAGTAACAAGAACTGCTACTGAAAGATATTCATTCAAAACAGATGAAAC
Organism: uncultured Clostridia bacterium; assembly: GCA_934463165.1. Lineage (GTDB taxonomy): Bacteria > Bacillota > Clostridia > UMGS1810 > UMGS1810 > RGIG1828. The sequence goes on from CAKSJG010000009.1 coordinate 1,339, forward strand.
ATTAATGTCAGCATTTTCAAAAACTACATCAAATGCAACGACGGAATCGTCAAGCTGGTCGCTTTCAAGTTCATGGAACGATGTTACTTCCGTCAATGAACAGTGGGCAAAGGAAAACGGAAAGGATATCGGTCAGGTAGATACGGTAGCAAAAAACAGCGAAAGCAATTGGAATGTCAGCAGCGGCAGAAGCGGTTCGACAGAAGTATCAAAAATATCTACCAACAATGTAGGCTGGGAAAGTCAGGTTCAGGTAAGCGGAAGCGATGAACATTCGGAATCTGATGGTACCATACATAGGGAAACCGACAATAAATCATGGAATATAGACGGAAAACTTACATATACGCCCAAAAGCTACTCTTTAGGTATAGGAGTCGGCGGCGCAAATATAGATGCAAGTACAAGCGGTGGGTTCGGGTTTGAAGTCGGCGGCGGATATGAACATAAGTGGGGAACTGAGGATGAAACCTCTCACACCGAAACCAACACATCAAGAAGAGGTTTTGAGCTTTCGGGAAAGCAGAATGCATCGATATCCGGTACAAAATCAGCAACGCAAACAGCATCGTGGAACAGTAATGAAAGCTATGGAGGTAGTAACAGTATAAGTCAGAGTGCATCAACTTCTGTTAATCTTTCTGAAAAGATCAGTCAGGCATACGGATACGGACATGAATATGCAAAGGGCGAAGAACAAAGCCAGCAGCAGGGTCTTACATCAACACAGTCATATGAGGACGGATATTCTTCATCTGTAACATATTCGAAAATAGCAGAGACAGAAAAGGAAGCTACATGGACAACACAGTCAACAAAACCCGGATATCACAGATGGATTGTTGCGGGAACTGCTCATGTATTTGGTGTTGTAGGATATAACATGCTGACGAAATCATATTATGTATATACATACAGTGTAATGGACGATGAAACGCATGAGTTTGAGGATTATTCATATACATCTGCACAGTATAATGATAATGAAAACGGAGTTATTCCATTTGAAATACCGTACGATGTTGCAGATTATGTATCAAAGCGCACCTGCGCGTCTGACGGTTTGAAAGTCAATATTGATACCGGTATGGTTACGGAATACACAGGAACGGATACATGTGTTGTTATTCCTGAATATTTTAATACCGGTTCGGGTGATATAGTGAAAATAACCGGAATAGATACAAATGCTTTCAGAGGCAATACAAATATTGAGGCTGTTGAGCTTTCAGACTTCATTACGGAAATTCCGGATTATGCATTTGAAGGGTGTACATCATTAATTGGTGTAACAGGCGGAAATATAACAAAAATAGGTGAGGGTGCGTTCAGTGGGTGTACCTCGGCAAAAGAATGCGGGGTTAATTCTCAAGTTACATATCTTGGAGAAAATGCATTCAGAAATGTCGGCGGTGTTATCGTTAATGCTGCAAATGCCGATGTTGTTTTGGCAGCTGTAAATTCAGGTGCCGATGAAATTGTTATCAGCCTTGAATATATAGAAGATGATTCTTGCCCGGAAAATATTACAATTAATGTGCCTGAGGGAACAAGATACTTTGAACTTAACGGAAAGAAGGATACTGTCTATAAAAATATTTCTGTTGAATCTTATGCAGATGTAACGGCAATTAACAGAGTCAGCTTTGAGTGCAACGGAAAGACAGCATTAAAGTTAGCGTCAAATAATGTCATACTGAATCAGGTTTCGGCTCAATCTAACGGTCTTACTGCAGTATTTTTGGCAGATGAAGCAAGAATTGGTCTTCAGGGATCAGTCTCATTTGTGTCTGATAATGATATTGCAATGCTTTGCAGGCAGATTGAGCTTTATGAGGCAAATGATAAGGTTGTGGGTAACCTTTCTGTTGTTAAAAAAGCATTGGCATGCGCTGATGTAGTAAACAGTGAATTAATGACCGGTGATATTACTGTTATTGAGAATGAACAGTTTGAAAATTATTTGAATTCCAGAAGGGTTACGTTTGATATAAACGGTGGAAGCGGTAATTATGAATCAATATTGGTTCCGTATATGGGGGCTTATGGTGAGCTGCCGAGGCCAAGCCGAGATTATTACACATTTGCCGGTTGGTATACCGATGTCAATGGTGGAGATGAAGTAACAGAAACAAGTATAATGACGTCGTTCACGGATGTAACTTTATATGCTCACTGGACGCCTAACAGCGTATCTGATTGGAGACCGGTATCCGAATTGCCGCCCGATTCTGAAGTAGTGGGAAGAAAATGGACGTATTCGCAAACATACTATACAACATCCTCATCTTCGTCGTTAGGTGGCTGGACCAGATACAACTCGACATGGGTTTGGAGCGATTACGGCGGTTGGAGTAATTGGCAGGACAGTTACGTAAGCGGAAATGATTACAGGCAAGTTGATACTCAGTCGGTTATATCAGGATATAATACAAAAACTCAATGGCTTTACTCCCGCGCAAGAAGTCCGCGCGGAAGTGTTGCATACGGTTGGAAAAGTGGGGATTGCACTGTCATAGAAGGCACCGGATGGCTTGACAGTCCGCTGCCTCATCAAGCAGATCACAGTTGCGGCCCGGCATACGGAAAAGGATTTAGAAATAAAGACGGAGTTGTGTACTCAGGAATATACTGGTATAATGAAACAACCCAAGTGGTAACCGACTATAATTCTCCGATATATAAAACTCAATACCGTTACCGTGACAGGTATCAAATATACACATATTATTATACTAAAACCGAAAAAGGCAAAGAGTCAACATCATACCCTACGGGAGATAATATATCTGATATTCAGGAATATGTTCAATACAGAACAAAGTGACAAATTAAATAATGTAAAATATAAAGGCGGATATGTGCACACTATGCACATATCCGCACATAATGCGAGGTGGATTTCTTGAAGAAAAAAATAAATAAATTTATTGTTTTATTGCTTATGTGTTTGATTCTTATTCCTGTCGGTGTTGTTTATGCCGATGAAGTGCAAATAAGCATAGATGATATAAATGCAGAGGGTGGTCAAACTGTAGAAGTTCCGATAATTTTATCGGGGAATACCGGAATATGCGGAGCAAACATAAATATTTTTTATGACAAAAACTTAAAATTAATTGATATTACTAAAGGATCGGCATTAGAAAATATGACTATGACAAAACCGGGTGATATTAATTCCAATCCGTTTACCATTGTATGGGATGCAATGGAGAACGATTCAACGAATGGTACTATAGCTGTTTTAAAATTTGTGACTCCAAATGTTAACGGAAAATATAATATAAATATTTCGTACAGAGACGGAGATATTGTAGACGGCAATCTGTCTCCGATTAATGCATCAATTAAAAACGGCAGTATAAGCGTAGAATCGGGTAATGTACCCGTTCCTACATTCGGAACAACAATTTCTGTTGATTCGGTCGCCTCAAAACTTGGCGATAGCTTTACTGTACCGATAAGAATTTCCGGTAATACCGGAATTTGCGGAGCTACTTTGACTGTTAATTACAACTCGTCTTTGAAACTTACGGATATTACAAATGGTGAGGCTCTTTCCACACTTGTTATGACAAGACCCGGGAGCTACTCATCATGTCCGTTTGTACTTGTTTGGGACGGGTTGGAATCGGATGATTCTGATGGTGTTATAGCATACCTTACATTTTCTGCGCCGAATAATCCGGGAATCTATGATATAGCCGTGTCATTTAATGCCGGAGATATAGTAGATGAAAATTTAAATCCTATCAAGGCAAACATTATTCAAGGTGATGTTAACGTAACTGACGGAGAGTTTGTAACGGTTAATTTAGATGAACAGAATTATATTCTGATAAGTGATAAAAAAGAATCGGGAATTATATTAATTTCTTATTATAATAAAGAAGGAAAAATAATATCATTTGATATTTTGAATAACATAAACGGTAAAGTGAGTGCTGTTTCTCCACAAAATACTGTTAAAGCAAAGTTGATGTGGTGGAGTGAATTTAATACACTAAAACCGCTTTGCGATGTAAAAAATATAGGGGCAAAATAGTGTTATGCGGAGGTCAAAAACAAATGATATTACAGAAGAGAATCAAGAAACTTATTGCAGCGGTAATTATTATTCAGTTAATTATTTCGCTTGGCGCAATGACAGCAGGCGCATCGGATAAAATTAATACGGAAGATGATGCCGTTATTCAAAGCAACGAAGAAGCAAATGAAAATAAAGCGGAATCTCAAACGGAAACATCGGATGAATCGGACGAAAAAACGGATAAAGAAAATGTTGAAACTACCGGCGAAAAAGAGATACAATCGGAATCGGATGCCGATAAAACATACACGGTTGTATTTAAGGACGGAGACACCGAACTTGCATCCTTTGAACTTAAAAAGGGAGAAACAGTACCTGATATTCCGTCAAATGACAAAAGCGGCAGCGCAATATTGGGCTGGATATGTGACGGTGTATTCATGAAAGATGTTTCGGATGCAAAATGTATCGGCGATACAGTTTACAGTGTTTGGAAATCTCCGTTAAAAAAATATGACGAACATATTCAGTATATGAGCGGAATAAACGGTGCGTTTAAACCGAACGAATATATAACAAGAGCACAATTTTGTGTTATTCTTGACAGATTGTATCAACTTACCGATAATTTATGCGGCGGAAAATATACGGATATTTCCGAAGGACAATGGTACAGTGAAAGCATATATAACGTTACATCATCGGCAATGATGGGCGGTTATCCCGACGGGAGTTTTAAACCCGAAAATCCGATGACAAGAGCCGAATTTGTCGCGGTTATGTGTAAATTATATGAGGTTAAGCTTTCAAATTCCGAATTTAATGACATTGAATCACATTGGGCCGAAAATGAAATAAAGTTTGCCGCAGACAGCGGTTGGATAAACGGATACAGTGACGGATCATTTAAGCCCGATTCGTTTATGACCCGTGCCGAGACATGCGCCGTAATGAACAGAATATTGGAAAGAAGCGCATGGGGCAGCACGGAATTGCTTGTAAGCAAATCGGCTCATCCGTTTTATGATGTCGGTGTAAATGATTGGTTTTTCAGCGATGTGGCTGAAGCGACAACAATGCATTCTCACACAAAATCAGATGGCGGCGAGCAGTGGACAGACTTTACATATTTACCCAACGGATATTACGAGGGTATAACCTTACTGGATGACCGCCTGTTATATACGGATAAAAACGGCCAGTTTGCATATTTAAATCCGTATTCATTTATGAATATAAACGAAAAGATTTATTATATAGACGGTAACGGCAGTATATTTATGCCGATCGGGCTGAACAACATAAATAACGATTTGTATTATTTTTCAGCTGATCATTCGGTTTTGTGCAATGATTTTTACGGAAATCTGTATTTTGGCAGCGACGGTAAATACACATGCGGAGACGAAAATCTTGATGAACTTGTAAAGGCGGCTCTTGCGGAATGCACAAATGACAGTATGACACAAAGTGAAAAATTGAGAGCGGCATATTTATACATACGTGATAATTATAAATATTTAAACAGGAGTCACCATCCGCGCGGTGCGTCTTACTTTGTCAGAGAAAGCGCGGAGTTTATGTTTAAGAATAAAAAGGGAAATTGCTATTGCTTTGCTTCGTGTTTTTTCTTAATGGCACAACGGTTGGGCTATGAAGACGCATATATTGTGTCGGGCGGCGTAGGAACTAATAATTCCGATCATGCATGGGTTATGATTTATTCTAAGATTTATGATGTGGAGCTTGAATATGCGTATCTGTATCGTTATGCAAACCGTCATAACTACAATCTGTATAATATGACTGTTGGCAAAACGCCTTTCGTATATTATTTTCCGTATTAATAAGCCCGTCTGATAATTGTCAATAGGAGGACAGAAGATGAATTTCAGTTCGCCCGTATTTGTTTTTGCTTTTTTGCCGGTCATATTTCTTTTGAACGGCTTGCGCAAAAATATAAAATATAAAAACTATGTGCTTACGGCAGGAAGTCTTTTATTTTATTCTGCCTGCAGATTGGATTGGTTTCTGATTCTCATAGTATCGATAGTTTTTAACTATTTTGCAGGGTTATTGGTTGCAAATGAAAAGTTCAATCGCAAGCTTGTATTAATTTCGGCGGTAACGGTAAATATTTCGGTATTGTTTGTATTTAAGTATATGAACTTTTTTACAGGTATATTGTCCGGCATAAGCTTTATGAATATAAAGCCGACAAATATACCGCTTCCGATAGGAATATCTTTTTTTACGTTTCAGTGCCTCAGCTATGTTGTTGATGTTTACAGAGATCCTGTGCAAAAAGCAAATAATATTTCAAAATTGATATTATACATATCGTTTTTTCCGCAGCTTATTGCGGGGCCCATTATAAAATATTCGGATATTAGCGGGCAAATAGATTTCCGGAAGGAAGATTATACCGGTACCGTTAAGGGCATTAAACGTTTTGCGGTCGGGTTATCAAAGAAAATGTTTTTGGCAAATATATTGGGTGAAGCAGCTGACGCGGTGTACTCTCTCGGTGCGGCGGATGTGAACTTTCAAATTGCGTGGGTGGGAGTTATTTGTTACACACTTCAGATTTATTTTGACTTCAGCGGTTACAGCGACATGGCAATAGGAATGGGAAATATGTTTGGTTTTAAAATCAAAGAAAATTTCAATTATCCTTATTGTGCTTCATCGGTAAAGGATTTCTGGAGAAGGTGGCACATATCGCTTTCTTCATGGTTCAGAGATTATTTGTATATTCCTATCGGCGGCAACAGAAAGGGTATACGAAGAACGAGATTAAACAAAATAATAGTATTCTTTTTTACGGGAATGTGGCACGGTGCAAACTGGACGTTTATTATCTGGGGCTTGTGGCATGCATTTGCCCTGACAACGGAAGACATTGTTAAGAAAAAAATCAGAATTCCTAATATTGTCGGGCGTATTTACACTCTTGCGGTTGTATGTATAGGATTTATGCTTTTCAGATCAGAAAATCTTACGTAGGCATTTAATATGCTCCGTTCTATGTTTTCAAGCTTTGAAACGGGAGAAAAATACAAAATAATTGTGTGTAATCTTCTTACTCCGTCTGTTATCTTTTGCTTGACCGTGTCAATATTGGTGTCAATGCCTGTTGCGGATAAAATAAACATATTAAAAAGGTTAAAGAAAAACGAGTTTGTTTCCGTATTTACGGTTTTTGTACTTATGGTTTTGTGTATGCTTAAGTTGGCAACGGGTTCGTTTAATCCGTTTATTTACACTCAGTTTTAGGAGGGATTATGAACAGAAATAAAATTATTACCGTGCTTTTTTTTATAATGTGTTCGGTACCGTTTTTAACAATGTTTATCCCGGGGATGTCGTGGAATTCAAAACTTGAGGGTGTTGTATCGGTGCCGCGGCTGTATGATGAAAACAAAAAAATAAATGTAAACTGTCCGAGTGAGTTTTGTGAATATTTTAACCGCCGAATAGGCTTAAGAAAACAGATGGTTACGATGTATAACAAACTGTTTGTCGGCATTTTTCGAGAATCACCCGATAAAGATGTAATTGCGGGTAAGGACGGCTGGCTCTTTTACGGCAGAACACTCGGCGACTATGAGGGAACGGATTGTTTATCCGATAAGGAGCTCAGAGACATATCGAAAACGCTTTCGTTGCTTGATGAAAATTGCAGACGGAATAATATTGATTTTGTATTTACCGTCGCTCCAAATAAAAATTCTCTCTATTCTGAGTTTATGCCGGATTATTATCCTAAGAGTAAAGTAAGCTCTGATGCAGAGCGACTTAATTTCTTTTTAAAAAAGAATAATATAAAATATGTTGATTTGTTTTCGGAATTTAAATCGCAAAATAAGATATTGTACAGAAAAACAGATTCACATTGGACAAATGATGGGGCAGGACTTGCTGCAGATGCGATATTGAAGATGTTCGGGATGAATCACAAACAGTACTTCGGAAGAAGCACCGAAAATACAAATTCCGAAAACGGTGATTTGTTTGAAATGCTTTACCCGGATGCACATGATAACGGCACTGATACCAAATATACGGATAAGCTTGATTTTAACTATGCACGGCAAATAAGATCGGTTGAGGATAATTTTATATATACAAATTCTTCAGGAGGCAGCGGCAGTCTGCTTATGTTTCGTGATTCGTTTGGAAATGCACTCCACTTATTTATGGCGGATGCTTTCGGTAATGCATGCTTTACGCGTGCTTTGCCGTATGATATGAATCTTGCCGAACAAAATCAATCTGATAAGGTACTTATAGAGATAGTTGAAAGAAATCTGGATTGGATTTTGAAAAATCCTCCGATTTTTGATGCGCCGTTAAGGGACATCGGCAAATTTGATTGTGAGGATATTACTTCCCGGGTGAGTTACAGTTGTAATCGAATTGATACTGCAAAACAGTATATGAAAATCAGCGGTAATTTAAAAACCCGATTTGATTACGAAAGTATATATGTGTCTGTCGGGGAAAATGTTTATGAGGCAACTCCCGCTGTCGATATGGGGTTTACCGCATATATACCGTATGCAGATGAAAACAGCGATATTAAAATATTGATAAAAAAGGATGGACAAAAATGAAAAAATTAAACAGGAAATCATTAATTATTATTGCATCAATTGTTGCAGTTCTGGCGGTAGTTTTTATTGTCGGATATAGCCTTACCGGTTCGGAGGATGTTAATAAAAATAACATCTCCAAAGAGAAAAAGGAAACAGTGGTTAAAAGTGATTCCGCAAATGAAGAGTCGGCTGAAAATTCTGCTGCAGAAAACACGGAAGAGCAGCTGACTGATGAAAATATGCAAACCGAGGAAAAAACCGCCGGTGAAGAATCGAAAAATATGGCACAGAAAGCGGAGGAAACAAGCAAAAATGATGCGGGCAATATAAATGCTAATGAAAAAAAGACGCAAAATAGTGAAACATCAACCGGCGCTCCGCAGGGTCAGAGTCCCGCACCCGTGCCCGAAAAAAATCAAACTTCGACGGCAAATGAAAATCAGCAGCAAAACGAAAATGCCGAAAATAAACCGCAGGTAAATCAGCAGACAAAAACCGTAACCGCATCAACCGCATCGGCATATATAGGAAACAGCGTCGGTGCATTGATTTCAGCCATAGGTCAGCCTATAAGTAAAAGCTATGCATCAAGCTGCATCGGCGACGGGCAGGACGGTGAATGGATTTATCAGGGATTCACGGTATATACATACCGTGATACAAACGGCAGCGAGCGTGTGGAGGATGTAATGGCAAATTAATTATATGTCTTGTTGCAATTGTAAATTGCATATACTCTGAATGTAATAAAGATATGGAGGATATCATGAAAAAAAGAATATTAAGCCTGATGTTAATACTATGTATTTTTGGGGGAATTACGGGATATATGCCTGTTGGGGCAGCGACCGATACTATAACTGATGAAGCACTGTTTATGACATATCCCTCATATCTTTCAAACAGTGAAATGGATGAAGGTCTTTCCAAGGCCGAAGCAGCTTATTACGCAGTTTTAAACAGTTATTCATCGACTGATGAAGCAGTATCTGCTTTTATGTCTGCAATGAGCGAAGGAATTTCTCTTACAGTAAAAGATACACTGGGAAAGTGGGGTATTGGAGAAACATTATATGAGGAATATGCAAAAAAGGCAGCAACAAAATACATGCAGGCTTTGATGTCCAATGAAAACGCCGCAAAAGAGGCAACAAAAAAAGTTAATAATGCTTACAAAGCATTAAAAGCTTCATATGATATTGCTTCTTCTGTTGATAAGTCGATTTTGTTGGATAATTTGAGAGAGATTGCGAAAACTCATGATATAAATATTTCTGTTAATGGTATGGATAAAGTTGTAAATAAGTTGTATGATTCGGGGACATTAAAAACAGATTTGGATGCTATCGGAGAGGCAAATAAAATATGGGAGTATGTTCTTGAAATAACAGAGCTTCATGCAATAGAAATGACTGCAATGCAGCTTCTTATTGATGAGCTTACTTCATCGGGGCAAACAGGTAGTGATTTATACCTTGGATTGACTCTTTTAAAAAAAGACATAGAATCAAATCAGGATGGATATGTGTTGAAAAAGTACATAAACTCAAAAATTGTATCTTATATATCAAAAAACATTGACAAATTCTTTTGTAATTTGGTGGATAGTTCATCAATAACAGTTGCTTTTGTTACTACTTTTTGCAAAGTATATGCCGACTATATTTATGCGGATGCAAAGGCAGATGAACTTATACAAGCAACAATGCAAACAAGCTTTATTTCCAGCATTGATATATGTCTTTCACGATACAGGACGAAGTTTTTGCATGGCACGGGAACAAGTGAAGATATAGAGATTTATGAAAATTTATATGCAGCATACCTTTCTGCATATAAATCGTGCCTTGAAAGTTGCAATGATGTTGCTAAATTAGATGATAAATATACTCTCGGTGGCGATTGTATGGTGTGGGCAGATGAAATCGAATACACTTATACCTATGACACATACCTTCGTTGGTGTAAAGAAGAAGTGGCACATGACATTGAAAATGCAACCATTGACAAAAACACCGGTTCTTCCAACATTGCTGATGATTTAAATGAGGAAACAATTAAATCCCGTTTTGAAAGAATATATAAGTTATATCCACCAAATTCAAATAAAAAATTTATAGGTGAATACGACGGCGCAAAGCATTCAATAGGTTTTGTTGCAAAGGTATTTAGTATGCTTTTTGATAAGCAAATGAGCAATAAAGTTGAAAGCAGGTATAATTATATTTTAACAAGTAATAAAAATGTGCGTATTGTCGGACGGTTGGAGGAAGAAGATGTAACCGTAAGCAATTTAAAAGAATTATTTGCAAATGCGAGAATAGGCGATGTTGTGCTGACCTCAGGTCAGTATGACTATTTTCAAGGAATGATATTAACAAAAGTTACTGATACCGGAATAGAAGTATATGACTGTGATTCTAAATATGGTAAAATAGAAGATGAATATTATGATTTGATTCAACAATATGAACTTACATATGAATGGATGGCAGATGCTTTTAGTAAAAATGGAGTATATCATTCAAAACCCGGAATTTCGATATATCGAGCAACAAGGAAGATTAGTAATGTAAGTTCAGATAATTCATTAAATAAAGAAGAATATGATGATAGCATTAACTATGTAATTAAAGATGGTGTATTAACAGCATATAACGGGTCAAGAACAACAATAGAAATTCCGGATGGCGTTACAAAAATTGGCGATAATTGCTTTAATGAAAAAAGTATTAAATATGTGTATATGCCGGATACCGTTGTAGAAATCGGTCTTGATGCTTTTGCTTCATGTTATAGCCTTCAATATATTAAATTTTCTTCTTATATTACAAAAATAGATTCACGTGCTTTTTATAGTTGCTCATCGCTGCGAAATGTAACATTGCCACGCAAGTTAGACTACATAGGTGCTTATTGTTTTTATAAGTCAGGGCTTAATTCTATCAACTTTCCTGATTCAACAAGACTTATAGATTGGCATTCTTTTCAGGATTGTGTAAATTTGAAAACAGTTACTTTAGGTAAAGGTGTTCGTCTTATCGGAGAATGGGCATTTGCAGGATGCGATAATTTAAATACAATATATTGGAATGCAGACCCGGGTTCTGAGTATTATGATTATGAAGATGCATTTGTGCATTGCGGTTCTTCAAGTGAACAGCTGACAGTAGTGTTTGCTGATGATATCTTAAAGATTCCTGATAAGGCAATGGAAACTTGTTATTATTTAACTGACATTGTTTTTCCTGAAACCTTGGTTTCGATTGGAGAACGTGCATTTGCACATTGCGGAAAATTAAAAAGCATTACAATTCCTCAAAATGTTTCTTTTATAGGTGCTGAGGCTTTTAACTTCTGTGGAGGTTTGAAAACAATTTATTGGAATGCAGAAAATGTTACGGATTTTTCATATGATGATGGTCCTCTTACTTGTGTCAGCACGGAATGTGAGGATTTAAAGGTCATATTTGGAAACACAGTAAAATCTATACCAAGTTATGTTTTGCAAAATTGCAGCCAAGTTAACGAAATCGTTATTGGTAACAATGTAGAAAGAATTGGTGAGGGAGCTTTTGAAGATTGTAATGTAGAAGAATTACTGATACCTGATTGTGTTACAACCATAGAATGGGCTGCTTTAAACAGACTTAATAAAATAAGTAATTTAATTATTCCTGATAGTGTGATAAATCTTGCTGAACTGGCAATTCAAAACTGTGATGACCTAAAAAATATAACATTACCTTCATCTGTGGACTACAATAACATGAGTGGATTGCACTGTTTAAAAAATCTGAAAAATATATACATATCTGACAGAAGTGAAATGTTTTGTTCAATAGACGGTGTACTTTATGGAAAAGACAGTTCAAATACGTTAGCAAAAGCTCCTAACGGAAGGACAACGATAACTATATTAAAAGAATGTCAAACAATATGGCCCGAGGCTTTTACCAACAATGACAGCTTGCTTGAAATAGCTGTTGAAACCGGGAATACGGCATTTTCTTCAATTGACGGAAATTTATATAGCTACGACAAAGAAAAATTTATAAAGTATGCCGCAGGAAAGACAGAAAAAGAGTTTCATATTCCGCAGAATGTAAAAACTATTGATTATAGAGCTTTTGCAGGTGCAAATCTAAATGATATATTTATTCCTGACAGTGTAGAAAATATTGACCGCGCTGTATTTGAAAATTGTAAAAATATAGAAAGAATTAGCTTGCCTGACGGAATTTCAAAAATATCGGATTTTATGTTTAATTTTTCCGGTATTTCGGATGTATTAATTCCAAGTACTGTAACGGAAATAGGTCGTTGTGCATTTCAACAGTGCAAAAATTTAACAAGTATAACTATCCCTAAAAGCATGGAATCAATTGGGGATGGATCATTCGCACAGTGCACAAATCTTACGGATATCTATTATGACGGCACTGCAGTTGATTGGAGTAAAATCTCTATTGGTTTAAATAATGACTGCTTGTATAATGCAACAAAGCATTTCGATTTCATAGAAGAAAACGATAAGGAAACGGAAGGACTTTTAGAATATGATTATCAAACGGATGCATGGGTGGATGAAATTGGTGAAATAAATTTTCCTTACTTTACTTCCTCAACCGGTACTTTTGTTAAAGTATATTCGAAAAAATATGCAGATAAATATGCACTTATGGATTTGAAAACAGGTGAGTTGCTATTGGATAATCTTGATAGTCTGGGATTATTATCGGAATATTCTGACTTGTTACTCATTAAAACAAACAGTGAAAATCTAATATATAATTTAGATGTAAAATCTGTTTGTTGCAAATTGTCAGATACTTACGGCTTGGGATATGGAGGTCATTTTTCAGAGTACGGAGGTTTTGTTACGTTATCTTCTGATAATAAATTGCATTTTATATCTAATGATGGCATTATTGGAAATGCAGTAGATATAAACCATGATATTTACCGGTATGAAAACAGGCATTTAATGACATGGAGTTATTTGGGTGAGGGCTTGTATCAGCTGGTTGTTGGAGAGTCGGGAGGCTGGACGCAAATGGTTGGAGCAGTTAATACTCAAGGAGAGGTTATTACCTATGTGGATTATATAGATAATTTTATAAATGGATTAGCAATTGTAAAAAAGAACGGGAAATATGGTGTTATTGACAAAAATGGCGATTATGTGATAAATTATGAATACGAAAAAATAGACTATCGACGCCAAGAGAAAATATATGTAGCACTTAAGGAAAATGTTTATTATGATATAAGTACATCAGGGGATATTTTAAATGCTTTTCCTTTAAATTTAGAGTTATATGATGGAGTAAGTTACTATTTATGCAATGGATTAAAAATAGTTTATAATAAGGATTCTAATTATTTTAATTGGAAATACGGCATTGTGAATTCATCAAATGAAATTGTTTTGCCGATATCTTATTCCCAAATTTATGCTTATGGCGGCTTTTCAGAAGGGTTGTGCAACGTTAGTTTGTCAGAAACATACATGGGTAAATCGGTAGATGGGTATATCGATAAATACGGAAACATAATAATTCCCTTTGAATACGAATATTCAGGATCATTTTCAGAAGGTTTGGCAGTTGTGGGGAAAAATAATAAATATGGATATATTGATAAATACGGAACTTTGGTAATTCCATATGAATATGATGGAGCAGATATTTTTTCGGAAGGACTTGCTGCAGTCTGTAAGGATGAAAAATGGGGCTATATAAATAATAGTGGCGAAGTTATCATTCCTTTTGAATATGTATCAGCCGGTAACTTTTCAAATGGAGTGGCTGAAGTATGCCGAGATTATTCATATTCGCCTGTTTTTATTGATAAAGAAAATAAAATCGTATCTGTGGATACGGATATGCCAATGTATTCATTAACATATAACTGCAATTATTTGGAAAATGAATATTATACCGGTGGCATAAAAATCAACAAAACAAATCAGGTTGTTGACATATCAAAATTAAAGATACGTCCCATAATTATAGGGGAAAACGGAGAATTTATTATTGCCTTTTCAAGTGATATGGAGAAAATGTACAAACTTAACATTAAGTGTGATGATAATGTCGGTATTTCAATAGACAACCTCAATATCTCCGATGTTGGAGAGACTGCAACACTAAGTATAACTGTTTTGGGAGATGTATCCACAGTTAAAACGTTGTATGTAGCATCCTATGACAGCAGGGGCAGACTACTTGGATTGCAGGTACCTACTTTTGAAGATGGAATAGCAAGGGCTACATTACCTACAAAAGATGTTGATAAATTCAAAGCTTTTGTTTGGAGTGATAACTTAAAACCGTTATGCGAATTAAAAGAATGTAATTTAAATCAGTAATGTTATTATCTCAAAAATTGCTTGAATTTTGTTGCGTTTATAAATTGCATATGCTTTAAAATTTATAAAAATATGGAGGATATCATGAAAAAAAGAATATTAAGCCTGATGTTAATACTATGTATTTTTGGGGGAATTACGGGATATATGCCTGTTGGGGCAGTGGCGGAGGAACCGACGGTATTTAACGGCACTTGCGGAGAAAACCTGATGTGGGATTATAACGACGGAAAGCTTATAATAAGCGGTACGGGAAAGATGACGGATTGGTATGACATTGATGTACCGTGGAGCAGTTTTGTTGATGATATTGCAGCAGTTCAGATTGACAGCGGGGTTGCAAGCATCGGAAGCTATGCATTTTCGGATTGTCAATCTCTTGAGAGCATAACAATTCCGGGTAGTGTATCCGAAATAGGTGAAGGTGCTTTTGAATGGTGTGAAAACCTTAAAAGTGTAACACTTGAATACGGTGTAAAAAGAATAGGTGAATATTCATTTTCATCAAGCGGAATAACCGATATAACAATACCTGTCAGCGTAAATGAAATTGGGGGATATGCGTTTTCAAACTGCAGAAGTTTATTTGATGTAACGATACAAAGCGGCGTGAAAAATATAGGCGAACATGCATTTGAGCGCTGCCGTAGTTTGGAAAATATAACTGTGCCCGGCAGCGTAGCCGAAATAGGAGAGTATTCTTTTTCAAAATGCTACAATTTAACAAACGTAACAATTCGGAACGGTGTTGAAAAAATAGGAAACAGCGCATTTTCAAGCTGCGGTCAATTGATAAAAATAACAATACCGGGCAGTGTTAATGTAATTGGTGAAGGGATAATTTACGGCAGCGGATATGTACAGGTCGATTTAGACAGCAGCAATCCGTATTATTGTATGATTGACGGAGTTTTGTATAACAGTGAAAAAACAAACCTGATTCTTTATACGTTCACCGAAGAAAAAGAGTATAAAATACCTGACGGTGTTACCGATATATTTGCCGGTGCATTTGGTTGCAGTTATAATTTAAATGTTGTAACAATTCCCGAAAGTGTTATCAGAATCGGCAGCAATGCATTAAACGGTTCTTTTGAGAGTATAGAAGTTGCTGAAAAAAACCTGAATTATTGCAGTATAGACGGAAATCTTTACAGCAAAGATAAAACGACATTGATTAGATACGCATCACAAAAGAGCGACACATCATTTGAAATTCCGCTTGGCGTTAAAATAATCGGTACATCCGCATTTGAAGATTGTAAAAATTTATTGAATATAATAATTCCCGAAAGTGCAAAACAAATTGATGATTTTGCGTTTTGGGGATGTGACGGTTTAAAACGCATTACAATTCCCGGAAACGTAGTTGAAATAGGCGAAAATGCGTTTGAAGTTTGCGTAAATTTGGAAAGCGTAACAATTAAAAGCGGTGTTGAAAAATTAAATGATTATGCATTTTCTGACTGTGATAAGCTTGCAAGTGTGTCAATTCCCGAAAGTATAAACTATGTGGGGAAAGATATATTCGGGTCTTATAACAGCTTGGGTAAAATATACTATAGAGGTACTGAAGACCAATGGTACGATATATTTGAATCCGATTACGGTGCGGAGATAATGTTCGGATGTAAAGCCTTGAGCGGTATAATTTCGGAATGTAAATATGAAAATTCAACAGTTACGGCAGATGTAAAGTTTGATTACAGTTTTACCGATAATATGGTTCTTATGATAGTTTATGACAACAGAAAAAATATTATTTCCGTAGCCGGGGAGCTTGCTGCAGCAGGTGATGAAGGAGTGTCGCTTTCATGCGAAACGGATAAAAGCAGAACCCTTGGCAACGCCAAAATACTATTTTGGGATACCGAAAACAAAATTAAGCCTTTGTCAAAACCGATTGAAACAGAGATAAATGTTTCCGAATAATTACAGTAGTTAATGATAAGGTATACCCCCACCTCAAAACACCATATCACAAATATAAAAATAATGTCTGCGTTTTTCCGCAGGCATTATTTTTATATTTTCACTTATTTTCACGTTGTCATAAACAACGCAAAAAATGTCCTGCTTAAGACAACTATTGTCCTTTCAAAAAGTCCGTTTATCTGGTAAAATATAGAAAACAACAGAAATTTCTGTTTTAAAGATGTGAAAAGGGATGATAAAAATGTCCGAAATGCTGAAGGATTACATAATAAATAAAAAGCATCACGCTTTCAGGCAAAATCTGAATTTGGAATATGCAAAAGAGTTTAAAGAAAAAAAACTCTCACCCAAGGAGCGTATGTCGGAACGTTTTGAGCGCCTTACAAGGCTTGAAAAACCCGTTATTCTTCCGGGTGAAAAGATATGCTTTATGCGTACCGTTAAAAAAATCCCCGATATTTTTACCGAAGATGAATGGGATGAAATACGCTCAAAACACTTTATTCATGAGCTGGGATATATGTCAAACTTAAGCCCGAATTATTATCATACAATTGAAGTCGGGCTTCTTGAAAAGAGAAAAACCGCTGATGAATACGGAAAAAGAGCAATTGATAATATTATAGCTCTTTCCGACAGGTATAAAGAAGAAGCGGCAAAATGCGGAAGAGACGATATCGTCAAAGTCCTTGAACGCGTGCCGAGATACGGTGCGGCAAGCTTCCGGGAGGCTCTGCAGTTTTTCAGGATTTTGCATTACTCGCTCTGGCTTGAAGGTAACTATCACAATACCGTCGGCAGATTCGATAAATATATGTATAAGTATCTTAAGGCTGATATGGAAAAGGGTATTTATGATGAAGCCGGTGCACTTGAGCTTATTGAAGATTTCTTTTTGTCTTTCAATAAAGATTCCGATCTTTATGTCGGAGTGCAGCAGGGAGATAACGGTCAGAGCATGGTTCTCGGCGGTCGCTCCGGCGGATGTGAGGTTTTTAACCTCCTTTCGAAGCTCTGCCTTAAGGCGAGCAATAATTTGCTTATGATTGACCCGAAAATAAACATAAGAGTCGGCAGAAATACTCCGATAGAAGTGTATGAACTTGGCAGTGAGCTTACAAAGGCGGGGCTTGGTTTTCCGCAGTATTCCAATGACGATGTTGTTATTGACGCTCTCATAAAACTCGGTTATGAGCCCGATGACGCTGAAAATTATGTCGTAGCCGCGTGCTGGGAGTTTATAATTCCGTTTGTCGGCGCTGATGTGGCAAATATCGGGGCGCTTTCTTTCCCGAAGGCTGTTGACATAGCAATGCATAAATATTTAAAAGAATGTAAAACATTTGATGATTTTAAAGAAAAATTAAAAGATGTAATATCCGATATGTGTGACGAGCTTTGCCGCGGGCGCGATAACCTTTGGTTTGTGCCGTCGCCGTTTATGAATGTTCTTATGGATTGCGACATATATAACGGCGGAAAATACAACAATTTCGGATTTCACGGAACAGGCATCGCAACCGCAGCGGATTCTCTTGCCGTTATAAAAAAATATGTGTATGACGAGGGCAGCATCTCAAAAGACGAACTGATTGATGCAGTTGATTCCGATTTTGAAAAGCATGCGGATATTCTGCCGGTTTTAAGATACGAAGCTCCCAAAATGGGAAATAACATAGAGTGGGTCGACGACCTTGCCGTATGGCTGCTTGACAGATTTGCCGACGGTCTTGAGGGCAAAACAAACTGCCGCGGCGGAATATACAGAGCAGGCACGGGGTCTGCAATGTTTTATCTCTGGCATGCCGAAGAAATCGGCGCGTCTCCCGACGGAAGAAGGCGCGGAGAAGCATTCGGGACGAATTTTTCCGCAAGCCTTTTTGCAAATCTGAACGGCCCGATTTCCATTATAAAATCGTTTTCAAAGCCTCATTTTGAAAGGGCGATAAACGGCGGTCCCTT
Source organism: uncultured Clostridia bacterium (assembly GCA_934463165.1). Taxonomy (GTDB): domain Bacteria; phylum Bacillota; class Clostridia; order UMGS1810; family UMGS1810; genus RGIG1828. The sequence continues at coordinate 20,240 of CAKSJG010000009.1, forward strand.
AACAATGGAATTTCACAGCTCAATGTTTACAGATCCCGACTGCGTCAAAAAGGTTGCGCGGCTTGTGAAAACATACATGGACATGGGCGGTCATCAGATGCAGCTTAATACGGTTAATCCCGATAAGCTTAAAGACGCTCAGCTTCACCCCGAAAATTACCGTCAGCTTGTTGTAAGAATATGGGGTTGGAGCGCATATTTTGTTGAGCTTGACAAAGCTTTTCAGGATCATGTCATGGCAAGGCATGCGTACAGCTTGTAGGTGATATATGATGAATGCGACAATTTTTGATATAAAGGAATTTTCACTTCATGACGGCCCGGGCGGAAGAATCACTGTGTTTTTTAAGGGGTGTCCTTTAAGGTGCATGTGGTGTCATAATCCCGAGGGGTTGAGCAAAGAGCCGCAGCTCATGATAAAACACAACATGTGCGTTCACTGCGGCAGATGCAAACGCGGGTGCTCTCATCCCGAATGCCGCGGTTTTGACCGCTGCATACACGCATGTCCGCTCGGATGCATAAGCGTATCGGGCAGAGCATACAATTCGGAAGAGCTTGCCGCAATACTCAAAAAAAATGCCGATTTTCTTGAGTTAAACGGCGGAGGAGTGACATTTTCGGGAGGAGAACCGATGATGCACGGCGAATTTATACGTGAGCTTATTCCGAAGCTCGGCGGCATGCACACGGCTGTTCAGACAAGTGCATACACAGACTCGGATAATTTCAAAAAAACCGTTGACATGCTTGACTTTGTCATGATGGATATAAAGCTTGCCGACCGCGAAAAACACAAAAAATATACCGGGGTATATAACGATATAATCCTTGAAAACTTTAAATACCTTAAAAATTCGGGCAGAGAGCATGTTATTCGTGTGCCGCTTATACCGAACATTACCGATACGAAAGAAAATCTTGAGGCAATATATGAAATCGTCGGTGATTCAAAGGTTGAGTTTTTAAAATACAATAATCTTGCCGGGGCGAAATACCCCATGCTCGGCATGAAATATCCGCTTGCTTAAACTTAAAGAAACAAAAATATAAAATTATTAATACTAGATGATTGTAAAATAAAAATGAAAAAAATGCGGATAAATTATTGCGCAGCGCTGTGGTGCACGCTGCCTACAAATAAATTGACAGGTATATATCCTGTTGATTATATCTGCTTAAACAAAATTCACCAATATGATTCCAATTATTAAATTACGAATATTTAATAATGACTACGTAGGCAGCGGTGCCCACACCGTTCCGATGAAAAATAAACATTTTCATCTGTTTACGGGAGAAAATGTAAATAAAATGATATCTCAGAATGTGCTTTAAATCAAATATTTTGTAATTTTACAATTAACTAAATTATTAATCCCGAAAGGAGACTGACAATGCTTAAATTAGAACCGTTTGTAAGAATGATAACAGGAGAGACAGACACCGTCGGAGCACTTTGCGATATAAAGGAAGATGACGGAATAACCGCCGTATATGCATACGGTGCCGTAAATCAGGCGCCTCTTGACCCCGATTTCGGAATGGGAATATACATAGATGTCGGCGGCGATATCGAAAGCGTCGTATCCGATTACAGACGCTGTGAATTCTGGTGCATGCCGTCTTTCGGAAAGGACTTTACGGATGTTCCGGATGAAACTCAGGCTCTTATTTACAAAAAAACAAACGGAACATTCGGAGTGATTCTTCCTGTTGTTGACAAGGAATTCAAATGTGTGCTGAAAACCGAAAACGGCAGGCTATGCGCGCGTATTTTCAGCTGGTATGATAAGTCATTAAGATGCGATACCCTTGCATTTATGCATGCCGAGGGCAATGATGTTTCGGAGCTTACGGAAAAATGCACCAAAATGGCGCTTAAGCTGTTAAACAGCGGAGTCCGCCACAGAACCGAAAGAAGATATCCCGAAATTTTTGATTATCTCGGATGGTGCAGTTGGGATGCCATGGAGATAAGGGTCTGCGAGGAAGGCCTGATTGAAAAATGCAGGGAATTTAAAGAAAAAAACATCCCCGTCAAATGGGGAATACTTGACGATATGTGGGCGGAGGTCAAGGAATTTCAGCATCTTAAATATAACAACCGTGATGAAATGTTTAAAATTCTTCACCGCGGAAGCCTGTATTCCTTTGAAGCGGATCACAAGCGTTTTCCGCACGGTTTGAAGCATGCGATAGATGAAATGAACAAATACGGAATCAAGGCGGGAATATGGCATCCGACAACAGGATACTGGTCGGGTCTTGACCCGAACGGTGACGCATATGCCGAGACAAGGGATTATCTTATCGAAACCGAGGGCGGTCTTAACATTCCGGATTGGAAAACCCCGAAAGCTTATATGTTCTATAAAACGTTCCACGACTTTTTGCGTAAATGCGGAGCGGAGTTTATAAAGATTGACAATCAGTCAATGACAAGACGTTATTACAAAAACCTTGCCCCCGTTGGGAAAGTCGCAAGGAGCTTCCACGATGCAATCGAAGCGTCTGTCGGAGAGCATTTTGACAATGCCATGATAAACTGCATGGGCATGGCAAGCGAGGATATGTGGTCGAGAACCGTGAGCCCTATATCGAGATGCAGCGGAGATTTTCAGCCCGAGGATGCGGAGTGGTTTGTGAGTCATATTCTCATGTGTTCATATAATTCTCTTGTGCAGGGTCAGTTCTATTGGTGCGATTGGGATATGTGGTGGACGGATGACGGCCAGGCGCTTAAAAACAGTATACTGCGAGCCGTAAGCGGAGGTCCGATTTATGTGTCCGATAAAATAGGCAGAAGCCGCAGGGAGCTCCTGGAGCCTCTTGCGCTTTCCGACGGAAAAATTCTGCGCTGCGACAGATGCGCCGTGCCGACAAATGACTGCGCCACAACCGATCCGCGTATAAACGGCTTCATATTCAAGATTCAGAATATTGCGTCCGGCAGCGGAATTATTGCAGCATTTAATCTTGATTCCGAAGAAAAAACCGTTACGGGAAGCATATCACCATCCGATGTATATGATATCGTCGGAGACGAATTTGCGGTTTACGAGCATTTTTCGAGAGAGCTTAAAATAATGAAACGCAGCGAAAAATTTGATCTTTCCCTCACGGGCAAGGATGATTTCAGGCTGTATGTAATTGTCCCGATTACAGACGGCTTTGCTCCGATCGGCCTTATTGACAAATTTATCTCTCCGAAAACGATAAAAAGCGTTATCGGAGAAAACGTTGAGCTTGAAGATGACGGCACGTATGCATATGTAAAAGACGGAAAGCTTTATATCGAAGAATGATAATTTAATATACGGCAAAACGGTTGACAAGCGGAATGTTTTGGTATATACTGTAAATTACAGACGGTTTTTTATAAAATCGGACAAAAAACAATATCGTGACATTCAGAGGAGGCGTTGAATATGAAAAAATATGTATGTCCATGCGGATACGTATATGATCCGGAAATAGGCGATCCCGAAAACGGCATAGCTCCGGGAACGGCATGGGAAGATGTGCCCGAAGATTGGGTATGCCCGACATGCGGCTTGGGAAAAGATATGTTTGAGGAAGAATGATGCGTCCGTACGCATCGGCAAAATAAGTTTGCATGCTTTGCAGACTTATTTTTGTATAATCCGTAATTTATTAGGAAAAACTATATTAAAATTTGAAATTCAGGAGGCTGTATTATGAGTGAAACAAAATATTCGGGAACGAAAACCGAGCAGAACTTAAGAGCAGCATTTGCCGGAGAGACTCAGGCGAGAAGCAAATACACTTATTTTTCAAGCATTGCAAAAAAGGAAGGCTTTGAGCAGATTGCGGCAATATTTTTAAAAACCGCCGAAAATGAAAAGGAGCATGCCAAAATGTGGTTTAAAGAGTTAAACGGCATAGGCGACACCTCCGCAAATTTAAAATCCGCTGCCGAGGGCGAAAACTATGAGTGGACGGATATGTATGAAGAATTTGCAAAAACAGCCGAGGAAGAGGGCTTTCATGAGCTTGCCGGAAAGTTCCGTCTTGTGGCAGCTGTTGAAAAGCACCATGAGGAACGCTACCGCGCACTTTTGAAAAATGTTGAAACGGCTGAGGTATTTGAAAAGAGCGATGTTAAGATTTGGGAATGCCGCAACTGCGGTCACATAGCAATCGGCACAAAAGCCCCCGAGGTTTGTCCCACATGCGCACATCCGCAAAGTTATTTTGAAATTTGCGCCGAAAATTATTGATAAAAACCAAAATTCACGGCAGAGATCCGGTGCTGAAGCATCGCTTCTCTGCTTTTTTTATTCATTAATATTAAACAAAAATCAACACCTTAATTTGTGGTAAATAACAAATCATAAAAAGCATGTCTATTTTCATATTGAAATTTTTTGATGATATGATATAATATACATTGATGATAAATATTATAAAAAGAATAGGATGTGAATTTAATGAAAAAGTCTGTTTTTTCATTGTGTATGGTGTTATGCATGATTCTTTCAACGGTCTGCATACCTGCCGTACAGGCAACGAATCTCTATACCAAAGGCCCTGTAACATTTGATAATGTTGACAAGGTTTCGGCTGCAGAGACGGGTTTTTCATCGGGAACAGTCATAGCTGACCCGACATATACGATTCCCGGTTATGAATCGCGTGAGGGCAACAAGATATATGACCCGATTCCAAATTCGGCAAATGAGGTTGTTTTTAACGGAAATACGGGGATTATTGCGATAAGCACTCAGATATTTTTTGACTATTATAACGGCATGGATGATCCCACTTCCGGATATATTGCAAACTACTATGACAATACCGATAATTACATAGGCAAAATGGAATACGGCGAATCGGGCAAAAAGTATTATAATGCCGAAGGCAGTGAGCTAAGCGAAGCTGATTTCAAAACGTATTTGTCTGCTTACGGTTCTTTCCTTTTCAGAAAGACATATATAAAGAACGGCAATGTGAAGTATTATAACAACATTTCAAAAAACAGCAATGAGCTCACCGAGGATGCCGCAATTGCAAAAAAGGCGGAATCGGGTTATTATGTAAATGATGAATTTACGTCCGAAGCAGGAAAGCTCTACGGCTCAGATCAGTCAGGCTCGGCGGTTTTCAATCTCAGAAATTCGTCAACCGGCATTAATATGTTCAGCATAACGCGTAACGGAAATATAACCTCTGCACACGGCGGCTGGGGAAGCACGGTATTTAAGAAAAACAAATGGTATGACGTTAAGTTTGTTGTAGATACCGAAAGCTCTTCCATGACGGGAAAATACAAGCTCGCCGAAGAAGAAACGTATAAGGATATTATATGGCAGTGCGCTTTGGAAAAAGCGGACGGCACTTTATATAACGGATTTACGACAAAATATATGTATGACGGAAATGCTGTCGGAAATAACAAAAACGGCACACTCCCGGCAAATACTTCAAAATTAAGATTACAGGGAATAAACGACGTTTTCAGAGACTATGTGGATAATTTTGAAATAAACACATATAAGACGGTTTATGAGTCGGTAAATGACTGCACAACAGGTGCAGAGGTAAAAGCAAAGCTTGATTTATTTGCAAGTCTCGGTCTGTTTACCGGCAGCTCCGAATCCTTAAGCTATACCGACGGTCTTTATGACGCTCTTGTCGGCAGAAACTTTACTTCAACAAGCGAGCTTCAGGCGTTTTATAACGAAACCGTAAAGGAATATACGGGCATTAAATTCTTCGGCTTTGAAGACGAAAAGACGTTTACAAACAATGATGCTTCTTATTATAAAAAGGAGACGGACGGCACATACAGCTGGGGAGATAGCACGGATGGCGGCTATACCAAAATGACCGGTACGGGCGGCGTTATAGTTGAAGATCCGACAGATTCTTCAAATCATGTGCTCTCACTCGGGCGCTCAACCAAGGAGCTCAGAAGTGATAACGGCGCTAAAGCGGATATTGCGCAGAATTTCGACACAAACATTCTGGAATTTGATGTTTTGGTTCCCGAATATAACCAAACCGGCACTAACGGAAATATCAGATTCAACACAAACTATGCGAGCAGCAATCCGTATGCGCGTACGTGGACGGATATTCTGAGATTTTCAAAGGGCAAGGCATATATCGGAACGAGCAGAGAGAGTGCAGAGGTAAGCATTCCCCAAAACACATGGCACAGAATAAAGATGGAAATAGACAGCGCCGATGATATCATAAAGTATTATTTTGACGGCGAGCTGAAAGTAAGCGTTAAGTGCAGCGAAAGCGCTGTTGAGGATGTCAGAAATATTCCGAACGAAAAATCCACAATGCTTAATGTTATGCAGTATTACGGGGTTGCAAACGATTATTATATTTATCTTGATAATGTTAAATTTGTCCGTTACGATAACCTTTGCGACAAGATAAACAACTGTGCGTCGTCATCGGATGTATATAACGTTCTTTCAAAATATTCCGCTCTCGGATTTTTCGATTTCGGCGATATAATAGATTCTGTTATAGAAAAAGACGCGGTTTATTCCGAGCTTTTGCATAAGGGCTTTACCTCGAACATTGCCGTTCAGGATGCATTTGACGAAGCCGCGTGGAATCAGTCCGTTAAAGAATCGGGCGGAGGCGGAATAATTATTGCTTCAAGAAACGAAGAAAGCGACGGAGAGCACAATTATATCAAGGATGTATCTCTTGTTATAAATGAAAGCGGCATAACGGACACAAGCGCCGATTTTATTGCCGCAAGCTATGAAAACGGTGCGCTTTATGATATACAGACTTTAAACTACACGGGTTCCCTTGAAAGAAGACAAAGGATTGAGTGGCAGGGTATGAATCTTGACATTACCAAGGCAGACAGTTACAAGATATTTATGTTTGCATCCGGCACCGTCAAGCCGCTTGCAAAGAGCGTAAGCAAAGATGTGGAGCTTTCCGTTCTTACGAACTTCTATCCCGGCTGGACCAAAAAAGCGGTGACGTTCACGCTTGACGATGCAAACGCATCTGCAGATAAGAAATTTATAGACGTCATAAAGCCTGCCGGAATGAAGGGTACATTTAATCTTGTTACAAATAATCTGAACAAAGACGCTGATACGGTACGTGCGCTTTATGACGGATTTGAGGTTGCAAACCACACAAAATACCATCCGTATCCGTACTATATGTTTGAAAATGAAACAGCGAACTACACTCCCGTGCTTGCAGACGATGCGTTTGATGAAAACGGAAACAAGCTTAATCTTTATAAAAGGAAAAGAGGCAGCTATATTGCATATGACGATGAATATATCAAATGCATAAATGCGGGTCATGTTGAAATAGAGAGAATCTTCGGAGAGGGAAGCGACACAGGCCTTATATGGCCGGGTCCTGCATACGGCAACAGAACGGCTATATATGATTATGCAAAAGCAAATTATGACATGCTCAGAATTGCCGTAACGCTTAATGACCCCGAATTTAATCTTCCCGCGGATTGGCTTAAGTGGTCATTCAATGCGGATCACACCTGTTCATACAGCAGGGCGCAGGCGTTTGACAGTCTCAGCCTGAATGATACCGATACATTAAGATGGCTTTGCTACGGTGTTCATCCGTCGGATTATTTTTCAAGTGAAGATGGTGCTGCAAACCTTACAAAGGCTGTGGATCTTCTTAAAAACAGATCGGATACTTATTGGTATGCCGGAAACAGAGAAATTCACGATTATACCGAAGCTCTTAAAAAGCTTGACATAACAAAGACAAGCGTAACAAACAATTCGGAGCTTACTCTTTACATTAAGGTAAACGGTGTTAAGATGACAATAGCTCCGGGAGAAAAAATCGGAAAATAAATACGAATACACCAAAACCGTCGGGCATGCAGCCCGGCGGTTTTGGTGTATTCCATAATAAGCAAAAAAATATAACTTCGGGTATTGATAAACTTACGCAAATATGATATAATAATTTGAAAACAGTATAACAGAAATGGTGTAAAAATGGTGTAAATCATTTTTCACAAACGCCGAAACACCGGTAAAATCAAGGAGATGTGAGATAAACATGAAATTAGGTATAGTAGGGCTTCCGAATGTCGGAAAGAGCACGCTTTTCAATGCGATAACACAGGCAGGCGCAGAGGCGGCAAACTATCCGTTTTGCACAATAGAGCCCAATGTCGGAATAGTTACCGTTCCGGATGAAAGAATAGATAAGCTTGCCGAAATGTATGAGCCCGATAAGATAACATATGCGACGGTTGAATTTGTTGATATTGCGGGTCTTGTTAAGGGGGCAAGCAAGGGTGAAGGTCTCGGAAACAAGTTTCTTTCGCATATACGCGAGGTGGACGCTATCGTTCATGTGGTAAGATGCTTTGAAAATGAAAACATCGTTCATGTTGACGGAAGCATAGGACCGAAGCGTGATGTTGAAACAATTAATCTTGAGCTTGCTTTTTCGGATATGGAAATCGTTGAAAAAAGAATTGACCGCACGAAAAAGGCGATGAAGGGCGGCGATAAAAAATACCGGGCGGAGCTTGATATGCTTGATAGAATACACAAAACCCTTGAAGACGGCAAGCAGGTAAGGACAATGACATTTTCAAAAGAAGAACAGGAATTTTTAAAGGAAATTTCTCTTCTTACCATAAAACCCGTTATTTATGCGGCTAATGTTTCGGAAGATGATTTTGCAAACGGAATAGACGATAATCCGTTTATAAAGGAGCTTAAAGAAATTGCCGATGAAGAGGGAAGCGAGGTTCTCCCGATATGCGCAAAAATAGAGGAGGATATAGCCGAGTTTGATGCCGATGAAAGAAAAGCGTTTATGGACGAGCTCGGAATCGAGGATTCCGGTCTTAACCGTCTTATCAAAAAGAGCTACAGCATTTTGGGGCTCATAAGCTATCTTACCGCGGGAAAACCTGAAGTAAGAGCATGGACGATAAAGAAAGGCACCAAAGCTCCGCAGGCTGCCGGAAAAATCCATACTGATTTTGAACGCGGATTTATAAGGGCAGAGGTTGTGTCATTTGATGATCTTATGGCATGCGGAACATATGCCGCAGCGCGTGAAAAAGGTCTTGTTCGTCTTGAGGGTAAGGAATATGTTATGAATGACGGAGACATAGTACTTTTCAGGTTTAATGTGTAATAATAATTAAAATAAAAAACGCTTTACATTGTTCGACAAACAGTGCAAAGCGTTTTTTGAACGTTTTGACAGTTTGGAAAACTTATTTATCAATATAATGTACAAATTGCTAAAAATTGAATTTTTTTCATTTTGATATAAAAATTGAAGAAAAACAAAGATATATGAAGAATTCTGGACTTATTTTGAAATAATCGGATTTTTTCAATGTTGATTTTTTGCACTTACAGTGCTATTATATAAGCATGGATTAGCACTCAGGATGTTTGAGTGCTAAATACAAAGTTAATTTTATATTCCCTCATGGGAAATATTTCAGGAGGTAATAAGCATGACAATCAAACCATTGGCAGACAGAGTCGTTATTAAAATGACCGAAAGCGAAGAGACAACAAAAAGCGGAATAGTTCTTCCGGGAAGCGCTCAGGAGAAGCCGCAGGTAGCTGTAGTTACCGCAGTGGGACCGGGCGGAGTAGTTGACGGCAAAGAAATCAAAATGGAAGTTAAAGTAGGCGATAAGGTTCTCATCAGTCAGTATGCAGGCACAAAAGTAAAGCTTGACGGTGTTGAAAACATCATCGTAAGACAGAGCGACATTCTCGCTGTTGTGGAATAATATCGAAACAATATATTAATCGGAGGTAATGTTATTATGGCTAAACAGGTTAAATTCGGCGAAGAAGCAAGAAGAGCTCTCCAGGCGGGAGTAGATCAGCTTGCCGACGCTGTTAAAATTACATTGGGACCTAAGGGCAGAAACGTTGTCCTTGACAAAAAATTCGGTTCACCGCTTATCACAAACGACGGTGTGACGATTGCTAAAGAAATTGAGCTTGAAGATCCGTTTGAAAATATGGGCGCACAGCTTGTTAAAGAAGTTGCAACAAAAACAAACGACGTTGCCGGTGACGGTACAACAACCGCAACACTTCTTGCACAGGCTATCATAAGAGAGGGTCTGAAAAACGTTGCAGCGGGCGCTAACCCGATGATCGTTAAAAAAGGTATAAAGAAGGCTGTAGATACGGCTGTTGAATATATATCCAAAAAGAGCAAAAAGGTTGAAGGAAAAGAGGATATCGCAAGAGTTGCATCCGTTTCGGCAGCTAACGATTACATCGGTTCTCTTATAGCAGACGCTATGGAAAAGGTTACGAGCGACGGTGTTATCACTGTTGAAGAATCAAAAACGGCAGAAACATTCTGTGATGTTGTTGAAGGTATGCAGTTTGACAGAGGATATATTTCACCTTACATGGTAACGGATACCGAAAAGATGGAAGCTGTTATTGACGATGCTCTTATTCTTATTACAGATAAGAAGATTTCTAACATTCAGGATATTCTTCCGCTTCTTGAACAGGTTGTTCAGCAGGGTAAAAAGCTTGTTATTATCGCAGAAGATATTGAGGGTGAAGCTCTTACAACTCTTATCGTAAACAAGCTCAGAGGAACATTTACATGCGTTGCCGTTAAAGCTCCGGGCTTTGGCGACAGAAGAAAAGAAATGCTTAAGGATATCGCAATCCTTACCGGCGGTCAGGTTATTTCCGAAGAACTCGGCTTAGAGCTTAAGGATACAACATTTGATATGCTCGGAAAAGCTAAACAGGTTAAGGTTCAGAAAGAAAACACAATCATCGTTGACGGTCTCGGTGATGCAGCTGCTATCAAAGACAGAGTAAACCTCATCAGAAATCAGATAGAAGAAACAACAAGCGAATTTGATAGAGAAAAACTCCAGGAAAGACTTGCAAAGCTTGCAGGCGGAGTTGCCGTTATCAAAGTAGGTGCTGCAACCGAAACTGAAATGAAAGAGATGAAGCTCAGAATCGAAGATGCTCTCGCAGCAACAAAGGCAGCTGTAGAAGAGGGTATCGTAGCCGGCGGCGGAACGCTTTATGTCAATGCTATTGCCGATGTTGAAAAGGCAGTTGACGAGGTTGAAGAAGCTGACGCAAAGACCGGTGTTAAGATTATTGCAAAAGCTCTTGAAGAGCCTGTAAGACAGATCGCAAAGAATGCAGGTCTTGAGGGCAGTGTAATTATAGATAAAATCAAAAACAGCAAAGACGGCGTAGGCTTTAACGCTCTTATCGAAGAATATGAAGATATGGTAGCTTCCGGTATTGTTGATCCTGCAAAGGTTACAAGAAGCGCTCTTCAGAATGCTGCAAGTGTTGCAAGCATGGTTCTTACAACAGAGAGCATAGTTGCCGATAAGGAAGATCCGAATGCGGCAGCAGCTGCTCCTGCAGGCGGTATGCCCGGCGGCGGAATGGGAATGTATTAATTCTCGGTTTTGTGCATAATAATTATCCCGGCAGATCTTTTGATTTGTCGGGATGTTTTTTGACTTATTTTTCCAAACACAGAGAATTTCATATCATAAAATTGGATTTTAAAAATATTTTATATAAAACACTTGACATATAACAAAAATCATGATAAAATATAATGGTTGTTGAAGTTAATATTCGGCCGAGTAGTTCAGTTGGTTAGAATGCCAGCCTGTCACGCTGGAGGTCGAGGGTTCGAACCCCTTCTCGGTCGCTGAAAATCGACAAGTATGTTAATGCTTGTCGATTTTTCTTATAAATTCATAAATCCGCTTCCGAGGATTTCACTGCTTGTCGTTATTATAATAAACGCATTCGGGTCAATTGTTTTTATTTTCTTTCTGAGCTTCGGTGCTTCAAATCTTCCGCATACGGTGTGAAGCATTGATTTTTTATCGTTTGTATACGCTCCGGAAACATTTCCCACAGTTACTCCGCGTTCAAGACTTGTCATTATATATTTTGAAATTTCATTTCCCTTTTCGGTTATTACAACAAAATATTTGCACGCATTCAGATTATCAATAACCATATCAACGACAAAAGCTTTAGCCAAAAGGCCTGCAAGAGAAAACATCCCCGTTTTGACGCCAAACACGGCGAACGCCCCGACGGCTACCGCAAAATCTACGGTAAGCACAGCTTTTCCCACATCTATCGGTGTGTATTTTTTAATTATCAGCGCCAGAATATCCGTTCCTCCGGATGATGCGTCGGCATGAAAGATAAGAGCACAGGCAATCGAAGAAAGAATAACGGAATATATAAGCTCAAGCAGCGTTTCGTCGGTTATCGGGGCACTGAGCGGCACCATAAATCCGATGGCATATGTCATTGCCGAATAAAGCATGCTGCAATATACCGTCTTTGCGCCGAAGCCTTTTCCCAAAACGGCAAATCCGACAATCAAAAGCAAAAGATTCAGACCCCATATCCATACGGGTGCCGAAATCGGTGTTATCTTTGCAAGAATAACTCCGAGTCCCGATACTCCTCCGGTTGAAAAATTGTTTGGTATCTCAAAAAAATATACGCTTAGCGAAAGAATTATGCAGCCTGCTGTCATTTTCACAAAATTTTTTACATTCATTAAAGTCGGCACACCCTTTTATGTGAATATTAAAACTTCAGATTCTCGTACGAAGCGGTTTTGAGTATTGTTTTTTTGAGCGTTCGTGCACCGACTCTTACGGCATTGCCGGTGCATTTGCTTAAATCCTCTTCGCACATGTCACTTCTGTAATATGTAAGCTCTATATTTGCCGGATAGGATATTGAAAGCGGTTTAATTTCTTTGTAAATTTTTACAGCCTTAACAATTGCGTCTTCCAAAATTTTGTCTGCATCCGGATAATCGAAACACATATTTCTGCATTTTGCTTTTTTTACGGGCGCGGTAATTATCTCGGGCACGTATTCTTTTGCCTGAGCGCATGCCGTTTCATCCCCCGAGCACATAGCTATCGGCACGCCGTATGCACCGCAATATACGGCATGGATGCCGAGCTCGCTGAATTCTTTGCCGTTTATTTTGTAGCTGAACCAACGTGCGGAGCTTATTGTATGATCAAGAAATCCGCCGAGAGTGCCTGCTCTTGCGTGAGAACCGAGTTCGATCTGAAAATCTATTTTTCCGCCCGAAATCAGCTTTTGCCAATCGCGGATGTCTGTTTTTATTGCGTACGGCACGATGTTTTCGGGATTTATATTTCCTCCGCCGCCGTGACCGTCAAGATAATATATGTTTTCCGCTCCGTTTTTTCGGCATACATCCGCTGCGAAATTCAATGATTCTTCCAGTCTGCGGCATGCATATGCATACTCATCGGACGAATTGTCAACGCATTTTATCGATGTGACACCGCTTATTCCTTCAAGATCTGTCAGTATAAAAATATTCATACGGCAGTTTACCTCCATGTATTTAATAAAACTATTATAAGTCCGCAGGCGCGAAAAAACAATTCCGGTAACTGACATGATACTATGAAAAAATGACTTTGTTTAAAAATCATGTGTCAAAGTTTTTTCGGTATTTTGCCGGACTGAAGCCCGTCAGCTTTTTAAACAGAACCTGAAAATGTGAAAAAGAATCAAATCCGCATGCTTCTGAAATGTATGAAATGGGATCATCCGAGTTTTCCAAAAGATATTTTGCACGGTTCATTCTTATATTTGTCAGGTAGACATGCGGAGTAAGCCCGGTTGACTTTTTGAAAAGTCTTAAAATATACAAAGGTACATACCCCGAAACATATCCGAGAGTTTCCAGAGTTATTTTCTCCGAATAATGATTTTTCATGTATTCAATGCATGCGTTAACCTCGGGCATGATCGGATTTTTTTGAGTTGAAATCTCAAAAAGCTCATAGATCAGCCTTAAAACGTATGAATTTAAAAGGATTTTACTTCCGATTTTTTCATCGTTATATTGCCTTATGCATTTTTCATACAGCTGACCGATTGCCTCGTTTGCCTTGAAAAACCTCGGAATTCCGTCTATAATGGGGAGGGTTTCGCGCTTGCCCGCATCGGCACTGAAAAGGATCGTCATGCATTTAAAATGCGGCATGCTCGACACGGTATCTCCGGGACGGATAAACCTGACATGATTTTTTTTGATTTCAAGGCTTTCGCCGTTGACAAACAGCTTTCCTCCTCCTGAGGTATAAAAGCTTGTTTCAAAGCATTCCGCTGTTCTTTGTCTTGTGCGTGATGTTGCTTTCGGATCTGTTTCAAAATAATGTGCCGAAATAACGTGCGGTGCAAAGTCCGCTTCACCAAACATGGGCTTATTCATTTTTTCACTTCCTATCAAGTAAGTTTTTCGAATTTTATTGTTAATTTATGAAATTGACTTTTTGTTTATAATATCATATATTAGTTATATTGTCAATAATATGTAATTTTTGCACGGAGGTGAAAAAGTAATGAATAAGAATTTTTTGCTCGGATCCGATCTTGCCGCAAGTCTGTATAACGGTGCTGCAAAAGATCTCCCGATAGCGGACTGGCACAATCATCTGTCGGTTGCGGATATGCGCCGCGATACCGTATTTGACGATATCACACAGCTTTGGATCGAAAAAGATCCGTATAAACACAGGGCTATGCGCATATGCGGCGTTGAAGAAAGATATATTACCGGTGATGCCGATAATTACGAAAAATTTTTAAAATGGAGCGAGACACTCGAAAAAATTATCGGAAATCCGGTGTATATATGGTCATGCGCTGAGCTTGAAAAAATATTCGGCATAACGGAGCCCTTGTGTCATGACAGTGCCGCCCGTATATGGGATAAAACAAAGAAAATGCTTTCCTCGGGGGAGATATCCAACAACAGTATTTTAGGCAAGTTCAACATAAAATATAACGCGCCGTGCTGTGATATAACCGATGACGAAACCGTGTTTTCACATATGAAAGGCTGCTGCCCGTCGCTTCGTGCCGACAGTGTTATTTTCCCGACGGGGGAGTTTATTGCTAAACTGTCTGAAAAAACGGGGATAAAGGCAGAAAATGCAGATGACTATTTTTCGGCTGTTGAAAGCTCTGTTGATGCTTTATACTATGTCGGCTGCCGCATTGCCGATCACTCTTTGGACGACGGCTTTGAATACAGCTGCGACGACGGCAGGAATGCCGAAAGATTCGGCAAGCTGCTTTGCGGCGGTGAGCTTGAAAAGGTAGACAAAATGCGGCTTGCTTCTTTCATCATGTGCAAAATTGCGGAAATATATGCAAAGAAAAACATGACGCTTCTTTTACATATTGGTGCTCAAAGACGCACCAGCGACAGACTTTTTGACATAGCAGGTGCCGCAGGAGGTTATGCCGCCATCGGAACACGGTTTGACGTGAATAACATTATAGCGCTTCTTCGTGATATTGAAAAAAATAAACACGGTCTGCCAAAAACAATACTCATACCGCTGAATCCGTCGGACGCAGCCGCGATATCGGTGCTTGCCGGGTCGTTTTCAAAAGACGGTGTAAGCTCGGTTGTATCGGAGGGGCCGGCATGGTGGTGGTGCGATCATTCATTCGGCATCAAAAACGTTTTGGAAAGCGTAAATGCATATTCGGTTTTATCCGAATTTGTCGGGATGACAACCGATTCAAGAAGCGTGCTGTCATTTGTCAGACACGATTATTTCCGAAGAATACTGTGTTCATTTGTTGCCGGAAAGGCAGGAAGCGGCGAAATGCCCGACGATTTTGACATACTGTGTAATTTGATAAGAAAAATTTCATATGAAAATTCCGCAAAAATTTTTAATTAAAAAGGAGAACGACAATGGTAAAAATCAATTCTGAAAACGTTGTAAAAAAGATTCATAATTTCTGGAGTAACATTCATTTTCACCCTACGGACGCAGCGGAGGACATCTGGGGCAGAAGAATTTTGGATAATGTTGCAAAGGATAACGTTGCAAAATATGTTCGTCTGTATGTCATGACGGAGGATATCGTAAGCGAAGATGAAAACGGCAATCTTCAATATGACTACACCGTGTCGGACAAAAGACTTGACTACATGGTTGAAAAGGGCTTTGATCTGCTTTTGTGCTTTGCATATACTCCGATGTGCATGGCGTCCGACAAGCTTTGTGTTTCGGAATATTTAAGATACAAGGATAAAAGAATAAACACTTCTGCTCCGAAAAGCTTTGACCAATGGGAGGAAGTGTGCTTTGAATACACCAAGCATCTTGCGGAGAGATACGGCGCGGAAAGGGTAGGTAAGTGGTATTTTCACTGCTGGAATGAGCCGGATTGGAAATATTTCTGGATGTCGGACTGTGATGACGAAAACCTTAAGCAGCAAAACTATTTTAAGCTGTATGATGCATTTGCAAAGGGAGTCAGAAAAGCTTCCGAGACGGTTAAAATCGGTGGCCCGTCACTTGCTTTTCCGACGGATTTTCTAAGAAACTTTTTGCGGCACATAAAAAATACATACGGAGCACATTCAAACAACTTTAACTTTCTGTCTGTTCATACATACGGTGATTTTCCGGATGATCTTGAAAAGACAAAAAATATTAATCCGGAAAATGCCATGAACAAATTTTTGGTGTATTGCCGTATAGCGGAAGAAGAGGGCTTCGGAGGCATAGAAATCATAAATGACGAATGGGAGGCATGCTCAAACGGTTTTTCAAATACAGATGAGTATAAGTGCCTTGAATACAGAAATACCGAAAAATTTTCGGCGCATTTTATATCGTTAATCGACTGTTACCTGAAAAACAGCATAGACATTTCAAAAATGATGATATGTCTTTCGGGTCAGCACAATTTAAAGCGTGAATTTGAGGGATACAGAAGCTTCTTTACCATGAGCGGATTTAAAAAACCGATATATAATGCCTATGTTCTTTCCGCAATGCTCGGAAATATTATGATTGAGTGCGAAAATGACGATAAAATCGGCGTTATCCCCACAAAGGATGATGACGGAAATATTATAATAGCTCTGTATTATACGGATTCGAGGCTTTCCGTCCGTTTGGAAAATAAGCTTATCCGCTTAAGTGTTAAGCTTTCGGACGTAAAATATAAGGCATGTCACTACAGAATTGACGGAAATAACTGCAATTCGTATGCGGAGTGGTGCAGATGCGGAAAGCCCGAAAATCCGGATCAGGATGAAAGAGAGCGTATTTTTGAAGCAGGTGAGCTTAAGCCGTGGTATGCCGATGACAGTGTATACAGCGGTGAATATGAGACGGATATATTAATGACGCATGACAGCGTATCGTTTATAAAGCTTACAAAGTGTAAATAAGAAAGAAGGACTTTTTATGAATGATAAATATTATGAAAATAAGGTTGCCGTGGTGACGGGAGCCGGCGGAACACTTTGCTCCGAAATATCGCTTCACCTTGCCGAAAAAGGCGCGATAACGGTTCTCATCGGCAGAACGAAAGAAAAACTGCAGAAAACAGCGGACAAAATAGAAAAGGTCGGCGGCAAATGCGTAATTTTTCCTGCCGATGTGACAGATGAGGCAAAAATAGCTGAGATCGGCGAACGGATAAAGAAAGAATACGGCGCGTGCAGGTTTTTAATAAACGGCGCAGGCGGAAACAACATAAAAGCAATGACGACGAACATTCAGTTTGATCCGCATGAATTATCGGAAGATAAACCTGACGATATGAGAGGGTTTTTCAATCTTGATATGTCGGCTTTTGAAAATGTTCTTAAGGTAAACACAATGGGCTCGGTAATACCGACATATGTTTTTGCGCGCCAAATGGCGGAGTCGGGGGAGGGCTGCATAATCAATTTTGCGTCAATGAACAGCTATCGTCCGCTCACAAGGGTTGCGCCGTATGCAATGAGCAAGGCGGCTGTGGTTAACATGACGCAGTGGTTTGCAACATATCTTGCAACGGCAAACATCCGTGTGAATGCAATTGCTCCGGGCTTCTTTGTAAATGAGAGAAGCAAAAATTATCTCGGCACACCCGAAACAGGGCTTACGGCGCGCGGACAAAATGTTATAAACCACACACCAATGGCAAAATTCGGCAGGGCGTCCGATCTTCTCGGTGCTGTGGATTTTTTGACCGACGACAGAATGTCTGCATTTGTTACGGGTATCACGCTTGCTGTTGACGGAGGATTTTTGTCGCACAGCGGTATATAATAATCTCAAATAACGATTGATTTTTTCCTGCCTTTGTGATAAAATATAGATATTCAATCCGAAAGGTAAGGAAGCATTATGGCAAAAATTATAACCAAAGATACAAAACCCGGAAAGGGAATATCAAAAAACGAGCCGGAAAAACGTCGGTTTTTTCTCTTTTTTGAGCTTATAGGCACAAAAATACGCAAGCTTACGGAGCTTAATCTGTTATATACAATTATGCTCATTCCGCTTTTTACCGGCTTGTATTTCTCTCTTGATTTAAATACGGATATATACGCAAAACCGATTTTTACGATTCATCCCGATGTCGTAAGCCTTATCATACTTGCGGCATCGGTGTTTGTGACGGGTCCCGCAACGGCAGGTTTTGTGTATGTATTAAGAAATATGCAGCGCAGGGAGCATGCGTGGGTAGTGAGCGATTTTTTTGCGCAGTTCAAAAAGAATTATCTTCAGGGCATAGCCGTGAGCGCGCTTGACCTCATCTGCTGTACGGTGCTTTATGTTGCGTTTAATTTTTATGTGTATATAATGCCCGCCGACGCGCCCGAAATGGGATCTCTTTTTCCGATTGCCGGCGCGGTGTTCACGGCGGCGCTTGCTTTTATTTATATCTGGGCACACTATTATATATACACAATGATGGTGACGTTTTCGCTTAAGTTTTCGGATCTTTTCAAAAATTCTTTAATGTTTTCGCTGGCAAGGCTTCCGCTTAATATTTTTATAACCGCGGTTCTTGCGGTTGTCATTGTCGGTTTTCTGCTTCTGTTTACGGTGAGCATCATTGCCGCGGCGGCAGTATTTGCGCTTGTGCTTTTGTCGCTTTCGGGATTCTTTGTTGTGTTTGCAACGTATCCGACGATAGACAAATTCATGCTTCAAAAGGCAACCAAAAAAACAAGGGTTTTGAATACGAGGAGTTAATTTTATGAAAAGGGTATCCATATATACAGACGGCGCATGCAGCGGGAATCCCGGCAAGGGAGGCTACGGAGTTATTTTGTCATACAACGGAAACACAAAGGAGCTTTCGGCGGGGTATGAGTGTACAACCAACAACCGTATGGAGCTCATGGCGGTGATTGCGGGTCTTTCGGCGCTTAAAGAGCCGTGTGAGGTTGATCTTTACAGCGATTCAAAATATTTTATAGATTCCGTGGAAAAAGATTGGATTGGCTCATGGCAGAAAAACGGATGGAAAAACAGCAAAAAAGAGCCGGTTAAAAACCGTGAATTGTTTGAAGAGATAATACGTCTGCTGTCTGTTCATAAGGTTAGTCTTCACTGGGTTAAAGGCCATAACGGTCATGAGCAGAACGAAAGATGCGACGCCCTTGCCGTATCGGCGGCAAAGGGCGGCAATTTGCTTGCGGACAGTGAATATCAGCCTTAAGCACGAGAGAACTGAACCCTAATGCTTAAACATCCTTCATGGAAAGTGAAATTCTTCCTTTTTTTGTATCGATATCGGTAATTTTAACCTTTACTATGTCACCGACAGACAGCACGTCCGTCGGGTGTTTTATAAATTTATTGCTTATCTGCGATATGTGTACGAGTCCGTCCTGATGCACACCGATATCAACAAACGCGCCGAAATCTATAACATTTCTGACGGTTCCGTTCATTATCATTCCGACCTTAAGATCCTCTATGCTCATTACATCGGCAGTGAGAATCGGCTTAGGCATTTCGTCACGCGGGTCTCTGCCCGGTTTTGCCAGAGATGCGGCAATGTCCTCAAATGTGGGGCGGCCTATGTCATTCTCTTTGCAGAATTTTTCGATGTTGATTTTCTTTATCTTTTCGGTTATGCCCGAAACAGCTCCGTTTACCAAGTCGCCTGCGCTGTAGCCGGTTTCATCAAGGAGTCTTTCGGCAGCGGCATAGCTTTCGGGGTGAACGGAGGTTGAATCAAGAGCATTTTCTCCGCCGTCAATCCGCATAAATCCGGCGCATTGCGTAAATGCTTTCGGGCCGAGCTTGCTCACATTCAAAAGCTGTTTTCTCGATGTAAATTTGCCGTTTCCCTCTCTGTAGGCAACAATGTTTTTTGCTGTTTGTCCGCTTATTCCCGCAACATACGACAAAAGCGGAGCGGAGGCGGTATTGAGGTCAACTCCGACGCTGTTAACGCAGTTTTCGACAACACCCCCCAGCGTATCACTAAGCATTTTTTGGTTCATATCGTGCTGATACTGACCGACGCCGATTGACTTCGGATCAATTTTCACAAGCTCGGCAAGAGGATCCTGCAGTCTTCTTGCAATTGAAGCTGCGCTTCTTTGCTCAACCGTAAAATCGGGGAATTCCTCCGAGGCAAGCTTTGATGCCGAATATACCGAGGCGCCTGCCTCGCTGACCATTGTGTAATATACCTTTCGGTCAATTTCGGATATTACCTCCGAAATGAATTTTTCCGATTCTCTCGATGCCGTTCCGTTTCCTATTGCAATCAGGTCAACGTTAAACTTGATTATAAGGTTCTTCACAATTTTTTTGCTTTTTTCCGTGTCATGGTGGGGGAGGGTGCAGAATATCACGTCGGTTGCACAGACCTTTCCCGTTTCATCAACCACGGCAAGCTTGCAGCCCGTTCTGTATCCGGGGTCAAGTCCGAGGACGTTTTTCCCTTTCATCGGCGGCTGCATTAAAAGTCCGTAAAGATTTTTGCCGAAAAGCTTTATGGCATTTTCATCGGCTTTTTCCGTAAGCATGTTTCTTATTTCACGCTCAACCGAGGGCTTTATAAGCCTTGAATACGCGTCTGCGGCGGTAGCTTTCATAATATCGGTAAATATCGACTCGCGGACGGTCATGTTGCATATTTTGTTTATGATTTTACCGTCATCACACTCAATTGAAACACTTAAGAAGTTTTCCTTTTCTCCGCGGTTAATGGCAAGGATTCTGTGTCCTGCTGCGTTTTTTACGGATTCCGTGTAATCGTAATACATCGAATATACGCTGTCCTCGTCCGTTTTGGCGCTTGTGCGTATGACTCCCCCGGCAATTGAAGCATTTCTCACGGCTTTTCTTATGTCGGCATCGTCCGATATTCTCTCCGCAATTATGTCTGCCGCGCCGCCGAGAGCCTCTTCCGCCGTATTTACACCTTTTTCGGGGTCAATATATTTTTCGGCATAATCCGCGGGATTTCCCCTCTTTTCGGATTGCAAAAAAATAAGATCCGCAAGCGGCTCCAAGCCTTTTTTAGCAGCGATCGTTGCGCGTGTGCGTCTCTTCGGTCTGTAAGGGCGGTATATGTCTTCAAGTTCGCTTAAGGTGAGCGCAGCATCGATTTTTTCTTTGAGCTCATCCGTAAGTTTGCCCTGTTCGTCAATAAGGCGCGTAATCTCTTCGCGGCGTTCGTCAAGTGAGCGCAGATACGTAAGGCGCGCGTCAAACTGCCTTAATATTTCATCATCAAGAGAGCCCGTGAGCTCTTTTCTGTATCTTGCGATAAACGGTATGGTATTGCCCTCATCGATAAGCTTAAGCGTGTTTTCAACCTGTTTTTCGGTTATTTTAAGCTCATCTGACAGTATTTTTATAATATTCATTTCGTATCTCCCCGTAAATTTAATTCGTAATTCGGAATGCGTAATTCGGAATTACGTTTCTTGAATTTAATCATATTATTTTGATTATTTAGTGCAGCGGAACGGTGTGGGCACCGCTGCCTACGTAGTCATTATTAAATATCCGTAATTTAATAAATAAAATCATATTGGTAAATTTTGTTTAAGCAAATACAATTAATCGGAACTATACCTATCAATTTATATGTAGGCAGCGCTGCCCACAGCGTTCCGCAAGCGAATTATAAACATAATATTTAATATTATGCAAGGACATATAACTAACGCGTGAGTGAGTAGGGTATGCTTTTGATTTTGTATTGAAAGCGAGCTCAGATATTGAGCGCGGCAAGCTCATCTGCCGTAAGCTCTCTGCATTCTCCCTCTTTAAGCTCCGCGTCAAGCGACAGACTCCCCATAGAAAGCCTCTTAAGGTATGTAACTTCATTGCCCGTATATTCAAACATTCTTTTTATCTGGTGAAATTTTCCTTCATATATTGTCACTCTTGCGGCTTTCGCATTTTTTTCGTCGGGTTTCAGGAGTGCCGGCATGGCGGTAAAATCACCGAGATCCATTCCCGATTCAAAAGCAGCAATATCTTCGTGGTTAATTTCTCTTGCCGTTTCGGCATAATACACCTTCGGAACATGCGTCTTCGGCGAAAGAAGCCGATGTGCGAGCTCTCCGTCATTTGTAAGCAGAAGAAGCCCGTGGGTGTCGATGTCAAGTCTGCCGACGGGAAACGGCTCAAAATGACGGAACATCTTGTCTATAAGCTCTGTCACAACAGGCAGACGCTTGTCATATGTTGCACTGATGTATCCGCCGGGTTTATTCATCATAAGATAAATATATTTTTGATATTTTATCGGCTTTCCGAAAAGCTCCACGGTGTCTTTTTGGGGGTCAATCTGCACGGAGCCGTCTTTAACAGCGGCGCCGCCTAAGCTTACGTTACCGTTTTTTATGTGTTTTTTAATGTCTTTTCGGCTTAAATCGGTACTGTCCGAAAGATACTTGTCTATTCTCATAAAAGATCCTTTCCGAGGTTTGCCAATTCTTTATATGTATACAAAGACCCTGCAATAAAAATCACGTCCGCATGTTCTTTTGCCTTTTCAATAGCCGTGTTTACGTCATCAAAGATTTCGGCAGTATATCCGCAATCCGCGCATATAGCGCTTAAGCCCTCACCGGTTTCGCTCCTTCTGTTTGAACGGACGCGGAATGTATATATTTCAAAATCGCGGTTTTCGAGGTTGTCCATATATTTTATGCAGGAGCGTACATCCTTGTCTGCCATAAATCCCAGAATAAAAATCATGTGTCCGTTCATTTTATAGCGGTTGATATTTTTAATAAACGAGGCAAATCCGTTCGGATTGTGTGCTCCGTCAAAATATATATTATCCTTGAGTTTTTCAAATCTTGCTCTGTGTTTTGTGTTCAAAATTGCGTCAAAAATAATGTTTTCATCCGCGCCGAAAAGTCGGAGCACCTCTATTGCAGTTGCTGCATTTTCGGTCTGATGTTTTCCGGACAGCGAGCATAAAAGCCCTTTTATGCCGTCATAGTCAAATATTTCGTGGGTTTCGTAAAAACCGCGCAGCACCGGACGCTTCGCCGCAATAATCCTGCGGCTTTTTGCACAATCTATAATTTTGTTCATGACGCATGTGTCCTGAAATCCCGTTACGATAACCGATTTGTCTTTAAAAATTCCGCATTTGTTTTCGGTGATCTCCTCCAAAGTATTTCCGAGATATTTGCAGTGATCAAGCGCTATGTGCGTTATGACGGATACCGCAGAATCCGATATGGCATTTGTAGCATCGCCCTTGCCTCCCATACCGCATTCAATAACCGCAATTTCACATCCGCAGCGCTCAAACCATAGCATGGCAGCAACAAAATTAATTTCAAACTGAGAAGGCATTTTGCCTGTTTTTGCATATACCTTTTCGACGGAAAGGGATAAGATACCGTATACCGATTCGAGTGCCGACGTAGATATCGGCTTGTTATCCACGGTTATCGCATCGGTTATGTCAAACAGCTCCGGAGACGTAAACCCGCCGGTTTTAAGCCCCATGCGAATAAAACCCTCACGCAGAAAAGCACATACGGACCCTTTTCCGTTTGTACCGGATACGTGCACTATTTTCATTTTTTTGTCGGGATTTCCCGTTATTTCAAGCAAAAGCTTAACACCGTCCGTTTTAAGAACGATGTTTTTTTGCCGCGTATATGCGTATTTTTTTAAATCCATATTAACCGTCCTGTATTTTTATTATTCAGAAAAAAGGTATTTCTTTATATTTTCGCCTAAGGTTTCTTTAAAGGATGCTTTTTCGGGCGCAGCGGCAGAGTCTCTGCATATGAGATCGGCACTGTCAATTTGCTTTCCGTCCGATAAAAGAGACGCTCTGCCTATTTTCTGTCCCGATCTGACAGGCGCTTTCAGATTGCCCGGCAGATCATATTTTATGCTTATTTTTCCCATGTCGGAATTTACGCATGTGTCTTCGAGTGAATCGGCAAATTCCGCCGTGCAATATTTTTTGCTTCCTCCGCTTACGCCGAGCTTCATTGCGTAGTCGCCCGATGAAGCGACTCTGTATACATTGCATACGGAAAACCCAAAGTCAAAAAGCTTCATGTGGTCATTCCAGTCATCCGGGTCATTAAGCGTCACGCAGATCAGTGTTACGCCGTCGCGTCTTGCGCATGAGACGAGACACCTTCCGCATTTTTTTGTATATCCGGTTTTCACTCCGATGCATCCGGGGTACAACCGCAAAAGCTTGTTGTGGTTTGAAAGAACCCTGTCATAGCCTTTGTCTCCGTTTGATATCTTTGCGCTTTTTGTTGAAACAATCTTTGCAAAAAGCTCATTTTTCATAGCGTATGACGCAATCAGCGCAAGATCGTGAGACGTGGTGTAGTGCTCATCGTCATACAGACCGCTCGGGTTTGTAAAATGTGTATTTTCGGCGCCGATCTTTTTTGCAGTTTTGTTCATAAGGTCAACAAATTTTTCTCTTGAGCCGGATACCGCGTATGCGAGTGCTTCTGCCGCATCGTTGCCCGAGTGCAGCAAAAGTCCGTATAGCAGATCGCGGACGGATATCTTCTCTCCGTATGCAAGATAGATTGAAGAACCCTCCGTACCTACCGCTCTTTTGTCAACCTCAACAATTTTATTTGTATATGAATTTTCTATTGCGCAAAGCGCCGTCATAATTTTTGTTGTGCTTGCCATGGGCAGTTTTGCATATGCGTTTTTCTCATAAACAATCTTGTCGGATGATGTTTCAATCAAAATTGCCGACTGTGCGCTTACGGATATTTGCT
Source organism: uncultured Clostridia bacterium (assembly GCA_934463165.1). Taxonomy (GTDB): domain Bacteria; phylum Bacillota; class Clostridia; order UMGS1810; family UMGS1810; genus RGIG1828. The sequence continues at coordinate 45,344 of CAKSJG010000009.1, forward strand.
CTGCCGACGCGTCTTTGCAAAAAGAAAACATAAGAGCGAGCGCAAATATAAAAGTGAATATTCTCATAAAAACACCTGCCTACAATATTAATTATAGCAGACAGGTGTGCCAAATATTACTCTTTGATTATCTCTGATGCCGAATCATCGTCTGTTTTGTTTTTGTTTTTAATATCCTTTAAAAATCCGTTAAATTTAGAAAGCAAATCCGGAACCATATCTATGATTCTGTCTGCGGTAGACATTGAATCCGATACCGGGAGAAGCCTTATATTATCGTTTTTGATCACAAGAAACGCAACCGGATTAACGGATACTCCGCCGCCGCATCCGCCGCCGAACATCGGTTTTTCTTCTTTGGAATCGAGCGGTTTTGCCGCAAAATCGCTGCCGCCCGCGCCGAATCCGAAAGCTACCTTTGAAACGGGGATGACCGTTGTTCCGTCGGGAGACGTTACCGCATCTCCGACAATAGTATTAACATCGACCATTTGTTTGAGATTTCCCATTGCTTCATTCATAAGACCTTCAATTTGTGTTGCCATAGTTATTCGCCGCCTTTGTTATATTTTTTTAATTTTCTTTTTGATTTTAAATAGTTTATGCCAAGTGATGCCATTATATTTATAAGATTAACCCCTCTTGCAATGAATATACATTCAGCCTTAAATTCCAGGTGTTTTCCGTCAAATACGGGTGATATGTTTATCTCGGGTTGCCTGAGAGTTATAATGCGTGATAAAAACCCCGTTATATTATATACAGCCGCCCAGAGAGCGCCGGTTGCCATGCCTGTTTTTGCTGCGTCGGAGAGCCCGAACGATATATCAAGAAATATTTTGTCGCAGAGAATATTTTTTCTGATTCGTCTCTTTGACAGTTTGTATGTGTATTTTAATTCGGTAAATGCCCGATAGAATTTTTTCGCTTTGTCCGAAAAGCTTTCCTTTTTTTCGGCATTTTTCTCGGTTTTATTCGGTTTTGATTTTTTATCGGTTTTCTTATTTTTCTTTTTTTTATCGGAGGTATTGCTGAGTCTGATGCCGCCCGGCAGATACACCGCTGCGTCAAATACGGCTTTTTCTCCGTCTTTTTTTTCGGCTGTAATGCAGACCCTAAGCCTTGCAAATAAAATAACCGAAATAAAGATAATCAGTAATGTGAGAATCAAAATCAGCAAAAGTGTAAAAAAAGACATCACGGTACCTCGCGTAAATTTTATATCACAGTATCAAGCTTCCTCATCCGTATTATTTTGCAGATTGCTGTTTTCGGATTCGGATTTATTATCGGCATCTTTACCGACGGATGCGTCGGCGCCGTCCTCATCTTCGGTATTTGTGTTTATTTCAAAATCCGGAATCTCCGCCGCTCTTTTTTCCTGTTCAAATTCAAGCTGCTCGGCGCTTACAAGCTCACCGTTCATATCCGTAAAGTTATATTCAAGGTCAACATCGGGCAGCTCAGAGATAGATGACAGATTAAAGCATCGCAGAAATTCTTCACTTGTGCCGAAAAGTATCGGCCTTCCGGGTGCGTCGAGTCTGCCGACTTCTTCGACAAGCCCCGCAGCTATGAGGTTATTGAGCGATCCGTCGGAGTTTACACCACGGATAAATTCTATGGTGCTTCTCGTTACGGGCTGATTGTATGCCACGATGGATAGCACTTCAAGCCCCGCGTTTGTAAGCGAAGCACGGCGTTTTTTCTCGGTAAGATTTCTGACGCATTCATAGTATTCGCTTTTTGTGCAAAGCTGATACGAATCCTCAAGCCGAATAAGCCTTATTCCGCTTGACTTGTCTTTGTCATATGAATTTTTAAGCTCTTCAAGCATTGAAAACATTTTTGCTTCGGTTATATCCATAACCTCTGCAAGTCTTTTTATCGGAACGGCTTCTCCGCTTGCAAACAGCATAGCTTCAAGCATTGCCTTTTGTTTTGTATCAATCATTTATATCACCGTGTGTTTATTCAAAATTATATTCCATATCTTCGCTTGCGTTTTCTCCGACAGAGAGCATTATTTCGCCGTTTTCATCGTCATAAACGTAAATCTGATTAAGCTTCATCAGCTCAAGTATTGCCAGAAATACCGCAACTATCTCATTTTTATGGCGGCTTGTCTCAAACGCTTTTGCAAAAGACATTTTGCCTTTCTTTTTAAGCCGCTTCACAAGGCTCGTTGCCTTTGTCTTTACCGACACCGGCTCCCTGCCTACGATTCCCTCAAAGTTATCCTTGGGGGGAGGCATGCGCCTTTCGCCGCGCTCAAGTATGGTTAAAAATGCGTTATAGAGCTTGTCTATGCTTCCGTGTTCGATATGCTTTTGCTCCGGAGCATCCGCCTTGGGGATTTTCTCGGCTTCTTTATAAAAATAATACGAACCGTCATACTGCATTGTTTTGAAGCGCTCCGAAATTATCTTCATCCGTCTGCGCTGCTTAAGAGCTTCTGTAAGGTTATTTGCAAGCTCGTCGGGGTCTTCTTCTTTTTCATGCTTTGGCAGAAGAGCCTTTGATTTTATATACAAAAGATCTGCCGCAACAACCAAAAAGCTGCTCGATACCTCAAGATTCATCTCTTCCATTTGGTTTATATATTCAATGTACTGATCGGTTATGGCTATAAGCGATATACTGCAAATATCAAGCTTGTTTCGCTTTATCAGATGCTCAAGAAGATCGAGAGGCCCCTCAAATTGTTCTGTTTTAAAAGTTAACTGCTGCATTTTATCACCGTTTTTCTGATTATTACAGCCCGAAAATCACGCTGCACACGAAGTTATAAAAACGGATAACATACGTCTGCAGAGCGGAAAGCGTAGGCGTCATTGCGCCTGCGTATACGATAATAATCAGAATCAGGCTGAAATATCTTTCGTATCTGTAAATCGTGTATTTAGCTTTCGGAGGCAGGAATTCAAGAAGAATTTTAGATCCGTCAAGAGGCGGAATCGGAACAAGGTTGAATATCATCAGTCCGGCATTCATAAATACCGAATACTGAAAGATATTTGCCAGAAAGCTTATTACCGATGCGCCGATTGCTGTGCTTTGTCCGCGGAGCGCAAAAACGGCAATTGCATAGTAAATAATTGCGCTTAAAAGCCCGAGAATAAAGTTTGCAAACGGCCCTGCAAGGCTGACAATTATTATGCCCGCGCGCTTGTTTTTAAAATACTGCGGATTAATCGGCACGGGCTTTGCCCATCCGAATCTGAAAAACAGCATGCACAATGCGCCTATCGGGTCAAGATGCTTGAGCGGATTAAGGCTGAGTCTGCCGCTGTATTTTGCTGTGTTGTCGCCCATGAGATACGCTGCATATCCGTGTGCGCATTCGTGCATGGTAATCGCCAGAAGCACTCCCGGAATACTTACTATAAGAGCAAGGATGCCCTCTCTTGAAAATAACATATATTGTGTCTCCCTTAAGTTTTATGTCAGAGTATATCGTTTTTGATGATATCCTCGTAGCTTTCTCTTTTAATAATAAGCTTTGTTTCGCCGTTTTTTGCCATGACAACGGGCGGTCTCGGTATGCGGTTGTAGTTGCTTGCCATGCTGTAGTTATACGCACCCGTTGACATAACTGCAATTTTATCGCCGCTTTTTATCTCGGGCATAAATGCGTTTTCTATTATCACATCGCCCGATTCGCAGCATTTTCCGCAAATCGTAACCTTTTCCGTCGGCTTATCCGCCGCGCGGTTTGCAATTACCGCGTCGTGAACGGCACCGTAGAGGATATAGCGCGGGTTATCACCCATGCCGCCGTCTACCGATACGTATTTTCTTATATCTTTAATATCCTTTATTCCGCCTGCGGTGTAAAGCGTTATTCCCGCGTCACCGACGATCGAGCGGCCCGGCTCCATGTATATAAACGGAACATCAAGATTTTTTTCTTTGCATATTTCGTGAATAACACCCGAAACGGAATCTATAAATCCCTCATAATCAACGGGGGTGTCCTCCTCGGTGTATTTTATGCCGAAGCCTCCGCCGAGGTTGAGCTCACAAAGGCTTAAACCGAGCTCGTTTTTGAGCTTTGCGTAAAAGTTCATCATTATTTCTGCTGTGAGTGCAAACGGCTCATACAAAAACATCTGTGAGCCGACATGACAGTGAAGCCCCGTAATCTCTATGTTTTCAAAGCCGAGAGCATATTTTGCGATTTCAAAAGCTTCTCCGTTTTCAACCGCAAAGCCGAATTTTGAATCTATCTGACCCGTGGATATGAACTCATGAGTATGAGCGTCCACTCCGGGTTTCACGCGAATCATGACCTTTGTTTTAACGCCGTTTTCGCGGCTTAAGCTGTCTATGACTTCAATTTCTTCCTTTGCGTCTATTATGATATGTCCCACGCGGTTTTCAACCGCCATTTTAATTTCGCCGAAGCTTTTGTTGTTTCCGTGAAAAACGATTTTCGACGGGTCGAATCCTGCTTTCAGAGCGGTATACAGCTCTCCGCCCGATACAACGTCAACACCGAGGCCCTCTTCTTTTGCAACCTTATAGATATAAAGCGCCGAGAATGCCTTGCTTGCATAAAGACACAGCCCCTTGCCGCCGTAGTATTTATCTATTGCATTTTTGTAGCTGCGCATATTATCGCGTATGCGCTCTTCATCCATAAGATACATCGGAGTACCGTATTTTTCGCACACGTCAACCGTGTCGCAGCCTCCGACTGTCAGGTGACCTTTTTCGTTGATTCCCATAAAGTCATGCTTAAACATTTTCACCGACTCCTTTTTTATATTTTCTATCTTTCAAAACGGCTTATGACAATTTCGGTAAGCTGTCCGGATGCGTCAACCGTAAGGTCAAGCGAAGCGATTGTCGTATACTGTTCAAAAGCGCTTGTTATAAGTCCGGGGTTAAAATACATCGTTCCTCCGGAGTTATCGTCGCGGATGCTTAAAAACTGTTTCAGCGCGTCGGTTTTAAATTCTTCATATACACCGTCTTTATTCAGTCCGTATACAACGGTCAGCTTTCCGGCGAACATACCGTTTACGGGTGAAGAATACGAACCGTCCTCATTTTTGCAGAGAGCCGACTTGTCGGTTATGTTATATGCCGAGATAAAATCCGAAACGCTGTTTGTTATTCCGAGGAATTTTCCCGTTTTATAGCTTCCGGCGCAGACCTCGGGTTCCGATTTGCCGGGCTCTATATAGTTATAATATGTGTCTGTCGGTGTTATTTTGACAAAAGAATTGTTTTCTATGGAAAATGCATCGGTATCATCCGGAGATGTTACGGTAAAATCATTTTCGGTAAAACCGCCGCCGAGAATGTCGGCATCCGACAGTGCCACGTCATCTGACGCGGAGCCGACTATTTTGTCATATTCGCTGTTTATTTTGTCTGCGTCGAGTGCGTCGGCAGTGTCTGTGTTTTTATCTTTTGAACATGCCGCAAAGGTCAGCGTGCATACAGAGACCGCGCATATCATGCAGATTGATTTTTTTATTTTAAGCATAAAGAGTCATCCTTTCATAAAATATATTAAAGAAGCGGACAATCCGGCGGAAGAGTGATGTTTTCTCCCATGGGGTTTATAACAACTCCTTCAACGGACGGGATAAGTATTTTTTCGTTTGCCACATTTGCTTTGTAATCTTTATATTTCATGCATATAAGCTCCGATGAACTCTTTGCGGCAAAGTCGCGCGCATTTTCAAATTCCGTAAACATGGGTATTGCTTTTATTCCGCTTTCTTTATTTATCAGCGGAACAACCTTTATTATCTTGCCTTCGGGTACATTCAGAAGTACGTCGGAGAGCATGATTGCCTTTTGCCCGTCACCGTCCGACTGTATCGGAATATAAAACATATATTCTGCGAATAACACGGCGCATTCATTTTTTTCTGTTTCGTTTTCGCTGAGTCCCGATCTGTTTATTGCGGCAAAAAGGGTGGGCTTGTCAATACATTTGCTTTCCGCGTTATCCTCATTCTTTTCGTCTTTTTCGTCTTTATCGGGTTCTACGGCTTTATCGTTGTCCGTTTCTGCATTGTCTTTTGCCGGGTCTGCCTCGTTTTGTTCGTCGCTTTCCTCCGTGTTTTCGTTTTCTTCATCATATGGTATCTGCGCTTCTGTGGCTTCCGTTTCGTCCGATTCAAATTCCGATGCGATTTCCTCTTCGGTTTCCGCTTCGATTTCAGATTCCTCTTCGGCCTTTTGAATCTCCGCGTCGGATTCAATATTCATTTCTTCAATTTCGTTTATCAGTTCTTCTTTTTCCTCTTCAATTTGCTTTAAGTCAAAACCGTTCGGCTGAGATTTTACCGAGTCAAAATCAAATTCGGGCAGTTCATCAAAAATCGGCGCGTCATCCGTTGTGCCGTCCGCTGCATTTGAGCTGAGTTCTGCCTTTATTTTTTCTGATATTGCCTTTGAGCTTGAACCGTGTTCAAGCTCTGCCTTAACGTAAAACGGCTTCATGGAATCCGTGATTGAGCCGGATTTTGAATACAGTATGCAGTCTATCGGCATACCGTTTCTGACCATTTTTGTTTCGCCGTCAAGATACAGCTTTATTATCTTCAAAAACTTCGGCGCTATGTCGCAAATAAGGAGATATCCCGATTTGTCTTCATAGCTCATAACCGTAAGATACGCTTTCTTTGTTTCGGGAAAAAGCTTTTTCAGCATACTGCCGAGAACCGACAAAAGCTCTTTCGGCTTCGGGTCGGGCTCGTGGAATTTATAAGGATTCGGCTTTGCGCGTTCTTTTTCGGCTTCAAGCCTTTTTGCCGCTTCTTCCTCCTGTTTAAGCTTCTGCTTTCTTTCTTCTTCCTTTTTCAGGCGCTGTCTTTCGAGCTCTTTCAGTCTTTCCTCTTCTTCTTTTTTGTGTTTGTTAAACAGCATATTATAACCTCCCTGTATAGGTATGGATGCTTAGCATATAATATAAACATTATATCATTATATCTTATTTTATCATAAAGAAACGCAAATTGCAAGCAATACATGAAAAAGAAGCATTAAATTTTTCGATAAACGGTTGACAAAACGAATTTTCGGATGTATAATGATAATAGAAATAGGCAAGACCTCAAACGGTTATGCCAAAGAAATATAATTATTAAGAAATAACGCTATTGCCTTGGACAGCTGGCGTTATTTTTTTATGGATATTATCAAAAGTAACAGAATAATCATAAAAAATATGTATTCATTATCCATAGCTATCACCCCCTTTCAACGGAGATGATGGCATAACCGCCCGGCTTTTACACTGTTTTCAGTCTTACCTTTAATATCGGATTGCTCCGACAAAGTTTATTATACATCATTTATTTGCAAAATTCAAGACTTTTTGATTAAAAGGCCGATTCCCGCGCATTATGTGCGTGTTTTTTTGTTTCTGAATTCCAACTCCCGATTATCGTTTTGACTTATACGGATATATAATTCTTTACGGTATACAACACCCGATGTTTTTAATATTGCACAGACTTAAAAACTCTTGAAATTTTATGAAAATTCTGGTAATATAAGGTTATATAAAATTATAAGGGTGACAAAGATATGATAAATAATATAATAATAGCGCTGAACGCGGTAATACCCATATTTCTTCTTATTGCCGCGGGATTTGTCGTGAGACTTCAAAAAATGTTTACGGAAAGTGAGCTCAACAAGCTTAACGGTTTTGTCTTTAAGCTTTTCTTTCCGTTTCTGATGTTTTTTAACGTATATTCGTCCGATATTTCATCGGGCATAAATCCGCGGCTTGTCATATTCGGAGTGTGCTCCGTGTTTGTTATTTATGCTTTCGGTTTTGCCGTTGCATTTATATTTGAAAAAACACGGCGCAGCCGCGGTGCGATAATTCAGGCAATTTACAGGAGCAACTATGTACTCATGGGAATTCCGATAGTTACAAATATTTGCGGAGCCGAGGGCAGCGGTACGGCGGCCGTCATGGCGGCGGTAATTGTGCCGATATATAACGTTCTTGCCGTAATAACGCTTGAGGTATTTCGCGGAGGCAGGGCAAAGCCTTCAAAGGTCATAAGCGAGATACTCAAAAATCCGCTCATCATAGGCGCTGTTTTCGGAATTCTTTTCGTGAAATTCAACATTAAACTGCCCAAACCGGTTTTACAATGCGTGAGCAGTCTTTCGTCTGCGGCAACGCCGCTTGCACTTATAGTCCTCGGTGCAAAATTTGATTTTTCAAAGGTTAAATCATGCGGAAAAAACATGATAATCTGCACTCTCTCAAAGCTTGTCATATCTCCTGCGATTGTAATGAGTGCGGCGGCGCTTTTGGGATTCCGCGGCACCGAGTTTGTCGTGTTGCTTATAGCGTCCGCCGCGCCGTGTGCTGTTTCTTCATATACCATGGCGCAGCAGATGGATTCCGATTCCGAGCTTGCCGGAGGATGCGTCATCCTCACATCGGCGCTTTCCGTTCTGACGCTCTTTTTATGGATAGTATTTTTTAAGCATCTCGGCATGTTTTAAAAAATTTTCAAAGCGGAGATAAAGAAATCGTATACAAAACAGCGCTCGGAGAAGGTGCCATCAGCGGAGATTACAATGTGTATACAACAGAAAAAACACTTAAAGCAAATTCCGGTGATGTTACTTTTAAAAAGGGTGAAAGCGGCGCTCTTGCGCTTTGGAATAACGGTAAGTGCACATATTCCGCAAGCTTTAACTATGACGCGGCCGAAAGTGATGTTTTAAGTATCATAAACAGTCTTTCCTGAGAATTGCGGGCAGGCAGATAATATCCGAACTTTGGTGAGTTTATCATCCGTTGGCATCGCGGTTAGGGTATGCTTTTTATTTTTTGGAAAGCTCAAACACACCGCAAATGCGCTGAAACTCGCTTTCAATCAAAAAATAAAAAGCATACCCTGACCTCTCAGCCGCAAGACAGATGTTCTTGCCTGTTATTATACGATTGTGTTTATAATGCGCATGCGGAACGCTGTGGGCAGCGTTCCCTACGTAGTCATTGTAAGTTTGTAAATAATTATTAAATAAAAGCTTATTGCAAATTTTCGTTTAAACTAATTTGTTAATTGAAAATATACCTATCAATTAATTTGTAGGGAACGGTGCCCACACCGTTCCGCTGCACTAAACAATCAAAATAATATGATTAAACGCAAGAAAGAAAGGCGCCCTTGTGTAAAGGGATGAGGGATTGTATATATTTACAACCCCTCCGGCTTGCTTCGCAACCCACCTCCCTTATGCACTGTCGGAGGCACTCTTTATTGCGCTAAAATAAGTGAATACACCTAATTGACACCTGTAACCGCAGCGTAATTATTCAATTACATGCCCGTGTTCGGATTTTAACGCACGCGGTTAATCGCATGGGAACTGAACCTGCAGTGTTAAAAAATATATAACCTTGATATACCGTGGGGGTATCGTTTTGGAAATTACAAGCGAATACATAAACAGCTTAATAGACAAATACAGCGACGCGGCGCTGAGAATTGCACGCATGTATCTTAAAAGCAAGGAGGATGCTGAGGACGTTGTCCAGGAGGTTTTTCTGAAGATAATCGACAAAAATCCCGAATTCAACGACGAAAAACATGCAAAATACTGGATAACAAAAACGGCGGCAAACCTAAGCAAAAACAGGCTTTCGCTTTTTTGGAACAGAAACAAACGATCCATTGACGATGCATACGATATTGCAAGCTACGATACCTATAATACCGATACCGAGGTTATACGCGCAGTGCGGTCACTGCCCGAAAAATATAAATTGCCGATATATCTGTTTTATTATGAAGGATACTCGACAAAAGAAATTGCCGAAATAACAAAGCAAAAAGAGGCAACCGTCAGATCGCTTTTTTACTGCATCTCCATCCGATGACGGCAATAAACATTATGTTTCAATGAATAAAAATCCGCTCACGGAAAAATCCGACAAAAATAAATCTTATAATAACCTTATACCCAAAGAGTCGGACGAAAACATAACAAATGTGCCGGAAAACGAAACGGAAAATACCAAAGCGCCCGATAACAGGAAAGAAAATGCCGGCGGCTCGTATTTGACCGCAATAAAACCCGAAAGTGATGAAGCGGTATCCTCACCAAACGGCACCTATTCGGATACCGATATCGGTTTAAACGGCACAGATTCCGACATAAGCGGTGAGAACGGTGTGAATATGCCTGCCGAGGGCGGCGCCGTGATTCCGGATGATGAAACGGATGCCCCTGTTCTCGCAGGAAATCCGTATTGTGATGTGGAATCGATTGATGAAGCGAGAGAATTACTCGGTTATGATTTTAAAGCACCGTCATATATCCCCGACGGTTATTTGACCGACAGCATTACGGTTATATCCGGCAAAATTGCTCAGATATCGTATCTTTCCGCAGATGACGGCATAACATACAGAACAGCCCGCGGATCCGAAGATATCAGCGGAGATTATAACAGCTATTCCGATGAAGAAACAAAGGACGTTTCAAATTTAAGCATTACGTTTAAATCCAACGGTGAAAAAACTCATCTTGCGGTCTGGTCGGACGGCGAAAACTCCTACTCGCTATCAAGCTCCGGCGGCATAAATAAAGACATCATGGAAAAAATTGCTCTCGGTGTGACAGATACCCAAACGGCACAATAGAAAAATAAAACACCCCTGTCCGAAACGGTTAATACCGCATCGGACAGGGGTATGTTTTTATTGCTGAAGCAAATTTTGCCGTTCGGCAAAATTCGTAAACAATGCAACTCGTTACGACAATATGGAGGCGAGGAGAATTGAACTCCTGTCCGAAAACCAATTCACAAAAGGCACTCCGAGCGCAGTTTGTGTTCAAAATTCCCTCCGCATTAAGCACACAAACAAGCTTTATGCATCGGTAGCTTCATTGTTCATGGCAAGCTCAAAGCTTTGCTTACTCACGTTCACCGCTTAAATGACGCTCTTATCCCAAATGCGGTAATCCGGGTAAGAACGGCTGCCTTTAATTAGGCAGCGTATGCTACGTTATTGTTAGCTTTTATATTTAAGTCGGACTCTTTAAAGCGGTGTCCGCCGCTGCTCGCTCCTTCAGCTTCAAAGTCCCCGTCGAACCCTGTACGCCCCCGTAAGAAATATTTATTATATACATATTATATACTTTTTATGCCGCTATGTCAATATAAATAATTGTCGGGTTTTGTTTGTGTTATCCTTTATTCTTTGTCATATGCGATAATACGCCTCACATCTGTAAATCGGGTTGCCTTTTGACGAAAAAAGCTCTTCATATTCCGTCATGACATTTCCCTCAAAATTTGAATTATGCAGATCAAGAGTAATGTTTTTAAGCCTCATTCCGTAATCGGAAAACGAATTCAGCGAAAACTCAAAAAGCGCTTTGTTATCCGTTTTAAAATAAATTCCTCCGTTTTCTGATATAAGGTTTTTCCAAATGTCAAGATAGTTTTTATGCGTAAGTCTGCGTTTTGCGTGTCCGCTTTTGTGCCATGGGTCGCAGAAATTAATATATATCACATCAAATTTTGTCTTTGGCAAAGCATCTCTCATCATTTCGGCATCACCGCGCACAAATTTAACGTTTGTAAGCTTCTCATTCTTTGCTTTTTCAACCGCAAGGACGAGTACATCGGCATTTTTTTCAACCGCAATAAAATTAACATCCGGATTAAGCCTTGCCGTCTCGGTTATAAATCTTCCTTTTCCGCAGCCTATTTCGAGCCTCATTTGCTTTTTGGTCTCAAAGAATACCGACGGGTCATTTTTAAAATCCTCAATATTATCTATCAGAAAATCGGCGCATGCGTCAAGTCTTTCTTCGCGGTGTTTTTTTCTTCTCATTCTCATAAATTGTATACCTCATTATTGTTATTTGTTAAATAAATTATACACTAAATATGATAAAAAATCAACTGTTTTAATAACGCAACATTTTACAAAGACTTTATGAAAAAATGGTGAAATATTTAACACCGTTTTCCGTAAAATATATTTAAAAACTATATATCGGAGGTGTGAAATGAAATACGCAATCGTTGATATCCGAACACATTCAAAAGGATAAAAAATTTTATCGGTTACAGGTATATGTATTTTAAAGTCGCTCAAACAGGCAGTGCAGCAGCGCTGAATCCGCTTTCAATCAAAAAATAAAAAGCATACCCTAACCCCTCGCCCGTCAGACATATGTTCTTGCCCGTTATTATGCAAGGAATATGTCTGTTGCATGCTCGTAGGGGCGGATATTATCTGCCCGCTTGTTTACATATGATTTTTTCGGGCATGCTATCCGCCCCTACGCACTATCGGGCAAATACGCTTCTTGCACAATGTTAATATATTATGTTTGCAGCCTGTCATGGTTCGTGAGCTGTGAAAAAGGATTATTATGCGAGCATTTTTTGTTTGAAAATCAGACTGCGTTTTTTTCATGAAAAAATCGAAAGCGAATTTCGCCCGAATAAAATAAGTTCCCTTAAATCTCGGGCGGAATTCAGACTTGTTTCCGAAAAAATTTGAGGAAATCAAGTCGGCAGAGATTTTTGAAATGAATTGCAGTCTGATTTTCAAGAAAAAAACGAGGGGAGTCCAAGAGGGGAGGGCACATCCCCTCTTGAAAAGAATGTCCTTAATATAAATTAACATTTTATCAGAGATGAAATGCAAATTACGCTGCTGAATTTCTTGCCTTTAATTATATAAAGTATATGTGTTGCGCTGCATAAAACACACAAAATAATACGATTAAACGCAAGAAACAGTGCCTCCGCTGTGCAAGGGGAGGAGGGCTGTCGAGCAACCCGGAGGGGTTGTAAATGTTTAACTCTTGCAAAATTTTCCTTTTTAGACCACATTGGGTTCAGTACCCGTGTGCTTAAATTGAAGAGGAGTTTTCCCGGTTATCCTTTTAAATGTTCTGATAAAATTTGAACAATCGTCAAATCCGGATGAAAAGCATGCGTCTGTTACCGATGCGCCGTCTTTGAGCATTGTCTGCGCATTAAAAATCCTTGTTTCGGTGATATGATTATATATTGTTTTGCCTGTATATTGCTTAAAAGTCTGAGATAAATATGTCACGGAGCACCCTACGTTTTTTGCCAGTTCGCTTAAAATAATTTTGTTGCCGAAATTTTCCGAAATATAATAGAGCGTACGCGTAACATATTTGGGTATTGCGGAAATTTCGGGATTTTTCTTTTGTATTTCATACTTTTCGCTGCAGACGGATATCGTTTCAAATACCGCGGATATGAGTTTGGCGTTCGCTGACGGAGAATCGTGCTTTACAGCTTCCAAAATTTTATCTGTCATAGAGGACATTAACTTATGTCCGGCATTATATGCCGTTATATAATTTACTCTTTCTTTTGATCTGTCTTCAAAAAAATCAGCCATTTTGTTGTTTGCGAACATATCGGTAAAAAAGCTTAAGGGAATATAAAAGTTAATATACGCGTGTATTCCCGAACGAAAAAACCTTCCGAAGTGTATTTCGTCCGGACGGAAAAACAATATGCTGTTTTTCCCGGTGTTTATAACATTGTTGTAAATTACAGCCGCCAGACCGTCCGTAAGTAAAATACTGATTTTATATTTGTCATAAACTTCAATTTCCGAATCCCCCGTTTCATATTCTTTTTTTGTGTATGTCACCGTAAGGTATTCATTGTTTATTTGTATGTTTCTTTGTATGTCCATAAAAGCACCTCTATACAGTTTTATATTTTCATATTTTTTGTTTTGTTTTTTTATATTTTTTAGTTATAAAACATGATATACTCATAATGTAATCATAACACGTATGTGTTTTAATGTCAATAAAAATATAAAAATATCAAACAGGAGGTAAAAAATGAACGTTCCGAAAAAATCTTTAAGAATAGATAAATTGAGAAGCTTCTACCTGAATAATTCGCCGATGTCTGTGAATAAGGATTTGACCTGCTGGAAATGTCACCGTTCGCTGATGCTCTACGTTAAAGGGTGGAACGAGGCTTTTGAAAAGGCAGATACTCTGCGAATCCGCCGCTCATATGCCGAAGCTTATATGCTTAAAAATACCAAGCCGATTATTATTCCGGGAGAGCTTATTGTCGGTCAGCCGAATCTTGAGCCTTTTTCCGAGAATGAACAAAAAGAGTATGACGCGATAATGGAAAAAATTAAAATGATGCCTCCGAGAAGAGGCCGTTGGGATCATCTTGCGCTTGACTATCAGCTGCTTCTTGACAAAGGTATAAACGGAATAACAGAAATCCTCAATACAGAGCTTGACAAAATTGATACGGGAGACGGCAGCCTGACGGAAAGGTATGAATTTTTGCTTTGCTGCAAAATTGAGCTTGAAGGTCTGCTTGAAATGTGCCGGTCATATGCCGATAAGGCTTTGGAGCTTGCCGATAAATCCGAAGGAGAGGAAAGGGCAGAATATCTTAAGCTGCATGATGTTTTAAAGCAGGTTCCGGCAAATCCTGCAAGAACATTCAGAGAGGCTCTTCAAAGCATTCATATGTTTACCTGGAGTCTTTACGGAATATATTCATTCGGAAAACCCGATGTATATCTTTTACCATATTATAAAAATGATACGGAAAACGGAATCATGACCCGTGATGAAGCTCAGGAGCTTATAGACTGCTTCTTTTTGCAGAGTGTACCAAACATGAGCTCATGGGCGGCGGAGGGGCTCATGCTCGGCGGACGTGACGAAAACGGAAACAAGGTTGAAAATGAGCTTACATGGCTTTTTCTTAACGCAATATCACACACTCATGTTCCCGATCCCAATGTCGGTTTTTGTGTGACCGATGAAACAAGCGACGAAATTTTAAACTATGCCGCACAGCTTATTTGCGACGGACATTGCCAGCCGCAAATATGGAACAGCGATGAGGTAACGCGTTCGATGCTGAAAAACGGCTTTGACCAAAAGGCGGCGTACATGTTTACTCTTTCCACCTGTGTTGAAACAACTCCTATCGGATGCAGCGGAATATCCATAACAAGCCCGTATATAAATCTTTTGAAAATTTTTCTTGATTCATTTGAAAAATGCAATGACGAATCGAGCTTTGACAATATATTTGAAAGCTTTACCGCTGAGTTTAATAAATACGCAAAAAAAGTAATACTTCAGGAAAACCTGTGGCAGCTTGAACGCGGAAGAAACAGCACCGACCCGATGAGAATTTCGGTTTTGATACATGACTGTATAGAACGCGGAAAATCAAACGATTGCGGCGGAGCGAGATACAATCAGTTAGAGCCGAACATTCTCGGAATGCAAAATACGACGGAAAGCCTGAACGTCATTAAAAAACTGATTTTTGAAGAAAAGAAGATAACGGTGAGCGAGCTTAAAAAGGCAATGGCTGACAATTATGAAAATCAAGGCGATTTGCTGCTTTACATAAGAAATAAGGTTGCTCATTTCGGTACCGGTGACGCTGAAGCAAACAAAATTGCAAAAATGGTATCTGATATGGTTTTGAAAACCTTTGATCCCATGACAACCGTGAGGGGAGCAAAAATAATTCCCGGTGCATTTTCATACAGGGATCACGAGGCACACGGCAAGGTAACTCCGGCTTCTCCCGACGGAAGAAAGGCGGGAATGCCGCTTAATGACGGAAGCTCTCCTGTTCAGGGATATGACAATATGGGTCCGACTCTTTCGCTTGCTTCAACAGTTGCATGGGAGCCGTCAAGATTTTTGGGCGGCACATCGGTAAATGTCAAAATAAACAAGGGTGTGGAGCCTCAAAAGATTGCGGCTTTAATCCGAGGATATATGAAAACGCACGGTTCGCAGATTCAGTTTAACATAATAGATTCGCAAACCTTGATTGACGCAAAAAAGCACCCCGAAATGTACAAGGATTTGCTTGTCAGGATCGGTGGTTACAGTGATTTTTTTGTAACCATACCCGAAAGGCTGCAGGATGAAATTATCTCAAGAACTATGAACGAAAACTTATAAAAGGAGTAGCGCTATGACAGTTTTGATAACGGGTGCAAACCGCGGTATAGGATTTGCAGCGGCAAAGATATTCATATCCTGCGGATATAATGTGATAATTTCCGGCAGAAATGAAAATAAACTGGTTAAAGCCAAGGAAAAATTAGGAAAAAATGCAGAGTATGTTGTGTGGGATATTTCTGATGTTTCATCATCGGAAAAAGCAATAGAAAAAGCACATTCACTTTTTGGAAATATAAATGTGTTTGTTAACAATGCAGGCATTGTTTGCAGCGATGATAACGGTCCGGGACAGGTTGATTTTTTTGAAAAAAGCGAAGCCGGCTGGGATGTTACAATGGATATAAATCTTAAAGGGACTTTTTTTGCATTGCAGGCAGAAGCTAAATATATGAAAAATAACAACATTAAGGGCAATATTGTTAACATTTGCTCCGAAATGGGTTTTCGTCCCGCTTTGTTTGCATACGGAATAAGCAAGTGGGGTGTCCGTGCAATGACTATGGGCGCCGGTGCGTATCTTGCACCTTACGGAATTGTAGTAAATGCGGTGGCTCCCGGAGAGACTGCAACAGAAATTTTGCATCAGAAAGAGGGAGAGATAAAGGAAATAAAATCTCCGCGTAAAATTCAGGCGACGCCGCATGAAATTGCAGAGGCAATATATTTTCTTTCAAAAAGCAGAAATATTATCGGTGAAGTTCTTGTTTCGGACGGCGGAAGAAGACTTTACTGATTGCCGGGGAGTATATTCAAAATGAAGCTTACGATTAATCAAATTAATGATGTGACAAACGGAGCTGTATATATAACGGAGCAAAACGGAGGTGTAGAATTTCACAGATTCACCGCAGAAGCGGAAAATCTGTATAAAAACACCAAGGATTATGGCCTTCTGCTTGCGCCTGCAGGCATAAGACTTTGTTTTGAAACCGACAGTACAACGCTTGTTTTAAAAGGAATTACATATCAAATATCCGAGGTGCGTTCATTTTATGCAATAGATATAATAAAAAACGGCGCTCTCATTGACTCAATAAAGAATTATGATGATGAGCTAAAGAGAATTGAACATTATTCCGACAGGCAATATCCTCTCGGAGAGTTTCAAAAAAAAATTTTTTTGGGTGAGGGCGCTAAAAAGCTTGAAATTCACTTGCCGTACAGCGTAAGGCTGACGCTGACCGATGTTGAATTGGATGACGGATGCAAAACTGAACCTGTAAAATATGAAAAAAAACTGTTTGCCTACGGCGATTCAATTACCCAAGGATTCGATGCGCTTCATCCGTCCGAAAGATATACGGCAAGACTTTGCGATGCTTTGGGTGTTGAAGAATGTAATAAGGGGATCGGCGGAGCAAAATTTGTGCCGAAACTTGTTGAAATCCCCGAAGAAATCGAGCCGTCCTGTATTACCGTTGCATACGGAGTCAATGACTATTGCAGCGACAAAAAAATCACAATACAAAACAACTGTCATAACTTTTTATATAACCTGACAAAAAACTATCCGAATTCGCAGATTTTTGTAATTTCGCCTATCTGGAAAAATGACGGAGCAGAAAACCATGATTTCAGTGATTTTACCGATATGTGTATGCTTATCGGTAAAGAGACAGAGGGGTTTAAAAACGTCAGACATATATGCGCATATGATTTTGTTCCTCATAATCCGAAATATTATGCGGATAAGGCTGTCGTTCATCCGAATGCAGACGGTTTTGAATTTTATTTTAAAGCTCTTTACAACGAATTGAGGAAATATAATGTATACAACCATATTTAACATACAGCACTTTTCGGTAAATGACGGTCCGGGAATAAGAACAGTAGTGTTTTTTAAAGGATGTCCGCTGAGTTGTGCATGGTGTCATAATCCCGAAAGCAAATCAAAGGAAAAAGAACTTTCCTTTGCCGTGAAGAATTGTACGCTGTGCGGCAAGTGCGCGGCAGTTTGTCCGAATGGGGTACACACGTTTGAAAACGGGATGCATCTTACAGACCGCAATAAATGCAGTCTGTGCGGCAAATGCGCCGACGTCTGCGTTATGTCGGCGCTTGAAATACTCGGAAAAAGGCTCACATGCGAGGAAATAATGCTTGAAATCGCAAAGGACGATGTCTTTATTACCGCGGACGGCGGTGTTACGTTTTCGGGCGGAGAACCGTTTATGCACTTTGAGGCTCTGTATGAGCTTTTGAAATTATGCAAAATAAAAGGGTACTCAACTTGTATAGAAACATCCGGTTACGCAAATACCGAAAATATAATCAAGGCATCGGAGTATACCGATTGGTTTTTATATGACTGCAAAGAAACGGATCCCGAAAATCACAAGAAATTTATCGGGACTGACAACTCTCTTATTTTGAAAAATCTTTCAGCCCTAAACGATGCCGGAGCAAAGGTAATACTGCGCTGCCCGATAATTCCCGGTGTGAATGACCGCGCGGAGCATTTTGAAAATATTGCCGCTCTTTCAAAAAAATATACCTGCATTAAGTCCGTTGAATTTATGCCGTATCATCCGCTCGGAATTCAGAAGGCAGTTCAGATAGGAAAGACATCTGCTTTCAGCAATGAAAACTTCATGGATAAAAAGAGGTTAGAAAGACTTTGTGCGGCGGTAAAAAATAAAATGACAGTTCCCGTAAAGATAAATTAAAACTTGTTTTCGGATGTAAAAACAATACGGAGGGTAAACCATGACGGAATACTTGAAAAAAATAATGGAGGAAATCGGATTTTCGGATGATGCTTGTAAATATTTTCTGAATATGTATTCACAGCTCGGCGGAGACGGTGTAAAAATGCTTGAAGAGCTCCGGCATAAATATTTTCTTGACGGCGGAGAGGACGAAAACGAGGCAAACGGCGATGTATATCACAGTCTTGACTTTTATGCAAATGAAAACGGCATAAGCTCATACGGATTGCAGATGCTTTTTATGCTCTGTTGCTCAAAGCGTCTTGAGGCCGGATATAAAAAGAAAAAACTTGGCAGAGAGCTTTTTATTGATCTTATGAAAGATCTTGAATATAAAAACGAGGAATGCAAAAAGGTTTACGGCGAATGGGGCATGGCGGTGTTCGGCTGGATGCATTGGCATTTTCTTATGAAAAGATTTGCGCTCGGGCGATTTCAATACGAAAAACACGGTATAGACGTTCCGTACAACAAATCGGGATTTTCGCTTTCCGTCGGTGACGAGGTTTTAAAAATGCATATACCGTCATCCGGCCCTCTTTCAAGAGAAAAGAGAATTGATTCATACAAAAGAGCTCATAAATTTTACGGATATAAACCCGGCGAAAAAATGGTTATTATTTGCAATTCGTGGCTTCTGTTTAATGAAAATATAAATATTTTTGATGAAAAATCAAATTTGCGTGACTTTATGAATGATTTTGACAACGTTCAAAATACAGTGTGCGAAAATGCTTTTCCGGATTCATGGAGGGTATTTTACAGAGACTATGAGGGCAGCACGGACGGCTTTCCGATGGATACATCACTGCAAAGAAATATTGCAAAATATCTTGCGGAAGGCAAAAAAATCGGATTCGGCTACGGCGTGCTTATATTTGACGGTGAAAATATTGTAAATAAAATATAATCCGATTATATCGGACGGTATAAAAAAGGATGTGAAGTAATTGATTAAATGTAAATTTGCTTTTTGTTCAAGTCTTGAAAAAGTGTTTTTTGATATGCCGAACACAGCCTTTGAAAGCGGAAAATCGGCCATGTTTAAAAATGAAATTTTTTCGTTTCAAATTGTCGGTAAGCTTTTTGACGGAGGCGGACTCAAAAAGAGCTTTAAAATTGAATGTGAGTCGGATATAAACGATTATATTAATATTTACGGTGTTGATTATGTTCCGTCAATGCTGCCGAGCCATTCATCCTGGGATTGCGACTGCCGGTATATTACGACAACCCCCGGTCTTTTTCCCGATCCGCTGAAAAGGCTTTGCGATAACGAATTTTATATTACCGAGGGCAGGGTGAAAGCGCTTTGGATAAGCGTTGAACCGAACGGTAAAATTTCGGGTACGTACCCGATCGTGTTTAAAATATATTATGACGGCGAAGTTATTGACGAGCTTGTATATACGGTGGATATAAAAGACGCTCTTCTTCCGGATCTGAAGCTGATAAACACGGGGTGGTTTCACGGAGACTGCCTTGCCGCGCTTCATAACGTGGACGTCATGAGCGATGAATACTTTGAAATTGCCGAAAAATATATTAAGGTATACACAAAATTCGGCCACAATATGATTCTCACCCCCGTGTTCACTCCTCCTCTTGATACGGCAGTAGGAACCGAGCGCCCGACAAATCAGCTTGTTGATGTCACTTTGAAAAACGGAAAATATTCATTCGGCTTTAAAAACCTGAAACGATGGATTGAAATGTGTCTGCGCTGCGGAATAAAATATTTTGAGATATCGCATTTGTTTACACAGTGGGGAGCAACCTCCGCGCCTAAAGTTATGGCAACCGCGGACGGCGAATACAAAAGAATTTTCGGCTGGGAAACCGACGCGGCATCGGAAGAATACACAGAATTTTTAAATGCCTTTTTGCCGGAACTTAAAAAAGTATTCGATGAATACGGCTTGTTTGATAAATGTTGGTTTCATGTATCGGATGAACCTCATGCGGAGCATATTGAAAATTATAAGGCCGCAAGAAAAACTCTGAAAAAATATATTCCGGATGACCGTCTCATCGATGCCCTCGGAAATTATGAATATTATAAAGAAGGAATAATTACAAAGCCTATTCCGTCAACTTCGGTAATACAGACATTTACGGATAACGGCGTAAAGAATCTTTGGACATATTATTGCTGCGGTCAGGGCAATGGATATCTGTCAAACAGGTTTATGGCTATGCCGTCATACAGAAACAGAATTCTCGGTTATCAGCTTTATAAGAATGATATAGAGGGCTTTTTGCAGTGGGGATTCAATTTCTGGTTTACTCAGCATTCTCTGCGTGTGGCAGACCCGTATAAAGAGACGGATGCCGACGGGGCATTTCAGTCGGGTGACGCGTTTATCGTATATCCCATGGATGATAACGGAGAGGTTGTATGCTCGCTCAGGCTTTATGTATTCAATGAATCAATGCAGGATTTAAGGGCTATGCAGCTTTTGGAAAGCCTTACGGACAGAGAGACGGTTATGTCGCTTCTTTGTCGGATACGCGGATTTGACACATACCCCGGATGCGCGGATTATATTTTAGACTTAAGAAGCAAAATCAATGATATGATTTTTGAAAAACTGAATTTGAATAATTAAAACTCATAAAAACAAAGGTCATGGTCTGTGACATTAAAAATATTATCAGTAAAGAAAAGACCTTCGGTAAATAATATTTGTAAGAAATATGTGGAAAAACTTCCATATATTTAAAAATAAAATTTATTTTGAAAGGAAGGATTTTTATCATGAAAAAAAGAAATGTATTGGTGTGTACGATTATGACTGTCGCAATGCTGCTTCAGTCGTTCGTATGTGTAACCGCTTTTGCGGCAGACGAACCCGCACCGCTTGCGCTGTGGGATATGAGCGAGATAGGTAAAGACGGCTACAGCGGCACGGAGGCTATCGGCAGCTGGGGAACGAATCAGACTCACAGCTTTTCGGACGGAAAGCTCGTATATGCAAGTGAGCTCGGCGGTACGCACAAAATAGCATTTACAACAAGCAAGTCAATCAATGAGGCTATATACACTGTTAAAGTTCCCGTGAAGATAAGCGGAGCAGTCGAAGCTGTGAAATTTTGTTCATATTACAGCGGTTATGAGTTAGATAACTGTTCTATCAGAGAAAATGGCAGCTTATGGAGACGAAATACAGGCGACGGAAGCGATGCATGGATAGGAAATGGTATTATTTCAGCTGATAAAGATTATGAAGTTGGTATCGTATTTGATAATACTGCCGCCACATCAAAGGTTTTGATATATATTAACGGTAAACTTTATGCAAACTATTCGGAAGCAACCGGCGTAAATTTTAGTGTTTTTAACGGTTTAAGACTTTTGGTAATACCGAAGAGCGGAAGCACGCTTTATGTGAATAATGTTGAACTCTATAAAGGTAACTATTATCAGTCACTCAGCATAACCGCTCCGACGGATCATCCCTCATATGTCAACAGACCGTACAGCGGCAGCACAAGCGTAACGTTTACATCCGGCGATGCAGATGAAAATGCAGTCTGGAGTCTTGATAAAGATTATGAAGGCGTGAGCATAGATTCAAAAACAGGTGTGCTCACGGTAACCGACAGTGCAAAGCTCGGCAGGATAAAAGTTATTTTATCATCTCCTTTGGCATCTAAGACAGCTGAATATTCATACAGAATTGCAGAGGCGGATATGAATCCGATAGCTGCATGGTATATGAGCGAGATAGGTAAAGACGGCTACAGCGGCACGGAGACTGTCGGCAGCTGGGGAACGAATCAGACACACAGCTTTTCAGACGGAAAGCTCGTGTACGCAAGCGAACTCGGCGGTACGCAAAAAATAGCATTTACAACAAGCAAAACAGTAAATGAAAATATATACACAATAAAAGTTCCCGTGAAAATAAGCGGAGCGCTTGAAAAAGTACAGTTTTGTTCATATTACAGCGGATATGATTTGGAGAATTGCTCAATTCGCGATAACGGAAGATTGTACAGAAGAAATACAGGAGACGGTACAGACGGATGGATAGCTAATGACGTTTTTGAAGCCGAAAAAGATTATGATATCGGTATAGTATTGGACAATACAAATGAAACATCAAAAATTTCGGTATATGTAAACGGTAAATATTATGCAACTTATTCGGAAGCAGAAGGTGTAAACTTCAGTAATTTTAACAGCTTCAGACTTCTTGTAACACCGAAGAGCGGAAGCACGCTTTATGTCGGCGATGTTGAGATATACGGCGGTAATGTATGCGAGCCTTTGGCAATGAATGTTAATAAGCTGGCAGAGTCCGAGGTTATGAATGCCATAGACGCATATAAGGCTAAAAACCTCATAACTCTCCCGGAAGCTTACGATTCAATCGGTGCAGAGAAAAAGTCGTCAATTGCACAGGGACTTAAATCCAAAACATGGGCAACGGATGATGAAATAGTTACATATATAACATGTGCAATTTCCGAAAACGAACTCGTTCCCGTATCGGATGTTACGGAAAAAGGCATCTTAAAATCTGCAGTGTTTGCAATAAATAAGGATGACATAACGCTTACCGCTGCGTCTGCAATATTTGCAAGCTATGATGCTGACGGTACACTTATCGGCGTATCGGTAAAAGAACTTACAAACACATCCTTTGCAAGATACGGCAAAATCAGCGTATCGGATATCGGTCTTGACGTTACGGACGCTGCAATAGTAAAATACATGCTTTGGGCAGGCATCGATACTCAGACACCGCTTGCGGCATCAACGGTTAAATAATATAACTGTATATTAAACATCGGGTGACGGAGCTTAGCACGTCGCCCGATACGGATTTAAAAAAGGAAGGGTTGTCATGAAAAAAAGATTAGGTATTATATTGGCAGTGGTATTGCTGTTTCAGTCATTTGCATGCGTGACATTTGCCGATGACGGTGAATATGCTCCCTTGGCTTTGTGGGATATGAGCGAAATAGGTAAAGACGGCTACAGCGGCACGGAGACTGTCGGCAGCTGGGGAACTGCTCAGACTCACAGCTTTTCAGGCGGAAAGCTCATATATGCAAGTGAGCTCGGCGGTAACCACAAAATTGCGTTTACAACCGGCAAATCAATAACGGAAGATGTTTACACGGTTAAAGTCCCCGTCAGATTAAGCGGAGCGCTTGAAACGGTTAAATTTTACACACAGGTAGGCGATTATGAGGTTAATCACTGCATCATGTATGACGCGGGAACTCTGTATAACCTCAAAGGCTGGGTTGCAAGCGGAGTTTTTGCGGTCGATAAGGACTATGAATTCGGTCTTGTATTTGAAAATCCGGCAGATACAAACGAAAGATCGCAGATTACCGTGTATCTGAACGGTAAAAATATGGGCACGTTTACATCAAATTCAAATTTCAGAACCTTTAGCAATTTAAGACTTTTGGTAACCCCGAAGAGCGGAAGCACACTTTATGTCGGCAATATTGAGCTTTGCCGCGGCAATATATATGATACAATGGATATTTCAGCCTCCGCGTCAAATGTATTTATTCCGCCGTCGGGCAAGGCATCGAAGATAAGCTTTTCATCTGCCGATGCAACGGAATCTGCAGTATGGTCGCTGACATCGGACCGCAGCGGAGTTACGATTGATAAAAACAGCGGTGAACTCACGGTAACCGGTGACGCCAATCCCGGAACGGTTGAAGTTAAGGTGAGTGATTCCGCATCCGGAAAAGCCCCGGGTAAAATGTCGGTTGAGCTCAGCAGGATTTATTATGATTTTGAAAGTGGAATTACATCATCCGACGGCTCGGTTTCCGACAGCTGGTTTGCCGGTACGGTTTTAGAAGAAAACGGAAATCACTATATTCATCCCGCAGGTAAGTTTGACGAAAGTCATAATTGGGTTGACGGTGATCCGAACGTAAGATACCGTTTCCCCGACGGTGCATACGGCAGAATAGTTATAGAAGCAAAAATCCGTTCAAATCCGAATAACGAATATTCTTCAAACTATTCGGCGGTGTGCGGAACAAACGGTTCAAACTGGGTGGGCTACATTCAGCACAGAACAGATTCATGGATAGACATAAAGGCTGTGTATGATACAGTAAATAAAACACGTACGTTTTTAGTCGGCGGCGAGCTTATCGGAAATGCCGAAGAGGCACTCTCGGCATGGAAAGACGGCGAAGTTCTTAAGTATTTCTATTCCGAATGGGATCTTGACGATGTAAGAATTTATACCGCAGATACACAAGCGCCGTCGGTATTCGGTGTGAAAATCATTTCCGCCGACGGAGTAAAGGTAAAAGCCGATTATGAATATTTCTCGGTTTCGGGTCTGGAGGAGATGTGTTCGGAGTATGCCTGGTATGTATCGGATACAGCGGACGCACCCGAATCGGAAAGACGCCCGATTGAGAACGCTTTTGATGCGCAGTATTCCGTTTCCGCGGAGTACGCCGGCAAATATCTTTGGGTAAGAGTTACATCGGCGAGCGGCTCAAGCCTTACAGGTATACCGGTATGGAGCGATGCATATGAGGTTAAACCTGTTACGGCAACTGAGAAAATCACCGTAAACGGCATCGACGTTTCAAGAGACGGTGCGTCGCTTGCTGCAGGCAAAAACGTTTTGAATTACGAAATAACGATAACAAATTTTGAAAATAAACCCGTTACGCTCATGCTTTTGGGAGCTGCCAAAAATGACGGAGTACTCATATCGTCCGATGTTGATGTTGTGACGGTTAATCCGTCGGAGAGCGTAACGCTTAAGGCAAATATAGATGCGGACATAAGCATTCCCGAGGGTGCGTCCGATGAAGAGATAAACGCAGCGAAGGAAAAAGTCAATGCAAAATTTTATCTGTGGAAGGCTTCATGCGCACCGTATGACGGTTATGAAACGCTTGTGATAAATTAATGTGTTAAATATTCAGCTGTTCGGATAACAAGGAGGATAATAATGCCAAAAAAAATAATTGCAATTATACTTACGTTTATAATGGCATCACTGAATTTTACAAATGTTTTTGCTTCGGATGAGAATAATGTCTGCAGTGTTATCTCGGCTGAAGATAAAGATACATCCGACGCTCTTGCTTTTTGGGATATGGGTCTTATCGGCAGCGGAGACTACAGCGGCACGGAACTTGTCAGCAGCTGGGGAACAGCGCAGACACACGGCTTTGCCGGCGGCAGACTCATATATTCAAGTGATCTCGGCGGTAACCACAAAATTGTGTTTACAACCGGCAAATCAATAACGGAAGATGTTTACACGGTTAAAGTCCCCGTCAGATTAAGCGGAGCGCTTGAAACGGTTAAGTTTTACACACAGGTCGGTGATTATGAGGTTAATCACTGCATTATGTATGACTCCGGAACACTGTATAACCTCAAAGGCTGGGTAGCCGGCGGAGTTTTTTCTGTAGATAATGACTATGAGTTTTCTCTTGTATTTGAAAACCCCGAGGATACAAACGAAAGATCACAGGTTACCGTGTATCTTAACGGCAAAAACATGGGCACGTTTACATCGAATGCCAATTTCAGAACCTTCGGCAATTTAAGACTTTTGGTAACACCGAAGAGCGGAAGCACGCTCAGTATAGGAAACATCGGGATTTATTCGGGCAACGCCGCACAGATTTCGCAGGATGTGAGCCTTTCCGTAAAGGACAATAAGCTTTGCCTGAATGCTCTTCCCGAAACACAATACGACATAAAGCTTCTGAACCCGAAGGCAACAGAGGGGACAAAGGCTTTTTCATCCGCATATACATTTGAAGAGCTTGCAGCCGCATCCGATGATGAAAAGCAGGATATGACTGCAGGTGATGTCAGCGTAACTACTGATTCCGACGGCGCGGCAGACATAGATTTCAATTATAAATCTGCCGGAAAATATAACGTGTATGTTTTAAATTCCGACAAAAGTGCGGCAATAGCTTCGCATGCAATTTATGCAGGCGGTGAAGTTCTTCTCGGCGATGTTGCCGAAAACTGTAGTGAGACCGAATTTGTTGATGTTATGAATAAGACCCTCGGGTTAGGCACAGCTGCAACTCAAAAAATAATCGATAATTACCGTGCGCTTTCGGACAAAGCTTTTCCCGAAAGCGCTGCAACGGAGGGGTACAGACAATTTTATGCTGCGGTGTTGCTTCAAGGTGCAATAGAAAGACAGGATTGCAGCAAAGATGCGTTGACGGAAATTCTGTCTGTACTCTCCGAACTCGGCACAGATACAACTCCTGCCGTGCTTATAAATGATATTACCGATACGGCGGCTGTTGCGAAAAGACTTGAAAAAGAAAGCTACACTACGGTTAGCGAATGCTGCACGGCGATTTTGAATTCGGTAATTCTTTGCGGTGTGGAAAGCTCGGCGAGCGCACTTGACGCCATGAAGTATCTTGAATACGCCGGATCCGACCGCTATGACGGCTCAGATTTTGAAAAAAAATATCTGCTTGCAGGCAGTGTTTCGGGCAAATCCTTTGAAAGCATTGACGAATTGAGAGAAAGCATAGATTTATCGGAGGCAGTTCCGGATGATGATGACGATACGGAAAACGAAATTATAGTTTCCGACAGAGGATTGGACTTTGATTCCCTGAACTGGGATATCGACGAGATGAGAAAAGACGATTATCTCGGCTCTGAGGAGATACTTTCTCAGTATTGGGATTCCGGAGCCAGCGGACCGAAAATCGGCTTTACCGATAACGGAGCAGTGTTTAAAACCACGGAGGATATGTCGGGAGAAAGCGTCGGCACAATGGGCGGCAACTGCAAAATCCTTTACAGCAGCATGACAGACTATTTTAATGATGCAAGCGGTATATATACCATGAAAATACCGTTCAGGCTTGAAAGTGATGCTACGGATTCCGGTTTGACCGTTTTCGGAGGGGGGTTGACATTCGGAGCGCGTATGGGTTCCGCTCCCGAAAACGATTTTCAAATAACCTGGAAGGGTGGAATCACATGCCGAGGAACGTGGGTATATAACAACGGCGCCGTAAAAAAGGATACTGACTATACACTGTATTTTGTATATGACAACAGCGGCAGCACGACAAAAACCGGTATTTATTTAAATAATACGGACAAGCCGATCTATACTTTGACGGACGCTTCAAAAAAATCCGCTATGACGAGAATGGAAATAACCGTTGCAAAAACGGCGTCACCAATGAGCGTTATTCTTTCGGATGCAAAGCTCTGGCAGGGCGGAATAAACGAAGAACCGTTTAAGGGTACGTGGAGCTTTAACAAAAGCACACTTGATATGAAAGTTAATCCGAATGATGAATACAGAATCCGCGTACTTAAGCCAAAGAGCAATCACGGAATAAATGCATTTGCCGAAACCTTTACCGATGAGGAATACGAACAGATCATTTCCCGGATTCCCGATTCCAAAATATGCGGATTTGAAGAAAATGTCATTGCCGACGAAAACGGCAATATCAGCTATACTCTTCCGAATATAAATGCAGGTATTTATAAAATAGAGGCGGTATCAAACGGCGGCTGCGGCTCGCTTCAATTATATTTTTATAATAAGCTCGGAAGATTGCTTGATCCCGATACCGTTGCCGAAAATCTTAAAAACGAAAACTTTCCGATGCTTTACGGTGTGCTTACCGGAAATGAAGAAAAGGGAAAAGAAATAAGAGAGCTGGCATTGACGCTTAAAGATGTCAAATCCGCGGCGCTTCTTGCCGGGGGAGATATGAATAAGCTTTATGCTTCAATACTTTACGGAAGTGTTATTGAAGCCGATACGGCAGATAACGGTATCATAAACAAATTGACAGAAGCGCTTAAAAGCCTTAATATCAGTTCCAAAGGCGTTGAGCTTCTTGCAAAAAATAACGATTACGCATCTGCGGCATCGGAAGCTGCAAAGAAGAAAGCCGAGACACTTTCGGACGCTGCCGAAAACCTGTTTGAATCAGCAGTTTTAAACGGAATTAAAAATGCCGTTTTAAATGCCGAAGCGGAGGAATTTTTAAGCGCGATAGGGAACAAGCGCTATGACAATGCAAATTCAGCCGAAAGAAAACAGCTTACGGAAGCGGTAATCAAAAAGAGCTATGATTCGGTTGCGGCGCTCAGCAGTGCGCTTGACAGTGTAAGAATAACCGACGATAAATCGGGCGGTTCAAAGGGCGGCAGTGCAGGCGGCGGAGGCGGAAATACAACAAAGCTTCCGGTTATACTTCCGTCCGGAGGAAACACGGGCGGCGACCCCGTCGGCGATACGGATCTTTATACGGATGTAGATAAGTCTCACTGGGCATACGAAGTAATAAAAAACATGAGCGAAAAAGAGATTATATCGGGTTATGACGGAATGTTTTACCCCGACAAAGAGGTTACGCGTGCGGAATTTGTCAAGATGCTTTGCAAAACGTTTTCCGTTCCGGAGGGCGAAAACGAAGTTTTTGAGGATGTATGCCCCAAAAGCTGGTATGCACCGTTTATAAACGGCGCTGCACGGGCAGGGCTTGTTTACGGTAACGGCTTCGGCTTTTTGCCCGAAAGCTTTATCACAAGGCAGGATGCCGCGGTTATGCTTTTGAGATTTATGAATTATGCAAAATATGATATTAAATCGGATGCTGAACATAAGACCTACAGCGACAGTGAAAAAATCGCGGATTATGCGACGGATGCTGTGCAAAACCTCTCTGCTGCGGGAATTATAAACGGAAGAGCAAACGGTGAATTTGCTCCCGGAGAAAGCATGACACGTGCAGAGGCGGCAAAAATGCTTATGTTTGCAATGAACAGTCAGGAGGGCGGACAAAAATGAAATTCAAAAGAATTATATGCTTGCTTATATCAGTGCTGATTTGTATTTCCGCATCTCCTGCCGGAAGTGTAAGGGCAGATGAAAGCAATAATTTTGATCTTTCGGCATACGGAGAGCAAATGCGTGTGCTTTCTGATCTGGGAATAATTTCGTCGGATGCGGTTCAGTCTTCCGATATATCGCGCGGCGAATTTGCAGACATAACGGTTCGCATGCTCGGCATGCAGCCGACAGGCGGATCCGGAAACGCACATTCAATGTTTAATGATGTAAGCACGGATTATAAATACGGTTCAAGCATTGAGCTTGCCGTTAAGGCGGGCATAATGAGCGGAGACGGCAACGGCTGCTTCCGCCCCGAGAAAAATGTATCGGCACCCGAGGCTATGAAGGTTCTTGTATGCCTTTTGGGTTACGGAATGAGAGCCGAGGCAAACGGAGGATACCCCGCAGGATATATCCGCGAGGCCGTAAGCCTTAAAATCTCGGGCAGCACGGGGGCAGACTCAACCGCGCCGCTTGCACGCCAGTCACTGTATAAAATGCTTTATAACACACTCCTTACGGAAATTGCAAGACAGGATTCTTACGGCAGCGACAAAAGCTACAGTGTGTCAAATGACAGATTGTTTACGGAAGAATACTTAAATGTTTATGTATCGGACGGTATAATCACTGCGTCCGACAGTGTGTGCACGGACGGCGGTGAGCTCTGCAGAAGCGGCAGAATCCGCATGGACGGCGAAACATATAAGCTTGCGCGGCAAATTCCCGACAGGGTAGGGTATAAGATAAAACTTTTTTATGAAAAGCACGGTTCGGAGCGTACGGTAGTTTCATATCTTGAACAGGAAAACAAGGTTATAACGCTTTCTGCCGAAAATATCGAAAAGTTTGATAAACAGAAAACGGCATATGAATATATGCTGAACAGCAAAAACGTACGCTTTATGATATCAAGCGGTTCAGCTGTTGTGTATAACGGTGAAGTGCTTAAATCCAACATGGAAAAATATGCCGTGCCAAAGCACGGAAGCGTTACACTCATCGATAATAACGGTGACTCGGTATATGATGTTGTATTTATTGAAGACTATATAAATATTGTGGTTGACAGATATTCTTCATATAAAAACTCAATTTCGGAGCGTTCGGATATATATGCGTCAGAATCGCATGTGATTAATCTCGATGATTATGACAGGGTTGTTATACTCGATGAATCAAATGAGGAAAAGTCCGCCGATAAGCTTAAAAAGAACGATATTTTATCCGTATTTTCTTCAATAGACTCAAAGTCTCTTACAATTAAGGTCTCGTCCAAAAAAATAATCGGACGCATTGATGAATTTAACAGTGCGGATAAAAAGATTATTACCGGCGGAACACAATACTCTCTTTCTGATGATTTGAAGTTTAATGTATCATCTGTAAAAGCCGGAGATAACTACAGTTTTTATATGGATTGCATGGGCGAGATTGCATTTATGGAAAAATCAAGCTGGAACTCGAATCTTGCATATCTTATATCAGTATCGGAAAATAAAAAAGGTCTTGAAACCGAAGGATATATCAAACTTATGAACAGCGAAGCGGATGTCAATGTATATTCTCTTGCCGACAAGGTCAGGGTTACATATTATGAAAACGGCGTCAAAACAAAGCTTATGGAGCCCGAAGAAATTGTTAGTAAAGTAAACGGCGAAAGGTATATGGTGCTGTTTGATTTTAAAGCAAAAGATGAAAGCAATGCAAGCGGGAAGTATGATACCGTAACCGAGCTCACTCTGCCGCTTATTGCCGAAACAAGGGAGATGGCGGCTCAGGCATCCGATTACCCGATAATAAATAATAAGTATTATCTTAACGATTGGCCGAATTTAAATGACGGCGAAACAAAAACCGTAACATTCAAACGCGGAATGTACGGAATTGCAAACCATGTGCTTTTTGATAAAACCGGAACATATTTTGCCGTTCCGCCGCTCTCTGTTTCCGATGTAGACGAGGTTAATGTCGGAACTGCGGGAATATGGAGCATACCCACAGACACGAGCATGGCGGTAAGCCGCCCAAGTGCAGGCGGAATCAATGAATTTGAAGCATACAGCTATGGCGGAGACAGACTTCAGAATAACATAATGGTGTGGTATTCGTCAAACGTTGAAACCAATGTTAAGCAAGACAGCCGCGCTTATATGGTGCTTGATGTAACTTCAACCTGGAATGCCGAGAAAAAGGAAGAGGAAACGAAGCTTACTCTCGGAGGCGATGTCGGACAAATTGCGGAATTTACAGTTGAAAATACCGATATGCTGAAATCGGATTATTTAAAGAAACAAAAGCATGTCGGTCTTGTCCCGGCGATTGATGAAAGCAAGACAGAAATCGAAAGTGGCGACATCATAAAGATAAAGGCAAGCTCCGTTAAAAAGGTAATATCCGATATTGTTTTGATATATGACAGACGGAACAATAAGATGTGCTATGACCTTTCACAAAGGGATACGCTCAGCAGAATAGCTGTCGGAACGGTTTTGCGCGTGGGTAATGTTGCGGGATTTGAGTTTGAGGTTTTCGGCGGAAATATCGAGAGGAACAACTTTGATTCCGACAAGCCGATAATATATGATGAAAAATCAAAAACAGGCAAGGTCGGAACGGTC
The DNA here is from genome assembly GCA_934463165.1 of uncultured Clostridia bacterium. Classification (GTDB taxonomy): domain Bacteria; phylum Bacillota; class Clostridia; order UMGS1810; family UMGS1810; genus RGIG1828. Next base: position 77,531 of record CAKSJG010000009.1, read on the forward strand.
AGCGATGTTGAAGTCGGTGATACAATCGTTGTGGACGAAAGATGGGATATATGCTGTCAGTATTTTATTTATAAATAATATTGTTTATTTAATGAGGTGATTTTCATATGAGAAAAATTTCAAAAGCGCTTGCATTTTTGCTTACGGCGGTTTTGATGCTGAGCAGCATTACATTACCGGCATATGCAAGGGAAAGCAGCGTGACAGTTTCGGATCTTACAAAATACAGTGTAATATACCAAACGGGTGCCGCGGCATCTGCGGCGTATACCAAAAGCGGAGATTTCACAATGAGAATATCCGGAGCCGATCTTTACAGAGATATTTCCATTCCTGCTTCGGTATCGGATATATCTGATTTCGGTTATCTTGAATTTTGGGTATACTCGGCAAACAGTGTAAAATCGGTGCTTACTCTTTCCGTAATCTCCGATAATCCGGACACTGCGTGCCGCGATTATTATGCGGCGGATTTCACGGTCAGCAAGCAGGGATGGCAGCTTATTTCGCTGTCTTACGGTAAAGATAACTCAGTGTTTACATCCGTCGGAAAACCCCTCGGATGGGATAAAATCAATTCGCTCTGTATTTGGCCGTATTACGGAGGCAAACAGCCCGCCGGCGGAGCAAGCATTTATTTTGACAAAATAGAGGCTTTTGCGGAATCGCAAAATACCGATCCCGAGCCTTCGGATCCCGGAGAAGATGCAGGCTACGGAGAGGGCGCAAATGACCTGATGATTTATGACTGGAGCAAAAAGGAGAATGTTTCCGAAGCAAAAGGCACATTTTCAACAGATCATTCTCTCTCGGGTGACGGAACAAGACTTTGCGATGCCTCCAATCCTTTTCCGACATATCTTCCGCAAATTCCGACAACGGATTGGAGCGGTTACGATTATTTGCAGATGACGGTTTATTCCGATGCTCCGACAGGGCAGACTCTCAGCTTTTTTGTAGGCTCCGAAAACCCTGCAACCGACGGAGTTGACGGCTATAATTTGAAGCAGCCTATTGTATGGCAGGGCTGGAAAACGGTTACGTTTGAGCTTAAGCCGACATCAACCTGGAGAACGCCTCTCGGCTGGGACATGATAACGAGCTTTGAATCATGGTCAGACAGATTTTCGGGCGGAACGAAGCTTTATTTTGACCGTATATGGCTTACAAACAGTCCGATAGATGATATCGGTGCATCTTCAATAGATAACAGCACCGACTATATAGTACCCGGAAAGGACGGTCCCGATCAAAAGAGAGATTCAATATCGCTTCTGAAGAAAAACTATCCTTCCGGTCAGCACCCGAGACTTATTCTGACGTGCGATGATTTTGAAAACCTTAAGCGCTATGTTGAAGAAGTTCCGTTTGTCGAAAGCGCATACAGCAATGTGCTTGCCACGGCAACAAATATACTCGGCTCTCCGGTTACGGGGTATTCAAAGTCTGACGGACTCCGCCTTGACAGAGTTGACTGCAGCAGACTTATACCGCTTGCGCTTGCATACAAAATAAACGGTGATGTGCGCTATAAAGACAGACTCTGGGAGGAGCTTGAAAGCATCTGCACGTATACCGACTGGAACCCGATACACGATATAGATGTCGGTGATTATGCGCGCCCGGTTGCTCTTGTCTATGACTGGCTTTACAATGACTGGACGGATTCTCAGAGACGTGTTATCAGAAACGGTATGATGAGAAACGCAATTTTGCCCTTTATTGAAAATCTGCGTTCACGTTCGGGATTTGCAGGTTCACCCGAAAATCACAATCTTGTTACAAACTCGGGTCTCGGGATGGCGGCTCTTGCCATGGGCGATGAACCGGGATACGAATATATCTGCAACGAGGTTATTAACGCTACTGCAGATTCAATGCAGCTTGCACTCCAAAATTTTGCCCCCGACGGCGCATGCGTTGAGGGTGTAAGCTATTGGGAATACGGTCAGGCTGCAACGTATCTTTATGAATCCGCACTTATATCCGCTCTCGGAACGGATTTCGGCATGAAGGATATGGAAGGACTCGATAAAACAGGCGAATATGTGGTTGCAATGCACGGTTGCAGTGACCGTTCGTTTAACTACAGCGATGCAAGCGAGTTATCATATATATCTCCGTCACTTCTGTGGCTGTCAAGATTATATAACGACCCCGGGCTTGCAAGCTACAGAATAAGCAAGGCAAACGTAAGTCAGCCGGGATATTATGACCTGCTGTATTACCGTGACGGAATGGGAAGCGAATCATCGGGTTTTAACCGTGATTTTTCTTTCGGCGGTTTAATGAGCGTCGGCTCAATGAGAAGCAGCTACACAAGCAATAGCGGAATGTATCTCGGATTTAAGGGCGGAAGTCAGGTTACACATTCAGATCTGGACCGCGGAAGTTTTGTTATGGAAGCTCTCGGTGAAAGATGGATTATTGATTTAGGCTCTGAAAATTACAGCCTGCCGGGACTGTTTTCGTATGATTCAGCAGCAGGAAGATGGACATATTACAAAAAACGTGCAGAAGGTCATAATACTATAGTTATAAATCCTGCGGACGATAAAGGGACAAGGCATGCAGATCAGAATGTTGATGCAAATTCACAGATAGAAGAATTCAGATCGTCGGGTTCATATGCATACGGCATTGTGGATCTTACGGATGCATATACACCATATGTGACGCAGGCAAGGCGCGGCTTTGCAATGGTTAATAACCGCAGTGCGGTAATAGTTCAGGATGAGATAAAAACTTCCAAACCTATTGAAGTTTATTCATTTTTCCACACAAGTGCGGCCATTGAGATTTCCAAAGATAAAAAAAGCGCAGTGCTGACTTTAAACGGCAAAAAAATGAAGGCGACTCTTGCGTCTCCGTCAAACGCTGTTTTTGAAGATATGAAAGCGGAATCTCTCCTTGAAAAATATAAAAATACGGGAACCAAGGTTTCCGACAGCATACGCAAGCTTGCAGTTCATCTTAAAGACGCGTCAAATCCGACAATATCGGTTGTGTTTGAGCCGATATATGACGGACAGACGGGATCAACACTTCCCAAACTGCTCCCGCTTGATTCGTGGGCTGCATACGGCAGCTTCAGCACAGCGCTCACATCGCTGAGCGTCGGAGGTATTCCGGTTGACGGATTTAGTCCCGATAACACAAACTATGTTGTGGATTCTGATGCCGATACGGTATCAGCAACGGCTTCGGAGGGCATTGAAATATCATATGTTCAACCTACGCAAGAAAGCAATTCGGCATATGTTACAGCACGTTCAAATGATACGGCGATAACCTACAGCATTACTTTTGAGCCGAAGGAAAGAATATATAAAACTGACACAAGTTCCGAAACTTATGAAATAAAGAGCGCTGAATCCGAAAATATTCCGCAGGCGGAAAATCCTCCCGAAGCTACTGTCGACGGTAATTTTGCAACCCGATGGTCGGCAGACGGAGAGGTCTCTGCAATATGGGATCTCGGTGAGGTTAGGGATCTTAACAAGATTAACCTTGCATTTATGAACGGAGATCAGAGAAGCACGATATTTGATATTGATGTTTCGGAAGATAAGGAAAACTGGGTTAACGTATATTCGGGACAGAGCAGCGGCAAAACCTCATCATACGAGAGCTTTATGTTTGCTCTGACAAGAGGAAGATATATAAAATTTCGCGGACACGGAAATACTTCAAACGAATGGAACAGTATTTCAGAGGTAAGCGTTCCCGTTGCGAATATTATTGATTTTGATGACACAAAGGGTCACTGGGCAGAGGATAACATATCATATATGGCAAATGAGGGCTTTGTAAACGGCATCGGAGATAAATTGTTTATGCCGGATAGCACCGTGACCTATGCCGAGGGGATTGCCATGGCAGAGAGAATACTCGGTTTTTCACCCGAATCAAGCGCTGCCGGTGAATGGTATGAGCCTTACATCAAGACAGCGGAGACGAAAAAGCTGATTCCGGATTTGTGGTATTCGGACGGACGGCTTGACCCGAATAAGCCGATGACGCGCGCCGATATGTGTATGCTTCTTGTTAAGGCATATGAATCCAAAAATGCGGGAAATACTATTCCGCATTACGGAATTACTGATAAGTTTACCGATCTTATATCTGTTTCGGCAGATGAGAAAAACGCAATTGACGCATGCCTGTCTCTGAGGCTTGCAAAGGGCGCAAGTGATACGGTATTTGCTCCCGAAAACAGTGTAACGCGTGCCGAAGCGGCAGTTTTTCTTGAAAGATTATATCTTAAAATTTACGCATAATGCTGTTTGTACGGCAGCATCCCGATGAAAACAGACCGTTCATTGGGATGCTGCTTTGTTTTACCTCAAATAAATTTAACACAATTGTAAAAAATAAAGATGATATATTAATTGACTAATTTGCCATTGCATGATATAATAGGATAAATTGAGAAAATATATTTACAATTAATATTATATCGCATCGGTTATTTACAGATGCATGTATGTAATATGTCTGTTTGCATATAAGGGAGATCTTCACATGAAGAAAAAAGAATGTAAAAACAAAAATTGCCACATGACCTCCATCGGCGGTCAGGCTGTTATAGAGGGCGTCATGATGAGAGGTCCGAAAAAAATTGCGACAGCGGTGAGAAAATCCGACGGTTCGATTGTTATTGACGATCGTGACGTAAATTCGTTCATCAAGAATCATCACCTTGATAAAATTCCGATTATAAGAGGAATAATCGCGTTTTTTGAATCTTTGGTTACCGGAGTCAGATGTCTGATGTTTTCGGCAAATCAGGTCGATCTTGAAGACGGCAGCTCGCCGGAGGAAGAATCGAAGTTTGAAAAATGGCTTGACGATAAATTAGGCGATAAGGTAAAGGATATTGCAATCTATTTTTCGGTTGTTGTATCGCTCATATTCAGCATAGGGCTTTTTATGATACTTCCGACTCTTGTTGCCGGGTGGATCAAGGCTGTTGTTAAGTATTTGGGAGGCGCTTTGGAGAGCAAAATTGTTTTAAATCTCATAGAGGGCGCCGTTAAAATATCGATCTTTTTGCTGTATCTGTGGGGAGTATCGCATATGAGCGACATTAAGCGTGTGTTTGAATATCACGGCGCAGAGCACAAATCCATTGCCGCATATGAAGCAGGGGAAGAGTTAACACCCGAAAACGCAAAAAAATACACAAGGCTTCACCCGAGATGCGGAACAAGCTTTCTGCTTATCGTAATGGTTATAAGTATATTGATGTTTTCGCTGCTCACATGGTCGGTATGGTGGGTGAGAATAGTATACAGACTTCTTCTTCTCCCGTTTGTTGCAGGAATTTCGTATGAAATCATAAAAGCTGCCGGCAGACATCCGGACGGAATTGTCGGAATACTTACCAAACCCGGTCTCTGGCTGCAGAGGCTCACAACGAGAGAACCCGATGAAAGTCAGCTTGAGGTTGCCATTGCGGCTCTTAAGGCTGTTGTGCCCGAGGATAAAGAGGAAGATAAATGGTAAATATATCCGAAGCCGTAAAAATCGGAGCGGAAATACTTTCCGCATATGATAACGCAAGACTTGAGGCAGAAATATTATTAAAAGATGTTTTAAACCGAGACTCGATTTTTCTTGTTACGCATTCGTCCGATGTTCTTTTGAGTGCTGATTTTGACAAGTTTCTGTTGCATTGCAAAAGGCGTGCCGCAGGCGAGCCCTCGGCATATATAACAGGCAAAAAAGAGTTTATGTCGCTTGAGTTTGAGGTTGACAAAAACGTGCTCATACCGCGCCCGGAAACGGAGCTCACGGTTGAGATAATAATAGACGAATACAGCAAAAAAAACGCTTATATTGCTGATATCTGCACGGGTTCGGGTGCAATAGCCTGTTCTTTGGCAAAATATCTGCAGGATGCACATGTTACCGCAACCGACATAAGCAAAGCGGCAATTGATATTGCACAAAAAAACGCAAAGCGTCTCGGTGTTTCCGAAAGAGTGGAATTTATGATATCGGACGCGCTTGCGGATAGATATAAATTTGAAAAAAGGTTTGATGTCATTGTCTCGAATCCCCCGTATATCGAAACCGATACGGTGAAAACCCTTGAGACATGCGTCAAAGATTATGAACCCGTAATTGCTCTTGACGGAGGAACGGACGGACTTGAATTTTACAGAAAAATATCCAAAAACATAAAAATGTTTGTAAATCCGGGTGCAATGATTATTTTTGAAATAGGATATAATCAGGGCGCGGATGTCGGCAATATCTTATATGCCGACGGTTGGAAAGATATTGAAGTGATTAAGGACTACAGCTCAAATGACAGAATTGTGCTTGCCTATGATGACCAGCTTTCAAAATAAAGGCATATGTCTTCATAATTGTTTGCATATATTCCTTCGCGCAGCTTTTCTATGTCAGAATCCGACATTACGGATGTATTTGCGCGCGATGAGGTAATGAGCCTTCTTCCGGTTGCTCCGATGTAATACGCGCAGATGTAATTATCTTCAAGGCGCAGGAGGTATTCTTCCTTTTCGGCAGACGGAGCAGACGGTACGACAGCTTTTTTGACAGGCTGATTTTCCGCTTTCGGCTCGTCGGCTTTTGCCTCGGAGGTATAAGGCTTTTGCGGCGGCTCCGTTTCGTTTTTTTTGTGTGATACCGATGAATATTGAATAAACACAAATACCGTGAAGAAAAGCGCCGAGCAGAATATAAGCGCTGCTGTGAGCATGCGGTTGTTTTTCATAAAATCAGTCCTTTCGCTGTTATGTAAATATTGTTAGCTCAGGGGAAAAAATTATACATAAAACATACATACAATTTTTAAAATCAGGCAAATTAATTACTGATATTCGGAGATGATAGCTAAATGAGAAATAAGGATATTCAAAGCAACATGAAAGAAACTATCCGAAAAAACAAAAAAATATCTAAAAAGGAAATGAAAAAGCAGCGGCGCTCGATAAAGAAGGATATGTCTTCAAGAAGAAGAACACCTGTTTTCAGAGCCTTCGTCATTGCTGTTAAGGTTATGGTTATTGCCGCGCTCGTGGGCGTTGCCGCATTTACATTCTGGATATATAACCAGATAGATTTTGAATTCGGTGATAATCTCGGCACATTCAGCCTTAAACTTTCGTCAACGATATACTGCAAAAACAGTGACGGAGATTATGTGGAATATGAGCACTTTAAGTCTCCGGATAACCGTATATGGGTATCGATAGATAAAATTCCCAAAAACCTGCAGGACGCTTTTGTTGCCATTGAGGATCAGAGGTTTTATGAACATCGGGGAGTTGACCTTAAAAGAACTCTCGGCGCCGTTCTCAATGTTTTCGTTAAGGGTGATTCCTCATACGGCGGAAGTACGATAACCCAGCAGCTTATTAAAAACATAACTCATGACAATGAAAGAACAAACATGAGAAAAATCAGAGAGATGACGCGTTCGGTTGTTCTTGAGACAAAAATGAGCAAAAAACAGATATTGGAGCTTTATATGAACTCCATATACTTAAGCCAGGGTGTGCACGGTGTTGAATCGGCGGCAAATGTTTATTTCGGAAAATCCGTAGATAAGCTTACCCTTGCGGAATGTGCTTCAATAGCGGGAATTACGCAGTACCCGACAACATACGATCCGCTCATAAATCCCAAAAACAACAAGAAAAAGCAGCTTACTGTCCTCGGAAAAATGCTTGAGCTCGGGTTTATAACGGAAGATGAATACAACAAGGCAATCAATGAAGAGCTTGTATTTACCGGCGGAAGCACTCAAAAGACGGAGAGCGCCGACACATCATATTTTGCAGATTATATTTTTGAGCAGGCAAAGTCAGACCTTATGAAGGAATTTGACTATACCGATCAGTTTGCGGAGGATGTTCTTTTAAACGGCGGTCTTAAGATTTATGCAACGATTGATCTGAATGTTCAAAATATTATGGACAATTACTATCAGAATGATTCCAATTTTTCTGTTGTATCCGGCGGAGAAAGAGTGCAGTCCGCAATGATTATAATAGAGCCGTCAACCGGTGAAATAAAAGGTCTTACGGGAGGCAGAGGTATAAAGGAGGGCGCACGCGTACTGAACCGTGCAACCCAGAGTAAGCGTCAGCCGGGATCATCCATAAAGCCTATCGGTGTATATGCTCCCGCGCTTGACAGTAATGTTATTAACCTTTCGTCATATGTTGCAAACAGCAAGATAACAATCGGCGGCTGGACGCCCAAAAATGCAAATAACAAGTTCACGGGTCCTGTTTCGGTCAAATCCGCGGTGGCATATTCTTATAACATACCGGCGATTAATATTCTCAAAAAACTCGGCATAGACAAATCGTTTGAATATATGCACGATAAAATGCACATGACTTCGCTTATAGACGAGACAGAGCGCGGCGGAAAGAAATATTCCGATAAAACCCTTGCTTCTCTCGCTCTCGGCGGTCTGACAGACGGTGTTACTCCGCTTGAAATGGCGGGTGCGTATGCTACGATTGCAAACGGCGGTATGTATATAGAACCGTCGTCATATACCAAAATCTGCGATAAAAACGACAATCTTTTCTATGAAAGAAAACCTGTTAAAACAAGGGTATTTTCCGAAGAAAGCGCATTTTTGACGCAGCAGCTTTTGCAGGGCGTTGTAAAATACGGAACTGCAGCCGGAAACGCAATTTCGGGAATTGAAACATGCGGAAAAACAGGTACAACCGATGATAACAAAGATAAATGGTTTATGGGCTTCACTCCGTATTACTGCGGAGCCGTATGGTACGGTTTTGATAAACCCAGGGTTATAAATACCGGTGTGAATCCGTCTGTAGGAATCTGGAAAACGATAATGACAGAGGTTCACAAGGGTCTTGAAAATAAAAAATTTGATCAGCCCGACGGAATCATAAAGGCAAGAGTATGCCCGTATACCGGACTCTATGAATCGGGCAGCGCCGCATCGGAATATGCCAACAAAAAATTCCTCACGGGATATTGCGGCGGTAAGGGTCATGTAATAATCGGCGGCGGTCAGGCGGGCTCATATTCAACGTCGCAGTCATCAAAGACAACTACCACGAAGAAATCGGACGAGAATTCTTCAAAAACCGACTCCGATAAGAACAATACAAAGAGCGAGAGTTCCAAGTCTGAAAACACTCAGTCCGGAACATCACACAACTCAGGTTCGGGGCAGAGCGGTTCGCAATCGGGTTCGAATCAGGGCGGAAGTCAGAATTCCGGCACTATATCCGGAGGATCCGGTCAGATCGGTCAGGCGCAGCAGGGTGAATCGCAGCCTGCCGCATCGGGTGATATAGGAGCAGAGTGATTATTGAATATTAATAATACGTATGTAAAACCGTGCATATAAGTTTAAAGCATGCACGGTTTTATGCGTAATTAAACGGTTTCGGCTCTCTTGTGCTTAAGCTGCTGTGTTAATATCCGAACACATTAAAAATTCGTATCGGTTACAGGTATATGTATTTTATTTTAAGTCGCTCAAACAGGCAGTGCAGTAGCGCTGAACTCGCGAGCTCAAAAAAAATACATACACCTGTAACCTTAGAGAAGAGCAGATATCAATTAGGTATATTTGTTATGATTATAAATTAAATGCAAGAACATCTGTCTGACGGGCGAGGGGTTAGGGTATACTTTTTATTTTTTGATTGAAAGCGAGTTTCAGCGCTACTGCACTGCCTGTTTGAGCTTTCCAAAAAATCAAAAGTATACCCTAACCGCGATGCCGACGGATGATAAGCTTACCAAAGTTCGGATATTGACGCG